>CAVZKP010000023.1:0-142121 GCA_963775875.1 uncultured Alphaproteobacteria bacterium
ACCCTCGAGCAGTTCGAAACCGGAAAACTGCCGGCGATGATCGCGCGGGCCGGCTATCCGGGCGTTGCCGCCGATCTCGACACCGGCAAGATCTCCGAAACGCTTCCAAGGATGAAAAAGCGGGCGCTCGAGATGTGGAAGCTCGGCGAAGAGCTGACCGGCCATCCGGGACTGCCGCTGGAGCCGACCCCAAGGCGCCGCCGCCGCCGAGTAACGCGCACCAGCGGAGCGCCCGGCTCTGCGCCGGAGAGCAAGCGTAGGGCGGGTGTGGACAACGCCCTACGGTTGCTGCGCGATGCGAAACTCCTCGCTCACATTGCGTCCCCGAGATCGAAGCCGTTTACGGCTTTACCTGTTGCAGCCGCGGCTTAACTGCATCAAAGTCGATTATATCGTTCCAATAATCAATGATCACGTCACGGTTGAGGTCGATCGAGCGACTAACGAGCGCGACATCAGCGGCCGGCAAGCTGCCCGGCGCAGATTTTCTGTGGCTGCGGTCGCACGGCTGTCGCCGGCGCCGTGCGCCAGGAGCCGCGACCGCCATGAAGAAGGCTGACTTTGACCCGCACATCGTGCGGATAGCCGTCGTTTTCGGTAATCCACACCGCCATCGGCAGGCCGGTCAAGCGCGGCGGCAGCTTCACTTTCGCCCAATCCTCCGCGACGGCTTCCATGGTGGTCGTGTCTTTAAGATCGTCCGTCATATCCCTGTAGCGGCCGTTCCCCGACCGCTTTGACTTATTGGGTGTGGCCGAGGGCGTCAAGAAGGGTCTCTGCGGATTCCAGGTCGGAGGCTCGGGTCACGCAGCAAGCGTAGCGCGGGTGGGGCGCCGCGCAATCCGCCATCGGTTGCGTGGGCGTCACGGCGGGTTATACCCGCCCTCACCCACGGCCTGGACGAAGCGCTCCACCTCGGATTCGTCATTGTAGTAGTGTTCGCTGGCGCGGACGAGCGCGGCAAGTCCGCGCGTAGATGGATCGAGCCGCCGAATTTTATCCTCATTCGGCCACAGGGAGGACACCGACATGACCGCAGCGAAAGGCTTTGTCGTACCCGCGGGCGGCGGCAAGCATTTCGCCTCGCCGACGCCCGGCCGCTCCTTTGCCATGAAGCTGCTCGGCCGCGAGACCGACGAGAGCATCATGATGTTCGAGGAAACCCTGCCGGCCGGCACCGCGAGCCTCTTCCATCTGCACCATGACAGCGACGAGGTCGCCTGGGTGCTCGCCGGCGAGTTCACCTTCAAGATCGGCGACGAGGTCACCGCCGGCGGCCCCGGGACTTGCGCGTTCATGCCGCGCGACATCCCGCATGCCTGGAAGAACACCGGCAGCGAAACCGGCCGCGTCCTGTTTCTCTACACCCCGGCCGCCGCCGGCGGCTTGATCGAGGCGCTCGCGGAGCGCCGCCCGAGCAGACGACGACGAACGCCGAGAAACTCTTCGAGCGCCACCGCTGGGAAGTCGTCGGTCCAAACCCGCTTTGAGGGCTGCTTAGAACCACGCCTCTCGCATCCCCGTGGCCGGGCTTGACCCATGGCTGTCCGGTTCTGCGAATACGGTTGCAGTGCAGCGCAGCGGCCCTCCTCGGAGTCGTCATCGTCAGCCGGGTCGCGGTGATGCACCACGCCCCTCGTCGACATCGCCGGAACGAGGACGGCCGGGACAGATGTAGGCGGGTCGGGGGTTGCGCACACCCGGGGGAAGGGCAGGGGGACATCTCCAGGATAGGGGGAGGCTTGACCCGGCCATCTACGTCTTCTTGCTCCGGCGTCCGCGAATGAGGACCCGGACCCCCGGGTCAAGCCCGGGGGAGGCGGAATGTCGGGATGCGCCGCGGGAAACCTTGCTCAGTCCGCCGCGGCGAGCTTGTCCTGCGTCTTCGTGTCGAAGTCGCTGGCGTCGTGGCGCTCGTGCAGCTGGCTCGACGGCTCGCCGGAGAGGCGGTTGACCATGCGCCCGCGCTTCACCGCCGGCCGTTCGAGCAGCGTGTCGGCCCAGCGCTGGACGTTCTTGTACTCGTGGACCGCGAGGAACTCGGCCGCCCCGTATTGGCCAAACTTCGCCAGCCCGCCATACCACGGGAAGATCGCGATGTCGGCGATCGTGTAGTCGGCGCCGGCGACATATTCGCTCTCCGCCGAGCCGGCGGTCGAGCACGTCGAGCAGGCGCTTGGTTTCCATCGTGAAGCGGTCGATCGCGTATTCGATCTTGACCGGCGCATAGGCGTAGAAATGGCCGAAGCCGCCGCCGACATAGGGCGTGCTGCCCATCTGCCAGAACAGCCATGACAGGCATTCCGCGCGCGCCGCGGTTTCGGTCGGCAGGAACGCGCCGAACTTCTCGGCCAGGTACATCAGGATCGCGCCGGTTTCGAACACCCGGATCGGCTTCGGACCGCTGCGGTCCAGCAGCGCCGGGATCTTGGAATTCGGGTTGATCGCGACAAAGCCGCTGCCGAACTGGTCGCCGTCGCCGATCTTGATCAGCCAGGCATCGTACTCCGCGCCCTTATGGCCGAGGGCCAGCAGCTCCTCGAGCATGATCGTGACCTTGACGCCGTTCGGCGTGCCCAGCGAGTAGAGCTGCAGCGGGTGGCGGCCGACCGGCAGCTCCTTCTCGTGCGTCGGGCCCGCGATCGGCCGGTTGATGTTGGCGAACCGGCCGCCGCTCGGCTTGTTCCAAACCCAGACCTTGGGCGGCGTGTAATCGGGCGTGTCGGTCATTCCTGAAGCTCCATGCGTATTGCGGGCGCACGCGGATAGAGCGCGCGGCCGCTCATCCTACACGATCGGCCGGCCGTCGGGCGAAGATCGGAATGGTGGGCCGCCGGTGGCGATCGGGTCCGAATCGGGCGGGTTCGGCCGAGCCGCAATCCCTTCCTGCCGGGTTCGTCCGATCAGCGCCCCGGCGGGTCGAGTTTGGCGGAGTTTTTGCCGCCCCGGTGCGCGACCGCCGGCGCGTTCAGCATCGCGATCAGCCGTGGCGTCTCGGCGATCAGCGCGTCGGTGGCGGCGCGCTGCTCGGGTGGGCCGTCCTGCTGCTGCCGCAAGGTGCGTTCGATGCAGCGGGCGGTGAATTTCTCGTCGATGCGCAGGCTGAACGGCGCCGGCTCGTAGCAGTCGCGATACGCCGCGGCCCAGTTCAGCCAGGCGGCGAGGCGCGCCTGCTGCTCAGTTCCGAGCGGCGCCAGCGCCATCGCGGCGGCGAGAACAAACGGGATCGGCAGCATCGTCATCGCGTCATCATACGCCGTCGCGCGGTCCGCGCCGCAGCCAAACGCGTCGCCGCGGCAGGTTCCGGGCCGGCCGGGTTCGGCCCGGGCAAGCCGGCTATGACCCCGGCAGCTTCTCGATCGCGCCGGCGTCGAATCCATAGAGCCAGCGCAGCGCCTCCGGCGAGCGGTCGCCGGCTTTCGCCCATTCGGCGTCGCGGGCCTGTTGCGCCGGACCGTCGGCCAGATGATAGCGGGTCTTGTTGGCGCGCGACATCTGCTGCAGGCGGGTGACGCGCGGCAGACGCAGCCGCTCGTATTGCCGCAGCGCTTCGGCCGGATCGCCGCCGGCGGCCAGGCAGCCGGCAAGCGCGGCGCCGTCCTCGATCGCCTGCGCCGCGCCCTGGGCCATGAACGGATACATCGGGTGGCAGGCGTCGCCGAGCAGGGTGGTGCGGCCGACCGACCAGCGCGGCAGCGGATCGCGATCGAACAATGCCCAGATGAAGCAGGTTTCGGCGGCGGCGATGATTCGCCGCACCTGCGGATGCCAGCCTTCGAAGGCGGCGAGGGCGCGGGCGACCGTGGCGCGGTCGGTCCAGTCCTCGCGGTTCCAGCTGTCGTGCTCGGTCCAGCCGACGAAATTGAGCAGCCGCCCGCGCGAGACGTAATAATGCACCAGATGCGCCCCGGGACCGAGCCAGGATTGCGAGCCCGGTTCGAGCCCGAGATCGGCGATATGTTCGGCCGGCACCAGCCCGCGATAAGCGACGCAGCCGGCAAAGCGCGGCGCCTCCTCGCCGAACAGCGCGGCACGCACCGCCGAATGGATGCCGTCGGCGCCGACCACCACATCGGCGGCGATCTGCGCGCCGTTCTCGAACCAGGCCTCGACCCGGTCGCCGCGGTCGACCAGCCCGGCCAGATGGTGGCCGAGATGAATCTGCCCGGCCGGCAAGCCGGCGGCGATCAGCGCCAGCAGATCGGCGCGGTGGATCGTGATATGCGGCGCGCCGTAAAGCTCGTCGCAGCGCGGGTTGAGCGGCGAGCGCTGCAGGGTATGCCCGTCGTCCCAGCGGCGCTGGTGGCTGCCGACCGGGCGCACGCCCTCGCGCTCGAGCCCCCGGCCGAGGCCGAGCCGATAGAGGATGCGCGCGGCGTTCGGGCCCATATTGATGCCGCCGCCGATTTCGGTCAGTTCCGCCGCCCGCTCGTAGACATCGACGGCAAAGCCGGCCCGGCGCAACGACAGTGCGGCGCTGAGCCCGCCGATGCCGGCGCCGATCACCGCGATCTTGAGCCGGACGGTCGTCACCGGGCTCGTCCCGGTAATCCACGCCTTTCTTCGACTTCGGTTGGGGCAATTGGATGGCCGGAACAAGTCCGGCGATGACCGCCCGAGCAGGAGCGAATATTTTGAATGCCAGGGGAACTCGCCCGCAGACCGAAACCCGGCAGCCCGGGGAAACACCCGGTCATAACGCGCTTGCCTCTAAACACCAAAAGCCGGTCAGTGGCCTTTTGCCGCCTGCCAATGGGCGAGCGCGTCGTGCGGCTTTGAGATTACCGGGTCCATGATTTCGCCGTGCAGACCGGTGGGGGCGGTCAGTTCGATAATGTAGCCGTTCGGGTCGCGAAAATAGATCGAGCGGACAAAGCCGTGATCGACCGGACCGCGCACCTCGATGCCTTGCGCTTTCCCTTTGTCCAGCATGCGGTCGAAAACATCGGGCTCGACGCCGAGCGCTATGTGCAGGTCCAACGCGTCCTGGCGCTTGAACTCGAACGGCGCGCCCGGCACCTCGAAAAACGCGAGGCAGGAACCGTCATCCATCTCGAAAAAGGTGTGCAGCGCCCGCCCCTCGTCGATCTCAAAGGCGCTGACCAGTTTCAGCCCCAGAAAATCCTCGTAAAACCCCCGCGTCTCCTCCGAATCCCGGCAGCGATAGGCATTGTGATGCAGCCCCTTGATCATCCCATCCTCCCAGCGTTAGCCGCACCGCACGATACCGGCAATCGCCGCCCCGCGCCATCGGCTCGCCGTGCGATAGCAAGTCAGTTTGCTGTAGGTTAGGCGACGTACCCCAGCCTTTTGACGCGACCAGATACGCGTCGGGCGTCACCGATGCGCCGATCCGGTCGGCGGCTAGCCGAACGGGCCTTGGAAGACCTGGTCGACATAGGTGTCCGACAGCGGCTCCAGCGCCTCGGGCCATTGGCGCCCGATCGAACGACGCTCGGCCGCCGGGCGGACCCGGCCGTCCCAACCGACCTGCTCCATGTAGTAATAGAGCTGGATGCAATGGCCGTCGGGGTCGAGCGCGAAAGCCGAGTAATCGATGCCGGGATAGAGTTCGGGCGGGATCGAGTCGATAAAGCTGACGCCATGCTCCTTCAAAAAGGATACGGCCGCCCGCAACTGCGCATAGCTGGCGACCTCGACCCCGAACGACATGCAGCTCGTGTGCTCGCTCAGCCCCAGCGAGCGGCGCAATTCCCTCGGGAACAGGCCCAGGCTGTGGTGCTCGGCGCCGCATCGCAAAAACACGCATCGGGCGCCGCGATAGCTGGTCTGCTCGCTGCGGACAAAACCGAGGCGCTCGCGATAGAAGGCTTCGGCGCGCTCGACATCGTCGACGAACAGGCTGACCGGACCGACCTTGGTGATCTTGAACGGGCGCGGCAACAAGCACCCCTTCCACATCGTAGGTCGCGGGCAGGGTCTCTTTGGGCTGGTGGCCCGCCAGCACTTCGATGCCCTTGCCATATGCCTCAGCCAGCTCCGCGGCCTCGGACATCTGCGGCAGCGGCGGCTTTTCGTTAAAGCCGCGATAATACATCTCGCGCGGCTTGCTCAGCCGGTTCCAGCCGATCTGCTCGATCCCATAGTAAAACTCGTTGGTATGCCCGTCGGGGTCGTAGACATAGACATGCCAATTGCTGCCCGGCATGTCGCGGCCGACGCGCTGGACCCGGACCTGCTGTTCCTCGAAATAGCCATGGGCGTCGGTGACCTCCTTGAGGCTGCCGCACTGCCAGGTGATCTGGTTGATCGTGACCTCGGGCGCAAATTTGCGGTCGGCGCGATGGTCCATCACCCGCTTCGGGAACAGCACAAAGGCGTGATGGTCGGTGCCGTAGCGCATGAAATAGCCGCGCGGGTCGCCGAGATCGGCATCCTTCGGGAACCAGGGCGCCCGCGAAAAATCGAGCGTGTCGGAAGCGGTAAAGCCGAGCAGGTCGCCATAGAACGCGCGGCCCTCCGGCAATTTTTCGACATTGAAGCCGAAATGGCCGAGCCGGCGGACCTTGAACGGCCGCGGCAGAAAGACCCCGCCGACATTGTAGCGCTGGGCAAGTGCCGACATCGTTGGTTCCTCCTTGGCGCGAGGTGCGAGCCGACCGGGCAAATCTGCGCCGCTGCGAGCCGCCCCGCGCGAGGCGATCCGCCGCGGCTCCGCCGGATTTAATGCCGCCCTGCCGGGACGAATGCAACCCGGTTGATCAGGACCGGCGATCCCAGGCCGCACCTTGCAGTCGGCGACGGGAACGGGCAGGCTGGCTGATCCGATAGCGGAAATCACAGGGAGAACCGCCGATGCCTGCCGCAATCCGCAACGTCGCGCGCGAAAAGCTCGAACAGGGCCGGCTGTCGCTCGGCGTCGGCGTGCGCATGACCCGCAGCGTCGAGATCGCCAAGGCGATGGCGGTGGCCGGCTTCGACTGGCTGTTTCTCGATATGGAGCACGGGGTCATGTCGCTCGAAGCCTGCGCCCAGATCTCGACCGCGGCGTTGGATGCCGGGATCGCGCCGATCGCGCGGGTGCCGAACGGCGAATACGCGATCGCCACGCGGGCGCTCGACAATGGCGCGCTCGGCATCGTCATGCCGCATGTCGACACCGTCGCCGAAGCCCGCGAGGTCGTCGACCGGCTCAAATACCCGCCAGTCGGCCACCGCTCGATGGGCGGCATCGGGCCGCATTACGGGCTGCGCTCGGCGAGTTCGGGCGAGGCGGCATCGGCGCTCAACGCCGCCAATCTGACCATCGTGATGTTGGAGACGCCGACCGCGATCGGCAATGCCGCGGAGATCGCCTCGGTGCCGGGGGTCGATGTGCTGCTGATCGGCACCAACGATCTGTGCGCCGAGATGGGCATCCACGGCGATTTCGGCAACGAAAAGGTGGCCGAGGCCTATCGCACGATGATCGCCGGCGCGCGCCGGCATGGCAAGTTCCCGGGGATGGCCGGGATCTACAACGAAGCAATCATGCCGCGCTACATCGAACTGGGTGCGCGATTCATCCTGTCCGGTCAGGACGCCGCCTTCATGGCGGCGGGTGCGGCGCAACGCACCGGCTTTCTGCACAAGCTCCCGGTCGGCGGCGGATAACGCCGGCCGCGGAAGGCGGCGATCGCTGCCGTCAGCCGGCGACCGTCGCCGCCTGCACCCGCTGGTCGATGCGCGCCGGGGTCCAGCCGAGGCCGATCAGTTCGCGGCGCGCATGCCGCAACGCCGGATCGAGGGCCGCCGCCCGCAGATAGGCCGCCGCCGCCTCGTCGGTCCGTCCCTGAAGCTTCAGCGCATGGCCGAGCTGCAGATGGGTATCGGCCATGTCCGCGCCGACGCGCAGCGCTTGCCGGTAGGCCTCCTCGGCCTCGACGACATGCCCGGTTTCCTTCAAGGCGTGCCCGTATTGGACCCAGATCGCCGACGCCTCCGGCATGGCGCGCAGCGCCGCGCGGTAATATCGGGCTGCCAGTTCCCATTCGCCGGCGGCGCGGGCCTGATCCCCCTGCGAAACCAGCGGACCGCCGCTCGGCCGCCGCCAGCCGGTCCACCGGCGCTCGGCAAAACGGCCCAGCATGCACCAGGGGCGGATCGCTTCATGGCCGAGAAAGCCGCTGTTCTCGACCGGCGGGTGCGGGCGGGAGCGCATCGCCGCGGTGTCGAAGCCGACGCCGCGCCAGCGTTCCCACAATGCCCGGTCGAGCCGATTATCGGCGAGGATCGCGGCGCGGGTCGCGGGCGCCAGCGCATCGGCGGTCAGCAGCCGCCAGCCGGTTCGGGCCTGCAGCTCGCTGGCGCTGTTGCGCCGCGCCGCGGCGGGCGGCACCCCCAGTTCGAGGCTCAGCGCCTCGACCACCCGATCGCAATCGGTATGCGCCCCGACAAACCAGAAATCGGCCAGCATCCGTTCGAGGGTTCGCTGTTTTTTCGCCTGCGACATCGTCATCAGCACCGGCCACGGGATCTCCAGCCAGCGCCACAACAGGAAATGCGCGATGAAATCGTGCGGCAATGCCCGCAAATGGCGATCGAAACTGTAAGTCCCCAGCCCGTTCGCCAGATTGTCCATCATCTGCCAGTTGTAGAAGGAGATCTGCAGCGATAGCGGGTCGCGCAGCAGGACGATGCGGCGGATCTGCCGGCCGGGGAACAACGCCTCCAGCGATCGGCCGATATGATGCCCCGAGATGACCCGCGCCCGATCCGGATCGGGCAGGCCATCGGGCTTTGCCCGCCGCCCGCGCCGCACCATCGCCCGCGACCGCCAGTAGACGCCCGGCGCGCAGTGGTCGGCGAGGTGGAATTGGATCGTCTGCCCTGCGGTTTTCGGGATGTGCAACAGGAAATAGACCGGGTCGTCGGAGCGGGGATCGGGCAGCGGCGGCATCTCGAACGCGATCGGGCGACGGGGCGGGAAAGCGGCCACCCTACCGATCCGCGCCGGCCCCGGCAAGCGACAACAGCGGCAGCAGCTCACCCTATCCCGGGCTCAGGCGGCGCACGTTGCAAGCCAGCTCCCCCTTGCCGAAAAAAGTTCGGCTGGTATAGTCCACCCATTATTCTGGATTTCAATCAAGTTGGGAAATGTCATCACTGCCGACAGATGCTTTCGCAGCGGCGGAGTTCCTGATTCGTCGCATGTACCGGTCAATCAACTTGGCCACTGATTTAACGTTCTCGGCGATTTCCGAGACAGAAAATTTAGGTGCGGATGGCTGGTTTTGGACAGATGACAATGCAAAGGTACTTGAATTTCTATGCAGACCGGAAGTCTGGAAAAAATTCCCCCATGAAACTACAGAGATAGTAAAGTTCGTGCGCTCGATGTGCTTCGGACCCTTTATTTTCCGCCGGATCAGCGCGCCACAGCTGAATCTCACGGGAAAAGAAGGTAATGTTATCAGTTATCGTCACTCGTTGATGCAACTAAAACATAACACATTATCTGGTGATATCGCGGCAGGCATACGTTTTCATGACGAGAGGAATACGGATAATTTAACATTTTCCGGTAATTACGTTGAATTTACCTATAGAGCACGGCGATTTAAAATAATGATCGAAAATTTTGTATCCGCAATCAAGAGCGATATAAATAATAACAATTTGAAATTGCAACAAGTCGCAGATTTACATTTCACGTATTTCTGGACTTCCATATATCTTGGCCGGATAATTTACACATACGAAGTTGATACGCGCTCGATGCTGATAGCTATAGCAGCATCACTACACCTTGACCCCGTGATCCAGGTATCTGACGTCGTCATTGCTATCGGACACAGCAACCTTCAGAACTGTGATTTTAGAAATATTGTTACCGACAGCGGAACCGCGTTGTTCGCTACGAGCACCAGCAGGAAAATATTACGCGAAAGCCTGGGTGCCTCATACTATTCAATCAGACCAGATCAAATCTCCGGGGATTCGGTCGCCCTCCATTCGATTCCGCGCGACCCAGCTCAGCTCTCTGGCCTCGAGGCCGTGCGCGGATCTGGAGGACGGCTGCACCGAGTCGCCGCACGCTATGCGTTTCCTGGAACCCAGCGCGGCTCCCGTCTCCTTGCCGCGGAATACAAGCTGCTCACCGCAGGTGGCTTTTACGATCGTGTCGGTGATTATTTTCGCCTAATGCGAGATGCGATCAAAGCACAAGCCAGTCAACAAGCTGCGTATGATTTTAGTATCTCCTATGATTACGGAGTCGTAATTAACGCCTTTGCTAAATGTTTTGCTTCCTGCGCGCTTGGCGGCGTCGGGCGCGACCCGCGGATAGAGGAGGAAGATCTGCGGTCGCTCGTCGATACCTATATCGGGTTTTACTTTGACCTCTATGTAGATCGGCATCATTGGCAGCCAAATACTATCTTTTCGCGCGAGCTTGCTTTTGTAATTTTGGCGGTCGTGACGATGTATCGGGTCACGCAGGCCACGGATTATTTGCGCCGCCTCAAGCGCCTCTGCGACGTGTTGCTCGAATTCGAATTGCGATTTGATGCCATCAGCAACCAGCCGGCATCAGGCTTTCTCATGAGGATGGACAGCCCCCGGGTTGCCTTCGTCGACTGTCACAGCGCGGCACTGTTGGCGCTGACCCAGGCGGCTCGTTATATCTCCGATCCCCGCCTGGCCGCAGCTATCGACCGAGGGCTGGAGAGTTTTTGTGTCGAGACGTGCCGCTACGATGGCGGGATCGTCGACACGATCGCCGCGCTCACGGTCGACGCTGAAGGGGTGCGTCGCACCGAGAACGGATTTTGGAACTTCAAGGTTGGCCTCACCTTACGATTTTTCGCCGCGCTTCGAAATGCAGTTGATCCGGCGCTACGGGCGATCGCCGCACGGCACCGTGAGCGCATGGAGCTTCTCGAGTTGATCATGCGGCGGCAGCTCGAACGGTCGGTCACCGAGCACGAGGATGGAGTCGAGATTCGCTGCTCGGCCCTCTCGGGCGAGACCAATTCGGAGAGCCAGCCCTGGATCATGCTTGGTCTCATCGGCCACCCCTACGATTGACGATTATTGGGACGGCCTCTCGGGATCCCCGGCAGATTTGACAGCACATCGCTGATCTCGGCAGCCACCCTTGCCGATGAACGCGTATTCACTGCCCGGCGCAGCACGAACAAACACCGACGCCCTATTGCACCGGCGAAGAATCCAGAGAGGCAGCGGTGGATGGCCTCCTCGATAAGCGAGTCGCGCACGAGGCCATGTTCCTCAAATTTCTGCGACCACCAACCCGGGCTCGCCCAAACGAGGTGCCCGTGCGCCGGCCAGCCTTTGTCATCACACGGCCAATGGCGCCAGTACGATGCATCGGCGACTGATCGCCATTCAGCAAGATATGGCTCTTCAAAAAGCCCAAAAGTAGGGTCGCTACCCCACATTGGCGAATTCAGATACACATACCCGTCCTCATTGAGGAGAGACGCAATCCTCTCGATGTAGGAGTCCAGCCGCAGCGGATCGACATGTTCAAGGACGTCCATGCACAGGACGACATCGAAGCGTTGGTCAATGTCGAGCGCGAGAAGATCGCCATAGAGCATCGCGTCGCGTATATTCGGATAGGCAAACGCAAAGGCGAGATGACTCACCTCCGTTCCGAGGACTTTGATCCCTGCATCTGCCAGAAGACTGATCACAGGACCAGTAAAGCATCCGAGTTCGAAGCAACTTTTCGCGCCAAGACCACGCACTATTGCCGCGGTGATCTCCTTATCGAGATCAATCACCGGAGACCAAACGCCGAACCGGTCGTAGTAGCGATGCCGGTCGATAAGGGACGCCATCAAGCCGATGTCGGCGGCACTGCGAGCAACATAAACCACGACGTCGCCAAGGCAGGTGTTCTCCACTTCGTAGTTGCTGGGCACTAAGGCCCGCAGGTCGGGCAGTTGGACAGCTGGGACGACGCGTTCGAGAAAGCTCGAACGAAATTCGGGCGAGGTGATAAAATTTCGGACAACCTGTTCAAGGGGGGCTCCGGACCGAAGCCGGCTAATCTGATTTCTAAGACCGTCGAGATCCGGTTCGCGCTCAAGTATTCCGCGGTAAAGGGCTGTTGCAATCCGTGGTGGCGAAAGCGCTCCACCTTGCCTAACGCGAACACCCAGAGACCCGATGAGTGAGTTGGCCGACTGAAGCCATCTGATACCGGGAAGCGCCAGCTGCACGACGGACCGTCCCCCTCATGCCGAAAAGCTGCGACCGCGGGATGGTTACGAAATTCGCCCGGCGCATCTTCATTATGGGTCCGCTCGTCAACCGAGGCGGCGATCTCTCCTGCGCAGATTGGCGCAGGCTCAACACTTGATCTCAAATCATTATCACTGATCGCCGGCTCGCACAACCAACCCAAACCGGTGTTCGTGCGCGAAGAACGGACCATACGTTCCCGCCGGCCTCGGACCATCTCGACATTCCAGCAGGACGCTCGCTAGGGTGACAGCCGATAAGCGATCTATCGGGTGAGAATGTGATCTTCCTCTCCATCGGGCTCCCGGGGCGATTTGCAGAATGGTGCGACGCTGCCGTCGCGCGCATCGCCAGTCTGTCGGGAGGCACGGTAGCCGTTAAGTCATGGCCTTCGTTAGCGGACATGTTGGGCTATGAGGCCGCTCCCTCCGCGCTAGGTGAACTCGCGCTCGCGCTAATCCGGACCAGTGCCACGCACATCGTCATGGGGGCAAGACAGCCCGACGAGGGACTGCGGGCGGCGCTTGCCGAAACCAAAGCTCGTTTCGTCGTGGCGCTCGACGATCCGCGGATTGCCGTAGCTGACATTCTGATCGAAACCGATGCAGACTTGAGGGAGATAACGAGGGCCGTTGCCAATAGCTGCCCCTTCGTAATGCGGTTTGGCTTGCTAGACGGGGCACTCACAATTCCCGGAAAAGGGACGGAGGGAGACGCTATCGCCGTTTTATCGGCGATTGCACGTCACTTTCAGATTGTGATGGGCGAGAGCGATGCGGTGCGCATAGTGGATGAGCTGGCGGATATAGGGTTAGTTTACCCGGGAACCAGTGCTGAGGATTGGTCATCACGCATTCCGGATGCAGGTAAGCCAATGGTCGATGGCGCGCTGGCCGCCTATGCAGGTGCCTTTTCAGGTGGAGCAATCGGCCAGATTGTTTGGACTCGTGATCTTTTCATCGTCGCCAGCGATCCTGGCAAGAGGCCGACCGATGTCCTGGACGTGTCTAGTGTATCAGGCACCGATCGGTTCCTGATTTACGGACCCTATATCCAATTGCCTCCCGGATCTTGGACGGCGCGAGTGCTTCTCGGGCTCTCGCGAGACGCCGCGGCGTGCACCTTTATCATCGACGCGTATGCAGGAAGACCCCTCGCCAGGTCCAGCTTTCAACCCCGGAACGAGGGGGTCTACGCGCCGGAAATTACGTTCTCGATCGACGAGGCAGATGGCCCCGGCCTAGAGATTCGGGTGCTCGTTGGCAGCGAAAATGCGAAGGGACAGCTGGCGTTCGGAAATGTCATTCTGAATCCAGTGGCGATCCGCCATCCAAACGCCCCGATCGGATCGGAGAATGATTTTAGAGCGGTGCTCGATCTCTAGAGCGTGTTGCCCGCCGACGCCAATAACTCGGCTGCCGCTTGAAACGCCAGGTCACTTGGAGTTGCGGGGAAAGTTCGCGGAATCTCACCGTCCGGTTCCCCATCGGGCACCGAGTTAGAAAGTGTTTCGAGGCACCAAATCGAATAGGTGGGGCAAATGCTCCTTTTCGTTATTGGATTGTCGGGTCGCTTTGCTGAATGGTGCGATAATTTGACCCTTCAACTTGGGCAAGGAGCGCTAGGCCAGAGCGAGATAGTCCATGCCAATACTCTTGAAGAAATCGCCCGAAATCTGCTCCAACAGGGCACGTCGCAAGGTACGGTTGCATTACGCCATCCAGGAGGCCGGGTAAGACGCGCGCTGGCTGAGTCAGGCTGCCCCCTTGTCGTCGGGCTGGATGATCCTAGGGCGGCACTTGCCGATCTCTTCATCGGGCAAGGGATAGGAATTGTGGCGGCGACCCGGCGGATCGCCAGCAGTTGCGCCTCAGTCGTAAGCTTTAGCGAGGCACCGGGCGTGCTCATTTTACGTGCGGAACGTGAAGGCAAGGATCGGCTGTCGATGGCGGCAGCGGTCGCGCGCCACCTGCAACTCGACGTCAGCGACGGCGAGATTGCCGAAATCGTCGGCAGATTGGACAGTGAAGGCAGTCGCATTCTCGACCCGAGCGAGATCGCGGCTTGGTGGGAGAGCCTCGATCCCGGCGAGCGGGCGATCGCGAGCGGCGCCCTAAGTCCCTATCTCGAACATTCTACGGGTCTTGCGCTGTCGCCGATCACCTGGGCGCCCGAACTGTTTTTTACCGGTGACCGGCTGGAGGCACCCCTAGCCGGCGGCGTCGACATCACCGGCCGGGCGCGCTGCCTGTTGCGCGGCCCGAACATCATGCTGCCGCCGGGTGTCTGGTCAATAACCCTCTTGGTCGACGTCTCGCCCGAGGCGGCCGAACATAGTTTTGTCGTGGAGGCGACGGCGGGCGCCACGCTGACCCGTACCGTGATCCGCCCTGCGGGCGCCGGCATAATCGAGACCGAACTCACCCTGATGCTCGATGACCTGCCGGATCGGCCGCTCGAATTGCTGCTCTCAAACGAACGCCCTGCGTTCGGCGGGCATCTGACCCTGTTGCGGGTCACCCTGACGCCGCAGCCGCCAGCGCCCGATATGCTCGCGGGCGCCGCGGATGGAACCGAGCGGGTATCGGACGGTTCGGTCGCTTCGGGCTGAACCCTGGGGCTCGGATTTTCCCCTATCGGCGCGAGGCCGGCTCGACCGCCGGAAGCCGACCCCGATAGCCCGCCCATATCGGCGATGGCTGCGGAATCCCGCCTGCCGAGGCAGCGGCGGTGACGATCCGGGCGCCGTGGCATGCGGGCTTGACTTGGTTTCGGTTTTGCCGCCATTTCTTAATGCAAAATTTCAAGCAAGAAGCTTCGCCAAGCTCGAACTGCCAATCAGGGATGGAGGCCAGGATGGGACGGTTGACTCGGCGCTCGGTGTTGCGCAGCTCCGTAGGTTTGATCGCAGCCGGGTCGTTGGCGCGGCCCTACATCGCCAATGCCGCCGCAACCACCGCGACGGTGTGGTGGGTCCAGGGCTTCGCGCACGAAGAAGACGTATCGATCAAAAAGATCTTCTCGGATTACGAGAAGGCCAGCGGCAATACGATCGATTACAGCATCGTTCCTTATGCGCCGCACCGCCAGAAGGTCATCTCGGCGATGACCAGCGGCGAGGTCCCGGACCTGTTCCCCGCCAACCCCGCGGAGATCGTCGCGCTCTTCGCCTGGCAGGGCAAGCTGGTCGACCTGACCGACATCGTCGAGACGCAGAAGTCGCAATATAGCCAGACGGCGCTGCTCTCGGCGAATTGCTACAACAGCGTTACCAAAACGCGCAGCTATTATGGCGTGCCGTTCACCGGCGCGGTCCTGCCCTTCCACATCTGGAATTCGTTGGTCGAGAAGGCCGGCTACAAAATGTCGGAGGCGCCAAAAACCTGGGATGCCTTCTGGGACTTCTTCAAGCCGGTGCAGGACAAATTGCGCGCCCAAGGCATGCGCAACGTCTATGCCCTCGGCTTGCAGATCACTACCCAGGGCGTGGATCCGAACAACACGTTCCACTATTTCCTGATCGCCTATGGCGGCCAGGGCATCGTGACCAAGGACGGCCGGCTGCATCTCGACGATCCGCAGGTCAAGCAGGCGGTGATCAAGGCGCTCAGCTATCCGACGACCGCCTACAAGCAGGGCTATGTGCCGCCGGGAGCGATCAACTGGAACGATGCCGACGACAACAACGCCTTCCACTCCAAGCTGATGGTCGCGGATATCGACGGCACCATCTCCACCGAGGTCGCGATCATCAAGAACCAGCAGGATTACAATGACATCGTCACCATGGGCCTGCCGCTCAGCAACGAGGGCAAGCCGGTGCCGAGCCAGCTCACCGTGGTCAATGCGCTGATCCCGCAAGGGGCGAAAAACGTCGCTGTGGCCAAGGATTTCTTGAAGTATTTCATCCAGCCCAAGGTCAACAATGAATGGTTGAAGGTCGGGCTCGGCCGCAACATCCCGGTCATGCCGAGCATCGTCAAGAACGACCCGTGGTGGCTCGCCGACCCGCATCGCAAGGCCTATACCGAGCAAGGCGTGCTGGGCCCGACCGTGCCGGCCTTTTGGGCTTTCAACCCGGCCTATGCCGAGGTTCAGAACACCCATGTGTGGAGCGCGGCCTGGGCCGACATCATCCGCAACGGGGTGACGCCGGAGGCGGCGGCGGAAAAGGCCTTCAGCCAGATCGAGGCGATCTCGGCCAAATACCCGATCGCGCAGAGCTGAAGCGCCCGCTCAACGCGGGTTCGCCGCGCCGGCGCGAAGGAGAGACGGGCATGAGAGATACCACCAGGCGCTCGCTGCTTCGCGGCTCGCTCGCGATCGCTGCGGCCGGCGGCTTGGCGCGGCCCTTTATCGCCAATGCGGCGGCGACAACCGCGACCGTCTGGTGGTCCCAGGGCTTCGCCCAGGAAGAGGATGTGGCGTTCCGCAAGATCGTCGCCGATTACGAGAAGGCGAGCGGCAACACGATCGACCCCAGCATCGTTCCGTTTGCCCCGCTGCGGCAGAAGATCATCTCGGCGATGACCAGCGGCGCGGTGCCGGATGTGATCGACGGCAACCCGATCGAGGTGGTGGCGCTGCAGGCCTGGGACGGCAAGCTGGTCGATGTCAGCGACGTGGTCGAGACCCAGAAGGCGCGCATCATGCCCAGCGCGCTGCTCGGCGCTCGCTGCTACAACAATGTCGAGAAAAGACGCAGCTTTTACGGCGTACCCTATAAAGGCTCGGTCAGGCCATTCCATTATTGGAGGGACTTGGTCGAAAAGGCGGGCTACCAGGAATCGGACATCCCGAATACGTGGGATGCGTTCATCGATTTCTTTAAGCCGGTGCAGCAAAAGCTGCGGGCTCAGGGGCTGCGCCACACCTTTGCCACCGGCTTCGTGCTCAGTACCGTCGGCTTCGATGTCGCCAGCACCTTCGATCAGTTCCTGATCGCCTATGGCGGCGGCGGCCTGGTCACCAAGGACGGCAAGCTCCATGCCGACGATCCAAGGGTCAAGGAGGCGGCGCTCAAGGCCTTGACCTATCTGGGCGCGCTCTACCGGGAAGGCTATGTGCCGCCGGGGACGGTCAGCTGGAACGATGCCGACGATAACAACGCCTACCACTCGAAGCTTTGCGTGATGGATCTCGACGGCACCTTGTCGACCGAAGTAGCGATGATCCACGACAAGCAGGCCTATTACCACGACATGGTGGTGCACGGTCTGCCGCTCAGCAACGAGGGCAAGCCGATACCGAGTGTGTTCGCCGCCAATCTCGCCTTTATTCCAAAGGGCGCGAAGAATGTCGAGGTCGGCAAGGAATTTATCGGGCACCTGATCCAGCCCAAGGTCAACGCCGACTATTTGAAGGTCGGGCTCGGCCGGTTTCTGCCGGTGATGCCGGAACTCGTCACCAGCGACCCGTGGTGGACCGACCCCAAGCAGGACCCACACCGGCCGCCCTATGCGCGGCAGGCGTTCGAAGAACCGACCACCCCCTACTTTTGGGTGTTCAACCCGGCCTATGCCGAGGTCGAGACCGAGCATGTCTGGGGCTTGGCCCTCGCCGATGTGATGGTCGCCGGCATGGCGCCGCAGGCGGCGGCCGACAAGGCGCTCAAGCGGATCGAGGCGATCTTCGCCAAATATCCGATCGTGCAGAGCTGAGCGGGGCGCGGCTGAGAGGGCGGCATCGCCGGGGGAGACGGCGCGCGAGGATAAGTTGGCGGACCGGGCGTCGCCGAGGCCCTTGCGCCCGGGCGCGCGGCACCCGTATATAGCCGCCCGCGCCCGATTGTCGCGGGGCCGGCGATGCCGGCGGCCCGCCGGAACCGGCCCTGGCCTAGCGCGTGGCGCGAGCCGCTGGGCGCGCGGAGTTCCGGCCCCTGCGGCGCCGTGTAAGATTAACCTTTGAGACCGGGTAGGAGCTGCTTTATATTCGCATGGCAGACCACAACGACAACGCGCCAGCGGCGCTCAACCGCGCAAGTGAGGAAGGAAGACGGGTATGATAAATCCGACGAGACGCACGCTGCTCCGCAGCTCTCTTGCTGTCGCCGCGGCGGGCACGCTCGCTCGTCCGTACCTCGCCAACGCGGCAGCCTCGACCGCGACCGTGTGGTGGACGCAGGGTTTCATCCCCGAGGAAGACGCCGCCTTCCGCAAGATGGTCGCCGATTACCAGAAGGCCAGCGGCAATACGATCGACTACAGCCTGGTCCCGTTCGCACCGCTGATGCAGAAGACCATTTCGGCGATCACCAGCGGCGATGTGCCCGATCTGATCTCGCATGACGTCGCCGACCAGCAGATCATTCCGCAGAACGCTTGGGACGACAAGATCGTCGATGTCAGCGACGTCGTCGCTACCCAAAAGTCGCAATATAAGTCTACAGTGCTGCTCGCTTCGCAATATTATAACAACGCCACGAAAAAGCGCAGCTTCTACTTTGTCCCCTACAAGACGGCCGTGGTGCCGTTTCACGTCTGGATCCCGCTGGTCGAAAAGGCCGGCTACAAACTATCGGATGCGCCGAAAACCTGGGACGCCTACTGGGATTTCTTCAAGCCGATGCAGCAAAAACTGCGCGACCAGGGCAACCGCAACATCTATTCGCTCGGTCTGCAGATGACCAGCACCGGCCCGGCCGACGGCAACAATCTGTTCCACGCGTTCCTGATCGCCAATGGCGGCAATGGCATCGTCACCGCGGATGGCCGGCCCCATCTCGACGATCCGAAGGTGATCGACGCGGCGGTCAAGTCGCTGACCTATGTAGCGACTGCGTTCAAGGGCGGCTATGTGCCGCCGGGGGTGCTGAGCTGGAACGACGCGGACGACAACAACGCGTTCCACGCCAAGGAAATCGTGATGGATTTCGACGGCACGATCTCGACCGAGGTCGCGTTGTACCATAACAAGGAGGAGTACAACGCGATCGCGACGATGGGTCTGCCGCTCGGCAATGATAACCAGCCCAACAAGGCGCAACTCGGCGTCGGCGGCGGTTTCATCCCGAAGGGGGCAAAGAACGTCGAGGTCGCCAAGGACTTCATGAAATACGTGATCCAGCCGAAAATCGTGAATGCGTATCTGAAGGAGGGGCTCGGCCGCTGGCTGCCGGCGATGCCGTCCCTGGTCAAAACCGACCCGTTCTGGCTCGACCCCAAGGATCCGCATCGGCCGGTTTACGTCAAGGAAGGCGTGCTCGACGATACCGTGGTCGCCTACCCGGTGTTCAACCCCGGCTACGCCGTGGTCAATGCCGAACAAATCTGGGGGTTGGCCGAGACCGACATCGTGCGAAGCGGGATGACGCCAAAAGACGCCGCGGACAAGGCGCTCAAGAGGATCGACGGCATTCTGGCAAAATATCCGATCGCGCAGAGCTGAGAGGCGAACATGGCAAGCGTATCAGTCCTCGAAGCCGGTCGTCCCGTACTGGGGCGCCGGTCTCGGCTTCGCGCCTGGCGCGGCGGCCTGCAAGGCTCGGAATTTACCTGGGCCCTTGCATTCTGCATCCCCTATGTCGGGATATTCCTGGCCTTCGTGGTGTTTCCGGTGGCCTATGGGGTCTGGCTCGGCCACCAGCCGAGCCTCTATGCGGAACTGTTCTCGGACCCGATCTACCAGCAGACCGTGGTCAATACGCTGCTCTACCTCGCCATCGGCGTCAACGTAAAGTTGTTCTTTGCTCTGCTATTGTCCGGCTTCTTCATGCGCCGCGGCTGGTGGGTCAAGGGGCTGCTGATGATCTATGTCCTGCCTTGGGCGATCCCGGCGCTCCCGGTCTTTATTTCGATCCATTGGATGCTGAACGGGCAGTGGGGCCTATTCAACAACGTGTTGTGGGATCTGTTTCGCATCAACGGCCCGGGCTGGCTCGACAATTCGCGCTGGCTGGCGCTCGGCTGCGTCATCGTCTCCTACATCTGGAAAAACATGCCGTTCTGGACCGTGATCCTGCTCGCCGGCCGGATGGCGATCCCGCAGGAGCTTTATGAGGCGGCCGAGGTCGACGGCGCCACCGGACTGCGCCGGTTCGTCCATGTGTCGTTCCCGCTGCTCGCCAACCTTTACCTCGTCTGCACCCTGCTCTCGACGATCTTCACCCTGGGCGATTTCAACACGGTCTATTTCGTCTCGGGCGGCGGACCAGCGCTGTCGACGCATGTGCTGGCGACGCTCGGCATCCGCGACGCCTTCGAAATCGCCAAGCCGCAGCTCGGCGTTGCCGCGGTGATGTCGGCATTGCCGCTGTTGATCCCGCTGGTCTTGCTGCTGATGCGCAAACTGCGCACCTCGGAGGTGCAGCTATGACCGCCGTATTGCTGGCTGACCGGCATGCGCCAGCCAAGGCGGTGCCGAATTACCGGCGGCGGCGCATGCTGAACGAGGCGGCGGCGCTGTCGCTTGGCGCGGTGCTGATCGTGTGGACCCTGGTGCCGATCTACAGCATGGTAATGGTGTCCCTCGAATCCCACAACGATGTGTTCAGCGCCAATATTTGGCCAAAAGACGCCTCGGTTTACAGCTACTGGATCGTGCTCACCGAAGGCTATTGGTACCTCGAGCATTTCTGGCACCAATTCGGCAACAGCCTCTATATCGGGACGATGACGGTATTCTTCACACTATTCATCGGGTCGCTGGCGAGCTTTTCGGTCAGCCGGATGCGGATCCGTCACGGCTGGCTCTTAACCAACGCGGCGCTGCTGACCTATGTGATCCCGGCGTCATTCCTGGCGATCCCGTTCTACCGGATCATGCAGGCCTATGGATTGTCGAACAATTTGTGGTCGGTGATCGCGGCCGAGGTGACCTTCGCCACCCCCTATGCGATCTTCATCTTTCAGCAATACGGCAGGAGCATCCCGATCGAGCTCGACGAGGCGGCCCGCATCGATGGCGCCACCCCGATGCAGGTCTATTTACGCATCTACCTGCCGATGATGGCGCCGGCGCTGGTCGCGGTCGGCACCTACGCGCTGCTGCTCGCCTGGAACGAGTACCTCTATCAGTTCCTGCTGCTGTCGAACACGCGCAGCATGACCGTGCCGGTGGCGCTGGCGCAATTCCTCAACAGCGACGAATCGCCGTGGAACTACATGATGGCGACCGCCGTCGTCTACGCGATCCCGCCGGTGGTGATCTATTACCTGTTCCGCGGCCGGATGACCGCCGGCCTGACCATGGGCGGCGTCAAGGGCTGAGTCACGGTCGCGCGGGCTGCGCGCGATGCGCAACCCGCGCTGGCGCATCGGATCGGTTTCGCAATCGGGCTGAGAGCCCGGCGAAACCGGCCGATGCGGGGCCGTTGGCAGGCGCGGTCTGCTATTCCTGCGGATAGCGCCAGACATTCGCCGGCTGCGCGGCGGTCTCGTCGATGGTCCATTGCGGCAGGGCGAGGCCAGCGCCGACATCGCTGAACACCATGCGCACGCGGGTGCCGATGCCGACCCGCTTCACCATTTCGGGCGGCGCCAATTGGCCGTCGGGCGTCATCAAATTGCCGACGACGCGCAACGCCTCTTCGGGGCTGGGCTCGCCCTTTTGCGTGTCGAGGTCGACCAGCAGGATCAGATAGGGCGTGTGGCCGCGAAAGGCCGGCTGGATCGCGTGATGCACCTCGCTATAGGAATGCACCGTCCCCTTGCCCTCGACCTTTTTCCAGGTTGATTCGAGGCTCATGCACCACGGGCAGGCGGTGGTCGGCGGGTAGCGCAGCCGCCCGCATTGGGCGCAGGCCTGCAGATGGAAATCGTGCTCGGCGCAGTGGCGGAAATATTCGAGGTTTTCGACATCGAGATCGTCGATGGTCAGCCCCATTCCCAGATATTCGCCGCGGATAGGCATCTTCTTTCTCCTCCTCAGCCGCGCCGCATGACCATCGACGAGGCGGTCGCCGGGTTGGCCCAGCCGAGATTGGCGCTGACCTCCACATCCTTGACCTGGCGGCAGCCGCCTTCGCGGTAATCGTAAGTGTGCTGGCGCTTGCCGTCGGCGCCGACCGGGCAGGAATCATCGGCCGCATGACGCAATTGGCGGGTATTCTCGATGACCATGTTCATGCCGTGGGTATAGCCCTCGCACAGATGCCCGCCGCTGGTATTGTTGGGCCGCCGCCCGCCGAGCTGGATGGTACCGCTCGATACGTAGTCGCCGCCTTCGCCCTTTTTGCAAAAGCCGTAATCCTCGAGCTGCAGCATCGTCGTAAAGGTGAAGGCGTCGTAGGAGCCGGTAATGTCGACATCCTCCGGCCCGACCCCGGCATTGGGCCACAGGATCTGCCGGGCGTAATAGCCGGCGACGGTCGAGATCGGCCCGTGCTGGTAGTGCATGTCGAGCCGCGGCTTCGAACAGCGGCCGACCACGCCGCGGATCAGCACCAGCGGCTGCTTCATATCGCGGGCGCGCTCGGCGCTGGCCACGATGATCGAGGTCGCATTGTCGGTCTCGACGCAGCAATCCAACAGATGCAGGGGTTTGCAGATAAACCGGCTCGACAGCACGTCCTCGATGGTAAAGCGCTTCTTGTAATAGGCCTTCGGATTGTTCGAGGCGTGATGGCTGTGCGCGACCTTGACCGCGGCGACCTGCTCGGGTTTGGTGCCGTAATCGTACATATGGCGCATAAAGGTCGGGGCAAAGCTCTGCCCGGCGCTCTGCCAGCCATAGGCGCGGTTGTGCAGCATGTCGCCGCCGACCGGGGCGGCCGAGCGGGCGCCGGTGCCGCCGATCCGCACCTGCGAATAGCCGTTCATCGAGCGGAAGATCGCCACCGTCTTGCAGCAGCCGGCCTCGATCAGGCCGATGGCGATGCCGACCAATGCCTCGGTCGACGAGCCGCCGCCGACCACATCCATGTAGAAATTGAGGCGGATGCCGAGATCGCCGGCGATAAAGGTCGCCGAGGTCGAATCGCCGCCCGAATAGGACAGCATGCCGTCGATGTCGGCGGCTTTGAGCCCGGCATCGAGGATCGCGTTCCTGACCGCCCAGGTGCCGAGCGCGCGGGTCGTCTTGCCCGAGCCGCGAGTGTAGGTGGTCTCCCCCACCCCGACGATCGCATATTTGTCGCGCAGGTATTTGGGGGTCGTGGCGTCCACCTCGGTTGTCGGTAATGGCATTCGTTTTCTCCCTTCGGGGTTCTGCGGGCGTCATTTTCCATGCCCGGTCACTGTCCGTCGCCCGCTTTTTCTGCCGCAGTCTCCTCCGGAGGACGTTAATGGCGATCGCTATCGCGATCGCCGAGCCCGATCGCCAGCGCGATCTGGCGGCGTATCGTCAGCAGCTGGTCCCCGGTAATCCGCGACGCCGTCGGCCTGACGCGCCCGGCCGAGGTCGTCGCGACGCAATGCGACAACGCATGGCATCGCTTGGTGCAACCGTTTTCCGGAGTCGGGTCGATTGCGACCGACAGATCGGGGATCGCCAAACGTTGGTCTTCGCTGAGCGGCACCAAGATCATGTTCGGATACGCCGGATCGAACAGGCTTTCGTCCTCGACCACCACCGCCGGGCGGAGCTTGTTTGGCTCCTTCGGCAGCGCGTCGCGCCAGTCCACGACGACGATCTGGCCTCCCGAAAGGGCGGCCAAGGGCGCTAGGGTTCCTCGCGTCGGGGGGTTCCCCAGCCGTCGTAGAAGGCCGCCGCCTCGGGCGAGCCCGCGACATATTCCGCAACGGCCCGGCTCTGCGCACGTATCCGATCCCGCCGCAAGCGGGCCGCGGCTTCGTTGGCGATCTGACGCAGATAGGTCGAAAGACCCAGCTGTCGCGCGCGCGCCTCCGCTTCCAGAGTTTGCCTCACATCATCGTCGAGCCGCACTGACACGGGTCCCGTCATGTTCGCCCGCTCCTTTCCGGACGATGTAATACAAAATTGTAGGACGTGCAAGTAGGCAGGTGTGCCCCCCTTCGAACTCCGACGTGGTTCATAGGCCGCGGCAAGCGCTGCCGCGCTCCAGGCCCCGATCTGCGGCCGATGCTGCGGTTCTGGGACAGATTTGCGGCGCCCGCGACGGTCACGAGGCTACAGGCCGAGCCGATAGGCCCTGGTTCAGCTGGTAGGCCTTGGTCGCCGCCCCGCTGAACAGCGCGGTCTTCTCGGCGGCCGAACAGCCCGAGGCGATGCGCTTGAAGGCGTTCCACATCACCGGATAGCTGCACATGCCCTTGTCGACCGGGAAATTGCTCTCGAACATCGAGCGCTGCGGCCCGAACGCGGCGATGCAGGTCTCGATATAGGGACGCCACGCCTGTTCCAAATCCTGCGAGGAGGGCGGCATGTCGTTCTCGAAAAAGGTAAAGCCCGAAATCTTCATGCCGAGCCCACCGAGCTTGACATAGGTGTTGGGCAGGCTGGCGAACTCGCCGATCGATTGCTTCCAGGCGGCGAAGGCCTCTTCGCGCTTGCCGGCAAAGGGTCCGATCGCCAGCGGGCCGCCGACGTGATTGACCACGATCGTCGCCTGCGGAAAGGCGCGCGCCAGATCGATCACATCGTCGAGTTGGGTCTGGAACATCCAGGCGTCAAAGCTGAGACCGAGCGCGGCCAGCCCGGCAAACCCCTCGCGGAAGGTCTTGTCGCGGTAGAGCCCCGCGGGCGCGCCCGAGCAGTAGATCTCCAGGCTCGGATCGGCATGCCAGGTGGCGCCGTTGCGGATCCCCTTGAAGCGCCCGCCGGAGCGCGTCACGTGCTGTTCGAGGATGCCCTTGGCGCGGCTGCCGATCCGCAGATCGACATTGCCGATGATGCCGGCGATACAGCGGGTCTTGCCGTATTTGCCGGCCGCACTCATCGCCGCGATGCCGTTGACGAACTCGGTCTCGCCGAGCGATTTGAGCTCCTGCGGCCCGTCGGCGCGGTACATCTCGCGGCATTCCTCAAAGCAGGTCGCGGCGATGTTGTGGCCGCTGCCGACATCGGCCAGCAGATCCTCGAACAGATAGCGGTTGCCGGGCCGATCCCACATGTGATGGTGCGGATCGACGATCGGCAGATCGGGTTCGATGATCGCCTCGCGCCGCTTGTCGAGCCAGTCCTGGCGGATCGGCGCATGGCGGCTGGGCGGGATCGCGGATTGGGGCATTGGGGCAGTCCTCCCGAAATTGCTCTTCAGCTCCGCCAACTCTGCCCCGCCGGCGCGCATAACGCCACGGTTTTGATATCGGCTCTGCGGGAGGTGTCGAGCCGTGATAAAATCCCGGCGCCGAGGGTTGACCTGGCTCAATGCGGCGGAGCGGTGGCGCGACCAGGGTACGCCGGCCCGAGGAGCGCTGGATCGCAGGCTACGCCTGGGGCGTTCGCATCATATGCGCCGCCGGTCTGGCATCTGCAGCGGCGGCGCCGAGGCGGCATTCTGCCACCCAGAGGAGCGGGATCGAATGCGGGCAGGCGATGTGATGACGCAGGATGTGGCCGTCTGTCAACCCCGATACCCCGACCCGCGACATCGCCGCGCTGCTGCTGCGGCGGGGAGTCAGCGCGGTTCCGGTCGTCGATGCCGGGGGTGCGCCGATCGGCATGGTCAGCGAGGGCGACCTGGTCGGCCGCGACGAGACCGCTCGCGAGGCCCGACGCGATTGGTGGCTGGCGCTGCTGGCCGAGGGGAACCCGCTCCATGACGATTTCATCGCCAGCCTGCGTTCGCCCGAGCGCCGCGCCCGCGAGGTCATGTCGGCGCCGGTGGTGACCGTCGAGGAAGACACCCCGGTCGGCGAGATTGCCCGGCTGCTGACCGCCCTTCGCATCAAGCGGGTCCCGGTGGTCCGCGACGGTCATATCGTCGGCATCGTCAGCCGCGCCGACCTGTTGCGCGCCCTCGCCGAGGAGCAGCCCGCAGCCGTCGCGCCCGCGGGCTCGGGGCTCCGGCATGATCTCTTTTCCTGGGTCGACCAGCATTTTCATCATGATCGCCGCCCGGCGGCCGATCAGCCGAACAGCCCGCCATCGCCGAGATCGGGCGATCCGGGACTGCGGGTCGACGATTTCCGCGCCCTGGTCACCGATTTCTCGCATCAGCTGCAACAGCACCGTGACGCCGAGCGCCATGCGCTCGCCGAACAGCGCCGGCAGCAAGCCAAGGAGCTGATCGACCGCCATATTTCCGACGAGAACTGGCGCGCTTTGCTGCACCAGGCACGGCAGGCGGCCGAGCACGGCGAACGGGAATTTCTGCTGCTGCGCTTTCCGGCACAGCTATGCAGCGATGGCGGTCGCGCCGTCAACGCGCCCGATCCAGCCTGGCCGGAGACGCTGCGCGGCGAGGCGGCCGAGATGTATCGCCGCTGGGAGCGAGACCTGAAGGCGCGCGGCTTCCATCTCGCGGCGCGCACCCTCGACTTTCCCGGCGGAATGCCGGGCGATATCGGCCTCTTTCTGATTTGGGGAGAGTGACCCGCGGACTATAAGCCTGTGCCGACCGGCAGACCCGATGACCGCATCCGAGCCAAACGACACGCGAGCGGCGCCTGGGTGAGCCGGCAATGGCGCATCCCGCCCCGCAACTGGCCGAAGCCGTCCTCGCGGCGCATATCGCGATCATCCTGTTCAATCTGTTCGGCTTGATCGCGGTTCCGGTCGGCGCGGCGCGCGGCTGGCGCTTTGTGCATATCGCCTGGTGGCGCGTCCTGCATGTCGCCGTGCTGGCGGCGGTTGCCGCCCAGGCGCTCGCCGGGCGTGCCTGCGTCCTGACCGTGTGGGAGAGCGATCTGGCCGGCTCCGCGGTCAGCCCGACGCCGCTGATCATGGGCTGGGTCGACCGGCTGATCTACTGGAACCTCCCGATCTGGGTGTTCGCCGGGCTCTATGCGGCGGTGTTCGGCTACGCGGTGGCGCTGCTCTGGCTGGTGCCGCTGCAGCGGGCGAGGTGTCGGCCGCCGCCCTGAACCGGCCTCCGGATCGAAGCGCGCGGCCGCTATCTCGGGCCGGCGGCGGGTTTCAGCCTCCCTCTGGCGAGCCGCTGCCAGCCTCGCCCCAGCAGACCCTGGATCCGGCGGCCGATGACCAGCGGGCCCGGCCGCCAAAGCGCCGGCGTGTCGAGGCGCTCGAGGATGAGTTCGGGCGGGCAGGGAAGCCGGGTAACCGGGTCGAGGTAGCGGGGATAGAGGATCAGCGCCCCGGCGACCAGCTGTTCCAGGCTGAGATGCCGGCCGCGATCGATCGCCGACATATCCGCGCTCAGCCCCCAGCCGGCATAGAATGGCCGCCCATACACGACCACCCGGCGGCGGCGCAGCAGCGCCTCGAAGCCGGCGAGCGAGGTCAAGGTGTGCAATTCGTCGATCCGGGACAGCAATGCCGCGGTCGACGCCGCGCGGACGATCCGGTCGGCGAATTGGCCGGCGAGATGGTCGGGGACGGCGCCGACGCGGTGGCCCGCCTCGACATCGGGATGCGGCTTGTAGAGGATGAAGGCGTCGGGGTTGGCCCGGCGGACGCGGCCGAGCAGATCGAGATTGCCGCGGATCTCGCCGCCGCCGAGCCGCACCGACAGATCGTCCTCGACCTGTCCCGGCACCAGGATGCGCCGCCGCCCGGCGGGAAACTCGAATTCCGCAGCCTCGCGCCCGGGAAATTGGCGCGCCGTTGCCGCACCGAGATTGTATTTGGTGATCCCGCGGCTGACCAGCCGATCGATCAGGCGGCCGGCGCGGGCGATCAGTGCGGCATCGAAATCGGCCTCCAGCAGCAAGCGCTCGAGGTCGCTGCGCACCGTGGGATCGTAATGCATGCCGCCGGCGTCGAGCACCAGCGATGCGGCCGGCACAAAATCCGAGCCGAGGCCGACCGAACGGACAAACCCGTCTTCGACCCGGATCAGCGCGATGCCGTGCTCTGCCGCCGCTTCGGCCAGCCCCGCCGGCATCCTCGACGCCCAGGCCGCGACCGCCCCGCCCGAGCCGGCGCCCGCCGCCCGCAGCGCACCCCGCATGGTCCGGCGAAAAACCGGCGTGCCGGCGGCCGAGCGGAAGAAATCGGCGACCTGGCGGCGCTTCCAGAACGACATGCCGACCAGCACCGCGACCCGCCGGTTGGCGTCGTCGATTTTGCGCCACTCGGCGAGGATCGGCAGAATCTCCTCGAACGACGACGCGACTTGCCGATAGGGGTCGAGATAGCGGGTCGCCAACAGGCAGGCGCCGGCAAAGATCTCGTCGACGGATCGGCCGAACGGCCGCTGCGAGACCGCCGCGGCGTCGCCGGTGACGCCCCAGCCGGAATAGCAGCAATCCGCGAAACAGCGCACCTCGCGGCCGGCGAGCAGGGCGAGAAAGCCGGCCTCGCCACCGGCGGCGTAGACCCGCTCGGCGCCGGCGATTGCCGCCCATGGGTCGACGGGACGGGTCGAGGATGGTGGCGCCGCAGGCCGCGGCGTCGGCTAGCGGGCCCTTCCGGGGCATATCGCCCGGGGCCAGGATCACGATTTTGCCCGCCGCGTTCTCGGCCAATGCCGCTGCGACCATCGCCCGCTGGACGGCCTCGGCGGGCGACGCGCCAATGTCCCCGGCATCGACCAGCGCGCTGCCCGCGCCGGGCGGAAATTCGCGCGAACCCCACCACGAACCGCCGACTTGCTGCGACACCAGCTCGCGCCGGGCCGCGGCGGAGCGCGCCGCGAGCTCTGGCGTCTCCCAGCCCCGGGTCGCGAGCAGCCGTGCGGCGCACAGGATATCGGCCGGTGAGCCCGGGCCGCTGATGGCGACCGCGGTCGCGCTCAGCAGCGCGGCGGCGCCTTCGCGCCAGGGCGGGGCCCGCAACAGGCCGCCGCCGAGAACGATCGCCGGGACATTGAGCGCCGCCGCGCGGGTTCCCAGCCCCTGGGCTCGCCGCGAGCCTTGCCAGGCGGCAAGCCCGGCGAGCGGCGGCCCATTGGCAAAATCGGGGAACAGCGCGACCAGGGCGGCCGGATCGAGCGGCCCGCCGCGAACCGCCAATCCTCCCAGGCCGATTGCCGCCGCCGGGCGCGCGGCGCGCGGCGCGCGCAAAGGGACGGTGGGCTTCGTCGAAACGAGATCCGGCTGCGGCATGTCAGCGACCCGGTTGGGGCTATGAACTGGCGTCGGCCTTGCCGCCGCAATCTCGACAGGCGGCGGCGGCGCTGTCTATGCAAATGCGCAGGAAAAGTGGGTGGGAAAATTCGCGGGAAAATGCGTGGCGGCGCCGCTCGCCGCTCCGCCGATCGCCCGCTGCGGTCGGATCGCCGGCTTTGTCGGGTAGCAGAACCGGCCGGCTCGCAGGCGGCGGCCGCGCGGTTTCGGCCTCTTCCGAACTCGATCGAGATCGGCTAAGCTCGACCGATGGAAATTGTCCCCGCCGCAAAGCGGCCATCTTCGCGTCATTTGATCGAGGCTTCGACCAACCCTCAATTCTCCGCTCAGACGCAGCCATGACCTATCCCCCCTATCTGCGCCGCGCCCAGACCGCGGTTCGCCGCGCGACCGCCGGCGTGGCGGTTCGGCCCTGGGGCATCGGCTCGATCGGCCGGCTGTTCGGCGCGCTGAACATCTGGTTTTGGGCGATCGTCGGGGTGCCGACCCTGGTCGCCGCCGTCTATTATTTCGGGATCGCCTCACCGCTCTACATGTCGGAGGCCGAATTTGTCGTGCGCGGCCCGGGGTCGGCCAAGTCGATGATGGGCGGCGGCGTCGCCAGCCTGCTGCAAAGCAGCGGCATGGACGGCCAGGCCGACGCGATGATGGTGCAGGCCTACATGATGTCGCGCGATGCCGTGCGCCAACTCGATCACCATGATGATTTGCGCGCCATCCTCGATCGGCCGGGCGCCGATTTTGTCTCCCGCTTTCCCGGATTGATCAATTGGCGCACCGATTTCGAATCGCTCTATAAAGCCTATCCGCGGTTCGTCTCGGTCGATTTCGACGATTCGACCGGGGTCAGCACCCTGCAGGTCAAAGCCTACCGGCCGGAGGATGCCCACAAGATCGCCCAGGCGCTGCTGGCGGGCAGCGAGCGGCTGGTCAATCAGCTCAACGAGCGGGCGCGCCAGGATGCGGTCAGCGCTTTCCAGAGCGAGGTCGCCGCCACGCAGAAGCGCATTGGCCAGATCCAGGCCCAGCTGACCGCCTATCGCATCCGCGAGCAGATGCTCGATCCCAAATCGGCCGCCGAAGGCCCGCTGAAGCTGCTGGGCGAATTGAACGCGCAGCGCGCCGACGCCCAGGCCCAGCTGGCCGACGCGCTGAAGAATTCGCCGCACAGCCCGGTGATCCCGGTGCTGCGGACCCGGGTCGCATCGCTCGCCCGGCTGATCGCCGAGGAGCGCAGCACGATCACCGGCAACACCGGCTCGGTGGCGGCGGCGCAGACCGGATACGAACAGCTCGACGTCGCCCGCCAGCTTGCCGAAAAGGAGTTGGCCTCGGCCTATAAATCGCTCGAAGCGGCGCGGCTCGACGCTCAGCGGCAGCAGCTCTATCTCGAAACCATCGCGCAGCCCAACCTGCCGGATTTCCCGCTCTATCCAAAGCGGGTGGTGTCGTTTTCGATGGTCCTGGCGACATGCCTGCTCGCTTACGGCATCGCCTGGCTGCTGGTCGCCAGTGTGCGCGAACACGCCGCCGCCTAGACGCGCCGCCGGGCCCGGTCCGACGCCTGTGATTTGACACGGTGCATGCTCAAGGTAGCAAAGGTCTGCAAGGACTACCCGAGCGAGTTGGGCGGCTACCGGCGGGTGCTGAGCGAGGTTTCGTTCGAACTGGCGCGGGGCGAAAAAATCGCCGTCCTCGGCCGCAACGGCGCCGGAAAATCCACCCTGATCCGCCTGCTCGGCGGCGTCGAGCTGCCCACCAGCGGCACCATCGAGCGGACCATGTCGATCTCCTGGCCGGTGGCCATGGCCGGCGGGATCCACGGGGTGTTGACCGGCAACGACAACATCCGCTTTATCGCCCGCGTCTACGGCAAGCCGTTTCAGCAGTTGCGCGATTTTGTCGACGATTTCGCCCAGCTCGGCAAATTCCTGTCGGAGCCGGTCAAAACCTACTCCACCGGGATGGCGGGGCGGCTCAATTTCGCCCTGTCGCTCGCCGTCGAGTTCGATTGCTACCTGATCGACGAGGTCATCGCCGCCGGCGATCACGGTTTTCAACTCCGGTGTCATGAGGAGCTGTTTGACAAGCGGGCCGACCGTGCCTTGATCCTCGCCTCGCATGTCGGCGAATTCATCAAGAGCTACTGCTCGCGCGCGCTGGTCCTGCATCGCGGACGGGCCAAGGTATTCGAGGACCTCGATCTGGCGCTCGACATCTACAGCGCCTTGTGAGATCCGAGGCTGGCGGCCCGGATTGCCGCCGATCGCGGTCCGATCGCGCGGGCATGACGACTTCCCCCTCATTCGCCGGGCGGGGCGCGGGATCACCGCCGGCGCCGCGATGCAGGCGCAGCCGGCTCGGCCGGTCTATGCTGTGGCGCCGCGGAGCAACAACAAAGAAGGATCGGTTCGCCCGATGGCAGCCAGACCCGAGCAGACGCCGCAGACGCTCGGCCGCGTCTTTTTTGACGGCCTCAATCTGTCGCTGGCGCAAGGGACCGGCGTCGCCACCTATACGCGGATGCTGGCCCAGGTGGTCCGCGATCTCGGCTACGAGGTCGGCGTCGTCTACGGCTCGGCGCAGCGCCCGCCCAGCGACCCGCTGTTGCGCGAGGTCGCGTTTTTCGACGAGCGCCAGGCGATCAAGACGTCGCGGTCGCGGGAAAACCTCAACTGGCTCGCAGATCAGCTGCGAAATCTTGCGCCGATCAGACCGCTCCCGGTAGAGTTCGATGGCGTCGTCGTCCGGCGTCAATTCGAAACCACGCTGCCGGCACAGCATCGCGCATTTGCGGTGCGCCATCTTTTCGCCAATGCACGGTCTCATTTTATCAGAACCAACAGGTTCGCGCGGCTGACTTTCGATCCGCCGCCCGATATATTCCACTGTACTTACCCGTTGCCGTTACGCTCAAAGACCGCCTGCAACATCTACACGATCCACGATCTGGTGCCGCTGCGCCTGCCGTTCACCACCCTCGACAACAAGCGGCAGATGTTTCGCCTGCTCAAAAAGATCGCCAAGCAGGCGGACCACATCGTCACCGTGTCGGAGAATTCGAAGCGCGACATCATCGAATTGCTCGGTGTCGAGGAAAGCCGGATCACCAATACCTACCAGGCGGTGCATTTTCCGGAGGCCGACCGGGAGCGCCCGGATGCGGTGATCGCCGAGCGGCTGGAGGGCTCCTTTGGTCTCGAGTTCAACGAATATCTGCTGTTCTTCGGGGCGCTGGAGCCGAAGAAGAATGTCGGCCGGCTGATCGAAGGCTATCTGTCCTCGGGGGTCGATATTCCGCTGGTGCTGATCGCCGGCGGCGGCTGGCACAACGAGGCCGAAACCAGGCTGCTCGACGAGTTGCGCGACCGGCAGCGTTCGGAGGCGCTCGCCAATCGGCGCGCCCGGCGCACCGTGCATCGCTATGATTATGTGCCGTTCTCGCTGCTGGTGACCTTGATCCGCGGCGCCCGCGCGGTGGTGTTTCCCTCGCTCTACGAAGGGTTCGGGCTGCCGGTGCTCGAGGCGATGGTGCTGGGAACGCCGGTGGTCACCTCGCGCGAATCCTCGGTCCCGGAAGTCGCCGGCGACGCCGCCCTGCTGGTCGACCCCTATCGCAGCGACGAGATCGCCGCGGCGATCCGCACCATCGTCAACGATGCCGATCTGCGCGCCGAACTGTCGCAACGCGGGCGCGCCCAGGCGGAGAAGTTTTCGGTCGACCGCTACCGCGAGCGGGTCGGCGCGCTCTACCGCACGCTCGCCTGACCGGCGCCGACCGTCCGACCGCGCGCCGCGGCGAATGGCAACGATCCTTCACCTGATCACCGGTCTCGAGACCGGCGGCGCCGAGGGCATGCTGATGCGCCTGCTGCTGCGCGCCGACCGCGGCCGGTTTCGCCCGGTCGTGGTCAGCATGACCGATACCGGAACGATCGGCCCGCTGCTGATCGAGGCCGGGATCGACGTGCGCAGCCTCGGCCTGACCCGCGGCCGGGCCGATCCGCGCGGGGTCCTGCGCCTTCGCCGGATTCTGCGCGATCAACGCCCGGCGCTGGTCCAGACCTGGCTCTATCACGCGGATCTGCTGGGCCTGATCGCGCGGCAATTGGGCTATGCCCCGCATCTGCTGTGGAACCTGCGCTGCACCGAGACGATCGAGGCCGGTCTGGTGCGCAAGCTGTCGGCCTGGTTTTCGCAGATCCCCGACCTCGTCATCGTCAACTCGTCGGCGGGCATGGGCTTGCACCAGCGGCTCGGCTACCGGCCGCGGCGATGGGCATTGATCCCCAACGGTTTCGACCTGCAGCAATTGCGGCCGGACGAGGCGGCGAGAGCAGGCGGTGCGCGCCGAACTCGGCATCGACCGCGCGGCGGTGGCGGTCGGGCTGCCGGCGCGGTTTCACCCGATGAAGGACCACCGGACCTTTCTCGCCGCCGCCGCCCGGCTCGCGGCCAACCGGCCGGATTTGGTCTTTGTCCTGATCGGACCCGACATCACCGCGGCAAACCCGGCGCTCGCCGATGCGGTCGGCGCGCTGGGCCTTTCCGCGCGGGTGCGTCTCCTCGGCAATCGCCACGATATGCCGCGGATCTACCCGGCGCTCGACATCGTGGCGTTGTCCTCGGCCTATGGCGAAGGCTTTCCCAATGTCATCGCCGAAGCGATGAGCTGCGCGGTGCCGTGTGTCGCGACCGATGTCGGCGATGCGGCGGAAATCATCGGCTCGACCGGGGCGGTGGTCCCGCCGCGCGACGCGGCGGCGCTCGCCGCCGCCTTGGAGCGGCTGATCGCGGCGGGTCCGGAACAGCGCCGCGCGCTCGGCCAGCAGGCCCGCCGGCGGATCGTCGACAATTACGATCTCGACGACATCGTCCGGCGCTACGAAGCGCTGTACCAGGAGGTGCTCGGCCCGGCCCGGGCGTTGCCGCCGGGGTGATCGCCGCGCCGTCCGGCCGTTCACCGCCCTTGCCCCTGCCGGCTCGCTCGCGCTACTCCGTCGCGCAGCCAATCCGAGCGGAGGAAACGAGATGATCGCGGGCGAGTTTGATGTCGTCGTCGTCGGCGCCGGGAATGCCGGCATGTGCGCCGCGTTGGCGGCGCGCGGCGAGGGGGCCCGGGTGCTGGTGCTCGAAGCCGCACCCTTTGACGAGCGCGGCGGCAACAGCCGCTACACCGCCGGGGCCTTGCGCTTTGTCTATAACGGCGTCGACGATCTGCTAAAGCTCTGCGACCTCTCCGAAACCGAGATCGCGACCAGCGATTTCGGCACCTACACCACCGACAAATATTACGACGATCTCGGCCGGCTGACCGATTACCGCAGCAACCCCGACATGGCCGAGCTGTTGATCACCAGGAGCCAGGAAACCTTGCTGTGGATGCGCAGCCAGGGCATCCGCTTTGCCCCGATGTATTCGCGCCAGGCGTTCAAGCATGACGGCAAGTTCGTGTTCTGGGGCGGGCTGGCGCTCGAAGCCTGGGGCGGCGGGCCGGGGCTGGTCGAGGGGCTCTATAAGGCCGCCGAGGAGCGGCAGATCCAGATCGCCTATGAGGCGCGCGGCGAAAGGCTGATCGCCGATGATGACGGGGTCCACGGCGTCATCGCCAATGTCGAGGGCAAGACCACCCAGATCCGCGCCAAGGCGGTGATCCTCGCCTGCGGCGGGTTCGAGGCCAATGCCGAGATGCGCACCCGCTATCTGGGTCCCGGCTGGGATCTCGCCAAGGTGCGCGGCACCCGCTTCAACACCGGCGGCGGCATCAAGATGGCGCTCGACATCGGCGCCATGCCCTATGGCAACTGGTCGGGCTGCCACGCGGTCGGCTGGGATTACGGCGCCCCAGAATTCGGCGATCTGGCGGTCGGCGACAATTTCCAGAAGCACAGCTACCCGTTCGCGATCATGGTCAACGCCGACGGCGTGCGCTTTTGCGACGAAGGCGCCGATTTCCGCAACTACACCTATGCGAAATACGGCCGCCTGATCCTCGAACAGCCGCACCAGTTCGCCTGGCAGATCTTCGACCAGCAGGTGGTCCACCTGCAGCGCGACGAATACCGGATCCGCCAGGTGACCAAGGTCACCGCCGGCACCATGGCGGAATTGGCCGACAAGATGGCCGAGACCGGCGCCGCGGTCGACAAGCGCCGCTTCCTGGAAACGATCGACGAATACAACGCGGCGGTCGATCGCAGCATCGCCTACAACCCGACGGTCAAGGACGGCCGCACCACCAGGGGCCTTGCGCTCGACAAGACCAACTGGGCGATGCCATTGGAAAAACCGCCCTACGAGGCCTATTGCACCACCTGCGGCGTCACCTTCACCTTTGGCGGGTTGCGCATCGACACCGACGGCAAGGTGCTCGACACCGCGCAGCGGCCGATCCCCGGCCTCTATGCCGCCGGCGAATTGGTCGGCGGCCTGTTTTATTTCAACTATCCGGGCGGCACCGGCCTGGTTTCGGGTTCGGTGTTCGGCAAGATCGCCGGCACCACCGCCGGCCGGCAGGCGCAGCCGGGCTGAAGCGGGCGATAGCGGGCGAAAGAAGCCGCGCTCGATCGGCCCGGCCGGCCGGGCCACCGCCAATTCGCGACGGCGCTCGCCGATGCCGGTCGCGGCATAAAATGCCCCCGTCTCGTCATGGCGCCGGGTTCGGCTCGCTGTCGCATTGTTCAGAACTTCTCAACCGGATCCGGTCGAGGATGCCGGCGCGGTCGGGAGGTTTGCATGCGGCGCGGCGCCTGCATCATATGGACAGCGCTGATTTTGCTGTCGATCGTCGACTTGGTGCTGTGCCGTCGCTTGCAGTTGAGCTTTTCGAACTGGGGGCGCCCGGTGCTGGCCGGCGCGGTGATGGCCGGCATCGCCCTGTTCTATCAACTCTCGGGACGCAGCGCGCGTCTGGCCAATATGGCGCAATGGGCCCTGCTCTGGGCCGTCTTCTCGAATGCCGGCGAGGTGCTGACCTATATCGCTGCGGCCTGCGGCGGGCCTACCCATGACGCCGAACTCGTCGCCATCGACACCGCGCTCGGCTTCGACTGGTCGGCCTGGTTCAACTTTCTCGCCCCCGACCGCGTGCTCCGATTCATCTTGTGGCTCGGTTATCTCAGCCTGCTGCCGCAGATCCTGATCTCGGTCATCTATTTCTCATCGCGTGACCTCGATTACTTCAACTACGAACTTTTACTCAACAACATCGTCGCCCTGTTGATCACCACCGCGATCTTTCTGCTGTTGCCGGCGCTCGGTCCACTGGAAACCGGCGGTCAGCCTGGTCTTCCGGTGCTGCTCGCGCTGCGCCGCGGCGGGGCCTTGTCGTTCGACCTGGCGCAATTGCAAGGGCTGATCTCCTTCCCCTCCTATCACATGGTGCTGGCCGTGCTGCTGACTTACGCGCATCGCCGCTCCGCCCTGCTGGTCCCGGTCGCGATCGTCAACGCCATCATGGTGGTCTCGATCCCGACCTTCGGGCCGCACTATTTGATCGACCTGATCGCCGGGGCCGCCGTCGCTTCCCTGTCGATTCTGGCGACCGCGGTGGCCAACCCGGCGCGACCGATCGCGCGCGCCGACGGCCATAGCGGCTTTGCCCCGGCCGCGACAAAGAACTGTCCGAGCGGCGGCACAATTCCGTAAACTGCGGCGATGACGATCCGCCTGTTGCCGCCGGTTCTGGTCAACCGCATCGCCGCCGGCGAGGTGGTCGAGCGCCCGGCGGCGGCGGTCAAGGAACTGGTCGAGAACGCGATCGACGCCGCGGCCCGGCAGATCGACATCACCCTCTACGAGGGCGGGCAGGCGCTGATCATGGTCGCCGATGACGGCGCCGGGATGAGCGCCGACGAACTCGCCCTGGCGGTCGAGCGGCATTGCACCTCGAAACTGCCCGATGACGATCTGCTGCACATCTCGGCCCTGGGCTTTCGCGGCGAGGCGCTGCCGTCGATCGGCGCGGTCAGCCGCATGCGCATCGTCTCGCGCCCGGCGGGGGCCGCGAACGGCTGGGCGATCACGGTCGAGGCCGGGCAAAAGAGCCCGCCGATGCCGGCCGCCGCTTCGCCCGGAACCCGGGTCGAGGTGCGCGAGCTGTTTTTCGCCACCCCGGCGCGGCTCAAATTTCTGAAGACGCCCAGAACCGAGCGCGAATTGGCGGTCGATATGGTGCGCCGGCTGGCGATGGCCTACCCGCAGATCGCCTTCACCGTCGCCGCCGAGGACCAGCGCGTCCTGCTGCGCCTGCCGGCCAGCGCCGACCGGCGGACCCGGCTCGCCCTGTTGCTCGGCCGCGACTTTGCCGAGAATTCGCTGGCGATCGAGGCCGAGCGCGGCGGCTTTCGCCTGTCCGGGCTGGCCGGTCTGCCGACCCTGAACCGCGCCCTGCCGCGCGACCAGTTCCTCGCCGTCAACGGCCGCCCGGTGCGCGACAAGCTCTTGGTCGGCGCGGTGCGCGGCGCCTATCAGGACCTGTTGGCGCGCGACCGCCACCCGATCGTGGCCTTGTTCCTCGACGGGCCGGAGGATGAAATCGACGTCAACGTCCACCCGGCCAAGGCCGAGGTCAGGTTTCGCGACGCCGCCCTGGTGCGCGGGCTGATCGTCGGGGCGCTGCGCCATGCCCTCGCCGCGGCCGGGCACCGCGCCTCGACGACGGTCGCCGCCGCGGCCCTCGCCGCGTTCCGCCCGGGCCTGCCGCCGCCGCCCGGCGGCATCGCCGCGGCCGCCGCCCCGCCGCGTTTCGCGTTCCCGCCGGCATCGCCCGCGGCCGCGCTCGCCGAGACCGCCGCCGCCTTTTTGGCGCCGGACGCCGCGGACGCCGCGCTGCTGCCGGCCCCGCCGATAGCGCCGGCGGCCGGGGCGCCGCTCGGCGCCGCCCGGGCGCAGCTCCACGGCACCTACATCCTGGCCGAGACCGCGAGCGGGATCGTCCTGGTCGACCAGCACGCGGCGCATGAGCGGCTGGTCCATGAGCGCCTCAAAGCCGATCTCGCCCGCCACGGGGTCGCCCGCCAGGCATTGCTATTGCCCGAGATCGTCGAGCTCGAACCCGGGCTCGCCGCCGGGCTGGCGGCGCGCGCCGCGGAACTCGCCGCCTTCGGTCTGGTGATCGAGGGGTTCGGGCCGGGCGCGGTGGTGGTGCGCGAGGTCCCGGCCCTGTTGCCGGGGCTCGATGTCGCGGCCCTGGTGCGCGATCTCGCCGACGAACTCGCCGAATGGGGCGATGCGCTGTCGTTGAAGGAGCGGGTCGAAACCGTGTGCGGCACCCTGGCCTGTCACACCAGCGTGCGCGCCGGGCGCCGGCTGTCGCCGGCGGAGATGGACGCGCTGTTGCGCCAGATGGAGGCGACGCCGAATAGCGGCCAGTGCAATCACGGCCGCCCGACCTATGTCGCCCTTGACCTCGCCGATATCGAAAGGCTGTTCGGCCGGCGCTAGCCGGGCCGACCCGGTCCGGGGGTTCGGTCGGCTCGCGTCACCGGCTGGTGGCGATCGAATTTAGGGCATCCGCCCAAATTCTGGGACGGCCGACCACCGTGGACCCGGCTCGCCGGGTTGCCCGCCTGCGCCAATCGCGATGCCCAGGCCGGCGCCGCTGCGATCGTATCATTGGCACATATCTTGCGTCGGCATACAATCACAAGCTGCATGTCCAATGGTCTGCAGGCAATTCGCAATAGCGCGATGCCGGCAATTTACCGGCGCCGCCGCCCCCGGATCGAACGGGTTCCGCCACCTCTTCGGCTTTGCCGCCGGGTTGGGGTTTCGTTTCTGACCGGCGGTCGGCCGCCATCGTCGCAGCGTGAGGGAGTGATCATGGCGATCATCGCGGCAGAGCCTTATCCCTTCGATCTCGATCCGGCGCATGCCGGCCTGGTGATTATCGACATGCAGCGCGACTTCCTCGAACCCGGCGGCTTTGGCGCGGTGCTCGGCAATGACGTCTCCCTGCTGCGCCGGACCATCGCCCCGACCCGGCGTCTGCTGGAAGCGGTGCGCGCCGCCGGTTTGACGGTGATCCATACCCGCGAGGGGCATCGTCCCGATCTGGCCGATCTGCCGCCCGCCAAGAAGGCGCGCGGCCGGCTCGCCGCCGGCATCGGCGATCCGGGGCCGATGGGCCGGATCCTGGTGCGCGGCGAGCCCGGGCACGAGATCATCCCCGAGCTCTGCCCGCTGGCCGGCGAGCCGGTGGTCGACAAGCCGGGAAAGGGCGCCTTTCACGCCACCGACCTCGATGCGATGCTGAAGAACCGCGGGATCGCCCAGCTGATCGTCTGCGGGGTCACCACCGAAGTCTGCGTCAACACCACGGTGCGCGAAGCCAACGACCGCGGCTATGAATGCGTCGTCGTCGAGGATTGCGTCGGCTCGTATTTCCCGGAATTCCAGGAGATGGGATTGCGCATGATCAAGGCGCAAGGCGGGATCTTCGGCTGGGTGGCCTCATCCAATGCGGTGATCGCGGCACTCCCGGCGACCGGCGGGTCGGGAGGGATGCGATGAAGACTGCCGCCGATCGGCCGCGCTGGTGGGTTCCCGGCGATTGGAACGGCTTTTTCGGCCTGTTCACCAACGTCGTGCTGAACGTGATCGTGCTGACCGGATTGTGCCTGCACGTGGTCAACCTGCCGGCCGACATCGTCTATGGCCGGATCCTGCCGGCGCTCGGCATCGCCTTGCCCTTGGGCAATCTCTATTACGCCTATCTCGCCTGGCGGCTCGCCAAAAGCGAGGGGCGCAACACGGTGACGGCGATGCCCTATGGGCCGAGCGTGCCGCACATGTTCATCGTCGTCTTTCTGATCATGCTGCCGATCTACTTGAAGACGCATGACCCGCTGCTGGCCTGGCGATCGGGGCTGGTCTGGTGCCTGGTGATCGGCGCCATCGTGCTGCTGGGCGCTTTCGTCGGACCGACCGTGCGCAAATACACGCCGCGCGCCGCGATGCTCGGCACCCTCGCCGGCATTTCGATCGCCTTCATCTCGATGCGCCCGGCATTTCTCGGCTGGGAAGATCCTTGGCTGTTCATGCTGTCGCTGACCATCGTGCTGGTCAGCTGGCTGGCCGGCGTGCGCCTGCCCTTTGGGCTGCCCGGCGGACTGGTCGCGGTCGTGCTCGGCACCGTGCTCGCCTGGCTGGCCAAGCTGGTCCATCTCGACGAGTTGATGCAGCCGGCCGATGTGGTCGCGGCGATCGGCCAGTTCGGGCTGCGTCTGCCCTATCCGTCAACCGATTTTGCCAAGGCGATCGGCAATATCGGGCCATTGCTGGTCACCGCGGTGCCGCTCGGCATCTACAATTTTACCGAGGGCATGAACAATGTGGAGAGCGCCGCCGCCGCCGGCGACGATTACAGCCTGCGCCAGATCCTGCTGGCCGACGGCGCCGGCGCCATCGTTGGGGCATTGCTCGGCAGCCCGTTCCCGCCGGCGGTCTATATCGGTCATCCGGGTTGGAAGGCGGTCGGCGGCCGGATCGGCTATTCGCTGGCGACCGGGGTTGTCATCGGTGTGGTGTGCTTTCTCGGGCTGACGGCGCTGCTGCTGGCGGTCATTCCGCTGGTGGCGATCCTGCCGATCCTGCTCTATATCGGTCTGGTGATCGGCGCCCAGGCGTTTCAGGCGACGCCGCCGCGGCATGCGCCGGCGATCATTCTGGCGATCCTGCCGAATATTGCCGCGTGGTCGCAGACCATGATCGACGGCGCCCTCGGCGCCGCCGGCACCTCGGCCGACAAGCTGGGCATGGCCAAGCTCGGCGCTGTCGGCGTCGTCTATCACGGCATGGCTTTATTGGGCGGCGGCGCCGTGCTCGCCGGATTGATCCTCGGCGCCATCGCCGCCTTTATCATCGACCGGAAGTTCGAATGGGCGGCATTGTTCGCCGCCGTCGGCGCGGTGTTGTCGTTCTTCGGCTTCATCCACGGCACGTCGCTCGGCATCGGCAATTCGACGCCGGTGGCGGTCGGCTATCTGATCGTCGCCGGCGTATGTCTGGTGTTGAGTCGGCAGGGCTATCCCGAAGTGGTGATGTCCGACGAGCACGCGGTGGCCGAAGACTGAGGCTGCATCCGCTTGGCGGTCTCCGTACTGGCGGCATGTTAGATCACGCGGCCGTCGCCGCTTCAGTCGCCGCGTATCAGCAATACAATTCAGTAAAATATATATATTTTGACCTGGTCACTGTGTGCAATTAAGCTGCGCGGCGCAGCGACGAGGCAGCAATGACCCATATCCACGTAATTCACGAGAACGCCGCCTGGCTGGAGCCGCTGGCCAGGGCATTCGAGCGGCAGCGGCTGCCGTGGCGCGACTGGTTTCTCGATCGCGGCGTCTTCGATCTGTCGCGGCCGCCGCCCGAGGGCGTCTTCTACAACCGGATGAGCGCCTCCTCGCATACCCGCGACCATCGTTATGCCGCCGAATTGACCGCATCGGTCCTGGCCTGGCTCGAAGGGCACGGGCGCCGCACCGTCAATGGCAGCCGCGCGCTCGATCTCGAGATCAGCAAGGCGCGCCAATACGCCGCCCTCGAAGCCGCCGGCATCCGCACCCCAAAGACCGTGCTGGTCGCCGGCAAGGGGTTGCTGGTCGAGGCCGTGCGGCAGCATTTCGGCGGCGGCGCCTTCATCCTCAAACCAAACCGCGGCGGCAAGGGGCTCGGGGTGCGGCTGTTCAATTCGCCAGGCGCGTTCGCCGACCATCTCGACAGCCCGGATTACCAGCCGCCGGTCGACGGGCTCCATCTGCTGCAGCAATATATTCGCGCCCCGCTGCCATTGATCACCCGCGCCGAATTCATTGGCGGCCGGTTTATGTACGCGGTCGAAGTCGACACCAGCGACGGCTTCGAACTGTGCCCGGCGGATGTTTGCGCCGTCGGCGATGCGTTCTGCCCCGCCGGAGAACAACCGCGCGCCAAATTCACCATCGTCGAAGACATCGACCCGACGTTAAAGCACCGCTACGAGGCCTTCCTCGCCGCCAACCACATCGAGGTCGCCGGCATCGAGTTCATCGCCGACGGAGGCGGAACCGTCTACACCTACGACGTCAACACCAACACCAACTATAACCCCGACGCCGAAACCCGCGCCGGCCGTTCCGGCATGGACACCCTCGCCCATTACCTCGGCATCGAACTTGCGCGCGTTTCTCAAAGGGCCGGGGCGGCGGAGTAGGGTGTGTTTGTTGCACCGCTTTTGCTATGCTTCGCCCCCCTCGAAGTGTATCAATAGATGAAATAGTGGGAGCTTGATGTTGAGCGAGGATCGCGGCGAACCTGTTGTGGATTTGGCGTACATCGGACGGGCGCTGCAAAGGCTGACCGGCGATGTCGCCAGTCTACACGACGACATGCATGTGCTCACCGCGATCGCATTGCGTCACGACCGGGAATTCGAGCGGCTGAACACCAAGCTGGACGACATGCTGCAACAGCTTCGCGCGATGGTCGCGCAGCACCAGCGCACCGCCGAGCGCGTTCGCCAACTCGAAGAGCAGCGCTGAGCCAAAACTTCCGGTCTGGTACCCTCAACCAATTCATCAATGTCGCGGTCGCCGGGAACATCACGAAACGGTAAGTCTTCGGCAGCGTCAGGATGCCGGCGATGAACATCGCCAACCGCACCAGGCCGTCGACGCCCGGATAGACGCAGCCGCGGCTCTGGGTCGATCCCCGCCCTGGCGGTTGCGATTATTTAGCGGCCGTCGGCGGATGGATTTCAATCGCGGCCGCCGGTGCGGGGCCGGCCGAAGAGGCTCTTGCCTTCGCCGCGGGCACGTGCACAATTCGCCGGCCCTTTAGGGCGGCGGGCGGCGGGGCCGGCGCCGCCCGCGATTTCGAGGATGAAATGAAAGCGCTGGTCGCGGTCAAGCGGGTCATCGACTACAACGTCAAGATCCGGGTCAAGGCGGATCACACCGGCGTCGAGACCGCCAATGTGAAGATGTCGATGAACCCGTTCGACGAGATCGCCGTCGAAGAGGCGTTGCGGCTGCGCGAAGCCGGCATCGTCAGCGAGGTGATCGCGGTCTCGCTCGGCGCCGCGCAATGCCAGGAGACGATCCGCACCGCGCTGGCGATGGGCGCCGACCGCGGCATGCTGGTGCAGACCGACGCCGAATTGCAGCCGCTCGCCGTCGCCAAATTGTTGAAGGCGGTGATCCTCGAGGAGAAACCCGAGATCGTGATCATCGGCAAGCAGGCGATCGACGACGATTGCAACCAGACCGGCCAGATGCTGTCGGCGTTGCTCGGCTGGCCGCAGGCGACCTTTGCCTCGAAGATCACGATCGGCGACGGCAAGGCCGAGGTCACGCGCGAGGTCGATGGCGGGCTCGAGACCATCGCGATCAAACTGCCGGCGGTGGTCACCACCGATCTGCGGTTGAACGAGCCGCGCTACGCCTCACTGCCCAACATCATGCGGGCCAAGAAAAAGCCGATCGCGACGACGACCCCCGAGGCGTTCGGCGTCGACGTGACGCCGCGCCTCGTCGTGCTCAAAGTCGAGGAGCCGGCAAAGCGCCAGGGCGGCCACAAGGTGGGCTCGGTCGCCGAACTGGTCGACAAGCTCAAGACCGAGGCGCGGGTGATCTGATGGCTGCTCTCGTCGTCGCCGAACACGACAACCGGGCATTGAAGCCCGCGACCCTCAACGCGGTCGCCGCCGCCCAGGAAATCGCCGCCAAAGAGACCGCCGGCGCCGATGTCGATATCCTGGTCGCCGGGCTGGATTGCCGCGCCGTGGCCGAGGCAGCGGCGCAGCTCCCCGGGGTCAAGCGGGTGCTGCTCGCCGATGATGCCGCCTACGAACATGGGCTCGCCGAGAATCTGGCGCCGCTATTGGTCGCGCTGGCCCCGGGCTACACCCATCTGCTGGCGCCGACGACGACCGCGGGCAAGAACCTGATGCCGCGGGTCGCGGCATTGCTCGACGTGATGCAGATCTCCGACATCAGCGCGGTCGTCTCGCCGGATACCTTTGTCCGTCCGATCTATGCCGGCAACGCGCTGGCGACGGTGCAGTCGAAAGACCCGATCAAGGTCATCACCGTGCGCGGCACCGCGTTTCCGCCGGGTGCGGCGAGCGGCGGCAGCGCGGCGATCGAGACGGTGCCATCGACCGGGGCGACCGGGCTCTCCGAATTCGTGCGCGCCGAGCTGTCGAAATCGGAGCGGCCGGAGCTGACCAGCGCGCGCATCATCATTTCCGGCGGACGCGGCATGCAGTCGGGCGACAATTTCCATCTGCTGGAAAAGGTCGCCGACAAGCTCGGCGCCGCGGTCGGCGCCTCGCGCGCCGCGGTCGATGCCGGCTTTGTGCCCAACGATTACCAGGTCGGCCAGACCGGCAAGATCGTCGCCCCCGAACTCTACATCGCGGTCGGGATTTCCGGAGCGATCCAGCATCTCGCCGGCATGAAGGATTCGAAGGTCATCGTCGCCATCAACAAGGACGAGGAGGCGCCGATCTTTCAGATCGCCGATTACGGCCTGGTCGGCGATCTGTTCAAGATCCTGCCCGAACTCGCCGACGAGCTCGAGCGCCGCCAATGAGCGCCGCCCCGCAATCGCCTGCCGCCTCGACGCTCGACCGGCTGCGCCGCATCGGGGTGATCGGCGCCGGGCAGATGGGCGGCGGCATCGCCCATGTCTGCGCGCTGGCCGGGTTCGATGTGGTGATGACCGATATCGACGAGGACGCATTGCAGCGCGGGCGGGCGGCGATCGAGCGCAACCTGTCGCGGCAGGTCGCTCGCGGCAAGATCGGCGAGGAGGAAAAGGACGCCGCCCTGGCGCGCATCGCCGGCGGGCTCGATTACGCGCTGTTCGGCGATTGCGACATGGTGATCGAGGCCGCGACCGAAAAGGAGGAGGTCAAGCGCGCAGATCTTCAAAAAGCTGACCCCGCATCTGCGGGCGGACGCGCTGATCGCCACCAACACCTCGTCGATCTCGATCACCCGGCTCGCCGCGTCGACCGACCGGCCCGAGCCGGTTCATCGGCATGCATTTCATGAACCCGGTGCCGGTGATGAGCCTGGTCGAGCTGATCCGCGGCATCGCCACCGACGAGCAGACCTTTGCGCTGACCCGCGACCTGGCGCGTGAAGCTCGGCAAGACCCCGGTCGCCGCCGAGGATTTCCCGGCCTTTATCGTCAACCGCATCCTGTTGCCGATGATCAACGAGGCGGTCTATGTGCTCTATGAAGGGGTGGGTTCGGTCGAAGCCATCGACACCGCGATGAAGCTCGGCGCCAACCACCCGATGGGCCCGCTCGAACTCGCCGATTTCATCGGGCTCGATACCTGCCTGTCGGTCATGCAGGTGCTCTATGAGGGGCTCGCCGACAGCAAGTACCGGCCCTGCCCGCTGCTGGTCAAATATGTCGAGGCCGGCTGGCTCGGCCGCAAGACCGGGCGCGGCTTTTACGACTATCGCGGCGACAAGCCGGTGCCGACCCGCTGACCGGCAAAATCTCGTCCCGAAATCTTGTCCCGTGCCGGACGATCCGTTATCAAGCTGTCACGAACGCATGCTATGCGGCCTGCGAGCGAGACTGAGCGGAACGGTTCTTGGTGACGGCCTGCTTGGACAGCTGCCCGGCTTTGGTGCTCAACGCGGATTTTCGCCCGCTGAGCTATTTTCCGCTGTCCTTGTGGTCGTGGCAGGACGCGATCAAGGCGGTGTTTCTCGACCGGGTCAACATCATCGATCATTACGACGTCCGGGTGCGCAGCCCGTCCCTCGAAATCCAGTTGCCGAGCGTCGTCTCGCTCAAGGAATATGTGCCGGCGGCGCGGCATCCGGCGTTCACCCGGTTCAACGTGTTTCTGCGCGACCGCTTCACCTGCCAGTATTGCGCCGAGCCCTATCCCTCGCACGATCTGACCTTTGACCATCTGGTGCCGCGTTCGCGCGGCGGGCGCACCACCTGGGGCAACGTCGTCACCGCCTGCGGCAGCTGCAACCTGCTCAAGGGCAACCGGCTGCCGCGCGAGAGCGGCATGTACCCGCGCCACCGGCCGATCCAGCCGACCACCCATATGCTGCAGCAGAACGGCCGCGCCTTCCCGCCCAACTACCTGCACGAGAGCTGGCGCGACTATCTCTATTGGGACACCGAACTCGACCCGTTCTGAGCCGGGCGCGCCGCCGCTCCTCAGCCCTCTTGTCACCCGGCCGGGCTTCAGGCTTAATTTTAAAAAGCGGTCGAGCAACATCGCCGGCTCGCGCGGGGGATGCCGGCATGATGCCGAACCCGGCCGGCGCGCGGGGGCCGGCGCGAGGGGGAAGGACGGACGGGACCATGCGGGCCGACCTGCCGGCAAAAGAAGCAAGGCTCCTCGGCATCATCCGCCGCAACTCGCTATTGCAGAACCGGGATTTCGTGCTCGCTTCGGGACGGTCGAGCAGCTTTTTTTTCGACATGAAGCGCACGATGCTCGATCCCGAGGGCGCGGCATTGGCCGCCGAGCTGTTGTTCGAGCGGATCAAGCGACGAGGCAGTCGATTATATCGGCGGGCTCGAAACCGGCGCGATCCCGATCGTCGCCGCGTTGTGCATGAGAAGCTGGCCGGAAAAGCCGATCGGCGGCTTTTTCGTGCGCAAGGAGAATAAGGGTCACGGCACCGACCAGCGCATCGACGGGCTGCTCGAAAGCGGATCGCGGGTCATCCTGTTCGAGGACGTGACCACCACCGGCGGCTCGGCGATGCAGGCGGCGACCGCGGTCCGTCAGCGCGACTGCACGATCGTCAAGATCATCGCCATCGTCGATCGCCTGGAAGGCGCCGAAGCCAATTTCAAGGATGCAGGGATCGAATTCGAAGCCCTCTATACCTGGCGTGACTTCAGTTGACCAAGTCGATCGTCGATCTGGCCGCGGCCCATCTCAAGCGTCAGCTGATCTATCAGACGCAGCGCAACCGTTTCGGCAGTCTCGAGGCGCTGCACGAGCTGGCGATCTATGCCCGCGGCTGCATCGCCTCCTCGCTGTCTTCGGGCCGGGTCACGGTCGCCTTTGTGCTCGAACGGGTGCTGCATAAATGCGCCCGCGACCTCGATGGGCGGCCGGTGCGGATTTCGGAGATCGCCGATCTCGGCGACCGGCTCCATCCGCCGGTGCTGCGCGCGGTCGAGTTTCTCGCCGGCGCCGAGGACGACCCGATCGAAATCACCGCCGCCCTGATCCGGGCCAACCCGGCGCGGGAGCGCTGACCGCTGCCGCGGCATCCGGCAGACCTCAATTGGAGAATCGGCATGAGGCTCTACAATTCGATCGGCCCCAATCCCAAGGTCGTGCGCATGTTCATGGCCGAAAAGGGGATCGAACTGCCGATCGTCGAGGTCGATATCCGCGGCGGTGAAAACCGGCGGGGCGAATACCTCGCCCGCAACCCGAGCGGCCAATGCCCGGCGCTCGAACTCGACGATGGCTCGATCCTGGCGGAAATCACCGCGATCTGCGAATACCTCGATGAAATCAACTCGGGCTCCTCGCTGATCGGCGACACGCCCGAGCAGCGGGCGCAGACCCGGATGTGGGCGCGCCGCATCGACCTCAACATTCTCGAGCCGATGGCCAACGGCTTTCGCTATGGCGAAGGCCTGAAGATGTTCGAGAACCGCATCCACTGCATCCCGCAGGCCTCGGCCGATCTGAAGCAGATCGCCCAGGAGCGGCTGAAATGGCTCGACCAACTGATCGCCGGCAAGCCGTTCATCGCCGGCGAGCGGCTGACGATGGCGGACATTCTGCTGTTCGCGTTTGTCGACTTTTTCGCCCGGGCCGGACAGCCGATCAACCCGGAACTCGCCAATATCGGGGCTTGGTACGCGCGGATGAAGGCCCGCCCCAGCGCCGCCGCCTGACCGCAACCGCGAGCGACGGACACAGCGATGCCGGATTGCGCGGTGCATTTCACCTCGGATGGCCTGGCGCTGGCGCCGGCCGAATATGCGCGCCTGCTGGCCCGGCTCGCCGAGGCGGACGGGATCGCTGCCGACGAGTTTTCTCTGGGCGGCGCCGTCGCGCGGCTCGAACAGCGCATGGCGGCATTGCTCGGCAAGGAGGCGGCGATCTTCATGCCGAGCGGGACGCTCGCCAACCATCTCGCGGTCCGCCTGCTGGCGCGGCATGGCCAACGCGTGCTGGTGCAGCGCGAAAGCCACCTCTACGGCGATAGCGGCGATTGCGCGCAACAGCTGAGCGGTCTGACTTTGGTCCCGCTCGCCGCCGGACGGGCGGGCTTTACCCTCGACGAGGTCATCGCCGAGGCCGCCGGCGCCGAGAGCGGCCGGGTCAGGACGCCGATCGGGGCGATCTCGATCGAAAGCCCGGTGCGCCGCCTCGCCGGCGAGGTCTTCGACTACGCCGAGATGCAGCGGATTGCCGGTTTTGCCCGCGAGCGCGGGATCGGGCTGCATCTCGACGGCGCCAGGCTGTTTCTGGCCACCCCCTATACCGGTATCGAGCCGGCCGCTTGCGCGGCGTTGTTCGACACCGTCTACGTCTCGCTTTACAAATATTTCAACGCCGCCGGCGGAGCCGTGCTGGCCGGGCCGCGACGCCTGCTCGACGGGCTCTACCATCAGCGTCGCATGTTCGGCGGCGGGTTGCGTCAGGCCTGGCCCTATGCGGCGGTGGCGCTCCATTACCTCGACGGTTTCGCCGAGCGTTTCGCCCGGGCAGCCGCGGCGGCCGATATGCTGTTCGCGGCATTGGCCGAGCATCCCCGGGCCCGGGTCATGCGCTCGGCGTCGTCGACCAACGTCAGCCGCCTGCAGGTTTGCGGCGCCGCCGCTTCCCTGCCCGAGCGCCTCCGCCGGCATGGCATCGCGATCCGGCCGGCGCTGCTCGCCTCCTCGACCGGCGCCGTGTTCGAACTCGTTACCAACGAGACCATCCTGCGCCGCCCGGTCGAGCAGATCGTCGACGCCTTTATCGACGCGCTCGGGCCGTCGCCGGCGGATTGACGCTGCGCCGTCCGTCCCTTATCTAAATTCACGTCCGATGGCTCCATTACCGATCATCACCGCTCCCGACCCGCGGCTCAAAATCAAGGCGCGGCCGGTCGCTGCTGTCGATGACGGGATCAGGCGGCTGATGGACGACATGCTCGCTACGATGCGCCAGGCGATCGGTGTCGGGCTCGCCGCCCCCCAGGTCGGGGTCGCCAAGCGCGTCATCGTCCTCGATGTCGCGCGCGAGGGCGAGCAGCCCCAGCCGATGATGCTGGCCAATCCCGAGATCTTGTGGCGCTCGCCGGAGCTGACCACCGGCAGCGAGGGCTGCCTGTCATTGCCCGAGCATTATGCCGACGTCACCCGCCCGGAAAAGATCCGGCTGCGCTACCTCGACTATCAGAACGAGATCCGCGAGATCGAGGCGTCGGGGCTGCTGGCGACCTGCATCCAGCATGAGATCGACCATTTGGACGGCGTCCTGTTCGTCGACCATATCTCGATGGTCAAGCGCGGGATGATCCTGCGCAAGCTCGCCAAATCGAAGCGCAGCCGAACCCCGGTCCCCGCCTAGCTTCGGCGGCCGGGCGACGATCGCCGTCTGCCGGGAGCGCCGCGTTGAACCTGGTCTTCATGGGCACGCCCGATTTTGCCGCGACGATCCTCGATGCGCTGATCGCCGCCGGGCATCGCCTGCTCGCCGTCTACACCCAGCCGCCGCGCCCCGCCGGAAGGGGTCATCGCCTGCAACCCTCGCCGGTGCAGCGGCTGGCGCAGCAGCATGGGCTGGCGGTGCGCTGTCCGGCGCGTCTGCGCGACGACGAGGCGCAGGCGGCCTTTGCCGCGCTCGATGCCGAGGCTGCGGTGGTTGCCGCCTACGGGCTGATTCTGCCGCGCCGCGATGCTGAATGCGCCGCGCTTCGGCTGTCTCAATGTGCATGCCTCCCTGCTGCCGCGCTGGCGCGGGGCCGCTCCGGTGCAGCGCGCCCTGCTCGCCGGCGACGGTCAGACCGGGATCACGATCATGCAGATGGAGGAGGGGCTGGACACCGGGCCGATGCTGCTGCAGCAGAGCCTGCCGATCGCCCCCGACGCGACCGCCGCCGGCCTCACCGCCGAGCTCGCCCGTCTCGGCGCCCGGCTGATCGTCACGGCCCTCGCCGGGGTTGCCGGCGGCCGGCTGGCCCCGCTCCCGCAGCCATCGCAAGGCATTACCTATGCGCCCAAGATCGGGCGCGGGGAGCGGCGGCTCGATTGGCGCCGCCCGGCGGCGCAGCTGGAGCGTCAGGTGCGCGCGCTCGACGCCGATTTCGAACATGACGGGCAGCATATCCGCCTGCTCGCCGCCGCTGCGCTGCCGCAAACATCGGGGGAGCCGCCCGGCAGCGTGCTCGACGATCGCCTGTCGGTCGCCTGCGGGTCGGGCGTATTGCGGCTGCTGCGGCTGCAGCGGCCGGGCCGCGCCCCGCTCGGCTCGGCCGAGTTCCTGCGCGGCTATCCGATCCCGCCCGGAACGATCCTGCCGTGCCCCGCTACCGGCTGACCATCGAATATGACGGCGCCGGGCTGGTCGGGTGGCAGCGACAGCCGCAAGGGCTGTCGGTCCAGGAAGCGCTCGAAACCGCGGTCATGCGGTTTTGCGGCGAGCAGGTTAGGGTGCACGGCGCCGGGCGCACCGATGCCGGGGTTCACGCGCTCGCTCAGACCGCGCATCTCGATCTCGCGCGCCCGGTGCCGGGCGATGTATTGCGCAGTGCGGTCAACCATCATCTGCGCCCGGCCGCGATCAGCGTGCTCGCCGCCGAACCGGCGCCGCCGGAATTCGACGCCCGGCTGTCGGCGATCCTGCGCGTCTATGTCTACCGCATCCTCAACCGGCGGGCGCCGGCGGCGCTCGACCGCGGCCGGGTCTGGCGGGTGGCGCCGCCGCTCGACGCCGAGGCGATGCGCGAGGGTGCGCGCCATCTGGTCGGTCATCACGATTTCACCACCTTTCGCGACCGGCTGTGTCAGGCGCGATCGCCCCTGCGCACGCTCGACGCGCTCGAGATCGGCCGCAGCGGCGAGGAGATCCGCATCGAGGCGCGGGCGCGCTCGTTTCTGCATCGCCAGGTGCGCAACATGGCCGGGACCTTGGAGCTGGTCGGGCTCGGCCGCTGGCAGCCCGACGATGTCGCCGCCGCACTCGCCGCCCGCGACCGCCGCGCCGGCGGCCCGACCGCCCCGGCCGAGGGCCTCTATCTGGTCGAGGTCAAATATCCTTGTCGCCTCCAGGATTCGTAAACGACTTCCCTGTCGAATCAGGCGATGCGGTTGGGGTTGCAAAGCAGCGCTCCCGTCCCATAATGAAACAATTGGTCAGCACAAGGTAGCGCGGCCATTGCTGTGGAGTGCAGCGCCGCCTTGTTCTATGAAGCGTTAGGCTCAGCGAGGCTAATTCGCGAGAATACGGCAAGAATGAGGCTAGAGATGGGCGGCAGATTATTCGCTAACCTCCCGCTTACTGCGCCGATGCGCGAATTCCGGCCGGACCGGGCGGAGCCGCGGCTGTTCCCCGGATCGGGATCGCGGCCGGTCGATCCTGCGCCGGTCGGAGATGCGCCCGCGCTCCGCGCGGCCGCGGTCGCCGAGCGGGTGACCGTCAGTTCGCCGACAATTGCCGCGGCCGACCGCGTCACCGCGTCTGAGTTCAGGGTTCCGGCCGGCCGGCGCCGGTCCCTGGGCGTTGCCGGGTTGATCGCCGCGGTGGCCATCGCCGCCTTTGGCGGCATCGGATTGTGGCGGCTCGCCTCGCCCGCGAAGGTGACCGTCGCCGGGTCGGAGGCGCAATCTGCGTCACCCTCGGCGCCGATTTCGGCTGAAACGGCGTTGCCGCATGCGGCCGCGGCAATCGCGGCGCCGGCGGCGTCTGTCGTGCCGCATCCGGCAGAGAGCGAGACGGCTTCACCCCCGCGGATCAACGCCGCGCAGGCGCGGCCGCCGGCGCCGCCCCCCAGCGCGCCGCCGCGGCAAACCGCGCCGTCGCGGCAAGCCGTGGCGCGCCGTCGGCGCCATCCGCGGGTCGCACGGCCCCCGCATTCGCCGCGATGAAAACCGCGCCCAAATCCCCATCGCCGTCGCTCGCGGCCTCGACGCGTCACGCTGCGGCAAGCTTGCCGATCCGCGATGAGCCTCGCGACCATGCTCGGTCAGCAGCGCGGCATGTGCATCTGCGCTCCGCTCATGATCGACGGCCGCCGGCGCCGCGGGAATCCCGCGTCGCCCGGTCCTCGCCGCCACAGGCGGATCAGACACGATCATTCGATCAGCTGCTGACGCAACTGACGGGGCGCAATCCACCCGCTGGCCAGGCCTTGACGCCACCGCCGGCGGACCAGCCAGACCCGTTCGCGCCGCGCGCTTCGAGCCGATAGCCGGCGCGATCGGCGCCGCTCAGTAGAGGCTGCCGGTGGCGCGGCTGACGATGACCCCGAGCACCAGATCGACCAGGACGACAAGGGTCGCAGCGCCGCGGCTGGTCTCCAGCGCCACCCGGGCGATGTACCATTCATAGACGAGGACGGCGATGGCGGCGGCAATCTCGATCGTCTGCGCGATCGGGTCGCCCAGAATGCCGCTCTCCGATTCGAGGCCGACCAGCACGAACAGCAGGCTTTCCGGCAGCTGGCACCAATTATACGGCACCATGAAGTCGAAAAAACGGTGCTCGCGCCCGATCCAGCGGCTGACCGGCAGCATGACCAGGGGAAAGGCGACCCAGGCGATCACATAGCCGATCGTCTCGATCAGGATGATCCGCAGAACGCCGGCCGCCGCCCATTGCCGGCTGTCGACCCGCATCGCCAGCAGCACCAGATAGAGCGGATAGCTCAAATAGCCGGCGCGAAACGAGCGCCAGAAGCCGTCGAGCGAACGATCGAAACAGGCGAGCCCGCCGCGATCGCCTTTCGCCAGCCGCAAGCTGCCGACGAGCGCCCAGCGCAACTCCTCCCGCCATGCCGTCGCCGCCATCGAGCGCTCGTTGCCGGCTCAGGGATTTCCGAAGAACAGATCGAGAAAGGTGCGGTAAATCTCGGTCAAGGCGGCGAGGTCGGCGAGATCGACCCGCTCATCGGCCTTGTGCATGGTCTGCCCGACGAGGCCGAACTCGGCGACCGGGCAATAGGTGTGGATGAAGCGCGCATCCGAGGTGCCGCCGGTGGTGCTGAACTCCGGCGTCCGGCCGGTGACGCGGCGGATCGCCTCGGCGAGCGGCGCGCTGACCATCCCGGGCGGCGCCAGAAACGATTCGCCGCTGACCGTGACCTCGAGCGCATAGCGCCCGCCCACCGCATCGAGGCGATCGGCCAGCCAGTGCTTCAGGCTTTCCCCGGTCCAGCAATCGCTGAAACGGATGTTGAACACCGCCCGCGCGCTCGGCCGGGATCACGTTCGCCGCCGGGTTGCCGATGTCGATGGTCGAGACTTGCAGGGTCGAGGGCTGAAAATGCGCGGAGCCCTGGTCCAGTTCGGCGGTGGTCAGCGCGTGCAGCATCGCAACCAGGCGATGGGCGGCGTTGTCGGCGAGGTGCGGGTAGGCGGTGTGGCCCTGCACCCCGTGGACGGTCAACCGCCCGGTCAAACTGCCGCGCCGGCCGATCTTGATCATGTCGCCGAGCACCGCGGCCGAGGTCGGCTCGCCGACCAGGCAGGCGTCTAGCGTCTCGCCGCGCGCCGCCAGCCATTCGAGCACCTTGCGGGTGCCGTTGATCCCGGCCGCCTCCTCGTCGCCGGTGATCAACAGGCTGATCGAGCCGGCAAAACCGGCGCCGCGCTCGCCGAGCCAGCGCTGGACGGCGGCGACAAAGGCGGCGATCGCCCCCTTCATGTCGACCGCACCGCGGCCCCACAGCGCGCCGTCGCGCAGGCTGGCGGAAAACGGGTCGAACGACCAGGCCTCGCGCGCCCCCGGCGGCACCACATCGGTATGCCCGGCAAAGCACAGATTGGGCCGGCCGCCGGCCGAGGCGGGCATAGAGGTTGACGATCTCGTCGCTGCCATCCTCGCCGCCAAAGGAGAGGCGATGGCAGCTAAAGCCGAGCGCTTCGAGATATCCGGCGACGATGTCGAGCGCGCCCTCGTCCCGGGGGGTGACGCTCGGCCGGCGGATCAGCTCGGCGGCGAGCGCCGCCGGGTCGATGGCGGTGTTGCTCATTCGCGCAGCAATTCGTTGATCGCGGTCTTGGCGCGGGTCTGGGCGTCGACGGTCTTGACGATCACCGCACAGTAGAGATTGGGGCCGGGGCTGCCGTCGGGCAGCGCTCTGCCGGCGAGCGAGCCCGGCACCACCACCGAATAGGCCGGCACCCGGCCCATATGAACCACGCCGGTATTGCGGTCGACGATCTTGGTCGTGGCGCTGATAAAGGTGCCCATCGCCAGCACCGAGCCCTGCTCGACGATGACGCCCTCGACCACCTCGCTGCGCGCGCCGATAAAGCAGTCATCCTCGATGATCACCGGCTCGGCCTGCAACGGTTCCAGCACCCCGCCGATGCCGACCCCGCCCGAGAGATGGCAATTGGCGCCGATCTGGGCGCAGGACCCGACCGTCGCCCAGGTGTCGACCATCGTCCCCTTGTCGACATAGGCGCCGACATTCACAAAGCTCGGCATCAGCACGACATTGGGCGCGATATAGGCCGAGCGGCGGACGATCGATCCCGGCACCGCGCGAAACCCGGCGTCGCGAAACCGGTTCGACGACCAGCCGGCGAATTTCGACGGCACCTTGTCCCACCAGCGCGAGGCCCCGCGCTCGGGATCGGTCGGCCCGCCCGGGATCTCGACCATGTCGTTGAGGCGGAACGACAGCAGCACCGCCTTTTTCAGCCACTGATGGACCTGCCAGCCCCGCGCGGTCTTCTCGGCGACGCGCAACTCGCCGCTGTCGAGCCCATCGAGCGCCGCCTCGACGGCGTCGCGATAGGCCCCCTGGGTCGACGGCGAAACCCGGTCGCGCGCCTCCCAGGCGGCATCGACGGCGGCGGCGAGATCGGCATTGGTCATGGCGTCTTCCGAGCGAATGGCGGCGGGCGAATGGCGCGCACCATGATCGAGCCGGCCCGGCAGTGTCAACCGAGGCCGGGGCGATCGGACGGCCTCTATCGGATCTAGATCTCGGTCAGCCGGCGGGCCGGCGCCTCGCCGCGTTCGTACCAGCCGCGCGTCCTCAGCACGATCTGGACCACCGACAGCATCACCGGCACTTCGACCAGCACCCCGACGACGGTGGCGAGCGCCGCGCCGGACTGGAAGCCGAACAGCGCAATCGCCGCCGCGACCGCCAGCTCGAAGAAGTTGGAAGCACCGATCAGCGCCGAAGGACAGGCCACCCGGTGCGGAACGCCAAGCGCGCGGTTGAGGGTGTAGGCGATGCCGGCATTGAGATAGACCTGGATCACGATCGGCACCGCCAGCAGCAGGATGACGAGGGGCTGGCGAATGATCTCCTCGCCCTGAAAGCCGAACAGCAGGACGAGGGTCGCGAGCAACGCCAGCAGCGATAGCGGCTGCAACAGCCGCAACAGCCGCCGCAGCCCCGGCTCGCCGCCGCGCGCCAGGACCGACCGCCGCCACGCCTGCGCCGCCACCACCGGCACGACGATGTAGAGCGCGACCGACAGCAGCAATGTCGCCCACGGCACGGTGATCGAGGACAGGCCGAGCAGCAGGGCGACAATCGGCGCGAAGGCAAAGACCATGATCGTGTCGTTGAGCGCGACCTGGCTGAGGGTGAAATTCGGGTCGCCGTCGGTCAGGTTCGACCACACGAACACCATCGCCGTGCACGGCGCCGCGGCCAGCAGGATCAGGCCGGCGATGTAGCTGTCGATCTGGCCGGCCGGCAGATAGGGCCGGAACAGCCAGCCGATGAACAGCCAGCCCAGCGCCGCCATGCTGAAGGGTTTGACCAGCCAGTTGATGCCGACGGTCACGGCGATGCCCCGCCACTCTTCCGCCACCCGGTGCAGCGCGCCGAAATCGACCTTCAGCAGCATCGGCACGATCATCAGCCAGATCAGCACCGCGACCGGGATGTTGACCTCGGCCAGCGTCATGCGGCCGAGCGCCTGGAACGGCGCGGGCAGCAGCCGGCCGAGCACGATGCCGGCGATGATGCACAGTGCCACCCAGATCGTCAGATAGCGCTCGAAGGTGCCGAGCGCCGGCCGTGCCCGGCGCGACGCGTCCTCGGCCGCCATGCTCATGATACCTCCGGTTTGGCAGCGGCCGGCGCGCGGCGGGCCGTCAACATCCGCATGCGCGGGCAGGGGTGTCGTCGGCGTCTGCTGTCGTGAACGCGCCGGCGGGATTGCAGGCGGGCGCGCATGCCATGCCCTGCCCGCAGCAATTCTCGCTGAGATAGGCGAGCAGCGCGTTCATCGCAGCGTACTCGGCCGAGTAGATCAGCTGCCGGCTGAGCCGCCTTTGGCTGATCAGGCCGGCATGAACCAGCTGCGCCAGATGGAAGGATAGTGACGAGGGCTGAACCCCCAGGCGCTCGGCGATAATCCCGGCCGCCAACCCCTGCGGCCCGCAGGTGACCAACAGACGGAACAGCGCAAGCCGGGTTTCCTGGGCCAGCGCGCCAAGCGCCGCAATCGCCGATTTTTGATCCATTGCCTGAGTTTCCATAATTCGACAAGCACCAAAGTATTCGCCATTACCCGCCCGTCAAGGGATATTTTGACGGTTGTCGAACCGCTTGGCGTCGCGGCGCCGGCGGGCGTTGCTTGGGCAGTGACCGGCGGCGGTTGCGCCGCGCGGCAGGGATCGGCTAGTGATAGCCGCTTGGGCGCTTGCGGTTTTTCGTCTCCCGGCGAAGAGCGGGAGTTGTTCCGGCCCGGATGCCGGCCTCCGCCGGTATGCGAAGGTTCGGGGGGATCGGTCGGGATCGATCGGCTGGCGCCGGAAAGTTTCGGGGGAGCATGCCGTGACCAAGTTGACCGCTCTTATTGCCGTGGCCGCTGTGGTGCTGGGGATTGCCGGGTGCGCCAGCCCGCAACAGCAGGTCGGGCAGAAGGAGGACCTGCTCGCCGCCGCCGGGTTTCAGGTCAGGCCGGCGGATTCGCCGCATCGTATCGCCGCGATGAAACGGCTGCCGGCCAACCGCTTCGTCACCCGGGTCCGGGACGGCAATCTGGTCTACCTCTACGCCGATCCGCTCGATTGCGGCTGCCTCTATCTGGGGACCCAGCAGAACTGGGACGCGTACAAGCAGGAGATGTTCGCCAAGCAGATCGCCGACCAGCAGCAGATGACTGCGATCATGAACCAGGAATCGTGGGATTGGGGCCCTTGGGGCTACCCCTGACCGCCGCTGTCTGACCCGGCGGCGCAAACCATCGGCACGAAATCTGCTCCGCGCAGCGCCAGCCGCGCCGGGCAGCCCGTCTTCAATCCTCGTCGCCCTCGCCGACCACGCGTCAGCCGGCTTTCCGGAAGCCCTTGGCGTGCATGCAGCTGTCGAAGACCTGCTCGGCATAGCCGGAGGATTGCTGCCGCATCGACTGGTCGACGACCTGCGTGGTTCCGCTGAGCTGCCAGTTCCGGCCGAGGGTGGCGCTGATGTCCTGGTTTATCCCTCGCTCCTTCGCGAGCGCGTCATCGGCCCGCGCCCGGCAGTCGGCGGCCTCGTGCGAGGTCGTCGCGGCGTCGGCGCCGGTCTTTACCCAATCCGACGCCTCGGGCGCGGTGGCGCACCCGGTCAGCAGCAGCCAGGCGAGGACCGCGGCGACATTTCGCGCGGCGTGCCCGGCATTCGCGGGTTGAGTGCCCGGCGGTCATCCGCCGCCCGCCGATTGCGGTCGGCTCTCGGGCTGCCGGCGTTCGCCGGCGCGCGCCAGGATCGCGCGCTTTTCGGCCGGGCTCGCCTCGTACCAGGCGGCGATTTCGGCGGTATTGCGCAAGCAGCCGCGGCAGCAGCCGGTCGACGGATCGAGCAGGCAGATGCCGATGCAGGGCGAAGCCGGCGCGGGCTCGCAGGCAAACCCCGCTTGGAGATCTGGGATCGACGTTGGCGCAGTCACTCCGGATCAGGCTCCAACCACACGCACGCATTCTCCTGCCCGGTCTGCTCGCCGGCTCGCGGCGGCCGGGACCCGGAGCCTGCGCTTCGGCTCGAACCGGATCAGGATCGACCCGAGAACGCCCCTGATCATGGCCCGGACCCCTCTCCCCGTAAACCGTAAACGGGGAGAGGGCGAGAACGGGCCGGGCCGGTTGGTCAGCCGACGAGGTCGATTTCGACCGCCTCGTACATCCGATAGCTGCCGTGGGCGATTTCGACCTTGGCGCGGGCGACCGGGACCAGATCGGTGCCGCGCAGCGCATAGCCGAAAGCCAGGCTGTCGGGGATCAGACGGCTCGACCCGCCGCCGCTGCCGCCGGGGAGCGCCCGCGCGGCCCGGCGCAATGCCGCCAGCACCTCGCCAAAGGTGGTCAGCCGCGGCGCCGGCATGGCGCCGCCCGCCGGCGTCGGCGCCGCCGCGGCCGACGGGCCGCTATCGCGCAGCTCGCCGATTTCGAGGCGGGTGTCGACGATGCGGCGAACCCGTCCGGACGCGGCGACGGTGACGCGCGCCTCGCCGACCCCGGGGGTCAGGATCGGCAGGCCCGCGACCTGCTGGCGATAGACGACGATGTGCTCGAAGGTCTCGGGGTCGCGGGCTGGGCGATCGCCATCGGCCGGGCCGCCGGCATGCTGGGCCGGCAGGATTGCGCTCAGGCCGAGGCCGGCCGTGCCGCCCAGCGCGGTTTCGGCGGCGGCGAGGATTTGGCTTTCGGTCAAGGTCGAGCGCACCGGGGTCGCCGGCATGTGCTCGACCATGAAGCCGCCCGGCAAGACCGCGAAGCGGGCGTCGCCAGCGGTGATCCGCAACCAGTCGAGCGGGCCGTCCGGCAGCGCCACCGGGACGGTCAGGCCCAACCGCTTGATCGCCGCGAGCACCCCGGCGCGCGACACCCGGCGGGGCGCGACGCGGGCGAATTTGACCCTTGCCGGGAATTTCTGCACCGCCTGCAGCCTGGGCGGCGGCGGGCGCGTTGCCGACCCAGCGCCACCAATACCAGTCGCGCGCGGCCGAGGCGTTGGTGAAGAAGCGCTCGTTGAACAACCGGGTTTGCGCGTCGATTGCCGACGAGCCGACCGCGGTCGAGGCCGGCTGCTGGCCGGAGGACGCGTCGAGCAGGCTGTCCTGCCAGGCCTGGCTGAAGCTGTCGCCGCCCCGCCAGTGGTTCCAGAAATTGGTGCCGTAATCGGGATTGTCGTAGATCAGCCCGGTTGCGCCGAACAGCATCCGGAAGCCGCGGTTGCACACGTTCCAGGTGCGGATCGGGTTGTTCGGCGCGAACACCATGCAGCCCTCGCAGGTGGCGAGGAACAGATAGCGCAGCCGCTGGTCGCCGATCGACATCTCCGAGGAATTCAGGAAGATGACGTTGTCCCAGGCGGCGCCCAGCGGCGCGCTGTAGTTGCCGGTCGAGCCATCGGTGCCGCCATGGCCGGCGTGGTAGAAGACTTCGACCGAGTCGCAGCCGTAATTGTTTTGCCAGTCGTCGAATGGCGGATCGTATTGCCACCATTGGACCTGCTGATCCTTGACCCGGAACGAGGTCTGTTCGAACTGGTTGACATAGGCGAGAAAGCCGTCGGCGCTGGCGTGGGTGTTATAGGCAACCTGCCCGTCGGCATAGACCTGCATGCTGGCGGCGCCATAGGTGTGTTCCGGCGGGAGCACGTCGGCGATGCGCGCCTCGGCGGCGAACGGGCTCTCGAGCCGGGTCGAGACGGTGGCGGCGACCGGGCGTTCGAGGATCGTGTCGGCGATGGTCATCTGTGGCTCCTGTTCGAGGTGGGGCGGTGAGCGGCCGTCTCGCGCCGGCGGGCGGCCGGGCCAGGCGGCAATGCTCGGCGAAGATCCGAAGATACGGCGGTTTGGCCGGCTTGCCCTGTGAAGGAGTTCACACGAGTACTACGAATGCCATTCCTAGTACTTCGTATTATTTTAATAATTAGAGAGAATTGACGGCATCCCCTGGCGCGCGGCGGCGTTGCCGGAACAGGCGCGGCGCCGCCTGGGTTGCGCTATGGTGGCGTTGGGATTCATTTAACATCTAAGTCCCCTTTAAATGCGACTCGCCGGATGAATTGTGAGCTGGCATGGACCCGGCGGGTGAATTCGAAATGCGAGGCGGCGAGGCTCGATTCCGACCGTCGCCTGATGCTCAGTGCCTACCTCTCCGGAAGGTTGCAAGCTTCGTCGAACGTCCGGGTTGCCGAGGTATATGTATCCGTCGGTTCCGCGCGTCGGCGCTCCCACCACGGCCGCCCCATTCTACCTGTAACAGGATACTAAATCTTATATCGGGGAGACTGCACGCAAATCGCCGTGTCCCCCGGGAATGCTGGTTATAATGTCACGACAATCGCCGCGATCCGCTGAGGCAGCCGCATGACCGACAACCCGTTTTTCGCCGATTGGGAGACGCCGTTCGGCATGCCGCCGTTCGACCTCATCCGTCCCGAGCACTTCCCGCCGGCCTTCGACCGCGCCATGGACGAGCAGCTCGCCGAGATCGCCGCGATCGTCGCCGCGCCGGCGCCGCCGGGCTTTGCCGACACCATCGAAGCGCTCGAACGCAGCGGGAAACGGCTCGATCGGGTGAGCCGGGTATTTTCCAACCTCGATGCCAGCGATACCAGCCCGGCGCTCGAGACAATCGCCCGCGATTACGCGCCCAGGCTCGCCCAGCATCAGATGCGCATCGCCCTCGACCCGGGCTTGTTCGCGCGCATCGTCGACCTCCATGCCAGGCGCGGCGAACTCGGCCTGGCGGAGGACCAGCTGCGTCTCCTCGACCGCCACCATCTGCGCCTGGTCCGCGCCGGGGCGTTGCTGAACCCCGGGCAGAAGGCGCGCATGGCCGCGATCAGCGAACGGCTGGCCAGCCTGCACACCCGGTTCGGCCAGAACGTGTTGCATGACGAGCGCGAGTGGCGATTGGTGCTCGATGCCGCCGATCTCGACGGCCTTCCCGATTTCGCCCGCGCCGCCGCAGCGCAGGCCGCCGAGGAGCGCGGTCTCGCCGGCCGGTATGTGGTGACCCTCGCGCGCTCGTCGATCGAGCCGTTCCTGGCCTTTGCCTCGCGCCGCGACCTGCGCCGCGCTGCGCACCTGGCGTGGACCGCGCGCGGCACCCATCCGGGCGAGGCCGACAACACGCCGCTGGTCCGCGAGATCATGACCCTGCGCGCCGAGCAGGCCCGGCTCCTCGGCTACGATAATTTCGCCGCCTATCGGCTCGACGATTCGATGGCCCGGACCGACACCGCGGTCGAGCAGCTGCTGCTCAAAGTGTGGGACCCGGCCAAGGAAAAGGCGCGCGGCGAGCGGGCGGCGCTCGAACAGATGGCCCGCGCCGAGGGGCTCAACGAAGCGATCGAGCCATGGGACTGGCGCTACTACGCCGAGCAGGTCCGGCGCTCCCGATACGATCTCGACGAGGCCGAGGTGAAGCCCTACTTCGTCCTCGACAACATGGTCGCGGCGGCGTTCGACAGCGCCGGGCGTCTGTTCGGCCTGACCTTCACCGCCCGCCCTGACCTGCCGGTCTACCATCCGGATGTTCGGGTGTGGGAGGTGCGCGACCAGGCCGGCGCCCATGTCGGCCTCTTCCTGCACGACAATTTCGCCCGCCCCGGCAAGCATTCCGGCGCCTGGTCGAGCCGCTACCGCGATCAGCAGACTCTGGACGGCCCGGTGACGCCGATCGTCGTCAACAACAACAATTTCGCCAAAGGCGAGCCCACTTTGCTCAGCTTCGACGACGCCGAGACCCTGTTTCACGAGTTCGGCCACGGGCTGCACGCGCTGCTGAGCCGGGTGCGCTACCCCTCGCAATCCGGCACCGCGGTGCGCCGCGATTTCGTCGAGTTCCCGTCACAGATCTTCGAGCATTGGATGTCGGCCCCGGCCAATCTGCGCAAATATGCCCGCCATTACCAGACCGGCGAGCCAATCCCCGAGCAATTGCTGCACCGGCTGCTCGCCGCCCGCACCTTCAACCAGGGGTTTGCCACGGTCGAATACACCGCCTCGGCGCTGATCGATCTCGAATTGCATCGGAACCGGCACCCGGAAAATCTCGATCCGGATCGGTTCGAGCGCCAATTCCTGGAGGCGTACCAGGTCCCGCGAGAGATCGGGCTGCGCCACCGCCCGGCGCATTTCCAGCATTTGTTCGCCGGCGGCGGCTACGCGGCCGGGTATTATGCCTATCTGTGGGCCGCGGTGCTGGAGACCGACGGCTTCGCCGCCTTTACCGAGAAGGGCGACGTCTTCGACCCGGCATTGGCGGCGCGCCTCCAGGACATCTACAGCTCCGGCGACACCCGCGACCCGATGGCGCTGTACCGCGCCTTTCGCGGCCGCGACCCGGACATCGCCGCGCTGTTGCGCCAGCGCGGGCTGACCGGCGAGCCGTAAGCGCCGGCAGCCTGCCCGCTTCCCTGGCTTCCCCGGGGCGCGGCGCAGCGCGGTTGCGCGGCAGGACCGCATCGATGGCCGATCAGGCGCTCAGCGCGAGATCTCCTCGAGCCGCAGCCGGGTGGTGCGCGGCCCCATCGTGCCGATGACGATAAACACCAGGATCATCGCGCTGGCGATGAACAGGAAGACCCCGGTGGTCCCGTAATGACGCAGGAAAAAGGCGATGATAAAGCCGACGAAGATCGTGCTGAAGCGGCTCCAGGAATAGGTAAAGCCGACCGCGCGGGCGCGAATCCGGGTCGGATAGAGCTCCGACTGGTAGGCGTGCAGGGAGTAGGCGAAGATCGTGTTGAAAATCTGGATCAGGATGCCGACGATCATGATCGCGGCGGCGGCCCGCTGCTGCGAAAAGATCACGCCAAAGGCGGCGATCGCCAGCGCCGAATAGGCGACCTGCCATTTGCGCTGCATCCGATCGGCGACCAGCATCGCCAGCAGCGGGCCCAACGGCGCCGCGAGCGCGATGATGAAGGTATAAGCCAGCGATTTGGTGATGTTGATCCCTTGCGAGACCAGCAAGGTCGGGACCCAGCTGGCAAACCCGTAATAGCCGATCGTCTGCAACAGCTGGAAGATCACCAGCATGATCGTCCGGTTGCGGTAGGGCGGGCGGAAGATCTCGGCATAGGAACCGGTCGATTCCTCAACCTCGCCGGCCAGCGCCTGCGGCGGCGGCGGCAGCTGGCGGCCGGTTTCGCGCTCGATCCGGGTCTCGATCATCCGGGTGACCCGCTCGGCCTCGGCATGACGGCCGTGCTGGGCGAGCCAGCGCGGCGATTCGGGAAGTCCGAGCCGCAGCCACCAGGCGACGATCGCGCCGACGGCGCCGATGATCGCGACCCAGCGCCAGCCGTCGAGACCAAAGGCGATCCGCGGCACCAGCGCCCAGGCCAGAAACGCCACCGCCGGATAGGCGCTGAGGCCGATCGTCGAACTGAAGGCAAAGGCCTGCCCGCGCCGTTCCTTCGGCACCAGCTCGGACAGGTAGGTGTCGATCGTGACGAACTCGACGCCGATCGCAATCCCGGCGAGAAAGCGCCAGAACACCAGCCCCTCGGCCGTGCTCTGGAACGCCATGACCAGGGTCGCCAGCGAGTACCAGACCAGCGCGAAGGTAAAGATCGTCCGCCGGCCGAAATAATCGGAGAGCGGGCTGAGCAGCAGGGTGCCGATGAACATGCCGGCAAAGGTCGCCGCGATCAGGCTGGCGAACCCATGCAGGTCGAAGAAGCCCTGCGTCGTCGGCGCCATGATCCCGGCCTTGTAGAGACCGGGCGCGATATAGGCGATCAGCCCGTTGTCGTAGATTTCAAAAAATGCGCCGAGCGACAGCAGGATGATGAAGCGCAGTACAAAGCGCGTCGGCGGCAGCCGATCCATGCGGGCGGCAATCGTCGTCGCGGGACGGCCCGCGTAAGGCGTGACGGCTTCGTCGACCAAGGCAGTTCCCTCCGATTTTCACTCATTCTTTCGGGCCGGCGATGACGTGGCAACCCGCACCATCGGCGCGGCAGCCGCGCGCGCCGCGCATCCCACGGAGCCCGCCACGCTAGAGGCGCCATCGGCTGCTCACCGAAATGTGAGATGCGCGCCGGGCCGGGCCGGGCCATTTCTCGCCTGTCGCAACCAGCAATAGCTTCAGGGGAGGCTACCGATCATGCGCCGGACATCATTTCTTGCCGCTGTCGTCATTGCCGGCTTGGCGCTGCCCGCTTTTGCTCAGGCCAAGCCGGCCGGTACGCCGGAGCAGATCCGCGGCACCGTCGACGAACTCGATGGCCACATGCTGACAGTCAAGTCGCGCGATGGTCAGATCGACACGGTGACGCTCGCGCCACGCGTCGTCGTTGCTACGCTGGTCAAGCGAAGCCTTGCCGAAATCAAGCCGGGCGATTTTGTCGCTTCGACCGGGATCAGGGGCAAAGACGGCAAGATCCACGCGATCGAAGTGCGCATCTTCGCCAAGGCGCCGCCCGATGGCGGCAAGCAGTTCGCGTGGGATCTCGCGCCCGGCAGCGTGATGACCAACGCCACAGTCGGCACCGTCACCGAGGCCCCGCATGGCGAGGTGCTGCACGTCACCTTCAAAGGCGGCGAGTCGACAATACAGCGTCGGTCCCGACGTGCCGGTGCTGGCCGCGGCTCCGGGTGATATCAGCCTGCTGAAACCGGGTGTCGTCGGTCTTCGTCCTCGCGGCAAGCATCCGGACGGCAGCTTGACCACAAAGCGGCTTTACGCCGAGAAGGACGGCATCAAGCCGCCGATGTAAGAGGAGGCTGCGCCGCACAGCCGGAGCCCGCCGATGGTGTTGCCATGGAACGATTACAGCGGCCGGCTGTCGCCGCTCAAGCTCACGGTTTTCGCCGCCCTGTTCGTGCCGGTGGGGTGGGTGGCGTTTGCCTATGGCTTCGGGCTGCTCGGGGCGCGCCCGCTCAACGAGGCGATCCGCGAGATCGGGCTGTGGACGATCCGGCTGATCTTCCTGGCATTGGCGGTGACCCCGCTGCGCCAGGTCTGGCAGTGGCCGCGGCTGATCCTGGTGCGGCGGATGATCGGCGTCGCCGCCTTCGCCTATGTGCTGATCCACTTCTCGCTTTATACCGCCAGCGAAGCCTTCGATCTCGCCAAGGTCGCCAGCGAAATCGTCTTGCGGTTCTATCTGACGATCGGCTTTGCCGCGCTGCTCGGCCTCGCGGCGTTGGCGGCGACCTCGACCGACGCCATGGTTCGCCGGCTCGGCGGCAAGCGCTGGCAGCTGCTGCATCGCCTCGTCTACGCGATCGGGGTGCTCGCGGTCATCCATTACTGCTTTCAGGCCAAGCTCGACCGCTGGCAGCCGACGATCATGGCCGGGCTCTTGTTGTGGCTGCTCGGCTATCGGCTTTTGCTGTGGCGCTTTGGCGTGCGCGGGCATCTGGCGCTGCCATGGGTCGCCGGGCTCGGTCTGGTCGCGGCGCTGGCGACCGCATTGGGCGAGGCGGTCTATTTCCGGCTCGCCTTCCACGCCCCACTGATGCGGATATTGGACGCCAATCTCTCGCTCGCGACCGGCATCCGCCCGGCGGTCATCGTGCTGGCGATCGGGCTCGCGGTCACCGCTGGCGGGCTGCTGCGGGCAGCTCTGACCCCGGCGGGAAAACGGCGCGCCGGCAGCGCCCGCCCCAGCCGCCGGCAACCTAGCCCAAGCCGTTGAGGACAAAATCGAAGATGTCGAAATTGCGCAGCCCGCCCGCTGCGGCGCGGCGGCGGTATTCCGGCGTCAATGGCCGCGACAGGATGAACGGCACGCGCTGTTCGCCCATTCCGCCATGCGAGCGCAACCGGTGCCCGGCGAGGCCCGACAGATCGTGGCCGGCGCGCGCGGCGCCGATCGCGGTCGCGGCGTCGCCGAGCACAATAAAATCGGCCTCGCGGTCGAACGGCATCTCGAACCGCCGCGCCGCCTCGGCGCGATCGAGCACCCCGGCAATTCCTGGCAAGGCCGCGCTCGCCAGTCATCATCGCCGGCAGATCGGCCTGGTCTCGGCCATAGACCCGCACGAACGAGCCGAGCGCGCCGTGATGGCGCACAAACGGATCGGTGATCGGGCAGATCACCCGCGCCGCGCCAGCGCCGAACCGCTGCGTCAACTCGTCTTCGAGAAAGATCACCCGCGGCTTGTCGTTCATGCCGTGATCGGCGACCAGGCCGACGCTGGCGCCCAGTTCGACAAAGCGCCGCACCCGGTCGTCGACCGCGCGGTGAAAGGCGTCCGCCTCGGGCGCGCCCGGCGGGTGGGCATGCTGGACATAATCGGACAAGGACAGATAGAGCAGGCGCGCCGCCCCGCTGTCGAGCAGCCTTAACCCGGCATCGAGCACGTAGAGCGACAGATCGGCCGAATACATGTCGGGCCGCGCGCGGCCGACCAGCGCCGCCATCGCCGCGTCGGCGCATTCGGACGAGATCGCGATGCCGTCGAGGTTGCGGCCGAGCAGCCGGCGCAATTTGTCCTTGGCGGTGACCGCCGCGGTCGCAACCCCGGCCCGGGCCATCAGCGCGAGGATCGTCTCGCTGCGCATCAGCCGCTCGTCGGTCATCATGATCTCATGGCCGGTGTCGCGGTCGAGGCAGTAATTGCCGGCGATGCCGTGCACCGCCGGCGGCGCTCCGGTCACGATCGAAACATTGTTCGGATTGGTGAAGGTCGGCATCACCGCATCGGCGGCGCCGAGAAAGCCGTCATGGGCAAACGAGCCGATCGTCGGCAGCACGCCGTCCGCGATGCCGCGCTCGACATAGGCCGGGTCGAAACCGTCGACGCAGATCACCACCACCGGCCGCTCCGGCTTACGGTAACGCCGGCCGTTCAGCTCGATCGTCTCAGCCATCGCTCCTCCTCGGGTCCGGCATCGTCCGCAAGCCGCTGGAGCGCACGCCCCTCTCGCTGGTATCGTGGGGGGCAGGACATCCGGCGTCCGCAGCAGGAGATAGAAAAGATGGCTTCGAACGGCAAGGTCGCCCTCGTCACCGGCGGGGGCAGCGGCATCGGCAAGGCGTCGGCGCTGGCGCTGGCCAGGGAAGGGTTTGCGGTCGTCGTCGCCGGCCGGCGGGCCGAGCCGCTGCAGGCGGTGGTCAGCGAGATCGAGGGCTTGCAGGGCAAGGCGCTCGGCGTGCCGACCGATGTCGGCGATCCCAACTCGGTGCAGGCCTTGTTCGCCAAAGCCAAGGCGGCTTTCGGCCGGCTCGACGTGCTGTTCAACAATGCCGGGTTCGGGGCGGCGGCGCCGATCGAGGAACTGGCGTTCGAACGCTGGAAGGCGGTCGTCGACACGATCCTGACCGGGTCGTTCCTGTGCACCCAGCAAGCCTTCCGGATCATGAAGGACCAGACCCCGATGGGCGGCCGGATCATCAACAACGGCTCGATCTCGGCGCATGCGCCGCGGCCCAATTCGGTCGCCTATACCTCGACCAAGCACGCGATCACCGGCCTGACCAAATCGACCTCGCTCGACGGCCGCAAATACGACATCTCCTGCGGTCAGATCGACATCGGCAACGCCTTGACCGAGATGACCCAGCGGATGCAGCGCGGCGTGCCGCAGGCCAACGGCACGGTGATCGAGGAGCCGACCATGGATGTGCAGAACGTTGCCCGCGCGGTGGTGTTCATGTCGACCGTCACCCCCGAGGCCAATGTCCAGTTCCTGACCGTGATGGCGACCAAAATGCCGTTCGTCGGCCGCGGTTGACGAGGCTGCGACTGCCGGATCGCGCGGCCTCACAAGCCTTGATTGTGGTGACTGGCCGGGCGCCGCATAGCGCTGCGCCCGGTGTCCGGGATTGGCCCGGCTCCAGATGCCGGAACAGCGCCGGCATGGGCGAAGGCCGCTGATCGCTCAGCGGCCCCCCGGTTCGGGTTTCTCGCGATGCGCCGCGGTAAATGCCGGCGCTAAAAAGACAAAGGAGCCGTCGCAGCCGGGGATATGCCGCGGCCCGCGGTGCCAGCCGCCGGCTGATCCGCTCGAGCCGCAGGCGCGCCTCGCGCGCACGCTGGTCGAGCTCGACCCTCGGCACGCTCCTGCTCCACAGATTGGCTCTCGGCATGGCGCCCTCCACAGCACGGACAGCCCCCGAGCGAAAGGCGGGGGCAGCACTAGCCAATAGCTCGCCGATCCCCCGAAGCGATGTGAGCTGCTTCACAATGCCGGCGATTTTCGTTCGCCGATAACCTCGCTTCCGGGCCAATCGAGAGCGCGCCGGCCGACCGTCCAGCCGATCTCGGCGGTCCGCTAGCCGAGCATTTTGCGGGCCTCGGCGGCCTGGTCGCGCATCGAGCGCAGCAGCCGCGCCTCGGGGGTCGGGGCGCAATTGGTATAGCCGGCGCCAAGCTCGCGCAGCTGCGCGGCGTTGCGCGGAAAGGCGGCATGGTTCAACGGCAAGGCCAGCCGGGCGCCGGCGCTGTTTTTCGCCGCGGCTCGGACCCGGTCGATCGCGGCCACCAGCCGCGGGTGGTCCGGGGTGTCGCTGACCCCCAGCGAGCGGGACAGATCCGACGGCCCGACCGCGAGAAGATCGACCCCTTCCACCGCCGCGATCTGGTCGATCCGCTCGACCGCCGCCATGTCCTCGATCATGCAGGCGAGCAGGATTTCGCGATTGGACTGGGCCATGTGCTCGACCAGCGGAATGCGGCCATATTCGGCGGCGCGGCTGCCGGCCGCCATGCCGCGCTCGCCCTGCGGCGGATAGCGCACCGCCTGAACCGCGGCGCGCGCGGTCTCGGCATCGGCGACATGCGGCACCTGGATGCCCTGCACCCCCATATCGAGAAGCCGCAGGATAAACGCCGGGTCGAAACCGGGCGTGCGCACGATCGAGGTGACCCCGACCCGCTCGGCCGCCATCACCATCGCCTGCACATCGTGCAGGTCGAAGCTGGTGTGCTCCATATCGATAAACGCGGCGTCGAAGCCGGCCAGCCCGATGATCTCGACGATCTGCGGGTCGGGGATGCCGCCGACATGGGTTCCAAGAGCGAGGCCGCCCTCGCGCAGGATGCGCTTTACCCGGTTTTCTCTCATCGTTCCCTCCGTTGGGCCTCGATCACGAGGCGCGGAATCTGTACAGCGAAAACGATCGGCGGCAATAGGTTAGATGTGCTCTAATCGAGCGGCGGCCACCCCTTTCACCGGAGTTCACATGCCCACCATCACCACCAGGGACGGCACCGAGATCTTCTACAAGGACTGGGGTACGGGCCAGCCGATCGTGTTCAGCCACGGCTGGCCGCTGTCGGCCGATGATTGGGATTCGCAGTTGCTGTTCTTCCTCAATCAGGGCTATCGGGTGATCGCCCATGACCGGCGTGGCCATGGCCGCTCGACCCAGACCGGCGACGGCCATGACATGGACCATTATGCCGACGATCTGGCGGCGCTGACGGCGCATCTCGACCTGAAAAACGCCGTCCATGTCGGTCATTCCACCGGCGGCGGCGAGGTGGCGCGCTATCTCGGCCGGCATGGCGAAAGCCGGGTGGCCAAGGCCGCGCTGATCAGCGCGGTGCCGCCGCTGATGTTGAAGACCGCGGCCAATCCGCTCGGCCTTCCCAAGAAGGTGTTCGATGATTTGCAGGCGCAGCTCGCCGCCAATCGTTCGCAATTCTATCGCGACGTGGCGGCGGGGCCGTTCTACGGCTACAACCGGCCTGACGCCAAAGCCTCGGAGGCGGTGATCCAGAATTGGTGGCGCCAGGGCATGATGGGCGGCGCCAAGGCGCATTACGACGGCATCGTGGCCTTTTCCCAGACCGATTTCACCGAAGACCTCAAGAAGATCACCGTCCCGGTGCTGGTCATGCATAGCGAGGACGACCAGATCGTGCCCTATGTCGCCGCCGGGCCGCTGTCCCATAAGCTGCTGAAGAACGCGACCCTGAAAACCTACCAGGGCTTCCCGCACGGCATGCCCACGACCGAAGCGGACACGATCAATTCCGACCTGCTGGCGTTCATCAAAAGCTAGCCCATCAGGCGGCTTGTGCCGAGCGCGCCCGCCGCAGACTGGCGATGATCATATCGGTGTCCATGACATCGCCGAAGGTGTTGTAGAAGGCGCTGAGCGAGGCGTCGTGCTCCTGCTGGGTGTTCGCCGCGTTGCCGTCGCTGACCATGATCGTGCGAAAGTTGGTCATGTTGGCGTCGCGGGCCGAGCTTTCGCAGCACACATTGGTGACCGTGCCGGTGATCAGCACCGTGTCAAAGCCGCGCGCCCGCAGCCGGTCGGGCAGGTCCGAAGTTCCCGGCATGAAGGCGCTGTAGCGATATTTCTTGACGATCTCGTCTTCCGGCCGGATTTCGAGATCGGGCCACAGCTGGTGGCCGAGCCCGCCTTCGCTGAGCGCCGCGACGCGTTTCTCGCGCATCGCCGGGGAGACCATCTCGTGCGCCACCGACCATTCCTCGAGGCAGCGCGCATCATGGGTCATCTGGACCCAGAAGACGCCGCCGCCGGTCTCGCGCACGGCCGCGGCGAGGCGGTTGACCGCGGGCACGATGTCGCGCGCGGCCGGGCAGACCGCATGTCCGACTGCCTCGTTCATAAAGGCGTGCTGCAGATCGATGACGACCAGCGCGGTGCGCGCCGGGTCGAGATCGGCAAAGCAATGCTCGGCGCCGCGCCGCGCGATCACCCGCTCGACGATGCTGTCCGGAATGGTCGCACCCTTCAGTCTCATCGCGATGCTCCTTGATCGGCTGACGACAGGCATGCCCTTGCGGATTGCTGGATTTGCGCTTCGCCTATCCGGTGCTCGGAAAAGGGGTCTGGCCCGATGATTGTCGTCTTTGGCTCGATCAATGTCGACCTGGTCGTTCCGGTCCCGCTGTTGCCGGGGCCGGGCGAGACCGTGCTCGGTGGCGATTACGCGCTGCTGCCCGGGGGCAAGGGCGCCAACCAGGCGCTGGCCGCCCGCCGCGCCGGAGCCGAGGTGGTCCTGGCCGGCGCGGTCGGGATCGATTCATTCGCCGCCGTGGCGCTCGGGCCGTTGCGCCAGGCGGGGATCGATACCCGGCTGGTGCGAAGCGTCGCGGCGCCGACCGGCTGCGCCGCGATCATGGTTTCGGCCGCCGGGGAGAACATGATCGCCGTCGCATCGGGCGCCAATGCGAGCGTGCGCGCCGACCAGCTGCCCGACGCGCTGCTCGGCCCGGGTACGCTGCTCGTCGCTCAGATGGAAGTCCCCTGCGAGGAAACCGCGGCGGCGATCCGGCGGGTGCGGGCGCGCGGCGGACGCAGCCTGGTCAATTTCGCGCCTGCCCTGCCGGGCGGCCTCGATCTGCTGCGCGAAGCCGATTTCGTCGTCGCCAACCAGGGCGAGGCGGCCTTGCTCGGCGCGGATCCGGCATCGCTCGCGGCCCGCTTGCGGCGGGGCCTGATCATCACCCGCGGAGCGTCCGGGGCGACCGCCTATCTCGCCGATGGCGCGGTGCTGGCCGTGCCGGCGCTGCCGATCGTCCCGCTCGATACCACCGGCGCCGGCGATACCTTTGTCGGCGTGCTGGCGGCGGCGCTCGACGGCGATGCGCCGCTCGAAACCGCGCTGCGGCGGGCCAGCGCCGCCGCCGGGCTCGCCTGTCTGGCGCGAGGCGCGCAGACCGCGATGCCGGACGCCGCGGCGATCGATGCGGCCACGGCGCGGCTGCCATCGGGCTGAGAAAATTGGTTCAGCTGCTGCCGTCGCGGCAGCAGCAATGTTCGCGGAACTCGCTGACGATATCGATATAGAGCTGGCGCTTGAAGGCCACGATCAGCTCGGGCAGCTCTTCGGGCGCCGCCCAACGCCAGGCGTCGAATTCGGGATGTGCGGTGGCCAGGTCGATATCCGCGTCGGAGCCGGTAAAGCGCATGACAAACCATTTTTGCCGCTGGCCGCGATAGCGCCCGCCCCAGACGCGGCCGGCGAGTTCGGCCGGCAGGTCATAGCTCATCCAGGCCCGGCTCTCGGCCACGATCTCGGCCTGGCGCGTGCCGATCTCCTCTTCGAGCTCGCGCAGCGCCGCCTCGATCGGGGTTTCGCCCGGGTCGATCCCGCCCTGCGGCATCTGCCAGGCCGGCATCGCGGCGCTGTCGGTGCGCCGCGCGACAAACACCTGCCCCCGCCGGTTGACCAGCATGACGCCGACGGCCGGCCGGTAGCCGGGGATTTCGCTATCCTGTTCGATCATTGCGGCTCGCCTCGGCTCCGACCCCTCCCGCCGGTCGTCTGATCGCTGCGAGGTCCGGTCCGTCGGATCTCTCAGTTGATCATCCGCCCGTTATACAGCGACATGCCGCGCAGCATATCGACGGCGCGGGTCAACTGGTAATCCCGCGCGGTGCCCATGATCGACGGGTCGACCGAGCTCGTTGCGTCGGCGTCGGCGCTGTCACCCTTGGTAGCCGAGGCGTCGGCGACCTTCACCCCTTTCTTGGCCGGGGGCGGCTCGATCTTGGCGGCTTCGACGCGGATGTCGGGCTCGATCCCCTTGGCCTGGATCGAGCGCCCGGACGGGGTGTAGTAGCGCGCCGTGGTCAGCCGCATCGCACCGTGGCCGGGCAGCGGAATGATCGTCTGCACCGAGCCTTTGCCAAACGAGCGGGTGCCGACCAATACCGCCCGGTGGTGGTCCTGCAAGGCGCCGGCGACGATCTCGCTGGCCGAGGCCGATCCGCCATTGATCAGCACGGCGAGCGGCAATCCGGCGGCGATGTCGCCCGGTTGCGCATTGTAGCGCTGCGCGTCGTCGGGGCGCCGGCCGCGGGTCGAGACGATCTCGCCCTTGTCGAGAAAAGCGTCCGAGACCGCGACGGCCTGATCGAGCAGACCGCCCGGATTATTGCGCAGATCGAGAACCACCCCGCGCAGCTTGCCGCCGGCCTGCTGCTTGATGTTCTTGATGGCGTTGTTGAGCCCGACATCGGTCTGCTCGGTGAACGAGGTGATCCGGATATAGCCGATGTCGTCGCCGATCAGATGCGAGCGCACCGACTGGACGCGGATCAATGCCCGGGTCAGCTTGACGTCGAACGGCTCGCGGCCTTTTCGCCGGATCGTCAGATCGACGTCGCTGTTGATCGGGCCGCGCATCTTTTCGACCGCCTGGGGAAGGGTCATCCCCTGCACCGGATGGCCGTCCAGCTGGGTGATCAGATCGCCTGGCTTCAACCCGGCGCGCGCCGCCGGGGTGTCGTCGATCGGCGAGATCACCTTGACCAGGCCGTTTTCCATCGACACTTCGATCCCGAGCCCGCCAAACTCGCCGCGGGTCTGCACCTTCATGTCATCGAAATTTTTCGTGTTCAGGTAGTTGGAGTGCGGATCGAGCGAGGTCAGCATCCCGTTGATCGCCGATTCGATTATCTTGTCGTCGTCAACCTTGCCGACATAATCGGCGCGCACGACCTCCAACACCTCGCCAAATAGATTGAGATCTTTGTAGGTTTCCGAAGAGTTGGCAGCTGCGGCGCTGACGTCCTGGCGCAGCGGAAACACCGAAATCGCTGCCGCAGCGGCCGCGATCAACCAAACCCGTCTCATTCACGCACCCGATAATCGCGGTGACCGGCGAGCCGCCATGATATCCGCCACCGCCCCTGATGATCAAGATCGGCGGCCAACGGTTAGCCGGCGCTGCGCCGCCTCTGCTGCGGCAGGACCAGGGAATGGCCGGTCATCGCCGCCGGCTGGGCCAGCCCGAGCAGGTCGAGCAAGGTCGGGGCGACATCGGCGAGCCGGCCATCGGCGAGCTGCACCCCCGGCGCGGGCGGGCCGACCATCAGCAGCGGCACCGGGTTCAACGTATGTGCGGTGTGGGCCTCGCCGGTTTCCGGGTCGCGCATCATCTCGGCATTGCCGTGATCGGCGGTAATGACAAGAGTACCGCCGGCTTTCTCGACCGCCGCCGACACTCGCCCGAGGCATTTGTCGATCGTCTCGACCGCCTTGACCGCGGCATCGATCCGGCCGGTATGTCCGACCATGTCGGCGTTGGCATAGTTCAACACGATGACGTCGAACCGGCCGGCGCCGATCGCTTCGACCACCTTGTCGGTGACCTCCGGCGCCGACATCTCGGGCTGCAGATCGTAGGTCGCGACCTTGGGCGAGGGCACCATGATGCGCTCCTCGCCGGGAAAGACCGTCTCGCGCCCGCCGTTAAAGAAGAAAGTGACATGCGCGTATTTCTCGGTCTCGGCGATGCGCAGCTGGGTCAGCCCGGCTTTCGCCACCACTTCGCCAAAGGTGTCGTCGAGGTTTTCGGGCGGAAACAGGGTGGTGAGAAAGCGGTTGAGCTCGGTCGAATATTCGACCAGTCCGATGGCGCCGGCAAATTCGATCCGTCTCGGGCGGGCGAAGCCGGAAAAATCGGGGTCGAGCAATGCCGTTGCGATCTCGCGCACCCGATCGGCGCGGAAATTGGCGATCAGCAACCCGTCCCCGTCACGCATCCCCGAATATCCCCCGATCGCCGTCGGCTCGACGAACTCATCGGTTTCTCCGCGGCTGTATGCCGCCTCCACGGCGCTCGCCGCGTCGGCGGCGTCGCCGCCCTTGCCCTCGACGAGGACCCGGTAGGCGCGTTCGACCCGGTCCCAGCGTTTGTCGCGATCCATCGCGAAATAGCGGCCGGTGACCGTGGCAATGGTCAAATCATCGAGGCCTGCGAGCGCATCGCGAAAGTCTTTCAGATAGGACAAAGCCGCCTTGGGCGGAGTGTCGCGCCCATCGAGAAAAGCGTGGACCGCGACCGGCACCCTCGCCTCGGCCACGATCCGGGCGAGCGCCGCGATCTGGCGCTGATGCGAATGCACCCCGCCCGGCGACAGCAGCCCCAGCACATGTGCGGCGCCGCCGGTCTGCTTCAGCCGGGCGATGAACTCGCGCAGCGCCGGCATGCGCGCGACTTCATCCGAGGCGATCGCCGCGTCGATCCGCGGCAGATCCTGCATGACGAGCCGGCCCGCCCCGAGATTGGTGTGCCCGACCTCGGAATTCCCCATCTGCCCGTCCGGCAGCCCGACATAGTGCTCGCTCGCCTGCAAATGCGCGTGCGGCCAGCGCGCCATCAGCCGGTGCCAATTGGGGGTGCGGGCGGTTTCGATCGCGTTGTCGCGGGCCTCGCGCCGCTCGCCCCAGCCATCGAGAATGCACAGCACAACCGGACGCGGGCGGGAGCGGGTGTTCATATCCGGCAACCTCGAGTAGCGGGCCAATCTCTATAATGCGAAACCCGGCGCCGACATAGCGTTCCCGATGTCAGCGCCCGCGGGATACGCCTATTGGTGGGACGGAAGCGCGGACGGAGACGGCGCCGCCGGTACGCTAGGGACAGGGACTACGACAACCGGCGGCCGCATTTGTCGCGCCGCGGTGATTGAGTTCGCGATCGCCGTAGTTACGCCAACAAGCTCCTGACGGGTCGCGGCTGCTTCGCGCGAGATCGTCTCCTGTGTCTGGTCGAGCCTCTGCAAGCCGTATACGCTAAGTGCTATCAGAATTGCACCCACCGTAGCCGTAGCGCCGACCGTCAGGTTTTGCGAATGCCGCAATCCCTCGATTGCCGCCTCCAACCGCGCGATACGTTCGGCGAGGTCAGTTGGTGGAGGGGGGCCACTGCCGCCGGGCGGAATACGCGCATCTGGCCTTATCGGGGTGACATTGTGCCGCCCGGTTCCCTCTCCTTGCGCCATTTTTCAAAAGTCCTCGCGTCGATCAGCCGGAGATTTCCACAATTTCTGCAGCTCGCCGGGAGAAACGCCACCATCGGCTGAGGTATCGGCGGTGGACTACGCTCGTCGCCGACCGAGAGGTAAATATGTGTGGCCGGCTCCGGATAAATCATCCAACCGTCGGTACCGCACAACTCACATTCGCTGTGCTTCCATTTCTCATCGATGAAATCGCGCAGGTCGTCGAGAAGGCCCCGTTGCACATCTATGTCAACCATCGGTGCACCAGACGATCGTGAGGCGGGTATCGGCACCCGTAATATGGTGCCGATGCCTTTCGTGGCAAAAGACGGGTCGGATCGGAACCGCTGTAGCTCAGCCGAAGCGCGACACGTCGACCGCCTTTTCGGTGATGAATTCGAGCAGGGCCGGGGTGCCCTCGCGGGTCTTGGCGATGCCGCGCCGGATCGCCGCCTGGATCTCGCCGGGCTCGGTCACCCGCTCGCCATAGCCGCCGAGCGCCTTGGCGAAATCGGCGTAATGGCCGCTGATATCGGTCGAGCGGTATTTCTCGGTCGCCACCGGCATGACCTTCAATTCGATCGCCATCGAGAAATTGTTCATCAGGATCGACAGGATCGGCAGCCGCTCGCGCACCGCGGTTTCGAAATCCATGCCGGTGAAGCCGATCGCCGCATCGCCCCACACATTGATGCACAGCTTGTCGGGCGCGGCGAGCTTCGCCCCCATCGCCAGCCCCAGCCCATAGCCGAGCTGGGTGGTCTTGCCCCAGCCGAGATACGAGAGCGGCGTTTCGCTGACCCAGAACGGCGACAGCTGGTCGCGCGGGCTGCCGGCGTCATGGGTGATGATCGTGTTCTTGACGTCGACCGTGTGCAGCAATTCCCAGATCACCCGATAGGGCGACAAGGGCTTGGTGTCCTGGGTCAGCCGCGGCATCCACTGCCCCATCCATTCTTCCTTGTGTCCGCGGATCTCGCGGGTCACCGCCGGCAGCCGGTCGCGGGTCTTGCCATGCAGCCGGTCCTTGACCTCGGCGACGAGCGCGTCGAGGGTCAGCCCGGCATCGCCGACCGCGGCCAGTTCGACCGGCACGTCCTTGTTGATCGCATAGGGGTCGAGCGTCGCCTGCGCGATCTTCTTCCCCTTCGGCATCGCCGTGCCAAAGGAGGTGCGGGTAAAGCTGCAGCCGATGCCAAAGATCAAATCGGCGTTCTGCAGCATGTGCCAGAGATGCGCGCCGATGCCGATGCCGCCCGAGCCGAGCGACAAGGGATGGCTTTCCGGGAAGCTGCTTTTGCCGCCGAGCGTCGTCATCACCGGGGCTTCGAGCAGTTCGGCAAGCGCCTTCAGCTGTGGCCACGCCTTGCCGTAATGGACGCCCTGGCCGGCGACGATCACCGGGCGCTGCGCCGCGACCAGCGCCTCGGCAATCGCCGAGACCGATTGCGGGTCGGGGCCGCTCTTGAGCTTTGGCGTCTTCTGGTATTCGTCGACCAGCGCGTCCGGCACCTCCTCGCGCAGCAGGTCGCTCGGGAACTCGACCAGGACCGGGCCGGGGCGGCCGTTCTTGACCGTCGTAAAGGCGCGGCGCAGCGCCTCGACTGTCGCGTTGGCGACCGTTACCTGCTCGCACAATTTCGTGACGTTGCGGTAATTGAGCGCGGCGTTGAAGTTCGGATGCACCTGGTTGATGTTGCGGGCATAGCCGGCCGGCAACACGACGACCGGGGTCGAGTCGCCAAAGGATTGCGCCACCCCGCCAAAGGCGTTTTCGGTGCCGGGGCCGTGCTGCATGGCAAAGACGCCGATCCGGTCGCCCGAAGTGACCTTGGCGATGGCGTCGCACATATGCAGCCCGATCCGCTCCTGGCGCACCATGATGGTGCGGATATCGGCTTCGGCGGCGGCCTCGATGATCGGGTTGACCGGATAGCCGATCAGAAACTCGATCCCTTCGCGCTTCATAATTTCGGCGATGGCGTTGGCGACTTTCATGGCGGCGCTCCTCGAATGCCCGGCGATGATCGGGCGATTGTGACACAAGCGCCGGGGCCTGTGCGAACTCTATGGAATGCCGCCGCCATCTGGAGCCATGGCAGAAGTGGAGCCGCCGGCAGCGCCGCCGCTAATCGGCCTCGGTCGCCGGTCGGCCTTGCAGGATCAGGCGAACCAGCTCGGCCTGGCGCCGCGTGCCGGTCTTGTCGAACACATGGGCGAGGTGGGTGCGTACCGTTGTCAACGAGACGCCAAGCCGGCTGGCGGCGGCCTGCAGCCCATCGCCTTTCGATATCTCGGCCGCGAACAAGGATTCTGCCCGGGTCAGCCCAAAATCCTGGCCGAGCCGTTCGCTGCGGACCATGGCGGCTTGTTCCACCTCGGTGATAAACAGGATCGCCGTCGGGCGGAGCACGTCGATCCAGGTGACCCGGGTCCGGTGCGGGATCACCAGCATGGTCAACGGCCCCCGTCCCGGGCGGGATAGCCGCAGGCGGCCACCCGCGCCGCCAAGCTCGTCTATCGGCTGCGCGCAATCGGCGATGCTCTGTCGCAGCCGGCGCGTGTCCTCGGTGGTTTCGCCCTTGAGGCCGTCGCGGTCGAGGGACAGCCCGTCGCTGGCGCTGAGGATCTTGGTGGCGGCCTGGTTGGCGAAGATTACTCGGGCCCGCGCGTCGACCAGCAGGACCGCGTGCGGCAGCCGATTGAGCATCTCGGCCGAGCTTGTCGGCGGCCCGTCCAGGGCGGCCAGGCGCAATCGCAGCTGCACCGCGCGCTGCAGATGCGGGATCAGGGCGGCGAACAGCCGGATCTCGGTCGCGTCGAACTCGCCCTCGGAACCGGGACGCGACACCGAGACCACCGTGGCAATCGGACCCTCGGTCAACAGGGTTGTTCCCATCATCGCCTCGGGACGCCGCGGCTTTGGCCACCCATTGGATATCTCGGGGCGGCGGCGATCCTGGAGAGAAATTGGCATTTCCGGGAAGATGACGGCGCCGATCGGATTCTGGTCGCACTGCCGCCAAACACTGGTCCAATATTTTGAAAATATCGGCAATTCTCTGGGATCCACGCGCGGGGCGAGCATCGTGGCGGTGTCGGCTTTCGAGTTGTAGGCGCCGACTTGCGCGCCGCCGGTCGCGCCAAGAAGCTCGGCCAGACCGTTGAGCATTCTTGGGCAGGCGCTCGCATCCACCACCGTGTCGTAGATCGATCCGACCAGGTCCGAAAGTGCTTGAAAGTGCATCGCCGCCTCCCTTCATGCGCGCAACGCATCAGCCCGGACGGCGCGCGAGCCCGGGTTCCTTACAGCCAGACGACATCGCCTAGCGCTCGAGTGTGAAGCGCTTCACAGTTCCGCGAAAAAATATTCGGCAAAAACAACCGTTATCATCCGAACGGATGACGACACGGCCAGCTCCCGACCTTAAATACGATTAAGCTGATTGTAAGTCTCCAGTACCGGCGCCGCATCCAAAAGGCCGCCGCCGCTGCGTAACCCACAATAATTTATGATCGGGGAGAGCAAGCCATGAACAAGATTACCAGTTCAATCGCCGCAGCGGCGCTGGCGCTGACTTTGCCGGTGAATATCGCCATCGCTGACGAGGCCGCTGTGCCATTGCCGGTCCTCACTGCTCAATGGTGGCAATGGGCGCTGTCGATCCCGACCGATCAAAATCCCCAATTGGAACCAACCGGCCAATATTGCATGATCGGCCAACGCGGCTCGGTATGGTTCCTCGGCGGTACCTTCTCGGGCGGATCCGCCGACCGCAGTTGCTCGGTGCCGCAGGGCGCTGCGCTGTTCTTCCCGATCATAAACGAAGTCAATATCAACTCTCCCAATGTGTGCGGCTCCGGGCCGGAAAATGAGTCGGTCAAGGACCTGCGGCAAATGAGCAAGTCCTTCATCGACGGTGTTGCTCTTTCCAGCGTCAAGGTTCAGGTCGATGGCAATAAGGTCCCATTTCGACGCGTCCAGTCGCAGGTCTTCGAGGTTGCCTTGCCGGGCGACAATGTGTTTGACGCTTTCTGCGGCGGTCCGGGGAGCGTTCCGGCGACGATATATTCCCCGGCAGTGGATGACGGATACTATGTCCTGCTGCCGCCGCTAAAGCCGGGACCGAAGGCGCACACGATCCGCTTCCAGGCAGAATCGCCACCAACGACGCCTCCCACGCCGCCCACCGACGTCACCTACACGATAACGGTCGTGCCGGTGTCGCTGAAGTAAGCCGCTGGCCTGGCCAATCGGCCGGAGCACCGAAGCAGGCCCAACGCCACAAAGATGGCAACCCGTAAATCCAAAGGAGCAGGCTATGAACAAACTCGCCGCCGGCGTTGGAGCCACGCTCTGCCTGCTGTTGGCAATGGCAACCGGCGCCGCAGCCGGCGAGCCCAGCGATGCGCCGCCCCGGGGCGCGTTCACCTGCGACTTTGGCCTCTCATCCGACCCGTTGCTCTTACCCCCGGAACAAGTCGCGCCGTCGATCGAGCGCGATCGAATGTACATGTCTGCCCGTCCCGGCATGCTCCACAAGCATATTCCGATCTCGTTCGACGCCAACCACAATGCCTTTTCCGGTGGACGGTATCTGTTCGACACCGCCGAGCACGCTCGGGAGTATCGGGATTGGGTCTTCAATAGCTACGTGCTTGACGGCATACATTTTCTCAAACGGCCCTACTTCCTCAGCCCCGAATGCCATGCCTGGACGGTGATCGGGGCGCACGATTTCGGCGACGTCCACAATTCGCAGATCGTGCTGCGGACCGAACGATGGTCATTGGCCAATGCCCGTCAGCCGGTTTGGACGCTGGAGCACAAATTCGCTGCCATTCTGGCCGCGGCGCAGGCGCGCGGCCTGACCAGTGTATGGCTGCTCTACGACCCGCAGGAGGCGCTCGCCTCGCTCGTCTATTTCGCCGGCAGGGCCGGCCCGAGCGATCCCCGCATGCCGGACATGGCCAGCCTCGACGCGCTCGGCAACGCTCCTCGGCTCGGCGAGATCTTCGACGACCAAAACTGGAAGCAGACCTTCGACCGCACCCAATGGGTCCTGACCATCTGGTTCCCCTTCGCCCTCGGCGATCGTGGCGAGCCCTCTTTGTGGCCGAATACCCCGCCATTCTACCAGCCTTACCAAAATGACGGGGTGTGCGAGGTCAGCCGCGGGGAAAGCGCCGCCGACAGCCCCGAATGCATGCCCCAGTGCGGAGACGGCATCGCCCAGGCCGGCGAAACCTCGATCAACTGCCCCGGCGACGTGCGCCTGTTCCAATAAGGACGGGAAGGCGCAAACCTGCGGCGCCGGTACGTCCGGACTGCGTATGCGCTGAGGCGGTACCGCCAGGGTCGGCTGGGCGGCTGATAGGACAGGCGGCAGTTAGAAACTCGAGCAAAACTGACGCGCCGCAGGATTCGCGATGACCGAGATCGAAACTTTTCAGCGCCAAAGGAGCGGCAAATGAACAAGGTCACTGCCACGATCATTGGAATGGCTGTCGGACTGGTTTTGACAACGCATCTAGCATCCGCGGACAACGAGCGTTCACCGCCTCTGTCGATGCTGACCGCGGAGTGGAGACAATGGGCTTACTCGATACCAACCGGTCAAAATCCGCAAGAGGATCCGACCGGCCAATTCTGCATGGTCGGGCAACGGGGTCCCATATGGTTTCTGGCGGGTGTCTTTCTCGGCGGAACGGCAGAGCGGTCCTGCACGGTGCCCGAGGGCACCGCGCTCTTCTTTCCTGTCATCAACCAGGATGCGATCAACGCCCCTAACGTGTGTGGAGATCCTCCGGAAAATACTTCCGTCAGGGATTTGCGGGCTCAGACGAAGGCTGCCATCGACAGCGTTACCGACCTAAGCGTTGAGGTCGATGGAAAAAACGTCAAGAATTTATTACAGCGTATCAAGTCGACTGTCTATGAAATCGTATTGCCCGAGGACAATGTCTTCGACGCTCCATGCGGCAGCCCCGGTGTACCGGGAGGCATCTATTCGCCGGCGGTAGACGACGGATATTATGTGCTGCTGCACTCGCTGAAACCGGGGGTACACACAATTCATTTTGAAGCAAACGACGGCTTCGAAAACGTTACCTATAAGCTAACGGTTACGCCAATTTTACTGAAGTAGCGAGAATGTGGCTGAGGTTCAACCCAACCTCAGCCCTGATCAGCAGCAGTGCGTTCAACGGCCGCTGCGGAAAAGACCAAAAAGATTTGACTGTAACAAGTTGCAGTCAATCCATGGTCGCGACCTCCCGATCAACGCGCCGTCCAATGCGCAATGATCGAGGATGCAATCTTTAACCTGGAGGATCAGCAATGAACAAGATTACCGCCACCTTCGCTGGAGCCATCATTGGCCTGATCTTGCCAATGCAGCTGGCGCTTGCCGGCGAGGATCGCTCGCCGTTCCTGCCGGCGCTGACCGCCCAGTGGTGGCAATGGGCATTGTCGATACCAACCGGGCAAAATCCGATGCTGGATACGAGCGGGCAAGATTGCATGATCGGCCAGAGAGGCGATTTGTGGTTTCTCGCCGGAATTTTTGCCGCCAATGGCGGGACGGTGGCGCGCGCATGCTCTGTGCCCGAGAATACGCCGCTGTTTTTCCCGGTCATAAACTCGGTCAACACCAATACGCCCGATTGCGGCCAGGGAGGCCAAAATTTCGACGTAAAGAAGTTGATCTCCCTGATCACACCCTTCATCGACGCCGCGCAAAATCTGTCGGTAACCATCGATGGCACGCCGCTCAGCAGAAAACAAATACAGCGCGTTTTGTCGCGCCCGTTCGCTGCGGCAATCCCGATGGACAATGTCTTCGGAACCGATGCCTGCGGCACCGCCACGCCGCTGCCAGCAGGGATATATTCGCCCTCGATGGATGACGGATATTACGTCCTGCTGCCGCCCTTGAAGCCGAGACCACACCCGCACACGGTAAAATTTCACGCCGAATCCGGATCATTTGTTCAGGACGTTACCTATGACCTTACCGTAGTGCCAGTATCGCTGAAGTAACCAGATCGGCTGACCCGCCGTTATTTGGCGGGACGATGCCGGTCGTCGAGACCCGGGAAAATCGGCTCGCTTGCCGCGGTTCGGCGCGCCGCCTATGATCGGTGCGTCGAACGGAGCCACAGGTCGACCGGTATGCTGCGCCGCTGCGTCTCTCCCCTGCGCCGATCGCGGCCGGGCCTGCGCGCGGACTGAGCGTTCGCCGGCGAGCGCAATCGGCGATGGCGGACGACCCTCAATCGCGCGGCCCGTCGGTTCGCGGGGTGCCCGAAGGCGACAACCGCGAGCGGATGATCTGCGCCGATTGCGGTTACATTCTTTACGACAACCCGAAGGTCGTGGTCGGCTCGGTCGCCCGGTGGGGCGAGCGCATCCTGTTGTGCCGGCGCTCGATCGAGCCGCGCCATGGCTTTTGGACCTTGCCGGCCGGCTATCTTGAACTGAACGAATCCGCCAGCGCCGGCGCCGAGCGCGAGGCCTGGGAGGAGGCGCATGCGCGGATCGAGATCGAGGGGCTGCTGGCGATCTACGACATCCCGCGGATCAGCCAGGTGCAGCTGATCTATCGGGCGCGGCTATTGGACGACGCAGTTTCGGCGGGGCCGGAGAGTCTGGAGGTGCGGCTCTTCGGCTGGGACGAAATCCCGTGGACCGATCTTGCTTTCCCTTCGAACCGCTGGGCATTGCAGCATGATCAGGAAGCGCGCGCGACCCGCGATTTCACCGCCCGCATCAACCCGCCTGGCTTCTGACCGACTTGCCTCTCGACGCCGATCAGGGCTCCAGCCCGACCAGGCTGCGGGCATAGGCGCGGGCCTCGAACGGGCGCAGATCCTCGGCGCTCTCGCCGACCCCGATCGCATGGATCGGGATGCCGTATTTTTCGGCGAGCGAGACCAGCACGCCGCCGCGCGCGGTGCCGTCGAGCTTGGTCATGACGATGCCGGTGACCCCGACCATCTCGCGGAAGGTCTCGGCCTGGGCGTGGGCGTTCTGGCCGGTCGTCGCGTCGAGCACCAGCAATACCGAATGCGGCGCCTGCGGATCGACCTTTTTGAGGACGCGGACGATCTTCTGCAATTCGCCCATCAGATCGGCCTTGTTGTGCAGCCGCCCGGCGGTGTCGATCAGCAGGATATCGGCGTCATCGCCGCGCGCCTCGACCAGCGCGTCATAGGCGAGGCCCGCGGCATCCGACCCGGCCGGCCGGGTCACCACCGGCGCGCCGATGCGCTCGCCCCAGATCTGCAATTGCTCGACCGCCGCGGCGCGGAAGGTGTCGCCGGCCGCCAGCACCACCCGCAGCCCCTGGTCGCAATATTGCTTGGCGAGCTTGGCGATCGTCGTCGTCTTGCCGCTGCCGTTGACGCCGATCACCAGGATGACAAAGGGCCGGCGCGAGCGGTCGATGCGCAACGGCCGGGTGACCGGCTCGACCAGCCGGATCACCTGTTCGGCGAGTGCGGCGCGGACCTCTTCGGGCGAGACCTCCTGGTTGAAGCGGTTGCGCCGCAACGCCTCGGTCACCTCGCTGGCGAGCCCGACCCCCATATCGCTGGAGATCAGCAATTCCTCGAGCTCGAACAGCGCCTCGTCATCGAGCCGGCGGCGGTTGAAGATCGTGTTGATGCCGTCGTTGAGCCGGGCCGAGCTGCGCGCCAGGCCGGCCCGCAACCGGCCGAACCAGCCTCGCCGCTCGGCGCTCGCGCCGGCTTCCGCCGCCGCGTCGCTTTCGCCGGCTTCCCGGTCCGGTTGCGGCAGCTCGGCGGCTTCCTCGAGCGCCGGGGCCGGCATCTCTTCGGCTGCCTCGACCGCTTCGGCGTGATCGGGGTCGGCCGGGACGTTGCGCCGCCAAAACCTCATGCGACCGGTACTCCGACCAGGCGGCGCGCATCGCTGCCGACGAGCCGCATCGGCCGCACCGACCCGGCCTCGGCGCCATCGGCGAAGCCGACCTCGGCGTAAAAGGCGGCCCGGCCGATTCCCGGGCGTTCGACCAGCACCTGCGTCTGGCTGCCGATGCGCGAGCGCAGCTCGGCGGCGAGTGCCGCCGCGCCTGCCGCCCGCAATCGCGCCGCGCGCTCCTTCACCACGCTGCCGGCAACCGGCGGCATGCGCGCGGCCGGGGTGCCGGGCCGGGGGCTGTACGGAAACACATGGACAAAGGCGAGCCCGCACTCGGCGACGAGGTCGAGGCTGCGGCGAAAATTGTCCTCGGTCTCGGTCGGGAACCCGGCGATCAGATCGGCGCCCAGCGCCAGTTCCGGACGCAGCGCCCGGGCGCGGCGGGCGACCGCGATCGCCTCGGCGCGCAGATGCCGCCGTTTCATCCGCTTCAAAATCAAATCGTCGCCGGCCTGCAATGACAGGTGCAGATGCGGCATCAGCCGCGGCTCCTCGGCCAAGAGCCGCCACAAATCGGCGTCGATCTCGACCGGGTCGAGCGAGGAGAGACGCAGCCGCTCCAGTTCGGGCACCACACTCAACAGCCGGCGCGCCATCTGGCCGAGGCTCGGTGCGCCCGGCAGATCGGCGCCATAGGCGGTCAGATCGACGCCGGTCAGCACGATCTCGCGATAGCCGGCGGCGACCAGCCGGCGCGCCTGTCCGGCGATCGCCCCGATCGGCACCGAGCGGCTGGGGCCGCGGGCAAAGGGGATGATGCAAAAGGTGCAGCGATGGTCGCAGCCCTGCTGGACCTGCAGAAAGGCGCGGGCCCTGCCGTCGAAGCCGTCGACCGGAGGCGCCGCGCTCTGGTCGAGATCCGACCGCCGCCGCCGCTGCCGGCAGATAGCTGTGCGCGCGCAGCTTTTCCCGGTTGTCGAGCACCTGGTCGACCTCGGGCATCGCCGCATACCGCTCCGCTGCAATCTCGGCGGCGCAGCCGGTGACGATGATCCGCGCCTCGGGGTGATCGCGGCGAGCCCGCCGGATCGCCTGGCGCGCCTGGCGCTCGGCCTCGGCGGTGACCGCGCAGGTGTTGACGATAATCGCGCCTTCGAGCCCGGCCGCGGCTGCGGCGCGACGAATGACCTCGGATTCGAACGCGTTCAGCCGGCAGCCAAAGGTGACGATCCGGTTCTCCGCCATGCCGCGGCTCAGCCTGCGTCCAGCAGGGCGGGGTCGAACGCGCCTTCGAAGCTCAGCGCCGCCGGGCCGGTCATGATCACATGCCCATCCTCGCGCCAGCAGATGTCGAGGCTGCCGCCGTCGAGCTCGACGACCGCGCGCCGCTCGGCCAGACCCCGGCGATGCGCCGCGACCAGCGCGGCGCAGGCGCCGCTGCCGCAGGCGCGGGTGATCCCGGCGCCCCGCTCCCACACCCGCAGCCGGATCGTGCGCCGGTCGCGGATCGTGGCCACGCCGATATTGGCGCGCTGCGGGAATATCGGGTGATGTTCGAGCGCGGGACCCAGCGCCGCCAGGTCGACGGCCTCGGCATCGTCGACGAAAAAGGTCGCGTGCGGATTGCCGATATTGGTGCAGACCGGCGCCGATAGCGGCCCCTGCGCCAGATCGAGGCGATCGGTGTCGGCAGCCCGGGCCAGCGGGATTTCCCGCCAGCCGGTGCGCGCCGGCCCCATATCGACGGCGATCCGCCCGTCCGCCAGGATCTCGGCTTCGAGCAGCCCGGCCACGGTCTCGAGCCGCACCCGGCCGGCGCCGGTCTCACGGCTCAAGAGCCAGGCGACGCAGCGGGCGGCGTTGCCGCAGGCTTCGGCCTCGCTGCCATCGGGATTGCGGATGCGCATCAGCAGCCGCGCGGCCGGATGGCGCGGCGGTTCGAGCACGATCAGCTGGTCGCAGCCGATGCCGGTATGCCGGTCGGCCAATGCCCGCGCCGCCGCGGGACCGGCCGCAATGGCGCCGTCGCGGGCGTCGAGCACGACAAAGTCGTTGCCGAGGCCGTGCATCTTCAGAAACGGCACCTTGCCCATCGCGCCGCTTATATGGCGGTATGGGCGGCCGTGTCCAACCCGGGCCGCCGGATCGCGGCTAGCCGCCCGCCGGGCTCACCCCCGCGGAGCGGCGGATTTCGCCGCCGCATGCCGGGGGCTCGCCTTGGCGTGCCGCGCCGTTTCCCTCCTGGCCGGCGAACTCGCCTGCCGCGCCGTTTCCCTCCTGGCCGGCGAACTCGCTTGCCGAGCGGTTCGCGTCGGTCGCGGGTTTGTTGCGCAGCGATGCCGATTTGCCTTGTCTGACCGTCCGCGTGCCGGCCACCCGCTGCGCGCGATGTCTGGTCCTGGCGTTTGCCGCGGCATGATGCCGGCTCGTATGACCCGCGGCGACCCTGCCGTGGCGCCGGTTCGTTGTCCGCACCGCAGGCTCCGGCGCCGCCGCCGAATCGGCGGGGCCGGCCGTCTGGTTGAAGGCCGTCCCGAGCGGCGACTGGCCAGCGCTGCCCGGCGTTACGGCGAGGTTCTCATTGACCAGATAAGACGGCGCATCGCCGCCGGGGATAAAGTTCTTGGTGCCGGTATCGGGCATGCCGGCGGCATGCGCCGGCGAGCCGATAAAGGCCAGCACGGTGGCAAACCAGATTGTTGCCAGTTTCCTCGGCATCGGATCCCCCTTCTGCCGTTCCCACCCAAAACTCAGCCAAAGAATTTTGCCGCCAGCAGCACCCCCGTGGCGACCGCAATCATTAGGCCACCCTGTAACGTCACGTCCCGCCGAAAAATTTTGATCTGGGCTCGAAACAGCGCGCACTCCGTGCGTATTTCTAGGGCGAATCTGTCGAAACTGCCCTCGAGTTCGGCTGAAACTGGTCCCCGTTGGCAGCCGATCTCGGCAGGGCTGGCAAATATCGCGCAGCACGCCGGTCAAGGCCTCGGCCTGAGCCTCGTCGAAGCCCGCCGCTTTGAGGCGTTTGGCGGTCTGTAATGTGTCGAGCGCAGCGATCATGATCCGAGCCGCTCGATCATATCACGGGATCGCCGGCGCCAGCGCGATTCTGCTCCCGCCCCGCCGGGGTCTGCGCTCATTTTTTGGCGGCGTCCCAATCCTCGCGCGTCAGCCGCTCCATCAGAAACAGGTCGCTGGTGCGGGCGTACCAGCCGCGCCCGTGCATCCGGCCGATCAGCCGGATCTTCTCGGTATGGACATACATCTTCACCGGGTCGACCAGATCGTCGCGGATGTGGATATGGATCACCCGGCCGACTTCCAGGGTCGAGCGCGGTCCGAGCGACAGCCCGGTGATGCGGCGGCATTCGAAGCTGACCGGCGATTGCGCGATGCGCGGCGGTCGCACCCCCGCCGATGGCAGCGCGGTCAGGTCGGCCTGGTCGAGTTCGGCGATCCCGGCGGGGAAATCGACCGCGCAGATGTTCATCCGCTCGGCCAACGCCTCGTCGACCAGGTTGACGACGAACTCGCCGCTGTCGCGAATGTTGCGCTCGGTATCCTTGTAACCGTCGCCGCCGGAATCGCCCGGGCTGATCCCGAGCACCACGACCGGCGGCACCGAACTGACCGCGTTGAAAAAACTGAACGGGGCGGCGTTGACCCGCCCGGCGCCGTCCACCGTCGTCGCCAGTGCGATCGGCCGCGGCACCACCGTCGACACCAAAAGCTTGTAGGCGTCCGCCGCCGGGATCTGCGCCAGGTCGAAATGCATCGATTCCCCCAAGATTTGCCGCAACCCGGGGATAATGCGAATTCGCCGGCATGCGCGCAACCTGGAGGGCATCGGCCGCGGCCGACCATCGCATCGCCGGGCAGGTCGCACGGACGGGCCGTCTCGTCGGATTGCGGCGGATCGGCGTGCCAGCGCCGGCGAGCCCGACCGGCAGCACCGGCGCCCGGCTCCGATGCGCGGCCCGGCCCGATCTGCGTTACCGGTCGGCGTCGGTCGACATGGCGATGACCCCGGCGATCGCTTCGCCGCTGTCTCGCGGCGGTTGGCTCGCCCGCCGGCGCGACGGTCGCCTGACCCGCGGTGCGGCGGCGGGGCGGGTTCGAGCCGGCGCCGTTCCCTCGGCATCCGCCCGAGAGCCGGGACGGGCGGTGATCCAGGCGCGGCCCTCCAGCGCCCGAATGGTGGCGAACACCCTGATTTCGCCCGGTATTAAAAAGCGGATGGCCTTTACCGTAAGCCCGACCCAGCCGATATCGGTGACGATTGCGACCCGCTCGCACCGCGCCGCATGCTCGAAGCCGAGATCGAGATCCTCCCAGGCGGCGCCCGGGAAGCGCGAGCTTAGTTCGTAATAAAGCCGGATCTTGTCGTGTCGTCGCAAAGTTTTTTCGATTGCCGGGGTCAGGACGTCGTCGCAATCCTGTTTTGTCACCCGGCCTCTGACGGCAATGCCTACGACATTTCTGGGAAGCCCCTCGATTAGTTCGATCATCGGCTGTTCCCCCGGATGATCTCTGCCACAAGACCGGTCCCGACACGCCGGGGTCGGGCGGCGCAACGCCTCTCGGCCGTCATGCCCGGTCTCGGGTCCGGCATCCCCGGATGACGCGAGGCGGGCGCGCCCGACGCATCGGTTTCGATTCGACATGGCCGGGCTGAGCCCGGCCATGACCCGAAGGTGAAGCCTCTGTACGCCTCGACAGACCGTCAGCCGACCATTGTGGCGACGCGCCCGAGGCTGATTTTTTTGATTAGAACTTTACCCGGAACAATGCCGATCAGGGCCTGTTCGGTGCCGTAGATGTTGGCGACGACCTGACGCTGGCCCCACATATATTCGATGCCGGTGTCGACGAACGCGACCGGGCTCCAGATCAGGTTGATGTGACTGGTGATCACCTGCTTGTTGGCGATGGTCGCCGCGATCGGCCCGATCAGCTGCGAGGGGATCGCTTCATGGGAGATGCCGAAGGTCACGTTCGAGCGCAGATTGGGCAGCCACCAATGCTGGTAGCCGGCGCTCCCGCCCGCCTCGAAGATCGGCCTGACGAGAATGTTGTTGGCTGCGGCCGCGCTGGTCGGCAGGACCAGATAGTTGGTCGCCAGCCCGGCATCGTCGCTTTCGTTCAGATAGCGGCCGATGCCGTTGCCGACGGTGAACTGCCGACTGGATGTCGTCCTTGCGCCAGCCGAACCAGTCGGGCTTGATATCGCCGGAGACGCCGCCGCCATAGCCGAAGATGCTGCGGTCGACATATCTGCCGTCATTGATCGTCAGCTTTCGGCCGACCAGGCGGAAATCGACATGCCCCCAGGGCTGCGACCAGTAGGAGGCGAAGGTGATGTCCGGCGCCTTGGCAACCGCCGGGTTGCCGGCCAAGGTGCAGGAGGTGGTGCCGAAGATCGCGCTGCCGTTGGCGACGCAGGGCATTCCCCCGGGGGTCGCCAGCCCGGTGCCGACCAGGGCGCCGCCGATTATCACCTGGTTGTTCGAATCAGAGGTGATCTTGCCGCCCGGGGTGATGATGTCGGTTTCGCGGGGTTTCCAAGGAGGCCGACCAGGCGCTGCCATAGGGGCCGGCATAGGTGTAGCGCACCTGCGGGATGCGGACCACGCCGGCCTGGCCGACATCGCCGCCGAAATCGATGGTTTCGGGGTTGGCGTCGGGGTCGGAGAAGTTCGAATTGGCCTGCCCGGCGAGGAACCCGCCCAGGGTGCCGTAGGCATAGCGCAGCCGCGGGACCAGGTTATCCGCGACATTTGTCGTACCGGTATTGCCGCCGCCGGAGAAGTTGTTGGTGCCGGCAAAGTCGAATTCGATGAAGGTGCGCGCCTCGCCATAGGCGGTCGGGGTGCGGGTCTCGACGTTGAGGCGCGATTCACGCGGGCTCTGCGAGAAGATGCCGTTGCCGCGCGAATGGTTGAGCTGCACCGGCACGACAAAGCCCTTCGGGCCATAACCGCCCGGAACCGTCTGGCCATGAACATCGAGCGCCTGCGCCTAACGCATTGCCGTTGTCGCCCACGGTTGTGGTCTGGGTGCCGTTAGGCGGCCCGTTCTGGATCCAGTAGTCGAGAACTTCGCTGACAAACCCGCCGACCCGGATCGAGGTGTCGGTGCCGGGGATCAGAAACGACCGCGGAAAGCTGCCGCCGGCCAATGGCTGGCCCGGTACCGCCCTGGTGCCGTATGCAACCGGCCCGGTCATGCCGGGCGCGCCCAAATGCGACGGCGGTCCGCCCTGGGCCTGGGCCTGGGCCAGCTGGTCGATGCGCTGCTGGAGGAGCTGCTGATTGGCGCGAAGGTCGGACAGCTCGTCGGCCTTGGCCGCGGGAAGCCCCGTCAGCAGCACGACCGCCGCGGTCATCCCGCCAATCGCCGCCACGCTGCCGAAATTCCGCTTTCCTGTCATCGTTCCCCCGCCCCTGCTGGCTTCTAAATCAGCGGTTGATTCTGCCAGAATCGAACAGCGAAACTATCCATCCTGCGATTGAAATCGGATTGAGTACGAGGTTTCCATCTCTCTTCAGTAAGGGTCTAAACCTTGTCCTCCTTCGGGCGCTATTCCGGTCGCGCCGGCGCCATGCCATAGCATCGCCATCCAAAGCGCGGCCCCGATCGCAAAGTACGGTTTTGCCTGGTTTTCAAGAGCGACATATCGAGCCCGGGCGAGCGCTGGCGGCGCAATCCGCCGGGGCGGCCTTCTGTTGCTAGCCCCGCTCCGCTACGCGCATGCGGTCGACCACCTGGCTGCGCCGCCGCACGTTCAGCTTGCCCAGCAAATTGTGCACATGCGACTTGGTCGTCGCCAGGCTGATGTTCAGCTGGCGGGCGATCTCCTTGTCGCTCAGCCCGGTGATGATCAGTTGGGCGGCCTGCCGCTCGCGCTTGGTCAGCAAGGGCGCCGGCGCCGGGGCGTCGCGGCCGTTTGCCGGAACCGCGCCCAGAGCGATCCGGCGAAGCAATCCGGCGGCAACCTGGCTGGAGCAGATCTGCCTGCCGCCGTGGATGTCCAGAACCAGGCGCACCAGTTCGGTCAGCGCGGCGGTGCTCGGGATATAGCCGATCACCCCGGCCTCGGCCCAGGCGACGATGTCATTCTCGGTTTCCCGCACCGCGGTGACGATGATGCGCATGCCCGGCACGATTTCGAGCGCGCGCCTGACCGCGGCGATACTTCCGGGGACCGTCGCGTCGAGCAGCACGACATCGGCGTCGAGGGCCGGGGCCAGCGCCGCCGCTTCGAACAGATCGGCGCACAGCTCGACCACCGAAACGCGCGGGTCGCGTTCAAAAACCTCGGCCAGACCCTCGCGCAAAAAGCGCACTCCGGACACGATTACGATACGCAGCTGCGCTGCGTCGGGCGCAACCGGCATCGCCTCATGCGGCGTGACGTTCGCCTCCACGGCAACTCCCTCCCATCACGGCGAGCCGCGCGGGCCTCCCGTACTGGGCCGAGCCCTACGGGCAGCGTGAAAACCTTCCCTGCACAGCGACCGGTCTATCAACCTTAAGGCGATTGAGCCGATCCCCGTCTTCGCTACCGAGCCGGTCGGACGTTTCGCTTCTTAATGGAGAGTTAACCGAGCCCGTCCCGACTTGATTGAACGGTATTATGCCCGGCCGCCACCTGTCCAGAGGGATGTTCACGAAATTGTGAGTTGCCCTTGACCCACGCACCGGGCGTCGCCTCGCCAACCGCTGGGCGATCCGGCGCGCGGCAGCATCGCGCCGGGCGCCCGATTGACACAGCGCGGCGCCGGGCCTAGGTTGCGCCGCCGCTCCGCAGAGCGCGCGATCCAACCCACGGGTCAAGGCCCAGGGCCGCCAGTCCGCGAGTGTCGCGCACTGGCGATTTGTGCGTCCGGCATCATGGTTCGGGAATTCGCATGTTCGACAGTCTGACCGATCGCCTGGGCGACGTCTTCGACCGGCTGCGCCGCCACGGCGCGCTGAGCGAGGACGATGTCGGCGCGGCGCTGCGCGAGATCCGCGTGGCCCTGCTCGAAGCCGATGTGGCGTTGCCGGTGGTCCGCGATTTTGTCGCCGCGGTGCGCGAAAAGGCGCTGGGCCAGGAGGTGCTGCGCTCGGTGACGCCGGCGCAGATGGTGGTCAAGATCGTCCACGACCATCTGGTCGAGGTGCTGGGCGGCGCCGCCCCGGGCGCGAGCGACGGACGGGCTCGACCTCAACGCGCCGGCGCCGGTCGGGATCATGCTGGTCGGCCTGCAGGGCTCGGGCAAGACCACGACCGCGGCCAAGATCGCCAACCGGCTCAAGGGGCGCGACCGCAAAAAGGTGCTGCTCGCCTCGCTCGACGTGCAGCGCCCGGCGGCACAGGAACAATTGGCCGTGCTCGGCCGCCAGATCGGCGTCGCCAGCCTGCCGATCGTGCCGGGCGAGAAGCCGGTGGCGATCACCCGGCGGGCGCTGGAGACCGGGCGGACCCAGGGCTACGACGTGGTCATCCTCGACACCGCCGGCCGGCTCCATGTCAATGAAGAGCTGATGCTCGAAGTCGCGGCCGTGCGCGAGGCGGCCCAGCCGCACCAGACCCTGCTGGTCGCCGATGCGATGACCGGGCAGGACGCGGTCAACCTCGCCAAGGCCTTTGGCGAGCGCGCCGGCGTCACCGGCATCGTGCTGACCCGGGTCGATGGCGATGCCCGCGGCGGCGCCGCCTTGTCGATGCGCGCGATCACCGGCAAGCCGATCGTGTTCATCGGCACCGGCGAGCGGATCGCGGCGCTCGAACCGTTCCACCCGGAGCGGATCGCCGGGCGCATCCTCGGCATGGGCGATGTCGTCAGCCTGGTCGAAAAAGCCGCCGAGACGGTCGACCACGACGAAGCTGAAAAGCTCGCGGCCAAGATGGCCAAGGGCAGTTTCGACCTCGACGACCTCGCCGGCCAGTTGCGCCAGATCCGGCGGATGGGCGGCATGGGCGGCATGCTGTCGATGCTGCCGGGGATCGGCAAGCTGAAGAAACAGCTCGGCGAGGCGAATATCGACGAGGGCATTGTCAAGCGCCAGGAGGCGATCATCGCGTCGATGACCAAAAACGAGCGGCGCAACCCCAAACTGCTCAACGGCTCGCGGCGGCGGCGCATCGCCAGCGGCTCGGGCACTTCGGTGCCGGAGATCAACCGCCTGTTGAAACAGTATCAGGACATGGCCGACATGATGAAAAAGATGAAAAAGCTCGGCCCCAAGGGCGTCGCGCGCCACGGCCTCGCCGGGCTGATGCCCGGCCTGCGCCATTAGCCCCGCTCGGCCACCGCCATTGACACAAAGGGTAACAGCATGTCGTTGAAAATCCGCCTCGCCCGCGGCGGCGCAAAAAAGCGGCCCTATTACAGCATCGTCATCGCCGATTCGCGCAGCCCGCGCGACGGCCGCTTTATCGAACGGGTCGGGACCTACAACCCGATGCTCGAGCGCTCGCATCCCGATCGGATCACCCTGAAATCGGAGCGGGTCCAGCATTGGCTCGGGGTCGGCGCATTGCCGACCGACCGGGTCGCGCGGTTCCTCGGCGATGCCGGGTTGATCGACAAGCCGGCGAGGCGCGACACCCCGGTCAAATCGGCGCCCAAGGCCAAGGCGCAGGAACGGCAGAAGGCCGCCGCCGAAGCCGCTGCCGCCGCCCGCGGCTGACGCCGGAGCGCGCCGGGCGATCGGGCGAACGATGATGACAGCGGCGGCAAAGCAGATCTGCGTCGGCGTGGTCACCGGCCCGCACGGGGTCGGCGGCGCGCTGCGGATCAAGAGCTTTACCGCCCGCCCCGAGGACATCGCCGCCTATGGACCGCTTGCCGACGAAACCGGCCGGCGCCACCTCGAGCTGCGCCTGCTCGGCACGGCAAAGGGCGTGCTGATCGCGCGCCTGCCGGGGGTCGAGGATCGCGACCGCGCGGCGGCGTTGCGCGGCCTGCACCTCTATCTGCCGCGCTCGGCGCTGCCGCCGCCGGAACTGGAGGAGTATTATCACGCCGACCTGATCGGGCTCGAAGCGGTGCTGGCCGACGGGTCGCCGCTCGGCCGGGTGCGCGCGGTGCACGATTTCGGCGCCGGCGACACGCTCGAAATCGAGCGCCGAGGGCATGCCGCCGGCGATGGTGCCGTTCACCCGGGCGATCGCGCCGATCGTCGACCTCGAAGCTGGCCGGCTGGTTATCGAGCCGCCGCCGGGGCTGCTCGACGACGCTGGAGCTGACGCCGGACCGGAAGTCGGGCAAGAAAGATGACCTGGCGGGCGACGGTGCTGACGATCTTTCCGGAGATGCTGCCCGGGCCGCTCGCCTTTTCGCTGGCCGGCAAGGCGCTGAACGCGGGGCTGTGGCGGCTCGATACGGTGGACATCCGCGACTTCGCGCGCGATAAGCACCGCTCGGTCGACGATGCGCCCTTTGGCGGCGGGCCGGGAATGGTGATGCGGCCCGACGTGCTCGATGCCGCGATTGCCGGCGCCGGCGGGGTCGGGCCGCTGGTGCTGCTGTCGCCGCGCGGTCGCCCGCTGGACCAGCGGCGGGTGGCCGGGCTGGCCGCGGCGGCGGGGGTCACGCTCCTCTGCGGGCGCTTCGAGGGGGTCGACGAACGCGTGCTCGAGGCCCGCGCGATCGAGGAGGTGAGCCTCGGCGATTTCGTGCTGTCCGGCGGCGAACCGGCGGCGATCGCGCTGATCGACGCCTGTGTGCGGCTGCTGCCCGGCGTGGTCGGCGATATCGCGGCCTTGGCCGAGGAGAGCTTTGCCGAGGGGCTGCTCGAATACCCGCAATACACCCGGCCGCCTCTGTGGCAGGGGCGAGCGGTGCCGCCGGTGCTGGTCTCGGGCGACCATCGCCGCATCCGCGACTGGCGCCGGGCCGAGGCCGAGCGGCTGACCCGCGAGCGCCGTGGCGATTTGTGGCAACGCTATCTGGCAATGACCGGCGATGCCGCGAGGCTGGAGCCGGCAACAGATCGAGAGGTCGAGTGATGAACCTTCTGCAGGAATTGGAGCGCGAGCAGCTCGAAAAGCTCGCCGCGGTTCGCCCGGTGCCGAAATTCGAGCCCGGCGATACGGTGCGCGTCAGCCTCAAGGTGGTCGAGGGCGAGCGCGAGCGCATCCAGGCGTTCGAGGGGGTGTGCATCGCCCGCAAGAACGGCGGGGTGAACTCGAACTTCACCTTGCGCAAGATCTCCTACGGCGAAGGCGTCGAGCGGGTGTTTCCGCTGTATTCGCCGCGGATTACCGCGATCGAGGTGGTGCGCCGCGGCGTCGTCCGGCGGGCCAAGCTCTATTATCTGCGCGGGCTTACCGGCAAACGGGCGCGCATCACCGAACGCGCCCGCGACAGCGTCCGTCCGGCGGCGCGCATCGGCGACGGCAAAGACCGGCCGCGGCGAAAAATAGTCAATCGGAGGAATCGGAATCATGGCCGCACCGCGCACGCTGTTCGACAAGATCTGGCAGAGCCATGTCGTGGCCCCGCAGGGCGAGGGCACCTACCTGATCTATATCGATCTGCACCTGATCCACGAGGTCACGACGCCGCAGGCCTTCGAAGGCTTGAAGCTTGCCGGGCGCAAGGTGCGCCGGCCCGACGCGACGATGGCCGTCGCCGATCACAACATCCCGACCACCAACCGCAAGGTCGGCGTCGCCGGCATCGACGATCCCGACTCGAAGCTCCAGGTCGACACCCTGGAGCGCAATGTGCGGGAGTTCGGCGTCCCCTATTTCGCGATCGACAGCCTCGACCAGGGCATCGTCCACGTCATCGGGCCCGAGCAGGGCCTGAGCCAGCCCGGCATGACCATCGTCTGCGGCGACAGCCACACCGCGACGCATGGCGCCATGGGCGCGCTCGCCTTCGGCATCGGCACCTCCGAGGTCGAGCACGTGCTTGGCGACCCAGACCCTGATCCAGGCGCCGGCCAAGAACATGCTGATCAACGTCAATGGCGGGCTCGGCGCCGGGGTCAGCGCCAAGGATGTGATCCTCGCGATCATCGCCAAGATCGGCACCGCCGGCGGCACCGGCCATGTCTTCGAATATGCCGGCAGCACCTTCCGCGACATGTCGATGGAAGGCCGCATGACGGTCTGCAACATGTCGATCGAGGCCGGGGCGCGCGCCGGGCTGGTCGCCCCCGACGACAAGACCATCGCCTATGTCATGGGCCGGCCCTACGCCCCGAAGGGCGCGGCGTGGGAGCAGGCGGCGGCCTATTGGCGCACCCTGCCGACCGATCCCGGCGCCAGCTACGACAAGGAGGCGCATCTCGACGCCGCCGATATCGCGCCGCACGTCACCTGGGGCACCAACCCGGAGCAGGCGGCGCCGGTCACCGGGCGCGTGCCCGACCCGGCCCAGATCGACGACCCGCTGAAGCGGGCGGCGGTCGAGCGCGCCTTGCAATACATGCAGCTGAAGCCGAACACCCTGCTGACCGACGTGCCGGTGCAGCGCGTCTTTATCGGCTCGTGCACCAACAGCCGGATCGAGGATCTGCGCGCCGCCGCGGCGATCGCCAAGGGCCGCAAGGTCGCCGACGGGGTCGTCGCGCTGGTGGTGCCGGGCTCCGGCCACGTCAAGCACCAGGCCGAGGAGGAAGGGCTCGACCGCGTCTTCCTCGAAGCCGGCTTCGAATGGCGCGACGCCGGCTGCTCGATGTGCATGTCGATGAACAACGACAAGGCGATGAACGGCGAGCGCGTCGCCACCACCTCGAACCGCAATTTCGAGGGCCGCCAGGGCAAGAACGCCAAATCGCATCTGATGGGCCCGGCGATGGCCGCCGCCGCCGCGATCACCGGCCATCTCACCGACGTGCGCCAGATGGGCTAATCGGCACCGTAATCGATGGGCTCTGGCTAGTGCGAAGATGGTCCCAAAATCGCAGAACAACCGCAATTACCCGCGCGCTTCTCGCCCTGGTCTCAGCGATCGATGCGATCGATGATCGCGCTAGTCGAATTAGCATCGACGCATGACGAACAGAAGATAAACGAACACGTGAGCGTATCACGCGAGTCCAGAAATCTATGCCTTGAAGAAATCCAAAGGCTTCTGATCCTGATGGATCCGAGCCGTGAGTAATATTGATCTAAATAGCATTCGCCGCCAGCTCGACCGTATCGAGCGAAGCGCAGGTGCGGGGGTAACGAGCGCCGGGGATGGGTTCCCGCCCATGGCCGGTGATTGGCCGGGTTGGCGGGTATCGGTCGACGCGCGCCTGGAAGCGTTGAAGGGTGCGATCGACAGCACGCGTTGGGTGGCCGGGATCGTTGCGGTGATCATGATCGGCGGTTTCAGTTTTCTCGGTTTCCAACTAAACCGTCTGGAAGGCCGAGCGGACCGGTTGGAAGTGGCGATCCAAGCGGTACCGGCGCGTCTCTCCGATGAGTTTCACGCGATGCGCTCAGAAATGGCAGCGCAGACCAGCGCTATAGCGAATTCGATAACGGCCACCCGCCAAGCGCAACCGGCTCCCCCGCAGATTATCGTAGTTCCTGTACCGCGATCCGGTGGAAAGCCGACCGGCCAATAGTCGCACCGAAGGAAGGCAAAATGGAAAAATTTACCCAGTTGACCGGCGTCGCGGCGCCGCTGCCGATCCACAATCTCGACACCGACAAGATCTTTCCGGCGATCTATCTGAAGACGATCAAGCGCACCGGCCTGTCGAAATGGCTGTTCCAGGAAATCCGCTTTCAAGCCCGACGGCTCGGAAAACCCGGATTTCGTCCTGAACCAGGCCCCGTACCGCAATGCCAAGATCCTGATCGGCGCGCGAGAATTTCGGCTGCGGGTCGAGCCGCGAGCATGCGCCCTGGGCGTTGCTCGATTTCGGCATCCGCTGCGTCATCGCCCCGAGCTTCGCCGACATTTTCTACAACAACTGCTTCAAGAACGGCATCCTGCCGATCGCCTTGCCAAAGGAAATCGTCGACGAGCTGATGGAAGACGCCAAGAAGGGCGCCAACGCGGTGATGACGATCGACCTCGAAACCCAGACGATCACCCGCCCGGACGGCGAGAAGGTGCATTTCGAGCTCGACGCATTTCGCAAGCATTGCCTGTTGAACGGGCTCGACGATATCGGCTTGACCGAGCAGCAGGGCGCCGAAATCGCCAGCTACGAGGAAACGGCAAGGCTGGCGCGGCCATGGCAGTTCGGCACGCCCCAGCGCGGGGCCTGAGCCATGCCCCAGACGGCCGGCTCGAACCGCAAGGTCCTGGTATTGCCGGGCGACGGCATCGGCCCGGAGATCATGCGCCAGGTCTTGCGCGTCGTCGAATTCTTCGACCGCCGCCGTATCGCCAGCTTCGACATCACCGAGGGTCTGGTCGGCGGCGCGGCCTATGACGCCGACGGCGCGCCGTTGACCGAGCGCACCCTCGACCAGGCGCTGCACAGCGACGCCGTGCTGTTCGGCTCGGTCGGCGGCCCGAAATGGGAAACCCTGCCATTCGAGCTGCGCCCCGAGCGCGGCCTGTTGCGGCTGCGCAAGGAAATGGATCTGTTCGCCAATCTGCGCCCGGCGGTGGTGTTCGAGGCGCTCGCCGACGCGTCGAGCCTGAAGCGCGAGCTGGTCGCCGGTCTCGATCTGATGATCGTGCGCGAATTGACCGGCGGCATCTATTTCGGCGATCCGCGCGGGGTCGAGACGCTGCCCGACGGCAGCCGCCGCGGCATCAACACCGAAGTCTACACCGAGGCCGAGATCGAGCGCGTGGTTCGCGTCGCCTGCGAGCTGGCCAAAAAACGCAACGGCCGGCTGTGCGAGGTCGACAAGGCCAATGTCATGGAATCGGGCGGGCTGTGGCGCGAGGTGGCGCAGCGGGTATGCGATGCCGACTATCCCGATGTCGAGCTGTCGTTCATGTACGCCGACAATTGCGCGATGCAGCTGGTGCGCAACCCCAAGCAGTTCGACGTGATCGTCACCAGCAATCTGTTCGGCGATCTCCTGTCGGATTGCGCGGCGATGCTGACCGGCTCGCTCGGCATGCTGCCCTCGGCCTCGCTCGGCGCCGCCGATGCCGGCGGCCGGCGCAAGGCGCTGTACGAGCCGGTGCATGGCAGCGCCCCCGACATCGCCGGCAAGGGTGTGGCAAACCCGCTCGCCTCGATCCTGTCCTTCGCGATGATGCTGCGCTATTCGTTCGATCTGGCCGAGGAGGCCGACCTCGTCGACAGCGCGGTGCGCCGGTCGCTCGCCGCCGGGGTGCGCACCAACGACATCGTTGCGCCCGGCGCCGCCGGCGTCTCGACCCAAATCATGGGCGACACGGTCCTGCGCGAGCTCGAGAAATCGGTGTAGCCGCGACCGCTCACGCCGGCGCCGCGAGCGGCGTCATCCCGACCTGCGACAATGGGGGAAGCCATGCAAACACGCGCTCTCGGCCGCACCGGGCTCGAGGTTTCGGTCCTCGGCTTCGGCTGCGGCGCCGTCGGCGGGCTGATGGTGCGCGGCGACGCCGCCGATCAGGAGCGCGCCGTGGCCCGCGCGCTCGAGCTCGGCATCACCTATTTCGACACCGCCGCGATGTATGGCAACGGCGAATCCGAGCGCAACCTCGGCCGTGTGCTGAAAAACCTCAAGCCCCAGCTCTATCTCGGCACCAAGGTGCGGGTTCCGGCCGCGGAGCGCGGCAATATCGGCGCCGCGGTGACCGCCTCGCTGGAGGCGAGCCTGCGGCGGCTGCAGCTCGACCGTGTCGACCTGTTCCAGCTGCACAACCACATCATGCTCGATGGCAGCGGCGCCGATTTGACCCCCGAGATCGTCCTCGGCGAGGTTGTGCCGGCCTTCGAGCGGCTGCGCGAGCAGGGCAAGACCCGCTTCTTCGGCATCACCGCGGTCGGCGACACCGCGGCATTGCACCGGGTGGTCGACGCCCATGCCTTCGACACCGCCCAAATCAGCTACAATCTGCTCAACCCGAGCGCCGGGACCACCGTCCCGCCGGGATATCCGGCGCATGATTTCGCCAACCTGCTGGCGCGCACCCAGGCGGCGTCGATGGGCGTCATCGCCATCCGGGTATTGGCCGCCGGCGCGCTCAGCGGGGTCGAGAGCCGCCATCCGCTGGGATCGCCCAGCGTCGAGCCGATCGGCTCGGGCCGCGACTACCGGGTCGATGTCGAACGCGCCAGGCGGCTCGAACCGCTGCTGCGCGAGGGGTTCGCCGACAGCCTGGTCGAGGCGGCGATCCGCTTCGTCATCGCCACTGACGCGGTGTCGACCGCTCTCGTCGGCTATTCGACCCTCGAACAGCTCGAAGCCGCCGCCGCGGCGGTCGCCAAGGGGCCGCTGCCGCCGGCCGCCCTCGATCGGCTGAAAGCCCTGCACAACAGCTTTGTCGGCGAGGCTCGATGATCCAACTCGCCGCGGGATAGACCAAGGCAGACCAAGTCTCTGGCGGGTCAGCCGTCGCGGCCGGCGTCGCGGCGCGGCGGCATCGTCAGAAAGGCGCGGGCGACGTGCCACAGCTGCTCGCGGTTGAGGCCAAAGGCGAGCGAATGCGCGGCGCCGGGCAGCACGACGAATTGCCGGTCGGGGTTCGGCAGCCGCGCGAAAAAGCCGAGAATGTCTGCCTCGCTGGCGATCCCGTCATGCTCGCCGCGGATGATCATGACCGGGGCCAGCACCTTTGCCGGATCGACCACCGGCAAATCCGCTGCTGCCCGCTCTTCCGCGCTACCAGTTCGCTGTCGGCGATCAGATCGGCGACGCCGCTGGCGATGTCCGAATTCCCTCGCTGCGCGACGAGCGGCCGTAATTCTCGTGGTCCATCGTCCATACGTCGAAACCGCATTCGGCAAAGACGTTCGTCAGCGAACCGGTGAAGTTGGAACCCGATCCGCTCCCCGCCGTTTGCCGCGATCGGATGTTATGGGTCAGAGCAGATGAACCGCATCGAAAACCGGCTGGCGGCGCTCGGCTTCGGTCCGGCGTGGCCGGCCGCCGAATGCTGGCGGGTCGAGCCGATCGGGTCGCCGCGCCCGCTGCCGGCAGCCCGCCGCCCGGCCCGGACCGGCCGCCGCCCTCTGTCGCTCTGGCTCGACCGGCTCAATGACCGGCGGCAGCCCAGCCCCTATCGGATTTGCCCGGCTGGCGAGCGCGAGCCGGCCGATCGCGGCTGAGGGGATTTGCCGGCGCCCGCAACGGCACCGGCAATCCGCGGCGCCGCAGACCCGCGAGCACCCGGCTGAAATGGCGGGCGGCGGAGCGCTCGATCCCCTCGAGCCAGTTTTGATCGAGAAACGAGGCCAGCGCCGGCTGGCCTAGCCCGGCCTCCCAACAGATGCCCAGCAACGAGGCCGCCGCCTCGTCTTCCTCGCGCGCCGGCAGCGACAGCGCCGCCGCCCGCTCGGCTCGCTCGCGGTCGATCGTGTCGGGACCCGGGCCCAGGCCGAAATCGACGAGGAAGCGGCGCCGGTGCGAGGCCAGCACGAAATGAGCGATTTCATGCAGGATGACATAGGCCTCGGTCGCCCCGTTCAGCGCCGCGCCATCCCAGTTGAACCGGCGCCGGGCGCGCGGCGGATATACCGGGATGCCGCAGCTTCGGGCCAGCGCCAGCGCCGCTCGCCGATGCCGCTCCGCCGCCGGCCCGGTGGCGCGGTCGGGCGAGGTCGCGCGGATCTGGCGGAACACCCGGCGGGACAGCGCGTCGCCGAGGCCCGCGTCAAAGCGGTCGAGCGCACCCCAAAGCTCGTCGCGGGGAATTGCCGTCAAGATCATCGGCGCGCCTGCCAGCACTCATCGCGAAGTCCTTTTCGTTAGATGGGCGCATTTGTGCTCAGGCGCATCGGCGGCCGCGGACGGCTGCCATCACGACAAAAGCGATCGCCGCAGCCGCGGCCGGCAACCCGCCGAAACGGATGGCTTTCATCAGGCAGTCCTCCCGTCAAATTGGCCGGTCACGCGATGTGAGCTCGTTTTATGGCAAGGCGTCCCGGCGATCGTGGCCCGAACCCGCTCACCGATACGACTCGCCAATGACGGGATTTATTCCGCGGCTTAGCTGGGCTTGCCCGGCTTCGGCGGGATCTTTGCCTTGGCGCCGTCGCTGGAGATCTGCTGATAGACGATTTCCGAGAGCCGCAGCAGCAGATTGCGGTCGGCCTTGGCCGCGAGCGCGTAACCAAAGCCCTGATCCGACCAGTAAAACGCGCCGACCCCATTTCTTTCGCTGTAGCGGAACGCGGTCTCGCCGCCGATCCCGGTGCGCAGATACAAGGTCACCCGCTCCTTGCCGTTTTCATACATGAACTGCGCCGCCGGCCCGTTCTCGGCGGGCAGAAGCCGGCCGCCCATAAGTTGAAAGCCGGCCGCGGTCAGATCGGGCACCACCAGCGGTCGCCCGAGCCGCTTGGACAGCCATTGCACGAGATGCGCTTCCTGGCCGACATCGACTTCGACCGGGTGGCGAACCTCGACCGAAAACACCCGATATGCCGCGATCGCATCGGCGGTGATCGTGCGGGCGTTGGAGCCGCCGGCATTGGCCGAAGGGAGGAATGCCGTGGCCGCGTCGCGAGCGGCCCAGCCACCGATGCCGCCGGCCACGACCAGGACCACGGCCGCGGCAATGCGGGCCAGGCGCTGGTAGCGGTGGCGGCGCTGCTCGGCGAGCAGCCGGGCGACGCGCAGGCGCGTCGGGATCGGCCCGGCGGTCTGATCGGCGAAAGCCGCGCGCAACCCCTGCTGCTGCTCGGCATATTGCGACAGGCGGTCCCGCGCCTCGGGATGCGCGGCGAGGTAGGCGTCGATCTCGGCAGCGCGCTCGGGCGGCAGGCGGCCGTCGAGCCGGGCGTGCAGTTCGGCTTCTTCGACCGCGCCGGGGATCGCGCTCATTCGGCTCTCCTCGGCGTCGCGCCGCGCCCGCTGGCAGCCCGCCCGCTGGCATCCCCCCGGTTGGCATCTCCCCCGTTGGCGTCTCCCCCGTTGGCATCTCCGCTGAGGAATTGGCGCAGACGTTCGCGGCCGCGCGACAGCCGCGACATCACCGTACCGATCGGCACGGCCAGCACGCGCGCCGCCTCGTCGTAAGACAAATCCTCGACCCCGACGAGCACCAGGACCGACCGCTGCTCCTCCGGCAACCTGGCGAAAGCCCGCAACAGGTCGCGATGTTCGAGCGCCTCGACCTGCCCGCCGCCCACCGGCGGCAGCTCGGCTTCGGCGGCCTCGGTCAATGTTTCGTGCGGCCCGCGCCGCTTGCGGCGGTGCAGATCACTGAGGAACCTGTTGTAAAGAATCGTATAGAGCCAGCCGCGCAGATCGCCCTCGGCGCGGCGCAGATGCCATCGCGACAGCGCCCGCTCGAGACAATCCTGAACCAGATCGTCGGCGCCTTCCCGGTCGCCGCGCAACAGCGCGCGGGCGAAACGGCGCAGGCCTGGGATATGCGCTTCGATCAGGGCGGCCTCTACTGCCATTGCCTCCCCTGGAAACAATCGGCCGGTATTCTCTAGCACCAGTCCGCGTCCCGCCCACAGCAAATTGCGGTTGAGGCGCCAGGATTAGCGTGGGTGCAGGCCGCATTGTCGATGCAATCGCGCTCACCTGGTGATCACATTCACGTTAACTATACACCCCATTTCGGGGCAGGTCATCAAAATCGTCTGGGCTGCGCCCATGCCGGTCTGTCCGCCGCTGCCGCACCATTGACTACGACCTCGGCGAATTCGATTTATTCCGTAAAATATTACCCTGGCGCCCCCTCTCTGCGGGTTCTTGCGACCGGGGCTAAAAATGCCCACTCGCCCGCATGGTTTTTTACCTGCATGGTTTTTTAAATGGCTTCGATCTCCTCTGTGCCGTGCGCCGCCGATCCGCAGGCGAGGCGCCGGCGACCGCTAGCCGTTGAGGCCGACCAGACGCGCGCTCTCCTGCCATAGCCGGCGGGCGAGATCGTCGTCGAGCGCCGCCGGGTCGGGCTGCGCCAGCGCCTTGCCGACGACATAGCCGCCGTCGAACCGCGCGGGATCCGCCACCGTCGCCAGAAACAGCGAGGTTTCGGCGCCCTTTTCGACGCTGATCATAAACGGCTTCATCAGCCGCCAGCCGAGTTCGACGACACCGCCGCGCTGGCCGATCCCGGTCGCCACCACGCCCGGATGCAGACAGCTCGCCGCCACCCCCGAACCCCGCAGCCGCGCCGCCAGTTCGCGGGTGAACAGGATGTTGCACAGCTTGGAGCGGCCATAGGCCTTCAGCATCGTCCAATCCTGCGAACCGGCAATCGTGCGCAGGTCGATATGGTTGCCGCGATGGGCGCGCGAGGCGACGGTCACGATGCGGGCCGGCGCCGATGCCTTCAGCCGATCGAGCAGCAAATTCGTCAGCAGGAACGGGGCCAGGTGATTGACCGCGAAGGTCAGCTCGTAGCCGTCCGCCGATAGCTGAAACTTCGGCGAAAACAACCCGGCATTGTTGACCAGCAGATCGAGCCGGTCGTGCGCGCTCAGGATCTCGCCGGCAAGGCGGCGGATTTGGGCCAGGGAGGCGAAATCGGCCAGCGCAATCTCGAGCTGCGCCTCGCGCACCCGCTCGGTTACGAAGCGGCGCGCCGCTTCGGTGCGGGTGCGGTCGCGGCCGACCAGCACCACCCGCATCCCGGTGCGGGCCAGACCCAGCGCGGTATAGAGCCCGATACCGGCGCTCGCCCCGGTGACGATTCCGACGCGCTCGGTTGTGCCGCTCGCCACCGCTGCCCGCGCCCGTCTATCGAAATCGCCGGATCGGCCGGTGGGCTCCTCGCACCGAGGAAGCCGCCGGATCAGCAGGCGAAGTCATGGCTGCGGACACTAGACGCGGTCGATCCCGAACGCCCAGCGCCGCGCCAGCTGATGGCCGATCGCCAGTGGCGGCGGCAGGGTCGCCAGACCGGGGATCGGCTCGTCGGACCGGGAGCGCTCGACCATGGCCCGCACCTCCTCGCGCTCGAACCAGCGCGCCTCGGCGATTTCCTCGGGGTCGATGCGGATCTCCTCGCTCACCGCCTCGGCCAGCAGCCCCATCATCAAGGTCGACGGAAACGGCCAGGGCTGCGAGGCGAGATAGCGCACCCGGCCGATCCGGATCCCCAATTCCTCGAGCACCTCGCGCCGCACCGCCTCCTCGATGGTCTCGCCCGGCTCCATGAACCCGGCGAGACAGGAAAACCGGGCGCCGGCCCGGCGCCGGCCGCGGCCGAGCAGACAGCGTTCGCCGCTTGACCGCGAGCATGATCACCACCGGGTCGACCCGCGGATAATGATGCGCCCGGCAGTTCGGGCAGCGCCGGCCCCATCCGGCCCCGTCGATCGCGCTCGCCGTCCCGCATTGCGCGCAGAAGCCGTGGCGCGCGTGCCAGTCGAGCAGGGAGCGCGCTTCGGCGAGGATCGCGGCCTCGCCACCGGGGATCGATGCGGCCAGGGTGCGCACGTCGACGGCCGCGGTGTCGGCGCCGGCGGCCATCGGCGCCGCGCTGGCGTCGAGCGCGAAATGCGCATGCCCGTCGCCGATCCCGAGCAGGATCAGGGTGGCGCCTTCGTCGATCGCCCGGCGCCAGGGCGCGACCGTCTGCCAGTCGAGCGCCGGCGCCGAGCCGTCGCGAACCAGCGGCTTCAGCTCGCGCATTGGCAGCAGCCGGGTTTGCGGATCGTCGAGCAGCGAGGCGATCCAGCCGGAATCCTGTCGGCGCTGGCTGACACGGTCGAGCGGGTTGCCCGCAAAGGTGTAGATCTCTTCCATCGCCGCCGCCAATCCCTCGGTCATTGCCGCCGGAACACCCGGCGGGCGGTCCTACCATAACTTCGCCCATGCCCGAAGCGTTCGGCATCCGGCCCGGCCCTATCGCGTGCTATGCTGAACCCATGACAAACGCCCCCGACATCGCCGAGATCGCGGCACTGCTCGGCGATCCGGCGCGCGCCAACATGCTCTCGGCGCTGATGGACGGCCGCGCGCTGAGCGCCGGCGAACTCGCCTATGCCGCGCATGTGACCCCGCAGACCGCGAGCGCGCATCTGGCAAAGCTGGTCGATGCGCGGCTTCTGGCCGGCGACAGGCAGGGGCGCAACCGCTATTTCCGGCTCGCCTCGGCCGAGGTCGCGCGCCTGATCGAGGCGATCATGGCGGTCGCGGTGGCGCGGGCATCGCATTATCGGCCGGCATGGATGCGCGACGCGGCGCTGCGTTCGGCGCGGACCTGCTACGACCATCTCGCCGGCCGGCTCGGCGTCGCCCTGGCCGACCATCTCGCCGCGCGCGGTCATGTCCTGCTCGATGCCGATGGCGGCGCGGTCACCGCAGCCGGGACCCGGTTTTTCGACGAATTCGGTCTCGACCTGGCCGATGCCGCCGGCAAGCGCCGCCGCTTCTGCCGGCCTTGCCTCGACTGGAGCGAGCGGCGGCCGCATCTCGGCGGCGCGGTCGGCGCGGCCTTGGCCCGGCGCTGCTTTGCGCTGGGCTGGATCGAGCGGCTCCGGGACAGCCGCGCGGTCGCGATCACCCCCGTCGGGCGGGACGGGTTTTTGGCATCGTTCGGGGTCGAAATTCCCTCGTCCGTCGCCTAAAGGCCGCGACGCGGCAGGGTTGGCGCGGATCAGTCAAGCCCCAACAGCCGGCTTGCCACGCCGCTCAGCCCCCCGGCCGAGGAGAACGGGTTGCAAACCCGCACGCCGCCCAAAGCGCCGCCGTCTGTCAGATCCTCGCTCAGCAGGAATTTGCACCCTGCCTCGGCGGCGGTCGCGACCAACAGGGCGTCCCAATAAGAGGCACGCCCCGCCACGGCATCGTTCAGCGCCGTCAATACGGCCGTCGGAGAAGCCGTCGTGCAGCGGAATGCGCCGAGCCAGTCTTCGACTTGGGCTGCCGCGTCGGCAGGCCCGACCAACCTCTTACGCGTGACTGCGGCGTAGAACTCCGACAACGCCTGCAAGGTCAAATTGCAATCGCGCTCGGTAGCCCGGTCGACAATCTCGATCGCCAGTTCATGCCTGGCGCCGGCCATATTGTCGACGCTGTACACGAGCAGATTGGTATCGAGAGTAAAGCGTTCGCTATCGGCGCTCATGCAACGCGTCGCGATCGAGCGGGCCGGCGCCGATCGGCCAGCCCTTTTCCATGCGCGCTCGCGCGCGAGCGCGGGCGGCCTGTTGCGCGGGGCTCAGAACCCGGCGCCCGGGGATCGGGACGAGGCGCGCCACCGGCTCGCCCTTGCGCGTGATGACGAATTCCTCGCCGGCCTCGACCTCGCGGATGCAGCGGGCAAAAACCTGGTTAGCCTCGCGCAGGGTGATGGTCTTGGTCATACTCGTTCCCAGCGAACCGGAGACCTCTAGTCTAAGGTAGTGCACTTACGTGCTACGTGTAAACTCCGTTGCCGACAGCCGGCGCCGCTTCGTCGCCCCGCTGGTGCTGGCCCGCCTTTTGCACTGTGACCGGGAGACATGAAGGCGTAAGGTCGTCACAACAACCAGAGATCGGGCAGGGGACAGATGAACATTTTCCCCCGGATCCTGCGGCTGGCGGGTCTGGCATTGTGCGTCGCCGCGGGCTCGGCCTGGGCGCAACCGGCGCCGACGACGCTTCGCTTCATCCCGCAGGCCGATCTCAGAAGCATCGATCCGATCTGGACGACTGCCTATATCACGCGCAATTTCGGCTATCTGGTGTTTGACACGCTGTTTGCGCTCGACAAGGATTTCAAGCCGCAGCCGCAGATGGTCGACCATTGGACCGTCAGCGGCGACAAGCTGACCTACACCTTCACCCTGCGCGACGGCCTGAAGTGGCATGACGGTCAGCCGGTGCGCGCCATCGATTGCGTCGCCTCGATCGAGCGCTGGGGCAAACGCGACCCGTTCGGCCAAAAGCTGATGGAGGCGGTCGGCGAGATCAAACCGGTCGACGACCGGACCTTCACGATCAATCTGAAGACGCCGTTTCCGCTGCTGCTCGACGCGCTCGGCAAATTGTCGAGCAACGTGCCGTTCATGATGCCCGAGCGGCTGGCCAAGACCGACCCGTTTCAGCAGATCCCCGAGGCGATCGGCTCCGGCCCGTTCAAATTCGTCAAGTCGGAATGGGTGCCCGGCAACAAGGCGGTGTTTGTCAAAAACCCCGAATACGTGCCGCGCAAGGAGCCGCCGAGCTTCGCCTCTGGCGGCAAGGTGGCCAAGGTCGACCGCATCGAATGGCTCTACATCCCCGACCCGGCGACCGCATCGGCGGCGCTCAATTCGGGCGAGGTTGACTGGTACGAGCAGCCGCCGACCGATCTGTTGCCGGTCTTCGCCACCAATCCGGACATCGTCGTCGCCACCGTGGACCCGCTCGGCAATCACGGGATTCTGCGGTTCAACCATATCCAGCCGCCGTTCAACAATCTGAAGCTGCGCCAGGCGGTGCTTAACCTGGTCAACCAGCAGGATTATATGCGCGCCGCCGCCGGCGACCCGAAATACTGGAAGACCTGTGCGGCGCTGTTCGTGTGCGGCGGCCCGCTCGAAACCAATGCCGGGGCCGGCGACCTGCTAAAGGCGCCAAACCTCGCCAAGGCGAAGGATCTGATCGCCCAATCCGGCTACAAGGGCGAAAAGATCGTGCTCCTCGATGCGACCGACCAGCCGATCGTGCACGGGCAGGCGCTGGTCACCCTGGCGGCATTGCGCCAGGCCGGGCTCAATGTCGAATTGCAGGCGAGCGACTGGGGCACGCTGATTACCCGCCGCGCCTCGAAGGCGCCGATCGACCAGGGCGGGTGGAGCATCTTCCACACCTGGACCGCCGCTCCGGATCTTCTTTCTCCGGCATTGAACGGGCCGCTGCGCGCCAATGACGGCAAGGCCTGGTTCGGCTGGCCGGACGACCCCAAGCTCGAAAGCCTGATCGGCCAATGGTTCAAGGCGCCGGATCTCGCCGGTCAGAAACAGCTCGCCGCCGACATCCAGACCGAAGCCTACGCCAATGACGTCCCCTATGTGCCGACCGGGCAGTTCGTGATCCCGACCGCCTACCGCAAGAATCTTCACGGGATCATCATCGCCCCGGTGGTATTTTTCTGGAACGTCGCCAAGGACTGAGGGGATAGGAGGGTGTTCGCCTACATCGTCAGACGAATCCTCTCGACCATCCCGGTCATGGCGGTCGTGGCGCTGTTCGTGTTCGCCCTGTTGCATCTGAGCCCGGGCGATCCGGCGGCGATCATCGCCGGCGATACCGCCAGCCCCGCCGACATCCTGCGCATCCACCGGGCGCTCGGCCTCGACCAGCCGCTCTATATCCAGTTCGGCAGCTGGGTGTGGCACCTGCTGCACGGCGATCTCGGCATTTCGATCTTCACCAACCTGCCGGTGTCGACCCTGATCGCGCAGCGGGTCGAACCGACCGTGACCCTGACGATCTCGACCCTGCTGGTCTCGGTGCTGACCGCGATCCCGATGGGCGTGCTGGCGGCATGGAAGGCCGGGTCGTGGATCGACCGCACGGTGATGATCTTTGCCGTGTTCGGATTTTCCGTGCCGGTCTTCGTCATCGCCTATGTGCTGATCTATCTTTTTGCGGTGCGCACCAACCTGCTGCCGGTCCAGGGCTTTGTCGGCATCGACCACGGCTTGTGGCCGTTCCTGTCGCATCTGGTGATGCCGACCCTGGCGCTGGCCATGGTCTTTACCGCGCTGATCGCCCGCATGACCCGGGCCAGCATGCTCGACGTCCTGGCCCAGGACTATATCCGCACCGCCCAGGCCAAGGGGCTGGCCAATGACAAGGTGCTGATCGGCCACGCGCTGAAGAACGCGGCGGTGCCGATCGTGACGGTCATCGGCATCGGCATCGCCCTGTTGATTTCGGGCGTCGTCGTCACCGAGACGGTCTTTGCCATTCCCGGATTGGGGCGGCTGACGGTCGACGCGATCCTGCGCCGCGACTATCCGATCATCCAGGGGATCATCCTGATCTTTTCGGCCGCCTATGTGCTGGTCAATCTGCTGGTCGATCTCAGCTACACCTTTCTCGATCCGCGCATCCGCTATTGAATGCCGAGCCGGGATGGACAACCGATCGAAAACACGCACCTCCTGGCCGGATTTGTCTGGGCCAGCCGCGCCTCGGCTGCCGGGATCTCGAAAATCGCCGGAACCTGCCCGGTGAAACGAATACTGGACAGTCCCGGTAAGGTATCGGCGCCATGATCGTGGCGCCGGCTGATCTCGCCCGCATAGCCGCGCCGGCGGCGCGCAAGCGCGGGGCGCGCGAATATATCCGCCGTCATCCGACGATCGTCGTCGGCGCGGCGTTGCTCGGCGCGATGCTGCTGATGGCGGTGTTCGCCCCGTATCTCGGCACCGTCGATCCGCAGGCCCTGGCGCCGATCCAGCGGCTGCGCTGGCCCTCCTCGCAACACTGGTTCGGCACCGACATGCTCGGGCGCGACGTTTACAGCCGCACGGTCTACGGCGCGCGGGTATCCTTGACGGTCGGGCTCAGCGTCGCCCTGCTCAGCACCGGGCTCGGGCTGGCCATCGGCCTGGTCACCGGGTTCAGCCGCTGGGCCGATGCGATCCTGATGCGGATCATGGACGGGCTGATGTCGATCCCGCCGGTGCTGATCGCGATCGCGCTGATGGCGCTGACCCGCGCCAGCCTGCAGAATGTGGTCCTCGCCATCACCATCGGCGAGGTGCCGCGGGTGACCCGCCTGGTCCGCGGCGTCGTCCTGACCTTGCGCGACCTGCCCTTTGTCGAGGCCGCGTTTGCCAGCGGCACCAGCCTGCCCCGCATCCTGTGGCGCCATATCGTGCCGAACACCGTGCCGCCGCTGCTGGTGCAGGGCACCTACACCGCCGCCTCGGCGATGATCGTCGAGGCGATCCTGTCGTTTCTCGGCGCCGGAACCCCGCCCAACATCCCCAGCTGGGGCAACATCATGGCCGAAGGGCGCAGCCTGTTTCAGGTCGCCTATTACATCGTGCTGTTCCCGGGGGCGTTTCTGTCGGTCACCGTCCTCGCCGTCAATCTGTTGGGCGACGGGCTGCGCGACGCGCTCGATCCGCGTCTCGCCCGGCGGATGTAACCGCATGGCCGAGACCGTCGCCGCGTATGTCGCCGCCATCCCGGCGGCGCCGCGCGCCGCGATCGCGCCGATCCTCGACATCACCGATCTGAAGACCTGGTTCTTCACCCGCGACGGGGTGGTCCGCGCCGTCGACGGCGTCTCGTTCCAGATCCTGCCCGGCGAGACCCTGGCCATCGTCGGCGAGAGCGGCTGCGGCAAGAGCGTCACCGCGCTGTCGATCCTGCGGCTGATCCCGTCGCCGCCGGGGCGCATCGTCTCCGGCGCGATGCGGTTTGCCGGCCGCGATCTGCTCGGCCTGAGCGAGGCGCAGATGCGCCAGGTCCGCGGCAACGAGATCTCGATGATCTTTCAGGAGCCGATGACCTCGCTCAACCCGGTGCTGACCATCGGCCATCAGATCGCCGAAACCCTGATCCTGCATCAGGGGCTGGGCCGCGCCGCCGCGCTGGCCAAGGCGGTCGACATGCTGCGCCTGGTCCACATCCCCGAAGCCGGGCGGCGGATCGGCGACTATCCGCACCAGCTGTCGGGCGGCATGCGGCAGCGCGTGATGATCGCGATGGCGCTCGCCTGCAACCCGAAATTGCTGATCGCCGACGAGCCGACGACGGCGCTCGACGTGACCATCCAGGCGCAGATCCTCGATCTGATGCGCGAGTTGAAACAAAAGATCGATGCCGCGATCATGCTGATCACCCATGATCTGGGCGTCGTCGCCGAGATGGCGCAGCGCGTCGTCGTCATGTATGCCGGCCATATGGCCGAGCAGGCCACGGTCGGCGCGCTGTTCCGCCGCCCGCTCCACCCCTACACCAAGGGGCTGCTGAATTCGGTGCCGCGGCTCGGCGCCTCGCTCGATCGCGCCCACCCCGCGCGGCTGGCCGAGATCCCCGGCACCGTGCCCTCCCTGAGGGAGGCGGTCGCCGGCTGCCCGTTCGCGGCGCGCTGCGCCTTTGCCCGCGAGATCTGCCACCGTCAGATGCCGGCTTTCGAGGAGAAGGAGCCGGGGCATTTCGCCGCCTGCTTTTATTCCGACCGGGTGGCCGCGGCATGACCGCGCCCCGCTCCGGCCCGCCCGGCTCCGCGCCGCCCGGCTCCGCGCCAGCTGCGCGCCGCCGCCGCTGTTGTCGGTCCGGGGGCTGGTCAAGCACTTCCCGGTCCGCAAGGGGCTGTTGCAGCGCACCGTCGGACAGGTCCATGCGGTCGACGGCATCTCGTTCGACATCGCCGCCGGTGAAACCCTGGGCCTGGTCGGCGAGAGCGGCTGCGGCAAATCGACCGCCGGCAAGGCGATCCTCAAACTGATCGAGCCGACCGCCGGCGAGATCCGCATCAACGGCGAACGCATCGACGCGCTGTCGCGCCACCAGATGCGGCCCTATCGGCGCCAGCTCCAGGTGGTGTTCCAGGACCCCTATTCTTCGCTGAACCCGCGCCTGCGGGTCCGCGACATCATCGCCGAGCCCCTGGTCAATTACGGCGTCTCGGGCGGGACGATGCTGCGCGACCGGGTTGCCGATCTGGCGCTCAAGGTCGGCCTGCGCGAGGATGCGCTCGACCGTTTCCCGCATGAATTTTCCGGCGGCCAGCGCCAGCGTATCGGCATCGCCCGCGCGCTCGCCCTACGCCCGCGGCTGATCGTCTGCGACGAGCCGGTATCGGCCCTCGATGTCTCGGTCCAGGCCCAGGTGATCAACCTGTTGGGCGATCTGCAGCAGGAGTTCGGCCTGTCCTACCTGTTCGTCGCCCACGATCTTGCCGTGGTCGAGCATATCAGCCACCGCATCGCCGTGATGTATCTCGGCCGGATCGTCGAGATCGCCGACAAGACCGACCTGTTCGCCCGCCCGCAGCACCCGTATACCGAGGCCTTGCTGTCGGCGGTGCCGGTCCCCGACCCGCAGGCGGCGCGCCAGCGCATCATCCTCAAGGGCGACGTGCCGAGCCCGATCGACCCGCCCTCCGGCTGCCGCTTCCACACCCGCTGCCCCTACGCCATCGCCCGCTGCTCGACCGACGAGCCCGAAATGCGCGAAGTCTTCCCCGGCCACCATGTCGCCTGCCACCTGCGCGACGCCCAGCCGCCCGCGACCCTCGAGACCGCCGCGATCCCGGCCGAACTGAATATGGCGCGAACCTCGATTTAGAGCAGTTTCCGACCGAATTGAACCGTCATTCCCGCGAAAGCGGGGGCGACGAGGAATAGCCAAGTTGATCGGATAACGCTCTAGTATTCAGACGCAAACACTTGATTGACTTCATCGTCATGGCCTGGAGGCTCGACCCGGCCACCCAATTCCTTGCCCACGCCGCAGCCCTCGTCGCGGCCCCGTGGATGCCCGGAACAAATCCACGGCTGTCCGGTTCAGGTCCGTATGCAGGTTCACCGGGATTCGAAATATTCGCTCCTCCTGAAGCCGTCATGGCCGGACTTGTTCCGGCCATCCACGTGCCCGCCGAGGTCGAAGAAAGGCGTGGATCACCGGGACGAGCCCGGTGATGACGACGAGGGGATAGAGGCATTGCGCTGCACTGCAACCGCATTCGCGGAACCGGACAGCCGTGGAACAAATCCGGGCATGACGCGTCATTTCGTGCCGTGCACCATCTGAATGCGTCCAGGCAGCAGGCTTTCGTCCGCCGGACCGCCCTGCCGCTCCGAGCGCTATTCGGCCGCGGCCGCGACCTGGTGCTGGTCCGCCGCGGTCGCGAAGAACCGCCGGCCGGTGGCCCTCTGGTTCTCGTAGATCGAGCCTTGATATTCCGCCGGCGGCAATGGCAGGCGGACCGGAACCGGCGACAGGCGCGGCATGAGGCTCGGGGTCCCGGCGAGCAGCAGCTCGTCGAATTTCTCGATCCCGTCCTTGAAGCCGAGCAATGGCCAGGCGTCGGCGGCGCGGTATTGGAACAACAGGAACCGGCGCTCCTTGCCGGAAAAATTGGTCGCCGAGCCGTGCACCGCGCGCACGTGATGGACGGTGATCGAGCCGGCCTTGCCGAGGCACGGCACCGCCCGCGACACGCCGATATCGCAAATCTTCGGGTCGATCGCGCCGCAAAACCGCCCGTCGGGGCCGTGATGGTCATGGATCGGGCCCTGGTGGCTGCCGGGGACCACCATCATCGGCCCGTTCTCGATCTCGCAATCGTCGAGCATGATGCCGACCGCGGCGAGATCGTCATTGGTGTGCGGGTAGAACGCCCAATCCTGGTGCCATTCGACCGGCGCGCCATAGCCGGCGGATTTCATGTTGAGCTTGCCGGTGTCGAAGCGCACCGTGCCCCACAGATCCTTCAGCACCGCGACAATGTTCGGATGGCGCGCCGCCCGCGCATATTCCTCATGATGCCGATGCGGCGTCTTGATCCGCCGCACCCTGGGCTCGGCCGCGGAATGCGAATCCTCCAGATCGTAAATCTCGTCATTGGCCGCAACCGAGCGCGCGGCCTGCACAAAGCCGTCGGTGACGCGGCGCAGCGCATCGATTTCGCCCGCACTCAGGACATCGGGGACCACGATAAACCCGTCGCGCCGATAGGTGGCGAGGGTGGCGGCTGACAGCATGGTTCCTCCTTCGACGCGACGGCGATGCGAATTGCTGGCCCCGGCGCCGGTATTTGTCAACCGCCGCTCTACCCGAGCGGAGCATCGCATCGCTTTAAACCAATGTGGCGGGACGCTAAGCTCGGCTTCTTTGAGGGAGGAACCCGATGTCCGGCATCATCCGCGCCACCAGCCCCGAAGTGCCCGAGCCGCCTGCCGGCACCTGGTCGAACTGTCTGGTCGCCGGCGGCATCGCCTATATCGCCGGCATGACCGCGCGCGGCAGCGATACCGCGGGCGACGAATACATCCAGGCCAAGGCGATCTTCGCCAAGATCCGCCATCTGGTCGAGGCCGCCGGCGGCAATATGGCCGATGTGACCAAGGTCACGATCTTCGTCACCGACATCACCCAGCGCGAAAAGGTATGGCAGGCCCGGCGCGAGTTCTTCACCGGCAACTTCCCGGCCTCGACCCTGGTGCAGGTGGCCGCACTCGCCGACCCCTCGCTCAAGGTCGAAATCGACGCCGTCGCCCATATCGCCATCAGCCAGCGCTGACCCCCGCGCCCGCTTCGGGGGCGCGATGACCAACTCAACGAACAACGCGTGGAGGCGGCTCATTCCTGATCTCCGATCGGGAGCTGGCGGACGTCTGCGGAAATAATGATCCGGTCTTCCTCCCTCGCGCGGGCGAAGATGTCGTCATCGGCGGCGGCGGACATGCCGTAATCGCGGATGTGAACGGCGTCATGACCGTTCTGCCGCAGCCGTTCCGCAATGAAGGTCGAAAACCTGCGGCGATAACCCGCCGCCAGGTACCCGACAAATCTACAAAAGCTGACTGGCTCACCTTTAACCGAATTATTTCCGTGGGTTCGACACGGCGCCGAGCATCAATGGACTAAAACGTCTCCAAATGACGTATTTCTGACAATAGACAGACGAGTTTTTGACGGGTTAGCAAACATCAATGGATCAACACTACCCAGCTCGGCTGTGTGGAAGCATTGATCTCGCCCCCTCCCGCCGCTGAAGGCCGCCGACGCGCTGCACGCGAATACGGCGATGGAGGCCTGCCGCGGCCCGCCGATGGCACTCGGCAACGCCGTCGTTGCCAAGGTCCGGCGGATCATCTGGGGCCGTGCCACCGCGATGATCTCGGCGATGCCGACCGATTTTGCAAGGGAGGAGAAGTCATGCGCCTGACCGGCACGGTTCTTACGCTGTTGCTCTTCAGCACGATGGCATTTGCTCAATCGACGCCGGCTCTTACCGTGGACTGCTCGCGGCAGTCCCTGCAGAGCACCTTGAAGCTTGCCCTTCCCGGCTCAACCATCGCCGTCAAGGGAACCTGTGTTGGCCCCTTCACCATCACGACCGACCGGTTGCAGCTCGATGGCGGGGCAACGGCAACCCTGAATGGCGGCGGCCAGGACGTCATCACCATCAACGGCGCACACGGGGTTGTGCTCAAAGGCCTGACCATCACCGGCGGCGGCAACGGCGTAGTAGAGAATGGGGCGCAGGCAACGCTGCTGAATGACGTCGTCGAGCAAAACGCCGTCACCGGAATCTTGGCGCAGTCGGATTCCACGGTCACGGTCTCCGACGGCAGCACGTCGCAAAACGGCCTGGACGGCATCGACGTCGAGGCAAGTTCCTCGCTGATGGTCACCGGCACCTACACTGCCATCGGCAATGGCGTCTTCGGCATCGACGTCAATAACGCCTCCAGCATCGCGTTGACGGCGGCAACGCTCTCGGTGAGCGGCAACGCGCTGGGGGTGCAGCTGGGCACCAATGCTTCCGGCTTTCTAGATGGCGCGTCCATGCTGAATTCATCAAACAACGTCACCGTTGGACTCACGATGGTTTCCGGCGCGCACATGGTCGATTTCGGCGGCGCCATCGTCGCCAACGGAAACGGGATCAACGGCATCTCGCTCAATTCCAAGGCAGGCCTCGATCTCGATGCCGCTTCGCAGGTCCAGGCCAGCAACAACGCCACGGACGGAGTGCACCTGGAACAACTGTCGGTAATGACAGTTTTCAACGTCCCCCAGTTCTCCGGCGTTTCCGGAACCACGACGCTCACCGCACAAGGCAATCAGGGCGACGGCATCAACGAGCTCACCAATTCCGAAATTCTGGTGGACAACTTCGCCGCCCTTCAGGTGTCGGGCAATACCTTGGCTGGCCTGTCCTTAGACGATGGCAGTTCCCTCTCTTTCGGCCAGACAGTCACCGTCTCCGGCAACGTGCAGTCTACAGTTACCAAAAATCATCCTGATCTTTCTCTCACCTTCGCTTCCCGCATCACCACCATCGGAAATGATAAGATCGGCACGGTTAGCTGCGATCAGACATCACTCGCACGCGGGACTGTAATCTGCCGGCACTAGTGGAGCATACCGACGGATGAACCGCGGCGCCAGATGGTCATTGACCGAGATTGCGTGCGTCGCTGTGCTGCCGCGCAATGAGCAGGGACTTACGATGTCATCGCGAGCGAAGCGCAGCAATCTCGACGTCGGGTACTACGCGCGGGAGCAAGCGGCCGGTTCGACGAAACGCACTAGTCTCTAGTCTCCAGAACAGCGTCAAATATCATCATTGTATTAATCAATATGCGCCCCCGTTCCGGCTGCGAACGGACGGATCGGCCCGTGGAGTTCCGAAAAGCGCATCCGCCGTAAACACCGACCGGGTAGGATGGGTTGACCGAAGGGAAACCCATCTCCGGCACAGTAAAATCGATCACGATGGGTATCGCTCCGCTCAACCCATCCTACGAGCTGGGCAGGCGGCCCCGAAGCTCCGGAAGGCGGCTTCGGCGAGCGATGACAGACCTGGGTAGGACGGGTTGACCGAAGGAAACCCATCTGCGGCGCAGGAAAGTCGGTCACGATGGGTTTCGCCCCGCTCAACCCATCCTACGTGCTACTATGTGCTTACCTAATAGCTGTTCCAGCCAGCTCGATACTCAGGTTCCGATTTACGGCGAACGTCTGAGGGAGCAAGGACCTGTTTTGCGGCCAAGCAACCAGCCGTCCAGTCACCGAGGTTTTGTCCCGTTGGCCCATAGCAGGAGCCCGGTTTTGGTATGCTGCGTTGCGCGGACCAATATTCCGCACCATCCTTGAAGAACCCGCTAATCCGGCAAACCACGTCTCCCAGGTTCGGCGATCGGTCAAGCCGTCTTTGAAGGCCTCGGATGGGGCCGGCTGATTTGCCGGAGTCGCATCGGGCGACGGCAGCGCTCCGTAGTACTGCGGCGCGGGGGCAGGGGTTGGAGACGATGTCCCCGAGGGTTTGGCGGTATCTATCGTAACAACGTCCATCGAAGCGAGATCTGAGGGCGTCAGCCAGGCTGCGCGGTCCGGCGGCGTTTCGACAAGCTTTCCGATGATTGCCGGCGGTACATCGTAGGAGGCGGCCCTCGCGCCATCGCCGTGGTAAAGGCCATCGAACCCACGGTTTCCTCGCCGCTCTCGCTGGCACTGTGGACCCCGATAAGCGCGTCGGGAGCTACGAACCGATGGGGCGCCGCGGCGAACAGCAGAAAGCAGGCCGACGAGCACTCGCTACCCTCACCGATGAGGACCGACCATCCGATTTTTCTGATCAAGCCCGCCAGGCTGCGACGCTTCAACGATATTCCCGCCGGGGCTGTCGAGGGCAAGCCCGGCAATCCGGTCGGTTCTTGGCATATCCCCGATAAAATCACCCAATCGCTGAAGATCGCCGGAAATGATTGGGCCTCGTGCCAGGATAAGGACGGAGGACTCATCGAGCGGTAAGCGTTTATTGTACGCCGACGCGGTAGAATTCCGATGTCCCAAGATTACCGCCAAGATTACGAGGGCTAAAACTCCGAACAGATCGAGAAACATCGCGGATCCTGCAACTGCGACACGGCCCGTATCCGTCTGTCGTGAACTACCAGTGCGTCAATTCTTCGTAAGTGAAGCGGTAGTCGAACCGAGGACGCTAGCCCGCCGAAATCTGCACGCGAAGGGATCGCAGCTCAGTCCACAAGCCTAAGATGGTAATCCGCCGCTTCCGCGGGTCAGAAGCAATCAGTTCACGACATGACGTCCGTATGCGGGACGAATGTGGTATAGGGGTCTCGACGTAATGGCATGTTCAAGGCTCTTCTTATCGCAAGAAATGCGCTGGATTCTGACGAACCCATCCATCCGCCGATCGGAACTGAGTCTTCATGCTATGCGTTGTAGGCCAGTAGTTCACGAGCACCCGCTCGTCGCCCCACACGTATCGCACTTGAGGCAGGTGCCGTTGCGGATCAGGGTGAAGTTGCCGCATTCGGCGCAGCTGTCGCCTTCGTAGCCTTTGATCCGGGCGGCGCGGATGCGTTCCAGGCGTAGTGCGAGAGTGTCGTTGTCGTCCTCGGCCTCGGCGAGCGGGTCGGCCAGGGCCAGGGCGGCGGCTGCCGTGGTCGCGCGGCCGGTCCCGGGCCGCCCGTCGATGGAGTGCCCGGACGCGACGGCGGCGCCGCCATGCAATACGGTCAGCTTGTTGCGGACATAGCCGTTCGAGGTCATCCGCTGCATCAGCGCCAGTTCCTGGGACGGCCAGGGCTCGGGCCCGCGCGCGGCGGTTTCGGGGCGGCGCTCGTCGCCCGCCATGGCCAGGCTCGATTGCGCTTCGCCCTTGCCGACCGTGTCGGGCAAGAGGTCGGCCGGCTCGGCATGGGCGAGGTCGTCGCGGCCGAGATAGGAGATCGCCAATTCGCGGAAAATATAGTCGAGGATCGAGGTCGCCATCTTGATCGTGTCGTTGCCTTCGACGATCCCCGACGGCTCGAACCGGCTGAAGGTAAAGCTCTCGACAAACTCCTCGAGCGGCACCCCGTATTGCAGCCCCATCGAGATCGCGATCGCAAAATTGTGCATCAGCGAGCGAAACGCCGAGCCCTCCTTGTGCATGTCGATAAAGAGTTCGGCGAGGCGCCCGTCCTCGTGCTCGCCGGTGCGCAGATAGACCTTGTGGCCGCCGACCGTGGCCTTCTGGGTGTAGCCCTTGCGCCGGTTCGGCAGCCTTCGGCGCTCGCCGCGCTGGACCACGCGTTCGACCACCCGCTCGACCAGCCGTTCGACGATCCGCTCGGCGACCAGCGGCGCGCGCTGCGCCGGCGATTGCGCGAACAGTTCGGCGGCCCTATCGGCGCCATCGGGGTCCTCGGCCTCCTCGTCGTCGGCGAACAGGCTGGCGGCCAGCGGCTGCGACAGTTTCGAGCCGTCGCGGTAGAGCGCGGTCGCCTTCAGGCCGAGCCGCCAGGACAGCAGATAGGCTTCCTTGCAATCCTCGACCGTCGCCGCGTTCGGCATGTTGATCGTCTTCGAGATCGCGCCCGAGATGAAGGGCTGCGCCGCCGCCATCATCCGGATATGGCTTTGCGCCGACAGGGCGCGGGTGCCGGTGCGGCCGCAGGCGCTGGCGCAGTCGAATACCGGCAGATGCTCGGGCTTCAGATGCGGCGCGCCTTCGAGGGTCATCGCCCCGCAGCACCAGGTGTTGGCGGCCTCGATCTCGGCCCGGCTGAAGCCGATCGCGGCCAACAGGTCGAAGCCGGCATCGTCGAGCGCGGCGGGCCGGATGCCGAGACGCTCAATGCAGAAAGCCTCGCCCAGGGTCCATTTGTTGAAGGCGAATTTGATGTCGAAAGCGGTGGCGAGCGCCGCCTCGGCGGCGGCCAGCGCGCGGTCGTCGAACCCCTTCGCCCGCAGGCTCTGATGGTTGATCGCGGGGGTCCCGGCGTCCGCTGCGGGCTCAGCGTCGGCGGCCGTCCCGGACCCCGCCAGGGCGCCGTGGCCGAGCGCATAGCGCTCGATCGCGGCGATCTGTGCCGCGTCATAGCCGAGCCCGGCGAGCGCCCGCGGCACCGCGCGGTTGATGATCTTGAAATAGCCGCCGCCGGCCAGCTTCTTGAATTTGACCAATGCGAAATCGGGCTCGATCCCGGTGGTGTCGCAATCCATCACCAGGCCGATCGTGCCGGTCGGCGCGATGACCGTCGCCTGGGCGTTGCGGAAACCGTGCTTTTCGCCGAGCGCCAGCGCCGTGTCCCAGCTTTGCCGCGCCGCCGCGGCCAGCTGCGGGTCCGGGCAGTTCGCGGCGTCGAGCGGCACCGGCAGGATCGCCAGCGCCTCATACCCCGCACCGTCGCCATGGGCGGCGCGGCGGTGGTTGCGCACCACCCGCAGCATCGCCTGGCGGTTCACCGCATAGCCGGGAAAGGCGCCGCGCGGGACCAATCCGGGGTCGCCGGCCATCTCGGCCGAGGCGGCATAGCTGGCGCCGGTCAGCAGGGCGGTGACCGCGGCGGCGAACGCCCGGCCGGCGGCGCTGTCATAGGCGATGCCCATCGCCATCAAGAGCCCGCCGAGATTGGCGTAGCCGAGGCCGAGGGTGCGGAAGGCGAAAGAACGGCGGGCGATCTCGGCCGAGGGGAACTGCGCCATCATCACCGAGATTTCGAGCACCACGGTCCACAGCCGCACCGCATGGGCAAACCCGTCGGCGTCGAACCCGCCCCCGGCGGTGGCGTCCTCCGGGCGAAACGCCATCAGGTTCAGCGAGGCGAGGTTGCACGCGGTGTCGTCGAGGAAATTGTATTCCGAGCACGGGTTGGAGGCGTTGATCCGGCCGCTTTCGGGGCAGGTGTGCCAGTCGTTGATCGTGGTGTCGAACTGCAGGCCGGGATCGGCCGAGGCCCAGGCGGCATAGCCGATGCGATCCCACAGCGCGCGCGCCGGCAGGGTCTTGGCGACTTTGCCATCGGTGCGCCGGGTCAGTTCCCAGGGGCCGTCGGCTTCGACGCGATCGAGGAAATCGTTCGAAACGCGCACCGAATTGTTCGAGTTCTGCCCGGCCACGGTCAGATAGGCCTCGGAATCCCAATCGGTGTCGTAGGTGCGAAAGTCGCTCGCGGTATGGCCCTGGCGCGCGAACTGGATCGCCCGCTGGATGCAGTTTTCCGGGATCATCGCCCGGCGGGCGGCGCGGATCTCGCGCTTCAGCGCCGGGTTCTGCGCCGGGTCGCATGGGTCGGCGCCGGTCGAGGGCTGGTCATGGCAGGCGGCCATGACCCGGTTCAGATGGCGGGCGGCGAGCCTGGAGCCGGCGACCAGGGCCGCGACCTTCTGCTCCTCGACCACCTTCCAGTCGATAAACGCCTCGATGTCGGGGTGGTCGATGTCGACGATCACCATCTTGGCCGCACGCCTTGTGGTGCCGCCCGATTTGATCGCCCCGGCGGCGCGGTCGCCGATGCGCAGAAAGCTCATCAGCCCGGAGGAGCGCCCACCGCCCGACAGGCGCTCGCCATCGCCGCGCAATTTGGAAAAATTCGAGCCCGAGCCCGAGCCGTATTTGAAGATCCGCGCCTCGCGCACCCACAGATCCATGATCCCGCCCTCGTTGACGAGATCGTCGGCCACCCGCTGGATAAAGCAGGCATGCGGCTGCGGGTGCTCATAGGCGCTGGCCGAGGCGGTCAGTTCGCCGCTGCGGTAGTCGACGTAATAATGGCCCTGCGCCGGGCCGTCGATGCCATAGGCCCAGTAGAGGCCGGTGTTGAACCATTGCGGCGAGTTGGGGGCGCCCATCTGCCGCGCCAGCATCAGCCGGATCTCGTCGTAAAAGGCGCTGGCGTCCTCCTCGGCGTCGAAATAGCCGCCCTTCCAGCCCCAATAGGTCCAGGTTCCGGCCATCCGGTCGAACACCTGGCGGGCGCTGGTTTCGCCGCCGTGGCGCTCGGCCTCGGGCAATGCGGTCAGACCCGCGGCATCGGCGCTGCGCCGCCACAGCCAGGACGGAACCCCGTCTTCCTCGACCGGCGCCAGCCGCGCCGGGACCCCGGCCTTGCGGAAATATTTCTGGGCGAGGATGTCGCAAGCGACCTGGCTCCATTCGGCCGGCACCTCGATCCCCTCGGCCTGGAACACGACCGAGCCGTCGGGGTTGCGGATCTCGCTGGTCGCGTTCCGGAACCGAACCGATGCGTAGGGATTCTGACCTGCCGTGGTAAACCGCCGCGCGATATGCATTCTTCTTCCCCCCGAAACCTTGGTCTCCCGCCAACGAAGCTCGCGGCAAGATCTAGCTACTGGGACCACCCAGCCGACTATATGTAGACCCTTGCGATCGAGGCGGCAATTTATTTTGGGATGCTGGCGCGAAAGGCACACCATATGTTGCGTGCGGGCCACATCAAGCCCGCTATTGCCGGCGGGGCGAGGGCGGTGCGATAAACCCGCGGCCGTCCAGTCCCGGCGTCCCGGGCGGCAACGGCATGGATGGAGCGATGGCCCTCGGCACCCGTTTGTTGACCTGGCTGCGCGGCGAGTATGTCGGCATCGACAGCCTCGGCAACCGCTACTACCGCGACAAGGGGCGGCGGCCCTTGCCGCGCGGCGGCGGGCGGGCGAGCCGCGAGAAGCGCTGGGTCATCTATGAGGGCGTGCCGGAAGGGTCCAAGGTGCCGGCCGAATGGCATGCCTGGCTGCACCATACGATCGACGAGGTGCCGCGCCCGGAGTCGCGCACCCGCCACCCGTGGGAAAAGGAGCACCTGCCCAACATGACCGGCACGCCCTTTGCCTATCATCCGCCGGGCTCGATCCTGCGCGGCGGCCGGCGGGCGCCCTCGACCGGCGATTACGAGCCGTGGACGCCGGAATAGGCCGGCCAGGCGGATGTCGGCGGGCGCCGATCCACAGGTGATCGCGGGAAAAACAGCGATGAGCGGCAATGTGATCGAGACGGTGATGGGCGCCGTCGTGCTGGTGGTTGCGGCCCTGTTCCTGTTTTTTGCCTACACGACGAGCCAGGTGCGGGCGGTGGACGGCTATTCGGTGACCGCGCAATTCTCGCGGATCGACGGCATCCGCGACGGCAGCGATGTGCGCATCGCCGGGGTCAAGGTCGGCTCGATCGTCGATGAGAGCCTCGACCCGAAGACCTATCTCGCCACCGTCAAGATGAGCATCAATCCGGAATACAAGCTGCCCGAGGACACGGTGGCCGAGATCATCTCGTCGAGCCTGCTCGGCGACAAATATATGTCGCTGGTGCCGGGCGGGTCGGACAAGAACATCCCGCCGGGCGGGGAGATCAAATACACCCAGGCGACCGCCAGCCTCGAAGACCTGATCGGCCAGATGATCTTTTCGCAGGCCGGGGGGCAGAAGAAGCCGGCCGAGGGCGGCGGCGCGGCGCCGCAGGGCGCAACCTCGCCGGGGCTGGCCCCGGGCGGGGCGCTGCCGGGTGGGGCGCCGCCGGGTGGGCCGCCCTCTGGCGGCCTCAAATAGCAGGGTAACCGCGAGGAGGCGCGGCGATGAGCGAATCGAACGAGTTTCCGGTGTGGCTGACCCCGGAAGGCGAGCCGGTCTCCTGCGTCGAAAAGATCAAGGTGCTGAACGAGAACCTCGCCGAATTGCGCGAACTGGCGCAGGAGGCGCTCGAAGACGCGGTGCTGATCGGCTGCGACGAGCGCCAGCTGCGCGAGGTGCTGGCCGGGATTGTCACCGCCCTCGTCAACCCCTACGCCAAGTAGCCGCCGGCGATCCCATTACCCCGGCATGGGTTTGGTCACCTGGAAGCTCTGGCGCGCCTCCATGTGCCGCATCCACTCCTGCAGCTTCGGGTGCTCGGCCAGCGGCGCGTGGCCGTCGGGCACGTTGGCGAAGTAATGGAGCAGCGGGATCGCCAACAGATCGGCGAGGCTGACATGGTCGCCGGCGAGAAAGCGGCCATCCTCCATCAGCCGGTCGATCTCGCCGAGGCATAGCCGGGCGCGCGGCAATGCGGCGGCGATCGCCGCCTCGTCCGCGACCCCGCCAAGGCGCGGCATCAGCATCCGGTTGTAGAGGATCGCCCCGGCAATGCTGGGCCAGGCATAGGCGTCGACGATGCCGATGATCTGGTTCATCCGCGACCATTGATGCACGTCTTCGGGCTGCAGCGGGGTTCCGGCAAAGCGCTCGTCGACATAGCGCATGATCGCCTGGGTCTCGTACAGCGCGAAACCGTCATGCTCGAAAGCGGGCACCTTGGCGAATGGCTGGCGCGCCAGATGCGGCGCCTCGCGCTCGGCGCCAAGCGGCATCTCCACCAGCTCGTGGGTGACGCCCTTTTCGGCGAGCGCCAGCCGCGTGCTCCACACATAAGTGCTTCCGGCCGGGCCGTAGACGATCGGATGGGCCATCATTGTCCCCCTGCGCAGATCCGGGAGGCGCCGCGGCCGATCTTACGCCCAAAACATAAAATTCGAATCATCGGTTGAAACATCGCATCCCCCGCTGTGCCCGGCCTCGGCCCGGCGCGCCGCGTTCCGACCGTCAGCCGAGCCCGCCCGAATATTTTTCCAGCACGCTCCACGCCTCGTCGCCGTAGCGGCCGCGCCATCGCGCGTAGAAGCCCGAGCTTTTCAGCACGTCGCGGAACGGCTGCGCATCGGGGTCGTTGAAGACCAGCCCGTGCGCGGCCATGCGCTGGCGCGCCGACACCTCCATTTTGGCCACGTCGGCGCGCGCGGTGACCGCGGCGCTGTTGATATTGCGCGCGGCGATCTCGCGCAGATCGGCGGGCAGCCGCTGCCAGGCGCCGGGATTGGCCAGGACCATCTGTCCGGTCCAGACATGGCGGGTGATCGAGCAGTATTTCTGCACCTCATAGAGCTTGGCGGTTTCGATCACCACCAGCGGCGTCTCCTGGCCGTCGACCAGATGGGTTTGCAACGCGGAATACAGCTCGGCGAAATTTATCGTGGTCGGCGCCGCCCCCAATGCCTTGAACATCGACACCCGCATCGGGCTGACCGGAACGCGGATTTTGAACCCCTTCAGATCCGCCGGGGTCACGATCGGGTGGATGTTGCTGGTGATCTGGCGAAAACCCAGATCCCACCAGCGCTCGAACACATAGATGCCGGCGCCGCCGATCCGCTTGCGCAGAAAGGCGCCGAGATTGCCATCGACCGCGGCCCAGACCTGGTCGTAATTCTGAAACGCGAACGGCGTGCCGGCGAGGTCGGCGACCGGCAGGACCGTCGCCAGGATGTCGCCGCCGAAGGCCAGAAGCTCGATCGCCCCGGCGCGCAGCTGCGACAGCATCGAGGTGTCGCCGCCCAGCACGTTGTTGGCGAACACCTCGATCGCCAGCCGGCCGCCCGATTGCTGGCGCACCCGCTCAGCCGCTTCCTTGATCCGGATCGTATTGGGATGGGAGACCGGCAGGTCGTTGCCGAATTTGTAGTGAAATTCCGGGGCGTCGCCGCGCGCCCGCAAAATATTGAACGCAGCGGCCGAGGCGATGCCGGCTGCCGCCAGCCGGGTAAAGCTGCGGCGGGTCGTCTTCTGCACGCTTCTGTCTCCTCCCGAAAGCCCGATCGGCGGGCGCCGTTATCCGCTCAGGCTAGCGTAAGAACCGGATGCTATCCATGCGGCGCCGCGTCGCCGCCGTTTTCTTCTGGCACCGATCACCCGGACAAAATTGGAAGGGCGCATGCACGATTTGGTTCAGCCGACGCTCGCCTTTATCTCCGCGCATGCGGGCTGGGCGTTCGCGATCATGTTCGTGACCGGGTTCGGCGAGTCATTCGTGTTTTTGAGCCTGCTGTTTCCCGGGACCTCGTTGCTGATCGCCGCCGGAGCGCTGATGGCGACCGGCGCCCTGGCGTATTCGCCGGTGCTGGCCGGGGCGGTTCTCGGCGCGGTGCTCGGCGATTCGGTGTCGTATTGGATCGGCCGCCGGTTCGGTCCGGCCATCGCCCGGATCTGGCCATTCACCCGCAATCCCGATCTGCTGCCGGGCGGCATCCGGTTTTTTGCCCGGTTTGGCGGGCTGAGCGTGTTCATCGGCCGCTTCTTTGGCCCGATCCGGGCGGTGATTCCGCTCGCCGCCGGGGTCATGCAGATGCCGCCGGGCCGGTTCTGGATCGCCAATATCGGCTCGGCCCTGGTCTGGGCGCCGATGCTGCTGTTTGCCGGCGACGTGGTCGGCAAGCTGGGCCAGAGGCTGATCGGCTCGGCCAATCTCGTGGTGCTGGTGCTCGCCGCCGTCTTTGTCTTTGGCCTCGGTGGCGTCGTTTGGGCATTGGCCCGGTCCGGGCGCCCGCGGGCCTGATCGGCCTCCCGCCAGCCCTACCGCCAGCCCCTTACCGCCAGCCCGCCCAGTGCCCAGATTGACAGGGTCGCCCGATCCTGCGAGCACCGGCCCGCGATGTCTGCGTTTTTCTCGCCCTACCGGCATGATTTCCTCCGTGTCGGCGCCTGCGTACCGCTCGTCGCGGTAGCCGACCCCGCGCGCAACGCCGCGGCGGTCGAGGCGCTGCTCGCCGAGGGCGATCGGGCGCGGGTCGGGCTGATGGTGTTTCCCGAGCTGTGCCTCTCGGCCTATGCGATCGACGATCTGTTGTTTCAGGACGCGCTGCTCGACGCGGTCGAGGGCCAGATCGACCGCCTGCTGCAGGCGAGCCGCGAACGCTTTCCGGTGTTTGTCGTCGGCGCGCCATTGCGCTCGCATGGGCAGCTCTACAACTGCGCGGTCGCGATCCATCGCGGGCGCGTGCTCGGCGTCGTCCCGAAAGTCTTTCTGCCGAACTACCGCGAATTCTACGAGCGCCGGCATTTCACCGCGGGCGAGGGCGTCGCCGGCGGGTCGATCGCGCTCGCCGGGCATCGAAGCCCCGTTCGGCGCCGATCTGCTGTTTGCCGCCGGCGGGAAGGCGGGTTTCACCTTTCACGTCGAGATCTGCGAGGATTTGTGGGTGCCGCAGCCGCCCAGCACCGCGGCGGCATTGGCCGGGGCCGAGATCCTGCTCAATTTGTCGGCCAGCAACATCACGATCGGCAAGGCGCAGATGCGGCGCCTGTTATGCGCCTCGCAATCGGCGCGCTGCCTTGCCGCCTACGCCTATTCCGCCGCCGGCGCCGGCGAGTCGACGACCGACCTCGCCTGGGACGGCCAGGCCGGGATCTTCGAGTTGGGTCAGGAGCTGGCCGAGACCGAGCGTTTCTCGGCGACGCCGGAGATGGCGTCCGCCGATGTCGATCTCGGGCGCATTCGCCAGGAGCGGATGCGGACCAACACCTTTGGCGACTGCGCCGCGCGCCGCCGCCGGTGGCTCGGACACGCCGTTCCGCACCATCGGCTTCGACTTCGCGCCGCCGCAGGAAAAGCTGGCCCTGCGCCGCAATGTCGAGCGCTTCCCCTATGTGCCGGCCGATCCGGCGATGCTCGCCGACAATTGCTACGAGGCCTACAACATCCAGGTTCAGGGGCTGGCCCAGCGGCTCAAGGCGACCGGCCTCAAAAAGCTGGTGATCGGCGTCTCCGGCGGGCTCGATTCGACGCAGGCGTTGATCGTCGCGGCCCGCGCGATGGACCGGCTCGGCCTGCCGCGCACCGACATCCTCGCCTACACCCTGCCCGGATTCGCCACCGGCGATGCGACCAAGGCCAATGCCTGGCGGCTGATGCAGGCGCTCAAGGTCAGCGGCGCCGAAATCGACATCCGCCCGGCGGCAAGGCAGATGCTGCAGGATATCGGCCATGCCGCGGCCAAGGGCGAGGCGCATTACGACGTGACCTTCGAGAATGTCCAGGCCGGGCTTGCGCACCGACTATCTGTTCCGGCTGGCCAACCACAATGGCGGGCTGGTGGTCGGCACCGGCGATCTGTCCGAACTGGGGCTCGGCTGGTGCACTTATGGGGTCGGCGACCAGATGTCGCATTACAACCCCAACGCCTCGGTCGCCAAGACCCTGATCCAGCATCTGATCCGCTTTGTCGCGGGTTCGGGCGATCTGGGCGTGGGGACCGCGCCGATCCTCTACGACATCCTGGCGACCGAGATTTCGCCCGAGCTGGTGCCGCCCGGCGCCGACGGCCTGATCCAGTCGACCGAGAGCATCGTCGGCCCCTATGCATTGCAGGATTTCAACCTCTATTACGCGACCCGCTTCGGCTTCAGCCCGTCCAAGATCGCCTACCTGTCGTGGAACGCGTGGGCCGACCTCGAGCGCGGGGCATGGCCGGCCAACACCCCGCAGGCGGCGCGGCGCGCCTACGATCTCGCCGAGATCAAGCATTGGCTGCGGGTGTTCCTGTTGCGCTTTTTCCAACTGAGCCAGTTCAAGCGCTCGGCCCTGCCCAACGGCCCGAAAATCTCTTCGGGCGGCTCGCTCTCCCCCCGCGGCGACTGGCGCGCCCCCTCCGACGCCACCGCCACCGTCTGGCTCGAAGAACTCGAAGCCGGCGTCCCCGACAAGGAATAGCAGGCGTAGGGCGGAACAGCGCAGCGCCTTCCGCCGCTCTCGGCGGCCCTGCATACTCTTCAGATGCCGGATTATCGCCGCAATCGGGTTCCAGGCGGGACCTTCCTCTTTACCGTAAACCTGCGTGACCGGCGCTCGAACCTGTTGGTGGCGAATATCGACGCGCTGCGCGATGCGGTTCGCCGAGTGCGCGCCCGCGCACCTTTTCACATCGACGCCTTGGTCGTCCTCCCCGACCACATGCACTGGGGTGTGCGACCTTGGGGACGTTGCCGCAAGACGATGCCGATTTTCCGGTCGGTGGCGAGCGATCAAGACCGGGTTCGCAAAATCGCTGTCGATCGGCGAGCCGCGATCACCGGTCATGACAAGCCGCGGCGAACGCGGCATCTGGCAGCGGCGGTACTGGGAGCACACGATCCGCGACGATCGCGACTTTGCGGCTCACCTGGACTATACGCATTTCAACCCGGTCAAGCATGGTCTGGTGGCGCACCCGGCGGATTGGCCGCATTCGTCCTTTCGCCGGTGCGTCGCCAGCGGAATGTATCCCGCCGACTGGACGGGCGGCGGCAACGAACCGCAACAGACTGGCGAACGACAGTGAAGATCGAAGCGGCGGAAATAGTCCCACGGACACGGCCACTCCATTAACCGCGCGTGCCGACCCACAAGTCGAGGCGGAATGCGCTACGCTGTTCCGCCCTACGCTTGCTGCTGAGAGAGACATATTTGGTCATGTCGAATCTCCTAACCCTAGCTGGCCCAGCCGTCACGATCATAGCCTCCGGGGTCGCTGTTTTTGTCACTAGCCGTCTTGGCAGGGGTCAACAAAAAATTGCCGAGCAGCAAGCGGCGACTTCACTCGATCAGCTTCGCTATAACCTTTTCGAGAAACGATACGCAATTTATGAGGCGGCAAGGAAGGCAATAGAAATAACTTTCGAGAGGCAGAATGACGATAAAATGCCAGATGAACTCGATAGATTATTTCGAAAGCTCGAAGAATCACGCTTCTTTTTTCCAGAAAATATATCTACATTCTTAGAAACACTTCGCCAGGATATAAGGTATTTTCGTCAAATTAATTATCTTTATAGGACTAAGATTTTCCAAAATGTAGATACACAAAGCCCGGAAGTAAGAAAGATTAGATTAGAGGAGGAATCCAATATATTAAGATTAAAGGAGGAGCTTTATACAGTTCAACAAAATCTTCCGAAGACGTTCGGTGGCGCGCTCGCGTTTCCGCAATTGACTGTCAATAAAATTACGTGAGGCAGGGGTGAGGCGCATAGCACGTAGGACGGGTTGAGCGTAGCGAAACCCATCGCAATTCGGTAGGGCTGGGCCGCTGACCACCCGCCGCCGCGACCTTGTCGCCCCGGGGTTCCGGTTTTCACGGTGAATTTAGCCGAGCGCAGCCGGCGGCGCTCGCCGATAACGTCGTATTGCTGCATGCCGCGTCCGGTAAGCACGCGGCGGCGGCCCTACCCCCGACCTGGGCCGGCGGGGCCACGGACCGGGCGCGCGGTCGGCGACCGGTGACGGGTATCGCTTCCGCTCAACCCATCCTACGAGATACTGACGAGAACAGGCCGCGCTCGTCTGCCTACCAATGCGAGACGATTTCGTACTCGGCCATGCGCTGCGGCAGCATTTTCGCGCTGAGCAGATGGACCCCGGGGACCAGCTCGCCGGGCTCGATGCCGCGCGCGGCCAGATCCTCCTCGATGACGAATACCGGGATCTTGCGCTTCTCGATCAGATCGATCACGTCATTGTCCATCCGCGGCGCCTGGGTCTGTTTCCAGCCGCCGATGGTCAGCCCCGGCGCGCCCTGGCCGGCGACCGCATAGTTCACGGCGTTTCCGCGCAGCACCACGGTGTGCTCGGCTCCCGCGGCCTGCATCGCGGCAAGCAGCCAGAGGATCGTGTCGTCCTGCTCTTCCATGACAGCCCGGTAGGCCGACTCGACGATGTTCAGCGTTTTCTTGGCCATGGCATGCCTCACTTCGACGGAATGGCGAGAACGTTGTCGGAGGCCTCGCAGAACGAATGGAAATCGGCCGGCGAGCCCCGCCGCGTGTCGGCGACAAATTCGCCCACGCCGCGTTCGTCGACACACATGCCGCAATTGACCCAATCGATCTTGCCCCCGCTCTGCACGGCGAGCGCCAGCAGGGCGGTGACCTGGTCCTTGGTCGTGGGGTGGTTTTCTTCGGCGCTGTTCTTGCCATGCACCGGGTTGGGATGCGGCGCCTGCCGGGCGAAAGCCAGACCGGACGCACCTTCATAGGCGAAGACGTTGATGTTGTGTCCTCGACGCGCCATTGCCTCGAGGATGCGGAACGCCGTCGTCAGGTTCTCCGTCTCGTATGGCGGATCCATCAGCGCGATCGCGAAGGTCTTTTGCGGCATGCCCGGCTCCTAATGCCAGAGAGTTCTTGTAGCCGGATTCCAGATGGTCGACCACGACCTCGATCGGCGCGGGCTCGATACCGGCAAGCAGTTTGGTGATGCCCCGCTCTTTAAGGGCAAAATCATCGGCGAGTATCTTGACGCCGGAGCCGATCAGGGCCTTGAGCTGCGGGGTCTGGGCCGCCGGCCGCGCGGCTAACACCGCATTTTGAATCAATAACAGCGTAACCTGGTTGCCCGCTGCCACCAGCCCGCTCGCCAGCTCGCAGTAGTACCCAACCTCATTCGATTCAAACGGGTCCCTCGATTCGATCAGCAAATACCCGGCCATGTTCTACTCTCCCGTTGCTGCTGCGCCTTGGTAGCCGGCCGCGGCGCCGCCGGCTTTCGGGTTCCGATTAGCTGCTGTCGCTGACGCCGGGGCGCGCTTCACCCCTCGGCATGCCGCCTATCGATATTGCTATCACCGCTGTGCCGCAAGGTGAAACGGTCTGAACCGGACCGCCCGATCAATTCGCCGGGCATGCGCTTATCGAGGATCGGCGCGTCCGGCGCACGCCCTTCGAGCGCCGGGCGATGGACAGGCCGGGACGACGATGACACTCTGCTGCGCACCGGAATTGGACAGGGGAGGGCCGCAATGAACCGGCTCGACGGCAAGGTCGCGCTGATTTCCGGCGGGGCGCGCGGGATCGGCGCCGAGACCGCGCGGCTGATGGCCGAAGCCGGCGCCGAGGTGGCGCTCGGCGATGTTTTGGACGAACCGGGCCGACAGACCGCCGCCGCGATCGGCCGCGCCGCGCTCTACACCCGTCTCGACGTCACCAGCGAAGCCGATTGGCAGGCGGCGATCGCCGCCGTCACCGGGCATTTCGGCGGGCTCGACATCCTGGTCAACAATGCCGGGATCTTTCTCGGCAAGAGCCTCGAGGAGGCGAGCCTGGAGGAGTGGCATCGGCTGTGCGCGGTCAACCTGACCGGGGTGTTTCTCGGCACCAAGCTGGCGCTCCCGGCGTTGCGCGACCGCGCCCGGAACAGCCCGCATGGCAGCGCCATCGTCAATCTGTCGTCGGTCGCCGGGCTGGTCGGCTCGTCGGGCGACCCGCTCTATTCGATGACCAAGGGCGGGGTCACTTTGTTTACCAAATCGGCGGCGCTCGAATTCGCCCGCAAGGGCTATCGGGTGCGGGTCAACTCGATCCATCCCGGCACCACCGACACCGATATGGGCGATCAGGTGGTGGCGATGCGGGCGCGCAACCTCGCCACCAACGATCTCGACGCGGCCCGCCATCAGGCGCTGGAGCGGCTGCCGCTCGGCCGCCTCGGCACCGTCAGCGACATCGCCAAGGGCATCGTCTTTCTCGCCTCGGACGATGCCGGCTTCATGACCGGCGCCGGTCTCGTGGTCGATGGCGGGATCACCGCACAGTAATCCGGCAATCATCTCGGTTAGTTAATTTAACCATCAATGCGGTAAAATTAACCCTCAATTTTGCGCAGGATTCCGGCGTCTTCGCTTAGCCTTGGCGATCGACAGAGACAGTCTGACGATCCAGGGGTTCGAGACCATGTCGCAAAGCGAATACGAGGCGGCGATCGCCGCGTTCATCCGCACCAAGGGCATCACCCGCTGTCCCACCGCCTGCGTCGTGCGCACCCAGGGGACGGTCAGCCAATCGGATCGGGAGGCCTTGCAAAGACGCGCGGCCGAGGTCGAGATCCGCCGCATCCGCCGGCGCAGCCGCGATCCGCTGGCGGCCTTTCTTTAGAGGCCCCGGGGGACGGCCCCGAAATTACCTTTGTCACGTATTTCCGACCCGTCGTTCCCGCGAAAGCGGGAACCCGGATAAGGCCAAACGATTGGGACGCTCACTGCCGGCGAAACCGCTTGCCGTGGCCGATCAGTTGCTCGCCCGGCAGATAGACGCCCTTGCCTTCATCTTCGATGACCCGGCCGATCACCTGCGCCCGCCGGCCGTGATTTTGCAGGATCGCCAGGATCGCGGCGGCGTCCTCCGCGGCGGCGAGGACGCAAAACCCGACCCCCATATTATAGACCTCGAACATTTCCGCTCGCTCGACCGATCCGTGTTGTTCGATCAGCCGGAAGATCGCCGGTTCGGGCGGCAGATTGTCGAGCGAAAACCCGACCCTGGCCTCGACCCGGGCGAGGTTTAACAGGCCGTCGCCGGTGATGTTGACCAGCGCCTTCACCGTCGGCACCCGCTCGATGATCTCGACGATCTCGGGGACATAGATCGAGGTCGGCCGCAGCAGCTCCTCGCCGAGCGCGGTTCCGAATTCCGGGATGATCTGGTCGAGCGACAGGTTCGCGCGCTCGAACAGCACATGCCGGGCCAGGGTCAGGCCGTTGCTGTGGATGCCGTTGCTGTCGATGCCGATGACCATGTCGCCGGGCCGCAGCTCGCGGCCGGTGACGATCCGGTCGAGCGGCACCAGCCCGACCGCCATGCCGACCAGGTCGAAGCCGTGGACGATGTCCTTGAGCTGGGCAATCTCGCCGCCCGAGATCGAGATCCCGGCCTGACGGGCGCCCTCGGCGAGCCCGATCGCGAGCGCGCCCAGCATGTCGGAATCGGCCTCGCCGACGGCGATGTAATCGACCATCGACAGCGGCCGCGCGCCGACGCAGATCACATCGTTGACGTTCATCGCGACGCAATCGATGCCGATCGTGTCGTATTTCTTCAGCATGTCGGCGATGATCGATTTCGACCCGACCCCGTCGGTGCACAGCGCCAGGCCGACGCCGCCGATATCGATCACATTGGCGAAATAGCCGATATCGAGCTTGACCGCGCCGACCCCGCCGGCCGCCGGCCAGGTCTGCCGGATCGCGGCGACGATCTTGCCGAGCCCGGTCTCGGCCGCGGCGATGTCGACGCCGGCCTCGCGGTAAAGGTTGTCCTGCCCCTTCATCGGCGACCCCCGGCGGCACTGCGATCGATAGCCTCAGCCATGCTCGATTAGACCTTTGCGTCGCACCCGCCTAGGCCGATCATCCTACGGCTAAACGGAGGATCGCTCATGACCATCGCATCCCAAACAATGCAATTGCGCCCGCTCGGCGAGGCGCTCGGCACCGAGGCGCTCGGCGTCGATCTGGCGAAGCTCGACGACGCCACCTTCGCCTGGATCGAGCAGGCGTTTGCCGAGCACCCGGTGCTGGTGTTCCGCGACCAGCATCTGGGCGCCGCCGACATCGCCGCGTTCGGCCGCCGCTTTGGCACCCCGCGGATCCATTCGCTGGTCAGCTATCGCCACGAGGAGCATCCCGAAGTCTCCTGGCTGCGCAATGTCGACGAGACCGGCAATGTCGACTGGTACGGGGTCAAGCGCGCGACCGACTGGCACACCGACTCGACCTATGAGGAGGTGCCGCCGCTTTTGGCGATGCTGCACGCGCTCGAGATCCCGTCGAGCAAGGGCGGAACCATGTTCGCCGATATGTGCGCCGCCTATGACGCCTTGCCGGAGCCGATGAAACAGCGCCTGGCCGGGCTGGTCGGGCTGCATGGCCGCACCGATGGCCCTGCCGGCGCCCGGCTCTACGATCCCGACGAGGAGATGCGCCGCACCGACAAGAAATATGTCGAGCAGCGCCGCCCGGCGGTGGTGCCGCACCCGGTCACCGGCCGGCCGATCCTGTTTGTCAACCCGATGCATGTGCATGGCTTTGACGGCATGAGCCGCGACGAATCCTGGCCGTTGATCGAGGAACTGGCCGCGCACGCCACCCAGGATCGCTTTACCTACTACCATTCCTGGCGGGTCGGCGATTTGTTGATCTGGGACGAGCGGGCGACGATGCATCGCGGCGCCGGCGATTACCACCCCGAGGAGCGCCGCATCATGCTGCGCACCATCGTCTATCCGAACTGACCGCGGCGGATCGCGCCCCGCGCCGGCTTGGTTCCACGCGGCCGCCGGGTCTGTTAGGATCGGCGGTGCGTGCGGCGCGGCCGGCGCCGGCCGACCGTCCTTGGCCTCGCCGTCCTTGGCCTGGCCGTCCTTGGCCTGGCGGGGACCGGCCGCACAATAAATCGCGGCGCAACCGCCACTTCTGTGGAGCACACCATGAGCGGTCATTTGAGCCCTGAGCAGATCCACGCCAAACTCGGCCATCCGGTCATCGACGGCGACGGCCACTGGATCGAGTACACGCCGGTCTTCGCCGAGAAGATCCGCAAGGCGGTCGGCGACAAGGGCGCCAACGGGTTTCTCGCCTCGCAGCGCCGCATCCCCGATTCGCTGAGCCTGACGCTCGCCGAGCGCAAGCGGCGCGGCGTCGCGATGGAGGGCAATTGGGGGCGGCAATCGACCAACACCCGCGACCGCGCCACGGCGATGATGCCAAAGATGCTGTACGACCGGCTCGACGAGCTCGGCATCGATTTCGGCATCGTCTACCCGACCGCCGGGCTCGGCATCCCGCGCATCGCCGATGACGAGACCCGGCACGCGGTGATCCGCGGCTTCAACATCGTCACCGCCGACTACTTCAAGGGGCTCGAAGACCGGCTGACCCCGGCCGCGGTGATCCCGGTGCATACGCCGGAGGAGGCGATCGCCGAACTCGAATTCGTCACCAAGCAGCTCGGCAGCAAGGTGTGCATGTTCGGCAGCGGCGTGCGCCGGCCATTGCCGGAAGCGGCCGGGACCGACCCGCAAATCGCCCGCCACGCCCAGGGCTTCGACCAGCTCGGCATCGACAGCGAGTACGATTACGACCCGGTCTGGCAGAAATGCCGCGAACTCGGCATCGCGCCCACCTTCCATACCGGCGGCCGCAGCTATGGCATGCGCAATTCGCCGAGCAATTTCACCTTCAACCATATCGGCCATTTCGCCGATGCCGGCCATGCGGTCGCCAAGGCCTTGTTCCTCGGCGGCGTCACCCGCCGCTTCCCCGATCTGCGCTTCGCCTTTCTCGAAGGCGGGGTCGGCTGGGGCTGCCAGCTGTTCTGCGACCTGATCGAGCATTGGGAGCGGCGCGGCGCCAAGGGGCTGGCCTATATGGACCCGGCAAAGCTCAACCGGCCATTATTGCGCCAGCTGGTCGACAAATACGGCTATGCCGACATCGCCGCCGAATTGGCCAAGCGCGACGGCTGGCCGATGCAGGAGGAGGATGCGCTGACCGGCGGCGTCCCGATGGACGATTATGCGGCGTGCAACATCGCCCGCAAGGAAGACTGGGTCGATCTCTACGCCAGGCCCTATTATTTCGGCTGCGAGGCCGATGACCGGATGAACGCCATCGCCTTTGGCAAGGGCATGCCGTTCGGCGCCCGGATCAATGCGATCTTCAGCTCCGATATCGGCCATTTCGACGTGCCCGACATGCTGCAGCCGGTGCCCGAAGCCTATGAGCTGGTCGAGGACGGGCTGATCACCCCGGCCGATTTCCGCGACTTCACCTTTTCCAACGCGGTGCGGCTATGGGGCACGCAGAACCCCCGCTTCTTCGAAGGCACCCGCGTCGCCAAACAAGCCGCCGCACTCCTCGCCGAATCCCAAACCCCCACCCGCGCCGCCGCCGAATAACCCGCGCGCTCAACCGCAACGCAGCGCCGTCTCCGGACGGCGCTGTTTTCTTTGCGGCGTCCCCGCAGCTGCACAATCAGCGACCTGCGCTTTGGTAATGTCCTTTATCGGATGCTGTACACGAGTCTGCTGTGATGCCTCTGACGGTCACATTTGACACCAACACGCTTGCCTCGGTGGTGTCACCCGAGACCGCACAACGCGGGACCGGAACGAGCGGCGCTATCGTTCGGACTGAGATTCAGGAAACCCGCATTCAGGGTTTCTTTAGTGGAACCCTCATTGCCCTGGAAGGCATCAACCACGAAGATCGCGCGGAAGTGCTCGGGAAAACGGAGGTTACCTCTCAGATATCATCGCCTGACAAACACACGATTAACATCGCGATAGGCGCTCGGCATTTCCGAAAACCTTTGAGAAATCGACCCGCAAGATCGGCGACACCGCCGGCTTTGCCGATGTCTGGAAGCGGCATTGCTTTGCCTGGGAATACAAGGGCAAGCGCCGCAACCTGGTTGAAGCCTATGCGCAGCTGAAGCAATACGCCGACGCGCTGGAAAACCCGCCCCTGCTGATCGTCTGCGACATGCAGGAGATCCGGGTCCACACCAATTTCACCAACGCGATCGCCCAGCAGCATGTCATCGCGCTGATCGACCTGGTCTCGGTCGAGGCGCGGGAGCTGCTGCGCAACTGCTTTCTCCATCCCGAGCGGCTATTGCCGACCGCAGACGCGGGAGAGCGTCACGGCGCAGGCGGCGGCCAATTTCGCCAACATCGCCGTCGGGCTGCGCCGGCATTACGACGAGCGCCGCGTCGCCCATTTTATCAACAAGCTGGTGTTCTGCCTGTTCGCCGAGGACATCGATCTTTTGCCCAACCGGATCTTCGCCGACCTCCTCGACGAGGCGAAAAAGCGCCCGGACGATTTCGAGCCGATGCTGCGCGAGCTGTTCCGCGCCATGGCAAACCGCAACGGCCGTTTCGGGACGGCGGCGATCCCCTGGTTCAATGGCGGCCTGTTCGACGATGACGACGTGCTGCCGCTCGGCATCGGTGCGGTGGGCGATCTGATGAATGCGGCGCGGCTCGACTGGAAGGCGATCGACCCGACGATTTTCGGGACATTGTTCGAGAGCGGCCTCGACGACAAGAAGCGCGCCGAGATGGCGAGCCTGTTCGACGCGCCGGACCCGGAAGACCGCGCGCAGGCGTCGCTGTTCAACGCCCCGGCGACAGACCGCGGCGTCGGCATCCACTACACCGACGAAGCGACGATCATGAAGATCATCGAGCCGGTCGTGGTGGCGCCATTATGCCGGGAGTGGGAGCGGATCAAGGCGGAGATCCGGGAGGTTGACGCGCACCGCGCGCGGGCGCGCACGCCGGCCGAGAAGGACAGGCTGCTGGCCAAAGGGCGCGGCCTCTACGCCGATTTTCGGGCGAGGCTCGGCCATTATCGCGTGCTCGACCCGGCCTGCGGCTCGGGCAATTTTCTGGCACTCTCGCTGCGCGCCCTCAAGGATTTCGATCTGGCGGTGACCGAGGACGCCGCCGCGCTGGGGCTGCCGATCGACCCTCCCCGCGTTGGTCCGGAGGCGGTGCTGGGTATCGAGATCAACAGCTACGCCGCCGAATTGGCCCGCCTGACGGTCTGGATCACCGAACTGCAATGGCAGTTGCGCAAGGGCTTGGGGCTGACCCGCCGGCCGATCCTCGACAAGCTGGACGGGATCGTCCGGGCGGACGCGCTGATCACGCAGAGCGGCAAGGACAGCGAGTGGCCGGACGCGGATGTGGTGGTCGGCAACCCGCCGTTTCTCGGCGGCAAGCGGATGCGCAACTCGCTCGGCGACGCTTACGTCGACCGGCTGTTTGCCGCCTTTGCCGGGCGCGTGCCGGCCGAAGCCGATCTCGTCGCCTACTGGTTCGCCAAGGCGTGGGAGCAGCTTTCCTCCCTCTCCGCCCCCGGGGGCGGAGAGGGCCGGGGTGAGGTGGGGGATCCTGGACGCTCGCCCCCGCCCACCTCACCCTCCCGTCGCCCCGCGACGGGTCCCTCCCTCTCCCCCCTGAAGGGCGGAGAGGGGCGGTTGCGGCGCGTCGGCCTGGTCGCGACGAACTCGATGCGGGGCGGCGCCAATCGGCGGGTGCTCGACGCCATCGTCAAAGACGGCAGGATCTTCGATGCCTGGGATGACGAGAAATGGGTCGTCAAAGGTGTCGCCGTCCGGGTCTCGCTGATCTGCTTCGGTGCCGATACACAGGAGCAGCAATCGCAACTTGATGGAAGGCCGGTCGAGCGGATCAATTCGGATTTGACTGGCGCAACTGTGGATGTCACGACGGCAAAGCCTCTGAAGGGCAACCAACATTTTTCGTTTCAGGGGGTAACGAAGGGGGGTGCGTTCGGCATTGACGGCGCTTTAGCCCGTCGATGGTTGGAAGAGCCGCTCAATCCGAACGGCAGATATAATTCTGATGTGTTAAGGCCCACAGTAAGCGGTGGAGATTTAGCCAAAAGGCCCCTCGATAAATGGGTAATTGATTTCGGGATCATGAATGAAGAAGAAGCATCTTTCTATGCGACTCCATTTAAAGTGATAACCACAGTCGTACGACCGGAACGAAGCAATAACCGTCGCGAGTTGTATAAACGATACTGGTGGCGGTTTGCTGAGCGGCGACCTGGCATGTGGAATAACATAAATGTTTTGACTCGGTATATTGCGACTCCAAAGGTTTCTCGATATAGATTTTTCCTTTGGCTCGATAAATCCATTGTTTCCGATAATTTAGTCATTGTTATAACGCGGGACGATGATACGACGTTCGGAATTCTCAGCGGTCGTATTCATAGGGCATGGTCGCTGGCAAAGGGCGCTTGGTGCGGAGTTGGCAACGACCCAACTTACACGCCGACCTCAACTTTCGAGACCTTCCCCTTTCCCGAGGGGCTGACGCCGAACATTCCGGCGGCGGAGTATGCCGACGATCCGCGGGCGATTGCGATTGCCGAGGCGGCGCGGCGGCTCAATGAGTTGCGCGAGGCCTGGCTGAACCCGGCCGATCTGGTCGAACGGGTGCCGGAGGTGGTGCCGGGGTTTCCCGACCGCATCGTCCCGGTCAGCGATAAAGCCGCGGCGGTCCTCAAGAAGCGCACCCTGACCAATCTCTACAACGAGCGGCCGGCCTGGCTCGACAACGCGCATCGCGATCTCGACGCCGCGGTCGCCGCCGCCTATGGCTGGCCCGCCGATTTGTCCGAAGAGGAAGCGCTGGCGCGGCTGTTGGCGCTCAACCTCGCACGCGCGGCGGCGCAGGAATGAGGCGCAGTAGATTCCATCGGCGGCGGCGCGGCTTTTCTGGGGCGAGGATTGCCTCGACGATGCGATCGGCTGATGCCGGCGCGGCCGCTGCCTTCGCGCGGATCGGATCAACCGTCAGCCGCCGATCACCGTGACGGCCTCCGACCGCGCGGCCGCGGCGAGTTGCGCATCGAGGGTGGCGAGAGGCGCGGCTTCGCGCAGCGCCAGCTCCAGATATGCGGCATCGTAGACGGTCAGCCGATGCCGGCGCGCCAGGGTTAGAACGCCGCTCTCGTCGGGCGTTCTGTCCACCATGATCGCCAACCGCGAGATTTCGCGCAGGAAACGCGCTGTCTGCGGTTCCGCGATCCGTCCGCGCCGCTCGCTGAGGACGAGCGCGTTGCGGACCTCGAACCACCACAACATCGGCACGAAAGCGTCTTCGGTCCTTGCCAGCTCCCATGCCAGATCGGCGCGCAAATCATCCTCTCGCAGCGCCCAGGCAATCGCTGCCGAAGCATCGAGGACGAAGGCCACTAATATTTGTGCCCTTCATGGATAGACGAGACGATTTCCTCGATGCTGACCGGCCCGTTCTCCCGTGCGATCTCTTTCCCAAGCGCCTTGATATTGTCGAGAGCCGCGGCGATCTCGTGCTGCCTGCGCTGGGCCTCGGGGATGATCCGCGCGACCGCGCGGCCGTGGCGGGTGATGACGACGGTCTCGCCGCGCTCGACCTCGTCGAGAAGCTGGGAAAGCCGGGCTTTTGCCTCCGAGGCCTGAATTTCGCGCATCGTATGGTGCCGGTTGGTCAGATCGACCAGTTAAGACGGATCGGCAATGACGGTCAACCGGGTCGCGGTTGAGCGCTGCTGGATCTCGGCGCATGATCCTTGACGGTGGCAGCCGACATGGCGTGGTCGCAGATCAGGAGGAAGCGCCGA
>CAVZKP010000024.1:0-84089 GCA_963775875.1 uncultured Alphaproteobacteria bacterium
GAAATCGGCGATCGCGGCGCTGGTTTACCTCCGGGGGCGGCCTCCTCGACCCGCAGGCGTCGGCGTGGTGGGATCCGCCAGTCTCCATGTCCGAAAAAGCGGTCAGGATATCGGAGGGTGATGCATCAGCATTCGCCACGAGCAGGGGACGCTCCGGCAGCTGGGTCTCCAGCCGGTGGTCGGGTATCTGGCGGACCAGCCGGATCGCGGTCGCCAGCACGTGATCGTGCGCGGATCTGCAGTTCACCCGGCGACAGCACCGGGGTCGTCCTACTCGTCGAGCCCCAAAAATTCGACGACGTCGCGAATGACCTGAGCGAACACAAAGCGGTCGCCGCGCGACACCACCGGGACCGAGCGCGCGCCCAGCCGTTGCAACTCGTCGAGGCCGCCTTGATCCGCCAACACATTGATCGATTGATACTCGATCCCACGGACCGAGAGGTATTCCTTAACCCTCAGGCAGCTGGTTCAATGCGGCTGCCAGAACACCTTGATGGTTTCGCTCATCGCGCTTCCCGCCGTTTCGTCAAACGCGCCCGGAGGCTAGGGCAGGGCGTGAGGGCTGGCAACCGGGAAATTTCCGAGCCTGATATAATGACGGCACATCTGCTCGGCTGCCCAGCGGATCGAACGGGATGGTGCTACAATTGGCAGGCGCTGAGCGCTGGAGGATCGGCGATGCCCGAGATCGGATTGTTTGAGGCGATCTATTCCGCGCGGTCGCTGCGTCGCCTTAAACCCGATCCCGTCCCCGAGGCGCTGATCGGCAAAATCCTCGACGCAGCGATCCGCGCGCCGTCTGCCGGCAACGCGCAAAACTGGGCGTTTGTCGTCGTGCGCGATCCCGAGCAGCGGCATAAGCTCGGCGTCATCTACCGCAAGGCCTCCAACATCGCCGCGGCCGTCTATGCCGCGCGCGGCCGGCCACCCCACCTCACCGAACAGCAATTCGCGCGGATGCTGGGGGTAGGCGGCCATCTGTGGGTGCACATCGGCGAGGCTCCGGTGCTGCTGGTGCCGTGCCAAAGCCGCCCGGTGGTGCCGCCGCGCGAGGCGCTGCCGCCGGATATCGCCGCCCGTTACCAGGACGAACTCGCTTACGTCGACCGCATCCGCGGGGCCAGCATCTACCCGGCGGTGCAGAACATCATCCTCGCCTGCCGCGCCCTCGGCCTCGGCACCACGATCACGACCAACCACATCCGCTGCGAGGACGAGGTCAAGGCCGTGCTCGGCATTCCCGACGACGTTTCGACCTTCGCCCTGATGCCGATCGGCTGGCCGCTCGACCGCTTCGGCCCGCTGACCCGCCGGCCGCTGGCCGAGGTCGCGCACGCTGACCGCTGGGGAACCGAGTGGCCTGGCTGAGTCTCAACGCATCAGCAACGACACCAGGAGGGCGAGCGCCAACAGAGCGGCCAGACCTTGCCAAACCCGCAGCGGGGCGCGTTCATAAAGCGTGAGCGGCCGGCGAACCGTGTTTGGCGCCCGCGCCGGGCCGGCCTCCATGTCGAGCGCGAACTCGGTCATATCGCGAAAGCGTCGCGCGGGATCACCCGCGATCGCCCGCTCGAGCACCGCCTCGAGCCAGGCGGGCAGGTCCGGCCGCAGGATGGAGAAGCGCTGCGGCCGATTCCGGCGTGGCGGGCTGACGGCGTCGGCATTGCCATACGGGTATTCGCCGGTGAAGGCGCGGAACATCGTGACGCCCAGCGCATAGACGTCGGTGGCCTCGTTGCCGGGTTCGCCGGCGAGCATTTCGGGCGCCATATAGGCGGCAGTGCCGGGGATGTTTTCGGGCGGAAACTCCTCCAGCCCCGGGACGCGAACCACCCCGAGATCAATCAGCTTCAAGGATCCGCCGCCTTCGAGGATCACGTTGTCCGGCTTGATGTCGCGATGGATGATGCCGGCGCGATGCAGCGCCGCCACCGCCCGCGCCAATATGACCGCGATATTTCGCCCTTCCTCCAATCCCAACGCCGGACTGCGGGACAGCCGGGCTTCCAGCAGTTCGCCCTGATAGAACGGCATGACCGTGTACAGGCAGGTCTGGCGTCCGGGCGGCACTTCGATGACCCGCCCGATCCCCGGGTGATGCACCCGGGCGCCGACCCAGGCCTCGCGGACAAAAGCCGCACGGTAGGCCTCGACGCTGGCGACCTGAGGCTTGGGGAATTTCAAGACGATTTCGCCACCCTCGATTTCGTCCTCCGCTGCGAACAGCCGGCTGTAGCGGCCCTCAGAGACCAGCGCCTTCAGGACAAATCCATCGATCGTCTCGCCACGAACCGGCACCGGGATCAATGGCAGCTGCAGCATGGCGGCGCTGACGTCGGCCGATCCCGCCGTCGGCAACGCGACCACGTCGAGAACCAGGGCGGTGCAGTTGTCGGTGCCGCCGGATTGCAGCGCTGCCGCGACCAGCGCGCCGGCGGTATCCTCGGGAGCGGAGCGTTCGCGCAGGAAGTCGGCAATGGTCGGTTCCGAGAGAAACCCATGCACGCCGTCGCTGCACAGCAGAAAACGGTCATGCAGCGCCACCGTCTGCGTGGCGTAGTCCAGGCTCACCTCCCCCTCCACGCCGAGCGCACGGGTCAGGGTGTGCGAGCGACCCGTGCCATCCTGTCGCACATGGTCGATGGTCAGACATGTCAGCCGATTGCCGCTGAGCCGATAGGCGCGTGTATCTCCGACATGGAGCAGGTGGGCGATGCGGCCGCGCAGCACCAGCGCGGTGAAGGTGCAGCCCATTCCGGTGAGGTCGGGGTCCTGGCGGCCCAGGGAATTCATCCACCCGTTGAGCGCACTGATGATCCTGGCGCCCGCCCGCTGCACTTCCATGGTCTCGGGCAGGTCGCAAAATCCATCAAGAAAACCGCGCACCGCGGTCTCGGCCGCGACTCGGCCGCCCTTTGCCCCGCCGATGCCGTCGGCGATCGCCGCGACTACTTCCCGACGCGGCTCGGGCAACTCGGCGCCGATAACGGCGCCGGCGAAATCCTGGTTGTCCCTGCGCGGCCCGGTCTTCGAGGCGAATCCGACGCTGGCCTGTACCCCGATTTCAACCGTCGCCATCGAATCAATTCCGCCTGGTGGCAAGCCGCCCGGATCGGAATGCGGCGATGGACCGGACATGCCGTCGACGCTGCGACCGCACGCCGTTACCGCCTTTCCTCCAGACCGCAACCATTATGTCCAAAATAGCCCATCGATGCTCGACACAAACGCGCTTATAAACCTGACCGTTAGATTGCTCAGATTTTCGGCATATTATTGCATATGTTTTAGGCAAACTTCTTGGGCGGCACAGCTTGGTCCCGCGGCGAATTCGGACCTTTCCCCGATTCCGTCGCGTGCTCGCTACTCCGGGCGGCACGTATAATGCATGAAATAGCCGCCGGTGCTCGACGCGTTGCGTAACTGGAGCTTGCCGGTAGCGCGTTCGAAGTCAAAAAATCCCTGTTGTGGATCATGCCAGGTGATCCACTTGTCGGTAACCGTGGCGGAAAGCGAGCCGACCCGGCTGTGGTCGAGATCGACGGTGATCGGCCAACTTGCCCCACTGGTGGCATTGGTGCAGCGCAGGTGAAGGAGCCTCGCAGCAGCCGCCCCGCCATCACCGGTTGAGGCCAGCAAGCTACCCGCGGCGATCCCGGAAATCACCCATCGACGCCGGCGCCGGTGTCTCGCGACGGACGCGTGCGGCATCGTCGCGGGTGGAAAGCCAAGCGGATCAGCCATCATCAACGGGCGCCTCATCCAGAACCGGTGACGGCTTTCAATCTAGGCATGAATCTTGCCTCAAAGCCATCCCGAGGGGGTGCACTTCTCGCATTCGCCAGTAAGGGACCGGCATTGATGCTTGGGCCCGACCACAACCGCAAGAGGTCCAAAGATGCTAGTTCCAACGCCAAAATGGCTCGATACCGGGTCCAACGCCTGGCAAATGGCGGCCGCTACCTTTGTCGGCCTGCAAAGCGTGCCTGGGCTGGTGATCCTATATGGAGGAATCGTCAAGAGAAAATGGGCGATCAACTCCGCTTTCATGGCTCTGTACGCCTTTGCCGCGGTAATGATCGTCTGGGTGCTGTGGGCCTACAACATGTCCTTCGGTCCGCAGATGTTTCCATTCTGGGGCACACCGCAGCCGGCCCTCTCCGCCGCCTTCCTGCTCGGGCAGGCGACGATCCCGGCCGCCGCCTCCGGCATGCCGCCGCTGGCCTTCCCGATGTCGACGATGATGTTCTTCCAGTTCGTCTTCGCCGCGATCACCGTGATCATCCTCGCCGGGTCGCTGATCGGGCGGATGAGCTTTAAGGCGTGGATCATCTTCGTGCCAGTGTGGATGACCTTCGTCTACACGGTCGGCTGCTTTAGCATCTGGGGCGGCGGCTGGCTCGCCCAGCTCGGGGCCCTTGATTTCTCCGGCGGCTACGTGATCCATCTCGCCGCCGGCACCTCGGGCTTTGTTGCGGCCGCGGTGATCGGTCCTCGAATCCAGGCAGATCGCGACCATTTCCCGCCGAACAGTCTGCTGATGGCGCTGGCCGGCGCCGGCATCCTGTGGCTCGGCTGGAACGGCTTCAACGGCGGCGACCCCTACTTCGCCAATGCCGACGCTTCGGCGGCCATCCTCAACACCAACCTTTGCACCTGCGTCGCCCTCTTGGTCTGGACGATCATGGACTCGATGGTCTACGGCAAGCCGTCGGTGGTCGGCGCCATCAACGGCATGATCGCCGGCCTCGTCGGCATTACCCCGGCGGCGGGCTATGTCAGCGGCTGGGGCGCGATCATCATCGGTATTTGCGCCGGCATCATCCCCTGGTTTTTCATGAACAAAGTGCAGAATACCGCGCTGTTCCGGCGAGTTGACGATACGCTGAGCGTGCTCTCGACCCACGGCGTTGCCGGCTTGATGGGCGGTCTGCTGACCGGTATCCTCGCCAATCCGGACATGATCGAATATATCGGGACCGAGAAGGATGCCCCGGGCGTGAGCGGAACCGGCTGGTTCTATGGCAGCTTCCATCAGTTCATGCTGCAGGTCTACGCGGCGGCTTTCATCATCGTCTTCAACGTCGTCGCCACTTTCATCATCCTCAAGGTGATCTCGATCTTTGTGTCCTTGCGGATGGACGATGCGACCCTGCGTGTCGGCGACGATGCGGTCCATGGCGAGACGGCCTACAATTTCGGTGACGAGGACGAGATACCCGCCGTCGCCGAATAGGGCTGCAGCACTTACTCTTGGCGGTGCGGAAGGGCAGGTCGTCACGACCGGCCCTTCTTCTCCTGTCGTCGCGTATCGGCAACGAAACGCCTGCAATTTCGCGATCGCGCCGAGCAAGTTTGTTCGAGACAACTCATGCCCCGTTGCAAGCGACAATGGGCTCCACCGGGAAGGTTAAAGGGATGAGGCCATTGTATCGTCACCGGCGACCCGCGCTTTTGGCCGCCGCCCTGGTGTTCCTGGCGGCCACTCCGGCTTTGGCGCAGGCGCCCGCGCCGGCCGCTGCCGCTGCGAAGCTGGACAGCGGCGACACCGCGTGGATGCTGACCTCGGTGGCGCTGGTGCTGATGATGACCATCCCCGGTCTGGCGCTATTTTACGGCGGGATGGTCCGCAAGATGAACGTGCTGGCGACAGTGATGCAGAGCTTTGCCGTGACCTGCCTCGTCACGGTATTGTGGACCGTGATCGGCTACAGTTTCGCGTTCACCACGGGATCACCGCTTCTGGGTGGTTTGAGCCGGTTTATGCTGCTCGGGATGACGATGGATTCGGTCAACGAGCTGGCCAAGACCATCCCCGAATCGGTCTATATGTGTTTTCAGATGACCTTTGCGATCATCACTCCGGCGCTGATCTGCGGCGCCATTGCCGACCGCATGAAGTTTTCCGCGCTGCTGTGGTTCATCGGGCTGTGGAGCATATGCGTCTACGCCCCTATCGCGCACTGGGTATGGGGAGCGGACGGCTTTCTCAACGGCGCCGGTGTGCTCGATTTTGCCGGCGGCACTGTCGTGCATATCAATTCCGGCGTCGCCGGCCTGATGGCGGCGCTGGTCATGGGCAAGCGGCACGGCTACGGCACCGAGCCGATGGCGCCGCACAACCTGGTGCTCAGCGTGATCGGCGCCTCGCTCTTATGGGTCGGCTGGTTCGGGTTCAACGCCGGCTCGGCGACCGCGGCCAACGCCAGCGCCGGCATGGCGATGACCGTGACCCAGATCGCCACCGCGACCGCGGCGCTCGCCTGGATGTTTGCCGAGTGGACGTTCCGGGGGAAGCCGAGCGTTCTTGGCATCATTTCGGGCGCGGTCGCCGGGTTGGTCGCGATCACCCCGGCTTCCGGCTTTGTCGATCCGCGCGGCGCGCTGATCATCGGCATTGCGGTCGGCGTCATCTGCTACTGGAGTACCAGCAGCCTCAAGCACGCGCTGGGGTATGACGACAGCCTCGACGCGTTCGGCGTGCACGCCATTGGCGGCGCCGTCGGCGCCATCCTGACCGGCGTCCTCGCTGTCTCCTGGGTTGGGGGGGCCGGCCATAGCGGCTTGATCGATGGCAATCCGCACCAAGTGATCGTCCAGCTCTATGGCGTTTCGGTGACGGTCGTCTACGACGCGATCGTATCCGTGATCCTGCTAAAGCTGGTCGATCTGACGATCGGTCTGCGCGTCGACAGCGACATCGAGCGCGAGGGCCTCGACCTGGCGATCCACGGCGAGGCAGTACAATGAACGGCATCGGCTCGCTGCCCGATGAATTTCATTCAGCATGGTGAAGCGATGAAAAAAGTCGAAGCGATCATCAAGCCCTTCAAGCTCGACGAGGTAAAAGACGCGCTGCACGAGGTCGGCGTAACCGGGATGACGGTCAGCGAGGTCAAGGGGTTCGGCCGTCAGAAGGGGCATACCGAGGTTTACCGCGGGGCCGAATACGTGATCGACTTTCTGCCCAAGATCAAAATTGAAGTGGTGCTCGACGACGGCCTCGTCGAGCGCGCCGTGCACGCGATCCAGGACGCCGCGCGCACGGACAAGATCGGCGACGGCAAGATCTTTGTTGTGCCGATCGAGCAGGCGATCCGGATCCGTACCGGCGAGCAAGGGCCGGACGCCGTCTGAGCCCCGAGCGTCCGAACGCCGATCCAACTCGATCCAAAGGAAACCCTACGATGTCCGACCCTGGCAAAGTAATGGATCTGATCAAGGAGCACGAAGTCAAATATGTCGACTTCCGCTTCACCGATCCGCGCGGCAAGTGGCAGCATCTGGCGCATCATGTGCGCACGATCAGCGAGGATTTTCTGAACGAGGGGGTGATGTTCGACGGTTCGTCGATCGCCGGGTGGAAGGCGATCAACGATTCGGACATGATGCTGGTGCCGGATTGTTCGACCGCGGTGTTGGACCCGTTTGCGGCGCAGACCTCGCTGATCATCTTTTGCGACGTGCACGAGCCGTTGACCGGGCAGCCCTATGCCCGCGACCCGCGCTCGACCGCGAAAAAGGCCGAGCGCCATCTGATCTCGACCGGGATCGGCGACAAGGCGTTTTTCGGGCCCGAGGCCGAGTTTTTCATCTTTGACGATGTGCGCTACAAGGCCGGCATGAACGGGGCGATGTACCAGATCGACAGCGACGAGGGCCCCTACGTCTCGGACAAGGAATTCGCCGAGGGCAATTCCGGCCACCGGCCGCCGATCAAGGGCGGCTATTTCCCGGTGCCGCCGGTCGACGGCCAATCCGATCTGCGGGCCGAGATGCTCTCGGTGATGGCCGATATGGGGCTTCTGGTGGAAAAGCACCATCACGAGGTGGCGCCCTCCCAGGCCGAACTGGGCTTTCAGTTTTCCACCCTGGTCGACACCGCCGACAATTTGCAGATCTACAAATACGTGGTGCACAACGTCGCCCAGCAATATGGCAAGACCGCGACCTTTATGCCCAAGCCGATCATGGGCGACAACGGCTCGGGCATGCATGTCCACCAATCCCTGTGGAAGGGCGACAACACGGTGTTCGCCGGCAACCTCTATGCCGATCTGTCGGAAACCGCGCTCTACTACATCGGCGGGATCATCCGCCACGCCAAGGCGATCAACGCCTTCACCAACCCGACCACCAACAGCTACAAGCGGCTGATCCCGGGCTTCGAGGCGCCGGTGCTGCTGGCCTATTCCTCGCGCAACCGCTCGGCCAGCTGCCGCATCCCCTATGTCTCGAGCCCCAAAGCCAAACGCGTCGAGGTGCGCTATCCCGACCCGGCGGCCAACCCCTATCTGGCCTTTGCCGCGATGATGATGGCCGGGCTCGACGGCATCCAGAACAAGATCCACCCGGGCGACCCGATCGACAAAAACCTCTACGATTTGCCGCCCGAGGAATTGAAGGACGTGCCGGTGGTGTGCGGCTCGTTGCGCCAGGCCTTGGGCGAACTGGCCCACGACCACGCCTTCCTGCTCAAGGGCGAGGTCTTCAACAAGGACCAGATCGAGGCCTATATCGAATTGAAATGGGAGGAGGTCTACACCTTCGAGCACACCCCCCACCCCATCGAATTCCAGATGTATTACAGCGTTTGAGCGCCGGGCGCGAAGATCTGGGACGATTGCGCCGGCTGCGGCTCCGAGGCGGCGGCGACAGCGCCGCCGTCCCTCGGCCGGCCGGACCGAGGTTGCGGTTTGCGCCGGCGGTTCAGGTAGCGTCGGTCTCCGACTTGCCCGGGTCGGCCTGGCCGGATGCGGGAGCGGTCTCGCCCGGCTTGAACTCCAGCGACACGCCGTTCATGCAGTAACGTTGCCCCGTGGGTTGCGGGCCGTCGTCGAAGACATGGCCGAGATGGCCGCCACAGCGGCTGCAATGGACCTCGTTGCGGGTCATGAAAAAGCTGCGGTCGGTCTCCGATTCGACCGCGTCGGCCAGCGGCTCGGAAAAGCTCGGCCAGCCGGTGCCGCTGTTGAATTTGGCATTGGCGGCGAACAATGGCTGACCACAGCCGGCGCAATGATAGATCCCCTCGCCATATTCCTTGTCGAGCGCGCTCGACCCGGCCCGTTCGGTGCCGTGTTCGCGCAAGACCCGGTACTGCGGCGCGGACAGCTTGTTGCGCCACTCCTCCTCGCTCAGCGCGACCGCGAATTTCTTACCCTCCGAATGTCCCTTCGCACCGAGCCGACCCAGCAGACCCCCAGCCATGATGCTTCCTCTCGATAGGCCATCCATCCGCAAGGAATATCGGGACGAATGCCGCCGCGATTAAGAGGGGGCGGCAAAACGCTCAATGCACCCGCTCGCCCTTGTCCGGGACCGGGCGCAGCAATTCGGCGGTCGAACGAGCGATCCAGCACCACACGACGCAGGTCAACTCGTCGTCGCTGCTGCGCAGGCGCTGCGCTTCCTGCTGCGCGACGGCGGCGGCGGCGGCGCCGTGCCGGCGAACGAGAAGCAGTGCGGCCTCCCAGATTTTGCGCTCGTTGGTCATCATCGTCGTCAATCACCCTAACGTCGACGGCGCCGGACAGAGTTCCCAAAAACCCTCGCTGGCCCGATCCAGCGATGCAAACCGGACTCGTCAGCCTCTAGATATAGTTGCCCACGATAGAGCCATATACACTGGCTTGCACCGACCTGATCCCTCGGTATACTCGCGCGATGCCCGATCTGTTCGATGCCCCGGCTGCAAAATCCGCCGACAGCTATTCAGCCAAGGACATCGAGGTGCTCGAGGGGCTGGAGCCGGTCCGTCGCCGCCCCGGCATGTATATCGGCGGCACCGACGAGCGCGGCCTGCATCACCTCGCCGCCGAGGTACTCGACAACGCCATGGACGAGGCGGTTGCCGGCCACGCGACGCGCATCGAGATCGAGCTCGCTTCCGGCGATTGGCTGACCGTGCGCGACAACGGCCGCGGGATTCCGGTCGATCCGCATCCGCGCTTCCCAGACAAGTCCGCGCTCGAGATCATTCTGACGACGTTGCATGCCGGCGGCAAGTTCGGCGGCGATGCGTACCGTACTGCAGGCGGGTTGCATGGCGTCGGCGTGTCCGTGGTCAACGCGCTTAGCGACGCGCTCGAGGTCGAGGTGGCGCGCGACCGGCGGCTCTGGCGCCAATCCTATAGCCGCGGCAGGCCGCGCACCGCGATCCAGGACGGCGGGCCGGTCAGCAACCGGCGGGGCACCACCCTGCGCTTTCATCCCGATCCCGAAATCTTTGGCGGCCTCGGGTTTCGTCCGGCGCTGCTGTTTCGCATGGCGCGTTCCAAGGCCTATCTGTTCCGCGGCCTGGAAATCCGCTGGAGCTGCGATCCGGCGCTGCCTCGCCCGGATGGTGTTCCGGCCGAGGCGCGGCTGCACTTCCCGGGTGGCCTCGGCGATTTCCTCGCCGCCAGTCTCGACGGCCAGGCGATGCTGAGCCCGCGCCCGTTTGTCGGGCAGGCCGCACTCGCCGAAGGCGGCAACGTCGAATGGGCGGTGGCGTGGCCGGAGAACGAGGATGCGGGGTTCAGTCATTCCTACTGCAACACCATTCCGACCCCCGAAGGCGGAACTCACGAGACCGGTTTGCGCAGCGCTCTGCTGCGCGGCATCAAGGGCTACGGCGAACTCGTCGGCCATCGCCGCGGCGCCCAGGCGACCGCGGAAGATGTGACCGGCGGGGCGGCGATGGTGCTGTCCTTGTTCATCCGCGATCCGCAATTTCAGGGCCAGACCAAGGAGCGTCTGGCCTCGGCCGAGGCGGCGCGGCTGGTCGAGAACGCGGTCAAGGACCATTTCGACCACTGGCTCGGCGCCGATCCGGCGACGGCGCGGCTGCTGCTCGACCATATCGCCGAGCGCGCCGAGGAGCGTCAGCGCCGGCGCCAGCAGCGCGAACTCGCGCGCAAGACCGCGACCCGCAAGCTGCGGCTGCCGGGCAAGCTCGCCGACTGCACTCGTGACAGCGCCGCCGGCACCGAGATTTTTCTGGTCGAGGGCGACAGCGCCGGCGGTTCGGCCAAACAGGCGCGCGACCGGGAGACCCAGGCGATCCTGCCATTGCGCGGCAAGATTCTCAATGTCGCCAGCGCCTCGGCCGACAAGATGCGCGCCAACCAGGAGCTCGCCGACATCATCTTGGCGCTCGGCTGCGGCTCGGGCGCGCATTACCGCGAGGAGGCGTTGCGTTACGAGCGGGTGGTGATCATGACCGACGCCGATGTCGATGGCGCCCATATCGCCTCCTTGTTGATGACCTATTTCTATCGTGAGATGCCAAAGTTGATCGACAACGGTCACCTGTTTTTGGCATTGCCGCCGCTCTATCGCCTGACCCAGGGCGAGGTGACCCTCTACGCCCGCGACGACGCGCATCGCGAGGAGCTGCAGCGCACCGGCTTCACTGGGCGCGGCAAGGTCGAAATCAGCCGCTTCAAGGGCCTGGGCGAAATGCCGGCGCGTTATCTGAAGGCTACGACGATGGACCCGGCGCAGCGCACGCTGTTGCGGGTCGGTATCGGGTCCGAGAATCGGTTGGCGGTCGAGGGCGAAGCGCCGATCGAGACGGCGCCTTGCATCCGCACCCGGGCGCTGGTCGAGACGTTGATGGGCCGGCGTCCCGAACTGCGTTTCGACTACATTCAAAAGAATGCCCGCTTCGTCCGCGACCTCGACCTATAAAGACTCCTTGCGCAACTGGGGAAACCCGCCTACCTAAAATACGTCGACCCGTTTGGGTTCGGCTTCCCGGCCATGCGTTCGTTTGCGATCGTCCGTCCGTGTCCCGAGCCAATCGAAGTCTGATGCGTTGCGCATCCGCGCAGCGGGTTATCTTGCTACTTGGAGTTACTGCTGATGGCGACCGGTACGGTCAAATGGTTCAATGCGCAAAAGGGCTACGGGTTCATCCAGCCCGAAAACGGCGGCGCTGACGTCTTCGTCCACATCTCCGCCGTGGAGCGCGCGGGTATCGACAATCTGCGTGAGGGTCAAAAGCTCAGCTTCGAGCTCGAGCAAGGCCAGCGCGGCCGGGTCTCTGCGGTCAACCTGCGCCCGGTCTGAGGGAGGTCCAGTTGTCGTGCGGGGGTGCCTGGGCGTGCCCCCGTTTCTTTGTCTAGGAGACCTGTTTGCCTAAGGAAGATCTGATCGAATTCGAGGGCATGGTCCTCGAGCTGCTTCCCGACGCGCGCTTTCGCGTGCGGCTCGACAACGGGCACGAAACCCTCGCTTATTCCTCCGGCAGGATGAAGAAAAATCGCATCCGGATCCTGGCCGGCGATCGGGTAACGGTCGAGATGACCCCTTACGATCTGACCAAGGGCCGGATCAACTTCCGTCACAAGGACGAACGCGCAGCCCCGCCGATGACGCCGCGCCCGCAATTCCGCCGGCGCTGATCGAGGCTCTGCCCTGTCCTATCGGCATGTCTCATACCCAGAAAAGGTTTGACATGTTGCCCGTCAGACCCGATCTACGATACAAGTTCCAACCTAACCAATATGTTACAAAAAGGCTACAACTTCTCAATGGGTTTTTCAGAACTCGATCTTTCGCCTGAGGTTCTTCAGGCAGTATCCGACGCCGGCTATTCGATTCCCACCCCGATCCAGGAACAGGCGATCCCGCATGTCAAGAACGCGCGGGACGTGTTGGGCTGCGCGCAGACCGGAACCGGTAAAACCGCGAGCTTTGTCCTGCCGATGATCGACATGCTGGCGGCAGGCCGGTCGCGGGCGCGCATGCCGCGCTCGCTGATCCTCGAACCGACGCGCGAACTGGCCACCCAGGTCGCCGCCTCGTTCGAGCTTTACGGCAAATACCATCGCCTGACGATGGCTCTGCTGATCGGCGGCGAAAGCTTTGTCGATCAGGAGCGCAAGCTCGATCGCGGCGTCGATGTGCTGATCGCCACGCCCGGCCGGCTGCTCGACCTGCACGGGCGCGGCAAGATCCTGTTATCGGACGCGCACATCCTGGTCATCGACGAGGCCGACCGCATGCTCGACATGGGCTTTATCCCCGATGTCGAACGCATCGTCGGCCTGCTGCCGAAGAACCGGCAGACCTTGTTCTTTTCGGCGACGATGCCGGCCGAGATCCGCAAGCTCGCCGACGCCTTTCTCAAGGACCCGGTGGAGATCTCGGTGGCGCCTCCGGCCTCGCCGGCCGCGCTGGTGATCCAGTCGCTCGCGGTCGTCGACCCGCGCGACAAGCGCGACGCGCTGCGCCGGCTGATCGGCTCCGAAGACGTCAAGAACGCGCTGATCTTCTGCAATCGCAAGCGCGATGTTGATATCCTGTTCAAATCGCTGAGCCGGCACGGCTTCGACGCCGCGGCGCTGCATGGCGACATGCCGCAGCCGAAACGGACCGAGACTCTCGAACGCTTCAAGCGCGGCGAGATCCGGCTGCTGGTCGCCAGCGACGTCGCCGCCCGCGGGCTCGACATCAAGGGCATGAGCCACGTCTTCTGCTTCGACGTGCCGATCCACGCTGAGGATTACGTGCACCGCATCGGCCGCACCGGCCGCGCCGGGCTCTCCGGCCGCTCGTTCATGCTGGCCGCCCCCGAGGATGGAAAGGCGGTTGCCGAAATCGTCAAGCTGATCGGCAAGGAGATCCCGATGGGAGAGATCGAGGGTATCGCTGCCGCCGAACTCGACTACAGCGCACGCCGCGGCCGCGGATCGCGGCCAACGGCTCGCATCGCTCGGCCCGATCGGCCGCAGCGCGCTGGCGGTGACAGATCGGGCGCCCATCCGGCGCCTATCGCGGAGCGGGAGCGTCCCGCCCGCCGCAAGCCGCGCCCGGCCGCCGAGGCTGCGACCAGGCCCAATCTGTCGGCATCGCCCAATCCTCCGGCGAAAACCCGGAACAGCGCGACGGTTACTCCGTTTCCGCGGGCCGCCGAACCGCGCCGGCCGCGCCAACCCGATCGCGGACTGGACGAGGATCGCAAGATCGTCGGCTTTGGCGATGATTTGCCGGCCTTTCTCGCCCGTCCGCCGCGCATCGTCGCCCGCCCCTGAACCCGCCCTGCGGGGGCCGCGATGAAGACGATTTTCGTCATGGTCAAATGCGAACTCGGGCAAGCCTATAAGGTCGCCGATGAGGCGGTCGTCAACCTCGATCAGGTCTCCGAGGTCTATTCGACCTCGGGGCAATACGATCTGTTGATGAAATGCTATTTGCCGGATGAGACCGATATCGGCCGGTTCGTCACCGAGCGGGTGCAGACCCTCGCCGCGGTAAAGGACACCTTTACGATCATCGCGTTCAAGGCGTTCTCGGAAGATTCGTCGTCGGCTTAGCCGGACCGCCTCCGCCATCGCCCTTGCATTCGCGCCCGACCGGTGCCATCCCGGTTTCAACAATCGGGAAAGGCGAGCGATGAGTGCGGACGAAACCGGCTGGGTACGGGTGGCGGCGCGGGGCGATCTGGTTGCGGGCGAGGTAATCGGTGTCGACGCCGCGGGCCATTCGATCGCAATTTACGACAGCGACGAAGGGCTCTTCGCCACCGACAACATCTGCACTCACGCCTATGCGTGTCTGTCCGACGGTTGGCTAGACGGCGAGACCATCGAATGCCCGCTGCATGCCGCGCGCTTCGACATCCGCACCGGCAAGGTGCTCGATCCGCCGGCAACCGACGATCTTAAGACCTACCTCGTTCGCGTCGTAGGCGACGACATCGAAGTCAAGCTCGATTGATCCGGCGGCGCATGACGCTGGCCGCTCCAGCCGGCCGGCGCTCAGTCCAGCGGGAGCTGCACCAATAAGAAATAGCCGTTCGCCATCAGCAAGGTGGCGACGATCGCGAGCGCTCCGCTCAATCGAACCAGCGGGCGCGAGGCGGCGACGATGCTGACCGAGCCCAGAACAATCGCGATCTGAAACAGGGCCTCGGCGAAGTCGAAATTCGGGTCGCGCCGGGCCGCACGGTCGCGTCGGGCTTCCCATTCCTTGGCGGTGGCCAGCAATTCCTTTTTGCCGCGGCCGCCGGCCGGCTCGCTCTCATAGCGATCGGCCGTGGCCCGCCAGCGCTTGACCGCATTTTCGATGCCGGCCTTGGCTGGTTCCGGCATCCCCGGCTGGGCGGCAAGTTGCGCTTCGAGCTGATCGGCAGCCAGCCGATATTCGGTTTGCCTCACATATTTCGACTGGTAATAGCCGTAGGTGTCGGAAGCCTGGATGTTGGCGTTCAGCATCACCTTGGTCGCATTCGAGCCGCCCAGCGTGGTGATCGCCAGCAGCATGGCGACGACGCCGAGATAGATGCCGGTGTATCGGCGGAAATCCGTGTCGGCACGCGCGGCGCGCGGCTCCTCGTCGTCTCCGCGTATGGTCTCGGCGATTTCCGTCGGCTCCACCGCTTCTCTCCGTCCTCGTCAACCGAGCGGCGTTAAATCCTCGGCGGCTCCGCGTCAACGACCGAACCGCCGAAGGGTGGGCCCCGACGTCAGTCAGTGCGACGAAATAGACCCTTCCCGCCGGCCTGGGCCGGCCGGAGGCCGCGGCCGGTTTGCGTCATCGCCGCACCGGGCGTTAAGCGCGGCGCTCGAACCCGACCGCACCGGGAGCGCCCGCCGGCTCGGGTTCCAGGCTGGCGAGGCTGCGGCCGCGGGTTTCGGGGAGCATCATCAGCATCACGATCATGACCCCGAAGGCGAGGGCGCTGAACACCGCGATCGCGACGCCGAGCGAGAAAACTTGGCTCAAAAACCCGACCATGGTGGGGAAAAAAGAGCCGATCGCCCGGCCGGCGTTGTAACAAAAGCCCTGGCCGGTGGCGCGTACCGAGGTCGGATAGAGCTCGGTCATGAACGGCCCCATCGGCGGGAATTTCATCAACAGGATGATGTTCAGCGGGATGCCGAGAAAGAACACCCACTCGTTGCTCATCGGCACCAGCATGAACACCAGAACCAGGATCAGCGAGCCGATCGCGGATAATAAAAAGGTCCATCGCCGGCCGATCGCGTCGGACAAGTACGAACCCAGCAAAAATCCGATCAGCGCGCCCAAAATCTGGGTCAGCAGGAACCCGCCGGTGCTGGTCGCCGACAGATGCCGCACCGTGCGCAGATAGGTCGGCATCCAGATCCCCAGCGCATAGCCGCCACCCTGCGCGCCGGAGACCATCAGCGAAACCTTGATCGTGGTCCACAGATACGGCCCGCGGAAGGCGGAAAACAGATGACCGACGCCGACCGGCGGGCGCTCGCGCTGCTTGTCGCGGAAGATCTCGGGTTCGTCGATATGGCGGCGGATCCAGAAGACGAAGACCGCCGGTACCAGGCCGATCGCGAACAGCAGGCGCCAGGCGATCCATTCGGGCAGGAATGCATAGAGCGCGGTATAGACCAGCGCCGCGGCGCCCCAGCCGACGGCCCAGCCGGTCTGCACCAGGCCGACGCCGCGGCCGCGGTACTTGTCGCGGATCACCTCGCCCATCAGAACCGCGCCCGCCGCCCACTCGCCGCCAAAGCCGAACCCGTGCATCGCGCGCAGGATGAACAGCTGCTCGAAATTCTGGGCGAACGCGCACAGAAAGGTGAAGATCGAATACCACAGGATCGTGATCTGCAGCATCCGCACCCGGCCAAAGCGGTCGGCCAGCGTCCCCGAGAACCATCCGCCCAGGGACGAGATCAGCAAGGTGACGGTGCCGATCAACCCTGCCTCGCCGCGCGACAGCGACCACAGCACGATCACCGTCGGGATGACAAAGCTGTACATTTGCACGTCAAACGCGTCGAGCGCCCAGCCGCCGAAACAGGCGCCCATCGTGCGGCGTTCCTTAGCGTTCAATTCGCCGAACCAGGCGAGCATGGCGTTTCTCCCTCATTTTTCCGTCGCCGGTCCGGCGGCACCGCCGGCATCCGATAGCGGTCGCGATCTTAGCCGGTTTCGCCAGAGGGGCCAGCCCCCGGAGCCGGACGGCCGGCGGCGAATTGCCATCACCCCGGCAATTCCGTAGGCCGAAGATGGATATTACAATAAGCTGACATTGGCCAGGGCGGTCGATCGGACGGCCCGGGCATGGGAATAGGGGAGATCCAGAGATGCGGCTTCGTAACGCAGAGCTATCGCTTTCGGTGCTCGGGCTGGGTCTGCTGACGGCGATGCCGGCGGCGGCGACGCCGTATTTCTTCACAACCGGGAGCCCAGACGGGCTGATGGCGACCGCGTCACGCGCAGCAGGCAATGGCACGATCGAGATCGAATCGGCCGACGATTTTATTCTGAATGCGCCGACCGCAATCACCGCTGCGACATTCGCCGGACTACTGACGGGAGGCGCTTCAACGGCCGATATCGGCCAGGTTCACGTCGAGATCTATCGGATATTCCCGAAGGATTCGACGAGCCCGCCCGACGGCCAGGTGCCGACGCGGGTCAATTCACCCTCAGATGTCGAATTCCACGATCCCGAATTAAAAACGATCAATACGACCGTTCCTGGCAGCAAGCTTTACTGCGCGCAATTCGGTTTTTAGTGGGATAAACCCGATTCCAAATCAGATGACCGGCGGCGATGGTCCGGTGACGGGCGAAGAAGTACAGTTCGATGTGCTATTTACCCAACCCTTTATGCTTCCAGCTGACCATTATTTCTTTGTACCGACGATGGACGTCGCTGGTGGAGAGTTTCTCTGGCTGTCGGCGCCCAAGCCGATCGTCGCGCCAGGCACGCCGTTCACGCCGGAGCTTCAGAGCTGGATCCGCGACGAAGATCTGGCCCCCGACTGGCTGCGCGTTGGCACCGATATCGTCGGCGGCTCTCCGGCGCCGACCTTCAACGCCGCGTTTTCGCTGACCGGCACCGTTCCCGAACCGGCCAGCCTGTCGCTGTTGGCGCTGGCGTTGGCCGCGCTCGGCCCTATTCGGGCGCGCCGCAGCCGTCGACGCTGATCGAAATCCGCCGACGGCCGTCGGGAGGGCGCGAGTTGGGTGGCATAGGCCGCGCGGATCAACCTGGCTCAGATCCGCCATCCATTGCGCGTGCTGGCTCGCCCGTTGATGGTTACGATACGGGCGCTGCCGGCAGGCCGCGACGCGTCGACATCAGCTTGTATCGGGTCTCGCCCGACATGCCGTCCTTCGGAAATGACGCAATGGAAATTCGATTGCTTTGATTGCCGCCGAGCACCTGAATCGAATCTCTGTCCTGACCAATAAAGAAGCCGACATGGCCGCCCGAACTGCTCGGGCTGGTTCGCCGGAATACGACGACGTCACCTTCCGCCGGCTCCGCCGTCACGTCGCGGCCCCAGGGAAGTTCGTGCCAGGAAAGCGCCCGTTTGCTGTTGGTGCCTCGAAGTCCTGCTTGCTCGACGCAGTAATTCGTGAACGACGAACACCACGGCGTCTCGTCGGGGGCTGCCCCGCCCTCGGTCGTCTCGTGGTACATCACGATCCGGGGATTGTTCTGCGGGCCGCGTATTTCCGCGACATTTTGGTTCATCTCTGCCCGGGCGACATCGATCGGTCTCAGCTGAATTCGGCTGTCGCTCGCGGTCAGGGCGAGGGGAACGCCGCCGGAAACCGCTTCGAGGAAACTCGCGAACATATAGCCGTCGACATGCCCGTCCCCTTCGAGGTCGACCTTCATCCAAGCGCCGTCAAGTCCTCGGCCGACGACGATCGTCCCGGTTGGAATCGGCGCGAGGATGTTGAAGGTCTCGCCCGGGCCAGAACGGAGGTTCAAGGAAGTTCGCGTCGTGACCCGAAAGAGGGCGGCCGAGCCGTCGCCGCGGGGAGTGATGCGGACCCCGTCGGCGCCGAATTGACCAAAGCTTGCCTCAGCCGGGTTGATAATGTTGCCGTCATAGCCGAACCCGCCGATCTGGGACTGCAGTCCCAGCTGCTGCTGAAAGACCGTCCAGGTTCCAGCGCTCAGCGCGCTGCGCGTTCCCGACCAGCCCATTGACCCGGCGAGCCACACGTGCTCGACCAAGCTCAGATTTTTTAAGTGCTGGCCGACGGTCCCGGAGCCATATACGCCGATCAGGTATTTTTCCAATATGGTCTCGTTCACCTTTCCGAAATAAGCCGCGATCTGGTCGAGTTCGGATTTTTTGAAGTAATCCGAATCGACGGCGAAATAGATGGCCGAGTGCTCCGGCTGACCCAGTTCGGCGGCAAGTTCCAGCGCGCGATTGGCGTCGCCGATCGCGTGCTCGGCATCAAGATCGGTGATGTTGCCGTTGGCTCCGCCGCCTTGCTCGAAGACAACCGCGACCGACAATCCAGCCTCGAAGAGTGCCTGAAGCTCGGAATGCGACAAACACTTCGATGGAAGCTTCACACTGTTGTGGTGATTGTAGTAGCGAATGATCGTCTTGAGGCCGGCTTCCGCCAGGCGGCTGGCGTGCTCCCCGATATTGCTCGGTACGTCGATGATCGGTTGCATGACCAATTCTCCCTTGGACTCTCCCAGATCGAGACCCGCCGATGCCAGCCGGTCCGAATCATCCTGTCCGATAGGAGAATGTTTTCAGTGTGACCATGTTCACACTGCTGTAAGTTTTCTGCCGAAGCAGGCGATGCTTCGACTTCGACCGGAAGGATCGTCACTCCTCGGCGCGCACCTTGACGTAGGAACCGGGGGCGTCCTCGATCGGTTTGAGCTTGCCGTCGCCGGGATGGCGAGCCGGCACCGCTCCGCCTGCGTATTTGGCGATCCAGCGCTCCCACACCGGCCACCACGAACCGGCTTGCTGGGTGGCGCCGGCGAGCCATTCCTGCGGCGTCGGCGGGTGCTTGTCGTTCTCCCAATGCCCGTATTTGCTACCGGGCGGGCTGATCACTCCGGCGATGTGGCCCGAAGCCGATAGCACGAATTTGACCGGCCCCTTGTAGATCTGGGTCGCCGCGTAGGTCGACTGCCACGGGGCGATATGGTCCTCGCGGGTCGACAGCAGGAACGCCGGCGTTCTAACCTTGCCGAGATCGATCGGCACCCCGTCGAGGGTGATCCCGCCCGGTTTGATCAACAGATTCTCCTGGTACATGTTGCGCAGATAAAAACTGTGCATTGCCGCCGGCATGCGTGTCGAATCAGCGTTCCAATAGAGCAGGTCGAATGGAAAAGGCGACTTGCCGAGCAGATAGTTGTTGACCACGAACGACCAGATCAGATCATTGGCGCGCAGCATGTTGAAGCTCTGGGCCATGTCGCGGCCTTCGAGATAGCCTTTGGCATCCATGCGTTGTTCGAGCGATGCGAGCTGTTCCTCATCGATAAACACCGAGAGTTCGCCGGCTTCGGCGAAATCAACCATGGTCACAAAAAAGGTCGCGCTCTTGATCCGGTTGTCGCGTTTGACCGCCAGATAAGCGAGCGTCGCCGCCAGCAGGGTGCCACCCAGGCAATAGCCGATGACGTTGGCCTCGCGTTCTCCGGTCGCCTGCTCGATCGCATCGAGCGCGGCGAGCGGTCCCTCGCGCAGGTAATCGGCAAACGTCTTGGCCGCCAGATGCTCGTCGGGGTTGACCCAGGATATGACAAAGACGGTATGACCCTGGGCCACCGCCCAACGGACAAACGAATTATCCGGACGCAAATCGAGGATGTAGAACTTGTTGATCCAGGGCGGCATGACCAGCAGCGGGCGGCGCTGGACGGTCTCGGTCGTCGGCAGGTACTGGATCAACTGCATCAGCTCGTTCTGATAGACCACCTTGCCGGGGGTCACCGCAATGTTCCCGCCGATCTGGAACGCCGCGGTGTCGGTCATCCGGATCGCCAGCCGGCCCTTGCCGCGCTCGAGATCGTCGAGCAGGTTCTTCAGCCCATTGAGTAAATTCTCGCCGCGGCTTTCGATCGTCGCGCGCAACGCTTCGGGATTGGTCATCAGAAAGTTGGACGGCGCCAGCGCATCGACGAATTGGCGGGTGTAGAAATCGATCTTGCGCGCGGTGCGCTCGTCGATGCCCTCGATGTCGCGCACCGTCCCTTGCAGCCATCGGGCGGTCAGCAGATAGCTCTGTTTGATGAAGTCGAACAGCGTGTTGTCGTTCCAGGCAACGTCGCGAAAGCGGCGGTCGCCATGCGGCGGTTCGATCATCGGCTCGGGTTTGCCGCCGAGAAAGCGCTGCGCCGTGCGCTGCCACAAGGTCATGTAGTCGTTCCATAACGACAGCTGCGCCTGGACCAGGCGCGAGGGGTCGGACATCATCCGCGCCGTCATCTCGAAGAAGGCGGCGCCGATCGCCAGCGGGTTCGCCATCCCGACCGCTTCCTGGGGCGATTGCCGCTTCAGGAAATCGGCGACGAGGTGTTTGCTCTTTTCGGCGACACCGGCGATCTGCCGGGCCAATTCCTCGGCGTCGGCGAACATCTCGCTCGCCTGCGCGTGTCCGGGTGACGCGGTTCCTGCAGGCCTCACCCGGTCGCTATCGTTCATCGCCGCTTCCTCGCCAATACCGCTGGGCGCGACCCCTGCCGCCCGGCGCGCTTGCGCCGGCCAATACTCGGCTGTTCGTCGGTGGCCGCTGTCTCGCAGGATCAAATGTGGTGACGCGGCGGCTCGGATCGAATAGACCAGCGCCCATCGAATCGGCAGCGGCGGGGCTATGCCGCCCGTGCGGCAGGGCAGCCAGTCCGGCGAGTATGTGGTTATGGTGCTAGGAAAGGCCCGTTCCGGCCGTCGCGACGCTGGTGCGAAGGCGTGTCGGCGGGCCGTGCAGGTGGCGGTGCCGGCATTGCTGTTCGGGCTCGCCGCCTGCAGCCCGATCGAGACGTATCGCGACCTGACCGGCATCAGCAGGAACGATCCCAATCCGGCGACGACGCCAAATACCCAGAATCTGGCGGCCGGGGAGAAGTCTCCTTATCCAAATCTCGCGACTGTGCCGCCGCCGCCGAGCCAGGCGCTGACCTCGGCTGAACTCGACAAGCTGACGCAAAGCCTGATCGCCGACCGGAAAAACGCCAGATATACCACCGAAAAACTGCAGGCCGGGTTTGACGAGGGCGCCGGCCCGCCGCCACCGCCGCCGCCGGCCCCTCCGGCCGCAGCGCCAAGACGGCTATTTCGATGCCGGCCGCCGGGGCGCCGCCGCCTGCCGGCGGGCCGAAACCAGCCGGCGCGACGCCGGTTGCCGGAACGTCGCCGGCGCCAGGTCAGGTTGCCGGCGCGAAGATGGCGGCGGCGCAGGCCGGGCCGCTCAAGCCCGGCGAGCCGCCCGAACCGGGGCCGATGGAATCGAGTTTGCAATCACCTCAGATCCCGTCCCTGCCGCAGCCGCAGCACAGCCAGGCGGCGCCGCCTCCGCCAAAGCTGATGCAGATGGGGTCGGCATCCGCGCACCTGCCACCGCCACCCGCCGCCGCACCGATGCCGGCAGCGCTTGCCTCGGCCAAGTTCGAGCCGCCACCGCCACCGCCGGTATTGCCGCCGGCGACGGCGAGCCGAACTGCCTCGGCCGCCGCCCCCGGCAAGAGCGGGCAAACGCCGCCGGCGATGCCCGTCGACATGCCGGTCGCCCAGATCGACTTCGCTCGGCGATTCGACCACGCTGACCGATGCCGACCGGCAGAGTCTGGGCAAGATCGTGCCGCTCTACCGGCGCAACCCCGGCAAGGTGCGCGTTGTCGGCTATACCGGGGTCGGTGCCAGCGCCGACCAGCAGTTGAACGGCTTCCAGGCCGCGCTGGACCGGGCGCAGGCGGTCGCTGCGGCCTTGGCCAAGGCCGGAATACCATCGGACAAAATCCTGGTCGAAGCCGCTCCCGCCGGCGCCGATTCGGGGCAGAGCCGCGCCGAGGTGTTGTTCGAGCACTGAGATTGGCCGTTGCCCTTGGCGGGATGACGCTCTGCCAATATCGGCGAGACCGAAAATCATCGAAACTTAGGGGTGCGCACGCTAAAACGAAGGTTGGGTCGCCGCTGTTCGTCGCCGCCAAAATTTGCCGAACGCCGTTCGGGTCCATCGTATCGAGGTTGCCGGGATCGTGAAGCCGCCGTTGAAGATCGCCATCGCGGGTCTCGGCACGGTTGGTGCCGGCACCCTCAAATTGCTGCAGGACCAAGCCGAGCTCTTGGCCGAGCGCGGCGGCCGCCGCATCGTCGTCAGCGCGGTTTCGGCGCGCGATCGGCGCCGCGACCGCGGCGTCGAACTGTCGGCGGCGCGCTGGTACGAGGACGCCGCGGCGATGGCCGCGGACCCCGAAATCGACGTCGTGGTCGAATTGATCGGCGGCGCCGACGGGATCGCCCGCCAGGTCATCGACGCCGCACTTGACCATGGCAAGCACGTCGTCACCGCCAACAAGGCGCTGATGGCGCATGATGGGACGAGGCTCGCGGCGCGCGCCGAAGCGCAGGGCCTGGCGCTGTCGTTCGAGGCTTCGGTCGCTGGCGGCATCCCGGTGATCAAGGCCTTGCGCGAGGGGCTCGCCGGCAACCGCCTCGAACGCGTCTACGGTATCCTCAACGGCACCTCGAACTACATCCTGACAACGATGCGCGAGACTGGCCGCGAGTTCGCCGAAGTGCTCGCCGAGGCGCAGAAGCTCGGTTATGCCGAGGCCGACCCGAGCTTCGATATCGACGGCGTAGACGCCGCCCACAAGCTGGCGATCCTGGCCAGCGTCGGCTTCGGCCGCCCGGTCGATCTCGCCGGGGTCTATGCCGAAGGGATCCGCCATGTCTCGCGGCTCGATATCAATTTCGCCGAAGAGCTCGGCTACCGCATCAAGCTGCTCGGCATCGCCCGGCTGACCGAAGACGGCCTCGAGCAGCGCGTTCACCCTTGCATGGTGCCGCGGGCGACCCCGATCGCCGCGGTCGAGGGCGTCTATAACGCGGTCGTCGCCGAGGGTGATTTCGTTGGCCGGGTGGTGCTGCAGGGGCGCGGCGCCGGCGCATTCCCGACCGCCTCGGCCGTCGCCGCCGACCTCGTCGATATTGCCGCCGGGCGCCGGGCGTTCCCCCTCGGGATCCCGGCCGCCGAATTGCGCGCGCTTCCCGGCGTGCCGATCGAGCGACACCAAAGCGCCTATTACATCCGGCTGATGGTGGTGGATCGGCCGGGTGTCATCGCCGATGTCGCCGCCGCGTTGCGCGACGAGGAAGTGTCGATGGAATCGATGATCCAGCGCGGGCGGGCGCCGGGCGAGGCGGTGCCAGTGGTGCTGACCACCCATGTCACCGTCGAGGCAGCGATGCGTCGCGCCTTGGCCAGAATCGAAGCTCTCGACACCGTGCTCGAACCGCCGCGCATGATCCGTATCGAAGATTTCTGAAGAGCAATCGCCGGTTAACAGCGCCGAGGAGGAACGCCATGCCCGAAACCTCGAAGATGGATCGCAACCTGGCATTGGAAGCCGTCCGGGTGACCGAGGCCGCGGCGCTCTCGGCCTCGCGCCTGATGGGGCGCGGCGACGAGAAAGCCGCCGACCAGGCCGCCGTCGATGCGATGCGCGAGGCGTTGAACAGCCTGGCGATCGACGGCACTGTCGTCATCGGCGAAGGCGAGCGCGACGAGGCGCCGATGCTGTTCATCGGCGAAAAGGTCGGCACCGGCAATGGCCCGCCGATCGATATCGCCCTCGACCCGCTCGAAGGCACCACGATCACCGCCAAGGGCGGCGCCAACGCGCTCGCCGTGATCGCGATGGCCGATGCCGGGCATTTCCTCTACGCCCCCGACGTCTATATGGACAAGATCGCGGTCGGCGGCGGGCTGCCCGATGACCTTGTCGATCTCGACGAGCAGCCGGCGATCAATCTGAAAAACCTGGCGCGCGCGAAAAAGGCCGAGGTCGCCGATCTCGTCGTCTGCATCCTCGACCGGCCGCGCCATGCCGAACTGATCGCCAGGGTGCGCGAGGCCGGCGCCCGCATCGCCTTGATCTCGGACGGCGACGTCAGCGGCGTAATCGCCACCTCGAGCCCGGAGACCGGGATCGACATGTATGTCGGCTCGGGTGGTGCACCCGAAGGGGTTCTCGCGGCGGCGGCGTTGCGCTGCATCGGCGGCCAGATGCAGGGGCGCCTGTTATTCCGTAATGACGACGAGCGCGGTCGCGCCCGGAAAATCGGGATCGCCGATCTCGACCGCAAATACAAATTGTTGGATCTGGCCTCGGGCGACGTGATGTTCGCCGCGACCGGGGTCACCAATGGCACCATGCTCAGGGGCGTGCGCCGCACTCACATTGGCGCGTTCACCCATTCGGTGGTGATGCGCTCGAAAACCGGCACCGTGCGCTATGTCGAGGCCCATCACGACTTTACCCGCAAGCAGAGCTTCGCCCCGTTCGCCCGCTGAGGCGGGATGATGGACGGCGCGGGGGGCGCCGCCCTTCCCACCAATGTGTTGGGGGTCGAGCGGTCGGTAAGCGGCCGGCGCTGGCGCTGGCGCAGCGGCGCTGCGCGGGTTGGGCAGGAAATTGCCGAGCGGCTGACGCTGCCCGAGATCGTCGGGCGGCTATTGGCCCAGCGCGGCGTCGATCTCGATCATGCCCCGGGGTTTCTCGCTCCCCGACTGCGCGATCAGCTGCCGGACCCCTCGCATCTGCGCGATATGGAAGTCGCCGCCGCACGCCTCGTCCGCGCCGTCGGCGACGGCGAAACCATCGCCATTTTCGCCGATTACGATGTCGACGGCGCCACCTCCGCGGCGCTTCTCGCCCGGTTTTTCGCGGCGATCGGCGTCCGCACCCGAATCTACGTCCCCGACCGCCTGCGCGAAGGCTATGGCCCCAACAGCGCCGCCCTGCGGCGCCTGCGCGCGGAGGGCGCGCGGGTCGTCGTCACCGTCGATTGCGGCACCACCGCCCATCTGCCGCTCGCCGAAGCCGCCGAAAACGGGCTCGACATCATTGTCGTCGATCATCACGTCGCCGAGCCGCTGCTGCCCCGCGCCGCGGCGGTGATCAATCCGAACCGGCTCGACGAGGACAGCCCGCATGGCGCCCTGGCGGCGGTCGGCCTCGCCTTTCTGCTGGTTGTCGCGGTCAATCGCGCGCTGCGCCGGGCCGGCTGGTATGGCGGCATCCGCGCCGAGCCCGACCTGCTCGGCTGGCTCGACCTGGTGGCGCTGGGCACGGTGTGCGATGTCGTTCCCCTGGTCGGATTGAACCGGGCGCTGGTCGCGCAGGGGATCAAGGTGGCGCGGCGCGGCGGCAATCCGGGCATGGCGGCGCTGGCCGCGATCGCCGGGGTCAAGGAGCCGCTCGACGCCTACCATCTCGGGTTTCTGCTCGGCCCGCGGGTCAATGCCGGCGGCCGGGTTGGCGCCGCCGATCTCGGCGCGAGGTTGCTGGCCACCGATGACCCGGCGCTCGCCGCCGAATTGGCGCAACGTCTTGACGGCTACAATTGCCAGCGCCGGGAAATCGAAGCCCGCACCGTGGCGACAGCCATCGCGCTGGTCGAAGCGGAGCCGCAATCCCCGGTTCTGACTTTTGCCGCCGCGGCCGATTGGCATCCCGGCGTGATCGGCATTGTCGCCGCCCGGCTCAAGGAGCGCTACGGGCGTCCGGCCTTGGTCGTCGCTCTGGCCGACGGCATCGGTCGCGGTTCCGGCCGTTCGATCGTCGGTGTCCCGCTCGGACCGGCGGTGATCGCGGCGCGCCAGGCCGGGCTCTTGATCAATGGCGGCGGCCACGCTATGGCGGCCGGGTTTACGGTGGCGGCGGATAAGCTCGACGCGCTGCGGGAATTTCTGATCGAGCGGCTGGGCCACGGGCTCGACCGGGAGACCCTGGTTCCCGAACTCAGCATCGACGGCGCGCTCTCGGCGGGGGCGGCGCAGCGAGAGCTGATCGGCCATATCGACCGGCTGGCGCCGTTCGGCGCCGCCAATCCCGAGCCGCGCTTCGTCTTTCCCGCACTGCGCGTCGCTCATGCCGAGTTGGTCGGGAATGCCCATCTGCGCTGCACCCTGGCCGATCCGCTCGATGGTGCGCGGCTGCCGGCGATCGCTTTCCGCGCCGCCGAGACGCCGCTCGGCCATTTTCTCGCCGATACCCGAGGTGCGGCGATCCACCTCGCCGGCCATCTGCGCCGCGACACTTGGCGCGGCGGCGATGCGGTGCAGCTGACGATCGACGACGCCGCGCCGGCGACCGCCTGATTTCTGGTAGCCGGGCCGATTGCCGTCGATTCGCCCAACCTTAACTGAATATGACTTCGGCGCGCGGATGCGCTTTACCCCTCCGGCTCGATCTGCCACCATCGGCGAGAGCAACAGCGGGAGGAGATCATGCGCAAATACATCATCGAGCGCGAATTGCCGGCGATCGGCAGCGCCGAACGCCAGGCCCTGAAAGAGGCGGCGCAGAAATCGAACGCGACCCTGAAGGAACTCGGTCCTGACATCCAATGGGTCGAGAGCTACGTCGCCGGCGACAAGACCTTTTGCGTCTACCTCGCCAAGGACGAGGCAATCATCCACGAGCACGCGCGGCTTAGCGGCTTCCCGGCCAACAAGGTCACTGAAATCCGCCGCATGATCGACCCGACCACCGCAACCGAGGCTTAGCGCCAACCCCCATTCCCGCTTTCGCATCGCGAAAGGGAGACAGGGGATGCCAGAGTCTGGGCAAGGCCCAACGGAGCGGGTGACGATCTCCGGGAAAGAAAAGGCGGCGCGAGGGCGCCGCCTCTCCGGGGCGGACGTTACTGGTGCAGCTGATAGAGCCGGGTCACGTTCTCGCTGGTGATCTTGCGGCGTACGCTGGGCGAGATCTCGGCGAGGTTGCGGTCGAGCGTCGCGCGTGAGCCCGGCCAGATGCAGTCAGGATGCGGATAGTCCGCGCCCCAGATGATGTTGTCTTCGCCGATCAGCGGGATGATCGGCTCCAGAAACTGGTCCTGCTGATAGGTGACATAGCCCTGGCGGCGGAAATAGTCGCTGGGTTTGAGCTTGAACCCGAGGCTGCGCCCGCGGTCGGCATATTCGGTGTCGAGCCGGTCGAAGACATAGGGCAGCCAGGTCACCCCCAACTCGCCGAGGACAAAGTTGAAGTCGGGATATCTCTCGCAAGCTCCCGAGGCCAGCAGCGAGACCAGCACTTCCATCGTATCGAGCTGGAACAGCGCCGAGCGCACCAGCCGCCATTGGGTGAAATACTTCTGCTCCTGCTCCGGCGAGTCGGGCGCGCGCAACGCCTTGAACCCGGTCGAGTGGAACGAGATCGGAAAGCGGCACTCGGCCGCGGCCTGCCACAGCGGATCCCACCCATCGGTATAAAGCGGCGGGGTCATCCGCTTGAAGGCGAGGTCGCCGCCGCGCAGCCCCAGCTTGGCGCAGCGCCGCACTTCGGCCGCGGCTTCGATCGGGTCGGTGTTGGGGATGATCGCCAGCGGATAGACCCGGTTCGGATCGGCGCGCTTGGCGAAATCGGCGACCCAGTCGTTATAGGTCTTGTCGGCCCAGGCGCGCATCGGCGCATCGGCGATCAGGTCGTTGATCATCAGGCAGCCATAGACCACCTCGGCGTCGAGCCCGTCGCGGTCGAGATCGGCGAGGCGCAGTTCGGGCGTGGTCGGCCGCGGCTTGGCGCTCGGTCCGTTGCCCCATTCGAAGCCCAGATCCTTCATCTCGTCGATATGATTGAACATCCCGCGCTGATACTTGAGAAAGCCGGGCCCGACGCCGTTCCACATGCCCTTGTCCTGGTCGTCGACAAACCAGTGCAGGCCGTCCTCCATCTCCTCGACCCGCGGCGCCATCCGCTTCCATTTCTGCGGCGCCTCCGACGACCACAGATCGGGCGGGCAATAGGTCAGGTCGATGTGATTGTCGCCGGATATCAGCTTTTCTTGCATCACGGGCTCCTGTTGCTCCTCCGCAAGGTTGGCGGACGAGACGTCTGAGGCCGGCATCGTACGATCGACGCGCCGCTGGCGCTATAGAAATGCATGCTATGTGCCGCTCGCCTTGGCCGTCCCGGCGGTCTTATGATGGCGGTCAGGCGAAATCCGCGTGATTGGGGAGAGAACGCATGGCGGTTCAGCTCGGCAGCGGCCAGTACAGCTTTGCGGTCCGCGAGGATTGGGCGAAAGTGCCGGACGAGATCATCCTCGGCGATGTCGCCGCGGTCGGCGTCGATGCTCAAAATCGGGTTTACGCCTTCAATCGCGGCGAGCACCCGGTCGCGGTGTTCGACGCCGAGGGCAATTTCCTGCGCTCCTGGGGCGAAGGCGTCTTCTCCCGCCCGCATGGCGTCCACATGGGGCCGGACGACACGATCTGGTTGACCGACGATGGCGACCACACGGTGCGCCACTGCACCCTCGACGGCAAAGTGCTGATGACCCTCGGCGTTCCGGGCGACCCCAAACCCTATATGAGCGGCCAGCCGTTCCACCGCTGCACCCACACGGCGTTGTCGCCAAAGGGCGAGCTCTATGTCTCGGACGGCTATGGCAATGCGCGGATCCACAAATACACCCTGGACGGCAAATTGCTGATGTCGTGGGGCGAGCCCGGCACCGATCCCGGCCAGTTCAACGTGCCGCACAATATCTGCTGCGATCCCGATGGCTGGCTCTATGTCGCCGACCGGGAAAACCACCGGGTCCAGGTATTCGACGGCAACGGCAGGTTCGAGACCCAATGGAACAATCTGCACCGGCCAAACGGCATGTGCATGGCGTTGGGACGCGATCCGCTGCTGTATATCGGCGAGGGCGGCCCTTCCGGCGAAATCAACCGCGACTGGCCGAATATCGGGCCGCGGGTCAGCATCCATACCCATAAGGGTCAGGTATTGGCGCGGCTCGGCAAGATGCATGCCGGACTGGAGCCGGGCCATTTCACCTCGCCGCATGGCATCGCCGTCGACCAGCACGGCAACATCTTTGTCGGCGAGTTGTCCGGTCGCAGCTGGGGGCGGTTCTCAAAGGGGCCGCCGCCAAAGCGCATCCGGGTCCTGCACAAGCTCGAAAAAATCGCCGCCTGAGCAATCCCACACCGCCACTCACCTCGATCCGGGCGCTACAGCGGAGGAGACGACATGGCCGAAGGCAAACTGGTGCGCTTCGACAACGAGGACGGCATCGGCGTCATCACAATCGACAACCCGCCGGTCAACGCGCTTTCCCCGGGGGTGCCCGAGGGAATCATCGAGAATGTCGAGCGCGGTAATGCCGACCCGGCGATCCGGGCGCTGGTGCTGATCGGCGCCGGCCGCAGCTTTATCGCCGGAGCCGATATCCGCACTTTCGGCAACCGCCCGCCGCCGGTGCTGGGAAAGCGGGCGCACGACGCGCTCGACGCCAGCCAGAAGCCGATGGTCGCCGCGATCCATGGCTACGCGTTGGGCGGCGGTTTCGAGATCGCGCTCGCCTCCAACTATCGCATTGCCGTGCCGAGCGCCAAGGTCGGGTTGCCCGAAGTGCTGATCGGCATCTTGCCGGGAAGCGGCGGGACCCAGCGGCTGCCGCGGCTGATCGGTCCCAAAGCGGCGCTCGAAATGATCGTCAGCGGCCGCCATGTGCCGGCGGAGGAGGCAAAACGCCTCGGCATCATCGACGAACTGGTCGAGGAGGGCGCCGATTTGCGTCAGGCCGCGATCGCGATGGCGCGCCGGGTCGCCGATATCAGGCCGTTGCCGCGCATCCGCGACCATGACGAGCGGCTCGGCGAGGCCAAGGCCGATCCCGGCCTGTTCGAGGCCATGCGCAAATCGATCGCCCGGCGCGCGCGCAACCAAAAGGCGCCCTATCACTGCATCGAGGCGGTCGAGGCGGCTTGCAATCTGCCGTTCGATGACGGGGTCAGGCGCGAGCGCGAATTGTTCAACGAACTCGAAAACTCGGCCGAGGCGCGCGCCCTGCGCTACGCCTTCTTCGCCGAGCGCGAGGTGGCGCGGCTGCCCGACATCCCGCGCGACACGCCGCTGCGCCCGATCAAGACCGCGGCCATCGTCGGCGCCGGGACGATGGGCGGCGGCATTTCGATGAGCTTTGCCGAGTTCGGCTTTCCGGTGAAATTGCTCGAAGTCGACGAAGACGCGCTCGCCCGCGGCTTGGCTCGCATCCGCGCCAATTACCAGACCAGCGTCAAGCGCGGCAGCCTGTCAGAGGCGGAAATGGAGCGTCGGCTCGGCCTGATCGAAGGGGTCGGCAGCTACGACGACATCGCCCAGTGCGATGTGGTGATCGAAGCGGTTTTCGAGCGCATCCCGGTCAAGCAGGAGGTCTTCGCCAAGCTGGATCAGATTATGAAGCCGGGTGCCTTGCTGTTCTCGAACACCTCGGGCATCGACATCGACATCATGGCCAATGCGACGAAGCGGCCGCAGGACGTTGCCGGCACCCATTTCTTTGCCCCGGCCAATGTCATGAAGTTGTTCGAGGTAGTGCGCGGCGCAAAGAGCGCCCCCGACACCCTGATGACGGCGATGGATCTCGGCCGCAAGATCGGCAAGGTCAGCGCCATGGCCGGCAATTGCGACGGTTTCGTCGCCAACCGCAGCCGCGGTCCGTTCAGCACCGAAATGGTGATCCTGGTCGAGGAGGGCGCGCTCCCCGAACAGGTCGACAAGGTCATGGTCGATTTCGGCTATCCGATCGGGCCGTTCGCGACCTCCGACCTGTCGGGTCTCGACATCAGCTATGACGGCCGCAAGCGTCGCCTTGCGCAGAACCCGAATTACCGCACGTTGCCGATCGCCGATCATCTGGTCGAGATCGGGCGGCTCGGCCAGAAGAGTGGGGCCGGCTGGTTCCGCTATGAAAAGGGCGACCGCACCCCGCACCCCGATCCCGAGGTCGCGCGCATCATCAAGGAAAAGGCGGCCGAGCTCGGCATTGCGCAGCGGACCTTTGGCGACGAGGAGATCCTGCGCCGGCTACTGTTCGCCTCGGTCAACGAAGCCTGCAAGATCCTCGAAGAGGGCAAGGCCTACCGGGCCAGCGACATCGATGTGATGTGGCTGAACGGCTTCGGCTTTCCGCGTTATCGCGGCGGGCTGATGTACTGGGCCGACGGCATCGGCGTCGCCGAGGTCTACCGCCAGATCGCCGCCTGGCATCAGCGCTATGGCGAACGCTGGAGCCCTTCGGCCCTGTTGCGCCGGCTCGCCGAGACCAACACCCCGTTCCGCGAAGCCAAACCCGGCCCGGTGCATTGATCGCAAAGCGGGTAGTGCGTGGGGTGGGTCGAGCCAGCTCCTGGCATCGCCCTCCCTTTTCTGCGACAGAGGCCGTAGAATACGTCCGCATATCGGCGCATCACCGGAGTCGGCAATGCTGGTTTTCCGACAATTATTCGATCCGTCCTCCTCGACCTATACCTACCTCCTCGCCGACGGAAAAAGCGGCGCGGCGGTCCTGATCGACCCGGTATTCGAGCAGGTGAGGCGCGATGCGGCGTTGATCGGCGAACTCGGCCTGCAGCTCCTTTATACGCTCGAAACCCATGTTCATGCTGATCATGTGACTGGCGCCTGGCTGTTGCGCCAGCAGACCGGGTGCCGCATCGCGCTCTCGGCCGACAGCGGAGCCGAGGGAGCCGACCGCTATCTGGTGCCGGACGATGTGATCGCCTTTGGCGCGCACAATTTGCAGGTGCGCAAGACGCCCGGTCATACCAATGGGTGTCTGACTTATGTGCTCGACGATCGCAGCATGGCCTTTACCGGCGATTGCCTCTTGATCCGGGGCAGCGGGCGTACCGATTTCCAGCAGGGCGATCCGCACGCGATGTACCGCTCGGTGCACCAGCAGATCTTCACCCTGCCGGAGAATTGCCTGCTCTATCCGGCGCATGATTATCGCGGTCTGACGGTTACCAGCGTCGGCGAGGAGCGGCATTTCAACCCGCGCCTCGGGGGTGAGACCGGCGAAGCCGATTTCACCGGCTATATGAGCAATCTCCGCTTGGCGCATCCGAAAAAACTCGATGTCGCGGTTCCGGCCAACCTCAAATGCGGCCGTCCCGACAACGAGGTCGAGGCCACTGCGGCGCCGCGCTGGGCGCACTTGCGCTACAGTTTTGCCGGCATCTGGGAAATCGACCCGCACGGGCTCGAAGAACATGCGAGCGCAGTGCAGATCCTCGACGTGCGCGAACCCGAGGAATTCACCGGTCCGCTCGGCCACATTCGCGGCGCCGTGATGATCCCGCTGGGCGTCTTGGCCGAGCGCGCCGAGGAACTGGCAAAGGACCGCCCGATCGTCGCGGTGTGTCGCGCCGGCAGCCGCTCGGCGCAGGCGACGGTCATTCTGCGCGAGGCCGGGTTTGGCGATGTCGCCAATCTGTCCGGCGGGATGCTGCGCTGGCGCGCCGAGGGCTATGCGGTCGAAGGCGGCAGCGCCTAGCCAAGCCGCGAAAGCACGGGCGACTACAAAAATACCTCGGGCGGGTTGCCGAGGAGGACCTGGCCGACGGTCTCGTAATGGGCGTCGCGCGACTGAATCTGTTGCGAGACGGTATGGATGTCGCGAAAGCGCCGCTCGAACGGGCTGCCGGGGAAGATCGCATCGACCCCGGCGGCCTTGTAGGTCCAGTCGGCGACCGCGACCGCGCTCGAGACCGCGTGGCTGCCGGCGAGCCGCGCCCGAGCCCGTTCGCCCACATCAATCGGGGCGATATCGTCGGCGTCGGCGTAAATGTCGCGCACGGTGTCGACGAGATAGGTGCGGGCCGAACCGAGCTTGGCCTCGGCGCGGGCGATCTCGGCCTGGATCACCGCGTTGTCGGCGAGCCGGCCGGTGCCGCGCGGAGTCTTTCTCAGAGCCAGCTCGATAAAGGCTTCGAGCATGCCGCGGGCGATACCCAAGGCGACGCTGGCGATCCCGATGGAATAGAGGGTCTGCTGCGGGAAGGCGTAAAGCTTCCCGCGGTCGCGGCGCAAGGTCGGGTCCTCGCGCGTGCCGGTGAATTCCTCGGGCACGAACAAATCCTTGACCGTGTAGGATTCGGACGCCGTGCCGCGCAGTCCGATCGGCTGCCAATTGTCGAGCAGGGTCGCCTGTTCGGCCGGAAACAGCCAGGTGCGGATCGTCGGCCGGCCGGAATTGTTGAGGCGCAGCGAGCCGTCCGGCTCGATCACGGTGCCGTGCGCGCCCATCCAGCTGGCATGGCGGCAGCCGCTGGCGAAATCCCAGCGCCCGGTGATGCGATAGCCGCCCGGCACCGCGATTCCCGGCGAATCGTTGGGCGGGCCCCAGGCGCAGGTCGCGCACGGATCGCCAAAAACCTTGCGCGCCGCTTCCAGGCTGAGATACGGGGCGAACAGCCCGATGCTGTTGGCGATCGAAGCGCACCAGCCGACCGAACCGTCCGCCCGCGCCAGCTCCCCGATCGCCAGCACATAGGCGCCGGGCTCGATCTCGTCGCCGCCGACCGAGCGCGGATAAAGCATACGGAACAGCCGCGCTTCGTGCAGCTGGTCGAGGACCTCTTTCGGGATCCGCCGGTTGCGCTCGGTCTCGGCGGCGGCGGCGGCGATCATCTCCGCCAGTTGCCGTGCCGCGGCCACCGGGGCCGGCCGTTTCCCATCAGCCATAAGGGTGTCCCGAGCTTGATCGTTGGGGCGCAATAGCGGCTTGGCGTCCGACCGCTGTCAATGGCCGATCGCGCCGGCCCGCTGCCAAGGGCTCCCGCCACGGGGCCGCCGAATCCCACATCAGCCGGGGGTCGAAGGTCTCGGCGGCGAACATGGTCAGCACCACGACGGCGCAAAAGGCGAGCGCGCCAACGCCGGGCTGGATCGTAATCACCGAGCCAAAGGTAACCAACGCCCCCAGCAGCGATTCCATGAAGATGTCGATCATCGACCAGCGGCCGATAAAGCGCACGATATGATAAAGCCGGGTGCGGTCGCGCAGCCATTCGGCACGGCCGGTCTGGGTAGCGATCATCATGGTCGAGAGGCCGACCAGCTTCAGTACCGGCACGAGGATGCTAGCAAAGAAAACCAGTGCGGCGAGCGGGTACTCGCGGGTTTCGATCAGTTCCTTGACGCCGCCGAGAATCGAGCTCGGCTGGTCGGCGCCGAGCTGCACCACGGTCAGGACCGGATAATAATTGGCCGGAATGTAGAGGATCGCGGCGGCGATGACCAAGGCCCAGGTCCGCGCCATGCTGTCCGGCCGACGCGGATGAAGCTTGCTTTCGCAGCGCGGGCAACGCGGGTCGTGGGGTCGCGGCAGGCTGACCAGGCCGCAGGTCTCGCAACCGACCGCAGCCGCTATCGGGTTCGGTATGGTGTCCGGCTGGTCCTGCTGGTCGAGCCGCTCCCAGACCTTTTCGCGGTCGAGCGCAGAATCGAGCCATACCAGAACGATCGTCAGAGCCAGGAGCGCATAGACGCCGGTCTGCAGCCCGATCTCGACCAGGCCACCTAGCTTGACATAGGCGACAAAGACGCCGAGCACGAACACCTCGATCATCGACCACGGCCGCAGCTTTTCGGCCAACGCGAAGACGCGGCGCAGATGGCGCGGCGGGCTTGGCTCATGCGCCCGGATCAAGACGTAGGCCATGCCAGCCATCCTGCCGAACGGCGCCAGCACGGTTACGAACAGAACGACTGCGGCTAATGGGGCCATGTTCTGCCGAACCAGCTCGTCCGGCCCCGAGAAGAGATCGGCGACGTGGCGGATGCCGGCGGTCTGGACGCTCATCAAGCTGCTGGCGCACATGACGGTCAGCAGCACCAATGCCGCCACGGTCAGCGCGATAATGTGGTCGAGGCGATGGGCCGAAGCACGGCGCAATGTCGTCGGGCAGCGGGCGCATTGCGCGGTGGTGCCGGGGATCAGCGCCGGCACCATCTGAAACAGCCCGCAACCCGGGCATTCGCGCAGTTGCGGCAGGGTTGCCGGCATGCCCGAGGAAAATGCCTTCGGGCGCTTCACCCGGGGTTCGCCCCCTGAGCGAGCATCGGCGCGATGCCGTCGGCGACCCGGCCGAGAGCGATGCTGATCGCCGCAACCTCGCCCGGTACGCCCGGCGCCGGCGGCGGCACGCTAAAGCGGAAGCTGCGCAGCGACGGCTGGCTTTGCCCGGTGAAGCGCACCGCGGCCTGGCCTTGCAGGACGACATTGCCGGAAGCGTCCTCGTCGAGCCGCTGGATGTTTAGTTCGACCGTCGCATTTGGCCGGGCCGACACCGCCCCATTATCGGCGATGACCGTGCTTTGCGGCAGGCGCTGGCCCAGTTCCTCGATCAGGATCCGACCGAGCATCGCACCAAGCGGTTCGCCCCACCAATCGTTCGACATCACGTCGAGCCGATAGTTTTCCGACGAGCGCACGATCTGCGAGCGTTCGAGGTAATGCGCGATCGCGATCTGCTGCACCAGTACGACCCGAGGTCCGCCGCTTTGCCTCGCGCCCGCGGCAGGCGCCAGGGTATAGAGCGCCGGATCGGGTGAGGCGCAGGCGACGAGCGCCGCGGCCACCGCCAGCGCGGCGAGGCGAAAGGCTCTAAGCCCCCGCCTCATTCGACGCCCCCTGCGGGCCGGCCCTTGATCAGCGCCTCGGGATGGCGCGCCAGCAGATCGGCGAGCGAGCGGATCGAGCCCACCGCATCGTTGAGCTGCGCCAGCAGCCGTTCCAGGTTGCGGCTGAACCGGGTGTTGTCGCCATAGCCGCTGTCCACCGACAACAGCAGCTTGTTGGCATTGGTCACGGTCTTTTGCAATTGGCTGGCCATTTCCGGCAATTGCTTCAAGGCCGGGGCGGTACCGGCGTCGACATGCTTGGTCACCTGCTCGACCACCGCGATCGTACCGGCGAGCTGGGTCAGCGCCTTCTGCATCTGCGGGCCGCTGGCGAGATCGTTGACCGATTTCAGGATGCCGTCGAGATTTTTGCCGATTTGATCGAATGGGATCGTGTTGACCTTGTCGAGCAGGTCATTGGCTGAGGCCTGAAGTCCGGAGAAACCGCCGCCCGGCGCGGTCGGCAAGACAAAATCCCCATCCTTCATCGTGACCTGGACCGGCGGTGCGTCGTGGAGGAAATCGAGCGCCACCTGCTGTTGCCCGGTAATCAGGCTGGCGCTCTGCACGGTCGCTCGCAATCCCTTCTTGAGCAGCGCATCGACAGCTTCCGTCGAGTTCTTGAACACTCTGACGCCGACGCCAACGATGCGTTCGGGCTCGACCTCGAAGCGAACCGGCGCCACGACCATGTCCTTGACCCGGTCATAGGCGAGCCGCACATCGGTGACATGGCCGACCACGAGCCCGTGCATCGTGACTGGCGAGCCGGGCCCCAGCCCGCTAACCGAGCCTGGGAAGTACGATATCACCGGGATCTTGCGGGTATAGGACGCGGCCTGCGCAATATCGCGATCAGAGAACAACGGGAATACATGGTTTTCCAGGCTCGCCTGCTCGACATGGTTTTCCGAGGGCGGGGTGTCGAAGGCGATGCCGCCAAGGATAAGGGCGCGCAGGGATTCGAGTTGGACGTCGATCCCGGTCCCGGCGAGCTTGATTGACAGCCCCGAGGCGTTCCAGAACCGGGTATCGTCATGCACATAAGTGTCGTACGGGGCGCGAACAAAGGCGTGGATGGTGACGTAGTCGGCCATGTCGGCGATGTCCCAGCCGAGCACCTCGCCGACGCTGAGGTCGCGAAAGAAGATCGGTGAGCCAAGTGAGATCGACCCCAGCCGCTTGGCCTTCAGGTAAAAGATGCGGCCCGGAACATGGGTGCTGAGGATCGGCGGGTCCTCGCGCCCGGTAAAATGCAGTTGCTCCTTGCCGGCGGTTGCGCCGGGAAGCATGCTGACATAGCTGCCCGACAGCAGGGTCTCGAGACCGGAGACGGCGCCGGCGAATAGGCGCGGCTTGACCACCCAGAACACCGTCTTGTCAGTCAACAGCGGCTCGGCCTGCCGGGTTGTGGCGATGGACACAACGACGTGATTGTGGTCGGGAGAGAGTTCCAGACTCTTGACCGTGCCAAAGACGATGTCCTTGAATTTGAGCTGTGACTGGCCGGCCTGCAGCCCCTCGGCGGTGTCGAAGGTGACGGTGATCGTCGGCCCCTCTTTCGACAGGGTGTCCCAGGCGAGCCACACGCCGATTGCGACCGCGACCAGCGGGATCAGCCAGATCACCGACACCCGCCGTGAACGCCGCGTCGCCGCATGCGCGAGCGCCGGCGTATCGGCGGGATTACTCATGAACGGCTCCCCTGGGGCAATGAGGAGACTCTAACCCGTTCCGGAATGCCGGGCTAGATCCCGTCCAAGGGTGGCAGCAGCCGGTGGGCGAGGGTGCGGGGCAGGATGCCATGCAGCCGCGGGTCTTCGAACGACACCGGGCGGCGGGCATAGACCGCAAATCCGGCACGCTGATAGACCGCCAGGGCCTTCGGATGGTCATAGGTCGAGGTGTGCAGCCAGAAGCGGCCGATCGGCCGCGCGGTCCATGCCCGGTCGATCGCCGCCTGCAGCATGTAGGCGCCGTAGCCGCGGCCGATAAAATCGGGGACCAGCCCAAAATAGCACAATTTGGTTTCGCGTGGTTCGGTGGTGTCGAGCTCGAAAAAGCCGGCCGGCACGCCGCCGACATAGAGGACAAAGATCTCGATCGTCGGCTTGTTGATCAGCTGGGCTAATGCGGCGTCGCCAAACAGCCGGCGCTCGAACCACAGCCACGGTTCGCCGACCGCGTCGTAGATATAGCGGTAAAACGAGAGGGTGCAGTTTTCAACGCGCATCAGCGCGAGTCTGCCCCCCGGCGTCGGCGCCCGCCCCGATACCGGGCGCGCCAGCATTTCCAGATAGGTGATCGTGTCGTGTAGCAGCACCGGATCAGACCTTTCCCGCAGGGCCGGTCTCGACCGGGGTATCACCGGGCAGCCCCCATTCCGACCACGAACCGTCATAGACCGCCGCCCCCGGATGGCCGATCAGGTGCAAGGCGAAGGCCAGTGCGCAGGCGGTGACGCCCGAGCCGCAGCTGGTCACTACCGGGCGATCGAGCGCCACACCGGCCTCGCGGAACAAGTCCGTCAACTGCTCGGCGCTGCGCAATTGCCGGGTGGCGGGGTCAGTCATCTGCTCGTAGGGCAGGCTGCGGCTGCCCGGGATATGGCCGCTGCGCAGGCCGGGCCGGGTTTCCGCGGTGGTGCCGTCGAACCGGCCAGCGGCGCGGGCGTCAACGACTTGCTCTCGCCGGGTCGCGAGGTTGCCGAGCAACGCCGTCTTATCGCGGACCAGCCTCGGTTCGAACCGCGCGGTAAAATGCCGCGGCTCCGGTTTAGGGATCGCGGTATCGACCGGCCGGCCCTCGGCCCTCCATTTCGGCAGCCCACCGTCGAGCAATGCCACGTCGCGATGGCCGAACAGCCGCAGCATCCACCATGCCCGCCCGGCCGAAGACAGCCCGTTGCCGTCATAGACGATGACCCGGTCATCATCGCCGATGCCGAGGGCGCCAATCTTTTGCGCGAACAGTTCGTCGGACGGGATCATATGCGGCAGGGAAGTGCCGGGCTCGGCGATGTCGTCGATATCAAAAAACACCGCACCCGGGATGTGGCCATGCTGGTAATCCGCCCGTGCGGTCGGCGTGATACCCGGCAGTTTGAACGAACAGTCGACGACCCGAACATGCGGATCATTGAGATGCGCGGCGAGCCAATCGGCGCTGACGAGCGCCTCGGGATTGGCATAGGGCATGGCGCGGTTTTCCTCCCTAGACGACAAAGGCGATGATGACGCGACGGTTCTGTCTGCCCTTGTTTTCGATCTTGGTCACCGCGATCGGGCCGATCTCGGCGGTGTTGCCGACATGCGTCCCGCCGCAGGGCTGCAAGTCGACCCCTGGGATTTCCATCAGCCGCACCTGTCCCATCCCGGTTGGCGGCTTGACCGACATCGTGCGGATCAGCTCCGGCTGGGCGGCGAGTTCGTCATCGCTGATCCACCGCGCGCCCACCGGGTGGGCCTCGGCGATCAGCGCGTTGACCCGAGCGGCGAGCGCCTCCTTGTCGAGGCTCGAACCGGGCACATCGAAATCGAGCCGTCCCCTTCCATCTGCAACCTGGCCGCCGGTCACCGCTCCCGGAACGATGCTGCACAGCAGGTGCAGACAGGTGTGCATACGCATCAGCCGATGCCGCCGCTGCCAATCGATCTCGGCGGTCAGTTCGGTCCCGGGTTCGGGAAGCGCGGCGCCCGGTGCCGGCACATGGATGACCTCGTCCGCCGCCGCTCCTTTGACCGTATCGACGATCGCGATCTCTAGACCCGAGGCGAGCCGCAGCACGCCGGTGTCGCCGGGCTGCCCGCCGCCGGTCGGATAAAACACGGTGCGGTCGAGCCGAATGCCCCGCCCATCCGCGGCGAGGACCCGCGCCGCGCACGACCGCAGATACCCGTCATCGCGAAATAACAGTCCGGTCATTGCGACGCCCCCAGCCAGGCCGGCATCGGCAGGTCGCGTTCTTTGAGAAAGGCCGGGTTGAACAGTTTGGACTGATAGCGCGTCCCGGAATCACAGAGGATGGTCACGATCGTGTGGCCGGGGCCAAGCAGCCGTGCGAGGCGAATGGCGCCGCAGATGTTGATCCCCGTCGACCCGCCGAGGATCAGCCCTTCCTCGACCACGAGATCGAACAGCACCGGCAGCATTTCAGCATCGGTGATCTGGAACTGCCCATCGGGCGCAAAGCCTTCGAGGTTCTTGGTCTCACGATTGTTGCCGATGCCCTCGGTAATCGAATTGCCCTCCGGCTTGAACTCGCGCCGCGCGTACCAGCTGTAAATTCCCGAGCCCATGCAGTCCGACAGATAGATTTGGACCGCCGGATTGCGCTCCTTGAGGGCGATGCCGACCCCCGACAAGGTGCCGCCGGTGCCGACCGAGCAGGTGAAGCCGTCAATTTTGCCCCCGGTCTGGTCCCAGATCTCGGGGCCGGTGGTTTGATAATGGCCGCGGCGGTTGGCGAGATTGTCGAATTGGTTGGCCCAGATCGCGCCGTTCGGCTCCTTCGCCGCGATCTCGTCGGCGAGCCGCCCGGAATAGCGCACGTAATTGTTGGGGTTGGTATAGGGCGCCGCCGGCACCAGACGAAGATCGGCGCCGCACAGCAGCAGCATGTCCTTCTTTTCCTGGCTCTGCGTCTCCGGCATGACGATCACCGTGCGGTAGCCCCGCGCATTGCCAACCAGCGCCAGACCGATGCCGGTATTGCCCGCCGTGCCCTCGACGATGACCCCGCCCGGCCGTAACAACCCGCGCTCCTCGGCATCGGTGATAATCGCCAATGCCGCCCGGTCCTTGACCGACCCGCCCGGGTTCAAAAACTCGGCCTTGCCCAAAATCGTGCAGCCGGTCATCTCCGAGGCGCGCCGCAGCTTGATCAGCGGCGTGTTCCCGACCGTCCCAACAAAGCCCTCGCGGATCTGCATACCTCTCTCCGTCCGCCCGCTCTCGCGCCCAGACTATCGGGCGCAGCCACCGCCGACGCAACAGCCGTGCTATTGTTTCCTATGCTGCTGCGTTGGCTTAAAACGGGTTACTGCCAATCGGAGGATACTGTTGGATGAGAGGAGCGCAGACGGGCGCGCTGTTCCCGCTGCCTGAAGCGGAGCCTTCTACCGGGGAGCTATTTCCGCCGCCCGAACCGAGGGAGCTTGAACATGCAACCGGTATCTTGCCGTACCAATTGTTGCGCGACGCGATCGATCGAACGCACGAGATCCAGTCGCTGGAATCGATCGTTGACGATCAGCTTCAGCCCGCCAGCCTCGATCTCCGTCTCGGGAACGTCGCCTATCGTGTCCGCGCAAGTTTTCTTCCTGGTCCCGATCGTACAGTTGCTGAAAAATTGCGTACGTTGACGCTACACACTCTCGATTTGCGTAAGGGCGCTGTCCTCGAAAAGGATTGCGTGTATATTGTGCCGTTACTGGAGCATCTAGCGCTGCGGTATCGTACCTCGGGGTCTGCTAATCCAAAGAGTTCGACTGGCCGTCTCAACGTGTTCGCACGAGTGATTATAGATTATGGTACTGAGTTCGATAGCATCAAGTCTAATTACTCTGGTCCACTTTATGCGGAACTATCGCCCCGATCGTTCAGCATTCTCGTCCGAAAGGGTTCTCGCCTCGTTCAACTTCGGATACGGCGAGGAAGGCCGACTTCCAGTAACGCCGCGTTGCGGCGGCTGCACGAAGAGGTCGGCTTCAGTATAGTGCCCCCCGGTTCTCCTATCGGTCGGGAATTAATCGAGGGGGGGCTAGCGGTCACCGTTGACGTAAGCGGCACTCTCCAGAGTGGCTTCGTGGGGTTTAAAGCTCGAAAGCATACGCCAGTAATCGACGTCGATCAGATAAATTACTACGATGTTGGAGATTTCTGGGATCTGGTATTTGCAAGCGGAGAAGGAATAATGCTAGATCCGGAAGATTTTTACATTCTGGCGTCCCGCGAGTCCGTCGCCATACCGACAGACCAAGCGGCAGAGATGCTGGCGTATGATACGCTGGTAGGTGAATTTCGTGTTCATTATGCGGGTTTCTTTGATCCCGGTTTTGGCATGGCTGAGACCGGCGGAGAAGGCAGCCGCGCGGTGCTCGAAGTGCGCGCGCACGAGGTGCCCTTCTTGATCGAGCACGGCCAGATCGTCGGCCGGCTGGTCTACGAGCGGCTGATCGCCCGCCCCGACAAGCTCTATGGCCGCGCCATCGGCTCCTCGTACCAAAGCCAGGGCTTGGCGCTGTCGAAGCACTTCAAGGAATTCTCGGCGCGATGATCACTTTGTCGCCCACTTCCGGCGCAGACGGTCTCGGTGGGCCAGCAGCCAGTAGAGGGCGACCAGGGTATGCCCGTTCTCGATCTCGCCGGCGTCGAGCAGGGCTTCGATCTCGGCCAAAGTCTTGACCACGACACGGATGTCTTCGCCTTCCTGAACCAACCCGTGCAGGCCGGCGGCGGCGGTCGAATCGGTCCGGGCGCAGAACAGGAAAACGCTCTCGTCCGAGGCGCCGCAGGACGGCAGATAGCGCTGGATCGGGATCAGCTCGCCGGTGAGGGCAAGGCCGGTTTCCTCGCGCGTCTCGCGGACCGCGACGGTTTCCGGCGCCTCGTCGGCGTCGACCAGGCCGGCGACCACCTCGATCTGCCATGGCGACGCCCCGGCCAGCAACGCCGGCAGACGGAATTGCTCGATCAGCACGGCCATGTCGCAATCAGGGTCGTACAGCGCCACGGCGACGGCCTGACCGCGCCGCAGCACGTCATAACTGCGCACCGCGCTCCACCCGCCGGAAAACAGTCGATAGCGGAATCGGAAGACGTCGATCCGCAGAAAGCGCTCGAACGCTGTGCTCGCGTCGATAATTTCGACATCGCTGTGAGCGAGCGGCCCGGTCGGGCTCATAGGGCAGCCCCGGTCGCGACCGCGGCAGCGGCGGTGGCCGGGTTGCGGGGAAGCCGGATGGTGAATTCGGTGAACTCGCCCGGTTCGCTGTCCACGGCGATCGTGCCGCCATGCTCCTGGACCACGATGTCATAACTGATCGACAAGCCGAGGCCGGTGCCTTCGCCGGTCGGCTTGGTCGTAAAGAACGGCGAGAACGCCTTGTCGCGCACCTCGGGCGGCATGCCGGTTCCGTTGTCGCGCACTCGCACCTCGATCTGGTGGCCGCGATTGCCGGTCGTGATCCTTAGCAACGGCGCAAAGCTTGGGTCGCCACCCTCACGGCGGCGTTTGTTGACGGCATAAAACGCATTCGCAAAGAGGTTCAGAAACACTCGGGTGATGTCCTGCGGGACGGTTTCGACGGCACCGAGATCCGGGTCGAAATCGCGCTCCAGGGTGACGTTGAAGCCCTGATCCTGCGCGCGAGCGCCGTGATAGGCGAGATTGAGCGCCTCCTCGATCAGCGCGTTGAGATCGCTCTGACGCCGCTCGCCGCTGTCGCCGCGCGAGTGCAGCAGCATGCTCTTGACGATGCCGTCAGCGCGCCGGCCATGCTCGGCGATCTTGGCGAGGTTGCCGTTCAGGGTGGCGATCAGCTCGTCGAGCTCCTCGGCTCGATTCGCGCCGGAGGGCGAATCGATCGCTTCCTTCAGTTCGTCGAGCAATTCGCGCGACAATTCGGCGAAGTTATTGACGAAGTTGAGCGGATTCTTGATCTCATGGGCGATGCCGGCGGTCAGCTGGCCAAGCGACGCCATCTTTTCTGCCTGGATCAAATTCGTCTGCGCCGCCTTGAGCTGGTCATGAGCGGCGCGGAGGTCGCTCTCGCGGCGGCGCTGAGCCTCGAACAATTTGGCGTTGCGCACGGCGAGCGCGGACTGAGCGGCGAACGCCTCAACCAAGCTGACAATCTCGTCCGAAAAGCTGCCGGGCTCGCGGCGAACCACGATCAGTCCGCCGAGAATAGTCTGCTCGTGCAGCAGCGGTACAGCGAGCAGCGAGCGGTAGCCCAGACCTGCCAGGGTGGTCGCGAGCTCGGGAATGCCGATGCCTTGGGGCTCGAGCAGATCGGGCACCTGCACCGGAGTAGCACTGAGGGCCGGCGGGCCGCCGGCGTTTCGGCCGAGGATGATGGGCTGCGCCTGCAGGCGCTCGGCCAATGCTGGTTCGGCGCCATGGCTCAAACTGAAGCGAAATTCCCGGGTGGCCTCGTCAAATTCGTAGATCATCCCGGCGCCGGCCTGCGAGAACTCGATGGCGCGCGCGACGATCAGTTCGAGAACCGCCTCGAGATCGAGGGTCGAGCCGACGGCGCGCCCGACCGCGCGCAGCGCCTCAAATCTCGCCAATGTCAGGCGTAGCTGCTCGAGCGTGTCGCGGAAGGCAGCCAAGGTGCGCGCCATCGCGCCGATTTCGTCGCTGCCGGCCGCGGGGATCGCCACCGCGAGGTTGCCGGCGTTGAGGCCGCGCATGGCGGCGACCAGACGGCGTAGCGGAATCGCGATCGAGCGCAGCACCAGCAATGTCAGAATGGCGCCGGCCAGCACTGCGGCCGAGACCACGATGCGCGACACTCGTTTGGCCGCCGCTGCTCCGGCGACCGCCTGCTCGCGCGCAGCGATCGTTTCGCGGGTCTGCTCGGCGACGATTGCGCTCAGCAATCGGTCGACCTCGACGCTATGTTCGCTCGCCTGCGCCAGCAGCGAGTTGCCGATGACCCGGTGATCGTCGGTGTACTCGTCGACGGCTTTGCGAGCCAGGCGATGGTATTGCGCCAGTTCGCTGCGCACCGCGGCGACGGCATGCGGGCGGCGCCGGGCCAGCATATCGAGATCCTGCTCCATGCGGGTGCGAGCCGCGGCGGCGTTGTGTTCGGATAGCATCAGCATGCTGACGGCGAGGTCGGTCATCCAATAGCGCATCTCGCCAAAGGCAATCTGCGCGCTGTTCGCCTCCTCGATGACGCCGAGCAGTTCGGCTGCTCTGACCATTGCCGCCGAATTCTCGGCGAGCTGGCGGTTCAGATAGAAATTGGTGCCGATCAGGACCAGAAGGAGCAGGCTCGACAGCAGAATGAGCCGGGTTCGGATCGTCAGCCGGGTCATTATCGCGTTCCCGCTACGCCGGCGACCTCACCGAAACAGCGTGATGCTGATCACGCCGCCGAGGTCGCCTAACTTGCGGCCCTCTTTTGGGTAGCCGGTAATGTCGAGCGCGCCTTTTGGCGTCCCATGGCAGGCAAGACAGGACTGTGTGTAATATTCCGGTACGGCAATTCGATACGCCATGCGTCCGTCGAAATCTACGGTGGCCGAATAGGGTTGACCGCGTGGCCAATCGGGGCTGAGCAGCTTGGTGTTGATGACCTTCGTCTCCCAAGCGTCGGGAAGCGCCCGGCGATTGCGCACGAGATCCAGAGGTGCGGTAATCTTGATTTGAGCCTCGCCTTTTGCTAAGCTATTGAAAGTTTCGCTGACGAGGCGCCCGAATACCGCCGGGATAAAGCCCTTGAACCCGGTCCCCTTCTCGTTGATCGTCATTTGATTTTCGTCCATCACCGCAACCACCGCGTTCATCATCGCGCGCATCAACTGTCCACCGCGCGAGGCCGGGTCGATCGTCGACGGATCGACACCGGTCGTCTTTTGGTAACGCTTAACGGCGTCCGCCAGCACCCCCTTGCCTGTCAAATGCTTGTCACCGAGCTCGGGATTGTTGATCAGAGCCTCGTTGTCGGAGATCACGGCCCGGGCGTCACGCAGCATCTCTGCCAGGCTCTGCGCGATAATCGCGTCCGTGTCGGCGGCGGCGCTGCTGGCAAGGGCCGAGCACGGCGCCGAATTGGCGGCCAGCAGGACGAGCATCGCGGCGCCCATTGCCGGTAACCGCCTCCGCATCCCCACCGCGAACATCGTTACGCGCCTTGCCATTATCCGCCATCCGGCCGGTGCGGGATCAGTTCGGCCAGGCGCTGCTTCAACTGATCAAAATCGACCGGTTTGGCGAGAAAGGCGGCGGCGCCCAGTTCCTCGGCGGTCCGCATGCGCTCGTCATCGCCGTAGGCGGTCACCATGACCACCGCCAGCTCCGGCCGGCGACGCTTGATCTCGCGCAACAGCGCCAGCCCGTCCATACCCGGCATGTTGATGTCGGAGAGGATCACGATCAGCTCCGGCCCCAGTTCGACGAGACGGCGCAACCCTTCCTCGCCCGAGGCAGCAAAATGGAGGACGTACTGTCCCAAACGCACCTCGCGGCGAAAGCGCTGGCGAAACAGATCGGGCAGATCGGGCTCATCGTCGACGATCAGGATGCTGAATCCCATAGCTTGTCTCCGGTTGTCGCGGCAGGCGCCGATCAGACGATCCGTCCATCGAGAATGGCTGCGGGCGAGCGGCTTTCGATCTCGATGACCCAGAGGTCCGGATCGCGCCGTCGCTGGCGGGCGATATAGCTGTCGGCGTCGGTTTCGGCGACCGGCTCGGCGCCGGTGGCGCGCATCCACAGCAGTTCGCCATCCGGGCCGCGCGCCTGGCTCAGGACTGAGAAGCCGTCGTCGCGACCGTTGAGCTTGATCAGTACCGCACCCGAATCGCCGTCGCCGCGCGCCACCACCGCAGCCGCGATCGTGGCGAGATCACAGCGCCGGATCAATGCCTTGATCCAAATTCCAGTTTTGAGCCTCGCTTCCATCGAGGGGCGCCGGGTATTCGCCGCCTCAACCGCGGGTGGGCGCCAGCGGCAGCCGGATATGGATCCTCAGCCCCTGCGGAATCCGGTTTTCGGCGGCGATCGTGCCGCCCATCGCCTCCACATTGCGCCGCGCTATCCATAGTCCGATCCCGAAATAGGTGGCTGCCGCTTCATCCGCGATCTCGCCTCCCGCATCGGCGCGACGCTCCGAGTAATAGCGATCGAAGATGCGTTCGAGCTGCTCTTCGCGTACGCCCGGGCCGCGATCGGAAACGGTCAGATGGGCAAAACTGCCGTCATGCGTCAGATGGACCAGGATCTCGGTACCCGACGGCGAGAACGAGACGGCGTTGTCGATCAAATTGTCGAGAACCGTCTCAATCATCGCCTCGCTGCCAAGAACGTGGAGACCGGGCAGCAGATCGGCGGTGATGGTCAGGTCGCGGCTGGCCAACACGATCGTCACATCCCGGCTGTCGAGGATGGCGGATCGGGTTTGGATCATTCTGCCGATGACGCGCCCGAGATCGACCGGCACCAGCGGCTCGTCGATCAGATCGGCGGTCGCCTCATCGAGTTCCCGTGCCGAGGCGACAAGCCCATCGAGGCGGTCGAGCGCATGCTCGACGACGCCGATCGCGCGCTGCGCGCGGTTGTTGTCTTCGGGCAGGACGCGCCGCAATGGCTCGAGCGACTGACGGATCACCGCGATCGGTGTCTTGAAGGCGTGGGCGTTGTCCTCTGCCGTCTGCCGGATTTCGGCGGCGGAGCGGTGCAGAGCCTCGACCATGCGGTCGAACTCGGCCGCGACGTCGGCCAGTTCGGGCACGTCCGCGCGGGCGCCGAACGTTCCGGCGTCGGGTCCCTGGTCGCGGATCCGCCGCGCCCGCCGGGCAAAGCGGCGCAGCCCGCCGCGCACGCTAAGCAGGGTCGAAAAGGTGATCGCCGCCATCGCCAGATAGATCACCGCCGCGATCTGCACCGGCGGCGTCGCCCAATAGGGCTGGCCGAGATGCGCTGCCGGAAAGGCGTCCTGTGAAAACGAGGAGACCACCGCCCAGCACCCCGCTGCGGTCGCCAGCGGGGTCACTGCGGTCACGATCTCGGCGCCGCCGGTCGGGCGGTGATAAATCAGCGAGAAAGGTATCTCGCCCCGGCAATTCTGGGCGAGGCGGTCGAGCACGCCCTGCTGTGCCAGGGTGTTGCGTTCAGCCTGGAGGTTGGCGGGTTCGACCGAGGGCCAAGATGCCACATAGTAGAAGCCATCGCCGCCGGCGCCGACCGGGGCCAGCAACAGCTTGATCGTCGTTACCTCGCCGGCGAAGCGGGCGAGGGTGGAGCCGAGCTGGGGCAAGCTATCGATGTCGGCGTTTTGCAGCAGCGGCAACAGGGATTGGCTGATCACGCGCCCTTCGTCGCGTACGCTGCGCAGCAGCAACTCCTGGCTCTCCTCGTAGGCATTGCGGAATTCGATGTATAGAAAGACCGGGACGAGCAGAAAGATGACCGCGAGCAGCCCCGTCTTGGCCGTCAGCGACCACGCCCAGCGCAGACCGCGCCGCGACCTAGCTTGGTCCGGTCCAGCGATATCCAAAACCGGCGTAGTTGTGGATATGGTCGAAATCGGGGTCGCTGTCGCGGAACTTCTTGCGGATACGCTTGATGAAGGTACGGACATTGGCGCGGTACCCCTCTGCCCCATGGCCGGCGATGAAGTCCTTGCCGTGGACGAGATCATAGATCTCGCGGTAGCCGACGTCTTGCCCCTCCTTCTCGGCAAGAAGTGCCAGGATTTTGAATTCGGTCAACGTCAGCTCGACCGTGTTTCCCGCCCACAGCGCGCGATTGGTATCAAAGCGCAGTTCCAGTTGGCCCAAGGTCAACGCGTCCGGTCGCGGCGGCTCGGAATCGGCGGCTGGCCGCGCCCCCTCGGTGATCAGCTGCAGGCGCTTGACCAGGATCGGCAGGCGTCGCGACTTGTCGATGAAATCGACCGCACCCCCGGCGAGTGCCGCTTCTTCGTAGATGTCGTCGGACAGTGCGGTCAGAAAAATCACCGGGATTGCGATGCCGCGCCCGCGCATGCTTCGCAGCACTTCGATGCCGGTCAGCTGTGGCATGCGCCAATCGAGCAGCATCGCATCGGCGCCGCCCCCCGCGTCGAGATAGGCGAGCGCGTCGCGGCCATTGTCGAAGCTGGTGACCTCGTAACCCTCGTCAATCAGGTTGAGGCCGAGCAATTCGCGGAACAGATCGTCGTCGTCGACGAGAAGCAGATGCGGCATCGTCAGAAGGGCTCTAGCCCCCGCGGGCGGCGGCGAGCGAGCGCAGACAAACCTGCTGCTGGGCGGGGTCGGCGGCATCGCCCTTGAACGCATAATGGAGGGCCCGCATCTTGCCGCTGCGCAGATCGAGGTAAAAGAACAGGTCGAGCTCGCAGGACGCGTTGCGGTAGCGCCAGACGGTGGCCGGCGGGGCCTCTGACTGTTCGGTCGCGGCGCCGAAGAGGTGCCTGGCCGCCGGCTGATCGAGCCCGATCAGCTTACTTGCCCGCGCCGGCAGCGTGATCTCGTCGGGGGAGCGGATCGGCGGTTCTGGGCCGGCCATCGCCAGGGCCTCGTCCGCGTTGTCGGCGCCCGAGGCATTGTTGGCCGGCGGCGGCGTCGGCTTGCGCTCCGGGACCGGAAACACGCGCCGACGTAGCGTCGGCCGGGGCGGCGGCGAAAGCGGCGGTGGAGCTGCAACCATTTGGGGCGGAGGCGCGGGCGGCTTTTCGGCGCAGGAGGCGAGGATGCCCAAACCCAAGCTCATCAGAGCGGGATAAACCAGCCAATGCCGCGGCTCGCTCAACGTCACCCCTGCCACGATCCAACCCGCAAGCCCTCTTCAACGCAGCCTTAAATATAACACAGGTCAACGACGCGCCAGCCTCTCGATTGCTCCGATGTCGCCATCACGGTAGATCGCCACGAGCTGACGATCATTCAGCAGGACATAAGTTTGGTCGCCATGATCGCAATGAAGCCGGGCCACCGGATAGGTCGGCGCGACCAGCAGCTCGGATAAATTCTTGCTGAGGCCGGGCTGGCGCGGCAGCAATCCGGTCAGTTCCCGGGTGCTCCAAGTGGAGTAGACAAAGCTGAACGCTCCGCCGCACACGCTGCTATCCAGCGGGGTGCTCTGGCCGCTCGGCTGGTTGACGACAATTGTGTCAGGTCGAAGGGTGATCGCGTCGTTGTCGGCGGTGGCCCAGGTTCCAAGGAATGGATTTTGTACCTGCGGCTGGGGAGCGGTGCACGCGACCGGCATCAGCAGGATCAGCATCAAAGTGGCACGCGGGGAGGGCCGTCGGCCTCGGCAGCTGGGCAAGCTTCGCCTCTGTTTCAGCTTGGATCAGTAATCATAACGCGAATGTCGTGGACGCGACACTCGGATATCCGTGCAGCGGTGACGATCGCGATCGACCGCGCTGTCGTTTCGACGTCGTGAAACCCGGCGCGTGGCTTAACTTGACGTCCGGCGGAGCCAGGGTCACGCTGACCTTACCAACACGCGGCGGGAGCGAGTGCGATGAAGCTGATGTGGTTTCACCTGATGCCCTATACCGAACTGCCCGACGATTTCCGCGACAAGCATCCCTCGGTGTGGGTCGACATCCATTCCTCGCTGTTCGACCCGCGGCGCGCCCATCACATGTACAACGACTTTATGGACGAGCTCGAATTCGCCGCCGAGTGCGGGTTCGACGCGGTCTGCGTCAACGAGCATCACTCGAACGGCTACGGGCTGATGCCGTCGCCCAACCTGATCGCCTCAGCCTTGGCCCGGCGCACCAGCGACACCGCACTCTGCGTGATGGGGAACTCGCTCGCCCTCTACAACCCGCCGACCCGGGTGGCGGAAGAGTTTGCGATGATCGACGTGATCTCGGGTGGGCGGCTGATCGCCGGCTTCCCGGTCGGCACCCCGATGGACACCTGCTTTGCCTATGGCCAGAACCCGAGCCAATGCTGCGCGAGCGCTATCACGAGGCGCATGATCTGGTCATTGCGCGCCTGGACCGAGCCGGACACCTTTGCCTTCAACGGCCGCTTCAACCAGCAGCGCTATGTCAACATCTGGCCGCGCCCGGTGCAGAAACCGCACCCGCCGATCTGGATTCCCGGCGGCGGCTCGGTCGAGACCTGGCAGTGGTGCGCGCAGATGGATTACGTCTACGCCTACCTGTCCTATTTCGGGTTCAAGGACGGGCGCGCCACGATGCAAGGCTTTTGGGACGAGATGGCTCGGCTCGGCAAGGACCGGAACCCGTATCGCGCCGGCTTTTTGCAATTTGTCGGCGTTGCCGAGAACCGCGACGAGGCGATGCGGCTCTACCGGGAGCCGGCCGAATATTTCTATGGCCGCTGCCTGCGTGTCGACCCGCGCTGGGCGATGCCGCCCGGCTATATCACCGAGGCGACGCAGCGCGCCGGCGTCGTCGGCCAGATCGGCCGCGCCGCCAGCCTCGACGCCCGGCAAAAGGCGCGCGCGACAACGCAGATGGAGGACATCGTCGACCGCGGCTATGTCATCATCGGCTCGCCCGACGAGGTCGCCGAACAGTTGACCGAGGTCGCGACCGACCTCAATGTCGGGCATCTGATGCTATTGCTGCAATTTGGCAGCATGGGCAAGGAATTGGCGGCCTACAACACCAAGCTCTTCGCCGATCGCGTATTGCCGCAGCTCAAGGGCCTGTTCTCCGAATGGGAGGACCGCTGGTGGCCGCAGCCGATGGCCCGCGCCGAGCGCGCCGCGGTGCAGCCGCCGCTCTTGGCCGCCGAATAGCCGACGACGCGTGGTTAGCGGCGCAGATTGGTGCGCGCCAGTTCGACGATCTCGTCGCCGCGGCCGCTCATGACGGCCTTCAGCATGTAGAGGGTGAAGCCCTTGGCCATCTCGGCGGTGACCCAGGGCGGCATTGCGAGCTCCATGCGGTTGACGACGGCGTCGACCACTACCGGGCCGGGGTGGGCGAATGCCTCGCGCAGTTTGGTCTCGACGTCGGCCGGGTCCTCGATACGCACGCCCCTGATCCCGACCGCCTCGGCCAATACCGAGAACTTCGGATTGACGAGGTCGGTGCCCGAATTGAGGAACCCGGTCGATTTCTGTTCGAGCTCGACAAAGCCGAGCGCGCCGTTGTTGAAGACGACTATTTTCACCGGCAATTTCAGCTGGACCAGGCTCAACAAATCGCCCATCAGCGGTCCACTGCGTCCCTCAAATTAGCGCGATAACGTGTTGGGTGCGGTCAAGAGACAAGGCAATCGGTGCCGATGCGGCGATCGGCCGGATGTGGGTCGGGGCCCGGAAACGGTATTCCTTCGTTCGGACCGGCGCCGATCTTGACGATTCCGATGGCGACCGGCGGCTTGTCGGGATCGTTGCCGGCGCGGATGCTGCCGCCCGAAACCCGTTCCCGGCGCTCCGGCCAGACCAGTTCGAACCGCTCGAGGCTGCGTCCGGTCCCGCTAGGGATAAAGACAGCTCCCTTCAGCCGAAACACATGGCCGACGATCTGCGATCCGACCGCCTCGCCGGTCTGCGCCCAGATCATCGGGTCGCCGCTGAACCATCCGTTCAACGCCGCGGTATCGTCATGCGCGCCGTCGCCCCAAAGCACCTGCGCGGTCATCGCGCATTTCGAACCTGTCGCGGCCGATGCGGAGGTGGCGGTGATGACCGCGACGAGGACAGCGGCGGCGAGACGCAGCATCTCGGGTCTGGCAGCGCCAGCTCAACTCGTCGGGGACTGCCCGGCGCGGCAGCTGCGGTTGATCGCGGCGAGCGTCAACGCCGCTCGCTCGCCGAGCCGGGGCGCATCGCGGCTGTGGTCGTCGACCGCATCGCCGGTTCGTGGTGAATCGGAATCGCATCGGACATGTTGCGCTCCGGTGATCGAATGAAAGCCGGGACAGTGCTGCCGGCAATTTTGCACACTGCCGTCCCGCATTCAATTGCGCGTCAAACATGCGCAAATTTACCATAATTATGTGAGCCATATCACAGCCATGGATCCCAGCGCGGCGTATGCCCGGGGCGGTGGATCGGCGCGGAGGACAGCAGAATGGCGGGGCAACGCAACCCGGTGGTCTTTGTGCACGGTTATTCCGACAAGGGCGCGTCCTGGGGACCGTGGCGTGAAATCCTGCATCAGCAGCTCGGCATCGACGACGTGCTGTTGCGCACCTGTTCCTATGTGTCGCTAAATAACGAAATCACCATCAAGGACATCGCCGAGGCTTTCGACCGCGCGCTCGATGCGCAGGGCGGCCTTGATCCGGGGCAGCCGTTTGACGCGGTGGTGCATTCGACCGGCATGCTGGTTGTGCGCGCGTGGCTCGCCGCCGACCCGCTGCGTGCCAAGCGGCTGAAACGCCTGATTGCGCTGGCGCCGGCGACCTTCGGCTCGCCTCTCGCCAAGCAGGGGCGCAGCTGGCTCGGCGCCATATTCAAGGGTAGCAAGCATCCCGGCCCCGATTTTCTCGAGGCCGGCGACCGCGTTCTGCTTGAGCTCGAACTCGCCAGCCGATTCACCTGGCGACTGGCCGAGGGCGACGTCCTCGCCGATCCGCCGCGCTACGACACCGGGGCCGATACCCCCTACGTCTTCGTCTTTTGCGGCACCGGCACCTATGCGGGGCTCCGCGAGATCGTCAACAAGCCGGGCACCGACGGGACCGTTCGGCGCGCCGGCTGCGGCATGAATGTGCGGGTAATCGAACTCGACATGACCGAAAGCGGCAGTGTCGCTCGCCGCCTATCCCAGGCGCTGGCTGCTGCCGGGACGCTGACGCCTCAGCAACGCGTCATCGCCGATAACTGGCTGAACGTATCGATCCCGGTGCATCTCGTCGGAGATCCCGCCAAGGGGGACGACGTCAACCATGCGACGATCCTCAGTGCTCCGATCCCCGAACTTGTCGAGCTCGTGGTCGACGCCTTCAGGATGACGGACCCGGCCACCGCCCCGGGTGGTGATCCCCAGGCCGGTTATGATGCCTGGCTCGACAGGGCCGCCGCTAAAGACCGCTTCAATCGCCTGGTGCCGCAATACCAGCAGTTCATCGTCCATGCGGTCGACGAACGCGGGGACCCGATCACCGATTATAACCTCCAGCTCTTCCGCAATGACGCCACGCAGGCGAGGATCGACGAGTTCGATGCCGAGGTCGACGTCTACAGCGGCGATGCCAGCTATCGCTGCTTTCATGTGGATGTGGCGATGCTGTTGCCGCGTGAAGGTCAGCCGGGGCCGGGGCTGACAATTCGCATCATCGCTTCGTCGAGCACGCCGTATGTCGGATATCTGGGCTATGGATTTGAAGAACAGACCGAGCCCGGGTCATGGGACGCTTCGCTCGAATTCGATTATACGGCGCTTGCTTCGATCGGTTTCTTCAGACCTTACACGACGACCCTGATCAGACTCTATATCGAGCGTCAGGTATTGCCGACCGACCCAAAGCAGGCCGCCATCCTGTTGACATGGGACATACCACTGGCCGACCCGCCGCCGGCGATCATCGCGTCAGACGGCTAGGATCGCGTCGGCGGCCTTTTCCGCGGCCATGTAGACCGCGCTGGCGATGAAAAAGCCCGGAATTCGCGGGAACACCGAAGCGTCGACCACCCGCAATCCTTCCGCACCGTGGACGCGAAAGTCGCCGCCGATGACCCCACCACCGTCGCGCGGCCCGATCGCGCAGGTGCACGAGGCGTGGTGTCCCCAGGCCCGGCTGCGCACGAATTCTTTGAGCTGGTCGTCCGTTTGCAGCGCATCGCCCGGCTGTTCCTCGGCGGCGATTTTGCCGTCGGCCTTCAGCTGTGCCGTCAGCTTGCGGACAAAGCGGATGCCAGCGACCACCGAATCGAGATCCTCTCCGGACGCGTCGCTGCCTTCCTCGAAATAGTGGAAGTTGATGAGCGGCGTATCCCGCGGATCAGCCGAGCGCAGACGGACCTCGCCGGCGCGGTTTTGTGTGTGCGCCTTGAGGATTGCCCAGGTCAGGTAATTGGGCTTGGTCACTTCCAGCGAGGAGTAGCCGGGGAAATAGCCGCCAAACAGGCCAAGCAGCGCGAAACAGAACAGATCGGGCAGCGGCCGCTCGGGCCGTGATTTAAGGATCGCCGCCAAAACCGCGCCGTTGCTCGCATAGACGCCGCCATGCCCGGCCGCCCATTCCCGATATTGCGGGTCGCCGCGGCCAAAGGTGGCGCCGTCGAGGATCTTCCAGCGCTCGAAATTCATGCGGTTGACGACGCCGACTTCGTAGCGGTCCTGGAGGTTCCGGCCGACCCCAGACAGTTCGATCCGCACCGGAATGCCGAGCGGCTCCAGCACGTCGCGCCGCCCGATGCCGGACAGCATCAGCAGTTGCGGCGTATTGAACGCGCCGCCGCTGAGGATGACCTCGCGCGTCGCCTCGGCGCGCATCGGCACGCCCGCCGAGGTTGCAGGCTGGCCGTGAGCGCGGTAGAGCCTCTCGCCTTTAAGGTATTCGACCCCGGTCGCCCGGTTATTGCCGTCGAGGATGATTCGGGTGACCAGCGCGTCGAGTTCCAGATGCAGCCGGTCCGGGTATTGCTGCGCGGTTTCCAGCACCCGCTCCCGCGCACCCATGCGGCGGTGGTCGCGCGTCGTCAGCGGCGTATAGCGTAGCACCGACCGCGTTCTCGGCGACGAGCCGCCAATCGTTCGGGTCGGCCTTCGCCTCGATCAGGTCGAGCAGCTTTTCGATCGGCTGGCCGATGTCGTCGAACGCCTTGGCGGCCGAGTCCAGCAACACCTGGACCAGCGCGAAATCGCCGAGTGCGGCTTCGGGAATGGCCTTCTCGGAATGGAGCCAGCCGTCCCAGCCGTGGCGCGACGGGTTCGGCCCGACCTTGGCCAAGGCGCGCTCGACCGGCCGGTGATGGCAGTTTTCAAGCCGCATGAAATATCGCCGCATCGCCTCCGCATTCCACGAGCGGTCGCCGGTGAGCCGGGCGATCTCGTCCCAATCGGCATTGTGCGGGTAGACCAGGATCATCGCGTTGTGCGCGGTGCAGCCGCCCAGGGTGCCGGCGCGCGGATAGAGCACGCCATCGACCGGCTGGCCGCGGTAGCTGCGTACGTATTTAGGGTCCTTCGCCTGCATCGCCTCGTCGGCGTAGTGGCGGACGAAGAAATCCCAGCGCATCGCATCGTTCTCGGAGGCGAAACCGTGGAACGAGGGCACGTCATAATCGTCGGGCAGGCGGTTGATGTCTGGCTGATAGTCATTGCTGCCGGAGAGCCGGCGCGGGTCGCCGCCGGCTTCGAGCAGAAGCACGTGCCGGCCCGCCTCGGCCAGCCGTGCGGCCAGAGTTCCGCCGCCGGCACCGGAGCCAACGACGACATACTCGTACGCGTTACCGCCGTTCATCGTGCCTGTCCGTTCGGCCGCTAAAAGGTCTTGAGGTAGGCGATCAGGGCATTCTTGTCAGCGTCGTTGAGCCTGGAGCCGAAATAGTGGCCGCGATTGACGACGTAGTCCGGACATTTGCTGAGCGCGAACAGCTGCTCCCCGACATTGGCGAAGATCTGGCGGGCCTGCTCGTCGGTGGCGTTCTTTGGCAACGCCCGCAGATCGTGGACCAGCCGAAAGACGGCGGCGACCACCTTCTTGTCATGGGCCAGGTGCTGGACAAGCCCGGGCTCCTCTGGCAGCGGGTCGAAATTCGCCAGCAGGTCGACCGGCGTGCCGGCCGGGATCGGACCGATCTCGATCCCCTTCTCGTCAAAGACCGGCACCGCGAGGTTCAGCACCGCCTGCGCTTTTTTGATCGCGTCGGGCAGATAGCCGGTCGGAATCCGCAGCCAGCTCGTCACCGTCGTGCGATCGATGACGCCGGGAATTTTGTCGCCAAACACCGCATCTTTGTCGCGTTTCTCCGGCCATAGCATCTGGGTAATCGAGTCCTGGAACGAGGCCATCCGAGACTGGACCGATGGGCTGGCCTCGAACTTTCCGACGCTATTGTTGAGTAGATAGGGTGCGGTCGCCCATAAGCTGACCAGGGAAGGAACGCGCGTGTAGCCGCGTCCGCCGGCCGGCATTCGATATGACCGCGGCTTGCCGGTGAACGGGTCGTAGACGGTGATGGTGCCGACCGATGGCAGCGATTTGTACGAGGCCGAGGAGAAATTGTCCCAGATGTTCCCGCCGATCGCGTTGGTGGCGAGCGGGCTGCAGGCGTTCGTCTGCAACAAGGTCACCGGCACGCGGGCATCGTTCGACAGATAGTTGTCGGTGAGAAAATCGCTTGCCTGAACGATCTGGCGCATCCTGGTGTGGAAATCGTCGGTTTTTGTCCAGGCCCAATACCGGTTCCAGCATTCGAGATAATGCGGGCCGATGCAGGCGCCAAGACTGGCGTTCGCCGGCGGATCGGGCGCCTTGCTCGAATGACAGGCCGCGCAATTGTCGGCAAAGACCAGCTTGCCCTGCTGAACTGTGGCCGGCGGGTCGTTCAGATAGGCGCTGCCGCCGGGAGCGTTCTTTAGCTGGTGCGGATAGGAAGCCTTCAGCAGGAACAACGCCATATCGGGGGTCTGCGCCTCGGTCGCCTGCCAATACGACGAATTCGCCCGCGCCGTCGTGATCTGGATCGGTGTCACCGTCTTGCCGCCCAGCACCGGGTTGAAATGGCGCAGCCATTCTTCGCTGAACAGGCCGATGTTGAGATAGACCCGATTCAATGCCCCGAGCGCTCCGACCGAATCGGAGCCGTCCTTCAACACGTGCGGGGTCCAGACCGTGTTCGGCGTCTGAAAAAACTGGGTTAGCGGGCCGCTGCTGACAAAGTCGTTGAACTGCTTGTTGGCGAGATTGTCCTGACCCAGGGTCTCCCGTCCCAACCGCTTAGCCAATTCGAGCCGCGGCAAGAGGTCGTAGACCGCGTTCATCGTGCGCGGGTTGTTGATGTTGTCGGTCGAAACCAGCGAGGTGTCGAGCGATCCCGGCCGCGCGGTGTGCAGGACCTGGAACAGGAAATTCGAGGGGTCGGCGTTCCATGCCAGGATGCGGTCGACCCAGAAGTATTGCGCGCCAGCGGTCGAGCTCAGATTTTCCCATTTGGGCGCATCGGGGTTGGCCGGCGGCTTTTCCGGATTGGCGCTGACATGGCAGAAGCCGCAGGACATGCCGACCCGGTAGGGACGCACCAGATCCTTCGACAAGTAATAGCTGGGGTCGTTGTAGAATCGCTGCGGGTCCCAGCGTTTTGCCGCGGCTTCGTCGAAAGCGGGGTTGGGGAACAGGCGCAACCCGACGATACCGGTCGGCTCGCCGTAATACGATCCGGCTGGAAGATTCTTGCCGCGCGCACCGACCGCTACGCCGGGGTATTTGGTCGCATTGGCAAACGGATCGGGCGGGCAATTCGGGCTGCGCTGGTCGAGCCACAACCCGTAATGCTGCGGATCGGGGCCGGTGGCCTTGGTGAAGCATGGCTCGTTGACCAGCCCCAAATACTCCCAGCGGTTGTCGCGGCTGTATTTGAGGCCGGGATAGGAGGACAGGATCTTTAGGAGATCGAACGACCCGAAGGTCAGGTTTGTCAGCTTGTCCCACAGCCGGTCGTCGCCGCCGGTCCAAACCAGCCACATATTTCGGCCCTTGACCTCATCGGGGCTCAGCTGGATACCGCCATCCATATCGTGGAAATAATCCTCGTCGGCCGCTGGCAGGGTCGATGCGGCGCGCCCCGCCTGGCGGGCCTCGTCCACGACCTTTTGCGCTTGCGCCTGGCCGGCAAATCCGGCGCAGGCGAACCCGGCGCAGGCGAAAGCGAGCCACCACGCCGGAACCAGGCGCGTCACCGTTGCAGAAAATTTTCGCATCACCACCCCCGTGGTTCGACGCGGCCTCCAGCTCCTCGACGACCGCAGCGCGAATTAACCATAGCGGATTTCCCCGAAAAATCCGAATTTCGTGGAGCAGGCCATGCACTCGCTGCCGTGCCAAGCCATAAAAGCGGCGTCCAGGGGCCTCGCGACCCCTGGCTTCATCCGCGTGCAGCGGCCTCAAGCTCAGTTTGCTGGCGATTTCAGCGCGGCCAGAAGCTTCGCGCCGTCCGGCACGCCCCAGCCGGAGCAGGCATCCCACCCCGGCCCCGCCTGGAACTGCCCATCGAGCAGTCCGTCGGTATCGTTGTTGCCGCTGGTTATGTCGCGCAATATGCCGGCCGGCCCGATCGTGGCGTAGAGCAGCGCGTTGAAATTACCGGCGCGTGCACCGGTCAGCGCGTTGATCCGGGTGATCAGGCTCGCCCACAGCGGCGCCGCCGCACTGGTGCCGCCGACGATCCCCAGCTTGCCGCCATTCATGACCAGATAGCCGGTATTTGGGTCGGCGTTGGCGGCAACGTCGGGGATTGCGCGGCCAGCAAAGTTGCCTGGGTTGATCGAGCGCGGCACTTTGCCCTCCTGCCAGCTCGGCACCGGGGTGACGTCGCTAATCCCGCCGCCGCCACCGCTGCCGGGACCGTCGTTCCATACTACCTCGGTAACCGCCATCTGCCCGTTGGCGGCTTTGCGCGCGTGCAGGGTGGTGCCGCCGACCGCCAGCGCGTAGGGGCTTGTCGCCGGGAAGTTTACGTGAGCGTGGCCGTCCTGAACCTGCGCCTCGGAGCCGTCGTCGCCGGTCGAGATGCAAACGGTGATACCGAGCTGTGCCACCGCCAGGAGACTCTGGTTGACGTGGTCGATGGCCGCAGCCGACCACAAAATTCCGTTGTTGAATGGCTGGTTTTCGTCCCATCCCCAGCTGACCGATAGGACCGCGGGATCGTTAGCCGAATCATTGATTACCGTGCTTAAGACGTCGACCAGGCCCTTTTCGTCGAAGGTCGAGAAATAGACCGCGACCTTGGCCCCTCCTGCGAGCGCACCAGCGACATCGACATCGAGCATGACCTCCCCGGTCGAATCGGGATCGGCGGCGGGATCGGTGCCGACGCCATCGACGGCGACGATCTGAATGCTGGGCGCTGGTACGCCGATCTTTTGGAAATAGGCGGTGACGTCGGATTGCTCGACCCCGCCGCCGAATTCCAGCAGGCCGATACACTGGCTGCTGGCGTCGGCATCGGGGAAATTATAAATCGCCGCGAGTTCGGTCGGGACGAACCACGGCCGCGACTGCGAGCCCGATGGCATGCGCGCGTCGATCGTTTGCCGCCGTCGCGGCAGGCGGTGCATGACGCGCTGGTTGTTGAGACCGAAGACGCCGGTGATCGCGTCGCCAATATCGGTCGGAAGCATGACCGGCCCGGTGCGGGCATGAAAATCGCCGAGCTTGGGATGGCTGTAGTCGAACAGCTTGACGCCAAAGGCGTCGCTGATATCGGCAACGGTGCCGCCGAGCCCGAGCCGGGCCGAGGCGGGCTCGTTTCGGGTCACCACCAGATGGTGCGCCGCGGCGAATTTCTCGATCGCGTCGACCGCGGCCGGGTCCGAGCCGAATTCATTGCGCAGCTGGTCGCGGGTCATGTAGGTGCGCTCGCCCGGCCGCTTGGCGTCGAGCGCGGACAGGTCGGGAAGCTGTTTTCGCCGGCGCACGCCGACCGTCAGCTCGAGCCAGCGGTTGGGGTTGGTTCTCCGCTTGGCCACTGAACCCGGCGGCAGATGATGCAAACTGTTGGCGAGCACGCGCCGATTGGCGGTGGGGCTCCTCATCGCAATACTCCTTGCTTCGTCACCCAAAGGTCGGCTTCGTTGGGCGAAGCCAAAGCTATATCCGAGCGATTGCGGCGTAGTGTGAACCAGCTCTCACCCGTGCAAGTTTGCTGGTTGGCGAGATCGGAGGATCAGGGCCCGGCCGCAGCTTCGAGCTTCTCGCGCAGCCGCGTGAGGTTATAGCCGAGCGCGAGATACGGTCCCCAGGCGGTTCGAGCCGCGGCGTAGGCGACCCAATCGGCAGCGTGACGCTCCCGAAGATAGGCGGTCACCGCCGAATTGACCGGGATGCGGCTGAAATCGTGCAGCAACAACCGGCAATGGGCGGCGGCATAGGGGCCGATGCCGGGGAGGCCGATAAGGTAGCCGTAGTCCGGCCGGCCTTCGCCGTTCCGGTCAATGACACGGTCCTCCAGCATCCGGTGCGTGGCTGCGACGACGGTCGTCGCGCGAAAGCCGAGCCTGGCGCGCTCGCGCAGCCGCGACTCGCCATAATCGAGCAACGCCTCGGGTCCCGGAAAGCCGCCGCCCCCAGGCTCGCCGACCAGCGCTGCCGCCATCCGGCAGGTCGACGACCAGCTAATGTTGATGGTCAAGACGGTCTTGACGAAATCTTCGTAGAAAGACGAGCAGCGCAACATCCGGCCGCCGCCCTGCGTTATCAGCTCCGCGTCGCCGCCAAGCACGCCTATCGCCTCCGCCGGTTCCCAATCGGCCGACAACCACCGCCGCACACGGCGCTGGATCGCTTCGTCGTCGGCCGCGCGGAAGCCGTCGCAGCGGATGATGATGGCGCAGCGGTCGCGTTGGGCAACCGCGATCGTGCCGAGCCGGCTGCCGATCCAGTCTTGCCGCGCGAGGATTCCGTGCTCCGGGTCCCAGCGCCACGGCGCCAGATGGGCCCAGCCGTGGCTCGCGACAGTCAGCGGGAGGTCAATCGGCGTCGGCAGCCGCAGAAGGATCTCGCCAGCGCTACTCACATCTCCGCCGTTGCGCGAAGCGCGGCTCAGGCGGCGTCGAGCGCCTGGCCTAGATCGGCGAGGATGTCATCCGGGTGTTCGATCCCGATCGACAAGCGCACGTAATCGTCGGTGACCCCGGTCTGTAGCTGTTCTTCGGGCGACAGCTGCGAGTGCGTCGTCGAGGCCGGGTGGATCGCCAGGCTGCGCGAATCGCCGATATTGGCGACATGGTAAAACATCTGCAGCGCATCGATAAAGCGCCGCCCGGCATCGCGCCCGCCTTTCAGCTCAAAGCCTAGCAGGCCGCCATAGCCGCCATTGAGGTACGCGTCGGCGCGCCGCCTGGCCTCGCCGGTCATCAGGCTTGGATGGATCACGCGCGTGACCTTGGGGTGCTCGCACAGGAACTTGGCGGCGGCGGCCGCATTGGCGCAGTGCGCACGCATCCGCAATGGCAGAGTCTCGAGGCCTTGGATGAACAGGAACGCGTTGAACGGGCTCATCGGGGCACCAAGATCGCGCAACAGGGTCACCCGCATCTTCAAAATATAGGCGATCGGCCCTAACGGCTTGACCGCCTGCGTCCAGACCGCACCGTGATAGCTGGGGTCGGGCTGGTTCAAGAGTGGAAAGCGGGCGGCATGCTTCTCCCAATCAAAGTTGCCGCCGTCGATGACGATGCCGCCGATCGAGGTGCCGTGCCCGCCGATGTACTTGGTCGTCGAATGCATGACCACGGCCGCACCGTGGTCGAGCGGCCGGCACAGCACGGGGGCGGCCGTGTTGTCAACGATCAGCGGAACGCCCTGCTCACGCCCGATCTTGGCGACTTCGGCGATCGGAAAGACCTCAAGCTTGGGGTTGGGCAGGGTCTCGGCATAATAGCATCGGGTTTTTGCGTCGGTCGCCCGCCGGAAATTCTCCGGATCGGCCGGATCGACAAAGCGGACCTCCATGCCCATCGTCTTCATCATCGTATTGAGAAAGAGGTTCCAGGTCCCGCCGTAAAGATCTGTCGAACTAACGAAATTGTCACCTGCCTGGCAGATGTTCTGAACCGCGAACAAGGAGGCGGCCTGACCCGAGGCGAGCGCCAGTGCGGCCACCCCGCCTTCCAGTGCTGCGACTCGCTCTTCGAGCACTGCGTTGGTCGGGTTCATGATCCGCGTATAAATATTCCCCAGTTCGGCAAGCCCGAACAAATCGGCAGCATGCTGGCTATCGCGGAATTGGTAGCTGGTCGTCTGATAGATCGGCACAGCGACGGCAGTTGTCGTCGGGTCGCTGCGGTATCCGGCATGGAGCACGAGGGTTTCCGGATGCTGGCTCTTGGTCGGCATTTCGTTCTCCATCGGAGGGCGCAAGGGCGCACTCTGCCACGGGCGAGGCCGCGGGTTAAGCCGGTTTCGCGCCCTTCGGTACACCCCGTGATCCGTACGGGTACAGCCGGCGCCGCTGCGGTGTTGGCCCGGTATGGTATTCTCCGGCCTGCCTTATGTCCACGAAGCCTGAAACTGACAGCCCACCCGACCTGGGCCTACCCGATCCGGGTAACGCCGCATTTCGCGCGCTCGCCACAAAATGCACCGCCTGTCCGCTCCACCGAACTGCTGCCGAAACAATATTCGGCGAGGTCCGGCGCGGGCTCGGCGCATTCAGCGCAAGTTCGGCGCCATGAAAACCGCGGCATGATCGGGGATTTGCGCAAGGTCGCGATGGTGCCGACATACTCGCGCGGGCCGGCCCGTGGGCGCGGCAGGCCACGGGAGAAGCCGATGGGTTCGAAATCTACCTGGGCGGCAGCGGTCGCCGCATTCGCCGCCGTCATCGCGGTGGCGGTCGTGGTCGCAATATTTTGGAGCGGGCTCGGCGCCTCGCAGATCAGCCTCGTTGGCTGGCTGGCGATGATCTTCGGGGTGATCGCCACCCTGGGGCTCGGTATCGGGTTGATGGCGCTGATGTTCATCAGCAACCGGGGCGGCTATGACGAAGGCGGCCGCCGGGATTGCTGAGCCGATTCGCCCGCCAGGTTCGCAATCGATCATGCCGAAATGCGGCCACCGGGAAAAAACGGCCATTGCCGGAGGCCTGTACTCAACCTGTGCTTAAGTCTGCCGTTACTGGCGCTCGCGAATCGCCGCGAATTGCCGAATGCTGCTTGCACCTGGATGGATCCCGATGCAACGTGATAGGCCTGCTGCCACGAGGGGGGTGCATTGAAGAACTCGGCAACATCCATGGAAGAAACCAAACCGGCGCCTAAATACGGGCGCGGCACTGGTATCCCGAACCCGATCGACGTCCATGTCGGCAATCGCATCCGCATGCGCCGCCTGTTGCTGGGGATGAACCAGGAGACTCTCGCCAACGCGCTCGGCCTGACCTTCCAGCAGGTGCAAAAATACGAGGGTGGCGCCAATCGGGTCAGCGCCTCCCGGCTGTCGGCGATGGCTGAAATTCTTGGTGTGCCGATCTCGTATTTTTTCGGCGATCTGCGCCCGGACGACGCGGTGGTCAGTCCCGAGGATCAGCGCTGGCGCGACCACCTGCAGAGGCCGGAAACAATCGAATTCATCCGGCTTTATTATGCCATTCCCGACCCGAAAATTCGTCAGCAGTTCCTCGAAATGACCAAGACCCTCGCCGAATTCGGCCGAAGCCAAAATGTGAAGCCCTGACCGAAACCCGGGCGAAAAATGGCTTTGTGCCCGAGATCTTTATTTTCAACGGGCCGAACGCGGTAAGTTGCCGATCAGGGAGCCGGAATGGCAAGCCGGAGGACCAGATCGGAACCGGGATGGTCAGAGACTCGCAGCGTTCAGAGGCCGAGTGGCGGCAGGATCGGGTCGTGCTGCTGCCCGAATTGCTGGGTAGCGCGCCTGTTCCCGGTTCGCCGCGGAGGCAGGTGAAGCCAGTCGAGCCGCGAGGCTGTCAGAGTGGCCGGCCCGGGCGGCTCATTGGATCGATGCCGACCGCCGAGGGGTAAAGTCAGGAATGTGCGGGATCGCCGGTTTCGTGACGGCCGGGGCGCCGCCTTCGGATGCCGACCTCGAAACGAGGCTATGGCGGATGATCGCGACCTTGCGGCATCGCGGGCCCGACGACGAAGGCGTATGGACCGACGGAACGGCCGGGCTCGCCCATTCCCGCCTGTCGATCATCGACCTGTCGCCGGCCGGGCATCAGCCGATGGCGAGTGGCGATGGCAGCGTGTGGATCACCTTTAACGGGGAAATCTACAATTTCGGCGACATCCGACAGGAGCTTGCAGCGCTGGGCTACCCCTTTCGCAGCCGCAGTGACACCGAAACCATCGTCAATGGCTGGCATGCCTGGGGTCCCCGGATCTTTTCACGGCTGCGCGGGATGTTTGCGCTGGCCTTGTGGGACCGGCGCTCACGGCGGCTGATTCTGGCTCGTGACCGGATCGGCAAAAAGCCGCTTTATTGGGCGCGCACCGCGACGGGGCTCCTGTTCGGCTCGGAGATCAAGGCGCTGCTCGCCTGGCCCGGTCTGTCGCGAGTGCCGGATCTGACCGCGATCGACCACTATCTGAGCTTGCAATACGTGCCGGCGCCGCAGACCGCCTTTATGGGTATCCACAAGCTGCCGGCCGCGCATTATCTGTCCGTCGCGACCGCGGCGGATGGCGGCATCGACGAACCCGAACTGGTCCGGTACTGGCAATTGCCGCGCCCGGCCACCGCCCCGCTGAAACGCCCATTGCGCGAACTCCGGGCCGAACTTGTCGCACATCTCGAAGAGGCGGTCCGATTGCGGCTGGTCTCGGATGTGCCGCTCGGCGCCTTTCTGTCAGGAGGCATCGATTCCTCGGCCGTGGTCGCGATGATGGCGCGCGCCGGCGGCGGTCGGGTCAAGACCTTTTCGATCGGTTTTGCTGCCGCGGAATACGACGAGACCCGCTACGCACGGCTGGTGGCTCAGCGTTACGGGACCGACCACGAGGAGCTGATCGTCGAGCCTGATGCCGTGGCGGTGCTGCCGCGCCTCGTCTGGCACTATGGCGAGCCCTTTGCCGATCCCTCGGCGGTGCCGACCTGGTATGTCGCCGAACTCGCTCGGCGCCGCGTCACGGTGGCGCTGACCGGCGATGGCGGCGACGAGTGCTTTCTCGGCTACAGCCGGTACCAGGCGATGCGTCATCTCGACCGCCTCGACCGAATGCCGCGCTGGGGTGGCGCAGCGGTGGCGCGGCTGCTCGCCGCCGCCCCCGGAACCGTGCAGCGGAAATTAAGGCTGCGCCAGATCCGCGCGGTGCTCGAGGCGCCGCGCAGCGCGCCGGCGCAGCGCTATGCCCCAACGATCGCCTTCTTTGCCGATCGCGACAAGGGCGAGGGCTATGGCGCGGCCATGCGCGGGATCAGCTCGCACTCCGCCCTCGACCTGTTGGAACCGTATTTTGCCGAGGCGGGAAGCCTGGTCGGCGGCGCCAATTGGGCCGACATCCACACCTATCTGCCCGACGATCTGATGGTCAAGGTCGATGTCGCCAGCATGGCGCATGGGCTCGAAGCGCGATCGCCGCTGCTCGATCACGTGCTGCTGGAATGGGCTGCCGGATTGCCCGACGCGGTCAAGATCGCCGGCGGGGTCACCAAAGCGCTGTTCAAAACGGCGATGGCGCCCTATCTGCCGCGCGAGATCCTATACCGGCCCAAGCGCGGGTTCGGCTGTCCGATCGACCGCTGGTTTCGCGGCGAGCTCAAGGAGCTCGCTTATGACATTTTGTTGTCGCAGAGCGCGCGTGAGCGCGGGCTGTTCCGGCCGGATTACGTCACCCGCCTGCTCGACGAGCACTGCACGTTCCAGTTCGACCACCAGACCCGGCTGTGGGCGTTGTTGATGCTCGAATTATGGTTCCGGATGTGGATCGACGCGCCGGCCGATACCGCGGTATTGCGGCCTGCGGCTTAGCCGCCCGCGGAGGCCTGTTTGGCCCGGCGGATCCTGGTCATCTTCAATCCGGCGGCGGGGCGTCGCAAACGTTGCTTGCGACGCCTGCGAGGCGTCGTCGCCGAGCTCGAAGGGCGGGGCTGCACGGTCGCGATCCGCCCGACCCGTGCCGCCGGCGAGGCCGAGCGGCTGGCGCGCGAGGCCGAGCCTGCCTTCGATCTGATCGTCGCTGCCGGCGGCGACGGCACCGTCAACGAGGTGGCAAACGGCCTGTTCGCCGCGTCGCGGCCGCTGGCGGTGCTGCCGCTGGGCACCGGCAACGTGCTGGCGAACGAGATCGGAATGCCGCGCGATGCGCGAGAACTCGCTCGAGTGATCGCCGAGGGGACGCCGCAGCCGGTCTGGCCCGGCCGCGCCGGAGGTCGCCTGTTCGTCGCAATGACCGGGGTCGGGTTCGACGCCGAGGTGATCGGTGCGCTCAACTCCGGCCTCAAACAACGGATCGGCAGACTCGCCTTTGTCTGGGCGATCGTCTCTTGCCTGCACCGCTATCGCCGACGCGAATTTGTCATCGCAACCGAGAGCGGTGCCAATCGGGTCGCCTCGGCGATAATCACCAAGGGACGATTTTACGCCGGACGCTTCGTCATCGCCCCCGAAGCCCGGCTTGCCGATCCGCTGTTTCACATCGTGCTGTTCCGTCGTCCGGGGCGGCTCGCCATCTTGCGCGCTCTCAGTGCGATGGCGCTCGGCGCTCTGCACCACCTGCCGGAAGTCTCGATCGTGACCGCTCGGCGGGTCACCGTTGCTGTGAGCGACCCGGCTGGGATCGGGACTCCGATGGTGGAGACCGACGGCGAGATCGGCGGCCGGTTGCCGCTGGTCGTCGAGATCGCCGAGAGACCGCTGCTCCTCGTTCAGCCCAGCCCGTACAAGCCCAGCCCATAGATTGCCGATCCTCCTCGGAACTGCACCGCAGCGCCGCCTGTTTGACAGATTAGCCAACGCGATCCACCGAGCAATTCCATGTACATCTCGGTTGGGCTGGCAACGGAGGAAGGTATGCTCTACTGGGCGCTGGTCTTTCTGATCATTGCGGTTATCGCCGGATTTCTCGGCTTTGGCGGGGTGGCGTTTGCCGCCGCCGGCATCGCCAAGATATTGTTCTTCATCTTCCTGGTCATTTTCGCGATCGCGCTGGTGACGGGCTTCGCCGGGCGGCGGCGGCCGCCGATTTGAGCCTGCCGGCGATTTGAGCGCAGCAGTTCAATCGGCGGCGAGCACCCGCGCCAGCTGGCTCAGCGCTTCCTGGTGCCGCTCGTTTGGGATCTGGGCAAAGTTTCGCGCCAGCTCCAGGCACATTCGTTCGCGCGGACTGACCGCGCGATCGCCATCCTGCTCGAGACCGTCGAAAAAATAGCTGATGGGCACACTCAGCACATGCGCGATCTCGAACAGGCGGCCGGCCGAAACCCGGTTGATCGCCCGTTCGTATTTGTGCGCCTGCTGATAGGTAACGCCGATTAGATCGGCGAGCTGCTGCTGCGTCAGTCCGAGCATGATCCGCCGTTCGCGGACACGGGCTCCGACGTGCCGATCAATGTCCTGGGTGCGGCCCGTTGAGCGGCGGGTAGCGGGCGTGACGCGCCGCCGCGCGTCGGTCCCGGTCGTACCGTCGAGTTGCAAATCGGCACGATCCGGCATGATCATCTGTTCCTGCTCTCTCATTTCGCTCACTCGTTCAGCCTCACGAACCCGTGCCACGCGAGGAAGCATGGGATTTTCCGGTGCTGCCGTTGTCGGAGCGGCGACGCTGGCTTCGGCGGCCATGCTCAACCGCATGGTGTCCGCGCATAGAACGGTCGCGATGTGTCAATTTTTGGGCAGGCTTACCGGTACCGCGGTGCACTTCGCCATTCACATCTGCGTTTGACGCATGCCCTTCGCGTTGACAGGCTACCCGCGCCGATGATACCGACCTTCCTCCGTTCTGAACTGTCGATCGATGCCGCGCATCTCAATCGGAGAGTGCTCGCTCTATTACGAGCGCCAAGGCATGGGCTTTCCCGTCCTGTTCATCACGGGGCTCGGCGGGTTCGCGTCCTTTTGGCAGGAACAGGTGGCGACCTTTGCCAAGCGGTTCGAAGTCGTGACCTTCGATCATCGCGGCATCGGGCAGAGCGACCCGGCGCGGATGGGCTACACCGTGGAACGCATGGCGATCGACGCCGTGGGTCTGCTGGACGCGCTGGAGATCCGGCGCGCCCATGTCGTCGGCCATTCGACCGGCGGCGCGGTCGCCCAGGTGCTGGCGATCGAGCACCCCAACCGGCTCGCCAGCGTCGTGCTGTCCGCCACCTGGACCAAGGCCGACGCCTATTTCCGCCGGGTTTACGCGTTGCGCAAGGAGATCCTGCAGCGGCTCGGGCCCAGCATGTACCTGCAATCGGCCACCTTGCTGTGGTATCCGAGCTGGTGGATCGCCCGCAACAATGAGCGGCTGCGCCAGATGGAGGCGCAGCACCTGGCGAATTTTGCGCCGCCCGAAATCGTCGCCGCGCGGATCGACGCCATGCTGGCCTTCGACCGCACCGCCGAACTCGCGCGGATCAAGACGCCAACCCTGGTGATCGGCGCCGAGGACGACATCGTCACCCCGGCCTACTATTCCGAGGAGCTGGCGCGATTGATACCGGGGGCGGAGGTCAAGCTGTTCCCCCGCGGCGGCCACAATCTGACCCATGTCCGCGCCCGCGAGTTCAATAATGCGGTCTTGCCGTTTCTGGTCTCGCACACGCCGGGCTAAACCCGCGCCGGCTGCCGCATCGGCAACCCTGCCTTAAGCGTTCCTTAAACCCCCCTCCTTAGCTTGCCGCCAAAGGCGCATCCCCGGGGTTGACCATCGGATGCGAAATCGAAACGAGCGATCGAGGCGCAGCCTTGCCGGCAAAAAATCTGTTCACCCGGACTGGTACCGAGCCCCGCGGGCCGGGAATGTCGAATGCCCGGCGCCCGGCGCAACCGGCGCGAAAGGGCTGATCCGATGCAGCATCACCAGCGGCCGCCCTCGCCGGGCCGCAAGCGGCAGAATGCGGCGATCGGCAAGACGGTGCGCGAGGCGCTGAACCAGAATCGGCTGCTCTTCGCGTTCCAGCCGGTGGTATGCGCAACCTCGGGTCAGATCGATTATTTCGAATGCCTGCTGCGGATGCGCGAGCACGACAACCGCCTTGTCACCTGCGGCGAATTCATCGCCGCGATCGAGCAGGTCGGTCTTATCGGGCTGATCGACCGCTACGTCCTGGGGTGCGCGTTTGCCGAGCTTGCCGCCCATCCCGGGGTCAGACTCGGCTTCAACGTTTCCGGGCTCACCGCTTCCGACCGGCCATGGCTGCGCTCCTTGATGGCGCTGCTGCGCAAGCAACCCGAACTGGCGCACCGCGTGGTCGTCGAGATCACCGAGACCGCGGCGCTCGACGATCTCGATGAATCGGCGCGCTTTGTCGAGACCTTGCGCCATGCCGGCTGCCGCGTCGCGCTCGACGATTTTGGCGCCGGCCATACCTCGCTTCGGCATCTTCAGGTGCTGGCGGTCGATACCATCAAGATCGATGGCTCGTTTGTCGGCAGCCTCGCCGATTGCCGCGAGAACCGTGTGATCCTGCGCCATCTGCTCGGACTGACCCGGGGTTTCGGGCTCAGCACCATCGCCGAATGCGTCGAGACCGCCGAAGAGGCGGCGCTGCTGCGCGAAGAGGGGGTCGGCTACCTTCAAGGCTACCATTTAGGCCGCCCGACGATCGAGCGCCCGTGGCAGATCGGGCCGGCAGATCCGGCCGACAGTTCCGCCGCGGGCATCGCGGGCTTGCGGATTCCCGGTGATCGCGCGGACAATGCCTGACGGACGCGGGCCTGACGGAACGCGGGCCTGACGGACGCACGCCCGGCGGGCGCGGACCGGACGGACACGCCCGGCGGCATGGCAGGCGGTGGTGGGAGGACGGCGATGCAGATCGGAATTCATCTGCCCCATGCGGGCGAGCAGGCCACGCCCGAGCGGATTCGGCGCGCGGCGCAGCGGGCCGAGGATCTGGGACTGAGCGACGTCTGGGTCAGCGAGCACATCATCGTGCCGCGCGCGAGCTTCCCGCGTTCGCCGCTGTTCTTCGACCCGGTGCTGAGCCTGACCTGGGCCGCTGCGGTGACCAAGCGGGTACGGCTCGGCACCAGCGTTCTGGTATTGCCGATGCGCCACCCGCTGCCGCTCGCCAAAGAGTTGGCCACCCTGCAGAATTTCTCCGAGGGGCGGCTGATCCTCGGCGCCGGCGTCGGTTGGCTCGAAGCCGAGTTCGCCGCCCTCGGAGCGCCGTTCCATGAGCGCGGCCGGCGCACCGACGAGGGCGTCGCGATGATGCGCGCGGTGTGGAGCCAGGACCCGGTGAGCTTTCGCAGCAAATACATCCCGGCCGAAATCAGCGAGATGACGATGCGGCCGTTCCCCGACCAGCCGATCCCGATCTGGTTTGGCGCACGTTCGGAGGCGGCGTATCGGCGCACGGTCAAGATCGGCGATGGCTGGCACGGCAGCCAGCTGACCCCGGCCCAGGCCGCGCCGATCGTCGAGCGGCTGCGCCGCGACCGGCCCGAGCCCGAATTCACGATCTCGATGCGGACCCACTGGAACGGCAAGGACCAGGGCGAATTGCGCGAGCGCATCGCCGCCTATGCCGAGGCCGGCGTGCAGCACGTGATGATCCACCCGCTCGACCGCGATGTCGATGATTGGGACGCGGTGATCGAAGGCACCGGCCGCGTCGCCGCCTGACCCGCCCCGCGCTCCCGCCCGACAGACCGCCGCACCCGGCCTCGGCCGGGCCGAATTCCCGTGGAACCGGGAATAACCGGGAATTTTTTCAGCCTCCGACCCCGTAGGCGCCGACTCATCCGGAATTAGGCGTGCCAGATCAATTGGTTGCGAAGAGATTCCCGATGGTCCGATGACGGGAATTTGTCCGGCCAAAGCGGGAATTGACGCGGTGAAACCGGGAATTTCCGCCGCGGCCGCCAACCTCGAGCGGCAAAGCCCGATCTCTCGCGGCAGGCCGACGAAAAGGGGTCCGATAAAGATTCCGGTCATTTGCTACCAGCGTGTCGAGAGCCGCAATCGCGCGCGAGGATACGTTGGTCTTTTGGCAAGAGCATGGCGAGGTGGCGATGCGCCCCATCTGCCGCTTGGCCGCCGCCCGTCTTAGGCACTACCTTCGGCCGCAGCGACAGCACAGGAGTTGCGCCCGATGCCTCCTCCCCGCGACATTCCGCAGCGGATCGAAGACCGCCTGATCGTGGCGCTCGATGTCCCGGCCATCGCCGAGGCGCGGAGCCTGGTGGACCAGCTCGACGGCGTGGTTTCGTTCTTCAAAATCGGGCTGTGGCTGCTGTTCGCCGCCGGATGCGAGCGGCTGATCGACGACCTCGTCGCCAGGAACAAGAAGATCTTTCTCGACGCCAAGATGTTCGACATCGGCGAGACCGTGAGGCAGGGCGTCGCCCGCGCCGCCGAGCGCGGCGTCAGCTTTGTCACCGTGCATGGCGATGGCGACATCATCAAGGCCGCCGCCGAAGGCAAGGCCGGCAGCCAGCTCAAAATCCTGGTGGTCCCGGTGCTGACCAGCCTCGACGCCGGCGGGCTGCGCGAACTCGGCTATGGCGGCAGCCTCGCCGACCTGATCGTGGCGGGCGCCAAGGCGAGTTCGGCTTGCGGCTGCGACGGGATCATCGCCGCTCCGCAAGACAACCCAAACCAGATCCGCCGCGCGGCCGGCGCCGAGGGTTTGCTGGTGGTGACCCCGGGGGTCAGGTTGGCGGGCGGGGCGCGCGACGATCACAAGCGCTCGGGAACCCCGGCCCAGGCGATCGCGGCCGGGGCCGATTATCTGGTCGTCGGCCGCCCGATCGTCAAAAGCAGCGACCCCGCCGCCGCGGCGATCCGCATCATCGACGATATGCGAGGCGCCGCCTAGCGCTTAGAGCAGTTTCCGACCGGATCGAACCGCGGCGCCAAATGGTCATTGCGAGCGATGCGACGCAATCTAGCGCCGATGCCGCACTATCAGCCGGGATTGCCGCGTCGCGCGCTGCGCTCCTCGCAATGACATCGGTTTCTGTGCGCAGGAAAGCGCGACAATTCGATCGGAAACTGCGCTACGGTCCGGCTCGAAATGAAGCACGCTATCTCAATCGCTTGTCGACGGATAATCGGTTGATATTACTCGAACCATTATGGTTCGGGCGCTTAGACGCATGCAGATGATGCCCGGCACCAAATAACGCGTCATGCCCGGATTTGATCTGATTTGATCCGGGCATCCACGGAGCCGCGACGGGTGCGGCGGAGTGGGGCAATGACATGGATGTTCGGGCCGAGCCCACGGCCGTCCGGTTCCGCGAATCCGGCTGCAATGCAGCGCAACGCCTCTGCTCCTCTGCGTCATCACCGGGCTCGTCCCGGTGATCCACGCTCTCTTCGGCCCCCGATCGGGGCAGGTGGATGGCCGGAACAAATCCGGCCATGACGGCCTCAGGAGGACGAGGGCAGCGATCGCCGGCCGATCCGCCCGCGCGCCGGTTAGCGGGCTGGAATGCCGCGCTCGGCCATCGCGATCGCCTGATCGAAGGCCGAGAGCACGACGGCCTGCGGCGACCGGTCGTTCATCGTCTCGACATTGGTAAAGCCGCGCGAGCGCGCAACATTGATCAGCAGCGCGTGGGCCGACCAGCCGATCGTCGGATCATTCAGCCGTTTGGCGGCGGCGCGCAATGCCCCGACCGCACAGCGCTGTCCGCCGAATGACCGATAGGTGCGCCGCGTCCAGTTTTTCGGCTCGTCGATCAGCGCTTTTGCATCGCGCAGCAGATCGGCGACGGCAAGGTCGCGTTCGGTGGGCAAGGGCGCGCGCAACAGGGAGGGCGCGAGATTCTTTTTGCGGCGCAGCCGGGCGTCGAACCATAGCCGGCAGCCGTGACGGCTCCAGATCGGGAACAGCCCCGTGTCGTATGGGGTTGGCGCGGGGAAATACGTACCATCGAACGGCATCGCGATCTCCTATCTTCTCCGGTCGCCTTCGTTACCTTGTCACCTCGTATCTTGTGGCCTCGCCGGCGCGATGCCGGCTTCCCCCCGCCATAGCCAAAACCGAGCCAAATCGCTTGTCCGGGTCGGCCTGATGCCCGGCGCGTCCTGCCGGCATGGTTGCGCAGTCAACCCGATTGCCGATCCTGCAGAGCTCGATTCCGGGCAGGATGATCGCGCCGGGGCTGCTAGGTGTCAATCGTCGAGCGGGGCGTCGAGCGGGGCTTCGAGCGGGGCTTCGAGCAGGGTTTCGGGCGGGCTTGCGGCCGCGGCGCTCACGCCGCCATGGCCAGGATGATCACCAGCAGCACGCCGATCGTCGCCAGATAGAAATTGAGGTCGCCGGACTGGAAAGCGCTGAGCCGGTCGGCAAGGAAGCGCACCAGCCGGGTCGCCGGCCGGAACAGGTAGGGTCCGAACAGCGGCGCCACCTCATGGGTGAATACCAGCCGGGTCACGAAATAGCGGCGCCCGCTGGTCTCCCGCTCGGTTTCCTCACGCGGCCGATAGACGAAGCTGTAAAAGGTGCGCAGCGCGTTGGCAAAGCTCAGCGCCGTCGTCGAGGCGCGGGCCGGGTCATGGTCGCGCCCGCCATACCATACCGGGACCCGGCGAACCGCATAGCGCCGCCGCGCCAGCAGCATCGCCAGCGGCGCCAGGGCGAGCAGCGGCATCGCCACGACGAGCAGGCTCGGCGAGATGAAGGCGAAGCTCCCGGTCAGCCGGATCGGCTGCCCGGTAGCCGGCACCAGGATCAGACCGACGTGCATGTCCTGGACCGCTCGCGTCGCGAATTGCCGCAGCACCGCGAGATCGAGCGCGGGCAGCCAGTACGGCATGCCGATGGCGAGCGCCAGCACGCCCAGGCCGAGGAACCCGACCGCCGCCTGCGTGCCCGCCGGCAGCCGGCCGCTCGACCGGGGCGCGCGCCCGGAGAGGCCGATGCCGATCAGCTTGACAAAGGTGGCAAGAGCGACCGCCACGGTCAAAGCCAGGCCGGCGCCGGCCAAAGCCAGCACCAGCCGGCTGCCCAGCGTCGAGAGATGAAACCCCTGGAAGACGGTCTGAAAAACGTACCACTCGCTGACAAACCCGGCCTGCGGCGGCATCGCCGCCAGGCTCATCGCGGCGAACAGCGCGCCGATCCCGAATAGCGGCGAGGCGCGGCGCAGCAGATCGGTGTGGGCGATGGTGTAGCTTCCGGTGGCGCCGAACACCCCGTCCGCGGCGAGAAACAGGCCGCCCTTGGCCAGCGCATGACCGGCGAGGTGGAGCAGCGCCACCACCCAGGCGAGGCTCGCCAGTTCGGGCAGGTGGTCGCCGCGAAACATCAAGGCCGCGCCGAGGGCGACAACCGCGATCGACGCATTCTCGGCCGAGGACAGGCTTAAGAGGGCGCGCCAATCCTCCTGCTGAAAGGCGTAGAGCGCGCTCAGGATCGCGCTCAACACCGCGACGACGACGATGAATTCGCCGAGCCCGGTCGCGGCGAACCCATGACCGCCGGGGATCCAGTCGAGCAGACCGCGGCCGAGGCCGAAAAACGCCGCGTTCAAGACGATCCCGGAGAGCAATGCCCCGGTGGCGCCGCTGCCGCCGCCATAGGCCGACGGGAACCATTCGTAGAACGGCAGCAGGCCGAGCTTGGCCCCGAACCCGATCACCAGCAGGACCCCGACACCGATCCGCACCGGGTCGGAGAGCATCGCCGCCGCCGCCGGGAAGCTGGCAAAAGACAGGCTGCCCTGCGGCAGGGCGAGCAAGACCACCGCGAGCAGCAAAGCGACGGCGCCGGTTTCGAGCAGCGCCAGCATGAACAGCACCGAACGGCCGGTCGCCGATGGCGCACGCTCGCCGAGCAGCATCACCGCGCCGCCAAAGCTCATCACCGCCCAGGCGATCAGGAAGCCGGCGCCATTGTCGAGGCCAAAGACGCCGAGCGCGCCGATCAGGCTCAGCGCGGCGCCGCACAGCCACGCGCCGCTCCCCCGGGGCGCCGGGTTCGCCAGCCAGCAGGCGAGGGTCGCCGGGACCAGCCCGAACCCCATCAGCCACGCCGCCTCCGGCCGCAGCCGGAACGCCACCGCCTCTCCCGCCAGCCGCGTCGGCAACGCCACCGCCTCGGCCCCGCCGGGCAACGCCAGGAGCGCCGCGGCGACGCCGGCGAGGCCGCCCAGCACCAGCAACAGGCGCGCCATGCGCAGGACGCGGCCGCCAAGCGCCAGGACGCCGCCGGCGAACCAGGCCAAGACGGCCGCGGCCAAGAGTTCATTCGCCAAGCCGGCCTCCGACCACCCGCTGCGGCCTGCGGCGCAGAAACATCAGCAATGCCTCGATCATCGCGGCCGGGTTGGGCGGGCAGCCCGGCAGGTAGAGATCGACCGGCAGCACGCCGTCGAGGCCGGTTCCGCAGGCGTAGCCGCCGCCGGCGACGCCGCCCGAGACGGCGCAGGTGCCGGTCGCCATGACCCAGCGCGGTTCGGGCATCGCCTCATAGGCCGCGCGCAGCGGCGCCGCCATCGCGTGGGTGACCGGACCGGTCACCAGCAGGAGATCGGCAAAGCGCGGCGAGGCGGTGAAAAAGATGCCGAGACGGTGCAGATTGTAGAACGGGTTGTTCAGCGCGCGCAGCTCGGATTCGCAGCCATTGCACGAGCCGGCGTCGACATGCCGGATATGCAGGCTGCGGCCGAACCCGCGCGGCGGAGCGTCGACCGGCGCGCCCGACGCGGCCTCGCCCTGCCAGACCAGATCCTCGCGCCGGCGCACCCCGAACGCCCAATCCGAGGACGGCGCCAGCGCCCCGGTCGGGCAGATCTCGGTGCATAATTGGCAGACGACGCAGCGGCCGTAATCGATTTCGAGCGCCGGTTCCGAGCCGGCGGGATCGATGATCGTGATCGCCTGGGTCGGACAGATCTCGGCGCAATCGGCGCAGCCCTCGCGGCACAATTCGGGCCGGTAGCGCGGCATGCCGAGCACGCCCTGCTGGCCGTCGCCGCCATCGCCGCCATCGCGAAACGGCCACGAAGTGGTCGCCTTGCCTTCGCGCAGGCCAAATAGGGTCCACAGCCGCATCGGTCCTCCTAGAGGTGAAAGCGAAACGGTCGAATCCTATGACGAGCCCTCACCCACCCAGCCCTTCGGGCCGGGTCCCCCCTCTCCCGCAATGCGGGAGAGGGTGCTGAGCGAGGCGAGGCGGGTGAGGGGCTCTCGTCATCAAATGCCAGGTTTGGGAAATGCCAGGTTCGGGAAATGTCAGGTTCGGGCCGCCTAGCGGTCGCAGCCGGCGATGGTCAGGCCGAAGCTGGCCTCGTTGATGCCGTAATCCATCATGTTGGTGCCGTGCACGGTGAACGGGAACACCCGCCAGTTGGAAAAGGACGGGGATTTGATCTTGACCCGGGCGAGCCGGCCGTCGCGATCGAAATGGACGGCGTAGAACAAGGCGCCGCGCGGCGATTCGCTCCAGCCGAGCCCTTCGCCGCCGGGCGGGGCCAGGCATTCGCTGTGCACCGGGCCGTCCGGCAGGGCGCGCAGCACCTGCCCGATCAGATCGAGGCTGGCGCCGATTTCGCCGACCCGCACCTCAAACCGGGCATGAGCGTCGCCGGCCTCGCGGACCGGAACCACGATGCCGAGCGCGCCATAGGCGGCATAGGGATGATCGCGGCGCAGGTCGCGGTCGAGGCCGGAGCCGCGCTCGATCGGGCCGGTCGCGCCCTGGTCGAACGCGGTCTGGCGGTCGAGAACGCCGGTGGTGATCAGCCGGTCGAGATGGCTGTCGGTGTTGGCGAGCCGGTTGGCATAGCGGTCGATCTGCGGGCGCAGCCGTTCGAGCTGCTCGGCGAGCCAGCGCTGCGGCGCCAGATCGCGGCGCAGCCCGCCCGGGATCAGCAGGCTGCGCAGAAACCGGCTGCCGGTCAGCCGCGCATTCAATTGCTTGGCCCGTTCCTCGAGCAGTTTGCCTTCGGCCTCGCCGACCTTGAGGGTGGTGGTGTGGGCGAGATGCCCGAGATAATGGAGGTGGTTGTAGAGCCGCTCCAGCTCGGCCAGCAATACCCGCAGCCACTGGGCGCGCGGCGGCACGACGCACCCGGCCGCGGCCTCGACGGCCTGGCAATAGGCCAGCGCATGCGCCAGGCTGCCGACCCCGGAGACGCGCTCGGCGAGCACCACAGCCGGCCCCGGCAGCAATCCCGCGAACCGCTTTTCCATGCCGCGATGCTTGAAGAACAGGCGCGGCTGATAGTGCAGAATCGCCTCGCCGATGTAATAGAACAGAAACTCCGCCAACTCCATGACATCGGCGCGGATCGGGCCGAACGGCAGTTCCTGCACGTCGGCGGCGGCGCCGGCGATCTCGGGGATGAAGCGCCGGTTCTGGTCGACCAGCACCGCGGCGTCGGCGGGATAGTCCGGGTCGAATGGCGGCAGGACCGGTTGCGCGCCCTCGCGCAGCACCAGCCGATGGGGCTCGGGATGGCCGACAAATTCCAGGCCGAACAAATCGGCGATCTCGCGCTCGTACCAGCCCAGCAGCGGACAGATCGGCGCGAGGCTCGGCACCGGGCCGGCCGGGCGGCAGCGCCACATGACAAATGGCTGACCGGGGGCCTGGCTCAGCAGATAGCGCAGTTCGAGCGTGTGCGGCTCGGGCCGCCAGGCATAGGCCATCTGCATCCGCGCGCCCTCGGCCAAGGCGCCGGCGCAGGCATCGGGCAACGCCTCCGGCGGCAGCATCGGCAGGTCCGGCATCGCGATCATGGCGCCGCACTCGACAAGAGCCGGGCGGTCTGGCGAAAGAACTCCCACAAGATCTGCGGCCACCACAGGCCGAGGATGAGGAGCGGGGCGAGCGCCAGCCACATCGGCGCGATGCACCAGCCGCCGGGCGAGCGCAGCGGCGCGGCCGCCTCGGCATCGGCCGCCGGCTCGAAATACATGGCGCGGAAATGGTTGAGAAAACCGATGAAGATGACGATCAGCAGCCCCGCCATCAGCAACGCCGCCCAGGCGAAGGAGCGCTGAAATCCGGCCCGCAGCACCATCAGCTCGCTGAGAAACAGCCCGAATGGCGGCGCCCCGGTGATCGCGGCGGCGCCGGCCAGCCACAACCCGGCCTGCACCGGAAAGTAGCGACCGAGATTGCGGATCCGGCTGATCTCCTTGCTGCCATAGCTGCGCATCATGTTGCCGGCGCCAAAGAACATCAGCGACTTGTTCAGCGAGTGGTTGAGCATGTGATAGAGCGCCCCGGCAATGCCAAACGGGCCGCCAAAGCCGAAACCGAGGGCGATCACGCCCATATGCTCGACGCTCGAATAGGCCATCAGCCGCTTGATGTTGTGCTGGCGCACGATGAACAGCGCCGCGATCAGCAGGGACAGCGCACCCAGCGCCACCAGCGCGACCCGCGGCAGCGCGCCCGACGGCGCCGCGTCGGCGACCGCCAGATAGCGCAGGATGCCGAGCATCGCCGCATTGAGCAGCGCGCCCGACAGCATCGCCGAAATCGGCGCCGGGCTCTCGCTGTGCGCGTCGGGCAGCCAGGTATGCATCGGCGCCAGGCCGACCTTGGTGCCGTAGCCGACCAGCACCAGCAAAAACGCCAAGACCGCGAGGCTCGGATGCATCGCCGGCGCCGCCTGGCGCAGCGCATCCCAGGTCATGTTGTAGGTCGGGCCGAGGACAAAGCTGCCATTCCAATAGAACAGCACCGTGCCGAGCAGCGCCAGGCTGATCCCGGTCGACACGATGACGATGTATTTCCAGGCGGCCTCGATGCTTTCGGGGGCGCGCTCGAAAGCGACCAGAAACGTGCTGACCAGGGTGGTCAGCTCGATCGCGATCCAATAGAGCGCGGCGTTGTTCATCAGCGGACTGACCAGGATCGCCAGCGCGAACCCGGCGAACAGCGCATAGAACGCCGGGAGCCTGTCGTCCTCGCCGAGCAGCCGCATATAGCCGACCGCATAGATCGACGACAGCAGATAGACGATTGCAGCGCACAGCACGACCCAGGCGCCGGCGGCGTCAAAGACGACGTAGTCGGCCCAGTAGCGACGGGGTCCGCCGGCGCTGAGCACGGTCAGCGGCACGGCGGCGGCGAGGACGACGATGCTGGCGGCGAGGTTGAGCCCGGCGGCTCGACCTGGCGACCGCCCGGAGAGGCAGCCGAGGATGGCGGCCGCCGGCGCCAGCGGCAAGGACGAGCAGCAGCGCGCCGACCATGGCTAGCCCACCAGCCGCTTCAGCTCGGCGGTGCTGGCGCTGCCGAACTGGGTCAAGAGATAGCGCACCAGGATTCCCAGGCACGCCACCGCGGCGAGCACGTCGGCCAGGATCATCAGCTCGATCAGCAGCGGCATGCCGGGGATCAGGATCTGCGCGCCGAGCCGGATGCCGTTTTCGAGCACCAGCAGGCCGATGATCTGGCTGACCGCCTCATGGCGGATGGCGAGCATCAGAAAGCCGATCAGCACCGTCGCCAGCATTACCGTCAGCGCCAGGACGGCGGCCGTGCCGCCAAGCCCGAGAGGGACGGCGATCCTGGTCGACACGACAAAGGCGAAGACCACGCCGAGGGCGCCGATGACCAGCGCCGAGGCCGGACGCACCACCTCGTGCAGCTCGCGGGCGACGTGCAGGCGCCGGATCATCCGCCACAGCAGGAAGGGCAATACCAGCCCGCGAAACAAGGCGCTCAAAGCGGCGATCAGATAAAGGTCGGGGGAATTGGCGAACCAGCCGACCGCGACGCCGAGCCCGGCCATCGCCCAGGACTGGGCGGCAAAGGCATAAAGGTAATTGTCGAGCCAGCGCGAGCCCAGCATGACAAAGGCCAGCAGCAGGCTGGCGATCGCCGTGGCGCTGAACAGCGAGCCGGCGAGCGGATCGAGCCCGGTCGGCAGCATGGCTACAACTGGGTCCCGATGATCGCCAGCACGGCGAGCAGAAACGAGGCGGCCAGCGGCTCCTGGTAGCGATAGAAGCGCAGCCGGGATTGCGCGGTCTCGACAAAAACCACGACCAGCGCCACCAGCAGGAACTTGCCGAGCAGGGCCACGAGCGCGGCCGCCGCCCCGGGCGCGCTGCCGAGCTGCGACAGCCCCCACGGCAATACCAGCACATTGCAGAAAATCGTGTAGAGGATGAACTGCTTCATCATCGACGCCCATTTGAGCAGCGCCAGCAGCGGACCCGAATATTCGAGGATCCGGGCTTCGTCGATCATGTAGACTTCGATATGGGTGTTGGAGTGGATCGGCAATCGATCGGTTTCGACCAGCAGCAGGATAAAGAAGGCGGCGACCAGGAACAGATGCGCCGGGCTCCAATAGACCGAAGGGCTGCCGACCAGCAGATGATTGACGACAAACGGCAGCATCGCCTTGGCCAACAGGGTGATGCCGACAAACACCAGGATCAGGGTCGGCTCGGCCAGGATCGCCACCATGACGGCGCGGCTCGAACCGATGCCGCCATAGGCGCTGCCGCTGTCGAGCCCGGCGAGCAGGACCATGAACGAGCCCAGGGTCAGGATCAGGCCGCCGCCCAGGATGTCGCCCATGTCGGACAGGGGCAGCGGAAAATCGGTCAGCACCGGGATCAGGATCGGGACGGTCAGCATCGCGGTAAAGGCGACCACCGGCGCCGCCCAATAGATCCACGAAGCCGTTTCCGGAACGACGATCTGCTTGTGAAACAGCTTCCACAGATCGCGGTAGGGCTGAAACAGGCCGGGGCCCTGGGCCCGCTGGACCCGCTCCTCGAACTGCAGGATCGCCCCCTGCAGCAGCGGCGCGCAGACCAGGACGGAAACGACCTGCGCGATCTGCAGCAGGATGTCGCGCGCATTCATGCGCTGCCGCCGTGCCTATGCCGGCAGAGATAGCCGGACGCGATCATCGACCCCTCCCGATCCGTAGGAGATCACGTCAGGGGTCATCAGCCATCAGGGCGGTTACACGGCGAACCCCATCGCCTGGCCTCAGTTAGCGGTCAGCGCCGATTGCTGTCAACGGCTAAGGGCGCCCGGCTTGACGCCGACGGATGCCGGACGACACAATCCGCCATCGGGTGCCAGGGAGGAAAATGCGATGGCCGAGATACGCGTAATTGCCAGCGGCTTGCGGTTTCCCGAAGGACCGGTGGCGATGGCCGACGGTTCGGTCATCCTCGGCGAGATCGCCGGCCGCGCGGTCACCCGCATCGCCGCCGATGGCGCCAAATCACCAGTTGGCAATGCCGGCGGCGGACCTAACGGCGTTGCCACCGGCCCCGACGGCGCGCTCTATGTCTGTAACAACGGCGGCGGCACCTATCCGCCCGGAAGCTTTCTCGCGACCGGACCGGCGCCCGACTATCAGGGCGGCTATGTCCAACGCATCGATCCCCGCAGCGGCGACACGAAAATTCTCTACGACCAGTGCGATGGGCACAAACTGTCGGCGCCGAACGACATCGTTTTCGACCGCCAGGGCGGGTTTTACTTTACCGACCTCGGCAAGCGCTACGCCCGGCAGCGCGATCATGGCGGGCTCTATTATGCGCTGCCCGACGGGTCGAAGATTGTCGAACTGGTTCATCCGATGCTGAGCCCCAACGGCGTCGGCCTGTCGCCGGACGAGAAGACGGTCTATGTCGCCGACACCGAATCCTCCCGGCTGTTCGCCTTCGACGTCGTCGCGCCGGGCGTGCTGCGCAAGGAGCCTTTCCCCGCCCCTTATACCGGGCGTCTGGTGTGCGGGCTGCCCGGCTTCCAGCGCTTCGACAGTCTCGCCGTCGAAGCCTCGGGCAACATCTGCGTCGCCACCCTGATCACCGGCCATATCACCGTGATCGCGCCCGATGGCCGCGTATTGCGGCAGGTCAAGATGCCCGATGTCTACCCGACCAACATCTGCTTTGGCGGCGGCGATATGAAGACCGCGTACATCACCCTCTCCGGCACCGGCCAGCTCGCCCAGATGGACTGGCCCGAGCCCGGCCTGCGCCTCAATTTCATGGTTTGAGACCGCGAAAATTGGGGAAGCTTCCCTCTTCCTCGTCGCCCCCGTGCAAGCGGGGGTCCAGGGCGATCAACATGCCGTTGGCTCTGGGTTCCCGCTTTCCGCGGGAATGACCGGTCAGGCTAGGAGACGCCCGATGAAAGCCGCCGTCCTGCACGCCGCGAACCAGCCGCTGACGATCGAGGAGGTGGCGCTGACCAGACCCGGCAGCCGCGACGTGCTGCTGCGCACCGCGTTTGCCGGGCTGTGCCACAGCGATCTGCATTTTATCGACGGCCTCTATCCGCACCCGACCCCGTGCGTGCTCGGCCATGAATCGGCGGGGATCGTCGAGGCGGTCGGCGACGGCGTCAGCTATGTCAAGCCCGGCGACCATGTCATCACCTGCCTCTCGGTGTTCTGCGGCACCTGCCCGCAATGCGTCACCGGCCACCCCAATCTGTGCGAGAACACCGAGGTCAAACTGCCGCCCGGCGTGTCGCGCCGCCTGTCGTGGAAGGGCGGGCAGCTGATGAACCAGTTTCTGAACCTGTCCTCCTTTGCCGAGCAGATGCTGGTGCACGAGAACGCGGTGGTGAAGATCGACCCCGACATCCCGCTCGACCGCGCCGCACTGGTCGGCTGCGGGGTGATGACCGGGGTCGGCGCGGTGTTCAACGCCGCCAAGGTCGAGCCGGGGTCGACGGTGGCGGTGATCGGCTGCGGCGGGGTCGGCTTGTCGGCGGTCAACGGCGCAGCATTGGCCGGGGCCGAGCGGATCATCGCCATCGACACCGTGGCGTCAAAGCTCGAACTGGCCAGGACCCTCGGCGCCACCGACACGCTCAACGCCAGCAATGCCGACCCGGTCAAGGCGGTCCGCGAGATGACCGGCGGCGGCGTCAATTACTCGTTCGAAGCGCTCGGCACCAAGACCACGGCCGAGCAGGCTTTCCAAATGCTGCGCGGCGGCGGCACCGCGACGATCATCGGCATGGTCCCGCTGGGGGTGAAGATCGAATTGCACGGCTATGATTTTCTGCGCGACCGCAAGCTCCAGGGCACCTCGATGGGCGGCAACCGTTTCCGGGTCGACATGCCGCGGCTGTTGTCGCTGTGGCGCCAGGGCCGGCTCAAGCTCGACCATCTGATCTCCGGCCGGATCAAGCTTGGCGAGATCAATGAGGGCTTTGCCGCGCTCAAATCCGGCGCCCCGGTGCGCCAGCTGATCGACTTCGCCGCCTAAGCCCACGACCGCGCACCGGCCATCGCGGCGCGCTCCGAGGC
>CAVZKP010000025.1:0-292010 GCA_963775875.1 uncultured Alphaproteobacteria bacterium
GAAACAGACTGAGGATGTAGGTGATCCGCTGCTGAATGTCGGGAATCTTCGCCATAAACTGTTCGAGCGTGTCAGCGTTGATGATAGCGACATCCACTCCTTTGAGGTAGAGCAGCGCCTCAACATTCTCGGTCGGACCACGTGTCACGATCGGCAACACTTGCAGATTGTCGCCGTCGTCCACCACACGAGAGGTGTCGGTTGCGAACCGCAGCGGCGCACCTTGAGTTGCCCGGCGGCTAGTCCGACGGTCCATGCATTGATCTTGGCTATCTCCGCTGTATCGAATTCTTTGGTTGATGCGCTTCCTGCTATCGCAAAAGATGCGATACCCAGCAACCAAACAAGCCAACTCTTCGACTGCATGTGCAGACATCCCCTAATGTGTTGCTAAGTTTGTTATCCTGCGCCCTGTCAGGCTCCTCAGACGCTTAATGGCTTCCATTTCACCTAGCGCCTCAGCTCTTCGATACCATGCTTCGGCTGCGACCGGGTCAGATTTGATGCCCCGCAGATTGCGGGCGGCGAGCAAGGCAGGATCATATGTCTCCGCCAGTTTCGAGTGCGGCGACACCAACACCAGCATCGGCGGCTCGCTGGTACAACGTCCTGGCAGCCGACACGTCTCCCAAGCTGAGCATCATGTTCCCCCGGTCTAATAGTATATGTTGCACTGAGGACGGCAAGCTTGAAGTCTTGGGCAGATCAGGGAGAGGTGTTGTAGTATGATCTGCTCTCCTGCTTTACAGGAGTGGGTGGCGCCAAGCTCGGAGACTTGGGTAGACCAAACAGAGGTGTCGTTGTGACATTACTCTCCTGCGTCACAGGGGTGGGTGGCGCTAATGCCGGCGAGTGTTCGGACACGACCAGAGCCAAGGTTTCGACATAACTTGCGACCGCGCTCGCAAACGCCGTACGGTATCTCTCTCCTCGGGATCGCGCGCCTCGTCGGCATTCTTTTTCAATCGTGCAGGGAAATTCATCAGCAAGTGAAGTCCCTCCGGGGACGCGCTGGTCAGCAAACCTCCCGCTGAAATCAACATATTGGTGACTTCGGAGGTCTGACTTCGTGCGAGCGCGTCCTCGATCTGCGCTAGCAACGACGCGATTTGATCGTCGGCTTCGATGGGCCTGGACGGGCTACGTTGCTCGTCTGCTAAAACAGGCTCGAATGAGATGGAACAAAAGGCTAGCCCGAGCGCCACGAATATTGCAAGGGCGCGGAAAGCCTTGCTGCTATCGTAGCGTGTCATCATCCGCCTTTCGTGACCACCGTTACGATGTAGCATGTAACATGCGGGTGCAATCACTATCTGAGTAGGAAATGCTCGAACTTTAGGGTTAATACCTGTGACCCAAGCTGATCGGCTTGCTTGGTCTTCGGTTTGCAGACCGGCAGCAGCAGATAGACCCTTCAATTGGAATACGTTCAGCCAGTCGATAGCAGACACTGCGGCGTGAGAGCATGTGACGATCAACAGTCTTCGTTCTGCCGGTCCCAAAACACACGTAATGCAAGCGGTCTTGCACTACGGTTGAACTTAACAGGCGCAGCGGCGCCCGGACGCGGTGGCAGGTGTCGCGGAGGGGATGTCCCGATCGATGTTGAAATAAGCACAGCGGTGTTGCTCGCCCCGAGCCCGTAGGCTCCGGGCGTCGAATTCCTTGAGGGAAAGCAACGCCATGACGAGAACTACCATACCGCGCAATCTCGCCGTCACGCCCCGCGTGGAAGAAGCGTGGCAAGCTGTGGACGCCTGCTTTGGACGCTTCTGTCTGACCGCCGGCATAGAAGCGCTTCAAACCATGATGACCGCCGATGTCGAGGACCTGTGCTGCCGACGGCATGCTCGGAGCCCAGATCGGCGCGGTCACCGCTGGGGCCGCACGCGCGGCAAGATCGGCTATCAGGGCGGCAAGGTTGATATCGTCCGCCCCCGGTACGCGGTGCAGACGGCGAGGAACTGCCGCTGCCGAGCTGGACAGCAACGGCAGCCGAGGACTGGCTTGGCAAGACGGCCATGAACCTGATGCTGATCGGGGTGGCCACCCGCAAGATCGGGCGCGCCGTCCGGCTGCCGGACGGACCACTCCCGCGCGTCGACGGCGACGGGACGTCGAAGTCGGCCGCCTCGCGCCGGTTCGTGGCGCTGTCCCAGGAGCGATTGGAAGATGGCTCGCCAGCGACATCTCCCAGCTCGATCTGCTCGTCATTCAGATCGACGGCCTGCGCGTGGCCGAGGACATCGTGCTGATCGGCGCCATCGGCATCGATGGGAAGGGCGACAAGCACATTCTCGGGCTGGTCGAGGGTGCCACCGAGAACGCCGCAGCGGCCCAGGCACTGCTCGACAATCTCATCGAGCGCGGGCTCGATCCAAAGGTGCCGCGCCTATTCATTCTCGATGGAGCGAAGGCGCTCTCGAAGGCGGTACGAGCCACTTTCGGCCGCCAAACGCTGATCCAGCGCTGTCGGTACACAAGGCGCGCAATATCGCCGAGCGCTGCCCGAAGAAGCACGTTGCCAGCGTCCGCCGGACATTGCGCAAGGCGTGGGAGCTGGATGATGCCGCCGAAGCAGAGCGCCTGATACGGGACCTGGCCCGACACATGGAGAAGGAAGCGCCCGGCGTGTCAGGCAGCATCTTGGAAGGTCTCAACGAGATGCTCACCGTCAACAGGCTGCGCCTACCGCCCGAGTTGCGCCGGTCGCTGGCCTGCACGAGCGCGATCGAGAACATGCAGGGTACGATCCGCCGCGTCACAAGAAACGTGAAGCGCTGGCGCGATGCATCGATGGCTCTGCGATGGGCAGCGGCCGGCATGATGGAGGCGAAGGCGGGCTTCCGTCGATTGAAAGCCTACCGTCAGCTCCCGGCTCTCCGTCGAGCGCTCGCCGCAACAGCTAGTCGAGCACCATCACCTCTGCACCTGGAGTGTCGGCGCAGTATCGAATAGCGACTTAGGAGCGACGCGTGCCGCTATAGCCCCTAGAATGACCAGCCCCACCACTTGAAGCACAAATATCAGCCACGGCGGCACAGGTTTGCGCTGCGGCAATGTCTCCCCTCCCAGGTTAATCGAGCACGATCCCCTGACGCCTGAACAGCGGATCGGTCGCGCGCTCCAGCGCACGGATCACCGGCCCGATGCGCCGCCGCTCGATCAGCCAGCGACGGCTGCCAGCATCCCATTCGCCGCCAGCATTGCGCATGAGCGAGTCAAACTCGCGCGGGCAGTGCACGATTATCTGGCGGCCAAGCTGGCCGAACTGACATGGTCCGACATGGGGCGGGATCTGCTGCTGCATTCGATGATTCTGCTCGCCGGGAGTCCGCGCCACAAGCGTTCGGCACAGAAAGGAACGCTATTTAATACCAGCCGGCATCTCACTCTCCGGTCGCATCGTCATCCGCGAACGTCGCGATCAGGACTGACCGCCCTCCACTGCCCGCCGAGTAACATAAAAGCCGGCCTCAGTAAGTGCTTTCATCACGGCGTGTTTCTGTCCCACAGTTGCTCCATTCGCTTGGGCAAATCCGACAGCCTCGTCGCGAATGCGCCTTGTCGCGGCCCTGTGGGTCTTGTCCACCGGCAGTTTCCATTTTTGAGTAGGACCATCCTCAACGGCTACGGACAGGTGGCCCTCTTCCACACGGGGATGCATCACCCGTTTCGCAAATCGTCGCGCCCCTCGGCCCCGTCGTCCGCCACCACCCCGCCCAGCAGGAAGCTTAAAAATCCGGCGAAGCACCTCATCCTCTGTGTCCCCGAATTTTCCACGTTTTGCGATTGCCTCCCACACTTCATCGGTCAAGTTCACACGATGCACTGCGGGCCTCCACTAGTCTGACTAAAAACCACTAAACAGATAATCCACTAAGGCACTAAATTCAAGTGGCAAAGCTTGCCGGCATCGTGCTTTGCGTGTCATCTCAGGGGGGCGCACAATCAGCATGCCGCCGTGCTCTCGGCCCTCAAGGACGGGCCGCTGCGCGGTGCTGCCGCATCCTTGACCGCGTAGACGCGGACGCCCGCGTTTACGCATGGCGGGAGCAGTAGTGTCATCATGGCACAAGCCAAGCTGCTGGAGAAGTATAGGATCTCGCAGTCTGTGCTGGAGCCCGGTGTACGCGCCCGGGAGCTTCGCCAAGGGTCGCACCGCCGTAGCTGCCAACCAGCGCTGCGTAATATGTCAGCACTATAACTAAATGGGCCCGTAGTCTATTATATTGCACTTCGCAGACAAGACTTGATAACCTGAATCCGATTAACCATTGGAGCATTTGACATGAACGAGCGTTTTTCCGCACTCACCGCAGTGCGTTCCCTCCAGGCAGCGATCGCCGTGGTGCACGAGAACGATCTGGCCGTGCTGGGCGACACGAACCATGACATCCAAACCGCAGCCGACGAACTGGATGAGCTGCTCTCTGATCTGTTCGATCGAGTCGAAGATCAGCGGGCGTTCGCATGATGGGGCGCCTTGGTATAAAGGAGCAGATGACACCTGACGCCCTCGCGGCTTGCGAGGAGCTGGGCCGTAAGATCAGGGCGGTGGAAGACCAATTTGATCTGGCGCGCGAGCTGGAGGATGAGCAGGAAATGCTTGCCCTTGCGCGACGCGATCTCCCGCCAGTATTGGCCGACCTATCGGCCACGGTCGCCATGGCGCGCGCGATTGATCCGGTCAAATGGGGACCAGCAGCCGAACTGGTGGAGCGCATGCTTGAGGAGTGCGAGCGAAATAACACGGACGTGTTACGCGATCTTGCAGAAGGAACCTTCGAGTGAGCCGTGTTCCCGTCAAACATAGCACCCGCATTCTGAAACAGCGGAGTCATATTGCGACGGATCAGATGCGCTGAAGCCGCCACGGTCCTGAGCCGCTCGGCCACTTCAATCCGCTGCACGATGCCAAGATCACCGTTGTAGACCTCGCGATCGTAGTCGTTCTCGACCTGCATGACCTTGTCGCCCGGGCAGAAGGTCCAGCCAAAGCGCTCAACGCGCGCTTCGCCAGGTGGATTAAGGGCCTTCTGGAGCTCGATGTTCAACGAGCGCGCGCGCCAAGGCCACCACGGTTCATCAGACATAGCACCTGAGCATCGCGGATCGGGTCCAGACCGAAGGCCTTGGGAATGCGGTCCCGCACGAGCGCGATGACTTTGTCGATACCCTCCTCTGGCTGCGCCGCATCGATGAAGTAAAAGTCCGACTCCAACGGGCGGTGGATGGTCTTCGCCTCCAGCCCGGTACTCTCCGACAGCCGCTTGGCCGCCCGGCCCGTGGGCGCGCAAAGCGCCACGTGAACCTGCTTGGCGATCAGGATCTTCAGGATTGAGTTGACCAGGGTGGTCTTGCTCACGCCGGGACCGCCGGTGATCACCAGCACCTTGCTCGAGAGGGCGATCCGGACTGCCTCACGCTGGCTGGCGGCCAGCTGCAGACCCCGGCGCTCGACCCAAGGGATTGCCCTGGCGGCGTCGATCGGCGGCCAGGCTGGCCCGGCAGACACGAGAATCCGCAGTCGTTCGGCAATTGTCTGCTCGGCGCCCATCGATCACCCGTAATGCGAGTCCATCATGGCGCGCGTCAATGCGCCGTAAAGTGACGCCGGTGCTGTCAACTGGGCGGTCGATCAGGCGGAGCGGAAGGCGCGCTGCAGGTAGAGATAGGCGAGTTCGAACTCGATCTTGTTCGCCATTGCCTCGCCTCGCTCGCGGTTTTCCGGTAATCGCGATCACGCCGCCAGCTAAACACGTTGCCGATTCAGCACTTCCAAATTGTTCACGGTAGACTGAATATCGCGGCCCTTCCTCGGTGCTCATGAACGCTGCACGGGGGGCCAGTTTTCACCGTAAGGAGGTGACTGCCTCGATCACCTCTCGTTGCCGCCCTCCCGGATGACGACAAGCGGCATTGTGCAGCGTCCCGGACCGAAGAGCTAGATGATCCGCAAGATGGGGTTCTCGGTGGTTCAGCGGCGATCACTCTACGGTCGGTAAGGGGGCAAGCCTGGAAAAATGCGAGGAAACGTCAAGCATTCGCCCGGCGGTTACCTGGCAGTAATGTGGTGACGCCTCAAATCCTACAAAGTTTCGATGGAGGCGGAAGCACGCTTCGGCCTCCGACCCCGAACCGAGGAATGGGATGAACACCAGATTGCCCCTGTCGGATGACGCCTCGATCATCCGACGGGCGTTTTCGACAGGCTTTTCAGTTGGATGTAGTTGCTTTCGATAAGAGCAGACTTGCGGAATGTCGTCCCAGACGCTCGTAGCGCGCTTATAATCCCTACGCCGTACTGTGCGTTTCCCATTTGAATAGTCGATCTTGCCTTTCCGGAGGTGCGGCAGCATTAGCGTACTGCTCTCGACTGGCTTGAAGTCATGCTCACCCTTTACATTTACACAAATCTCTTCGCGATTGAACCCCCAGCCCTTCCCTCGTGAGCGTTGTTTCTTCCAGGTGATCGTGGCGGCGTGATTCAGGTGTTTGTTCAGGAGAAGTTGCACATAAGGGTAGAGGGTGATCGCAGAGTAAACGTAGCAGGCCCCACCATTCCTCAGGACACGCGCGAAGTGACCGAATAGCGTATCGAGCCAATCGAGATAGTCCGTGAGGCTGTTCCACTGATTGGCCCACTCAACATCGATGACGCCAAAGTATGGAATATCGGCAATGAGCAGATCGATGGAGCATGTCCGGACACGGGTTATTAGACTCATCGTGTCTCCGCAGCCGATGCTTCCGCTCACGAGGGGCACGGGGCTTCGAGAGTCTGAGAATGTATTTATGGTGAGCATCGGAAGTTCCCCAATGTAAACTGGGCAAGAAGGTGGCAAGTCGACGCTCCGTTTGACGCGCTAAACAAAGGGATCAAGGATCACATTATCACTAAGCTGGGATTTCAGGTCAGTTCGGGTTGTTGTCGGCTTACTTGGCCCTCTCAAAGAGTCAAAATCACTGTGCAGCGGTACTAGTGCAGTTGCCGGCATTTGCTGCCATCGCGCTGGCCGAAGCTGTCGCAAGACTGCCAAAGGCATGAGATCGACACACGAGCCGGGACGATAGGTTTGGGCTTTCGTACTTTGGCGCCAGCTTGTCGATGATCGGTTGCAGCGTTGAGTTCGCTATCAGTCGCCTCGGACTTCATACGGAACGCGCGGGCGTGTTCGACGAACTCCATCGGTATGCGGGGATCAATCAAGGTCGACTGCATGCCATTGTAGGTAACGAGCTGTTGCACCGCGGTCAAGCAATTGCTGTATCATCCGGGTATCGGCGAAGGCCCGGTTAGGCCGAGCGAAGTTCAGACAAGATTCTGGTGAAGGTCCACGAAGACCCGGGGAAAGCCCAGGAAGCCGGTGAAAGTTCAGGAAGCGATGAATACTCCTGACCCAGCCAGAATCACATAGCACGGCGGCAGCGCCGGTGTTATGACCCATGGCCTGAACAGGAGGCCGAGCAATGACACACGAACGAATTGGTTGATGCTGCGGTTGCGGTGATGGAAGGTGCACTGAACTCACCGGGCTTCAATGCGCTCGACTTGGCGACATCTTGGCCGCGCACAGCCGCATGATCGTCATGTCCGTGATCTACAGCGTTCCAGATTGCGTGGAGGCTGATAAGGTGATCGGCGGCTCATCGATCCGACTCATGACGACCGGCTCGACGTCATCGAGTGTGACCTTCAGGTACGCGATACTGGCGGCAGTTACCCCGCCGTCGGCGGAGACGGATGCGATGCTGGGCACGCGTCTCCACGCACTACCGGCTTCACGCTTCAGCTCCGCGCCGCAAATGTATCGTATCGACGTCATCATTACAGTAAGGCTGTGGAAAGTGGGTGTTTGAGGATTGAGGTGGTCCAGGTTTTCCCATTCATGAACAATCGCATTTTCGGGGTCCAGCATACGTCGCACTTGTTGATCGTCGTTCCAGGACCAGTTTCACATTGTGCAACGCGCGCCTTCTCATGGCTGTCGAGGGCCGATGGAACTGACGCCGCGAAGTGCTGTGGGTGTTGCATTCGGAAGGTTCACGCACGCGTTGTCGCCGCTGCTGCATGGGGATCGTCGGCTGCGCCGAACCGTGCAAACTTCGCCGCATGAGCTCCTCCCATTTGTAGTTTCCCGAGCTCGCGGTCGCCCTCGCTGTGGGATTCGTTCGTTCGTTTCACAGTCCTCTTCTACATAGAAGGACACAGGTGGCCAAACGCGAGATCCACGCCGGTGCGGCAGCTTGGAAGCGCGTCAAGGGCAGAACAACCGTTGCTCAACAGAGCCGAGTTAAGGATTTCCTTATCTTGGTCATATACCGTAACGGTTTGGTCCGGCGCAGGTGGCGATCAGTCCGGTCGGATCGGCATGGCGGGCCACCGGCTTCGGGCCGCGCGTTCACCGGTGCAGACAGCGAGACACGCACGGCTATCCAAGGAACTCCGATCTGCTGCCGATGATCCTCGCCGTGGTGTTTGACGCCGATGGCAGACCAATCTGCTCAGAGTTGGCCGGGCAACGCCGCCGATGGCAGCGAGCTGATCCCGATGATCGGTTCAGCTGACTGACGGGTACTTCAGCAGCGAAGGCGATCCTCGATCACTTGCCGCATGCTGGCATCTTGCTCAATGAGCACGCAATCAAAGTTCCGGTTGCGTGCGGCGACGCCGGTGCTACCGGTGCCGGCGAACGGATCAAGGATGCGTCCACCACCCGGACAGACCAGGGTGCAGATGTCTTCCATCAGCGGGATTGGTTTGACGCTGGGATGGTCGGATTGGTGATCGGCCTTCCGCGCCTTGCGGTGGGTGAACATGGCGCTGGGCCAGTCGCCGTAACGGTCTTGCAAAGCACCGACGTTGAGGGCACCGGTCCCCCACATCCGCACGTTGTCGATCATCCGTTTCGTAGCAATCGGCTTCTGCGCCAGCAGGACCGGTTCTAGGCAGGGTTTGAGAGTGTTGACGCCATAGTCAGTACCCCCTCCAGTCCTGCGCCTCTGGCGAGACGTGGCGGGCGTGCTTGGCGAAGTTGACGTGCGATCGGTTCTGCGCCCCGTGATCGACGTTGGCGGTCGTGAACCCCGAACCGCGCCGCAGGCCGATGATCTCGCGCTCCGCCAGATTGTCGCGATCGAACAGTTCGGCGAGGTTGATCGGCTTCGGTAAGCCATCGCGGAACCGCCAGCCCATGAACGGATAGAGATCGAATCCGGCCGCCTCGCAAGCGGTTGCGGCGCGATGGTACAGCCTTGGTGCGGCGAACAGTGCGATGAAGCCGCCCGGCTTGAGCGCCCGAAAGAAGCGGTGCCACAGTTCGGGGGAGAAGGCGATGTCGGTGTCCCATCTATAGCCGTGCAGCGAGATCGCATAGGGTGGGTCGGTGACGATCGCATCATAGACGTTTTCCTCCTGCTCGATGAGATCGAAGCACTTGCCGATCCGGACCTCGATCGTGGAAGTGCGTTCCGGCTGGGGTGGCGGGCTGACGAGGCGCGGCATTTTGGCGCCAAACCAGCCGGCAACGGCGCGAAACAAGCTCGCCGGGGGTTTGTTTTCGTGCCTCAATTCTGCGAGTTCGTCCTTGGTCTCGTCCAGTTCGACGGTCAATAGCGTTGACTTTTCGCGCTCCAGGCGGTTCTGCAATTCCAACCGCTCGACCCGCGCCCTGAGCGCCGTCACGTCGCTCGGCAACGGCTCCCCAGCAATGAGCGGGGGTGACGGATCAAGCGGGATGGCTGGCCCCAACTTGCCGATCACCCCGGCCATCCGTAGGCAGCGCTTGTAGCCCGGCACGATGAACGGGACGCAGCGCTTGCGGCAGGATTCCTCGTGATCCTGGAGCACTTTGACCACGCGAGGCCAAAACACCCACAATTTCATGTGCAGGCGAGCATCGGGATAGGCCAAGTTCACCACCCGCCGAAACAAGTGCGTCTGTTCGGCGAAGGTGGTGACAAGTTTGCTGGCCGCGACTAGCAATCCGCCCCATTCACGCCGCGCGATTAGAGAGCCCAGCGTTCCTCGCTTCAACTGTTGGAGCGTCGCGCCGCGCAACGCCGCGATGATATCGTCCAAGGTCCAGCCATCGTAGCGACCAGTGGCATACACAGGAAGTTCATGGGTTCTGGCAATATCGTTCATGCTTCCGACCGAATCCTCGCCGCGGTTACCTGATGTCGTTGTCCTACCTTACCGGTCGAATTGCCCGCCCCCGCCACCGAGATCGCCACGCTCGCTGCTGTTGCTCGAACTAACCAATAGCGCCACGATGAGCTTGACGCCGCGAACCCGATGGACACGATCTATTTGGCGCATCGCGCGCCTTGTCCGCACGACGTCAAACGACATGGCGTTGCTCCGTTGATAAAATTGCAGCGTCCTGTTCAGGGCCACCGCGATGTGCAGAAGCTATGAAGATCAGCGGGCCGAGGTCAACGCAGAATCTTGCCTGTTGCGCATTTTTCTCGAGACGCACTGCTGATAGGCCGGTGCAAAGTTCAGGTGCGAACAAGTCAGGAGGTGCGCCACCTGAACTTCTTCTTCAGCACACCATCCGCGCGCGGGTGTACATGTGTTCGCCCAGGATAGTTTGCCATCGGAGTTCACGGTCGCGGTGCCGAAGACACGTTCCGCCTCGAATACGCCCTGCGCGTGATGGCGCAGAGCGCGATGTCGAAAGTCACACATGAACTCCTTGCTGGCGTCGAACCAGTTATGGAGAGGGTAGTCCTCGGGCTTGCCGCCACTCCCTGCTGCGGCGGCGGCAGAAGATCAGCTTGCCCTGGTTGCCGGATGAGCCGCCGCAGCATCCGCAGCCAGCTTGCACTGCCCTGGTCGTGATCTTACACGATCGGTACGGCGATGTCGCCGACCAGGGCTCGGAGGGATGGAGTCGGCCACCAATTTGTGCCTCTGTGTCCCCCCGATCCAGCCCAGTATCGCCAACACGACGTGGGACAACACCGTACTGATCGTCCCCCACAACACCTTACTGATCGTCCCCCTGAGTGTCCGTCCGGCGACACGGGAGACCGCAGCGCGGAGTTGATCCACGTGTCAAGGTGTGGTGTTGCCGCAGCGCATACGAATATCCACTACATTTGATGCTAGCCTAAACTAGGCACATAGTTCGTGGAGACAGATTTCCAGCTCCAGCGGGGGCCACGAACTCTTACGACAAAGTTTCACTACATTAGAATCATAGAAGCCGCCCGCAGTAGTTCGACGAGATAGCGAACTATAGCGATAACCACGAACTCTTAGCCCAAAATATTTCCGGGGTAGTACTTGCGTGCCAGCGCGCACTAAATAGATAGACCAGGCGTGCAGTTGAACCGAACCTGTTACTAAGAAGGGAACCATCATGAGCGATCCTCTGACACCAGAGCAGCAGATCATTGAAGTTCTGAAGGACGTGTCGCGCGACGATGCGTACCAGCTGTTGGCCGCCCTCATGCACACTCTGTTGGACCTAATGGCGGACCGCCAAGTGGACATGCTACTCATCTTCTTCGTTACGCATGCGTGGGAGTCGCGTGCGGCACGCGCCGAGGGGCGGACTCCAAACTTCGCCACTAGGTACCAGCTGACCCAGTATGCCGATCTTAAAAGCAATCAGACGGGGAGCCACATCAAGGTGAGTGTTACGCCGCGCATCACTCTGCGCCGGCATGAATGGGACCATCTCGCCTAGACCAGATGTTCGCCCGAGATAGGGGGACCCGTCTCACAGTGTGGGGATGCGTTGTGCCAGTGCTTGTGGTTCGTCGGGCACCTGATCAGGTTGCCCGCGCGGACTTCAACGACCGGTCTGCGCCGGCATTGGGTCGACCTGTATCGATGGTCGGGACAGACCGTCTACGAAAACGTCGAGCAGGCGCAGCACGCTCGCCTGCCAGGCGGGCTGGTCGTGCAGGTAGCACATGCCCACCAGGGCCCGCAGGAGGTCCTCCAAGCTGATATCGGCACGGATCTCGCCCGCCGCGACGGCGCGGTCCAGCAACGCGCCCGCCGCCTTGGTCAGGCGCTCGAACGAATAGGCGGAGAGCTCCGAGGAGCTGTTCACCGCCAGAGCGAGCGCCGCCGACATGCCCTTCTTGGTGGCGACGAATTCCACGTTCGAGCGCAGCCAGCGGCGCAGCGCGTCCACCGGAGATGCTTCGGTCTTCAACTGTTCGGCAAGATCGGCGAGTTGCTCCACCTCGCGCCGATAGACCGCCTCAAACAGCGCTTCGCGGGTCGGGAAATGCCGGTACAGCGTGCCGATGCCGATGCCGACGCCGACGCCGGCAAGTATCGCTGGAGAGCTTCCACCGTCTATCTGACGACACGCCAGAGCGCGAAAGTGCGCTGGAGCCGGGCGAGCTGATCGTCGCCGTCGCCTGCCGGCCGAGGCCGCTGGGTTCTCCGCGCATGCCCGCTATCTGAAGGTGCGCGAGCGCACGTCGTACACCTTCGCGGTGGTGTCGGCCGCCGCGGCATTGCGGATCGAGCTCGCGCGGCGGATCGTGGCTCGGGCTCTCACATTGGCCGCTGCGGGCACGCCGGATCGTGTGCCGGCGCTGCCGGCTTCTCCCTTCGCCCCCCTTCCCGGAGCTCTCGTGCATGTCTGATATCCCGCTTACCCCAGCTCCGGCTCTTGAGCGGCACGGCTCCAATATCGGCCAGCCGATGACCCGCCGTGACGGCATCCTGAAGGTCACGAGCGGCGCGCGCTACGCGGCCGATCTTGAAGGCGTTATCGCCGGATGGCGTCGCACCAGCGAGCGCTGCCTCGGCTGCGCGGCGGAAGGCAGCGCCATCCGGCCCGCGTGCCAGCCAGCACCGCCTCCGCCGCGCGTGCGCGCCACGGCTTCAGCGCGACGCCGCCAAGCGCGATGCGCGCATAGGCGATGGCGCCGGCCTCGCCGCCCGGCATGCTTCGCCGCTCTGGCGGTGGCTAGCATCGCGCATGGCCAGGTCACCTTCCTGGACCTCTCGGCGGCGAAGGCGCATCCGGGCGTGGTCGAGGTCATGACGCCCAACAACAAGCCGAAGCTGGCGCTGGACCAGACGCGAAGCTGCACCCATTCATGTTCCGGCTCGATCTACTGCAGAACGACCGGGTGCGTGCGGCCGCCGTCGATATCTTTACCCCGTCCGACGTCAGCCTACTCTAGTGATGGTTCAGTCCGGTCGCGACGGGTACGCCCTTCTGCGATGTTCACTCGGGCAATCGCACGACGGTTGCCATCGTGCCGCTGAACCCACGACGACCACCACATCCTGCTCGAGGTCGTAGATCCAAACCGGCGCCTTCGTTCTGTTTCTGTCCTGCTGCGGGGCGGCACCATCGAGCCGCGGGCTCGGACTAATGTGCTTCTCCGCATGCTCGGCTATTACGTCAAGTGGCATTTGTGCGGAGCTGGGCACCAATTCTCTTCCATGAACACGATGCATGATGCGCAGGCGGGAGCTGAGATGGATCGATTTCATCGAACGGAATGCCCGCGGGCCCGGGGCAGGTTCTTGCAGGTCGTGGATGGTGTCTTCTGTGTTCATCGTATTCACCGGCAGCTGATGGGATGAGGTAGAGGCCGTCGAGCCGGTTCAGGCAATGCTGTCGCGCTTGCGGCTGTAGACGAAGCTGTCATCCGTGATCGTCAGCGCGATGTACCTTGCCACCTTATGGCTGTTGATCATGTTGCCGACCATCAGGCCGATCTCGGCCGTGGGGTATGGCGGCGATCATTCGACTAATCTGGTTGGCGATACGCTAGATCTCCGCAGGAATCCGCTATCGGCGGGGCCAGCAAGCGATGAGCCAAAATTGCGGAACAATGGCTCACTTACTAGTAGGAGTACTTACTAGCGAATGAGCCATTGTTCGTGCTGCCGCACCCACCAAACAGCGGCAAGCTGCCCCCGCCGACCAGGACCTCATTCCGCCTTGGGTGAATCCAGTGCATGCCGCGCTGCTTCAAGGGTAATATTGGCGGCAAGCAAGACATGACGGTGGTGCTTGCCGGATAGACCGAGAGAGACTGGCCGCAGCGGGATCGGTTGGACCGACCAGGGCAGCAAGACTTCATTGGTGCTCCAGACGCGTGCGAGTTTCGCTTTCTCCGCGGGGTGGCGGCCGAACCACAGCTTTGCAGCATGGCCAGGATCTTCGGCCTCACTCCAGCGTGGCGCACAGACTGTCGCGATATCGGCCCACAACTTCGGCACAACGCCATGCACCGCCATCTGACTGACTGGCCCGCAGAGTTCGAGAAGATCCTCCCAGCTAATTAGCTCGTGGATGGGAGTCTGACCGAGATCAACGCCGTTCAGCACGATCACTAGCACTGGATCATCGGCCTTCCGGCGGACGCCCCGGACACGCCCGATCGCCTGCTGCACCTCGGCTTCACAGATCAACCAGCGGATGGCCTCGACGCGCTCATCGGGATGGCATTCGAATTCCGCCGCACGTCCGGTGCCGTCCGATATCAGGCGCGCGCTTGCCCGAATGGGATACCAATCGGATACCGTTTGGACGTCGCTCGCAAAGATGATCGACGTCATCCGCTCCACCTCGGCAGGTGGTGGCAACTGTCGGCTGACGACGATCGCCGCGGACACGCTGCGAAAGCTGTCGACGCCGCGCAGTGCCCCGAAGTTGGCGACATCCCAGGCGCCAGGGATCAGCCCTTGGACCTGCATCTGGGCGATCATTGCCTTGGGTCCAACCAGCAGTCCTGTGCCGCCTACAGCCTTCCCTGCCACCTGCATCACCTCAGCGACACGACGCTGATTGGCCAGTGCAGCCTTGCCCGACGCGACACCGGCACGCGCAATCATCGAAGTGTAGCCGAACACCCGATCGTGGACCTGTATGACGCGCATGTGCGGGGCGGCCGCTTGGACATCGGCCAGGCGTGTGATTGGCCCCAACCATCGCTCTGCGACACTCAACCTGGCCGTTGCGTCAAGATAGAGCAGTGGGCAGTCTATCCACGTTGGATGGAGCATCTCCCGCCAGCGCAATCGAACACCTCGTACACCGTTTGAATGCGAACATTCAATGGCGGACGGATGAGCCTTTCTCGTACCGACGTCAGCCAGTACAGCGAGGAACCGCTGGACACCCCGCAACATACTTGCGCGCGCGATATAAGGCGCAAGCGCTTCTGCCATTGCCGGGGCATCAACCCCGGGCGAAATCACCTTGGTGGCCTTTTCAAAGCCGCGCCAGAGTATGCGTATGACGGTCTCGAAGCTTTGAAAATCGATGTTATCCTCCGACCGTAGTGCCGGGGCACCCTGATGCAGTCGTTCTATGACCTGCTGCCCAAATCTCAGGACCCCGCCGACAGTGGTTGCCACTAAGCCAGGCTCCTCGTCGTCGCGGATGGGCACCTCCCATTGAGCGGGATCAAGCCAGTCCAGCGGCACGTGAAAACCATCGCCGTCGAAACCGCCAAGAAAGCTAAGGAACGGTGCTTCATCGAGGACTAGGAGGTCGAAGGCAGGCGGGTGCGCGGCATAGGGCCGCCCACCCACCTGAAATTTGACCGCCTTCCGCTGCATGACACCTGGTACGGCCTTAGTCAGCATAGCGGCCGGGACGATCCAAATCGGCGGGTCTGCCTGACGCTGTCGCAGGTAAGCGCAGGCACCGCCCGCCTCGGGATGATGTGGGCATACGCTGCTGCGCTTGGACGACCCGCACAGACTGCCGATGTCTCCCCCGGCAAGTTGCACCAGATTGGTTTCCGCTGGGCGGCGGCACATTGTGAAGCTGGGATCGGCTGGATCCGGTTGGCTAATCCCGCGCCAAACCCGAGCGATCTCGCGCTGCGCCGCCCTGTTGAACCTCCGACAGACATCATCGGCGAGCTTGTGTTCGGGTACGACATAGGCAATCCGATACGGGTGATTACGGGCTTGCTCAGCAATTATCTCGGCAATCGCAGCCTCGCTCTTGCCGATCCCGGCTCCCACCAGCACAGCGACACGCTGGGACCAGATCCCTCGTTCCGGATAGCCTTCTCCAAACCTCGCTTGGGCTTCCCGCCAAAACGCGTCTCGCATCTTCAACAGAGCTGGCAATCGAGCCAAAAATGCGTTGATCGCATCACGGGCGTCACCCGCCGCGGCATCGGCGGATTTCCTAGGTAGTTCATGGGGCGGTGCGACCTCATGCTGGACCATAGAGGCCCGCGCGGCGTTGGTAGCCTGATCTATCTGCCGAATATCGGCGGCCATACCCGGGAGGGCCGAGATCTGCTCCATGATGTAATCAAAAGGATGCAGCGCATCATCGCGCGGCGCCTGTAGAATGGCGTTGGCGAAGACGGCTTCCATTCTCGCCGTATCTGCCGGGTCCGGATGTGCGCGGACCCAAGCACCGACAGCGGACAGAATCGCGTTGTGAAATCCGTGCTTGCCGGGTCCGTCGCCGATCAGCGCGAGCCGTTGCTCAAAGCCCGGCAGCGTCCGCCCAGTCGCACATTCAATTCCAATGGTGGACTTCACACGTGGAGACAACTCACGGCGCGGTGGCTGCGTCGTCGGCTTTGCCATGATTTCGGCCGGATCAGGTGGACTGACCACATACTTGTGCCCAGTGAGCCAACCAGTCCGAAAGCGCAGCGGGTCGGTCATGCCGTCCATCAAGATAGGGGGAGCAACGAGGATCTGTTGGACAGCTCCGAATACGGCCGGGTCTAGCTTGTGCTGGCGCATGTGCGGCCCAATCCAGCGCTTGAGTTCGTGCCGCATCATTGGTCGATCGAGGATGAAGAGCAGGCGCATGTGCAGACCAGGCTTGAAACCCATACCGGCGGTGAACTGCCACCAGCAACTGACGCCACGAAACGAACCGGGCAACGCCTGGTGGATAAACTCTTCGATCGCAGCTTCCCACGGCACTAAAGAGCTCGGATCATCCGGCGGCCCCTCGTCCTCGAACACCTGGTTGCGCGGATCGAATGCGATAGGGACACAAGCGCCATCGATATCGAACAGGACATAGCGTCGCGGCACCTCCACCATAGTGGCAGGACAGGTTGGCCTTGCGTGCAGCAGTCGCCGCATCCTCCGAGGGTTCGCGCTGGCATAGATTGCACCGCGTACAACGAATTCATCGCTGGCGATGATCCCTAACCCGCGAGCAGCTTGCAGGATGTTGCTGAGATTCAGGGTCCGCGCATGGGCCACCTGATATACCCTGCGGCCATCATGTGGTTCCACGAGTACGCGGCGATCAGCTGTACGTCGGATTGTCTTTGCCATGCGTGTGTGCTTGGCAAGCGCGCGTAGTACGACTAGGTCAGTGTCTCCAGCGCTGATCAGACAAGACTGATTATCTTCAACGTTGGACCCAATGGGCCCACCAGCATGCTTCGTCATTTCGGTATCCTCTTCAAGACAAGTGTCCTACAGCCCCCACGCCCTACCAAAGCGGGCCTTGTTTGGCAGCGACCTGCTCGGCTACCTTGGCTCGAAGCTTGCGCAGCAGTTGCATGGCCCGATGATCGGTCGCCTCGCGGGGCTCAGGGTAAACCTTGTCTGGCTCGGGAATAGCAGTGCACTTAAGGTTCGTCATCGCCGCGGCTTCCTCAATGAATCCCGGCCGCGTCACCGCACCAAGCGCTTTGTAGGCGGCACGCACGCCCTGCTCATAGGCAATACCGAGTTCGCACGCTGCCATCGTGTCCGGATCGTGGGCCTCATGGTCCGCCAGCCAGCAAGCCCGGTATACATCGATCTCTTGCTCGCCCAACGCAGCGTCATAGTCGCGCTCATCGTCTAACTCGATCGAGGTGAACCCGGCGCGCCACGCGTCGCCGAGTTCGCGGTGCCACTCGTCGGGATCGTCCTCGGTGTACGTGCCGGCGTCCGCGTGCCACGTCAGATATTCGTCCATTGTTGTCGCCATTCTTCTTGGGGCCAGGTGTTGATGCGCATGCAAAGTTCATCGATCTGACCGGCGGTCAACGACGAGAAACTATTATGGCTGTCGTACTCGCGCTTCAAGGTTACGAGTTTCCACTCGCCTTCAGTAACTTCTGTCGCGCCTCGTCATCGCTGCCGGCCTCCACATGGACGGTTGCAGATGAAATCGATGCGGTAGTCAGCCATGTGGTGATCTCATTTTGGTGGGAAGTCCGCGAGAACACTGCGGTGATGGATTTAGATAATGCGCTCAGTAAGTGCAGTGCAAGTGCAAAAAAACCACCGTGTATCGAGAAAGTCTGATCGCAAGAGTTCGTGGTCATTGGAGTTTTTGATTGCTGGCGCAAAGGCGGCCCCTCGGGCCGCCTCTGTAAGTCAGCCACCGACGCGTGGAAGTTCGTCGATCATTCTGAAAATATCGTCGCATGCCGTCGACCACGGCCATGCGTAAGTGTGCCGAGCTGGTGTTCGTGCCGCCACGCTTCGACGTCTACCGCGCCGTCTCGCGCCAGATCCATGCCATATTCGCGGAATACGCTCGCTCATTGAGCCGCTCGCGCTCGATGAGGCCTATCTCGATGTGACGGAGAACCGGCGGGCTCGCCGACCGCATCGGCGACCGCAAAGGCGATCCGTACTCGCATTCTGGAAGAGACCGGTCTGACTGCATCGGCAGGTATCTCGTACAACAAGTTCCTCGCCAAGCTCGCATCCAGCCAGCGCAAGCCGAACGGCCAATTCGTCATCACCCCTGAGCTGGGGCCGGACTTCGTCGCGTCGCTACCGGTCAACAAATTTCACGGGGTCGGACCCGTCACCGCGGGAAAGATGCAATCGCTTGGGATCGAGACGGGCGCAAATCTGAAAGCGAAGTCGCTCGCCTTCCTGCGGCAGCATTTCGGGAAACCGGCCGCGTGGTACCTCAGCATCGCACACGGCGACGATGACCGGCCCGCCATTGCCGGTCGTCAGCGCAAGTCCTCCGGCTCCGAGACCACCTTCGAGCGCGACCTGACCGCTTCTGTCGACATCGAGGCCGGGATCGAGGCCATGGCTGCCGAGGTCTGGGCCAGGTGTGAGAAGGCGGGAACCTACGGCCGGACAGTGACGGTGAAGGCAAAGTTTGCCGACTTCCGCCAGGTCACCCGAAGCCGCAGCGTCGCTACAGTGATCGCTCGATCTGCTGCGTCAGGCGAGCCTCGAACTCGTGCGCACGCTGCTTCCGATTGCCAAGGGCATCCGGCTGCTCGGCGTAACCGTATCGAACTTCGACCAGTCGCCCGCCAATACCGCCGATGAGCTGCTGCTGTTTGGCGTCGCCGAGGCGATCGTGTCCCAACCGGACGCCGCTCCGAGCGTCGCAGCGACGGGTGAACACTGATGGTGCGCCGCGCGGGCAGCGCAGACCTGCCGCTTCACGGCGGCCGCTTGCCGAAAAGAGCTTCTGTGCCGGCTGGCGCATCCCTTCTGGCGCCGGCGCATGCCGAGGACCTCGTGCCCCAAAATGGCGAAGACAACGCGGAGAGGAGCGCGAGACCTCCGATCGCTGAGCCCGACGATGACGGAGCTGGCGATGAGCTGGAGGAAGCCCAGTGCGGCGACGTCGCCGGGGTTGCCATTCTCCCACATGTCGAACACGGCGACCGACAGCACGATGCTATGGCTCGACGAAGCTCACCTCCTGCATCGACATCACGAACAAAAGTGCCCAGACGGCGAGCATGGCTGGCTGCACCAGCGACAGGTGAGCTTGGCATGGTGCGCAGCCGGGAGGCGCCGGCGACGCGCGGCTTCCTCGAGTTCCGGATGCAACTGACGCAGCGCCGCGCTGATGGCGCGCACGCCGGACGGCAGGTAATGGGTCACGTAAGCAATCAGCAGAATGGCGATGGTGCCGTAGACCGTCGGAGCGGTCGAGTCCTCTCTGAGACCCAGTGAGGCGCTGAGATAGAAGTCGGTCTCGATGCCCAGATTATGCAGATACCGTATTTAGAAACCGAGTTCAGGCGGCAGTCCGGTCGTATGAGTGCCACATGAACTCGGTACGAAAGAAAGCAGTCGCGCACTCAGGATTCCGATTGACTGCGCAACTGCCCCGCATATGATCCCGTCACCGCGGCGGCCCTCGGGGCTGGGCTCCGCGGTTTTCACTTTCATGGAGGACGACATGGGTGAGCGCGATTACGTCGTCGGCTAACACAGCAAGCTGTGGGGATTGCATGACTGGGATGTGGCGGCCGCCAGCGAGAACGACGCGCTCTCGAAGCCCGAGGCGTACGGGGAGCACGGCAACAAGCGTTGCCTTAATGCAGTCGTGAGCGTGCGCGAGGGACGCCACCGAGGTCACAGCGATGGGCGATGACGACAACGACCCTCCAGCCGACGAAGCGGACCCTCGTGGTCGCTGAGATGCTCAGCGAGCCGGTGCCGCTCGGCGATCCGATTGCCGGGTGGCTCGCCACGCTGCGGGCGCGTCGGAATGACGGCGAGATGGGGAATGAGACCGTGCTGGTCGGCATCCGTGTCGTTCCGCTAAAGGACGGGGATATGGCGAGCTTGCCGATTTGGAGTACCGCGGCTTGTGACCGTCCATGAGCTGGAGGACGAGCGGGGAGAGTGACGGGAAGGGGAGTGACATGGCGAAGTACCAGCTGACCTTCAACGTCACCGGCTGCGTGATCGGTGATATGGACGCCACCAGCGAGGATGCCGCTCGCAAGTTGCTAGACGGGAAAGCCGACTGCTGGCGGATCGTCGAGGGATCATCTCGTCTATGACCTGGAAGAGATCGAAGAGGAGAAGCTATGACGACATCGATGAGCGACAAGTGGGCGGACGCTGCCACCCACCACGGACACCAGCCGATCAACGCTGATTTTATTTTTCCACGATGCGGTGGTCGGCGATGAGATCACCGTATGGTTCTTGGGAAGAATGGGAGCGGTCGGTATCCGCATAGACCGGGAGACGGCACAGGACCTGCGAACGCGTCTGGACGATCTGATCGCGCACGTCGAATGAGAGAGAAGACCATGACAGACACCTACGTACTGACCATCTGGGCCAGCCAGACGCTGCTGGACGAAGCGACCTACCACGTGACCGCCAATTCCAAGAAGGAAGCCGCAGCTTTGCTGATGCAGCTGCACAATCAGGCCAGCGAGCGGGGCATCGCGATCGAGTGTCCCGAGGTGACCTGCGCATGGCGGGTGCCGGAGCAGCAGCATCAGGTGTGGCGTCTCGATCCAAACGAGATCGTGCGCGCATCGGAGGGCGTGAAGGACGAGGACGAGAATCCTGTTGAGTATGATGACGACGACGGGGACGACGGGGAGGCCACCGGGCCTGTGACTTTCACGCGGTAGCCGGATACAACCTCGACATCAACGGACATCTCACCGCGCCGGAATTCCCGCTCAGCTTCCGCGTTGTGCCGCACGAACTGCCTACGCCGTGTATCCCTAGCTACGCACCGAGGACGAGGACGTGCAGGAGGTCGGCCATACGAATCTGTCAGACGAAGCGGGCTTCACCCAATCCGAGGATCGTCGGATGATCGCCGAAAAGAATGGCTTCGCCAATGTCGCCAATGAATACTTCAAGCGCAGCTCGACGGATTCCTACCCGGTCGTAACGCGCCTGGCCGGCACCAATCCGGGTTTGATCGACTTCGGCGGCACCATCGGACATAATCAATCACTCGGCTGCAAGGCGCTGCGTGGACTCGGCTACTGGGAAAAGACCGTGCTCGGCTACTCTGACGCGAAGTCATTCGTCGAGGTTGCCGGCGCTGATACGGCCGAAGGCACGCTGCTATTCGACACGCTGGTGGATCCGCAGAATGTGGCAGCAGAAGGACTTGCAGGAATGGTGGCTAAAGAAATACGGACGCCGTTCCCGACCTTCGCCTTCTCGGTGTGCGACACGCTTTTCATTCTGGTGATGGGGATGAAAAACGCGCAGTCGGCCTATCCGGTGAAGAATTGAAGCGGCTGCCGGACGGGACGATGCATCTCGACACGCCGGCCTTGCTGCGCACGATGGACCGCTATTGGGGCGAGGTGTTTTCCGACGTGCTCGACCGGGCGCATCGCTCGCTGGTCAATGAGCTGATCGGCGTGCGCAACAACTGGGCGCACGACCACCCGTTCAATTCCGCCGACACATTGCGCGCGCTCGACAGCGCGAAGCGGCTGCTCGAAGCAGTATCGGCAAAGGAACAGGCGGCGGAGCTTGACGGGTCGCATCACGAGTTGATGCGCACGGTCTTCGAGGAGCAGGCCCGCAACAAGACCCGCTACAAGCCGCCGCCGCTTGAAGGGCAGCCAAAGGCCGGGCTCAAGCCGTGGCGCGAGATCGCGACGCCGCATCCCGACGTATCCTCCGGCCGCTATGTCGTCGCCGATTTCGCCGCCAACCTCGACCAGGTGCACCGCGGCGAGGGACCGGCCGAATATCGCGACGCGATGGAGTTCTATCGGCGCACCTTTGTCACGAAAGGGCTGGAGCAACTGCTGCTCGGCGCCCTGCGGCGGCTTGCCAAGGGTACCGGCGATCCCGTTATCGGCTTGCAGACAAATTTCGGCGGCGGCAAGACCCATTCGCTATTGGCGCTCTACCATCTGGTCACCCATCCCAGCCCGGCAGCCTTGGCCGGCATCGATGGTTTGATGCGGGCCGAGGGGCTGACCGCGTTCCCGAAAGTGCGCAAGGCCATCCTGGTCGGCACGGCGCTCTCGCCGGGCCAGCCGAACCGGACGGCCGACGGGTTCGAAACGCACACCTTGTGGGGCGAACTAGCGTACCAGCTCGGCGGCGCCGAGGGGTACGCGCTGGTGGCGCAATCGGACAAGGCGGGAACCAGCCCCGGACAGCCGGTGCTGATCGATCTTCTGAAACGCTGCTCGCCGTGTCTTGTCCTGGCAGACGAGTGGGTCGCCTATGTGCGGCAGCTTTACAATGTCTCCGGGCTCCCCGGAGGCTCCTTCGGGGCAAACCTGACCTTTGCGCAAGCGCTGAGCGAAGCCGCGGCGGCCGTGCCTCAGGCGCTTGTCGTCGGAAGTCTCCCGGCCTCGCAGATCGAGATCGGCGGCCAGGGCGGGCGGGACGCCCTCGACAGCCTGAAGAACGCCTTCGGCCGGGTCGAGGCATCGTCGCAATCCGCAACCGCCGACGAAGGTTTCGAGATCGTCAGGCGGCGGCTGTTCGAGCCGATCGCCGATCGCGATGACACCGCAAACCGCGGTGCGGTCATTCGCGCGTTTGGCGACATGTACCGGAGCGGCGCCGGCGAATACCCGCAGGGCAGCGGCGAGGGCGAATACGCGCGCCGCATGCAATCCGCCTATCCGATCCATCCGGAACTGTTCGAGCGGCTCTACAATGACTGGGGCAGTATAGACAAATTCCAGCGGACCCGCGGCGTGCTGCGCTTCATGGCGGCGACGATCCATGTGCTGTGGGAACGGAACGATGCGGGCCTACTGATCCTGCCATCGAGCATCCCGCTCGACAGCCCGGTCATCGAAAGCGAGCTGGTACGCTATCTCGACCACAATTGGAGCGCGGTGCTCGCCAAGGATGTCGATGGCACGACCTCGGTTCCGCTGGCGATCGATCAGGAGGTGCCGGCGCTCGGGCGCTATTCGGCGACGCGCCGCGTGGCGCGCACGGTGTGGATGGGCTCGGCGCCGACCTATGAGGCCGGCAAGAACCCCGGCGTCGACGATCGGCGGATCAAGCTCGGCTGCGCCCAGCCCGGCGAAGCGGCCGGCAATTTCGGCGACGCGCTGCGCCGCCTGGCCGACCGGGCGACATATCTGTATCAGGACGGGACGCGCTATTGGTTCTCGACACAGCCGAGCGTGGCGCGACTGGCCGACGATCGCGCCGCACAGCTCGACCCGGCCGATATCGAAGCCGAGATCGTCAAGCGGCTGAAGCGCAACGAGCAGCCGCGAATGCGCAGCGATTTCGCCGGGGTCCATGCGGCGCCGGCGAACTCGGGCGAGGTCGGCGACGAACCGGAAGCGCGGCTGGTGATCCTCGGCCCGGCCTATCCGCACTCGGCTAAGGGCGAGGCCGGCCGGGCGATCGAGGCGGCCAAGAACATCCTGATGACGCGCGGCGCCGGTCAGCGAAATTACCGCAACGCGCTGGTATTTCTCGCCGCCGATCAACAGCGTCTGCCGGAATTGGAGCAGGCGGTGCGGCTATGGATGGCGTGGTCGGCGATCGTCAGGGACCACGTGGCGCTCAATCTCGACCCGTTCCAGAAGAGCCAAGCTGATAGCAAGATGGTCGAGTTTGAGCAGACGGTCGATACGCGCCTCTTCGAGACGTGGAGTTGGGCGCTGGCCCCGATACAGCCGGACCCGAATAATCCGGCGATCGAATGGGATGCCGAGCGCGTCCAGGGCAACGACTCGCTCGCCGCGCGCGCCGCGCGCAGGCTCGTCAACAAGGAGGCGTTCTTCACCCGGATCGGTCCGGCCCGCATCAACATGGCGCTCGGTCAATGGCTGTGGCGCGATCAGCAGCACCTTTCGACGCGGCAGCTCTGGGACTGGCTCGCGACCTATCTCTACCTGCCGCGGCTGCGCGATGCCGAGGTGCTGCGCCGCGCGATCGAGGAGGCGATCGGCGGGCTGGTCAACGACACCTACGCGTATGCCGAGCGCTACGACGAAGAGCGCAACCGCTACATCGGCATCAAGGTGACCGGCGGCGGCTCTGTCATCATCGACAGCCAAAGCGTCATCGTGCGGACCGAGATCGCTCTCGCGCAGCTCGCCGCGGATAAGAAGGCCGCGGAGGCTGTGGCGGCCGGGGGCCAGGATGGGGCTACGATCACGAGCAACGAAGGTGACGGCGGCGGTCAACAGGCGGAGACGGCAGAGACGGTGAAAATTGTCCGCCGGTATCTGGCGAGCCTTGTGCTCGACCCGGACCGGCCGTCGCGCAACATGGGGCGTGTTGCCGAGGAGGTACTGACGCACCTCTCGACGCTGCCGCGGGCCAAGCTGCGCATCACGGTCGAAATCGATGCCGAAGTGCCAGACGGCGTTCCAGAAGATGTTCAGCGCATCATTCTGGAGAACGGAACGGCGTTGAAATTTGATTCACAATCGTTCGAGCGAAGCTGAGCGTCTCGTCACGTCGGCTTCAGTATCGGGGATGGTGAACAGATGACGAGCGCCCTGGAGCCTCGCGTCATTGCCACATAAAGGTTTCGAGCGTTGAGATCTGCCGCGTTGAGGACGACGGAAACGTCGGCTTCGAGCCCCTTTAGCAATAGAGTGCTTCCGACTGCCCGCCTGGGTAGCGGACGCCCGACGAGCCGGTTTTGCTCCCGCGCTCGAACGGCAGCGTCATAGAACGTGTTGCCGTCAGTACCGTCGCAGGTTTGCAGCGCTCGGATGCAAGCCCTCAGAACAGCGGGTCGGTGTGTACGAACGCCGCCCTGTTTGTTCATTTCGACCAGAAGATCGATCGCCGCTTGCGCGCACGGGCTGACCTTGAACGCAAGAGCGGCCTGCTCTGCGTCACTTGCTGTTCGGCGCGCGGTGCCGCGCTGGAGCAAATCGACCCGCTGAAGCAGATCGGATGCGCCGACGTTCGTCATCACGCTGCCGGCAAACGTGACGATCCGCCGGAGAGCATCGAGTGTACTCAGATCAAGGTCACGCGCGAACTCGACCAAATCCCTCAGATCGACGCTTTCCACCGTCACCGCGCCGGGCGTTTGGCTTGCAATCTCCCGCTGGCGCGGCGGATTGGCGCTGTCTTCGATGATCAGCACCGAACCGTCACGGCTTGGGGCGCGTGTGGCGGCGGCGCTCAGCTTCCGCCTGTAATCGTCCGTCCCGTCCAGATGTACCCAGGTGACTTCCTGCGGAGATGCGCGGAGATCGATTGCCTCGCCCGCGATGAGTTTCTTCCTCACGTCGAGGAGCCACAGCCCGAATGCCTCGGTACCGGCATTTTTCCATCGCCACGGTGTCGTCAATTCCCCGGTCAGCGGGAAATACTTGCAGACGTGGTCGTTCCAGTCCGCGAGCGGGCCGGCAAAGTCGAAGATCGCCTGCATCGGGTCACCGAGTACACAGGTGGGCAACCCATTCGCGGCATAGTAGACGATGCCGAATTGGGCGAGCATGCAGTCCTGGCACTCGTCCACGATCAATCGGTCATAAGTGGCGCTCAATAGATCCGTAACATGGCCAGCCTTCAGCAGCTTCCATGCGGCCTCTCGGATCTTTGGGTAATCGGTCCGGGGCTGCGCCAATGTGATAATGTCGGGATCATGCCCAGCTCGCGACGGAAAGGTCTGAATGAGGCGCATTGCCCAGCCATCGATCGTTGACAAGCGATACGCTCTCCCCGGCACACCCACTCGATCGAGTCTGCCCCGAAGTGCCACGACCCCGGCGTTCGTATGCGTCAAAATGAGCACGGGCTTGCGGCCGATGTGCCGGGTCAGATTGCCGGCGATTAGCTCGGTTTTGCCGCATCCGGCAGGCGCGGTTACGCTGCCGCGATCAACGCCCAACAGATCGATGTCAGTCATCCGCTCCGGCCGCCCACCCGAAAACGCTTTCAACGATTTCCCGGAAGCCTGCCTCGCCGTCGGCCAAATCCGGGCCGGCAATTTCGCGCGCCACGTGCTCCATCCATGTCACCGACTTGAACCATCCCGCCCTCCGCGTACTCGCTGCCCTCCCGAGAATTTCGCGGCTCGCAGGCGAAAGCTCGTCGCGGAAAAGCTCAAATCGGATGGCTTGCAGACTGCCATTGCCGTCGGACACCGATCCGATGTGCGCGTCGATGCGGTCCTCGCCATGCAATTCGACCGCGTAGTCGAGCAGCGCCCCAATGGCGGAGCCGGTCAAGCTCAGAAACAGCTCGCCTTCTAGTGTACGACCATCCCGCCATTTGAAGACCTTACCGCCGCTGGCCTCGAATGCCTGTTCGACAGTTTCGGTCGGCTTCGCATCGTCGTCACGCAACACCGCGCTTCGATACCCGAGCCCATGCAGTGCCCCGGCGCGCATAAATGGCTTGTCGGCGTCACCCCCACCGTTATCCACGAGCGCAACTCCTAGGCTGCCGATCGAGGCCTCGCCGTTGGCGACTCGGAATTGATCGAAACCGCGCAACAAACCAACTTCGCTCGCGCCTTCGCAGACGATCACGGACGAAGCAAGAAACGCATCCGGGAAGAGGCGAATGGTGCTTTGGATGTCGTTCTGGTTGCCAACAATCCGGACCTGATGCCGATCGCCGTCCCGGCCCATAACGAAAAGCTGGCTGCCAGAAAGCTCGCGCAGCGCGACCGGCGAATGGGTTGTCATGAACGCTTGCAACGGAGGCTGCTGTTCCTTGGCGCCAAGAGCCCCGAGGAGCCGAATGATACGATGTGGTTCGAGGCCGTGCTCTAGCTCATCGACGAGAATAATGGTCGCCCGCGCCGAGGCCTTGCGCTGGAGACCTGCGATTAACAGCCGGGCCGAGCCTAGCCCGAGGCCGCGTAGCGGCACGCCGATTTCGTCACGCAGGGAAATAACCAACGTGGCATTCTGACGGCGCGCGGCGGCCGGTGGTACGCTACGACAGTGCGCAACACGCTCGCACGGGCAGAGACGGATGCCAGACCGTCTTAGTTTGGGCTGCTCGGGAGCAGCGCCGGGGTGGGGGTTTCCTTTTCCAGGCGAGCCACCCCGGCAACCACCATCGCTCTCACACCGAGATTTTTTCGTTCTGTCAGAGGTTTGAAAACGGCCGATCTTTGATCCCGAATTCAGACATTCAAGATGGGCGCCATCGCTGAGGAAGCTCGGGGCTCGGAGAATAAAACCCTATATTCAATTCATTTTTGGTGTTCATCGTGTTCCCGATGTTCTTGCCCGTTGCCGGCGGCGGATTCCCTTTGGGTTCTGCCACCTAACCGAACGGGAACACCGTCGCCGGGAACGTGTTCCGGTGTTTCGATCGCGGGCCATAAGATGCGCGTTTTGATATTTGGGGATATTTAATCAAGTTTCAGAGATCGCCCGGTGCGTGGCGAACCGCTTGGAGCGGGTAACACCCAGAACACCTTTGCTGCTTGCAGGTGTTCCTTCTCCGCGAAGTCCAAATTGACGGCTTACGCGATGCGGTAGGAGTAAAAGGAACACGAGGAACACCGAGAACACCTTGCTTTGCGCGCAGCCTCTCACAAAAGGTTCGAATCGCCATCCTCAGTCTCGGCGCCGATTATCTCGCCAGCCTCGATAGGCGTGTCGGGCTCCCCGATGATCGCGGCGCGCAAGTGATAGACCCGCATCTTCTTGTAACCCGGTATTGTCATTGACCTGGAATGCTTGCCTTCCGAGCCGGGCACCAATAAGCCTCGTTCGGCGAGAGCCTTGGCAATCTGGCTCGGGTCATGGCCTTTGCAGACCTCTTGCCGCCAGACTTCCGGCAGCACGAGGTATTCCCAGGCGCCATTGTCTTCGGAGCGCTTGAAGCCGGCACGAGAGATGATGCGCTGCTCCGGCGCTGCTCCGGAGATCTCGAAACGGGCGCTGCCATGCTGCTCGATGAAAGCACGGACTTGGGCAATGCCTGTCTCCTCCTCCCGCATACCGACCCCGCCGCGGCGATCGAGCCAGGCACGAAAACACAATCCGACGCCCCAATCCGCATCTCCCGGCTTCCACCCGGTGACGCCATAGCGGGTCGCAAGCTCGCCAGCGGTGGCGACCAACGCAAACCTGCCGGCGACTGAGAACACCTGGCCGGAGGCGCCTTTGGGCACGTACTGTTCGATAAATGCGCGGCGCCGATCCTGTAGCGCGCCCAACAGCATGTCGCGGCTGGCGGCTATCTCTGTGGTGAGCGCGGCCAGAAAGGCACGGATCGGGGTGCCGTATAAACGCGTTGTGGCGTCCCGCAGGGCTCGTACCAGCGCTTCGGCGCTAGGCTCGTCGTGAAGGTCATCGAACACTCCCAGGCCGTTTTCGAGATCGGCAGGCAAATCTACAAGACGCACTTCCTGACCCGCCTTCGCGCGCCGACCGGCTTCCTGCGCCAGATCCGCGAGCGAGGTTTCGCCGGTCGACAGGATGAAGGTGCGCCAGTACAGCACGGGGCGTGCATTGCCCTCCCGCCCGGCGCGACCTTTGCCGGCACCGTTCGCCAGCATGTAGGCCACATCGCCGGCCTCGCGCGGGTCGATCTGTCCAAGCTCGTCGAGCGCTAACAGGGCGTCGCAGTGCGCCGCAGCCGTTCCTTCCAAGCCGTTCGCGGTTGCACGCCATTGGCGCATGTATCCGAGCGGCTCGCTATCGCCGCCCCATACGCTTCCGGCAATACGGAGCGCTGTTGTCTTGCCGATCTGCGAGCCGCCTTTGAAGTTGATGCCACCCGATTGTTCGCCCGTGAGCATCAGCAACGGCGCTGCGAAAGCGGCGGATGCCGCGAGCAAGAGCCGGGTGTTCCCAATGCAGTACCGCCCGATCGCGCTCTGCCACTCGGCGAGTAAGCCTGCCTGGTTGAACTTGTGCTCGACGCCGCCGGCGCCTTGCAACAGCACCCGCTCGCCAGCATCGCCATACACGGCATCCGGCAAAACAAAGACGTCCCGGTTGGCCACGCGATGCCAGCCGACGCGAGCGACGCAGCGTGCCGTTGCATCGGGAACGATCGCTGTCAGGAATCTGAGAAGCGCTTGCCGCGCCGGCGGGTCGGGGGCGACGTATAAGCCGCGATCAAGCAGATATTCCCGGATCGCAACGCCATCGCCGGCAAGCATCGCGCGCGGCATCGGCCATTCATGCAGTCGGCCGTCGCCGTCGCGCCAAGTGAGAAGCATGCCCCAATTCTCACCATGGTCATCTCGCGTGCGCGCTAAAGCGTTGAGCGGGCTGCAAACGTGGACACGGCTCTTATTGGCATCTGCCGGCTGCCACCATAGGCCGTCCGGCCGCTGCTCGAATTGACGCGCCAACATGACCGTGGTGGCGTCTTGTTGCGCGTGATTGGCAGAAATGTCCGATCCTCCGGCGCCTGCCGGCGTGGCCGGCAAGTCTAAGGGGGCGGCGGCCGTCGCAAATTCTTCGAGGCGCTCGCGTGTGCCGCCGGCGGAGATCCAATCACTAACATCCCCCTTCGGTGGCAATCCCTGCAACTGCACAATGCGGACCGATGCCGCGATGCCCGCGATAGAGGCCGCGATCGTCTTGGCGTGCGCCCGTCCTGCACCGTCATTGTCCGGCAAGATGACGACATCGAAGCCCGCGAGATAGCGCGTGTATTCGGTACGCCATTTGCTGCGGTTGCCCGGCTTTGTGGCGCCTCCGGGGCTGGTGGTGGCGATGAGGCCGAGATTGCGGAGATTATCGACATCCTTTTCACCTTCCGCGACGTACACCCGACTCCCTGAGGGCGCGGCTATCAGCTCGGGAAGTTGATAGAGGACAGGGCGGAGCCCCTTGATGTTCCAAATCCATTGGCCGTCTGGCCCCGGTCGTCTCTGCCGAAAATCCTTTGGCTCGAAACGGACCACCTGAAAGAGAATCGCGCCGCGCTCGTCGAGGTAATCGTATGTCGCGGCGATGTGACCGCGCGGGGCTCGGTTCGGCCGTCCGTCAGTGTCTATCCCAAGCTCGTCCCGGAGCCATTGCGTTGCCGCGGGCTTCTCCATGCCGCCCTTGACCCGCAACAGATCCCAGGCGCCACCTCCGATCTCGTTCTCGTGGTCGAACCATGTGCCTGCTTTCGGCCCAGCAGTTTCGACCGCGACACTTCCATTCCTCCCAAATCTAAGTTGAGCGGAGGTGGAAAGCCGTTGGTTCGGGTCGCCCAAGAGTTGGCGGGCAATGTCGGCGATCCGGTCCAACAGGATTTGCTTCTCCCGCATGGCCATACACGCGCGAGATGTCAGATGCCCGTCTCACGATGCTTTCTGCGGTCCCTTGCGCTCTGCCGTTTCTGTCGGGCGGCGTGGCTCGGCAAAACGCGCCGCGGGCCTCGACGCGAGCCAAGCGAGGCCATGGTCTATATCGATCAAGGTCCGTGCCCCGAGCTTGATCGCCCGGAGATCACCGCGCCCGAGCGCCTCGTAAGTCGCCGTACGCGACATGCCGGACATGGTGCACCAGGCCAGGATCGGCGCGTAACGTGGAGTTGCTGACATTTGGTATCCCCCCGCATGCAATTGCGTTCGGGAGGACGATCAACTGGCGTTCACCGCAGCCAAAGGAAAAGAGTAGGATTTTATTGGAGCAAGTAGGACTTAGTTTTGCGTGCCGCGCTCGCCTGCAAACCGCCGCGCGAGACGCCTTGCGCGGTTTTCCTCAGATCCGGCGCCTCCGATACGATCGGCAGCCGCGAGCTTCATCGCTGCTGCTGTGCGAGAAAGGTGCTCGTCCCGTATCAACTGCTCAAGTTCGGGATACAGGGCACGGTCGCTGTCGCCATATCGGTCGACTGTTCCGGGCTTCGGCCCGCGCCGGCGAGTGGCAGCTCGTTCCCGAGTGGCGGCGGGTCCTCTAAGCGAATCCGATGATGGCTGGGCAGGGTCGGGTACCGACGAACGGCTGAATTCGGATGTCGGCCATTTGGCCATCACGTCACCCGGCGAGAATTCGATATCGGCCCAAGTCAGCCTACAGAGAGATTTTGAACGCAGCTCGACAAGTATATCTGATTGGTCGAGATCCTGTTCCACGGCAGCGCTGTACTGCTCGCCAGCGGCCGGGCGAGGCCGCGCGAAAAAGGTGAGATCCGGCCACTCTTCCGGCGTTATCTGTTCCGGCCAAGGTTCCAACGTGCTGTTGCGATCCGAGAACCAGACGAAATTCGGATCGAAGTGGGAGATCGGCAAAGCCCGGCTAATGGCGTAGACACGCCGCTTCCCGCGCGCTGCAATTTCACCGCCGGCGCATGCAGCTTCCAAGGCTACCAGGATCTCCTGCAGCGTGGTGGCCGAGTTAGCGCGCCTTATCCATGCGCCGACTTGGGCAAGCGGCCACCAATTCCCGTCGCGTTTTTGAATAGGGACGAGCACCGCCGGAAATCGGCTGTCGCCGAAAACAAGCTCAGACTTCAGCGGGTCAAGATTTTCACGGGACAGACCCTCGATATCGGCCTTTCGCAATCGCAGCGGATCGTCTGGGTGACGATACCTGAGCTCGACCACGCCCGACGAACAGCCGCGCATTACCTCGACAAATGCACGCTCGTGTTCAGCCGGTGCAAGGATCGGTCGCGATGGGTCAGGTGGCAACCAAGTCCATTGTGCGGGACGATGGGGACCGCAGTCGGCCCGCGTTTGGAGCCGGCGCCCCGGTGTCGGCATCGTCGCCAAACCTCGGCCGGAGAGTTTTTCGACGGCTTCCGCGATTGTCATCGCGGCGGCATATCGCGGGCCAGATGCCAGATCCGAGCTACTCGTTCCGGATGCCAGATCCGAGCTGCTCGTTCCGGGCGAGCCCACTTGCAAACCCGCCGCTTCGGCGTCGCGATCCATCCAGTAAGCCGTACCGCCGTCGGGAAGCTGGACTGGTTTCCCGTCGAGGCGCGCGCGCTCCTGGAACGAGAGCGTCGCCGGATCTGGGTGTCCGGGTGCGGTTCCGGTGAGTTCGGCAAGCGGGTCGTAGTCATCCTCGCGGTCGTAAGGATTGTATTCTGATCGATAAGGCATGCCTGGGTCTCCGGGAAGCTTTGCAAACTTGGAGAGAGCTTCCGAAATTGGTTGTCGTTGCAGAGACCGAAGTTACGCTATCCCAGTCCGAGGGTGACCGAGTGCGTCCCATTGGTTGGACGGAATACCGGTTTGAGTTGACGGTTCAGCCTAGAACCTCGGTATGAGGACCGAATCGCCTCGCTGCGCGATTACAGCGATTAGCTCGCCAGATTGAGCGCTGCGAGGTTACTGCGCTCGACGATGCCCAGCTTCGGCATCGATGCCCGGATGGTATCGGCGACGTAGCTGGGCATGAGGTGGGCGTAGTGGCGCTCGGTCATCCGTGTGTCGGCATGCCCGAGGTTGGCGGCTATCACCGGGAGCGGGGCGCCTCCGCGCAACAGCATCGTCGCGTATGTATGCCGCAGGACGTGAAATGAGGCTGCCGGCTCGATCTTCGCCATTGAGCACGCATCACGCAGGCGTCGGTGCTGATGGGAGCGGCCCCATGGCGCGCCGTCAGACTTCGGGAACACGAGCGCCGAGCCGAGCTTCCCGGCGGTATGTGCCGCGAACAGCGCGGTCCCATCCTCGGTCAGGACGACATGCCGGGCGCGGCCCCCTTTCGAAGCTCGTACTGTGATCGTCCCGGCGCTGTGGTCGAAATCAGGGACGCGAAAGGCGGCGATCTCGCCATACCGACAGCCGGTCAGCAAGGCCGCTTGCACGAGCGGCCTGAAAGCCGGATCTGTGGTGTTGACGAGCCGCTGCGCCTCGGCGAGCGTGAGATAGCGGATTTTCGGCGCATCCGCTTCCCGGAACGGCTTGACCCGGCGCCACGCATCATCCGAAGCGATCTTGCTCTCGCGAAAGGCATGATTGAGCGCGGCCTTTAGGATGGTGAGCACCCGGTTGGCTGTGGCTCGCCGCCGCCGAACCATCTCCGGATCTGCCGCATCCAACTCGCGAACCCGCTGTGTCGCCGCTCCGGGCGCGGTCCGGAGGCGCGGCGGCGCCTCGGCGAGCCCGGCGTGCCACGCGCCGATCAGCCGCGCCGTCAGCTCGTTTACCGGCTTGTCGCCAAGGCGCGGCCGGACGAAGGCCTCAACGACGATTTCCGTGTTGCGGGCGGCCTTACCACCACGGCGCCGGTAATCTGCGAGATAATCATCGAGCGCCGATGCGACCGTATACGGCCCGCTCGGCTCCTCGTCCTCAGCGTCGTCGCGGTCGGCCCGCGGAAACCAGGCGCGCGCAAATTCCTGCGCCTGCGCATAAGAGAGGGCGAGCTTCCCATCAGCAGCGAATACGTCGTCGGCTGGCCCGATCGTGGCCTCCTTTCGCACGGTGCCGCGGACCAGCTTCGCCACCCAGACGCCGCCTTTCGACCCCTTCCGGTAGCCGAAGGCGCAACCCGGCGACAGGGAGACCCAATACACCGAGCGCTGGACCGGGAGCCGCGCCCGCGCTGACGGGGTATCGATCTTGTAATTGCGGACCGTGCGCGGCATCGTCCCCTTCCCGCTTCTCACACAACGTCTCACAGATTTCCCACAAAGATGTAGGCGAACGGAGCGGGATGCGCAAGGACGCTAGTACTGGATTATGGCTGATCTGTTAGGCTTTCTGGCATCCACCCATGTCCGTCACCGTTCAGGTTGCTACCCTCTCTCACGGCGGCAACACCGGTTCGAATCCGGTAGGGGACGCCACTCATTTCAATGATTTAGATCCTCACCCGCACGTGGTGTCCAACATCTGTCCAATATACGTGGATAAATCGCCGTAGGCTGTGATGGTCCCGCTTGGTCACCGCGGGTCCGGTCGGTCGCAAGATCCATTAACTTTATGGCCGCCTCTCGCTGCTGAACAGCACCGGAGGCCCCGAAATCTGCCTTTTACCGTCACGAGAAAGTCCTGCGTTGCGCTCCTCAAGATCGAAGGAAACCCACAAGATAGCTAAGGCCGAGATCGGCGGCCCCGACGAAGGGATCACATTCAGCCCCTACGATCTCCCGGTTTTCGTCCGTGCCGACTCGATATCCTGCGGATCGACCGCGACACGCTCACGAAGGTGGCCAGCTGAGCGCGACCGGAACGTCCGGCTTGGATGCGCCGGACCACGCCCTGGCGAGCCTCCGAGGTAGAATGGAGGCCGATCGAGCGGAGGAGACATGCCATGAGCAAGACGCAAAGAGTGGCGATCGTGACCGGGGCGGCGGGCGGTATCGGCCGGGCCATGGTGCGGAGCTTGCTGGCGGCGGGCATCCGGGTCGCCGGCGTCGATCGCGACCGTGATCCGCTGGGGGCGCTTGCGGCGAGCGCGCGCGAGCAGGGAAAGACAGACGAGCTCCTCACCATCCAGACCGATCTGACATCGGATACGGCCGCCGACGAGATCACCGGAGCGACACGCGCCCGGTTTGGCCGGATCGATATCCTGGTCAACAATGCCGGGATCGGCCCCGGTGCGATCCGGCCTGACAGCTGGCAGCGCCCGCTCAAATTCTGGGAGATCACGCCCGATCAGTGGCGCCGCTTTGTCGCGGTCCATACGACGGCGCCGTTGGCGCTGACCAACGCGGTGGTGCCCGAGATGATGCGCCAGGGCTGGGGCCGGATCGTCAATGTTACGACCAGCCTCGGCACAATGTTGATCGCCGGCTCACCCGACCTACGGCCCGTCCAAGGCCGCACTCGAAGCGCTCAGCGCGATTATGGCGAAGGATCTCGACGGCACCGGAGTGACCGTCAACGTCTTGGTTCCGGGCGGGATCACCAACACGCCGATGATCTCCGACGAAGCGGGGTTCGAGCGCGCCGCGATGATCCAGCCGGAAGTGATGGCGCCGCCGCTGGTCTGGCTCGTCTCCGATGCCGCCGGCAATGTGACCGGTCGGCGGTTTCTCGGCATCCATTGGGACCCAGCGCTGCCGCCTGAACAAGCGGCCGAGAAGGCCGGCGCGCCCGTCGCCTGGACCAGCATCGCGACGATGCCGATCCGGCCGAGCCAAAGCTAGCCGGTCGGGGGAGCAGACCTTATCGTCGACGTTTTCCGGGCCAAACGGGTGTACCCGTTCCTCGCGACCCCGGCCTGATGGCCAGAGGAAGGGCGTCGGTATTTCGGTCAGCACTGCATCAACTCGATGCTGACACCGTCGGGTGCCGCGACGTAGCACAGCAGGCTGCCGCCAACCCCTTGCTTCAACTCGACCGGGAAGGCGACACCCCTGGCCCGCAGCCCGTCGCAGAAGGTTCTGAGGTCGCCCTGGTAGATAAAGCCGAAATGGTCGATGCCCCGTGCGTCATGGCTGGAAAAGTCGGCGAAGTGCCGGATCGGCCTGGCGGCGACCGGAGCCTCGCCCGGTCGTTGGCCGCGAATGAGGATCGTCATGCCGCCGAGATCGACAAAAATCTGCGGCGCACCACGGCCTGTCGTATTGGCGGTGATCGTGGCGCCGAACATCTCGACCTACCAATTCGCCGAGGCTTCCGGATCTTGGCTGATGATGTGAACATGGTCGAATTTGAAGGCCGGATTGCTCATCGTTTCTCCCTCGCCTGCGAGATCGGCCGGGGCGATCAGCTCTCGGCTGGAGCATCAGCTTCGTTGAGTGTTATGCGCCATGATCCCCGCTGCCGATAACGTCGTCATTTGCTTTGCCCATGTTGCTTATCGGCTCCAGGAGCGGTTCGCGGTGCTCGAGACCGGCATCAAGAGTTTTGCTGTCCGCGAACCAGAAACCTTGGCGAACCGGGTGGGCGAAGCGGACGTGCTATTGATCTCCGGACTATGGCAGAATCAGCTCCTCGATCGGGCGAAGAGGCTCCGCTTCATTCAGTCGATCGGCGCCGGCACCGACCAGTTCCCGCGCGAAGAGCTGGCAAAGCGCGGCATCCGGCTCGCCAGTGCCCGCGGCGTCAATGCTCGGGCCGTCGCCGAACACGCGATGGCGCTGATGCTGGCCTTGAGCCGCCGTCTTCCGGAGGCCCGCGACAACCAGGGAAAGCGCGTCTGGCGGGGGATGATCGGCGATTTCGCCCAACGCGAGGACGAACTCGGCGGCAAGACGCTCCTTGTCGTCGGCCTGGGCGACATCGGCGGACGATTGGCCCAACTGGCCAAGGCCTTCGATATGCACCTCGTCGGCCTGCGGCGCCATCCGGCGCTTGGACGCCGTGCAGCGGATGCGGTGCACGCCATGGACGAGCTCAACGCGCTCCTGCCCGAGGCCGATTTCGTGGTCCTCACCTGTCCGCTCACCGCCGAAACCGAGAACCTGATCGACGCCGCGGCACTCGGCCGGATGAAACCGACCGCCCAGCTGGTGAACGTCGCGCGCGGGCGGATCGTCGATCCAGGCGCTTGCCGCGCACCGCATCGCCGGCGCCGGCATCGACGTGACGTCGGAAGAACCGCTGATGCCGAGTTCGCCGCTTTGGGCGATGGAGCATGTGCTGATCACGCCCCACACCGCGGGCGAGACCCGGCGCTACGAGGACAACGTCATCGAGATCCTGCTCGACAATCTGGGGCGTCTGTGGCGTGGCGAAACGCAATTGCGCAACCAGATCGTCTGAAGCTCCTGGACCAACAGCTCCCGAGCCCCGCTTCGCCGCGAGTAGTGTGGCCATCCACCAGCGTCAGCGTCGTGGGCTACGTCCGAGGCTGTGAGTGGATGACGCTTTAAGCGCCAATTCCGGCCGCTGCCGTCGTGGCCAACGGGCGCCGGGTTCGACCCTATGCAGCCATTCGCCTATGTTGACGGCGACGGCGGCCCATGCCCCTAACTCGCCATTGATCAGCGACGACGGACGAAGAGCCTCGTAAGAGGGCAGCTGGCGGTTCCAAAAAACAAAGCGAGAGGGTTTAATCTGCCGGTGAGCCTAGCTATCACGGGTGCTTTTTCGCAATGGGAGCCCCGATCCTACGCCGCTTGTCCATCGGATACCGAGAATGAACAGGAGAACACTACTGGCATCGACCCAACCGCTGCTTTGCGTCCCCCAGGGCTGGTCGCCGATGAAAAACAGGTTGCGCAGGTTGACACTGCTCCAGCCCAACCAGCAGCGACGGATCGCCGATGCGCTCTACGCCGCCACCCGGCATTGGGGGGTTGAGATCCAATTCGACAAGGGGCTCGGCGGGGCGTTCGACGACGCGCTCGCGGCCTCGCGCGACACCGCGACCAACCCGGCGATGCTTAGCGCTTTTGGGCTGGCGCTGATCGGCAGCTTTGGCCCGCCAGCCTGTCCCGGCATCCCCGGCTATGCGCCCGACCTCGCCGAGGCGCGCGGCGAGGCCGCGATAATCGCCAATGCGATGGGCGAACTGCGCAAAGTCGCGCCCGAGCCCGGCGCCTATGTCTCGGAAAGCAATTTCTTTCAGGCGGACTGGCAACGCGCCTATTGGGGCGCCAACTACGAGCGGCTCCGCGCGATCAAGGCCCAATACGACCCCGAGGGCCTGTTCTTTGTCCATCACGGGGTCGGCAGCGAAGGCTGGAGTGGAGATGGCTTTGAACGGCAGGGCGCAAATTAGCAGACTTACGGGAGGGGTGAACTAATGGGCGAGTTCGGAATCGGGCAGCCGGTGCGGCGTTTCGAGGACAAGCGGCTGTTGAGCGGCAACGGCCGTTTCCAGAACGACAACAACCTGCACGGCCAGGCATACGCTTACGTGCTGCGCTCGCCGCACGCCCATGCCCGCATCCGGTCGCTCGACCTGACGACCGCGGAGGCTGCGCCGGGCGTCGCGCTGATCATGACCGGGGACGATCTCGTTGCGGCCAAGCTCGGCGTGATGGGCGTGCCGTTCCAGCGCAAGCGGCCGGACGGGTCGCCGATGTTCGCTCGCGCCCATCTCGGCCTCGCGCAGGGCACGGTGCGCTATGTCGGTGAGCCGGTCGCGTTTGTCGTCGCCGAGACGCTGGCGCAGGCGAAGGACGCCGCCGAGCTGATCGATATCGATTACGAAGCATTGCCGTCGGTCACCGACACCGCCGAGGCTGCCGAGGGCACGATCGCGGTGTGGCCCGACTGCCCGGACAACATCTCGAACCTGTTCGAGGCTGGCAACAAGGCCGCGACCGACGGCGGCCTTCGCCAAGGCGGCACACATCATCAAGCGCCGCTACGTCATCAGCCGGGTCTACGCACATTTCATGGAGCCGCGCGGTGCGATCGGCGTGTGGGACCCGGGCGAGGACCGCTTCACCCTTTACGCTGACGTGCAATATCCCCACCGGGTGCGTCAGGCGCTCGCCACTCGCATTTTCAAAATCCCGGAAAGCAGGATTCGGGTCATCGCCGGCGATGTCGGCGGCGGATTTGGCACCAAGGGCTGGCAATATCCCGAGCATCGGCTGGTGCTGCTCGCGGCGAAGAAATTGCGCCGGCCGGTCAAATGGACCTGCGAGCGCAGCGAGGCGATCCAGGCCGACGAGCATGCCCGCGACAATGTCAGCGACGCCGAGCTGGCGCTCGACAGGGACGGCAAGTTCCTCGGCCTCAGAGTCAAGACCTTCGCTAATGTCGGCGCTTACATTTCGTCCGAGCGCAACCTGCTCGCGACCTTCGGCAATGTCGGCACCCTGGTCGGCGTCTACGATATCCCCGTCGCCCATGTCTCGGTGCTGGCGGTGATGGCCAATACCAACGGCACCGCGCCCTATCGCGGCGCTGGACGGCCCGAGGCGACCTATGTCATCGAGCGACTGATCGACGACGCGGCGCGCGAACTCGGCTATCGACCGGGTCGAGTTGCGCGTCAAGAACCTGATCCCGCCTGCGGCCTTGCCGTGCAAGACAGCGCTGGGGCTGAATTACGATTGCGGCAATTTCCCCGCCAACCAGCAGAAAGCGTTGGCGCAAGCCGATTGGGCGGGCTTTCCGACGCGCCGCGACGAGGCCAAGGCGCGCGGCAAGTTGCGCGGCATCGGCATCGCCAACCCGATCGAAAAGGCGGCGGGGCCCGGCCAGGAATTCGCCGAGATCCGCTTTCACCCGAGCGGCAACGCAACCCTGTTGATGGGCAGTAAGAACCAGGGTCAGGGCCATGAGACCACCTTCAAGCAGGTGCTCAACGAAAAGCTCGGGCTCGACCCAGCGACCGTGCAATACATCGATGGCGACACCGATCGCGTCGCGTTCGGCATCGGCACCAACGGCTCACGATCGACGGTGATCGGCGGCTCGGCCTTGTGGATGGCGGCTGACAAGGTCATCGCCAAGGGCAAGCGCATCGCCGCTCATTTGCTCGAAGCGGCCGACATCGACATCGAATTCGCCGATGGCAATTTCGCGGTCGCCGGCACCGACCGGCGCATCAGCATCACCGACGTCGCCAAGGCGTCGTTCCAGGCCGGCCGCCTGCCGCCCGGCCTCGAAGGCGGGCTCTACGAGACCGGCACCTTCGCCCCCGACGACAACACCTATCCCAATGGCTGCCATGTCTGCGAGGTCGAGATCGACCCCGATACCGGCGCGCTCGAGATCGTCCGCTACGTCGTGATCGACGATGTCGGCACGGTGGTGAACCCGATTGGCTTGAAAGGCCAGATCCACGGCGGTGTCGCGCAGGGACTCGGCCAGGCGCTGATGGAGCAGGTCGTCTACGACCGCGAGTCGGGCCAGAACCTGACCGGCAGCTTCATGGATTACTGCATGCCGCGGGCCGACACGATGCCGTACATGGAGATCACCTCGAACCCGGTGCCGACCAAACGCAACCCGCTGGGCGCCAAGGGCGCCGGCGAAGCCGGCACGGTCGGAGCGTTGCCGGCGATCGTCAACGCCGTCGTCGATGCGCTGAGCCCGCTCGGGGTCGAAGGCCTCGACATGCCGGCGACCAGCGCGCGCATCTGGCAGGCGATACGGGATGCGCGAGCGTAACCCCACAACTAAGCCCCCCGCCGCCCAACCTATCCGACCACGGATGCATTCCGATGTGAGCACCCAATGCGCGCCCGCGCGCATGCGATGGGCACAGAAATTGGCGCTCGAACTCGCGGGACCAAACTCTCTCGGGTCGGTGCGCTTTGCCTCAGCGTTTGCTCGCCGCGTGAAACCGTACCTTTCTGGTGAAATGCGCGCGCGGCTCCAAGACAGCTGGCACAGGACTTACAAAATGGTAGCGCACCCTGGACTTTAGGGATTCACCCGTACGTACACCCCGGCAGAACCCGGTGCATGCGTCATGGCCTGCCGCATGCGCGGCGAATTGGGCGAGGAATGTTGCTGTTGCTCCTTCCACTCCGGGCTTTCGGGCACGGCCGTACTGGCAAATTCGTAGACCGTGCTGTAGCCGCTGGTACCCTCGAGAACCCGATAGCGGCGGGCGTAGATCACTCCCGGCACCTTGCGGTAGCCTGGCACATATTCCCTACTGTACCAGGCGTTCCACTCCGCATCGACCTCGGCGGGGACGGACATGCGGCCAATCTGCAACACCGGTGCCATGCCTCGCTCCGGCATTTCCACGCCGTCCGGGTAAATCTGTTCCCCGACAATGCGTGTCAAATTCTTCCCAATCACGGACGGCGAGACTTTCTGTCCCCACGGCGTCCGCGGCCGGTTGGTAAACGCCGGCGTCTGCATCACCGCGACGTTTTCCAGTTCATAGCATGCCAGGTACTGCGGGCCACCCTTGACCGCCTCGTAGCGAGCTGCTGAGAGAATGCCGGGCACCGACAGCAATTCCGGTAGATGTTCCTTGTTATACCACTCGTTAAATTCCTGTACGTGCTGGGCGTCGATATCAACGTACACCATGAAAATCCCGCGACCTTTTTGTGCCATGTGTCCGTCTCCTCTGTGAAGCGTAGCCGCCATCGTTTTGCCTCGTCTCGTTGGCGCCCGGTCCTCACGCCTGGAGCCCAGCAGAGACACGAGACACCAACTGGGGAGCCATCTTAGCACGAGTTCGCCGAAGCCCTTTATGCGGACGCAGTCTGGAAACCGGAGGCAGCACCGTCCGCTGATCGTGCTCGCTAGAAATCTCATCGCAGTATGGGCCCCTGGGAGATTCGAAGGGGGCCCATAGTTGGTGCGACGGTCGTTAGCCGTCGTGGGGCGCTACGCTCTCGTCCGCATCCAGCCGAAGCGAGTGTTGCTCCGTCCGAGGCTCATCTCCGCGTACTGCTTCCTGATCTTCGTAAAGTTATCATTGGGTAGCAGGCTGGCCGGCGTGATCGGCGTGGGATAACCAACACCCTGCAGCACATTATCGATCGGGCTGCCCGGCTGCATATATGATGCGTAATCCCCCAACATACCCTGCTTATAGGGACTGTTGTGGTGGCCAGTCGCTTGCGTGGCGGAACCCTGCAACCCGTAGAGCCGAGCGTTGTTAAGGCCGAGGATCTTTCGCTTGCTGCCTTCGTCGAGCTGCGGATATTTCCACTTTTCCCGAATGTCATCCGGGATCTGGAACCGCCACAGGGCATCGACCTGCCATTGGGGACCGCCATACCAGAGCGAGTCGGACCCGAACAAGATGTTGTCCGGCCCCATGTAATACATCAGTTGACCGATAAGATGCGCCCACACTGTTGGGAATGTCACGATCATCGAGGCCATGGTGGTCCCGAGTTCCGCGTAGACATTGCGCAGCGGGTGATGGCTTGACGGCGAAGTGGACGACGGCTCCGTTCCGGCTTGATATTTTCCCCCTGCAATCTGCGCGAACTGAGTCGACCATCGAATGTTAGGCACGGTGTGCCCGTGGCTATCCGTCAACAGGGTTGGCGGCATTGCGCCCGGCTGGTTCTCGATATCCTGCAGAGCCTGCAGCATCCAGAAACTCGGCCGGATGCAGGAGTGGTAGATCAGAAAGTTGAACTGTGGCCAATCGCTGGCTGCTTTGACCATATCGTCGGGGTTTCCGAAATCGGGCAAGTTATTGGCCCCGCCGGGTTGCGTCCCGTTTGCGGACAGACCTTTGTGGATGCAGATGTTGAAAAACCCGGGGTGTTTCCGGAGCTGGGCTTTGTTCTGTGCGATGATTGCGTAAGTGGGATAGGCGATCGCCTCATCATCGAGCCGCCACCGTGCAAATTCGGCTCCGGGATAAGCGCTGGCCGCGAACGCGACGTTATAGCCCTTCCACGAATCCGGCTGACAATATTCGATCTGCCACTGGGTATAGTCGCCAAAGGCCGGGTCTGCGATGTTCCCCGGGCCGGGATAGATCTGCCCGTGGGCGAGGGCACGTGTCGATCCCGCCAGCGTGTTGATGAAATCCCTGCACTGTGATGTTTGGTAGCCGGTCAAAATCTCACTGACGAGGCTCTCGGTGATATTGAACGCGGCCTCAGACGAGCCTCCACCGGGTGGAGTGAACAGGGCGATGTTCGCGTTGCTGATGATCGATACGCTGGTCTGAGCTTGGAGGTACATGCGATTGATGTACTGCCCCAGATGGAACTCGCCGAGTGCGGTGGTAGGCATGCCGGGATTCGGTGGCGAGTTCGGGGCCGAGCTGAGCGGGGTTCCAATCAGTCCACGGGTTGCCGAGTTCGTCGACCCCGGCGGGGTTCCCGCCCTTGCCGTTGTATGGATTTGCGGAATACCCCGCAACGCTGGACACCGATCCCGGTCCTTGAGCCAACGCTCTAAGCCCTTGCGGCGAGTTCGTGCTCGAGCGAACTATGTGTGTCTGATCGTCGAAAACGAACACGTCCGCTGGGGTTCCCTGCTCCCGATAAGCTGCCGGCTCATACATCTCGACCGGGCTTACTTTGAAGAACGGCCTCGCGAACACCTCGTTGATGGCAAGGAAGGACGCGGCCATCCCACCCGTGCCCTCGAGGAACTGCCGACGGCTGACCCCGAGCTTTTTCGCGGCGCCCTCGGCCAGCTCCTTGATCCGAAACTCCACGTGCTGCTGCTGCTTGGTTTGCGGATGCGGCATGTATTCGCCGTTGGAGATCATCCGTGTGGGTACCGGTGACTGAAACGGCTCGGTCTCCGCCGGAGCGCATCGTTCAAGTTGTTCGTCGCTCAGCCATGCATCTTCTTCGCGTGAACCGGGGAACCGTTGCGAGCTCGACATAGCGTTTCCTCCTTGATTGATATACGGCGACGGCCGCTTGTTTCACCGGGCACGTTCCGACGCTTCCCGCCAGGGAAGTTAACCTTAAGGCCAATCCGTCCGTCAATCATTCAGGGAGGTAGGCTCGGGATTTTAGCTTAAAGCGTCATGGCCTTGCGGACGGCCGGAATCGGCGCGACCTCGCCGTTGGCGGTCGTTGCGGCGAAGGACCGGAATCCACCCAAGAACGAACCCGCTCTCGCGGGAGGGCGTCGTCGGGGCCGGTGCATTTTTGGCGGTGGCGGTCAGTGGGTGAGCGGTAAGGGGTGACGATCGGGGCATCCGATCCCGAGCATTGAAGGTCCAGCAACCTTCAGCTCGAGAGGAACCGCCGATGACCTCACATCCTTCCCCCCGGCCCGTCAGCGCGCTGCGTGCCCGCATGATCGAGGACATGACGGTGCGCGGCTTCACCGAGGAGACGCTCCACGACTACGTTCGGCGCGTGCGGGCGTTTGCGGCCTTCATCCGCCGGCCTCCTGACACGGCGACGGTGGAGGATCTGCGCCGCTTCCAGCTGCACCAGAGGCAAAGCGGCATGCAGCCGCCGAGCATCAACAACTCGGTCTCGGCCCTGCGCTTCTTCTTCACGGTGACGCTTGACCGGCCGGACCTTGCCCAGCGGCTCACGGTGGTGCGCGAGCCGCTCCGGCTGCCGTCTGTGCTGAGCGTCGAGGAGATCACGCTTCTGCTCCGGTCGGCACCGGGTGCGAAGTACAAGGCGGCGTTGGGCACCGCCTACGGCGCCGGGCTGCGCGTCTCCGAGGTCGTGGCGCTCAAGGTCGGCGACATCGACTCCGAGCGCATGCTGCTGCGCGTCGAGCAGGGTAAAGGCCGCAAAGACCGCCACGCCATGCTGTCGCCGCAGCTGCTTGAGCTGCTACGTGATTGGTGGGTAGAGGGCCGGCGGCGCGGCGTGTTGCTGCCGCGCGGCTGGCTGTTTCCGGAGGGTGTCAGGTATTTTGTGTAGGGAGGAGCCGTGAGACACTCCATGTAGTAGAGGGGATCACGGATCATGGCACAAGCGATCAGGGACGAGGTTATCGAGGAGCTGCTGCAAGGCTATAGCAGCCCGGACGATTTGTTGGGCGAAGAGGGGCTTTTCAAGGAGTTGAAGAAGCGCCTGCTGGAGCGGGCGCTGGGCGCCGAGTTGACCGCGCATCTTGGGTACGAAAAAGGCGACCCTGCCGGCCGGGGCAACGGCAACAGCCGCAACGGCTATTCGAGCAAGACGGTGATTGGCGACGACGGTGCGATCGAGATTGCGGTTCCGCGCGACCGCAACAGCAGCTTCGAGCCGCAGATCGTGGCCAAAGGGCAGACCCGCCTCGACGGTTTTGATGACCGGATCATCAGCCTCTATGCCCGCGGGTTGTCGGTCCGCGAGATCCAGGCTCATCTGCAGGAGCTGTACGGGGTCGAGGTCTCGCCCGATCTGATCAGCCGGGTCACCGATGCGGTGCTCGAGGAGGTCCGGGAATGGCAGAACCGGCCGCTCGACCCGCTTTATCCGGTGATTTTCTTCGACGCGCTGCGGGTCAAGATCCGCGATGAGGGGCTGGTGCGCAACAAGGCCGTTTACGTTGCCCTCGCCCTCAACAGCGACGGCGAGAAGGAGGTGCTGGGGCTGTGGATCGAGCAGACCGAAGGCGCCAAATTCTGGCTCAAGGTCATGAACGAGCTGAAGAATCGTGGCCTGAACGATGTCTTGATCGCGGTCGTCGACGGGCTCAAGGGCTTTCCCGAGGCGATCGCCACGGTGTTTCCGCTAACCACGGTGCAGACCTGCATCATCCACCTGATCCGCAACTCGCTGGCGTTTGTCTCCTGGAAGGACCGCAAACTGATCATGCCCGATCTGAAAGCGATCTACCGGGCGGAAACGGCCGAGGCCGGCGCCGCCGAACTCGACAATTTCGAGGCCCAATGGGGCAAGCGCTACCCGGCGATCGGCCAGGCCTGGCGCCGGGCCTGGGAATACGTGGTGCCGCTGTTCGCGTTCCCGTCGGCGATCCGCAAGATGATTTACACAACAAACGCGGTCGAAAGCCTGCATCGCAGTCTGCGCAAGATCATCAAGACCCGCGGCAGCTTCCCGACCGACGAGGCGGCACTAAAACTGCTGTTTCTGGCGATCCGAAACGCCGGGGTTAAATGGCGCCGGCGGGTTGAATGGACAGCGGCGATGGGGCAGTTTGCCATCCTGTTCGGCGACCGTTTTGAGCCTTCAGCGCGCTGAAGGCTCAAAACCGGTGATCTCGGATGCCCATGGCGGCCTGCGCCACGCGATCACCCGCGTGCTTGGCGCGACCTGGCAACGCTGCCCGGTCCATTGGATGCGCAACGCCCTGGCGCACGTGCCAAGGGCCGGCACACCATGGTCGCCGCCGCAATCCGCCAGGCCTTCCTGCAAGCCGATGCCGAGGCCGCGCATCAAACCTGGCGGCACGTCGCCGATCAACTCCGGCCGCGCTGGCCCAAGCTGGCCGCGCTGATGGACGACAGCGAGCATGACGTGCTCGCCCACATGGCCTTCCCCGGTCAGCACCGAACCAAGCTCCACAGCACAAACCCGCTGGAACGCCTCAACAAGGAGGTCAAGCGGCGAGCTGACGTCGTCGGCATCTTCCCCAACGAGGCCAGCATCACCCGCCTCAGCGGCGCGGTGCTGCTCGAGCAAAACGACGAGTGGCTGCTCCAATGCCGCTACATGCAGATCGAGGGGATGGCCGAACTTACACCGCTGCTGATCGACGCCGATCCCGCGAAAATTCCACCCATGGCGGCCTGACCAATGGCCACCTCAAAAGCCACCCCAATTTACACCACCTTGACGGACGTGACCCGAGGTGGCGGCTTTGGTCACGTGACGACGGTGGGCCCAGACATCGAGAAACGCCAGGGCCACAAAGGGCCAGTAAATCATCGACTCGATAACCAGTCGCTGATGGCTCGGCACAAAGACATAACCCGTCATGAGGTAGAGCAGAAGACATGCATTCGTAAGCCATAATAGGGCGAACGATGGGACAAAACAGGCGAAGACGATCAGCCAACAAAAATACCAAGGGTAGTGCGGTGAGAGGAGAAGCATAAACACCGCCGCCGACACCCCGGCCATGGCATAAGGCGGCCCGTCGCGATCGCGCCGGAACGCAAAGCCGAAGCTCAGCGCTGCCAGCAGGATAATGGCTCCAATCTCGTAGCCGCGCGTGCTCAACTGCCCGAGGGTCGGCAAACAGCGCAATAGCTCCAGCAGGTAGAAGCCGGCGCCGGTTGCGTCGAAGCCTTCCTGGCCGGCATATCCGGGGAGAAACCCTACAATTTGCGATCCAGCCGAAATGAATGGGAGATAGGCGATGATTGCCGCCGTAGAGAAAACAGCCGGCATCTTCCAGTCCCATCGCAGGTACGAAGCTGGGATTAGAATTGCCGGGTAGAACTTCGTGAGCGTTGCCCCAGCCAAAAAGAAACCCGCGAGTCCTGGCCGCCGCTTCCGGACGGCCCAGAACATTGCGAGCGAGCAAGCAATCAGCGCAGCGTCGATGTGGCCGCTCCCGGCGAATTCCCACATCGGAAGCGGGTGCCACGCGTAAACCAGAACGCGGGAAGTCGGCAGCCCCTCAACCGCCAGAAGATGCGCGAGAAGGGCAAAGGTGATCATTTCGAAGATCACCATGGCAGCCTTCATCGCGGTCACCGACTCGCTGACGCGGGTGACGACCAGAAAGATCGCTTCGGCGGTTGGCGGATAGATCGTCGGCGCATATTTGCTCCCGATCTGCGTATAGATGTCTTGGTCGCGCAGCGTCTCAAGCTGCGGGTCGTTCGGCTTGTAACGGTAGGGGTTGAACCCGGCGGCTTCGACACGCCCGTCCCAGACATACCGATAGACATCGCTCGACAGATGGGGTGGAGCAAATGCGACCGGCACGCGCATCGCGAGCGCGAGCGCCGCGATCCCCAGTACTACACGCCACGATGAGCCGCTGTTCCATGTCAGCCAGACCGCCACCAAATAGACCGCGCTCTGCAGCATGGCGACGATGAGGAAATAGTCGACGCGACCTTCGGACTGGAACTGCAGGCCTACGAAGGTCAGCGCGGCAAGCGTCGTGCCGCAGGCGCCCGCCGCCGCGACACGACCCCGGTTCATAACCCCTGTTTGCGTCGCAGCGCCAATGATTGTCGCAAACAAACTCAGACCCGTTGCCAAGGTTTCAGGCGCCGAGATGGTCGGCGAGTTCCGCAAATCCGTCGAGTACAATATCGGTCGCGGGGTTGGGTACGGGATCGGGCGGGCCGGCGGGTCCCCACTCGTCGGGTCGGCGTACAAAGGCGGTGCGATAGCCGACGCCGCGAGCCGCATCAAGGTCGAAATTGTGGCACGCCACCATCAAGATTTCGTGCGGCTCGACGGCCAGAAACGTGGCGGCCCGCCGGTAGGCATCCGGGTGCGGCTTGTAGACGCGCAGCATGTCGCAGGGGATCACGGCATCCCAGTCGATGCCGTTGCGGCGTGATGTATCGACAATCAGCGGCAGGCTGAGAATTGTGAACGAGACGCAGATGCGGTGCCGCCGCAATCGGCGCAGCGCCGCGGCAAAATCCGGCCACGCATCGAGCTGATGCCAACGCTCGGCGATTGCTCGCCGTTCCTCCGGCAGAACCGCCGAGCCCGTTCTCGTCGAACAATTCGCCCAGCACGTCGCGGTGCACGTCGTCGATGTTGAAGCCGGGATCGACCGAGTTGGTCATCCGGCGCAGCGAGCGGCGGCGATGCTCGTTCGCCAGCGCATGCCAGTCGCGCTCGATGCCTTGCGCGGTGCCCCATGCCGCCATCGCCGCGGTCAAGCCGGCATGCCAGTCGAGCACCGTGCCACCGGTGTCGAAGGCAAGGACCTTTATGTCTTTCATCGCGCTCCTCACCCGTTACGCACCCTCGCGGCCGGCACCATGAAGTTGCTGACGATCAGCCGCAGGCGGTCGTCTTCGTGCGCCTGCAGCATCTCGCGCAGCGCGTGGATCGCCGCCCCGGTCGCGGTCTCGTTCCAGAACCAGTCGGTGAGCTGGCGGCTCGACGGCTTCGCGGTCCCGGCAGCGGCCGCTTCCAGGCAGATACGCCTTCAGATCGTCGACTGCGAAGCGCAGGATCAGCGGCGCCGAGAACCCGTCGCGCGGGCTCGGCGGCGCCTTGCCGCGCAGCCAGTCGGCGACATAGCGGGCACAGTCGCCGATGGCGAGCCCGGTCAGGCCCACCGTGCTGCGGCCGTGCTGTTCGATCCAGCGCCGATGCGCGCCCTGGAGCAGCAGGATTTCCGCCTCCAGCCGGGATGCGAGCGACTCCGCCGAGCCGCTTGACGATCGCCGCCGGAATGAACGGCGGCTGCCACGCCGGATCGGGGCGGGCGCGTGGATCGTCATCGGGAAAATCGATGATCCGCACCGGCCCGCCACCCTCGACCAGCATGCCGAGCGCGGTCAGGACGACCCGCCTCTGGAATGTCGGGTCGTTGGGCGGGCCGAATGGCCGCCCCAGCTCGAACGGTACCCATAGCGCGCGCGGCGGCTTCGTGTTCTCGGCCTGCGGCCGGATCAACACGACGGCGACGGTCGCGATACCCTCTTCCTCGAGATAATGGCCCAGCGCGCTCACGGCGCGCGTGCAGACCGGTCAAACGGGGGCGAGGAGGACGCTATCGACGTTGTCCTGCTTCAGGCGGCCGGCGAGTTCGCGGGCATGCGGCTCCATCTGCAAAGGATCGGTCGCGCCCATGAACGAATAGTGGGTATCGGCCATCGATCCGATCGTCCCCTCGGCCACGAGCTCCCGCAGCCGATCGACCGGAAAGGCGACGTTCCAATCTTCCTGCAACCCGGTGCGGTCGAAATTGATCGAGATGTGGCTGCACAGCAGGTCTTGCGGCCGGGGTCGTCGCGGGGATCGCATGATAGTGCGGATCGCGGCCGCGGAACGGCTCCTCGCCGCGCACGACGAGGCCGGCGGACGAGACAATCGCGACGCGGCGCTGCGACAGCGCCGGGCCGGTAACCCAAGGCCGTGTTTTAAAGTCGGGGCATTCGACCTCGGCCAGGCGTTTGGCCTGGTCGGGTGGCAGGTCGGTCAGTCGTGGTCACTGAGCCTCTCCTCGCATCAGCTCGCGGCGATGGCTCGCCGCATTCTTGAGGAGCTTATCACGCGTTTTAGATCGATCAATCTAAAATCAGCTAGGGGCTTTGCCGAGCAGCGCCAAAACCCCGTTGGCGGCGCCTTCCAGCACCTCGCGCTGCGGGCGCGTGCGCGCCAGGACACGGATGCCGAGCAACACGCTCAAGAGCAACATGGCGAGTTCGTCCGCGGGACGGATGTCGGTGATCGAACCATCTTTCTGCCCCGCCTCGATACAGCGGCGAAAAAAAGCCTCGATGAAGACCATCTCCTCGACGACGAGCTTCTGGAATTCAGGGTCATAGGGCGCCAGTTCCAGCGCTGCGTTGACCAGGAAACATCCGCGGCGCAGCTCGTCGTCGACCGACCGCTCGATGATCTCCTCAAAAAACGCCCGGACAGCCGTGGCCGGCGGCAACTTTTCGAACCGGGCAATGCGATCCCGTACCGTCTGGGCGAGGTAATAGACAAAGGCCTGACGATACAGCGACCGCTTGTCGCCAAAGGCATTGTAGAGGCTGGCATTGGTGATCCCCATCTGCTCGGCGAGATCGCGCATCGAGGTCTGCCCGAATCCCTGCGCCCAGAAGCAGTTCATCGCCGCCTCCAGAACCGTCGTCTCGTCGAACTCTCTCGGTCGCGCCATCATTCGCCTCGCATCGGCCGCGGCGATCGTGGCCGCTATCTTCATGATCAGCCGATGAAATTTTAGAGCGGCCGAGCCAGAACGGCAAAGCCATTGTCAGTGTTCGCTTGCGTCGTCATTCTGGATCATATGATCTAAAATGTGTGCGGCGTGTTGAAGCCGCCTGAAGCCTCCGTTTCGACGAAAGGACTGACGATGATCCGGTTCTACTATCACCCGACACCGAACCCCGCCAAAGTCGCTCTGTTTCTCGAAGAGACGGGGCTGCCCTACGAGGTCGTGCCGGTCGACACGGCAAAGGGTCAGCAACACACTGCCGAGTTCCGCGCCATCAATCCGAACGGCAAGGTGCCGGCCATCATCGACACCGACGGGCCAGGCGGAGCGGAAACCCGCGTCTTCGACTCGACCGCGATCCTGCTCTATCTCGGTGAGAAGACCTGCAAGCTGATGGGCGCGCCTGCCGATCGCGGTGAATTGCTGTCATGGCTGTTCTTTATCGCCACCGGGCTCGGGCCGTTCTCTGGCCAGGCTGTGCATTTTCAGCGAGCCGCTTCGGAAAAGCTGTCCTATGCGATCAACCGCTACCGGCGCGAGGCCGAGCGCCACTACACGGTGCTGGACAAGCACCTTGAGGGCCGCGACTTCATCGTCGGGAGCGGGTACACGATCGCCGATATCTCTGGGTGGGGCTGGATCGATCGCGCGAGTTTCGTGCTGCCCGGCAGCGACGACCCGCTCGCCCCTTATCCTAACATCCGCCGCTGGTTCCATGCGATCGACGCCCGCCCCGCAGTCGCCAAAGCGCGGGCGGTGGGCAGCTCCCATAGCTTCAAGAAGGAGGTCGACGAGGAGACACGGCGCGCGCTGTTTCCGTCGAACTATCCGCCGGCGGCTGCCTGAGGCAGGCTGTCCCGACCCCGGCGCTAGTGAAAAGCGCCGAGCGTCGCCACGACGGAGGTCTGGTCATGAGTGATCCTGTTCCCGCGATCGCCGAGGCCTCCGCCACCGGGGTCGTTGCGGAAATATTCGCGGATATCCGTGGGGTGCTCGGCGTCGAGGTGGTCAACCTGATCTGGCGCCACCTCGCGACGATCCCGAATGCGCTGCCCTGGGCCTGGGGAATGCTGCGCCCGCTTTATGCCGACGGCACGATCGCCGCAGAGGCGCAAGCCCTACATGACCAGCTCTCGCTGCCGCGTCTAACGGCGTTGCCGCGCGACCTTTTGACCGCGATCGACCTGGGCAGTAACGAGCTTGCCTCGATCCGCGACATCCTCGCTGCTTACGACCGGACGAACGCGATGGCCTTGATGGCGCTATCCGCGCTGCTGTGCCGGCTGGAGGGGCAGCCCGCGACAAGCGAGCCGATAGCCGGGCTCGATCCGGGATCGTCGCTGTCGCCAACTGCGCGAATTCCATTACCACCGCTGCCCGGCCTCGACGCGTTGCCAGAGCCGGTCGCCAACCTTGTGGTGATGCTGAACCGGCTCGGTACGCGACGCGACAATCCCGTTCTCGCCAGCATGTATCGTCACCTGGCCTATTGGCCAGGCTATCTAGCGTTAAGCTGGGTACTGATCGCGCCGCTGGATGGGAATGGATCTCTGGAACGGGCGATCGCGGATGCGCTGACCAAGGCGCAGGCACGGAGCGGATGTCTCGCGCTACAGCTTCGGGCACCGCCGCTCGATATCGCGACCGGAGACACGATCCGAGCTGCCGTCGCGCCCTTTGCCGGCGACGTCATCGCCAAGATGGTCGTGATCTGTGCGCTTTTGCGCGCGGCCACCTGAGGGCCGAACGAAGAAATATCTCTATGAACCCGGGCGTGGCGATACCGATGATCGATGCGGTCGTCGGGCCCATTCGGCGGCGACGATATTGGTATAGGCATAGGCACGAAGCAGGAGCGGGCAGAGCGAGGACCGAGCATGAGTTTGACGAAGTTCGCCCGGCACGAGCGGCTGCGGGCGCGGCTCGCGACGGTCCTGGACCTCAGCGGAGCAGTCGGGCGAGCAGCGGCTCCGGTCGTAGATCTTCTGGTTCGCCTTGCCCTGGCAAAAGCCTTCTTCGCTCCGGGAATGTTCCAGGGCCTTGGTGGTGCCGATCTCCCTACGGCGTGGCTGATGATCATTGTGCAGGTGATCGGACCGATGTTGATGGCCATAGGGCTTTTGGTCAGGCCGGTTGCGCTGCTGATGCTCGCGCTGACCTTGCGGGCGCAGTTCTCAGGCACAGCGCAAGACGAGCATCTGTTCTGGGCAGCATTGTTTGGCTGGTACGTCGTGCACGGCCCTGCTGCGCTGTCCCTCGACCGCCTCTTCAGCAACGGGATGAAGCATAGTCCACTACCGTTGGCAGGGCTCGCGATCGCCACTGGGGATTGGGTCAATCGTGCGATCGGCCCGTTCTATGTGCTTGCAATACGGCTCTGGTTGGCTGCTGCCCTCGCCGCGCCCGCGCCATCCAACGCCATGCTCCCGGCCATGCAGCATGTCATGCTGCCGTCGCGGTTGCTCATGATCGGCGGTGTCTTGCTGGCTTTGGGCCTGGCTACGCCTATGGTGGCGGTTGTCCTGTTTGCGGCGGGATCCGGCATGGCGGTAGCCGTGTCGGATCACGGCCTGACAATCTATGAGCCCTTGCTCTTGGCTTTGCTCGCAGCATCGGGAGCCGGACGCTATTCGCTCGACCATCTGATCGGTTGTTGGGCGCGTCGCGCGGTCCGCCTGCACCCCGACATGCCGCATGTCGTCATCGTCGGTGCGGGGTTTGGGGGCATGGCGTGTGCAGCGGGGTTATGCCATGAACCGGTGCGCGTCACGTTGATCGACCGGGAGAACTATCACCTGTTCCAACCGTTGCTGTATCAGGTCGCGACGGCCGCCCTCTCGCCGGCCGACATCACCACGCCGGTGCGCGCCGCGTTCCGCGACAATGCTCGAATGTGGGTGCTGCGCGGCACCGTTACCGCGGTGGATGCTGTTGCGCACCGGGTGATCGCTGATGGTCGCGCAATTGACTACGACACGCTTGTGCTCGCGACCGGTGCGACACACGGATACTTCGGCCGCGAAGAATGGGCGGCCTACGCGCCGGGGCTGAAATCGGTCGCGGACGCGACCAGTATTCGCAGCCGCATCCTCGACTCTTTTGAAAAAGCCGAAGCAACAGAAGATGCCGCGTTCCAACGGAAACTGCTGACATTCCTAATCTGCGGCGCCGGACCAACCGGTGTCGAGATGGCCGGTGCCATCGCCGAACTTGCACGCAACGGGATGGCTAAAGATTTCCGCAATTTCGACCCCGCATCCGCCCGCATCCTTCTGGTGCAGGCCGGACCGCGGGTGCTACCGCAATTCGACGAACGGCTATCGGCCTTCGCGCGCAGCTCCTTGGAGGCCCTTGGCGTTGAGGTGCACACCGATAGCCGGGTCGAGCTGATCGACCGGGATGGCGTCGTCGTGAACGGCGAACGAGTTGAAGCCGGAACCGTTTTGTGGGCTGCCGGAGTGGTTGCGTCGCCAGCCTCGACCTGGCTCGGAGCTGAGGCGGACCGTGCCGGCCGCATCAAGGTTGGCCCCGATCTTTCGGTTCCGGGACTCCCCGATATCTTTGCAATCGGCGATACCGCGCTTTCGCTCGCTTGGGACGGCCAACCTCTTCCCGGGCTTGCGCCTGCGGCGAAGCAGGGTGGCGCCTACATTGCCTCGGTTTTGCACGCCCGGCTGAGCGGTCGCCAGCCGCCGCCGCCGTTCCGCTATCGCCACCAAGGCAGCCTGGCCACGATCGGCCGCAGGAGCGCGGTTGCGGACTTTGGACGGGTGAAGGTCACCGGCGCGCCGGCATGGTGGCTTTGGGGCGCCGTCCACGTCTTCTTCCTGGTCGGCGTACGCAATCGGCTTTGGGTCATGCTCGGCTGGGCCTGGTCTTACTTCACGTTCGACGTCGGCGTACGGCTGATCACGGAGGCGAGGCAGAGTTCGACCAGACGAGGGAGCTAGGGTCAGCGATGAACTGCTTCCGGGCGCGGGGGTTCGAGCCGCTCTCGCCGGGTAACGCGTGTGTGATCGGACAGCCGCTCGTTTTCAGGAATTGTGGATTGATCGATCTAAAATCGTTGGTAAACTCTCTGGTCGCCGCTCGCTGATGCGACAAAGAACTGCCGGCCAGGCGGTTTTAAAGCCAACGGATCGTGTCGATGCGTCACGTGAAAGCCGGATCGCCTGCTGTCGAGACATCATCGGCGCCGGCGGAGCCTCGCCTGCATCCGTGGCCGCTCAGGATCATGCACTGGGTCAACGCCGTGGTCATGTTGATCATGATTACGTCGGGTTGGGGCATCTACGACGATGACGTCATCATCCGCGGGTTCCACTTCAGTTCCTTCTGGCGCCTCGGCGATTGGGCAGCCTGGAGCCTCAACTGGCACTTCGCCGGCATGTGGTTTCTCCTCATCAACGGGTTGATCTACCTGGTCTATGGCTTCATCAGCGGACGCTTCCGCGAGAAGCTGCTGCCGATCCGTCCTGCGGAGGTGGTGCAGACCATCATCGACACGCTGCACTTCAAGATCGCGCACGAGGATATCACCGTCTACAACGCGGTGCAGAAGCTGCTTTACATCATCGTCATTCTCGCCGGCATCTCCCAGGTGATTACCGGGATTGCCATCTGGAAACCCGTACAGTTCTCCGGCCTGGTCTCGTTGCTCGGCGGCTTTCAGACCGCGCGCGTGCTGCATTTTGCCGGAATGGCGGTGATTGTCGGTTTTCTGATCGTGCACGTGGCGCTGGCGCTGCTCGTGCCGAAGACGTTATGGGCGATGGTCGCCGGTGGCCCTCGGCTGAAGCCGCGCGGCCGCGCCAAGGTAGGCGACACGGCATGAGATCCCCCTTTCGCCCGGATCTTCCTCCAGATTCGGCGGTCCTTGACGACCACAAGCCGCTGATCCGCTCACTCGAACGACGCGGCCTGATCCGTGGTGGGCTTTCCCTTGGTGTTCTCGTCATGCTGACCGGGTGCGACGTCAGGCGTCCGGAAGCGGTCGAAGCCGCTCTGCTGGCGATATCCCGCTTCAATGATGGCGTGCAGGCGCTGCTGTTCGATCCGAACAAGCTCGCGCCGACCTACCCCGCTTCGATGATTCTTCGGCCCCCGAAGTTCAACGCCTATTACGACGTGATGGACGTCAAGCCCGTGAATAGCGCGACATGGCGCCTTGAGGTCTCGGGGTTGGTCGCCGACAAGCGGGCCTGGACGCTGTCGGATCTTCAGGCGCTGCCGCAGACCTCGATGGTGATCAAACATATCTGCGTCGAGGGCTGGAGCTATATCGGCGGCTGGACCGGAGTCCCGCTGCGCCTCTTCCTCGAACGTGTCGGCGCGGATCTCCGGGCCAAATACGTCGCCTTCAAGACCGCAGACAACTACCCGAGCAGTATCGACATGGCGTCGGCGCTGCATCCACAGACCTTGCTGGCACTCAAGTACGGCGGCGACACGCTCGCCGATCCGTTCGGATATCCGATGCGTCTGCGCACGGCGGTCAAGCTCGGCTACAAGAACCCGAAATGGGTCACGGCCATCGAGGTGACCAACAAATATCCGGGCGGATATTGGGAAACGTTTGGCTTTCCATGGTTCGCAGGGATCTGAGCGCCATGGTGTCGCTCCGCCTCCTGTTTGTGTGCGGTATGATCGCCTTCGCCGGTGCGGCGCTCGCGCAAAGCGCGACACCGGGAGGCATGCCGCCTCCGCCTGGTATGAGCCTGGCGGAATCTGCTGCCATGCGATTTCCGCAGCCGGTTCGTGTCGGCGATCTTCTCGGCAGGCAGGTTCTCCGTCCCGTCGAGAGCCAGGACGTTCTCGGCCGGGTTCGTCGCGTCGTTCGCGACCAAAACGGTCAGATCATGGTCGTGGTCGACTTCGGCGGCTTTCTCGGCTTCGGCACCCGACCGATAGCCGTTCCCGTGGATGCCATGGTGCTGCTCGGGCAGGACATGGAGATCGTCGCCTTCACGCCGAAGCAACTCCAGCAGTTTCCGACGTTCTCGCCCTCCGGCACCACTGATGTGGCTGATGAGACGATCATCAAAGTCGGTCTGGCGAAACCCTCTCATTAGCGTCACGCCGAGACCACGACCACATGTCAGCCGCGTTCCCGCATAGGCCCGAACAAAGCGGTTTTCCGATGCGCGATCTGGCGCTCGAAGCCTACTTTGCGCGCTGGCAATCTGTCGCACGGTACCAGCTCGCCGCTTCTGATTCCGAGACGTTGTCGCTGGTTGACCTGCTTGCGACCGCGGAGGAGGAGGATCGCCGACGCTGGGAAACCCTGCGCCTGGGCTACACCGACCCCCGCGGCTCCGATTGGCTGCGCACGACGATCGCCGAGGGCTACGAACTCGCCACGGCCGCTTCGATCCGGTGTTGTACCGGAGCGCAGGAAGGCATCTTCACGGTTACACAGGCACTGCTCGGCGCCGGCGACCACGCGATCGTGGTGACTCCGAACTATCAGTCGGCCGAGAGTATTCCAGCCGGAATTTGCGCGGTGACCGGCGTCAGCCTCGATCCGGCCGATGGCTGGTCGCTTGACATCGACGCCCTGATCGCCGCGACGCAGCCCAACACAAAGCTGATCTCGATCAACTTTCCCAACAATCCGACCGGGAAGATCCTCGAGCACGATCGTTTCGACACGCTGATCGGCTTCTGCCGTGATCGAGGTTTTTGGCTGTTCAGCGACGAGGTCTATCGTTTGATCGAACGCGATCAGGCGCTGCGCCTGCCGGCCGCCGTCGATGCCTATGAGCGCGGCATTTCGCTGGGCGGTCTCTCGAAACCCTACGGTCTGCCGGGGCTGCGCGTCGGCTGGATCGCGTGCCGCGATGAGGACGCTCTACGTCTCTTCGATCGCGTGCGATCTTATCTCTCGATCTGCAGTGCGGGGCCGAGCGAGGCGCTGGCGCGGATCGCGCTGAAGGCGGGCGACCGGCTTCTCGCGCGCAACCGGCGCATCGCTGCCGAGAACCTGAAACTTCTGACCCGGTTTTTCGCCGAGCGCGCCGATCTTTTCGATTGGCGCCAGCCCGATGGCGGGGTCGTCGGCTATCCGCGCTATCGCCACGCCGAGGGGGTCGAAGCGTTTTGCCGGCGGCTGGTCGCTCAGCATGGCGTCATGTTGCTTCCGGCGAGTATTTATCGATCGCAATTACTGCCAACGCCGCCGGACCGGTTTCGCATCGGCTTCGGCCGGCAGGATTTCGCCGCCGGACTCGACGCGATGGGAGCGGCGCTCGACGCCTCTGGAGCAAAAGCCCAATGCATCAATTAACCAGTGCGCGCGGCCTGTTGCTGGCGCTTGCGCTGTCCATCGTCGCGGCGAACTCCGCGTTCGGTAGGTCGTGATGGACGCGCCGGTATTGCGTACGGGCGGGTGTGCGATCGCGGTGATGGCAAAAGCCCCGCGTCCCGGTCTGGTCAAGACGCGTCTCGTGCCGCCTTTGTCGCCGAGCTCGGCCTCCGCGCTGAGCGCCAGTTTTCTCCGGGATATCACCGAGAATATCGCGCTTGCAGCGCGCGCGGCGGAAATTCACGGATACGTCGCTTACGCCCCCGTCGGATCGGAGACTACGTTTGCTGGCATGCTAGCTGGTGGAACGTGCCTTGTTTCGGCGGATGGGGCCAACGTCTTGATCCCTGGTGTCAGCGGCTTCGGCCGCTCGTTGTTGCAGGCTGCGCAAACCTTGTTCGTCAGAGGGCACGACGCGGTTTGTCTGCTGAATTCGGACAGCCCTACATTGCCAACCCGCCTTCTTGTCGAGGCGGCTGAGGCGCTCGCCGAACCGGGCGATCGGGTGGTGCTGGGCCCTGCCGAGGACGGCGGCTATTACGTTATCGGTATGAAGGCGCTGCGCCCTCAACTGTTTCAGAATATCGCCTGGAGTACCGACCAGGTGGCGGCGGAAACCCGGAGCTGTGCGGCGGCACTCGGTCTGCCGGTCGTCGAGCTCGATACCTGGTACGACGTCGACGACGCGGTCAGCCTGCTTCGGCTATGCAGCGAGCTGACCTCGGCGCCGATCGCCGATGAAACCCGGCCTTATCGAGCACCGGCGACGGCGGATTGCCTGGCGCGGTTGCGCATTCCCGAGTTGTTGGCCGCCGCATAGCATTGGCCGAAGGAGAACCCATGTCGCTCGCCGAGCCAATCATCGCGCGCCGTTATTTCGAGGCCGTCGGCAATGCGCGATCGCGCATTGCCGAGGCGCCGCCGGTCTGCGTCTATCTCGAGGTCACCAATCGCTGCAATTTGCTGTGCGAAACCTGTCCGCGCACTTTCGAGGCGCTCGAACCGCCCGCCGACATGAGCTGGGAGCTGTTCACCTCGATCGTCGATCAGGTGCCGCGTTTGGCACGCGCTGTCTTGCACGGCGTCGGCGAACCGATGATGGTCAAAAACCTGCCGCGGATGATCCGGTACCTGAAGGATCGTGGCGTCTATGTGTTGTTCAACACCAACGGCACGCTGCTCGCGCCCAAGAAGCGCCAGGAGCTAATCGACACCGGGCTGGATGAGTTGCGCGTCTCGCTCGACGCGGCGGATGCGGAGAGCTTTTTCAAGGTGCGCGGCAAGCGCATGTTTGACCGTATCGTGCGGAATGTCGGCGAGTTCACCGCCCTGCAACGCGAGATCGGCGCGGCGAGGCCGCGTGTGTCGCTGTGGCTCACGGGCCTGAAGGAAACCGTCGACCAACTTCCCGATTTCGTTCGCCTCGCGGCGAAGATCGGCGTCCGCGAAGCATATTTGCAACGGCTGGTCTTCGACCATATCGGACGCGGTCTCGCGCGACCGGAATCGTCACTGTTCGAGGCGACACAGGCGGCGGAAGAGGCGGCAATCGCCGCAGCGCAGGAATTGGGCCGCGAACTTGGGGTGACCATCGACGCGTCGGGCGCCACCGAACCCGGCACCAGCTTGAGGCGTAGCGCGGAAGACGCTCCATGGGGTGCATGCCGCCGACCATGGTCGCTGATGTATTTTACCGCACATGGTCGCGCCTTGCCGTGTTGCATCGCGCCATTCTCGGCGCGAGACTACCAGACCTACACGCTCGGCGACGCAACCCAAGAGACACTGCGCGAGATCTGGAACGGCGCCGCGTATCAGGAGTTTCGCGGTGCGCTGACTGGCGACGCCCCGCCAAAGCCGTGCCAGGGTTGTGGCTTACGATGGAGCCTCTAGGCGTCGCCGTCGTCATCCCGGTGCTGAACGAGGCTGCGTCGATCGCCGCAGTCATCGCCGAAATCCCTCGCGACCTGGTGCGCGAAATCATCGTCGCAGACGGCGGCAGCAGCGACGGTACGGGGGAGATCGCGGCGGCTGCCGGGGCGCGGGTGATTGTCCCCGGCCAACGCGGATACGGTCACGCTTGTCTCGCCGGCGGCGCGGCGGCGTCGGTCGATTGCGGGATCATCGCGTTCATGGACGGCGACGGCGCCGATCGTGGCGATCTGATCGCCCGTATCGTCGAGCCGGTGCGGCAGGGCGAATACGATTTCGTCATCGCTTCCCGCGCTCGCGGCGAGCGCGAGCCGGGGTCAATGGCGTGGCACCAGCTGCTGGCTGGTCATCTCGCGGGTATCACCATCGGGATGCTTTACGGGGTGCACTACACCGATATGTGCGCCTATCGAGCCATTCGCCGCGATTGTCTCGACCGGCTTGGGATGCGCGAGATGACCTATGGCTGGAACATCGAGATGCAGATGAAGGCGGCCCGTTCGGGGCTGCGGATACTCGAAGTGCCGATGCCCTATCGGCGCCGCAGCGGCGGCGAATCCAAAGTGGCCGGCACCGTTCGCGGCTCGTTGCGCGCGGGGTGGCGCATCATCGGGACTTTCCTGCGCGTGGCCGCGACGCCGTTGCACGATTAGCCGCTCCTGCGCTAGGGCCGCTCGTCCGCCAAGCCGTGGGGGCCGGGTGCCTTGGCGAACGAGATCCAGGGAGCGACCCCGAATCCTTTGCAGACACAGCAGGCCTCCTGCCGGCTCGGGCTCGTCGTGCGGACCGTCGGGATGGTGCGCGCCCGGGTCAAAATCGGCCTGGCCAATCTCGTCTACAATTTCACCCGCCTGGCCTGGCTTCAGGGACGAACCGCGCCGGCGTGACGCATACCCCACCGAGATCGACCAGCGACAAACTACACCCGTTCGCCGCAACATTGATCGGGCCGCCAATCGGAACCATCAGCCTGCTGACCCGCCGAAAATCATCGCAAACCGGGTAATTCGAGCCGTCCAGTTGACCATCGTCTGTCAGCAATCTACACCGAATTTTGACGATTTACATTCCCATGAGACCTCGGTTGAACGCGTCGGTCAGCCCTTTTTCCACCTCCTCGGCGCAGGCGTGGCCCCCGTCTCAGCTTCCGCCGGCTCCTCCTTCTTCCCACGTTCGCCAGAGACCGGCAACAACGTCGCCGGTTGGCGCCTATCAGAAACCGCTTTGCCACGCCTGGGCTTGAGCGAAGGCTTGGCCTCCGCCGTCGGGGCCTCCTGGGCGAGGCTCTGTTTCAGCGCGCCTATCAGATTGATGACCTTCGACGGCTCGGCGACCGGGTGCGGTGCCTGAGCCACACCCTTGAGCTTGCTCTCGACCAGCTCACGCAGGGCGTCCTGATAGCGGTCCCGAAATGTCGCCGGATCAAATTTCGCCTTGCGGCGCTCTATGATCGTCTCGGCGACGGCCACCATGTCGGCGTCCGTCTTGCCCTTAGCCTTGGTGCCAAACTCAGCCGCACGAACCTCATCCGAGCTGCGCAGAGTGGCTGATCACAACCTTGCCGAAATGGCCGCGCGCTTCGAAATGCCGGTAGGCTTCTCTTGCCTCAGCGAAAGAAAATACGCGGTCGATCACCGGGCGCAGGTGATGCAAAGTAATGGCCCGATTCATTGCCTCGAAATTGGCGCGGCTGCCGACGCTGATCGAGCCGAGGGTAATGCCCCGACCGGTCAGCAACAAGGGATCGAGCCCGGTTCCGGATGGCGACAGGCTCGTGCCAATCAGGCTGACGTGTCCGCCCACGCCCAACGCCTTCAGCGACATCGCGATGGTCCCCGGGCCGCCAATCTCGACGATGCAATCGACACCGCGGCCATCGGTCAGCTCACGCACCTTCTCGTCCCAATCCCGCGTCTCGCGATAGTTGACCACGTCGGACGCGCCCAGTGCCTTGAGCCGCTCGACCTTTTCCGGGCTCGAGGTCGTCGCGATCACCCGGGCCCCGACCCGTGCGATCAAGTCGGCGCGGGCAGCGCAAAGGTCGACGTACTCGACCGCTGTCATGCCGCCACTGCGCTCGATCCGCGACCTCACCCTCGGATCGTACTCGTCGCCGCGTCGGGCCAGCAGCGGTCGATGCCAGGCAAGGGCCTCAATCGGGGCGAAACCGCCCTTGACGTTGATCGCCCGGTACTCGCCAAGCTCGGTAAGCGGCAGATCGACGATCCGCGCACCCCTGCGCGACAACATTGTGCAAGCATCTGCGAACGCCGTTGCCACCTCCGGTGCGAGGTCGTCGAGGACGAAACTCTGCGGTACGCCCAGGCGCAATGCCTCCACCGGGACCGGCGGCGGCACGATGGGTTCCTCGCCTGCCATCACCGCGTCGGCGATCGCGCAGCAGGCGACACTGTTGGCCAAAGGTCCGATCGAATCGAGGGTCGCGGACAGCGGCGTCGTGCCAGCGCGCGAAATCCGCTTTTGCGTCGGCTTCAGGCCGACAAGTCCGCACAGCGCCGCCGGGATGCGCACTGAGCCACCGGTGTCGGTGCCGATCGCCACCACAGCACCGCCGTCGGCGACCGAGACCGCGGCACCCGACGAGGAACCGCCGGGGATGCATCGGCGGTCACAGGGACTGCCCGGCGTGCCGTAATGCGGGTTGATGCCGACACCCGAGAAGGCGAACTCGGTCATGTTGGTGCGACCGATCAGGATGGCGCCGGCGGCTCGCAGGCGAGCGACAATTGGCGCGTCGTGTTTGGCTGGCGGCATATCGTCAAGGGCCTTGGAACCGGCCAAGGTGCGTTCCCCCGCCACGTCGAAGAGGTCCTTGATCGACACCGGCAATCCGGCGAGCGGTGAGGCGACATAGCCGGCGGCGCGCAAGCGGTCTTGGGCATCGGCGGCGGCACGCGCGGTGTCGCTGTAGACTTTGATAAAGGTGCGCGTCCCCTCGCCCGTCGGGTCGGCGATCCGGGCCAACGCTGCCTCGATCAATGCCCGACTGGTGGTCCGGCCGGCCGCGAGATCCTCGGCCAGGCTCAATACGGTCGGTTTCGACTCGATGGCAGGGGGCATAATGGACTTGCTTCGAAAAAGTGGAGAGTTCCCCGATGAACGATGAGGAACTCGAGGATGCAGCAGCGACGGTTTACGAAGGAATTTGAGGAGGAAGCGGTCCGTCTAGTGCAAACCAACGGGCGGACGCAGCGTGAGATCGCCGGTGATCTGGGGATAGGGCTGTCGACGCTGGTCCGCTGGATCGGCCGGAGCCGGGATCGGCGTGCTGCCGACCCCGCGACGGCGGCAGAGAGCGATGTCACGGCAGAGCTGAAGCGGCTGCGCCGGGAGAACGAGATCCTCCGCCAGGAACGGGATATCCTGAAAAAGGCCACCGCTTTTTTCGCCCGGGAGGGAAGTCGATGAGGTTCGCGCTCATCGATCGGGCGAAGGCGGAATTCTCGATCCATCGTCTTTGAGACCGACATCGACGGCTTCAACTTGGCTTACGCAGTAACACCGGAAACCTTTGCCGACGTCGTGGATTTAGTCGTGCCGGAATTGCAGCGCCGCGGCGTCTACAAACTCGACTACATGCCGGGCACCCTGCGAGAGAACCTCTCCGGTCCCGGCCAGGCCCGTTTGCCGTCAAACCATCCCGCGGCACGGGTCCGCCCAACCGCAAGCCGTCACGGAGACCCGGTAAGGAGCTAATCTGTTCTTTAACAAAGACGCCGGCGCCCTCGATGCTGGGCGGCGAGGCGTCCGGGAGGAGATCGATGGAACACGCCGACATTCGGCATGTCGCGGTAATCGGGACCGGCACGATCGGCGCCAGCTGGACGGCGTTCTTCATGTCGCGCGGCCTATCGGTGGCGGCCAGCGACCCGGCACCGCAGGCGGAATCCACATTGCGCCGCTTCGTCGCCGCTTCATGGCCGGCGCTGGTCCGGCTCGGCGCCCCTCAGCCGCTCCCCGACAAGGTGCCCGAAGACCGGCTGTCGTTTCATGCCGAGCCCGAGGAGGCGCTGACTGGCGTCGATTTCGTCCAGGAGAACGCTCCCGAGCGCGTGGAGGTGAAGCGCGCGCTGCTGGCCCGTCTTGATGCGGCACTGCCCTCCGAGGTGATCATCGCCTCGAGTTCGTCCGGCCTGCTTATGAGCAGCTTGCAGGCAGATTGCCGTCATCCTGAGCGCTGCGTGATCGGCCATCCGTTCAACCCGCCGCATCTCGTGCCATTGGTCGAGGTCGTCGCCGGCAACGACACCGCACCGGCCACCGTCGAACGCGTGCTCGCCTTTTACGCTGCGATCGGCAAGCGGCCGACCCACATCCGCCGCGAGGTTCCAGGACACGTTGCCAACCGGCTGCAAGCTGCGCTGTGGCGCGAGGCGGTTCATCTCGTCGCCGAGGGGGTTGCGCGACGGTTGCCGACATCGACACCGCGATCAGCGATGGGCCGGGCGTGCGCTGGGCCCTGATCGGCCCGCACTTGACCTTTCATCTGGCCGGCGGCCGCGGCGGGATCGGGCATTTCCTCGACCAGTTCGCCGGTCCCATGGAAGCGTGGTGGGAGACCCTCGGTCAGCGCCACCTCACCGCCGAGGTCCGCGGCGCGATTGCCGCCGGGGTTGCGACGGAGGCCGCTGGCCGCTCGATCGACGAGTTGGCGGCAGAGCGCGACCGCCGGCTGGTCGAAATCCTGGCCCTCAAACGGCGTGGCTGAGGGTCAGTCCGGACAGCGCCAAGCTCGTCCTCGCACAGAGTGAAGAAATGTTTAAAGCTCCCAGGGTGGCCCTTCTCAAGCCGGCTCATAAGGCTGCGGTTCACTTCCGCTTCGAGACCAATCCCCAACCGGTTCCTTGTCCCAACGCTCCAAGGATTCGGCCAGGACGCGGTGCATGTGCCCGCGGTTAGGATCACAGGCGCCGTCAACTAGCCGCTGCGCCTGTTGCCTGGCCCAATCCAGCGCCCCGATCCGCGATGCAGCGCTCATCAGATGAAGGAAGGCCCCCTGGACCAGCGAGACTTCAGGATCATAGCCGCTGCCAGTGAGCAGGCGTTCCAGTGCGAGCAGCCCGATTTCCGCCGCGAATTTGGGCTCCTTGGCAGCGAAGTCCCGCGCGGCGCGTACGAGGGTGCCAGGCTCGGCAGCGAAGTCTCGCGCGCAGCCGAGGGCGACGTCGAGGAACCCGGCATCTTTTGCCGCAGCAAACCACTTGCCGCGCTCACCCCGCGTCTCGATCAGATCCAGCAAGACTTGCCGGCGGTCCCGTTCAGGGTAGCGCTTGACCGTCGCACGGTAGACTGCAAGGTAGGTCGGACCGGTCGCTGCTGTTAGCCCATAGCGGCGGTAGGCCTCGTTCGCCCGCCCACTCTTGATCAACACATCCTCGCAGAACCTATCGATGGCGGTCTGGTCGTAACCTTGCGGCGTGCGACAGCCATCGGCATAGGCAACCGCGGCATCCCACGCTCTCTGCCTTGCGAGCGCCTCGGCACCAAAGCGATGCCAGTGCCACCACCTCATCCGAGCGCACGCCAGCAGCTCGACCAGGTCGCCGTACCGCCCAGCCTCCAGCAAACAGGACAGGCAGATCGCTGTGCCGACGACGTGACCGCCGGGTCGCTCGTCGACCCAGACGCGCCGGATCAATGCGCAAAGCCGCTCCGCGTATTCATTCATGAGCTCGAGGTAGACGGCGATCTTGCCCCACCGGTCCTCTACCGGCGCGAGGTACTGCACCCCATCGTCCATGACTGCCTGGAACAGACGCTCAAGCCATGCGCTCCGCGTCATCACGTCTGCCGGAGCCGAGATCAGTATCGGTACCAGCTCGTCGAGTGTGCGATAGACAGCGCCACCGAGGGCGCCGGAAGAAGTGTCGATCCCCTCCAGCGCAGGCCATAGCCGTTCCATCAGCGAAACACAGCCTTCGGCTGCCACAACGCGATCCGACTTGGCGACGGAATTGATCTCGCGGACCGCCTCCTTGAGCCGTTTTCCGGCAAGAGCAGATCCGCGCCAACCGTAGGCACGCGCACGAAACCTCGCTTTGAAAGCCCATCGATAACCGTTCGTCATCGGTCGGATTCCTCGATCTGCCGCTCGAGAGGGACCGGTGCCCGTTGCCCGAGCCACTCCCGCAGTTTCGACCACCGCCGCCGTGTCCGCGCCCCCTTCACGGCGATCGCCAAGCGCCTTTCGCTGCCCGACGAGGACCACCAGGCGCTTGCCGCGGGTTACGCCGGTGTAGACCAGGTTGCGTTGCAGCATCGGATAGTGTTGCGTGGTCAGCGGAATGACCACGGCCGGGTATTCCGAGCCCTGGCTCTTATGGATCGTGGTCGCATAGGCCAGCACCAGCTCGTCGAGCTCGCCAAAGCCGTAGGTGACTTGCGGCCATCGTAGTCGACCGAGAGCTCGCCTTCCTCGATATCGATGCCCGACACGATACCAAGGTCGCCGTTGTAGACGTCCTTGTCGTAATCATTCTCGACCTGCATGACCTTATCGCCCGGACAGAAGGTCGAGCCGAAGCGCTCGATGCGCATCTCGCCAGGCGGGATTCAGCGCCTTCTGCAGCTCGATATTGAGCGAGCGGGCGCCGAGGCCGCCGCGGTTCATCGGGCAAAGCACCTGGATGTCGCGTATCGGGTCGAATCCGAAACGCTTCGGGATTCGGTCCTTCACGATCACCAGCAGCTTTCGGACCCCGTCTTCCGGCTCCGCCGCATCGACGAAGTAGAAATCGCCTGCCTCGGCAGTGGCGAGATCGGGCATCACACCCTGGTTGATCCGATGCGCGTTGGTGATGATCCGGCTCTCGGCAGCTTGGCGGAAGACCTCGGTCAACCGCACCACCGGCACGGCACCCGATGCGATGATGTCGGCCAGAACCTGCCCCGGCCCGACCGAGGGCAGCTGATCGACATCGCCGACCAGCAGCAGCGCCGCCCCCTCCGGCAGGGCACGCAGGACGGCTCGCATCAGCGGCACGTCGACCATTGAGGTCTCGTCGACGACCAGCAAATCGCAGTCGAGGGGCGCGTCCTCGTTGCGCCGGAAACGGCCGGTTTTCGGATCGGTCTCGAGTAGGCGGTGGATCGTCTTCGCCTCGAGACCGGTGCTCTCGGTCAGGCGCTTGGCGGCGCGGCCGGTCGGGGCGCACATCGCGATCGTGACCGCCTTGGCGATCAGGATCTTGAGCAGCGAGTTGACCAGCGTGGTCTTGCCAACGCCGGGGCCGCCGGTAATGACCATCACTTTGGAGACGAGTGCGGCCCGGAGCGCTGCCTTCTGGCTGTCGGCAAGCGCCAGCCAGTTGGGCTGGCACTTGCCGCGGATGTCGCGAGCCAGCCGGTAGGGGTTCTCCGAGATCAGCTGAACCGCATCGGCGCCATAGGTCTTGTAGATGCGCACCGCGCGCGAGGTGCCGACGCCGTTGCTGTGCAGGAACAGCATGATCTCGCGGATCACCTTCTGCTCGGCCCAGCCCCCGATGATCCGCTCGGCACGCTTCGGGCCGATCCCGGTCACCTCACGCAGGCGGCCCGGTTCTTGCTCGATGATGTCGAACACGGCTTCGCCGAAGGCGCGAACCAGCTTCCGCGCGTAGACCGGCCCGATACCGCGGATCATGCCGGAGCCGAGATATTTCTCGATCCCCTCGATCGTGGTCGGCGCCGTGGCTTTGAGGAACGACGCCCTGAATTGGACGCCGCGCGTGCGATCGTTGACCCAGGACCCGCTCGCCTGCACGAACTCACCGGCCGCGGTCATCGCAGCATGGCCAAGGACGGTGATCAGGTCGCGCTGGCCGCGGGCTTTTACCTGTAAAACGCAGAACCCGTTCTCCGCGTTGTGGAAGGTGACGCGCTCGACCAGACCGGCCAGGACCTCGGTTGGCGTGCTCGTCCTTTATCCCTGCACCATCGCCCGAGATAGCACCGTCCTTCCCATGTTGGAATCCCTACGAGGGGCAAAAATAAGACACAGCAAGCATAGGGTTGATCAGCTCCTGCTTTCCGGGATTGCATGCATTGCCCGCGCCCTGGACCCCGGTCCTCATGAATCCATGACAAAGCGAACCCCCGAAAAGGCAACCGCCGAGAGATTCGTGCTGCTCGCGGCCTCGGTTTCGACAGGCTTGCTCTGGCAAAAATCCGTCGCGGCTGAAAGACGATCTCCACCACAGCCGGTAGTCAAACATCTCGTCTCAGCCCGGAAAATAGGGGGGATAAGCCAATGTCATACCGCTTGCTCGGCAGAGCATTACCAATTTTCATCGTTCTGCTATTTTACAGCGACGCCGCGCGGGCGTTCGAAACACTTTTCATACTACCGTGCACGATCACCTATAGTGGGCGGCCGCCAATTGAGACGAGCTGCGAACTTCAGCGCAGCATCTCACACGACCTGCTGGTTGAAAAAATTAAAACACCGAACGGCGGGATCTTCGTTATACAAAACGATCAATCCGATGCTGGGAGTGGTATCTCGACCACCAAAGAGCTGCCAAAATATCGGATCAGCCAATTACGTGTTACCAGAACCAACAAGTCAAGCTATGTCTTTAGGCAGACAGAGGCCCCTTAAGGACCTATTTTCCCATTGATACTTGAATATGAAGCAGTAATCACCATATAGTTATGGTCATCTGAGCAGAAGATCTCTCCGGAAACGAATTCCTCAGCTCGCGCAAAGCGTGCCGAGCCGCCCGTGTTCAGAGACCCTCGTAAGGAGAGATCACCGCAGCTCCGTTGACGACCGCCGACCATCCTCGACCCCCTGCTGACAGAAGTTGGCAAGGGTTGGGTCATTGGAAACATCCAACCGGAGAAATTCCAATGCCCAAATTCGTGATTGAGCGTCAGTACCTGGTGCCGATGTACCAGCACATCGTTGTCGAGGCCGAAACCCTCGAAGCGGCCTGTGGGATGGCGGTGACCGACGATATCGCCTGGGATACCCAGGAGATGGACAGCGACAACGCTCGCAAGACCACGGTCACCAACGCCAAGGTGATCCCCGACAACCTCGAACTCGTCGCCGGCGACATCATCCCCGGCCGCGATCGGCCCGCGATCCCCAGCTTTGGGGTTCCGGGGTACGGCCTCAGCACCTTTCTCTACGAGAATGAGGCCGAGACCAGCCTGCTCCTCGAAATCCCCGCAGAATTCACCGACGACGAATAATCCGCCCCGCCCCCTCAGCAGAAGCTGAGGGGGCATCGGGCGTCGGAGCCCTCAGGTCATCGCGATCGTGCCCGTAACCGCCGGCAGGAACAAACCTGCGGTTCTCGACGCGGCATCTGTCGGAGTCCTGTCAGACGAAAGGGGCTCGCCATTCGGGCGAGTTCAATCCCTGCGTCTGCTCCCACCAGCACGGCCTCTCCCCCTCACCAGCAGCAGCTTGTGAGGGGCGCGGCGTCAGGAGCGGGCAACCCGCCCCTCCTGATCTGAAAGGGAGTTGAACAATATGACCACGCTTACTCAGGCGCACCGGCAATGGGCATCGCGTCCGGCCGATCAGCGTTTTACGTCCCTGACCGAATTGCAGGCCTTCGCCGCCCTGTCGCGGCAGACCAGCCGGTCGAAAGTCGTCAGCACCCGGGAGATCGAATTGTTCCCGGCCGCCGACGATCACCGGGGATTGCTGATCGGTGATCGCGACGGGACCCAGGCCGCGCCGACTCATTGGTCGTTCGGACAGCTGTGCTCGCTCGCATCGACGCCCTCCCCGGCGTCCTATTTCCGCGACAGCAGGCTGCCGACCCCGATCATCGCCGACTGCCTCAACTTCAACCTGCGCTTCACCCGCGGGGTCGAAGACATCAAGCTTCTGGTCTGTGGCCAGGGCGACGATCTCGAGCTCCGCGCCGCCACCGGTCCCCGCTATGGCCGCATCTGGAATGCCGACGTGGTTGATTCCCTCGTCGAGCGTTTCGGCGATGGCGTCTCGGGACACTGGCGGGTGCCGGGCATCTTCGGCCGGCAGGTTGCGGTCGACAAGGGCAACACGACTCTCTACGCCAGCGATCGCGACATGTTCGTGTTCCTCGCCGATGAGGATCGCCGCATCGAGATCCCGAACCGCCGTGACGGCAAACCGGGATCCCTCGCCCGCGGCTTCTTCGTGTGGAACTCGGAGGTCGGCAACACCACGCTCGGCGCCGGGTTTTTCCTCTTCGACTATGTCTGCTCGAACCGCTACGTCTGGGGTGCGGACCAGTACACCGAAATCCGCATCCGCCACACCAGCGGCGCGCCAGACCGCTGGCTCGAAGAGGTGACCCCGGTTCTTCGCGAATACGCGGAGGGCAGCGCCAAGCCGGTATTGCAGGCGATCGAGGACGCCCGGTCCAAACGGATCGAGGCCAATCTCGACCAGTTCCTGGCAAAACGCTTTGGCAAATCCCTGGTCCCGGCTCTGAAGGCCGTCCACCAGACCGAGGAGAGCCGGCCGATCGAGACCTTGTGGGACGCGACCGTCGCCGCCACCGCGCATGCTCGCTCATTGCCGAACAACGACAAGCGGCTCGAGCTCGAACGCAGCGCCGGTGAACTGCTGAAGCCGGCAGCCTGACCCGCGCCTCACCCCTGCTGACAGAAGTCGGCGGGGGTCGAGGCGTCGGAGCATCCCGCTCCGAGGAACTTTTCATGAACATCATCAAACTCGACGCAGCGCGTCGGCACACCGGCCGCGAGCTCACCGTCGACGAAGCCAAGACCCTCGTCAGCCATCCGAACATCTCGGTGGTGAAGGCGCAGGCCGCAGCCCTGTCATTGCATCCCTGGAACAACACCCCGCAGGAGTGGCTGCGGCTCGAAGCCTGCCTCGTGCTGATCGCGGAGCGGCGCCGTGGATCCTGAGCTGAACCTCGACGTCGACGCCCCCGACCAGGTGGCCGGCGTCCTCACCGCAGCGGCCAGCGCCTATCAGGCAAGCGCCGTGGAGCTCTCGGCTGCCTGGCAGGATCAGCGCACTCCCGATGATCTGGGCTCAGATCGCCGGCGAGCTCGATCTCGCCGCTTGGAAGATCGCGAAGATCGTCAAGGAGCGGCTCGACCCGCGGCTCTCCCCCCACCGGCAGAAATAGCCTCCTCCCCTCGTCAGCAGCAGCTGGCGGGGGTCGAGGCGTCGGAGCATTCCCGCTCCGGCATTAAGGAGAGACCCCGATGGGTCAGTACCACATCCCCGTCTGCCCCGACCTCGCCGAGGCGTTCATGCCCCACGATGTCGGAAGCGGCCTCAAAGCCGCCGAGCAGCTCTTCACCCGGCCGGGCACCTGCGCCACTCTTCTGGCACTGGTCTCGGCTCGCGGCGGCAACCTGCCGGCCGATCTGTCCCCCTCGCCCCTCGTTGGGCGATGGGCCGGAAAGCGTGTCCTCGTCCAGGGCGACTATGCCGAGGATGATGACCTTCCCGGCTGGGACGGACCACCCCTGTCAAAGCTCTACTCCGCCCTCCGCGACAAGGAGGATGAGGAGCCTGACCCGGGGCAGCCGGTCTTCGCCGACCTCTCGGACGAGGTTGCCGCCTTTCTCGAAGGGGCCTGCTCGGTGCGGTTCTTCAAGGCCACCTGGGGCAGCAGCTATTGCGTCGCCGTCAAACCGGTGGCGCGCGCGTTCGGCGGCAGCGGTGTCGCCGAATACGTCATCGAAACGCACTACAGCGCCGACGATCTCGCCTTTTACCAGCGCGTCGGCATGCGGCCGATCGACGTCCAGCGCCCGCCGCGCTCCGGCGATTGGCATGGCATCCGGCCGAATGAAGTGGCCGAGGGCCAGCGCCGAATCATCGTCAACCTCGACACGCGCGAATACCTGGACCCGGAGAAATTCGGCCAGGTGCCGACCCTCGCCGGCATGCTCGCCTTTCGCGGCCCGCCGCCCTGGCCCAAGGCCTTCGAAAAGGCCGATCCGGGCGGGATCGCCGCGATCGACACCGCCGGCGCGCTGTTCACGCTCCTGACCCACCCGCAGCGGCGGGGCGGAGGCGACATCCCGAACACTCGGGAAGAAGCCTACGCCCGCGGCAACAAGGCGGTGTGGCGGGGTGTCAACAGCATCCAGGGAAGGTGGCGCGGCTGTCGCGTCCTCGGCACCAGCGCGGTCGCCAATGGTGACCCCGACTGGCCGACGACCGACGAGGTGCTGAGCACCGGCGCCGACATCAGCGCGCTGGCGATCAAGCATCTCGTCGCCGTCAGCCACTTCTAGCCGACCCTCGACCCTGCTGCGCAGAAGTGCGGTGGGGTCGAGCCGTCGGAGCATTCCGCTCCGATGGAGCAACCCCCATGAAAGTACACTTCATCGCCGTCTCGCAGAATGCGAAGACCGGCCCGATCCCCGTCTCGATCATCGAACGGGCATCATGCTGGCCCGGCTGCGCGCTCTACGAGAATGGCTGCTACGCCGACACCGGCATCCTCGCCCTGCACTGGGATCGCGTCTCCCGCGGTCTCGCCGGCGGGTCCTGGTCGGAATTCTGCGCCAAGGTCGCAGCACTCCGGCCTGGCCGTCTGTGGCGCTATGGGCAAGCCGGCGATCTGCCCGGATACGGTCCGTCAATCGACGGCGCGCTGCTGCAAGAGCTCGTCGCCGCCAACACCGGCAAGCGCGTGATCGCCTTCACCCACAAGCCCGTGCTCGGTGACGACGCTGTCAGTGCTCGAGAACCGGCATCTGATCGCCGCTTCCGTCGCCGCCGGCTTCACGGTCAATCTCTCGGCCAACAACCCCGCGCAAGCGGACCGGTTGGCCGAGCTGGGGATCGCCCCGGTGGTGACCGTGCTCGCCCGCGCCTATGCGCGCAAGGCATTCCGGCACCGGTTCAAGCGGCGACCCGACCAGTGGGCCGAGACGATCGGCGAATGGCGCGACCGCACGGCATCCTTGCCGCGGTACACGCCCGCGGGCAGGCGAATTGCGATCTGCCCGGCGACCTACAGCGATGCCACCTGCAAGAGCTGTGGCGCCTGCGCCCATGCCCGCGAGGCCGTGATCGGCTTTCCGGCGCATGGCGCCTGGCGCAAGGTCGAAGCCGCCACCGCGGCCCGCGACGTCGCCGTTCGGCGAACCCTGGGCGTTCCGCGACCACCGCACGATGGCCGAAATCATCGCCGACGACGCAGCAGCAGCCTGACGCCTTCACCCTCCAGATCTGCGGGTCTGGAGGGTCGAGGCGCCAGAGCATCCCGCTCCGACAAGGACGATCGAGATGACGACAACCCCGCTTGGCTGCGTGCCCGGCGGGGTTTTTGCGTCTTTGACGGGATGCATTTTCCGGCGTTTCCAAGCGACCAAGGCTGATTTTCTGGCGCGCAAATGGAGCGTCTGAGGTGCGCCGGTAGCAGACCTCCGCAGGGCGACGACCGCAAACAGAGTGCGCTACGTGGCGCAGGTGATCCAGGTCACCGTTCTCGGTGTGTTTACTTAGACAGAATCGCCCGTGCAGGATCCTATCCGTGCAGAAAGCGTCGCAGCGCCTCGCGATTGTCGTGCTCGGCCTGCTTGGTCACGCGGGCATTCGTTACCCGATAGAAACCGTGATATGCCCGCGGATACATGTGGAGTTCGACCGGCACCCCGGCGCGGCTCAATCGATCCGCATAGATCATGTTTTCTTCGAGGAAGAGATCAAGACTGCCGACCGAAATGTAGGTTGGAGGCAAGCCCGACACATCCGCTGCTCTTGCAGCCGCCGCATAAGGCGAGACGTCGGCCGATCCCGGCTCTTTGCCAAGCAACGAACGCCAGCCGAAATAGTTGTTCTCTTGCGTCCAGACGAACTCGCCGACGTAAGGATGCAGGTCCTTGCGCACCGCCGTGCGGTCATCGATCATCGGATAGATCAGATGCTGGAAGGCGAATTTTGGTCCCTGTCGGTCGCGGGCGTAGAGTACGGCAGCCGCCGCGAAACCGCCGCCTCCGCTTTCGCCCTTGATACCGATGCGGGCGGGATCAAGACCGATCTGGCCGGCATTCGCGTGCAGCCAAGCGAACACCGAGTAGATGTCCTCCAGCGGCGCCGGGTGCGGCGCTTCCGGCGCGAGGCGATAATCCACGGAATAGATCGCGCATCTCAGCTCTGACGCGAAGAGCCTATTCTCCACATCCTTCATTTCCGGCGCGCCCATCACGAAGCCCCCGCCATGGATGTGTAGGATGACGGGCAGTGGGTCGTCTGACGTGATCGGGCGATAGGTCAGAACGCGGATCGGCTTTGCGCCAAAGGCACTCTCGACATGGATCTCGTCGGTGGCGATATCGGGCAGGTTCGGTTTTGGAACGGTGCCTATCAGCTCCAGCGCGCTTGCGCGGCGCCGCATCAAAGTTTCGGCGGTCAGCGGCGGCAATGGCTGCGCGAGCGCATCGCGCAATTCGGGATCGACAAGTTCGATTGTGCTCATGAATGGCAGCCGCATCAATTTGTGGCCAAGCAAAAACAATAAGGTAGTAATTGCTTTGCGACAAGTGCGCGTGGATTGGCATTTCTTCCTGTTCTGGCCCAGTCGTAACCTCCGTGCCGAAGGATTTGTGGTGATGCCTCCTTCGGTGGGCCTTTTGAGCCCGCATTCCCCGGAGAAATCTTGTCGCTCATCGCCCGGCTGCGGGCGCCGCCCGCTCCGGCATGACAGCGGCGGGTGTCAGATGAGACAGACGACGAAGGCAGAGTGTGCCTGGAATGAAGCAAAGCCCCACGAGTGCCGGACCCGCGAGCCGAGCAGCCCGAACCATTGGCTGCGAACGAGGCTGGTTGCGCCTGAATTTCATTGCGGTGTGCCTCGATGAGACGGAAGATCACGCTCAACAGCCCCGGAATCTGGGGAATGTCGGCTAAGATGGCTCCCCAGTTGGTGTCTCGTGTCTCTCCTGGGCTCCAGGCGTGAGGTCCGGGCGCCAACGAGACGAGGCAAAACGATGGCGGCTACTCTTCACAGAGGAGACGGACATATGGCACAAAAAGGTCGCGGGATTTTCATGGTGTACGTTGATATCGACGCCCAGCACGTGCAGGAATTCAACGAGTGGTATAACAAGGAACATCTACCGGAATTGCTGTCGGTGCCCGGCATTCTCTCAGCGGCCCGCTACGAGGCGGTCAAGGGTGGCCCGCAGTACCTGGCATGCTATGAACTGGAAAACGTGGCGGTGATGCAGACGCCGGCGTTTACCAACCGGCCGCGGACGCCGTGGGGACAGAAAGTCTCGCCGTCCGTAATTGGGAAGAATTTGACACGCATTGTCGGGGAACAGATTTACCCGGACGGCGTGGAAATGCCGGAGCGTGGCATGGCACCGGTGTTGCAGATTGGCCGCATGTCCGTCCCCGCCGAGGTCGATGCGGAGTGGAACGCCTGGTACAGTAGGGAATATGTGCCAGGCTACCGCAAGGTGCCGGGAGTGATCTACGCTCGTCGCTATCGGGTCCTCGAGGGTACCAGCGGCTACAGCACGGTCTACGAATTTGCCAGTACGGCCGTGCCCGAAAGCCCGGAGTGGAAGGAGCAACAGCAACATTCCTCGCCCAATTCGCCGCGCATGCGGCAGGCCATGACGCATGCACCGGGTTCTGCCGGGGTGTACGTACGGGCGAATCCCTAAAGTCCAGGGTCCGCTACATGTCCATTTTGTAAGTCCTGTGCCAGCTGTCTTGGAGCCGCGCGCGCATTTCACCAGAAAGGTACGCTTTCACGCGGCGAGCAAACGGTGAGGCAAAGCGCACCCAGGCCCGTCAAGTGTCATATAGCGTGTTCAGCGTTCGTCACACGTTGCATTGAAGCAATATTATGGGTCTCGTGGAAGAAAACGGTCGGATACTGTTGGCGAACTCAAATTGAGGTCTGATGGCTGCGACGAGATCGATCGCGATTTTCCGAACCAGCGAGCCGACATCTGAGTGACGCCGTCATTGCCACCCTTCCGAGGTGCAACAAGCGACAGGGCATTAACGGGCGGCGAGGCGGCGCCCCTCGGCCAGCCCTGGCGTGCTTCTCACCGGGGCGGTCATGATGATGCGAAAGCCTTGTTCGAGGCGCATCGCCACGTCATCCGCCGTGGCTCCCGTCGCACAGGGGACGCCGAACTCTTTGCAGGCGGCCAGGACGCGCAGCAGATTTTCTTGCACGGCTGGATGGCTGGCCTCGCCCCGCAAGCCCATCGACACCGACATGTCCCCGGGGCCTGCCCAGATGGCGCCGATGCCCCTCACCTGACGCAAAATGTCGCGTATGTTCTGCACCCCTTCTGCTTCTTCGATGATGCCCATCAGTAAGATATTGCCCTCGGGGTCCAGGGGCCAGAGGTCGGCGGCGTCGTAGTATTCCTGCGGGGTCAGGCCCCAGTATCGGGAGGCGATGCGATTGCCCCAACCGCGCTCCCCAGCCGGTGCAAAGTCTTGCACCCCCGGCACCTGGGGATACCGTGCAGCCGCGACTGCGGCTTGGGCGTCCTCCACCGTGCTCAGGTGGGGCAGCACCAGACCATACACGCCGGTGTCCAGCGCCTGCTTGATCACCCACTGATTGCGCTCGCGGGCGTTCGGAGGAATCCGGACCATCGGCACCACGTCGGGCTGCAGATTGCCCTTCTCGGCAATCCTTTTCCGGTTCAGCAGCACTTGCAGGGAGGTACGCAGGGTGGTGAAGCTAAAACCCTCGTGTTCCATTTCAATGATGACCGCGTCGTAGTCGGCATCAGCAATATAGGTCAGGTCATCCAGATTACCGTTAGGGACCGTGCTGGTGCTGAAAACCGGCTTGCCGCGCTCGAGGAGGTCGATGATCTTGTTGTAGCGCATCTTCTCAGCCATGTTTTTCCCCTTCCAGTTACCGGCTTGGCCGCTGCTGGGCTCTCCCTCTACCCTTCGTTCTCCCCAATGTAGGCCCTTCCTGGCGTGATACACACCTTGGCCTATCAATCGCTTCCCACGAGCATGAGCGACCCGGTTTTCGGGGTGAAATTGTCATCCGCTGCCATCGGGTACACGACCTGCGGGAGGAGGCTAATCCGCTAAGGGCACGATAGCGGTCAGGCGGTCCCCACCGACGCTCCGGCTGGTGTGCCCTTGTCCCGTGAGGTCTTCGAACAGGACGGCGTCTCCAGGGCCGAACCGCCGGGTGGTGCCATCGCCGATCCCGACCTCCATCTCTCCTCCGGAGAGGAAGATGGCGTACTGGCGGCGCGGCGCATTGTGCCAATCGCTGAAATGGCCGTTGGGCGAACGCGTGAAGGTGATACTGCTGGCGGCCTGCTCGATTGACCTCTCCATGTCAGGTGGGAGCAGGTCCAGGTCCTCAAAGTGTGACTGACCATCCGTGCCGGTATAACATCTGACAAACGCCATGGACATTTCTCCTGGGGTCCCAGCGACGGCAGCGAAAGTCGATAGGGCCTTGCCCTCGTATTCTCGCGCGGATTATCCAGGCACACAACGGCTAGCACATCCTCGGGCGGCGTGCCGGCGGCGTGGCTCCGGGCAGCCGCACTGCGCTCATACGGAAAGTACTCTTTATCTGAGACGGACGTGCTGCGGTCGGCGAATGACGCAAATGGGCATTTTGGATTGTTCGCGACGCCAAGGCGGACGGCCGCTATGGGTCGGTGAACCCACCCGGTGAGGACGCACGGCAGAGGGCGAGATGCGCTGATAGCGATCACCAGACCATGCCAGCGGGAGCGGCTCAATTAGACCCAAGTCCGAGCGAGTCAGCCCATCGAAAGGTCTCGAAAGCGGACCCCCGAAGCTCCGCAGCCTGTTAAGGTCGGACACTTAGGCCAGGCCAACCAAGCGGTGCCCGACGGATGGATACGACGTATCGTGGATGCATGTTTCGCAATGCAATGAAAGGCAGCAAACATGGGAAGGCTCGACGGCAAGGTTGCGGCGGTGACGGGTGGAGCATCGGGGATCGGCGAGGCGACGGTCAGGCGTTTCGTTGCCGAAGGCGCGAGCGTGGCATTCTGCGATCGGGACGGCGAGCGCGGCCGGCGCGTCGCGGCCGAGCTCGAGACCGCCGGCGCCAAGGTCGCCTTCACGCAGGCTGACGTTGGCACCGAGGCCGCGTGCCTCGACTTCGTCAACGGCGCCGCGCAGAAGTTCGGGCGCCTCGACATCCTCATCAACAATGCCGGCATCCGCAAATACGAGAAGGTCGACGAGGCGAGTGCGGCGAGCTGGAACGAAATCCTCAACGTCAACCTGATGAGCTACGTCTTCTGCGCCAAGGCGGCGGTTCCGCTGATGCGCGCGCAACAAGGGCGGCGCCATCGTGAACACCGCCTCGGTGCGTTCCGTCGTCGCCGGCGGCGGCAACCTGCAGTACGACACCACCAAGGCCGCGATCGCGGGCTTGACGCGGGCGCTCGCCGCCGACCACTCGCCGGACGGCATTCGGGTGAACGCCGTCGGCCCTGGCCCGATCTTCACGCCGTTCCATCAGCGCCGCATCGCGGCGGCCGGCGAGACCGTCGAGCAGTACAACGCCAAGGCCGCACAAGGCACCATGCTGAAGCGCCCGGGCAGGGCCGAGGAGGTCGCCGCCGCGATCCTGTTTTTGGCCTCCGACGATGCCTCCTACGTCACCGGCGCCCTGCTGTTCGTGGACGGCGGCATGACGGCGCTGTGAGGAATACGCCCCGTGCTGACCTATGACTTCCGCCTGCCGCCCGGCCCCCGAACCGTCGAGTACGCGCTTCTTGCCGAAGAGCTAGGCTTTCGCGCGGTCTGGTGTCCCGAGATTCCCGCCTTCGGCCACGACATATGGGTCACTCTCGGCCGCATCGCCGAAAAGACGAAGCGCATCAAATTTGGCCCCTCCGTGCTGATCCCGAGCTATCGCCATCCGATGGCACAGGCCTCGGCCATCGCGACGCTCGAGCAGATCGCGCCGGGACGCCTGATGGTCGGGTTCGGCACCGGCTTTACCGGCCGTGCGGGGATGGGCAAGAAGCCCTTGAGCCTCGCGAGCATGCGTACGCATATCGCGCAGGTTAAGACATTGCTGCGCGGCGACATTGCCGACATCGACGGCGGTCTCGCCCAGATCCTTGCGTCCGACGGCTGGTTGCCCGACCGTCCGATCACCGTGCCAGTCTACATGGCAGGCCAAGGACCCAAGGCCCGTGCGCTCGCCAAAGAAATTACCGACGGCCTGATTTCCCTCGGCGGCCCGGCCGAAGGGTTCGAGACCTGCCTCGTGTCGACCAGCGGCACGGTCCTCGATGATGACGAGGACCTCACCTCGCAGCGCGCCTCGACCGCCCTGAAACCGCTCATCGCGCTCGCCTATCACCACAGGTACACGACCGATCCGGAAAGCGTGAAAGCGCTGCCGAACGGCGAAGCGTGGCTGGCCAGCGTCGAACGGGCGGACGAGAAATTGCGCCACCTCTCCGTTCACCGCGGTCATAACCTCGACATTTCGAACGGCCATGACGCGCTCGTCGACGTATCCGCCGCCAAACAGATGACCTTCACAGGCACTCGCGAGGAGTTGCGCGAACGTCTCGCCGAGCTCGAGGCCCGCGGCGCCACTGGCATCATCTTCGGGACCAGCGGTTACGATGTGGAGCGGGAGCTGAGGGCTTACGCCGAGGTTGCCGCATTGAGGTGACGGAGGCGCGACGCTTATTTGCGATCGAGGATCAATACGCTCCCAACCGCCGCCTCTTGTACTGAGCAAGGACCGCATAGGGTCGATACCGTTGAAGAAGTCTGGTTTGAAGTAATCGCGGCGGGGCGGATCGGGGGTGGCGGCCTCGCCGGTGAGCGCCGCGTCGCCTCAGGTCGTGGCGATTGGCGACGGCACCGGGATCAGCTTGGCGAGCTTGCGGAGGTTTTGGGCGGTGGCAGCGAGGTGGAACTCGTCGCGAGCGCGTTCGGCCCGCGTAATCGCAGCCGATCCAGCTTCAGGATGCGTTGAGGTGGGCGAACAGTAAGCGTCGGCTGATTACCGCGGCTTGGTTTTGGTCGGCGTTGTGCGGCGCCGGTTTGCGATACGGGCGATCCGGGCCTTGACGTGCTGTTCGTCGACGGCGTTTGGATCGAAGTCGCCGAACCAATCTTTGACGTCGTGATGATCTGGGTGCTCGGGATCGGCGAGGATTTCGAGCTGGGCATAGAAGCCAGGGATTCCGCCGCAATCCTCGGGGGGTGCCGCCTGCTCGCCGGCGAGGTAGCGCGGATAGGCCGATCCTGGATCGGCCGCGCGAGGCTTGGTCAGGGTGAGTTGATGTTCCCAGCAATCGCCGAAGTCGTAGATGTAGGATAGCTTCGTTGTCCGTGGCCGAAGCAGCGCCTGGAGGGTCAGCTTGGCGGCTCGACTGTCGCCGATGCGCGCGCGACCGACGGCAAACTCCCAGAGATGGGCGTCCTCCCATCCCATGGCGGCCTGAACGACCGCATGCAGCTGCTTGAGCGTCATCGACGTCGGCACCTCGATCTCGCGCCAGATCGGCGGATCGCTGCCGAGGAGATCGATGCGCAGCGTCGCAATCATATTGGAAGGAAGGCTATCGTCGGCGCTCATGCCGCCAGTTTGGCAGGCTGCCCATGCCAGTTCCACGGCAACAATTAGGCCAGACGATTGATCGGATGGCCTGTGGTTATGCGGTCGATCACGTCGGCGAGGTAGCCCTCGAGATCGAGGCCGTTGAGCTTGGCGCTCTCCAGCACGGTGTAGAGGATCGCGGCGCGCTCACCGCCCGCCTCCGAGCCCAGGAACAGGAAGTTCTTGCGGGTGATGGCAATGCCGCGCAGGCCACGCTCGGCGACGTTATTGTCAGTCGCGAGCCGGCCATCGCCGGCATAGCAGGTCAGCGCCTCCCAGCGGCTCAGCGCATACTGGATTGCCTTGGCGAGCGCATTTTTTGATGACAGCCGGCGTCGCTGCGCTGTCAGCTAGTCGCGCAAGGCGTCAAGGATCGCCGCGGCACGGTTTTGCCGCGCCGCCAGCCGGGTTTCGGCCGGCTGGCCGGTGATCTCGGCTTCGATCCGATAGAGCTCGCCGATCCGTCTCAGTGCCTCCTCGGCGATCGGCGACTTGGTCGATTCGAACACGTCGTAAAACTTGCGCCGCGCATGGGCCCAACACGCGGCGTGGATCAGCGGCGGCCCTCGGCCGACCTGGTCTTTGGCGGATGGCGGTCGCGTCAGGGCGGCGTAGCCGCTGAAGGCGTCGGCCTGGATCGCGCCGCGAAAGAGGGCCAGGTGATCGCGCGGCGGCTCGCCGCGGCGGTCGGGGCTGAAACGATAATATGCTGCCGGTGCCCGCCCACCCTGCCAGGGTCGCTCGTCAACGACATAGGTCCACAGCCGTCCGGTCCGGGTCTTGCCGTTGCCGGGGGCCAGTACGGCGGATCGGCGTATCGTCAGTGTGGATGATCGGCGATGCCATGACATGGGCGCCGATCAGCGCGGCCAACGGCGTCACCCACCAGGCGGCATGCCCGACCCAGTCGGCCAGGGTGGCGCGCTCGATCGCGATGCCTTCGCGCGCCAGGCGATGATCGCGTTCAATGCCGGGTTGAGCCGTTCGGCCCGGGCAAGGTAGAAGTCGAGCAATTCGAGGCAGCCGAGACGGCGGTCGCGGATCTCGCCCGCCTGCTGCGTAGCGGAGCCAAAGGCGTGCTGGTCCATCTCGCTCCCCTCCTGCGAGGCCGTAAAACGATACCCTACCAGCGGTTCTGAACAGGTGCCAATTTCGGTGCGGAGAGTGGGTAGGGGCAGCGCCGCCGGCGGACCCGGGAAGATAACAAGACGAGCGCCTAGGACCCGGCGAGGCCAATGAAAGGCCGGGGTCGGTGCATTGCCATGCCGTGGCCGCGCCAAGAGGCGGTGACGGTCGCTGGGAGGGCCTCGTTCAGCGTTGGATGGGACCCCCTTGGGTTCGAGATTGCGCGGTAGCTGTCGCAATCAGGGGGCCCCCTTTGTTTCGAATGGCAATCGCTGGCGAAGTAAAGGCGGAGGGGTCAGCCCTCGCCATGCGGGTTTTCTGCCGCCGTGATCGGCACGCGTCCCGGCGGCTCGTAGCCGAGCGCGCGCGCGTGCTTCTTGACCGTGCTGTACGGGATCCGCGTTGCGATGCTGACCGCGCGCCAGCTCTTGCCGCCATCGAGCGCGGCGCGCAGTTTCTCCCGGTCGCCATCGCCGAATTTCGGCCGCCCGAGCACCTTGCCCAGCGCACGCGCTCGTTCGAGGCCGGCCTTCGTTCGCTGGCTGATCTTCTCGCGCTCTAGCTTGGCGAGCGAGGAGAGGGTCGCCAGCAGGATGTTGCGGACGAGCTCGTTTTCCGTCGACAAATGCTCCTCGGTGAATGACCGGAACGCAACGCCATGCGAGGCGAGGCGCTGCAGATGCACGACGGTCGCCGCCATGCCTTCCCGGCTGAACCGATCGAGCGACCAGACCAGCAGCAGATCGAACTCTCGGCGTGCGGCGCCGGCAAACATCGCGCCGAGCCGCTTCCGGTATTCGACGCCCTTGCCGCCATTCTCGTGCTCGACGTACTCGTGCTCGATGGGATAGCCCATGCGGCCACACCATTCGCGCAGGTGCCGAAGCTGGTTCTCCGGGTCTTGCCCCTTGTCGTCCGTCGAAACCCGGGCGTAGATCGCTAGCCGCATAGGCATCAACCGTTCCCTTTGTGGCTATCAAAGGTAGCCATTAGCACTGGCGCGTTTTCAAGGCGATAGGCTGGGGCGACGTCGATGCCCTTTTGTGTCCATCGCCCCGTTCTGCCCCGTCGGAGGCTGTGCGAGATCTTGGTAGCGATACTCATGGCGTGCCAGCTCCCGCCAAGACCCGAGACCCGGTAGCCTCGCGCTAGTTCACCGCTACGGTGGCCGAACCTCATCCAGCAACCCAATATTTTTGATTTTCTATCAATAGGGTAACAGAGCTTTGGGGCTACAAAAAAGGGCATTAGATGACCACTGCGGCTCGTGCTCCAGAAACCCAACGCTTCCGCGCCTCGGAGATCATTGAGGTAGCGTCCACCATCAGGCCTGTTCCCCCAGGTTCTGCGGCTCTCGTGAGCTGCGTCGAGCTTGCCAATTCTGAACTACAAACCGGCGCGCCGTTGATTTTATTAGCTTTTCAGCCCAAAGCCTCGAACATGGTAATTTATTGTATTGGATAACTGTCAGATTTTAGAATTGGCTCGAGCTGAGGCTGACAGCGGCGCGTTTCTACGTCGTGCGCGTCGCAGATAGCTCGGGATGCGCCTCGTTCAGGTTCTTGATGAGCCAGGTGAGCGACCCCAAAGCTCGACGAGGTCCGGCAAATCATGAACGCATCTCGCGCGGCCTCGGCTCGATGTCCGGCCGCTGTTGCCATACCACTCTTGCGTCGTTGCGAGGATCGAAACGTTCGTAAGCCCGTTGCTTGCAGGGTGGTTGTGGAGGGAAAACGCCAAAATGCCAAAATCTCTGAATCTATTCCCCCATGCCGCCATTAATATTTACATTTATCTTAACTAAGATGAACGTAAATATTAAGATCATGCAAGTGGATCAAATTTCCAATTTGTTTGGCGTTTTGGCATCTCGCATTGATATATATGAGGTTTTAAGCTGCGGAAGACGCCGAACGTAACGCCAAATGCCCTTCGGCCCCGGCAGCTTTGGCGGCTTTACGCTGTCTTCGGCGCCTAACCCACTGCGCGGTCTTTTCACGCATCCGCTCGTGGGCTGCGAAAGTCAGCCGATTGACTTCGTTTAGGGTCTCCATGCCTAGACCCCTGTATTGGGGAAGAGGGACACGACGTTCGAGGATGTTACCGACTCGGCGAACCTCATGCCGATGTACACGCGCTCATTCCCGTAGCGATCGTAGGTGACGGCGCCATTGGTGAACGCGGAAAGGGCGTCGCGAAACTCGGCTTTGCTTTCGCGGTAGTGCGGATTGTCCTCGACAACGAACTGGCGGAAACTGCGGAACGCATCGTGGGCGTTGACCCGAGCACCGCGCTCCAAAACCATCCGTTCGCTGATCCAGTTCAGATGGGGGCTCGATCCTCGCCTGGCCTTCTTCGCCTCGGCCTCCGCGCTCCTCGCGGTGTCTCCCAGGAACCGCCCTGTCTGCTGCAAGGACTGCCAGCCTTCGAGTGCGCCCTGTACGAAGAAGGTCATGATGGCCGAGCCCTCTGCTGCGACGAGCTTCTCGGAGAACTCCGTATCGATTTTGAGGTTGCCTTCCAGTAGCTTGTTGATCCTGAGCAGGAGCATGCGCCTGTCGATACCGCTGTCGTTCGGGCCGGTGTTGGTGACGAAGGCCGGGACGTGGTTGCCGGTGACCGTAATCGTCGCGATGCTGCGGAACGTGAAGGAGCGCTGATACTTGCGCTCGGCCCGTATCTCGGTACCTCCGAGCATTTCGCAAATCAGGATCTCGTCCCAGGTCATCCCTTTCGTAACCGCTCGGCGAAGACGCCGGGTCACGCGGCGGCGCGGTCCGGCTCTTCGGGTTTCCAGTGCCAGGGCAGCAAATCGGCGATTTGGCGGGCTGGATGATCGGCGATGCGGGTGAGCACGTCGGCGAGATACTTCTGCGGGTCGAGGCCGCTGAGCTTGGCGGTTTCGATCAGCGAATAGAGAGCCGCTGCACGGCGGCCGCCGGCGTCGGAGCCGGCGAACAGGTAATTTTTGCGGCCGATCGCGACGCAGCGCAGGGCCCGCTCGGCGGGATTGTTGTCGAGGGCGAGCCGGCCGTCATCGAGGCATCGCAGCAGCGCCTTCCAGCGCGACCGCATATAGCGGAACGCCTTGGCCAGTTCGGATTTGCGGGAGAGCTTCGGCAGGGTGGTATCCGCCCAAACGGCGCAGCGCCTCGGCGATCGGCTTGGAGCGCTTCTGGCGTTCGGCGTCGCCGCTGGTCGGGCGGCAAGCCGGTGATCGTCTTTTCGACCCCGTAGAGATCGCCGATCCGGTCGAGGGCCCGCTTGGCGATCGCCGAGCCGTTGGCGGCATGGACGTCGAAGAATTTGCGGCGGACATGAGCCCAGCAGGCGGCCTCGGCGATCCGATTGCCGGCGAACAGCCCCTTGAACCCGGAATAGGCGTCGGCGTGGATGACGCCGCGGAAGGCCTGCAAATGCACCTTTGGGTGTTCGCTCTTGCGGTCGGGCGAGTAGAAGAACAGCGCCGCTGGCGGTCGAGAGCCGGCGAACGGCCGCTCGTCGCGGACATAGGTCCACAGCCGCCCGGTCTTGGTCTTGCCGGTGCCCGGCGCCAACACCGGCACCGGCGTGTCGTCGACGTGCAGTGTGTCCGATCCGATCACATCGGCGGCCAGCGCGTCGACCAGCGGCTTCAGCGCCGCCGCCGTCGCCCCAACCCAGCCCGACAGGGTCGAGGTTTCCAGGCTGACGCCCTCGCGGGCGAAGATCTCGGCCTGACGATACAAGGGCAAGTGATCGTCGAACTTCGACACGACGATGTGCGCCAGCAGTCCCGCCCCGGCGCGGCCGCGCGCAATCGCGTGATCCGGCGCCGGCGCCGCGACCACCGTGTCGCAGGCGCGACAGGAGAGCTTCTCACGAATGTGCCGGACCACCTTGAAGCGGCCCGGCACATAGTCGAGGGTCTCGGTCACCTCTTCGCCGATCCGCCGCAAGGCGCCGCCGCAGTGCGGGCAGGCGCAGGCGGCAGGGTGACGCATCTCTTCGCGCGGCAGATGCTCGGGCAATGGCCGGCGCGCCGGCTTCTGTTTCTCGATCGCTTCCTCGATCGCCGCTGCCACCATTGGCGAGGCGGCGGCCAGCCGTTCGGCCTGGTCGCTCTCCAAACTCTCGATCGCCAACTCGAGCTGTTCGATCTCGCGCGTCAGCTTCTCCGATGACCGGCCGAACTCGGCCCGCCGGTAGCGCGCCAGCTGGAACTTCAATTTGGCGATCTCGGCCTTCGCCGCCACCGCGTCGCGCGCCATCTCGGCAATGATGCGCTTCAACGCAGCGATGTCGTCGGGCAGGCTCTCGGGCGCGATCGTCACGCCGGCGATTGGATCAGATCGGCAGCGGGCTGGCGCGCCTACACCGCCGGTTGAGTCAATCTGTCGCAGCCGGCCTCAGCCGGCCAGCTCCGGACGCCAGGTTCGCCGCGGCATTCGCCAGTCGATCCCCTCCAGCAGCATCGACAATTGCGCCCGCGTCAGCACCGCCACGCCTTCCTCGGCGCGCGGCCACACGAATCGGCCCCGCTCCAGCCGCTTGGCGAACAGGCACAGGCCGTCGCCATCCCACCACAGCAGCTTAATCAGATCGCCGCGGCGACCGCGGAAGCAGAATACGTGACCCGAGAACGGGTCCTGCCCAAGCACGCTTTGCGCCTGCGCCGCCAGGCTGTCGAACCCCTTGCGCATGTCGGTGGCGCCCGCCGCCAGCCACACCCGCGTGCCCGCCGGCAACCCGATCATCGCAACAGCTCGATCACCTGCCGCAGCGTCTCGGGCGACACCTCGCCGCGCACGCACACCCGCGCCCCGCCGGAAAAGGTGATCTCGATCGTGCCGCTGCGTCGCGCTCGCGGGCGCGGCTCGCCCGCTTCCGGCGCGATCTCCACCGGCAGCATGGTGACGCTTTGTTCCGGCCCAGGCGGTTGTTCCGGCGCCATCTCGCGCCGCCATTTGAACAGTTGGTTGGCGTTCACGTCATGACGCCGCGCCACGATCGACACCGACGCACCCGGCTCCAGCGTCTCGGCCACGATCCGACGCTTAAACGCCTCGGTCCACTGCCGACGCTTGGGCCTGCCGGAGCTTTGCGTAGTGTCCACTAAGCCGATAGTGGACACTTCCGTTGCTGTCTCTGCCATGCCCCTATCATCGCGCCAGGCGGCGACCAGCGGCAGGCGTCCTTCACCGAGCGCTTACTCCCTTTCTTGGTCTCGGGGACGAACAGGCCACGTTTGCCGGCGATATCGCCAAGCTCGAACGAGCGCTTATCAGACTGCTTCATGAAAAGGGTTGTGCTTCCGGGCGTGCCGTAGCTCCCCATTAGCCGGATGAGAATGTCAGAGAACGCCGATTTCGCCGTCCCGCTCTTGCCCTGGATGAACAGGAAGCACTGATCAAGGAGCTTGCCGACGAGGGCGTAGCCACCCCACCGTTGAAGCAAGGGAATAACCGTCTCGTCCCCATCGGCCATAAATGCCAGCGCTTCCATAAAACGTGGGCAGGCGACGCCGTAGTTGCCCCAGATCGCCCTGAGGAGCGCGCACCAAGTGTCTTAGTCGGCAAGCCGCTCGTCATTGAGGTCGATCGCTTTGACACAGCGCTCAAGCACGTCGAAGTCAGTGACGCGATGCGGGCTCATCAGATCGGTAATACTGACTGCAGCCGCGCGATCGGTGCCGGTTGGGAGGGCCAGCTTGATTTTCTCGAGCGCAGGTGTTGCGTCGACCCAATCCCGGAGGCGGCGCATTGTCGTGAAGACGTGGTCGCCGGTGATGAGATTGGTCTTTAGCCACTCGCGGTTCTCGATCAGGTCGCCGCTGCGCCAGTAGTGCATGGAGCCTTTGGAGTGCGGACCTTCTATAATTACCTGCTGCCCGGTGGCGAGCACCTCGACGATATGCTGCTGGTCGTCTTCCGTCTTGAACGCGAGCCGCAGCTTCTGGATCGGAGCGGTGTGCTGGTCGCGAGCGTAAAACAGCACCCGGCGTGAACTGCCGTATCGCTGACGCACCACAGGTGTGACACCCATTTCGAGCGAGATATGCAGCTCGATCGCGTCGGCGGCGACCTGATCGTCGCTGTCGATGTCGAAGGCGATCCAGTTGCCCAAAATGATTCCGCTGGCGATCGCAGTGCCGGCCTCATCCTGCCACCTCTCCCAATAGGCCATGGTCCTGCGGCCGGCGCGGTGTGTCTGCCAGCTCGGGAACCCAGTCCAGGTGCGCGTGTTCGCGAACCATTTGCCGGGGATCTTTCCCAGCTGGTCGGGCTTTATGCTGCTCCCGCGCTTTCCCTCTTCGTCAGGTGGCTTCAACGTCGCCCCGGCGGGGATAATCGGCAGGATGTAGGCCTCGAACTCGGTGCCGGCCCACTTCTTGAAGTCTGTAAACGGATGAGGCATCACGTGTCCTTAATTTATAAGGGCTGATCGTCAGCCGCCGTGGAACTCGGGGCGGGGATAGCGCTGACGTGGCATCACCTGGTGCTAGGCTGCGCCTTCAAATGAGATGCCGTTCGCGACGATGGGCAGGCCAGCGTTAACATGCGCGACGATTGCAAGCGGAACCAGTTTGGCGGGACGCCAGCGCGCTATCGGACCGTCGCCAATGGCATAACTGCCGCACCGGAGCTCGGTAGAAGGATGCTGGGCGTATTTCCACGGGCCTGCCCGTATCAGATCGATCGCCGACCGGGTTGCGAAATCGAGGTGCAGGGCGCCCGAGAAGTCCCCGGGGTGTATGGAATAGCTTCTTCTGTTCATGGCGCCTCTCTTGGCCGTGACGGCGCAGACATATCGAGAAACCGCTCCCGTTGCGCGAGGCTGGCCTTCCTCGCGACGGTCCGAAACGGCAACAGGCTCTTGGTAATGATGGGGTGTTCGTCGGGACGGCCGGTTATCGGGCAACCGTCTTCGAGCCACTGCCGCCCGCGCCACTGCGTGTTCGGCTTCAGAGGCGACCAGTGGACCATAAGGTCCTCGGCCGAGACGTCGGCTGACGGCTCGGGGACAATCAATCGCGATTCCTCTTCAGACACTGTCTCGATGGCCATAAGGCCCCCAGCCAACACATCGCCTGTTGGTCCAGATGCCAGGACTAGCGGTATTTTTGCCGCTAACTCGATCGCGATGGGCTCATTAGTCGCGACCTCGCTTGACGGCTCGAGGACCACAGCCTGGAGTCCCGCCTGCGCCGCTGTTCCCACGGGGGTGAGCTCCCTAGGCAACGCATCGGATGTCAGTTCGGGTGCCACAACCAGCGGCGCCATCGCTACCACTGGATCGCCACCACTTGACCAGATCTCGGCCACGGCGGCCGCTGCCAACGAGATTCGCTTGGGCTCTGCCCCGTCGAGTCCACGTTCGGTGACTAGCCTCTCATGGCGGGCCATCAGGGCCCGTTCCACGCTCGAGAGGTTGGCTTTCGTCAAAAGCGCCATGAACTCGTCTATGCGGTCCCAGCCAACCAGCATTTCGACAAGCTCATTCGTCGTGGTGGCTTGCTCCGCCTGACTGGCTTCGGAGGCCGTGGGCCCGCCGCCACTCATCGCCTCTTGCTCACGCTCCCCTTCTGAAGTGGGGCTCGCTGCTTCCACACATGCTCTACGCGCTCGAACCTCAGCCTTTTTTGCTTCGGAAATCCGGCGTTTGATCCGAGCTGCAGTGGGTGTCTCGCCCACCGCGATCTCGCCTACGATCTCATTAACGACGTCTTGCGGGGCCGATCGGGCGGAGAGCGCCAGAAGCCCGTCCGGCGGCAAATACGACAACTTGTCGTTTTTCTCCACCAGCTCGACCGCCCGCATGGCCCGTTCCGCGGTCCGGATGTTCATCTGGCAAGCAGTCCCGACCCATTTGACAGAGCAGCCGTGTTCGACCCGCGCTTTGGCTCCGATTAACTCCCGGCCGACGTCGAGGACCGCACCGCGTTGAATATCGCGAACACGGCCGGCACGGTCGCGCATCTTGTCGGCAAGATCCGCTGCGAGGACGCCGTAGTTGAATGACGTCGGCACCGCCAAAGACCCGTTCCCGGGCACTATTTTGGCCCCAGTCATGATTGCCCTCCTGCCTGCGTTGGGTTTGCAGCGGCCCGGGCTTCCATCCGTCGCGCCCATTGTGCCCCGGCCTCGCGAGCAATGAGCGTCCGCCTTCCCGCTTTGAAAAAAACCGGTCCCTCACCTCTGCCAATCAGATTGTACAGGTGCGCACGCGATATCCTGAAGGCGTCGCAGAACTCAGGAACTGTAAATGCTACTCTGTCCATGTGAGGTCTCCTGCTTCGAGTGTGATCTTCAGCAGCATTACTGCTGGGATGTTTCGAGGAACCCTTCTTCCGGCACGCTTCGGCCGCAATCGACAAGCTCGGTGATGCCTGTGACCCGAGCGCATCCGGGAAAGGGTTTCTCAAGCCACCGCATGGTACGGTGGTCTTCTAGGTGACGCCCGCAACCACACGTTCATATTAGAAACTACGAAGGGGCGCCGGGATAGGATTGCGGGTACACCCGCGAGCACGAGTGTCCCGTTGTCCCAGGTGAACATGATAAAAATTTCGATGGTCGTGAAGGAGACGCTCGCTCAGCTCCAGGAGGCCTTTCCGGACGAGAGGCATTGCGAGGTCTACCTATTCAGGAGGCGCTGGCCGAACGGCTTCGTCTGCCCAAATTGCGGCTTCGGGCGCTATGCGGCACTCAACACCCGAGCCCATACCTATGAATGCTTACGCTGCCACAAACAGCCCTCGAACACCGCCGGCACGGTCATGCACCGCTCGAAGCTGCCACTGACGGTCTGGTTTGGCGCAATCCATCTCATCACGGCCCGATCCAATGATATTTCGGCGGGAAAGCTCCGGACGTGGTTGCGCATCGAGAAAAACAGCGCCCGACTTCTAAAGCATAAGCTGGATCGATTGAGGGCAGCGGACTGTGAGAGACTTGATAGCCTCGTTGCAGTCAATCAAATCGAACTGTGGCATCATTCTGGGCACCGTTTGATCATCTTGGCCGCCCTAGAAATGAACTCTGATCACATCCGTTTGGCCGCGGTCTCAGACGATTCTCCAGGATCTATCGAGAGCTTCGTTCAGGCCAACGTAAAACGCGGAACAGTCCTACTGACTCGCGGTCCGAAGTATCGCGATCTTACCGGCTATGATTGCCAATTCATCGGGTTGGGCGCGAGCTCACAAAGGCTTCAGGGCGTCTTGTCGCATGCAGAAACCTGGATGAACCAGTTCGGAAGATTTCACCATGAGCTGCTTAACGATCATCTCCAGAAGTATGTCGACCACCGCAACCGCAGCCTCCCTAGACGGCAAGCCTCGTTCGACGCTATGATTGACCTACTCTTAGATCATGAGCCGATGGGTTACTGGAACCTCGTCGGGCGAGAAAATCCCAGAAAAGGCATCCCGGCGACCCGTCGTTCACCGCGTCGCCGTAGAAGGCAACCGGCATGCAGCAAGATTGCTTGGGCCGAACCCATGCTCCCGCCTCTACGCCCGCACTGAATCCCCGCTCACGCGGCCACTGATCGTCACGACATTTGCCCGCGCCCTCGGGGTCTCGCAGAACCGCGCCCATGTCTCCATGATTTGCCGGCGCTTCTGGAATAGGTCGCCACAGCGGTATGCGGCCTCGACCTTGTCGCCGACCGTGTGCGCCAGCGCCATCTCGGCAACCTCGTGCGGAAAATTCGTGCGCTCTGCCGCCCAATCGCGAAAGCTCGACAGGAACCCATCCGTTTGGGAAGCGCCAGCATCGCCATATTCGAGAGTGGCATGCCTCTCCTGCCGGCTGGAAATACGCTGTCGCCTTGCGGATCTCCGAGGACCGCCGGCGCTGTGGTAGAGAGCGGTACCCGGGACGGAAGCTCGAACTCCCGCGTAGGTTGTCGCGTACTTCCAATTCAACCGCGCACGAAAGTGTTCGCTATCACGGAAAAACTGAAGACTCTGCTCTTGCATACCGGCCGCCACACGCGATTTGATGCGGGCGCTCTTGCTGCTTTCAAGGGGGCTCTACGAGGCTCATGCCGCTCAAAGTTGTCCGCCGAGGATCGACCGGCGCGCTCACGATCTCCGGGACGGTCGCGGGGCAGCGAGTTCAGCGACGTGCTCAGAGCGACAGCCAGAAGCTCGCCGAGGAGGAGGCTGCCGCCCTCGAGACCCAGATCCTCCGAACCGAATGGCACGGGGAACGTCGTGGATCTCGCTCGTTCGCGGCGGCGGTGAACAGCTACCTCGCCGTCCAGCCGCGTCACGAGAACACGAAACGCCGGCTCAACCGCCTTCTGCTGGCGCTGGGCGACGTCGAGCTGTCCGCGATTGACCAGGACACCGTAACCCGCCTCCACGCTATGCTACGTCCTGGTGCGGGCCCGGCGACCATCAAGCGGGAGATCGTCACCCAGCTCCACGCCGTGCTTCACCATGCGCACCGCCGGGGCTGGTGCGACCGGCCGCAGCTCATCGCGCCGTCGCAGCCGGCCGGCCGCACCAACTTCATTCTGCCGGCTGAGGCCCAGCGGCTGATCGCGGCCGCGGCCCCGCACCTGCGCCCCCTGATCATCTTCCTGCTCGGCACCGGCGCGCGCGTCTCCGAGGCCGTCTACCTTGACTGGCGAGACGTGGACCTCGCCGGCGCGCGGGCGATCTTCTGGCCCGACCAGACGAAGAGCCGGCGCCGGCGCAACGTCGACCTGCCCGAGCGCGTCGTCGCGGTGCTGGCCAACCCGGCGCGACGCGACGGCGCCGTCTTTCGGCGGCCGGATGGGCAGCCCTATGCCGACCACGGTGGCGAGAACGGCGGCCAGTTCAAGACTGCCTGGCGAGGAGCGATCCGGCGAGCCGGGCTCAGCCGCGAGTTCACGCCCCACACCTGCCGCCATACCTGGGCCAGCTGGCACTACGCCCTCCACCGGGACCTGCTGAGGCTCAAGACCGAGGGTGGCTGGTCAAGCACGCTGATGGTCGAGCGCTACGCGCACCTTCTGCCGGCCGGCCATGAGGCGGCGATCCGGCAGTTCCTCAGCGAGGCGTCCTGTGATCAGGCGGTGACCGTCGTCACTCGCCTGCGCGCAAGCCTTTGAGATAACATATTTTTCTGGGCGCAGACTCTTCCAGCACATGGGAGAGGTCAGGGGTTCGATTCCCTTTCGCGCCTACCAGGCCGCCACGGCTTGACGCACCTCTATCGACCGCGGCGGCGCGCCGGCGTAGGCTTTGCGCCTGGGCAAAAGCGGAGGCGGGAACATGCAAGTCACGCGGATCGGCGACTTCGAGGTGCGGCGGATCACCGAATATGAGGGGCCGTTTATCGCACCGGCGGATTTCCTTCCCGATTTCGACCCCGAAGTGCTGCGCGCCAACCCGGAGCTGACCGGACCGCGGCTGATCGACCCGGCGACCGGCAAGCTGATCTTCAGCTTTCACAGCTTTGTGCTGAAGACCGGGCATCACACGATCCTCGTCGATTCCTGCCTCGGCAACGACAAGGAACGCCCGTCGCGCCCGCAATTCCATCATCTGCGCACTCCCTATCTCGCCGACCTCGCCGCCGCCGGGGTCCAGCCCGAACAGGTCGACTTTGTCATGTGCACCCATCTGCATTGGGACCATGTCGGCTGGAACACAAGGCTCGAAAACGGCCACTGGGTCCCGACCTTTCCCAATGCGCGCTACATCATGGCGCGGCGCGAGTTCGACCATTGGCAGGGGGTGCAGCAGCAGGGCGGCGAGTCGCCGCATCGGCTTGCCTTCGAGGACAGCGTGCTGCCGGTGGTGCGCACCGGGCAGTCGCAGCTGGTCGACGACGATTTCGCGCTCGAAGACGGGCTGTGGTTCGAGGCCGCCCCGGGCCACACGCCCGGCAATGTCGTGATCCACGCGCGCTCGGGCGATGAGCGCGCCGTATTCATCGGCGACGTGCTGCACCACCAGCTGCAACTGGCCAAGCCGGAATGGTCGACCGCCGCCTGCACCGACCGCGAATTGTCGCGCCAGACCCGCATGCGGCTGATCGAAGAGCACGCCGAGCGCGGCACCCGGCTGCTGCCGGCGCATTTCCCGGCGCCGACCGTCGGCCGCATCCGCCGCCACGGCAGCGCCTACCGCTACGAATTCGAGCAATGATCTGCTGGTGCGACTAATCCTGTTGTCACCCCCGCGCAAGCGGGGGCCCAGGCCCTCAGAGCGCTGGGCCCTGGGTTCCCGCTTTCGCGGGAATGACGGAATAACCGCTGCGAGGGATGACAATGACCAGGATGACGGGCGGCGCGGCAGTGGTCGAGATGCTGCGCCGGCACGGGGTGGACACGATCTTCGCCTTGCCGGGGGTGCAGAACGACGCGCTGTTCGTCGCCTTCTACGATGCCGGCGAGGGGTTGCGGGTGATCCATACCCGGCACGAGCAGGGTGCTGCCTATATGGCGCTCGGCTATGCGCGGGCGAGCGGCAAGGTCGGGACCTATGCGGTGGTGCCGGGGCCGGGGCTGCTCAACACCACGGCGGCGCTCGCCACCGCTTACGCCACCAACGCGCCGGTCTTGTGCATCAGCGGCCAGATCCCGTCCGACATGATCGGGCGCGGCTTTGGCTTGTTGCACGAGATCCCCGATCAGCTCGGCATCCTCAAACGGCTGACCAAATGGGCGGCGCGGATCGAGCATCCGACCCAGACCGGCAAGCTGGTCAACGAGGCGTTCCGCCAGTTGCATGACGGCCGGCCGCGCCCGGTCGGCATCGAGATCCCGCCCGACGTGCTGGCGCTCGAAACCGAAATCATCCTGCCCGCGGCCGAAGCCCCGCCGCCGGTCACCGAGCCCGATCCCGAATTGATCGACAAGGCCGCAGCCCTGCTCGCCGCGGCGAAGAAGCCTTTGCTGTTTGTCGGCAGCGGCGCCGTCGACGCGGCCGAGGAGGCGCTGGCGATCGCCGAAATGCTGCAGATCCCGGTCGTCAGCTTTAGCGGCGGCAAGGGCATCGTCAGCGACCGCCACTATCTGGCGCAATCGGCCTTGGCCGGGCACGAATTGTGGCGCGAGGCCGACATCGTGCTGGCGGTCGGGACCCGGCTGCACCAGCCGCAATTGCGCTGGGGCGTCGACCGCGACCTGAAGCTGATCCGGATCGACCTCGACCCGGTCGAGATCACCCGCTACTTCAGGCCGGCGCTGGGCATCGTCGCCGACGCCAAAGCCGGGCTCGCCGCTCTCTACCGCGCCCTCGCTGCGGCATGCCCCGAGCCGGCCGTCGCGCCGGGACGAACTCGAAGCGCTGAAAGCCGCCACCCTCGCCCGGCTCGACCAGCAACTCGGCCCGCAATGCGAATATCTGCGGGCGATCCGCGGCGAATTGCCGGATGACGGCATCTATGTCGAGGATCTGACCCAAATCGGCTATGTCGGGCGGATGGCGTTCCCGGTCTACCAGCCGCGCACCTATATCCACAGCGGCTATCAGGGCACCTTGGGCTTTGGCTTTGCGACGGCGCTCGGCGCCAAAATCGGCCGGCCCGACCGGCCGGTGGTCTCGGTTTCGGGCGATGGCGGGTTCATGTTCAACGTCCAGGAACTCTCGACCGCGGTGCGGCACGGCATCGACATCGTCGCCATCGTCTTTGCCGACGGCGCCTACGGCAATGTCCGCCGCATGCAGAAGGAGGATTACGGCAACAAGCTGATCGGGGTCGATCTGCACAACCCGCACTTCCCGAAACTGGCCGAGAGCTTTGGCGCGGCCGGAATGCGCACCACCACCCCCGACGGGCTGCGCCGCGAGCTCGCCGCCGCGCTCAAACGGCGCGGCACGACCCTGATCGAAGTCGCCGTCGGCGAGATGCCCGACCCGTGGAAAGTGCTGATCCCGCCCCGCATCCGCGGCGGAAGGTAGTCGACCAATGTTCGACAGGGAAAAACTCGACGCGTTGCGGGCCAAATACGAGGGCGCCAAGGAAACCGAAATTGCGCCCGAGCAATTCCGCAAGGCGCTCGGCCTGGTGTTCGGCGAGCGCTATCGCCGGGCGATGCCCTATGCCGGGGTCTCGACCCTGCTCGACGCGCCGTATCGGCCGGACGCGCCCGATCTGCCCGATTTCGCCGGGCTCGATGTGGCATTGGTCGGGGTGCCGATGGATCTCGGCGTCACCAACCGCGCCGGCGCCCGGTTCGGCCCGCGGGCGGTGCGCGAGGTCGAGCGCATCGGCCCCTACAACCACGCGCTCGCGGTCGCCCCCAAGGGCGAATGCAACGTCGCCGATATCGGCGATGTGCCGTTGCGCTCGCGCTTCAGCCTCGGCGATTCGATCGAGGACATCGCCGCGTTCTATGCCCGCATCCAGGCCGCCGGGGTGCGGCCGGTCTCGGTCGGCGGCGACCATTCGGTCACCTTTCCGATCCTCAAATCGCTCGGCGCCGAGCGGCCGGTCGGCCTCGTCCATATCGACGCCCATTGCGACACGATGGGCGAGATCGAGGGGTCGAAATTCCACCATGGCGGCCCGTTCCGCCAGGCCGTGCTGGCCGGCGCGCTTGACCCCGAGCGCACGATCCAGATCGGCATCCGCGGCCCGGCCGAGATCTTTTGGGGCTTCTCCTACGAATCCGGGATGACCGTATTGCATATCGAGGATGTCGACCGGCTCGGCATCGCCGGCGTCGTCGAGAAGGCGCGCGCGGTCGTCGGCGATGGGCCGACCTATATCTCGTTCGATGTCGACGGGCTCGACCCGGCCTTTACCCCCGGCACCGGCACGCCCGAAGCCGGCGGGCTCACCCCGCGCGAGGCGCAGGCGATCCTGCACGGCCTCAAGGGCCTCGACATCATCGGCGGCGACGTCGTCGAGGTGGCCCCGCAATACGACGCCACCAGCAACACCGCGATGGTCGGCGCGCAAATGCTGTTCGAGATTTTTTCGCTGGTGACCCTCGGCCCGAGCTTCAAGCGCCGCGCCGCCTCCTGACTTTCGATCTGTCATGGGCGGGCTTGGTCCACGGCTGTCCGGTTTGGGTTTTGATGCGACCCCGGCGCATCGGCCAAAGAGGCGAACCAACCAAGGCCGTCATGGCCGGGCTCGTCCCACGGCTGTCCGGTTCAGGTCTGGATGCAAGTTCACCGGGCTATTCGAGATATTCGCTCCTCCTCGAGGCCGTCATGGCCGGACTTGTCCGGCCATCCGACGTGCCCCGATCGGGGGGCCGAAGAGAGCGTGGATCACCGCGGGTCAGGCCCGGTAGATGACGAACCTGGGTAGGCTCGGCATTCTCACCTCCGCTTCTCGGCGAGGAGGTCGCGGATCTCTTCGAGCAGCGCCTCGCTGCGCGGCGGCGGGGCGGGGGCGGCTTCCTGGCGCGTATAGAGGCGCGACAACGCCTTGACCAGCCAGAACACCGCAAAGCTGACGATGATGAACTGGATCAGGGTGTTGATGAACACGCCGAGGTTCAGGGTCACCGCGCCGGCCTTTTGCGCCTCGGCCAGGGTCGCTGCGTGCGGCCCCTTCAAGGTGACGAAGATGTTGGTGAAATCGATGCCGCCGACGAGAAGGCCGATGACCGGGGTAAAGATGTCCTTGACCAGGCTGTTGACGACGCCGGTAAAGGCGACGCCGATGATGATGCCGACGGCGAGGTCGACCACATTGCCGCGCATGATGAAGGCGCGAAACTCGCCGAGCCAGCCCGGCTGCCGCAGACGCAGCGGCGATACGGTTCGTTCGCTCATCGAAACCTCCTCCCCTGATTTATCGCCGGCATTATAGCGCGCCGATTTCCTGGGCAAGGGCGGCGATCTCGGCCGCGGCCGGGCTGGCGGCGGCGCTTTCGAGTACGCCCAGACCCTGCGCCATCGCATGCACCAGGGCGATCCGGTTGCCGATCCGGGCGGCGGCGAGCTTAGCCCCCGCCTCGGCCAGCCCGGCGGCGATCTGCTCGGCGACGGCGGAGCGGGGCGCCACGCGGTTGAGGACCGCGAGGATTTGCCGGCCCTCGTCGCGCGCCATCGCCAGGGTCGCCTCGGTCGCCCACAAATCGAGCGGCGAGGGCTGCACCGGGATCAGCACCAGAGCCGCCGCGCGCACCGCGATGCGCGCCTCGGCCTCGATATGCGCCGGGCCGTCGACCAGGACCAGATCCGCTTCCCTTGCATGTTCGGCGATCCATTGCTCGGCGCGCCAGCCGGGCAACGCGGCAAAATCGAAGCCGATGCCGGCGGCGCCGAGGCGGGTCCGGCGCAGCGCCACCCAGCCGGACAGGCTGGCCTGCGGATCGATGTCGAGCACCGCGATTTTCGCACCTTGCCGCGCCCAGGCGACCGCGAGCTGGGCGGCGAGCGTGGTCTTGCCGGCGCCCCCCTTGCGCTGGGCGATCGTGATCACCCGTCCCACCATCCCTCACCCGCCTCGCTGCGCGCGGCACCGCTCCCGCATTCCGGCAGCGGCGGAGCGTAGCGCAGGATGATCGGCGAGAGTAGGCCGGCTACTCCGCGGCCTGCGCTTTGGTCGCCAGGCCCAGCCGCTCGGCCACGCCATGCCCATAGGCCGGGTCGGCGTTGGCGAAGTGGCCGATCTGGCGCAGCTGGATAGCCTCGGGCACGCCCTGCATCGCCGCCGCGATATTGTCGAACAATTGCCGCTTCTGCTCGGCCGACATCAGCCGGAACAGCGCGCCGGGCTGGCCGTAATCATCGTTGCCGATCCGGTGATTGTAGCGGTCGGCGGCGCCGGAGACCGGCAATGGCGGCTCCTTGAACGCCGGGTCCTCGACCGGGCCGCCAAAGCTGTTGGGCTCGTAATTGACCGAGCCGCGGCCGTTATCATCGAACCGCATGGCGCCGTCGCGGTGATAGTCGTTGACCGGGACATGCGCCCGGTTGACCGGCAGGCTCTCGTAGTTGACGCCGAGCCGATACCGGTGCGCGTCGCCATAGGCGAAGATGCGGAATTGCAGCATCTTGTCCGGGCTGTGGCTGATCCCCGGCACGACGTTGGCCGGCGAGAACGAGGCCTGCTCGACCTCGGCGAAATAGTTCTCGGGATTGCGGTTCAACTCGACGATGCCGACTTCGATCAGCGGATAATCCCGGTGCGGCCATACCTTGGTCAGGTCGAACGGGTTGTAGGAGGTCTGGTCGGCGTCGGCCTCCGGCATGATCTGCACGCACAGGCGCCATTTCGGATAGTCGCCGCGCTCGATCGACTGGAACAGGTCGCGCTGATGGCTTTCGCGGTCGTCGCCGACCAGCTGGGCGGCCTCGGCATTGGTCAGATTGGCGATGCCCTGCATCGTCTTGAGATGAAATTTGACCCAGCAGCGCTGATTGTCCCGATTGATCAGGCTGTAGGTATGGCTGCCATAGCCGTTCATGTTGCGATAGCTCTTGGGCAGGCCGCGGTCGGACATCAGGATCGTGACCTGGTGCAGGCTTTCCGGCGACAGCGACCAGAAATCCCACATCGAGGTCGGGCTGCGCAGATTGGTCTTGGGATCGCGCTTTTGGGTGCGGATGAAATCCGGGAATTTATAGGGGTCGCGAACAAAAAACACCGGGGTGTTGTTGCCGACCAGGTCCCAATTGCCGTCCTCGGTATAGTACTTCATGGCAAAGCCGCGCACGTCGCGCTCGGCATCGGCCGCGCCGCGCTCGCCGGCCACGGTCGAAAAGCGCCAGAAGCACTCGGTCTTTTTGCCGATCTGGCTGAATACCTTCGCCTTGGTCCAGCGGGTGATGTCGCCGGTGATCGTCAGGGTGCCGTAGGCGCCCGACCCCTTGGCATGCACGACCCGCTCGGGGATTCGCTCGCGATTGAAATGGGCGTGCTTTTCAAAAAGTTGCCAGTCCTGCACCAGCAGCGGTCCGCGCGGGCCGGCGGTCAGGCTGTTCTGGTTGTCGCCGACGGGGATGCCCGCGGCGGTGGTCAGCTTGGTCTTCGAGTCCATTCAACCCTCCTCGGCCTGGGGTTAGATTGGAATGTTTCTTAGAATTGTTGTAATCTATTCACCGGCCGCGCGGATGTCAATGCCGCAGTCCCGATCGCGGCCCCGGCCTCGGCCGAATGGCGGAGTTGCCGAGACCCGCTGCGGCGAGCGAGAGTGAGCCCGTGTCCGGCGCAACGCTCCCTGCCGCAATTCTCCCCGCCGGCCCGGCCGCGATCGGTCATGCCGCCCGGCTGCTCTGCGCCGGACAGCTGGTGGCCTTCCCGACCGAGACGGTATATGGGCTCGGCGCCGACGCCATGAACCGGAACGCGGTCGCCGCAATCTTCGCGGCCAAGGGCCGGCCGCGCTTCAACCCGCTGATCATCCATGTACCGGGCGTCGCCGAAGCCGAGCCGCTTGCCATCTTCGACAGCCGCGCCCGCGACCTCGCCGCCGGGTTCTGGCCGGGCCCGCTGACCCTGGTCCTGCCGCGCCGCGACCGGAGCGGGCTGGCGCTGCTGGCCAGCGCCGGGCTCGACACGGTGGCGATCCGGGCCCCGGCCCACCGGGTGGCGCAAGCCCTGCTGCGGGCCGCCGGGCGGCCGATCGCCGCACCTTCGGCCAACCGCTCGGGGCGGGTCAGCCCGACCGAGGCGGCGCATGTCGCCGCCGAGCTCGGCGACCGGGTGGCGCTGATCCTCGACGATGGCCGCACCCCGGTCGGTCTCGAATCGACGGTGCTCGATCTGACCGGCGAGACCCCGGCCCTGCTCCGCCCCGGCGGCGTCACCATCGAACAGCTGAGCCCGCTGCTCGGCCCGATTTCGCTTCCCGCCGAGGGCCCGCCGCGCTCGCCCGGCCTGCTGGCGAGCCACTACGCGCCGGCATTGCCGTTGCGTCTCGAAGCAGGCGAGGCCCGACCCGGCGAGGCGCTGCTCGCTTTCGGCGCCGAGGCGCCCGCCGGCTTTGCCGAAATCCAGTGGCTCAGCCGCAGCGGCGATTTCGCCGAGGCCGCGGCCAATCTGTTCGCGATGCTGCGCCGGCTCGACCGGGCCGACTTCACCGGCATTGCGGCGATGCCGATACCCGAGCGCGGTCTCGGCCGGGCGATCAACGACCGCCTGCGCCGCGCCGCCGCCCCGCGCGCCGGCTAAGCGTTTCCCCCGAGGGTTTGGGAGAGCAATCGCGCTGGAATACTTTGCCGACCGGTTTCGGCGGCTTTACCATGCCCTGGGCAGGCCACCTCTGATCAATCCGGGCAGGAGGGAGAAGCAATGAAACGCTCGACATGGCGCTTGGCCGAATCTGCCATGCCGCGCGCGAGCGGCCGGTGATGGAATACGTCACCCTGGGCCGGACCGGGCTCAAGGTCAGCGTCGCCGGGCTCGGCTGTGGCGGGTTCAGCCGGCTCGGGCTCGGCACCGGCAAGAGCGAGGCCGAGGCGGTGGCCTTGGTGCATCAGGCGTTCGACCTCGGGGTCAATCTGTTCGACACCGCCGCGGTTTATGGCACCGAAGCGGTTCTCGGCAAGGCATTGAAGGCCATGCCGCGCGATCGGGTGGTGATCGCCACCAAGGCCTGGATCCCGCGTGGCGCAGGCAGCTCGGCGGCGGAGCGCGCGATCGCCAGTCTCGACAATTCGCTCCGGCTGCTGGGCATCGACTGCATCGACATTTTCCAGCTGCACGGCGTTTCGCCCGAGGCCTACGACCGGGCCCGCGAGGTGATCGCCCCGGCCTTGCTGAAGGAACAGGCCAAGGGCAAGATCCGCCATCTCGGCGTCACCGAAACCGGCTCCAGCGACGCCGAACATGCGATGCTGCAGCGCGCGGTCGAGGATGGCATGTGGGACGTCGTCATGCTCGGCTTCCACATGATGCACCAGAACGCCCGCAGCGCGGTGTTTCCGCGCACCAGCGCCAACCGCGTCGGCACCTTGCTGATGTTCGCGGTGCGCAACATCTTTTCGCAGCCGGAACGGCTGAAGAGCGAGCTGCGGCAGCTGGCTTCCGCCGGCAAGGTCGCGCGTTGGCTCGCCGACGCGCCGAACCCGCTCGGCTTTCTGATCCATGGGGACGGAGGCGGCGCATCGGTGACCGACGCTGCCTATCGCTATGTGCGGCACGAGCCGGGGGTCGACGTGGTGTTGTTCGGCACCGGCGACCCCGAGCATTTGCGCACCAACATCGACTCGATCCTGAAGCCGCCGCTGCCCGAGACCGACCGCCGCATCCTCGCCAAATTGTTTGGCCATCTGGTCGGCGTCGGCCTCGATCCCCCCACCTACATGCCCGGCCTGACCCTGCACTGACCGCCGGTCGCAACCGAGGGACCGGGCGCGTTTCGCAGGCTTAACAACCAGCATTTCCGGGGCTACAGCGATGCGCCGGCCAAAGGCGCAAGCGACGATTATGCGGAAGATCAAGGCAGCATTCGATCAGCAGCCGTAGCGGCGCTGGCGTTCCTGGAACGAGCGGATCGCGCGCAGAAAGTCGATCTTGCGCAGCGCCGGCCACAGCACGTCGGTGAAATAGAACTCGCTATGGGCGCTCTGCCACAGCAGAAACCCGGAAAGGCGGATCTCGCCGCTGGTGCGGATGATCAGATCGGGATCGGGCAGCCCGGCGGTATAGAGATGGCGGGCGATGGCCTCCGGGGTGATATGCTCGATCGCCTCGGCCAAAGTCGTCTGTTCGGCGGCGAGGCAGGCCAGCAGCGCCCGCACCGCATCGGCGATCTCCTGGCGGCCGCCATAGGCGACGGCGATGTTCAGCTCGAGCCCGTCATATCCCGCGGTGGCGCGCTCGGCCGCCCTGATCGCGGCGAGAACCGGCGGCGGCAGCATTTCCAGGCAGCCGATCGCGCGCACCCGGACCCGCCGGCGGTGGATTTCGGGATCGTCGGCGAGTGCGGTCAGCTTGGCTTCGACCGAGGCCAGAATGCCGCAGATTTCGGTCGCCGGCCGACGAAAATTCTCGGTCGAGAACACCCATAGGGTGACCGTTGGAATCGCCAGCTCGGCGCACCATTCCAGGATATCGTCGAGCTTCTTGGCGCCCAGATCATAGACCGCCCGCGGTTCGGTGATGCCGAGCGCCCGGCCGTGGCGACGGTTGCCGTCGAGGATGATGCCAATGTGGCGCGGCCGCGCCCGCCGTCGCAGGCCGCGAACCAGCCGGCGCGCATAGAGATAATAGAGGAGGCGGAACATCGGCCGCAGCGCAGCGTCCCCCAGCTCCGGGCCGCGGGCGTGCCCGCTGCGCTACGGCAGCCAATCGGTGAATTCGCTAAAATTATGGCGAGTAAATGACCAATGCGTTAAATCGATGCGCATTGCCTGCCGCTGCCAGATCAGTCATCTGCGGGGGATTGGGCTCGCCGGCGGCAGGGCGACAGCCGGCCGGTGCGAATCGGGTCGCGCCGCGAACCCATCTCGGCAAATAGGCCTGCGCGGTCGCCGGGGTCGCGACACCCGGTCAGGTTGAAAATCCCGAAATCCATCGCCGCGACCCCATATCTGCGCCGAACCGGCTCAGCGGGCGAGGCGCAAGGTGATGGCGCCGATGCCGGCGGCGACGTTCAGACCGGTATTGCCTTCGATGCTGACCGGCTGCAGCGAGATCGACCGATTTGAACCGCCAATCAGCACATTGGCGCCGACCCCGACCCCGACCGTGGCGCTGCCGGTGGCGCCGGCAAAACTACCGGCGAGCGCGCCGCGTCCCACATTGGTGCTCGGGGCGAACACCGCCCAAATCAGCACGCCGCCATTGGTATAGCCGATATCGACGCCGAACTTGGAAATCGTGCCGGCATAGTGTTCGGGGCGGCCCGGCCCGGGCGTCAGGGTGCAATGCAGCGACCTCGACGAGCCAAACACAAAGCCCCAGCCGGCGGCGACGTTGCAGCTCAAGGTCCCGATCCGCACGCCCGATTGGGCTTGTGCCGGGGTCCCCTGCGCGGCGAGGCCGGCCGCCAAACCGATCGCGCCGATAGCCAAACCAACTTTTTTGAGCATTCCGATGACCCCCAATTCGCGGGAAAATCCCCGCGCCCGGATCTTGCCCGCTTCTGCGGCGATTTGCTATGGCCTGAGCGCCGCACCCCGGGTGGTTTCCTGCGCCAATTGCGGGTTCGCGCCGCCGAACCTCGACCGGGCGCTCGGCGGTTGGCGCCGGGCGGGTTGGGCCGGGTTGCCGCCCGCCTTTGCGCCATCGCCGAATTGGGCTAGAAGAATGTTATAATGTTGCATGATTTGCGGCCCTGGCATGAAAGTTTCGCTGATCTGCGCCTGTGTCGGCCTTGCTCTGGCGATTTGCGCGGCCGAGCCTCGATCGATCAAGGCAGCCGGGCCGATCGAGGCGGCCGGGCCGATCAAGGTGGTGGCCGCCGAGAATTTCTATGGCGACATCGCCCGGCAAATCGGCGGCGGCGAGGTTGCCGTCACCAGCATCCTGAGCAACCCGGACCAGGACCCGCACGAATTCGAGGCGAGCCCGTCGACGGCGCGGGAATTCGCCAATGGCGCGCTCGTCATCGTCAACGGCGCCGGCTATGACCCATGGGCGGAAAAACTGTTATCCGCATCGCCCGCCCCATCGCGCGCGATCATCGTCGTCGCCGCGCTCCTCCACCGCAAAGCCGGCGACAACCCGCATCTCTGGTACGACCCCGCCACGATGCCGGCCCTGGCCGAGGCGCTCGCCGCCAAATTTGCCAGGCTCGATCCGGCGCATCAGGCGGATTACGTCCAACGCCTGGCGAGGTTCCAGAAGTCGATGCAACTGCTCGGCGAGAGGATTGCCGAACTGCGCGGCAAATATTCCGGCACGCCGGTTACCGCGACCGAGCCGGTATTCGGCTATATGGCCGCGGCCCTGGGCCTCGATATGCGCAATCTCGCCTTCCAGCTCGCGGTCATGAACGACACCGAGCCGGGCGCCGCCGCGATTGCCGCATTCGAACAGGATCTTCGCGCGCGGACCGTCAAAATATTGCTTTATAACAGCCAGACCAGCGAGGCTCTGACCCGGCGGATGCAGAAGATCGCGACCGAATCCGGGGTGCCCGTGGTCGGCGTGAGCGAGACCGAGCCTCGAGGGAAGGATTACCAGGATTGGATGCTGTCGCAGCTCGACCTGCTCGACCGCGCGCTGGCCCGCTAGCGGAATATGCGATCGAACTTGACCGGGTGACGATCGCCCGCGGCGCGCGCACCGTCCTCGCCCATCTCAGCGCGGCCATCCGGCCCGGCGAATTCATCGGCGTGCTCGGCCCCAACGGCGCCGGCAAGACGACATTGCTGCAAGCCATCCTGGGTCTGCTGCAGCCGGTAGCCGGCGCGATCAGGATTTTCGGGGCCAGGCCCGGCCGCGGCGGCCGCATCGCCGGATACCTGCCGCAGCAGCGCGCCGCCGTCGCCGACCTGCCGTTGCGCGGCTGGGATTTCGTCGCGAGCGCGCTCGATGGCGAGCGCTGGGGGCTGCCGCTGATCGGCCGCCGCAATCGGCAGGAGGTGGACCGGGTGCTCGAAACCGTCGCCGCCAGCGGCCTCGCCGGCCGGCCCCTGCGCGAAATTTCGGGTGGCGAATTGCAGCGGCTGCTGCTGGCCCAGGCATTGCTCGGCCGGCCGCGGCTGCTGCTGCTCGACGAGCCGCTGATCAGCCTCGATCCGCATTTCCAGCAGGCGGTGGTCGCCCTGGTCAAGCAGATCCAGCAATCCCGCGGCATCACCGTGCTGTTTACCGCGCATGATCTGAACCCGCTGCTCGGCGCCATCGACCGGGTGCTGTATCTGGGGCACGGGCATGCCGCGCTCGGCACGGTCGACGAGGTGATCACCGATGCGGTGCTGTCCGGTCTGTACCAGACGCCGATCGAGGTGTTGCGGGTGAACGGCCGCATCCTGGTGGTCGCCGGGCATGGTCCGGTCGAGGCGGAAGCCCATCGCCACGAGGCTGACCACCGCAATGCCAATCACCGCAATGCCAATCGCCGGGATGCCAATCATCGGGATGCCAATCATCGGGATGTTTGAATACGATTTCATGCGCACCGCCTTTATGGCGGGTGGCGTGGTCGCGATCGTCGCCGGGACGGTCGGGTATTTTCTGGTGCTGCGCAACCTGACCTTTGCCGGTCATGCGCTGTCGCATGTCGGCTTTGCCGGCGCCACCGGCTCGGTATTGCTCGGCATCGGCGCGCTGTGGGGCCTGCTCGCCTTTACCCTGATCGCCGCGGTGGCGATGGGGTTGCTCGGCGACCGGCTGCGCAATCGCGATGTCGCGGTCGGCATCATCCTGTCCCTGGCGCTCGGTCTTGGAGTTCTCTTTTTGTACTTCTATACTACCAGCGCCAGCGAAGCGACCGCCATCCTGTTCGGCAATGTGCTCGGGGTCGGCCGCGACACGCTATGGGGTCTGCTCGGGCTGAGCGCCGCCGGCCTGATCGCGCTCGCGGCGATCTCCCGGCCATTGCTGTTCGCCACGCTGGCGCCCGAGCTGGCCGAGGCCAAGGGCGTGTCGTTGCGCCTGGTTTCGGTGCTGTTCCTGGCGATCGTCGCCGTCGCCGTCGCCGAGGCGGCGCAGGTCGTCGGGGTGCTGCTGGTGTTTGCGATGATGGTCGGGCCGGCGGCCGCGTCGCTGCGGATCGCCACGCGCCTGCGCTCGGGCGTCGCCCTCTCGGTGGTTCTGGCGCTGGCCGAGACCTGGGGCGGCATCGCCCTCGCCTATCTGACCGACTGGCCGACCACCTTCTGGATCGTGCTGCTGAGCTGCCTCGTCTATTTCCTCAGCTTTGCCAAACGCCCGGCCGCCGCCGCGGCGATGGCGCCGCCACGGCACGGCGCCGGCGAACCGGCCTAGAACCCGGCTCGATCCCCGATCGCCCCGACACCTGTCGCTAGCTAGGCGCGCTGCTCGGGCGGCAGTTGCAGGCGGTAGCCGACGCCGAGTTCGGTCAGGATGTGGGCCGGCCGGGTCGGGTCGGGTTCGAGCTTTTGCCGCAGCCCGCGGATGAACACCCGCAGATATTGCACCTCGTCGGCCTGGGCCGGCCCCCACACCTGGCGCAGCAGATGGCGGTGGGTCAAAACCTTGCCGGCGTGCATGACCAGATGACGCAGCAGGTCGAACTCCTTGGGCGACAATTTGACCTCGTGTCCGGCGCGCGTGACCTGGCGACGCACCAGATCGACCGTGAGATCGCCCGAGACAAAGACCGGCAATTCGCCCTGCGCCTGAAAGGCGTGGCGCAATGCGGCGCGCAGCCGGGCCATCAGCTCGGCCATGCCAAACGGCTTGGCGACATAGTCATCGGCGCCCAGATCGAGGGCTTCGACCATCGAGCGCTCGTCATGGCGCGCCGAGACCACCAGGATCGGCACCCGCGAGGTTTTGCGGATCTCGCCGATCAGCTCGATCCCGCTGCGGTCCGGCAGGCCGAGATCGAGAATCACCAGATCGGGCTTTTCGAGGTTCAGCGAGCGCAGCCCGGCGGCGGCGGTTTCGGCCTCGGCGACGCGGTAGCCGGCGGCGGCCAAGGTGGTGCGCAACAGCCGGCGGATCGGCGGCTCGTCATCGACCACCAGGACGGTCGGCCCGCTAGCCATGCGCTCCTCTAGCCATGCGCCCCTCTAGCCATGGGCCAGGGCCGATTGCTTCTCGGCGCCGATTTCGGGCACGACCGGCATGCGGATCGTCAACACCGCGCCCGAGCGGTCGCGGCGATTGCGGGCCACGATCCAGCCGCCCAGCGCCTCGACAAAGCCGCGGCAGATCGCCAGCCCCAGCCCGGTGCCGGCGCGGCGGCGATCCTGCGCCAGCACCCGATAGAATTTGTCGAAGATCCGTTCGAGATCGGCGGGCGGGATGCCCGGCCCCTCGTCGACGATTTCGATCTCGACCAGTTCGCCGTCGCGGCTCGCCCTGACTTCGATGCGGCTGCCGGCGGGCGAATATTTCGCCGCGTTGTCGAGCAGATTGAACAGCACCTGCTCGAACAGCACCGCATCGAGCCGCAGCATCGGCAAGTCGGGCTCGACGTCAGCCTCGACATAGTGGCGGGCGAGGACGCTGCCGGCCCGCTGCAGGGCCGCGCCGATGATCTCGCCGACATCGATCAGGTCGAGCTTCAGCTCGATCGCGCCGGATTCGAGCCGGGTCATGTCCAACAGGTTGGAGACAAAGCGGTTCAACCGCTCGGCCTCGTCCTGCAAGGTCGCCAGCAATTCCTCGCGGTCGGCGGCGTCGTATTTTTCCGGGTAGCTGCGCAGGCTCGATACCGCGCCGATGATCGAAGCGAGCGGGGTGCGCAGATCGTGCGAGATCGAGGTCAAGAGCGCCGCGCGCAGCCGCTCGGTCTCGGCCAGCACCCGCGCTTCGTCGAGCCCCTTGGCGAGCGAGATGCGCTCGATCGCGACCGCCGCCTGATCGGCGAGCGCGTCGAGCAGCCGCCGCTCGTCGGGGGTCAAGAGCGGCCCCGGGGTTTCGCGGTCGATGCCGATCACGCCGACCGGACCGCTGCCGGTGCGCAATGGCAGAAACAGCCGCTTGCCGCCCGGCAAGGTGTCGGCGCCGCGCCCGGCCGCGCGGTTGTGCTCCCAGCTCCAGCGCGCCGCCGCCATGTCGGCGTCGTCCAGCCGGTCCTCGGGCGGGTAACCGGAAGCGACTTCGAGCCCCTCGCCGTCCCGGACCGGCATCAGCAGCACGGTGCGGACATCCAGCATCGAGGCGATCTGAAAGGCCGTCGCCCATAACAGATCGTCGAGCGCGCCGATCCCGGCGACCTTGCGGCTGAAGGCGTAAAGTTCGCCCGTGGTCTTGGCGCGCGCCCGCGCACTGACCACCTGCCGGCGCGTCGCCGCGGTCAGATTGCTGACGATGACCGCAACGATCAGAAAAAAGAACAGGGCGACGACGTTTTCCGGGTCGCCGACCGAAAACGTATAGAGCGGCGGCAGAAAGAAGAAATTGTAGGCGAGGACGCTGAGCACGCAGGCGAACAGCGAGGGCAACAGGCCCCAGGCCACGGCCGCGGCCAAGACCGCGGTCAGGAACACCAGCGAGATGCTCTGCACCGCGACGAATTCCTTGAGCAGCAGGCCGATGCCGAGGGCGATCGCGACGCTGCCGGCGCTGCCGAGATAGGGGCCGATGCGCACCGTCCCGGGGGTCGGGCGGGTGGCCACCGATTTTGCCGGAACCGGCTCCTCGGCATCCCCGGAAATGACGTGCAGGCTGATCTGGCCGGTTTTGCGCATCAGCTCGCGCACCACCGAGCCGTGCACGATCTCGAACCAGGGCGAGCGCGCCGATTTGCCGATGACGATCTGGGTGATGTTGTTGGCGCCGGCATAGGCGACCAGCTCGTCGGCGATGTTGCGCCCCGGAATCGTGATCGTCGACGCGCCGAGCCGTTCGGCCAGCCGCAGATGGTCGGCGACCCGGTCGCGCTCGGCGTCGTTGAGCCGCTGGGTGCGCGCGGTCTCGACATAGATCGCCGTCCACGGCACGCGCAGGCGGTCGGCCACCCGCCGCGCATAGCGGATCAGCCCCGCCGTGCTCGGCGCCTCGCTGACGCAGACCAGCACCCGTTCGCCGGCCGGCCACGGCCCCGAGATCGCGTGTTCGCGCATATGCGAGAGCAATTGCTCGTCGACCCGCTGGGCGGTGCGGCGCAATGCCAGCTCGCGCAACGCCGTCAGATTGCCGGTCGAGAAGAAATGGCGGACCGCGCGCTCGGCCTGCTGCGGCACATAGACCTTGCCCTCGTGCAGGCGCTTGATCAGGTCCTCGGGCGACAGGTCGATGACCTCGATGTCGTCGGCCTGGTCGAGCACGCTGTCGGGCACGGTCTCGCGCACCCGGATCCGGGTGATCCGGGCAATCACGTCGTTGAGGCTCTCGACATGCTGGATGTTCAAGGTGGCGAACACGTCGATGCCGGCGGCGATCAGCTCCTCGACATCGAGATAGCGCTTGGGGTGGCGGCTGCCGGGGGCGTTGGTGTGCGCCAGTTCGTCGACCAGCACGAGCCGCGGGCGGCGCTTCAGGATCGCGTCGAGATCCATCTCGGCCAGCAGATGGCCCTTGTACTCGACCTGCTGCCGGGGAATGGTTTCGAGGCCGTCGAGCAGCGCCTCGGTCTCGCGCCGGCCATGCGCCTCGACGATGCCGACCACGACATCGACCCCCTCGCGCCGCTTGGCCTGGGCCGACAGCAGCATCTCATAGGTCTTGCCGACCCCGGGCGCGGCGCCGAGAAAGATCTTCAGCCGCCCGCGTCCCTCGTGCTTCGCCGCCGCCAGCAGCGCCTCGGGCGACGGTCTCCCCTCACGCTCGGCCATGGCCGCAGTCTAGCGCGTTTCGCGGCTGGTTTTCGGCTAAATTCACCGGATCCCGCGGAGCGCGCCCGATAAGCTATGGCGCCGCCAGGTGCCGCACCAGCCGGCGGGCATAGAGCGGCAGATCGTCCTGGCGGCGCACGCAGATCGTCAATTTGCGCAGGGCCCATTCATCGGCGAGTTCGATGCGGTGGATCGCCATCGTCCTGGCATGACGTTCGGCGGTGGTCGCCGGCACGATGCCGATCCCGACATTGCATTCGACCAGCCGGCAGACCGCGTCGAAGCCGCGCAACTGAACCCGCAATTTGAGGCGGCGGCCGATCCGCTCGGCCTTTTCGGACAGAAAGCGCTGCAACGCGCTGGCCCGGTCGAGACCGACGAAATCGAAACCCAGCACCTCGGCAAAGACGGTCCGCTCGACCGCCGCCAGCGGATGGGTCTGGGCGACCACCAGCACGAACCGGTCGGTGCGAAACGGCAGGGTTTCCAGACCGGCCATCGTCACCGTGCCGGCGACGATGCCGATATCGGCGGTGCCCTCGGCGATCGCCGCGACGATCTCGTCGCTGAGCCGCTCCTCCAGATCGATGCTGACCTGCGGGTGGTCGGCGAGAAAGGCGCTCAACGGCTCGGGCAGGAACTCGGTCAGCGCATTGGTATTCGACAACAGCCGGATCTGCCCGCGGATGCCCTCGGCATATTGCCCGAGATCGCCACGCATGCGCTCGGCCTGCTGCAGCAGGATGCGCGCGTGCTGGACCAGGGTATGCCCGGCCTCGGTCGGCTCGACCCCCTGGCGCCCGCGATGCAGCAGCGGGGTGCCGATCGCCTCTTCCATGTTGCGGATGCGGGTGCTGGCGGCGGCAATGGCGAGGTGCGTACGCTCGGCGCCACGGGTGATGCTGCCGGCCTCGACGACGTTGAGGAACAGCCGCAGATCGGCGAGATCGAAGCGCATCGGCGGACCGCGAGGGTTCGGATTTGGCGAAACTATCCTGCGCCAATTACCGATTGTGTCAAGGTCGGAGCGGCATCAGATTTCGCAGATCACGAAGGCCAAATCGATGAACCAGGCATATCCAATCGTCGAGCACGCTTATGACGTCGTCATCGTCGGCGGCGGCGGCGCCGGGTTGCGCGCGACCCTCGGCATGACCATGGCCGGTTTGAAGACCGCCTGCGTCAGCAAGGTGTTTCCGACCCGCAGCCACACCGTGGCGGCGCAGGGCGGGATCGGCGCCGCGCTCGGCAATATGGGCGAGGACGACTGGCGCTGGCACATGTACGACACGGTCAAGGGGTCGGACTGGCTCGGCGACCAGGATGCGATCGAATATATGTGCAAGAACGCGATGGCGGCGGTTGTCGAGCTCGAGCAGATGGGCATGCCGTTCTCGCGCACCGAGGACGGGCTGATCTATCAGCGCCCGTTCGGCGGCCACACCGTGCAGTGGGGCAAGGGCCTCGCCATGCGCGCCTGCGCCGCGGCCGACCGCACCGGGCATGCGCTGATCCATACGCTCTACCAGCAATGCCTGAAGCACAATGCCGAGTTCTTCATCGAGTACGTGGCGCTCGATCTGCTGATGGAAGACGGCGTCTGCCGCGGCATCCTCGCCTGGCGCCTGGAGGATGGCAGCCTGCACCGGTTCCGCGCGCAGCTCGTGGTGCTGGCGACGGGCGGCGGCGGGCGCGCCTATTTCTCGACGACCCAGGCGCATATCTGCACCGGCGACGGCAATGCGATGGCCTGCGCGCCGGACTGCCATTGCAGGACATGGAGTTCGTCCAGTTCCATCCGACCGGCATCTACGGCGCCGGCTGCCTGATCACCGAGGGGGCGCGCGGCGAAGGCGGCTATATGACCAATGGCCAGGGTGAGCGGTTTATGGAGCGCTATGCGCCGAGCACCCGGGATCTGGCCTCGCGCGACGTCGCCGCGCGGGCGATGGCGATCGAGATCCGCGAAGGCCGCGGCTGCGGCCCGCTCAAGGACCACATCCTCTTGCATCTCGAACATCTCGATCCCAGGACACTGCATCTGCGGCTGCCCGGCATCTCGGAGACGGCGAAGATCTTTGCCGGGGTCGAGGTGACCCGCGAGCCGATCCCGGTACTGCCGACCGCGCATTACAACATGGGCGGCATCCCGACCAATATTCGCGCCGAGGTGCTGAACCCGGCCGCCGACGACCCGGAGCGCACCGTTCCCGGGCTGATGGCGATCGGCGAGGCCGCCTGCGTCTCGGTGCATGGCGCGACCCGCCTCGGCACCAATTCGCTGCTCGATCTGGTCATCTTCGGCCGGGCCGCCGCCGCACCGCGCCGCCGAGATCGTCGAGCCGGGCGCGCGCCCCGGTGCGTGGTCCGCGTCAGCCGAAGAGGCCGCACTCGCCCGCTTCGACCATATCCGCCACGCGCGGGGTTCGCTCAAGGCGGGCGCCATCCGCCTCGCCATGCAGCAGACGATGCAGCAGCACTGCGCCGTCTTCCGCACCGCGGCGGTGCTCGATGAAGGCCTGCGCAAGATCGGCGATGTCGGCCATTCGCTCGGCGACCTCGGCGTCGCCGACCGCTCGCTGATCTGGAACACCGATCTGGTCGACGCGATCGAGCTCGACAACATGATCGGCCAGGCGCAGGTCACCCTCCACAGCGCCCGCTACCGCACCGAAAGCCGCGGCGCGCACGCCCGCGAAGACTATCCCGACCGCGACGACCGGAACTGGCTGGTCCACACCCTCGCCTGGCGCGACGGCGACGGCCGGGTCCGCCTCGGCAATCGCCCGGTGCACCTCTCGCCACTGTCCAACGACGTACAGCCGTTCCCGCCGGCCGAGCGCGTTTATTGAAGACCCGAACCGATCCTAGTGTTGAGACGCAAACACTTGGTTCACCTCATCGTCATGGCCGGGCTTGACCCGGCCACCCACGTCTTTGCCCCACCCGGCAGCATCCGACGCGGCCCCGTGGATGCCCGGACCAAATCCGGGCATAACGCGCTATTTTCTGCCGTGCACCATCTGAATGCGTCTAAGCGCTAGCGACGCCATCATCAACGGCAGCGTGATGTGTCGATATTGTTTTACCGGCGGCGACGGCGGCGGATCGCGCCAAAGCCGAGCACGGCACTGCCCAGGAGCATCAGCGAAGCGGGCTCGGGTACCGGTGACGCAGTCACCACGGGGTGACCGAAACAGAACCGCCAGCAGAGCCGTTAAGGGTGTAGAAATAGACATTCGGCGTCGCCTGACCATATCCTAGCTGGTCGAATGTAGGACTCGATGTAAAATTGAGTATGTGAAGATAAAAGTCATTAGGGACCGGGTTCGTTAAAGAGAAACAACACGCTCCGTCGGCAACACCGCCGAGGACAAGTTCATCCGCGGCCCCGTTGCCATTTCCGGTCGGAGAATAATCGAAGGCAAACGCCGAATCTGACGTAATACTATTCAAAACCGGATTGGTGATGGCGGCGGTGTCGTCGGTGTAGGTCAGGGTCGGGTCGAACACAATGGTAAAGGAGCCCGTCACCGAAACCGGCGTCGCCCCGCTGGTAAAGCCGGAGGCGTTGGTGCCCCCTCCATAATCGGCCGCGTTGGTGAATGGGGCGCTAAAGGTGACATCGTCGGTCACCAGGGCGGCGTTTGCCTGGGACATTGCCAACAGCAACACGGCCGGGGCGGCAGCCCGCAGCAAAATCGAAAAGCGCATCATCAACCTCATTCCGTTCCGGCTCTGCATTCGGACGCAGCCAAGCGTTTTTCCCGAGATGGGATTCTGCGGCCTTACCCGATCGAGAGCAATCATCGTGCCATTTCTCAGATCACAAATTTTTCAATAGCTTGACTGATTCGCCAGGGTGAGTTGTAAGAAATCCCGACGGTAAGCAGCACGTCTCTGTAAGGAACGGCCGGTTCGCCGGAAAGTTGCCCTGTTCCCGGGACGCACCAAATTTCGCGCAATATCAAAGATGTGCGCTTAGGAACTATTACTGTCCTTTGCTGTCGAGCCGGCGATGCGATGTAATCAAAAATCGGCAATCGCCGTAAAAAATTCCGACGCGTCGCTACCCGGCGGGATCGAGAGCGGTCGAGCAGCTTGGGCCGTATACCTTAACACTGCTGTATCTTGCGCTAAATTTGATCACTCGTGCCAATGTGCCGCCGAATCCATTTCAACAGCCGCGACATTGAGCCGCATCTGGCGAATTGGCAAGCGCAAACTTGGCCGAAGACCGCTTGGCATCCTGGCCTCAGCGCGCGAGCGGGCCGGTGATCGCGGCGTAGACCAGTTGGCGCGACAGATAACGGTAGTAGAGGCGCTGGTCGGGGGCCTGGAGCAGCAGCACCGCGATCAGCTCTTCGGCCGGATCGATCCAGAAATAGGTGCCGGTGACCCCACCCCAGAAATATTCGCCGACCGAGCCCGGCACCGGCGACATGCCGGGTTGGGTGCGCACCGCAAAACCGAGACCGAAGCCGTAGCCCATCTCCGGCACCGGCGCCAAGGCGCCGAACCGCTCGCGCGCGGTCTCGCCATAACCGACATTGGCGGGCAGATGGTTCGAGGCCATGTGCCGGATCGTCTTTGGCGCCAAGAGCCGGGTTCCGTCGAGTTCGCCGCCGTTCAGCAGCATCTGGCAGAAGCGCAGGTAATCCGCCGCGGTCGAAACCAGCCCGCCGCCGCCCGAGGCCCAGCGATGCGGTCGGGCGACGTTGCGCATCGGCGGCCGGGCGCCGGTCGCGGCATCAGCCTGCGGCTCGGCCACCCGCCGGGCCCGCTCGCCGGTCGCCTCGAAGGCGGTGTCGCTCATGCCGAGCGGCCCGGTGATCTGCGCGGCAAAGAAATCGGCCAGGCTCTGGCCTGAAACCACCTCGACGACGCGGCCCAGCACATCGGTCGACATGCTGTATTCCCAGGTCGTCCCCGGCTCGAACATCAATGGCAGACGGGCGAGCTTGGCGACGAGGTCGGCGTTGGTCTGGTTCTCGTTCATCAGATCGGCGTCGCGCCAGAGCATCTGCACCGGCGAGTCGCCGAACGCGGCATAGGTCAGCCCCGAGGTATGGCGCAGCAGATCCTGCACCGTCATCCTGCGGCGGGCGCGCACCCGCTCGACGCCAACCGTGGGCTCCTTGAACTCCGGCAGATATTCGGCGACCGCGGCCGAGATCTGCAGGCGTCCCATTTCGGCCAGGATCATCGCCGCGACCGAGGTCATCGGCTTGGTCATCGAGGCGACGCGAAAGATCGCGTCGATCGTCATCGGCGCCTCGGCCTCGCGGTCGCGCCAGCCAAATGCCTCGGCAAAGCCGATCCGCCCGCCGCGCGCGATCAACATGACCCCGCCGGGGATCAGCCGGCGCTCGACATCATGCTGCAAGGTCGTCCTGATCCGTTCCAGCCGCTGCGCCGACAATCCGATTTCCTCGGGGCGTCCGGCCTTTGGCAGTCCCAACCCGCTCATCGCTTGCCTCATTCGTCGCTGGCCGCTAATTCCCGGCATCGTACCCGCCAGAACAGGGGATGGAAATGCCCGCACCCGGCAATGCCACGCTGACCAACCCGGTCAAGGAGCGGATGCAGGCCGGCGAGGTCGCGCTCGGCCTCAATGTCCGGATCGCGCGGTCCGGCGACATCGCCCGCATCGCCCGCACGACCGGCCACGACTTCATCTTTATCGATGTGCAGCATTCGCTGTTTTCGCTGGAAACGATCGGCCACATCGCCCAGGCCGCACTCGGCTGCGGCGTGGCGCCCCTGGCCCGGGTGCGCAGCTGCGCCGACCCGGACACTTCGCTGTTGCTTGACAATGGCGTCACCGGGATCGTCTTTCCCGACGTCAACAACGCCGCCGACGCCCGGCGAGGGGTCGACGCCGCCAAATTCGCGCCGATCGGCAAACGCTCAGTCAGCGGCGGCTATCCGGTGTTCGATTACCGCGCCATGCCGGTCGGCGACAGCATGCGGCTGCTGAACCAGGCGACCCTTGTCGTCTGCATGATCGAGACGCGCGAGGGCCTCGGCAATATCGAGGAAATCGCCGCGGTCGACGGGGTCGACGTGATCCATATCGGCAGCAACGATCTTTTGACCGCACTCGGCAAACCGGGCCAGTTCGACGACCCGGAAATTTTCTCGGCGATCGACCGGGCCATCGCGGCGGCCAAGGCGCACGGCAAGTTCGCCGGGCTCGGCGGCATGCGCAATGTCGAGCGTCAGGTCGAGCTGATCCGCAAGGGTGTGCGCTTCGTCACGACCCAGACCGATATCGGCTTTCTGCTGGCCGCGGCCTCGCGCTGGACCGGCGATCTGCGCAATGCACTGGCGCAGCCGGCGCGCTAGAACGCGGGCCACAGGCCGAAGATCAGTCCGACCAGGGCGATGACGGCGCCGCTCAGCACCTCGCCGTAACGCTCGACCGGGCCGAGCCGCAACCGCCGCAGCCCAGCGCTCGACCAGACGCACAGCACGACATAGGTGGCGATCGTGCTGAGCGCGAACATGCCGGCCATCGGTCCGATCAGCCGGGCGCCGTATTTGCCGGCGGCGAAGAACGCCGGGATCCCTTCGACCATCGGCGACGAGCCGAGGATCAGCAGCAAGGCGGTGCGCGCCGTCGTCTTGTGGCGGTGGATGTGCAGTGGCGGCCCGGCCGCATCTGCGGCGAGGACCGGGTGGGCGGTCGCCGGCAGATGGTCGTGCCAATGCAGATGGGCGGCGCCGCCGCCATGCCGATGCAGGTGGACATGGCGGGTCAGCCGCGCGGCATCGCCCCGCAACGGGGCATAGAGCCGGTCGTCCGCGATCGCCGGCATATGCCCGAGCGGCTGGCCCGCCTCATCCGGATGCGGATGCGGATGCGGATGCTCGTGCTGGTGCCCGTGCCCGTGGTGATGTCCGTGCGAATGCGCCGGCTGCTGGCCGTGGCCGCTCCGGTGCCGAGCGCCGCCGGGTGGGTGCAGCTCACGCCAGGCCGACCAGGCGACCCAGCCGCCAAAGCCGATCAGAGCGACGCCGGAGGCCGCGTCGACAACCTGGCCGAAATGCCGGGCAACGGCGATCCCGGCGGCCCAGACGGCCAGCGCGATCACCAGCGTGGACAACACATGCCCGGTCCCGGCTTGCATTGCCGCGCGCGCGGTTTCGGCTTTCGACCAGCCCCGCTCGCGGGCGATCAGGGCGATCGGCAGCCAGTGGTCCGGGACGATCGTGTGCAATACCCCGACCGCGGTGACGGCGCCGACCAGCAGCAATTCCGGGGACCGGATCATCGCTCGTCGCCTTGGCCGACATCATCCCCATGCCCATGCCCATGCCCATGCCGGTGATCGGGGTCGGGATGGGTGTGCGGGTGCGAATGGCGGGTGCCGTCGGGATGGGTGTGTTCGTGCTCGTGAAAGACGATTTCGAGGCGCCGGCCAAAGGCCTCGGCGATGCGGCACAAGGTCTTGAGGTTCGGCACGTGATCGCCGCGTTCGAGGCGCGAGATCATCGACTCGGTCATGCTGAGCCGCTGCGCCAGCTCGCGCTGCGTCTCGCCGTTTCGGGCGCGAAGCTCCAATAGTTTTCGCGCGCACTGGGCGGCGATCGCGGCGCAGTCGTTCGCGGCCGGCCGGCCATAGGTTGCGGCCATGACAGTCCTTCGCAAGTTCGCTAAGACGACCTTAGCAAACTCGCGAAACCACGGTCAATCGCAGCGGGGGCTATTCCGCGGCGAGCTTTGGCCGGGCAACCTTCTCGCGCATGGTTACGAATTCCTCGGCGGCGCTCGGGTGGATGCCGACCGTTTGGTCAAACATTTTTTTGGTGGCCCCGCATTTGACCGCGATCGCGAGGCCCTGGACGATCTCGGGCGCGTCGGGGCCGAGCATGTGGCAGCCGAGCACCCGGTCGCTGTTGGCGTCGACCACGAGCTTCATCAAGGTGCGCTCGTCGCGTCCGGACAGCGTATTCTTCATCGGCTTGAAGCGGGCGCTGTAGATGTCGATGTCGCCGTATTCGCGCCGCGCCTCCTCCTCGGTCAGTCCGACCGCCCCGATCGGCGGCTGGCTGAACACCGCCGAGGGCACGTCGCGGTGGTCCATCTTGATCGGGTTGTTGTTGTAGAGGGTCTCGGCGATGGCCCGGCCTTCGCCGATCGCGACCGGGGTCAGGTTGATCCGATCGGTCACGTCGCCGACGGCGTAGATGTTGGGCACGGTCGAGCGCTGCCATTCATCGACGACCACCGCCCCGTTGTCGTTGAGCTTGACCTGCGCTTCGGCGAGGCCGAGCCCGCGCGTGTTCGGCTTGCGCCCGGTCGCGTACATGACCAGATCGGCCGAGATCTCCTGCCCATGGGTGGTAAACACCGAATAGCCCTCGCGCGGCGCCTTGACGATGCGGGCGATCTGGGTGCGGGTGTGGATCTCGACCCCGCGGCCGCGCATCTCCTGCGCCAAGGCCACCCGCAAATCGTCGTCGAAGCCGTGCAGCAGGTCCTCGCGCCGGATGATCTCGACGACCTCGCTGCCGAACCCGTTGAAGATGCCGGCGAACTCGACGGCGATATAGCCGCCGCCGACGATCACCACGCGGCGCGGCAGGGTCGGCAGGTCGAGCGCCTCGTTCGACGAGATCACGTGCTCGATGCCGGGAATATTGGGGACGGTCGGGTGGCCGCCGACGGCGATCAGGATCTTGTCGGCGGTATAGGTCTGCCCGGCGACCTCGACCGTGTGCGCGTCGCAGACGACGCCGCGGCCGTCGATGATCTCGACGCCGCTGTTGTTCAGCATATTGATGTAGATTTGCGACAGACGGCCGATTTCGTTGTCCTTGGCGGCGATCAGGCTCGGCCAGTCGAACCGCGCCGGCGGCACGGTCCAGCCAAAGCCGGCGGCGTCGGCAAAGGCGTCGGCGAATTGCGCGCCGTAGACCAGCAGCTTTTTCGGCACGCAGCCGCGCAGCACGCAGGTGCCGCCGACCCGCAATTCCTCGCAGATCGCGACGCGCGCGCCATAACCGGCGGCGCGCCGCGAACCCGCCACCCCGCCGGAGCCGGCACCGATCGTGAACAGGTCGAAATCATAGCGCGGCATCTTGTGTCCACTCCGTCATCGCGGGTTTGTCGATCTTCTGGTTGTCACAACCCGGTCACCGTCGCAAGCTCTCGCCGGGACAATCATGAAAAATGAGGATGGCGAGAGTGACCGCAAATTCTTCTTCGGGGGCCGAAGCCAGGCCGACGCCGGGCGCGCTGATCGATGCGCGCTATCGCGACGGCGCCGTCGCGGCGGGTCCGTGGAACGAGACCCTGGCGACGATCCTCGGGCATCGCTCGGTGCGCGCCTATTTGCCCGATCCGCTGCCCGAAGGAACGCTGGAGCGCCTGATTGCCGCAGCGCAATCGGCCTCGACCTCGTCGAATTTGCAGACCTGGAGCGTCGTCGCCGTCGAGGACCCGGCCCGCAAGGCGCGGCTCGCCGAATTGGGATCGGGGCAGAAGCATATCGTGCAATGTCCGCTCTACCTGGTCTGGTGCGTCGACCTGGCGCGGCTTCGTCTGGCGGCCGAGGAGCGGCAGATCGTGCTCGAAGGCCTCGACTATCTCGAACCGTTCATCGTCGGCGTCGTCGATGCGGCGCTGGCGGCGCAGAATGCCGCGATCGCGCTGGAGTCGCTGGGCCTCGGCTATGTTCTGATCGGCGCGATGCGCAACCAGCCGGAGGCGGTCGCGGCCGAACTCGGGCTGCCGGCGCATGTGATGGCGCTGTTCGGCATGTGCGTCGGCTATCCGGACCCGGCGGTGGCGACCGGGGTCAAGCCGCGCCTGCCGCAATCGGCGGTGCTGCACCGCGAGCAATATTCGGCGGCGGCGCAATCGGCCGCCTTCACCGATTACGACCGGCGCATCCGCGCGTTCCAGCGCGAGCAGCGGATGACCGAAACCGACTGGACGCAGCAGGCCACGAACCGGGTCAAGACGACAGCATCGCTGCACGGCCGCGACCGCATTCGCCAGGCATTGGAGAGCCTCGGTTTTGCGCTGCGCTGAACAGGAGGGCAGGCCATGTCTCCGGCAAATGAGCCGATTTCGGTCGATCATCACGATTGGCATTCGCCGAGCTATGTCGATGAATGGATCGCGCGCGACCTGACTCGCGACGAGGAGCGCCGCCGGCGCCTGCGGCAGATGCTCGCCGCCGCCCCGTTTGCCGCCGATCGCGCGATCAGCGTGCTCGATGTCGGCGGCGGCTACGGCGTCGTGACCGAAGAGGTGCTGCGCGCCTTTCCCCGCGCCGTGGTGACGCTGCAGGATTATGCGCTGCCGATGCTGGATCAGGCGCGCCGGCGGCTCGCGGCCCATGGCGCACAGGTCAAATACGCGATCGGCGATTTGCGCGATCCGGCATGGACCGATGGGGTCGGCGCCCCGTTCGACCTCGCGGTCTCGGCGATTGCCATCCACAACCTGCGCGATCCAGGGCAGATCGCCGCCTGCTACCGGGCGATCGCCGGGGTGCTGAAGCCCGCCGGCGTGTTTCTCGACTACGATCTATTCGATCTGATCGGTGGGATCGAGGCGCAGTTGCGCACGATCGCGGAGGCCGGCTTTGCCGCGGTCGAGTGCCTCTGGCAGCAGCCGCCTCTGGCGATCGTCGCGGCGAGAGACCCGCGCGGCCCGGCGTGAACGGATTTCGACCATGCATCGCGCGAGCTTGCGCCTAGGGACCGTGTGTCGCATCGTCGGCGGCGAGGCACGCGCTAATCTCGCGGTCGCAGATCGCGCATCAGGCAATAGGAGTCCGATCCGATGACGACGCCCGCGGCAACGGGTGGTCCGAGCGCCGTGCCGCAGCCGACGGCGGCGGCGCTGACCGCGGCGGCGATCTTTCTGGTCGTCACCGTCGACCTCGGCGACGAGGCCGAGACCGCGGTGCGGTCGCTGTGCGCCGACCTCGGCACGCTGGTGCGCGCGGTCGGGTTTCGCGACCTCGAAGGCCGGCTGTCCTGCGTGATGGCGCTGGGCTCGCAGATCTGGGATCGGCTGTTCGGCGAACCCGCGCCCGGCGGAACTGCATCCGTTCCGGGAATTCCGCGGCGGGGCGCGCCATGCCGTCGCCACGCCGGGCGATATCCTGTTCCATATCCGCGCCCAGCGCATGGATCTGTGCTTCGAGCTGGCGGCGCAGATCATCGGGCGGCTCGGCGCCGCAGTCTCGGTCGAGGACGAGGTGCACGGCTTCAGCTATTTCGATCAGCGCGATCTGCTGGGTTTCGTCGACGGCACCGAGAACCCCGAGGGTCAGGCCGCGGTCGACGCCGTGCTGGTCGGCGCCGAAGACGCCGCGTTCGCCGGCGGCAGCTATGTGATCGTGCAGAAATATCTGCACGACCTCGCGGGATGGAACGCATTGCCGACCGAGGCGCAGGAACGCATCATCGGCCGCACCAAATTGTCCAATGTCGAGCTCGACGACACGATCAAGCCGAGTTCGGCGCACAATGCGCTGACGGTGATCGTCGAAAACGGCGAAGAGGTCAAAATCCTGCGCGACAACATGCCGTTCGGCGAGGTTGGCAAGGGCGATTTCGGCACCTATTTCATCGGCTACAGCCGCTCGCCGCGGACCATCGAGCAGATGCTCGAAAACATGTTCGTGGGGCGCCCGCCCGGCAATTACGACCGCATTCTCGATTTCAGCCGCGCCGTCACCGGCAATCTGTTCTTCGCGCCGAGCGCGACATTTCTGGAGAATGTGATCGTCGACCCGCCCGAGGCGGCCGCGGCGGTCGATCTTCCGCAACCCACCCGGTCGATGCGCGATGGTTCGCTGGGCATCGGCTCCCTCAGAGAGAGACCCCGGAATGAATAACCTGCATCGCGAGCTGGCGCCGATTTCCGATGGGGCCTGGGCGCAGATCGAGGAAGAGGCGGCGCGCACCCTGAAGCGCTACCTGGCCGGGCGGCGCCTGGTCGATGTGCAGGGGCCGGCGGGCACCGGCCTCTCGGCGGTTGGCACCGGGCATTTGCGGAGCATCTCGGCGCCGGGGGACGGCATCCTCTCGCGCCAGCGCGAGGTCAAGGCACTGGTCGAACTGCGCGTGCCGTTTGAGCTCGACCGCCAGATGATCGACGATGTCGAACGCGGCGCCAATGATTCCGACTGGCAGCCAGCCAAGGACGCCGCGAAAAAGATCGCCTTTGCCGAGGATGGCGCGATTTTCGAAGGCTATGCGGCGGCCGGCATCCAGGGCATTCGCGGGGGCGCCAGCAACCCGGCGGTGACCCTGCCGGCGAATGTGGCCGACTACCCGGACGCGATCGCCCACGCGCTGAGCGAATTGCGCCTAGTCGGCGTCAACGGCCCCTATTCGGTGGTGCTGGGGGCCGAGCCCTATACCGCGGTGGCCGAGGCGAGAGACCACGGCTATCCAGTAATCCAGCATCTCCATCGGCTGGTCGAGACCGAAATCATCTGGGCTCCGGCCATCGCCGGCGGCTTTGTCCTGACCACCCGCGGCGGCGATTTCGACTTGCATATCGGCCAGGATTTCTCGATCGGCTATCTGAGCCACACCGACACCGCGGTCCGGCTCTACCTGCAGGAATCCTTCACCTTCCTGCTGCTGACCAGCGAAGCCGCGGTGGCGCTGGCCCCGGCAGCGGCGGCATAAGCCGGCGTTCGCAGGATAGCCGGCGCGTTCTCCAGGCCGGGCTGGGCTAGCGCTGCCAATCGGCGTTCAGAATGGCAAATAGCAGGTGGTCCTGCCATTTGCCTTCGATGCACAAATATTGGCGGGCGTAGCCTTCCTGGTGGAAGCCGGCCCGGACCAGCAAGGCCCGGCTGGGAATGTTGGTCGGCAGACAGGCGGCCTCGACCCGGTGCAGGCGCAGCCGGCCGAACGAGAATTCGAGGACCAGCGGCAGCGCCCCGCTCATATATCCCTGGCGCGCGAACGGCTCGCCGACCCAATAGCCGAGGCTCGCCGTCTCCGAAACGCCGCGGCGCACATTGGACAGGCCGATCCCGCCGACCAGCACATCGTCTTGCGCGAAAATGAAGAAATTATAGGCCTGGTCGGTGCGCCAATCCTCGGCGTAACGGGCAATGCGCGAGCGAAAGCTCAGCCGGGACAACGCGTCGACCGGCCAACTCGGCTCCCAAGGTTCGAGAAATTGCCGCGAATGGGCGCGCAGCCCGGCCCAGGCTTCCCAATCGCCGCGCTCGGGCGCGCGCAGATAGACGCGCTTGCCGCTGAGCCGAAACGGGTCCGAGCGGGACAGAAACAGGCGTGGAAAGGATTTGCGCTGCGGCGCCATCGCGATCGCTAGGTTAGGCGGCGAGCCGCGCCTGCACGCGGCCGAAATCTTCGAGCCGGCTCAGCGGCCCGAGCGCGGTAAGCGTTGGCAGGCCGGCGCGCCAGCGGCCGACGACGCGCGCGATCGCGGCATCGTCGACCATCTCGATGCGGCGCACGATTTCCGGCGGGTCGAACGGGGTGCCGTGGATCAGCAGATGTTGCGCCAATTGCTCGCAGCGCGCCGAGGTGCTTTCGAGCGACATCAGCAGGCCCGCCTTCATCTGGGTTTTGGCCCGGGCCAGCTCGACCGCGCCCAGCCCGTCTTCGAGCTTTCGCGCCTCCTCGCACAATGCCGGCACCAATTCGGCGACCTCGTCCTCGCCGGTCCCGGCGTAGATCCCGAACAATCCGCCGTCGCGATAGCTGTGGGCAAAGCAATGGATCGTATAGACCAGCCCGCGTTTCTCGCGAATCTCCTGGAACAGCCGCGAGGACATGCCGCCGCCGAACGCGGTCGACAGCACCGCGGCCGCATAAAAATCGGGGTCGTCGAGGGTCACCCCCGGAAATCCCAGGACCAGGTGCAGCTGTTCGAGATCGCGCTGCTCGCGCCGGTCGCCGCCGGCATAGCGCGCCGGCTCGCTGGTCACCGGACGTTCGGCGGGCAGATCGGAGAGCAGCTTTTCGGCCAATCCGGCAAACCGGTCGTGGTCGAGGTTGCCGGCCGCCGCCAGCACCATCCGCCGCGCGCCGTAATGGTCGCGCAGATAGGCGGTGACTTCGTCGCGGCCGAGCCGGCGGATGATCTCCGGCCGGCCCAGCACCGGCCGGCCCATCGCCTGGTCGGGAAAGGCGCATTCCTGAAAATGATCGAAGATGATGTCGTCCGGGGTGTCGTTGGCCTGTCCGATCTCCTGCAGGATCACCGCGCGCTCGCGCTCCATCTCCTCGGGCTCGAAGGTCGAGTGCTGCAGGATGTCGGACAGGATGTCCAACGCCAGCGGCACATCCTCCTTCAGCACCTTGGCGTAGTAGGCCGTGCTCTCGCGCGAGGTATAGGCGTTGAGATGGCCGCCGACCGCCTCGATCTCCTCGGCGATGGCCAGCGCGCTGCGCCGCTCGGTCCCCTTGAACGCCATGTGCTCGAGAAAATGGGCGACGCCGTTGATCGCCGCCGGCTCATGCCGGGTGCCGACATCGACCCAGATGCCAAGCGAGACGGTGTCGACCGTGTCGATCCGGTCGGTGGCGATCTGCAACCCGTTCGCCAGGGTGGAAACCCGCACTGTCATATTGTTGCTCCTGCGCGCCGCGCATGGGCGCGAATGAACCGTTTCACCGCGTCGAAATCATTGGGCAGCACCGTCAGGCGCTCGGGCTTGTCGAACAGCTCGGCAAAGGCCGGCGGCGGCGCCGGGCGAATCCCGGTCGCGCGCTCGACCGCCTCGGGAAACTTGGCCGGGTGCGCGGTAGCCAGCGCGACCATCGGCGCCCCGTCCGGTCGCGCGCCGGATTCGGCGCGGGCGGCGGCCACCGCGACCGCGGTATGGGGGTCGATCAGAGTGCCCGATCGGGCATAGGTATCGGCGATCGTCTGCATCGTCAGAGTGTCGTCGACTTTGTGGGCGGAAAACAAGCCGCGCGCCGTGCGCCAGGCCTGATCATCCGCCGGCAGTCGGCCGTCGCGGCGAAACCGCCGCATCGCCTCGGCGACGGCGGCGCCGTTGCGACCCTTCAGTTCGAACAGCAGGCGCTCGAAATTGCTCGATACCTGGATGTCCATGCTCGGGCTGAGGCTCGGCTCGACCGGGGCGACCGTCATGTCGCTATCGGCGATATAGCGGGCCAGGATATCGTTGCGGTTGGTGCCGATCACCAGCCCGGCGATCGGCAATCCCATCTGCCGAGCCACGTGTCCGGCATAGACATTGCCGAAATTGCCGGTCGGCACGCTGAACGACAAGGGCCGCGCCGGAGCCCCGAGCGCCGCGCCGGCGGCGAAATAATACACGGTCTGGGCGGCGATGCGGGCCCAGTTGATCGAATTGACCGCGGCAAGGTTCAGCCCCCGCCGCAACTCCTGGTCGGCGAACAGGGCCTTGACCAGATCCTGGCAGTCGTCGAACGTGCCCTCGACCGCAACGGCATGAGCGTTCGCCGAGTCGACGGTCGTCATCTGCCGCCGCTGCACCTCGGAAATGCGGCCATGCGGGTAGAGGATGAAGATATCGATCGCGTCGCGGTCGCGGCAGGCAGCGAGCGCGGCCGAGCCGGTATCGCCCGAGGTGGCGCCGATGATCGTCACCTGCTGGTGGCGCCGCGCCAGGGCGACATCGAACAGCAGCCCGACGAGCTGCAACGCCAGATCCTTGAAAGCGAGGGTCGGCCCGTGAAACAGCTCCAACAGCCACAGCCGCTGGTCGAGCTGCACCAGCGGCGCCACCGCGGCATGGCCGAACCCGCGATAGGCCTGCTCGGCGATCGGCCGCAATTCGGCCATGGAGAAAATGTCGCCGGCAAACAACGCCACGATTCGGGCGGCCAGTTCGGCATAGGGCAGGCCGGCAAAGCCGCGCAACGCCTCGGCGCCAAGCGCCGGCAGCCGGGCCGGCACATAGAGCCCGCCATCCTCGGCGAGCCCGGCCAGCAGCACGTCTTCGAAGGTGAAGGTGCGGGGGTGCGGCCGGGGATCGCGGGTGCTCAGATATTGCACGAAATCGGGTCCAATAAAGCGGTCCCGAGCCTATCGCCGCTGCCCCGCCGCCGCAACCCGCAGCACCAGCTCCAGGAAACGGTGGCGACAGCGGGTGCGCCGGCTATGCTGTGCGCTTCCCCGATCGCGGGATCAGAGGAGGTTCCGGTGTCCGGTGTGCTCGACGGCATTCGCGTCCTCGATTTCGGGCGCTACATCGCCGGACCGTTCTGCGCCGCCCTGCTCGCCGATCTCGGCGCCGAGGTGATCCGCATCGAGCGGTTGGGCGGCGGCGAGGACCGCGGGTTCATCCCGGTCGGCGCCGGGCCCGAGGGCGGCGGCGCGATGTTTCTGGCGATGAACCGCAACAAGCTCGGCATGACCCTGGACCCGGCCGCGCCCAAAGGCCGCGAGATCGTGCGCCGGCTGGTCGCGAGCGCCGATGTGGTGGTCGCCAACCTGCCGCCGCAGGTGCTGCGCGCGCTGGCCCTCGACCTCGACAGTTTGCGCCTCGTCAAGCCCGACATCATCCTGACCACGGTCACCGGCTTTGGCGCCGGCGGCCCGCTTTCGCACAAGCATGGTTTCGACGGCATCGGCCAGGCGATGAGCGGGGCGGCCTATCTGTCCGGCACGCCCGAGCAGCCGATCGCGATCAAACTGCCCTGGGTCGATTTCGGCACCGCCTGCCTGTCGGCCTTCGGCACCTTGGCGGCGTTGCTCGAGCGCGGCAAGACCGGGCAGGGGCAGAAGGTCGAGGGCGCGCTGCTGCGCACCGCCATCGCCTTTGCCAACGCCACGCTGATCGAGCAGGCATTGACCGGGGTCGATCGCGTCGCGACCCTCAATCGCGGCTTCAACTCGGCGCCGGCCGACCTCTATCCCTGCCGGGACGGCTGGATCGTCGCCACCGTGATCGGCCCGGCGATGTTCCGGCGCTGGAGCCGGATGATCGGCGAGGCGCATTGGCTCGCCGACCCGCGCTTTGCCGACGACCAGTCGCGCGCCGACAACGGGGCGGCGATTGCCGCGCGGATGAGCGAATGGTGCGCCGAGCGCAGCTGCGCCGAGGCCTTGGCCGCGCTCGAAGCGGCCAACATCGTCGCCGGCCGGGTCTATTCGCCGCAGCAGGCGCTCGACGATCAGCATATCCGGGCCGCCCATCTGCTCGAAGAAGTGACCTATCCGACGCTCGCCGGCACCCTGCCGCTGGCGCCGACCCCGATCGAACTGTCCGAGACTCCCGGCGCCTATCGCCGCCCCGCGCCGCTGCTCGGCGAGCACACCGAGGAGATTCTGGCGAGCCTCGGCTATAGCGCGGCGGAGATCGCCGGGCTGCGCGAGGAAAAGGTGATCTGATGAGCAAAGCCTTCGTCAAGGAAACCGAGGACGAAGTCGATCTGCCCGACGAGCCGCCGCAGCTCCCGGCCGGGATCAAGAATTACATGACCCCGAATGGCCATCGCCAGCTCCAGGACGAGCTGCACCAGCTGTTGCGGGCGGAGCGTCCGAAAACCGTCGAAACCGTCGCCTGGGCGGCCGGCAACGGCGATCGCTCGGAAAACGGCGATTACATCTACGGCAAACGCCGCCTGCGCGAGATCGACCGGCGCATCCGCTTTCTGACCAAGCGGCTGGAGAATGCCGCGGTGGTCGACCCGACCCAGCAGAAGCGGCGCGACCAGGTGTTTTTCGGCGCGACCGTCACCTATGCCAGCGAGCGCGGCAGCTTGACCACGGTCACGATCGTCGGCGTCGACGAGGCCGATTTGTCGCGCGGCCAGGTCAGCTGGATATCTCCGATCGCCCGGGCGCTGATCAAGGCGCGCGAAGGCGACACCGTCGAATTGCGCGCCCCCGCCGGCATCGAGCAGATCGAGGTGCTGGCGATACGCTATGGCGAGCCGGACCGCGCATGAACCCGGGCATTTGCCTGCCGCGGGCGAGCCCGACGGCAACCCCTGGCAAAGCGCCGCCGGCGGGGCGCCTGCTGTAGCGCGATGCCGACGCCACACACCCTCGACAAGCTCGCCTTCGATGCCGTGCAGATGGCGCGCGTCGGCTGGTTCTTCGGCCAGAAGCTGCTGGCGGCGCGGCTGAGCCGGGCGGTGCCATTGCCGGAAGTGCTGCGCGGGCGGCCGATGCCGGATCGGCGGCGCATCCTCGGCGATCTGCGGGCGCTGATCGAGCAGGATTGGCGCAACATCGAGGCCGGATACTACGCGCCGCCGGCCGGCGATCTCGGCAGCCCGCTGGCGGCGATCCGCCGCGCCGTCGATTTTTTTGCCGACCTCGCCGCGGTCGATCAGCGGCGGCATGGCGAGCCCGCGGAGCGGTTGCTCAGCCAGGCGCCGAACGGCCCCTACCCGCGCTACTACCTGCAGAAATTCCATTTTCAAAGCGACGGCTATCTGAGCGACGCCTCGGCCGAGCGCTACGATCACCAGGTCGAGGTATTGTTCGGCGGCGGGGCGGCGGCGATGCGGCGCCAGGCGCTGGTGCCGCTCAAACGCGCGCTCGCCCAGGCGGCGACCGACGGGCGCGGCGCGGCGCGGATGCTGGATCTCGCCTGCGGCACCGGGCGCTTTCTGCGCGAGGTCAAGACCAACCAGCCGCGGCTGCACGTGACCGGGCTCGACCTGTCGCCGCACTATCTCGCGGTCGCGCGGCGCGAATTGGCGCCGTGGTCGCGCACCCGCCTGGTCGAGGGTGCGGCCGAAGCGATGCCGTTCGCCGATCGGGAATTCAGCGTCGTCACCTGCATCTACCTGTTTCACGAACTGCCGCCGCGGATTCGGCGGGCAGTCATCGGCGAGATTCGGCGGGTGCTGCAGCCGGGCGGAACCCTGATCCTGGTTGATTCGCTGCAAACCGGCGACGAGCCCGATTACGACGCGATGCTCGAATCCTTCCCGGCCGGTTTTCACGAGCCCTATTACGCGAGCTATTTGCGCGAAGATCTCGACCGGCTGACAAGCCCCGGCTTTGCCCCGGCCGAGCGGTTCCCCGCCTATTTTTCCAAGGTGCTGAGCTACCGCCGCGAGCCCGAGCCAGGGTGAGACGGCGGCGAGCGGTCAGAGGCCGATCCGGTTTCGCCCGCTCGCACCCTAGGATTTCAAATGCTTGTCGAAAAAGCCGACGGCGTCATGCCACAGTTCGGCGGCGGGGCCTTCGCGATAGCTCGGCCGGTAATCGGCCAGAAAGGCGTGAGGGGCGTTCTGGTAGACCTTGATCGTCACATCCTTGCCGGCGGCCTGCGCCCGCTTCCGCAATTCCTCCGATTGCGCGATCGAGGGGTTCTGGTCCTCGTCGCCGAACACCGCAAAGAGCGGGCAGCCAAGCCGGCCGACCAGGTCGAGGATCGCCGTCGGCCGGGCCGGCGTGGTCTCGGCGTCGGGCGTGGCGCGATGGATGAAGCCGCCCCAGCAATCCACCGCCGCGTCGACCTTGGCGCTGCTGCACGCGAACAGCAGGGTCTGGCGCCCGCCCGAGCAGAAGCCGATCGCGCCGATCTTGCCGGACCCGCCGGCGAGCCCGCGCAGATGGGCCGCCGCCGCTTCAAGATCCTGCACCGCCTCGGCATCGGGCTTGCCGAACATGACCGGCATGACCGAATTCATGTCGCTCGGATCGGGGGCGCCCTTGCGCGCATAGAGGTCGGGCGCCAGCGCATTGTAGCCGATATTGGCAAACCGCCGGGCGACGTCGCGGATGTGCTCGACCAAGCCAAAGGCTTCGTGGATGACGACGATGCCGGGATAACGGCCCGGCTGGCTCGGTCGCGCCAGATAGCCGGTGATCGTGTCGCCGCCGCTGTTGAACTCGATAGCCTCGCCGCGCACGCGGCTGGGGTCGGTCACCGCTCCGGGTATGTTCGCCATCCGATCCTCCTCTGAGACGCAGCCGGCAGGATAGCATCGGTCGGCAAAGCGCTGCTATGATCACGGCGGTTTCATCGGGAGGATGCGAGATGGCGAGTGCAGCGGCGACACTAAGCAGGCCAGCGGCTCCGGCCGAGCCCAAGATGGCCGAGCCCAAGATGAAGGTCGCGGTGACCACCGCGAAAACGCCGGATTACGTCGAAGGCCGGCGCAATTTTTTCAAATACCGCGACCTCGGCGTCACCGGGGCGAGTGAGGGGTGGATGCGGGCGCAGGTGATGTCGGCGGTCACCGGCATGACCGAACCGACCGGCTGGCATTATCACGTCTGCGAGGGCCAGTTCGTCTATACGCTCAAGGGCTCGGTCGAGCTCGAATTCGAAGACGGCACCAGCTGCCGCCTCGAAGCCGGCGATTCCTGCTTCATCCCGGGCGGCATGCGGCACAACGAGATCCGCACCTCGGACGATGTCGAGATCCTCGAAGTGTGCCTGCCGGCGAATATGGGGACGGTTCCCTGCGATCCCCCGGCGGCGAAAGGCGCTTGAAGGCGGCCGCCGATCGCTTATCATCGGCGGCGATGCGGGTGTAGCTCAATGGCAGAGCAGAAGCTTCCCAAGCTTACGACGAGGGTTCGATTCCCTTCACCCGCTCCATGACAATCAATAGCTTACCGAGCGCCTGATCGCCGGCTTCCATTTCTGGCGCAATTTGGCGCACCGGCTCGATGCCCTTTGAGAACTGATTCAGGCCTGGACGCGAGCCGACGAGGTTCCGCTAGTGGTGCGAAGCTGACATTTGACTTCGGCTCGGCGTCACCGGGATTGCTTCGCTTTGCTCGCAATGACCCCTCGAATGGCTGTCATTGCGAGGAGCGGAGCGACGACGCAATCTCGACGCCGGGTCCATGAGGGAGAGTCATCCGATTGGTTATCGCCACTAGTGTGTCGAACCCGTTTTGCCGACGCCTCTTTTCAAATCGAGGCCCAGACTCCAAATGCTTGACAATAAGGGCTCAGATCTGTACAAATAATCACTAGGATAATCCAAGTATTGGAATTCTCGTGAATTCCCGGTTCGGTGATTTCTGTTCCCGGCTATCGCCAAACAAATTCCCGGTTCCGCACCGGCAAAATTCGCCGGATGGCACCGCAACGCATTGATAGAGCGTATTTTTTCGGCTGACCGACCATGCCGGCGGCAAAATTTTCCCGGTTAATTCCCGGTTCAACGGGAATTTCGGCGGCGGGGCGGGGCTGGCTCGGCAAGCGGCGGCCGCCGCTGTCGCGGGGGCGACGGCAACGTGATATAGGAGCCGGCGATTGTTGACCCCCCGGACGGAGGTAGGACGACGCCATGATCAAGCGGTTTCACTCCCTCTATGTCGGCCAGATCGCGCTCGACAATATCGGCGCCGACGGCACCCCGGCGAACGATCGCCGCTATTCGAACGAGCGGTTGTCCGAGGTGTTCTGGACCGCGCGCGACATCGCCCGGGTCATGGACGAGGAAGGCTATTACGCGCTGTGGACGGCGGAGCACCATTTCCAGCACGAGGGCTATGAATGCCTGCCGAACCTGATCCAGCTCGGGCTGTGGCTGGCGACGCAGACCAAGCGGCTCAAATTCGGCTGCGGCTTCAACATCCTGCCGATGTGGCACCCGATCCGCCTCGCCGAAGATTATGCGATGGCCGACATTGTCACCGACGGGCGGGTGATCATGGGGGTCGGCCGCGGCTATCACACCCGCGAGGTCGAGAGTTTCGGCGCGCCGTTGCTCGACACCGAGGCCAACCGCGCGATCTTCGAGGAGGGGCTGCAACTCCTGTTGCAATGCTTCAACGAGGGGTCGTTCCGCCACCAGGGCAAGTATTTCGAGTGTCCGCCCGCGGTTCCCTATCGCGGCTATCAGCTCGAAGAGATCACCTGCGTGCCGCGGCCGAAGCACCTGCCAGTCGAGATCTGGATGCCGATCGCCAGCGGCCGGACCATCGACATGATGGCGCAATACGGCATCAAGGCGATGGTGACCTTGAACGGCGAGAAGATCCTCGACGACGTGGTGCGCGCCTATCATGCCGCCTGCCACCGCCACGGCCGCAATGTGGCGCTCGGCCAGGACATGATCTGGGGCGCCGGCCTCTACCTCGCCGACAGCCGCGACGAGGCGATGCGCCGGGTCGAGCCGTCGCATGACGAGCGCTACAAATGGTTCGCGCCGTTCGGCTTTGTCCGCTACGCCGACGAAGCGGGCCGCACCTGGGGCACCCCCGGCGCCCCGGTGCGGGTGCCTTCGCTGGCCGATGGCGTCGCGCAAAAGGCGTGGTTCTGCGGCACGCCGGCGGAGGTCATCGACGGCATCAAATCGATCGAGGCGAAATACCCCGGCCTCGAGGATTTCATGATCCACTGGGCCGAAGGCCTGCCGCCCGACGAGTTCAAGGACCAGCTGCGCTGGTTCGCCCGCGACGTGATGCCGGCCTTCAACCGCGGCTGACGCGCCGATCGGGACATCAAGCCTGGCCTCGTCGCGTAATCGGGCTGCGGCAGCGGCAGAGGAGGAAACCATGTCCGGACCGTCGATCGGCCTCGATGCGGGCGGCAATGGCAGCCGCGCCTATCTCGCGGTTCCCGAGGCCGGGCATGGGCCGGGGCTGCTGCTGCTGGCCGAAACCGCCGGTCGGGAGATTGCCGATCTTTACGCCGCCGAAGGCTATGCGGTCTTGTGGCCCGACCGGTTCGACACCGAGCTGGCCGCCGCCGTGCAGGCGTTGCGCGCTCGTCCCGAATGCACCGGCAAACTCGGCGTGCTCGGATTTGGCCGCGGCGGCATGCCCGCCTGCCGCGCGGCGGCTGAGCCCGGCATCGACGGGGCGGTAGCCTATTGCGGCGCCGGCGTCGCCGGCCTGCTCGACCTGATCCCACGCATTTCCTGCCCGCTGGTCGTGCATCTCGCCGAGAAAGACGCCGCTGCGCTCCCCGAAGCGGTCGGGCAAAGCACCGCCGCCTCTGCCGGCCGTCCGGAAATCGCGATTCATGCTTATCCCGGCACGGTGCGCGGGTTCGAGCGCAACTCCTCAGCGGATTACCACCGGGCCGCGGCGGGCCTTGCGCATTCGCGCTCGATCGCGCTGTTGCGCCGGGCGATCGGGCCGCATTACGACCTCGAGGCGCTGTGGGAAGCGCACACCCGGTACGAATTCGTCACCCGCGACGTTGCCGCAACCATGCGCACGATGGTGGCGGACCCCTATGTCAACCATGTGCCGGTGATGACCGGCGGCGTCGGCGCGCGCGATCTCGCTCGGTTTTATGCCGGCCATTTCATCCCGAAATGCCCAAAGGACATCAAGATGGTGCCGATCTCGCGCACGATTGGCGCCGACCGCGTCGTCGACGAGATGGTGGTGTCGTTCACCCACGATGTCGAGATCGACTGGATGCTGCCGGGCGTGCCGCCAACCGGCCGTCGGGTCGAGGTGCCGCTCGTCGCCATCGTCGGCTTCCGCGGCGACAAGCTCTGTCACGAGCACATCTATTGGGACCAGGCGAGCGTGCTGGTGCAGATCGGGCTGCTCGACGCCAAGGGTCTTCCGGTCGCCGGGATCGAAACCGCGATGAAGCTGCTCGACGAGACCCGTCCCTCGAACACCCTGATGAAATGCTGGTCCGACACCGCACCCTGACGGAAGCTGGGCGCCGGATCGGAATGCGGCAGGGAGATCAGAACATGCAGGCGGCAATCATGGTGCCGGGCGCCGAAGGCGGCCTCTGGGACATCCGCGATGTGCAACGGCCGGTCGTCAGCCCCGGCCACGTTCTGGCCCGGGTTTACGCGTCGTCGCTAAACCGGGCCGAGTTTCGCGCCCTCCGCAACCTGAAGCCCGAACCGGGTAAACCCGCACCGGCCGAACGGCCCGGCGGCGGCGACGCCGCGGGCGAAATCGTCGCGGTCGGGGCCGGCGTCACCGGGTTCAAGCCGGGCGACCGGGTGATGGGCCGCTGCACCGGCGGCTTTGCCGAATACGCGCTGATCGATATGCGCGAGGCCATGCCGGCCCCCGCAGCGCTGTCTTGGGAAGAAGCGGCCTGTGTCCCGATCGTCTTTGTCGTGGTGCACGACGCGCTCCATGCGAGCGCCCAATTGCGCGCCGGCGAAACCGTGCTGGTGACCGCCGCAGCCTCCGGGGTTGGCGTCGCGACCCTGGCGCTGGCCAAGCTGATCGGCGCCACGGTAATCGGCACCTCGCGATCGGCCGAAAAGCTGGAAAAGCTCAAGGAATACGGGCTCGATGCGGGTGTAGTCACCGGCAGCGACGGGTTTGGCGCCGCGATCGCGCCGGTGATCGGCGCGGACGGCGTCGACATGATCGTCGACAATATCGGCGGCGACATCTTCCCCGCCTGCCTCGACGCGCTCGCCGTCGGCGGCCGTTTCGTCACCATCGGCCGGATGAGCGGGGTGTTGAAGGGCGAGCTCGATCTCGATCGGCTGGCGTTGCGCCGCCTGCACCTCTACGGGGTCAGCAACCGGCTGCGCAAACCGGCCCAGCGTGCGGAATCGACAAAGCGGTTTGTCGCCGATCTGATGCCGGCATTGAGCGATGGCAGCTTGCGTCCGATCGTCGATCGCTCGTTCGCGCTGAGCGAGCTCGCTGACGCGCAGGCCTATCTCGAAGCCGACCGGCATGTCGGCAAAGTCGTGATCCGGATCTGACACAAGTCAAAACAATTGCCGAAGATTCAGTCCCCTATTCGTCATTCCCGCTTGCGCCGGGATGACGGGGTCATTGCGGCGGCGACGACACAAGCTAAAAGATTGAGGAGGCGATGATGCGTTTCGGGATCTTCGACCATCTGGACGACAGCGGCCAGCCGTTGACCCGGCATTTCGAGGATCGCCTCAAATTGGCCGAGGCCTACGATCGCGCAGGCTTTTATGGCTACCATCTGGCCGAGCACCACAACACGCCCCTGGGCTACGCGCCGTCGCCCGGCATCTTCCTGTCGGCGGTGGCGCAGCGCACCCGGCAACTGCGCTTCGGCCCGATGGTCTATCTGTTGCCGCTCTATCACCCGCTGCGCCTGATCGACGAGATCTGCATGCTCGACCAGTTGAGCGGCGGGCGCTTTCTGTACGGGGTCGGGCGCGGCATCTCGCCGATCGAGGTCGGGTTTTACGGCATTGATTTCGCCAAGGGGGCGGCGCAGTTCCGCGAAGCCTTCGAGGTCATCCGCCTCGGCCTGACCGAGGACGAACTGACCTATCACGGCGAATTCTACGATTTCGACCATGTGCCGATGGTGATGAAGCCGGTGCAGCTGCCCTATCCGGAGCTGTGGTACGGGATCGGCCGGCCGGAAAGCGTGCCGTGGGCCGCAGCCAACCGGGCAAACATCGTCGCTCGCCGGCCGCCGCAGCAGGTGCGCGCGATTGTCGATCGCTACCGGGCCGAATGGCGGGCGCTCGGCCGGGCCGAATCCGAATTGCCGCTGCTCGGCGTCAACCGGCACATCATCATCGCCGAGACCGAGGCCGAGGCGTTCGACACCGCGCGGCGCGGCTATCCGGCGTGGCGCCACCATATGGGCCAGCTGTGGCATAAGTATAACGTGCCGTTCCCGCTCGAAGCGGCATTGCCCGAGGATTGGCGCGAGCTGCAACAGCATGGTGACGCGGTCGCCGGCACGCCCTCCCAGGTGCGCGACTATATCGCCGGCGAGATCGCTGCGACCGGGGTCAACTATTATGTCTGCGATTTCGCCTTCGGCACGATCAGCCATGACGAGGCCATGCGCTCGATCGCGCTGTTCACGCAAGAAGTGATGCCGGCCTTTGCCGACGCCTGACGAGAAGGAGTATCGCGATGGGTATCATGACCGACTTTGCCCGCCCCGACGGGGTGGCGGCCAGGGGCTATCTGGCGATGGCCGGCCACGGGCGGCCCGGAATCATCGTCATTCAGGAATGGTGGGGGCTCAACGATCAGATCTGCGGGGTCGCCGACCGTTTTGCCCGCGCCGGCTATAACGCATTGGCGCCCGACCTCTATAAGGGCCGGCTCACCACCACGGCGGACGAAGCCAACCACCTGATGAGCGGCCTCGATTTCGCCGATGCCACGCAGGAGGATCTACGCGGCGCGGCGCTGGAGTTGAAGAAGCAGAGCGACCGGGTCGCGGTCATGGGCTTCTGCATGGGCGGGGCCTTGACCGTCGCGGCGGCGGTGCATGTCCACGATCTCGATGCGGCGGTCTGCTTCTACGGCATTCCGCCGAAGGAATTCGCCGATCCGGCCCGGATCCGGGTGCCGTTCCAGGGCCATTTCGCCAATAAGGACGATTGGTGCACGCCGGCCGCGGTCGACGATCTCGAAAACACCCTGAAAGCCGCCGGTATCGGCCACGAGATCTACCGCTACGACGCCGCCCACGCCTTTGCCAATGAGCGCAGCCCAGCCTATGACGTCGCCTGCGCCAACCAGGCCTGGGAGCGGATGACCGCCTTTCTGGAGAAACAACTCAAGGATTAGCTCCAGATCCGTCCCATCGGGCCCGCCTGGCCGAGGATTGAGTTACCGCCGCTTTCCTTCCGCTCGCTCGCAATCGGCGCTCGGCCGGACCTGCGGTTGAGCCAAAATAGCCACAACATAGCCACAATATTGACAGTTGCGTCCAACCCATTAACGTCATAAGAGAAATATAGAGGGGTAAATTCAACCGCGTTCAACGCGGGTAACCGATGCGCTTGTTCGGAAATGGGAGCTGGAAATGTCCGGCCCGATTTTCGCTATTCCCTCGCTTGAGGGACTGCGGGAAGCGCGCGAAATCGCGACGCCCGCCTCGACGCCGCGTCGCGCGAGCAGCGACCGGAGGGATGCGCTCGGCACCATTCTCTATCTCGGCTGCATTGCGCTGGTCGGTGCACTAACCGCGTGCACCGTGTTCGGCGCCGCCTTCTATCTTGTCGCGCATCCAACGGACAAGGTTATCTCACCGACCGGTGGGACGCCGGTATCGAGGCGGTTTCCAGCGTTGGCGCCCGTCATTCGGGCTGGCGGCTCCGCCCTACCGCAGCCGGGTTATCCCGGTGCGACCGGGCAGTCGGCGGAACTGGCGCGACTGGCCTCGATTGCCTCAGCTTTTATCGCCGAGCCCGAACCGCTCCCCGCGCGCGCCGAGCCAAAGTCCCGAGCGGAAACGGTTTGTGACCGCCTCGGCGCAAATCATATCCGGCCCGGTTACCGAGGTCACCGATGCGATGACCTGGGTTGTCGGCGGCCAAATTGTTCATCTCTGGGGGATCCGGCCATGGTCTCAAACCCCGCCGCCATCCTTGACCGGTCTGAAAGCCCGGGTAAATGCCGAGGGCCCGATTAGCTGCCGCAGGCAGGCGCACAGCACCCGTTATCGCTGCCTGACGGCGAACCGCGAAGATATTGCCGAAATGGCGCTGTTTTCCGGTATCGGACGGGCGGCTATTGGCGCGCCTGTCGCCTACCGGGACGCCGAGGCGCGAACCCGCACGAAGGCCGCAGGGCGCCGGGCCAGCCATTGATTTCGCCCGCTAGAGGCGCCCTGCTGGCCAGGGTTTTTCGGCGAGAGGCGTAGCGCGGGCCAATCCCTTGACCCGCTCCAGTTTGCATCAGACGGTTGCTGCTTCCGCCAGCGGGACGCGCGCGACCCGGTGCGCCTGCAATGCCGGCAGGACCTCGCGGGCGAAACGGCGGATCTGCTCGATGAACATCTCATGCGGCAATACCCCGCGATTGAGGCTCACCTGGATGTTGTCGGCGCCGGCGCTGTCGGCCGCGTCGATGATCCGCCGGGTCACTTCCTCGGCGGTGCCCCACGGCATCTCCTCGGCCTGGCGCTCGACATCGGCCAATGTCAGGTTGCGGAAATCCTCGCGGGCGAATTGCGCGGCGCGCAGGTTTTCCGGCCGCACGTAGTCGGTCGACGCTTCGCTCGAATACCCGGTCTCGCGCTGGCGGCTGGTCTCGGTGAAGTTGCCGTGGCTGAACAGGGTGCGGTTGAAATAGAGGTGATAGGGCCCCATTTCGCGCACCGCCTCCGCCTTGCTGGGCGCGACATAGGCGCTGATGCCGAGCGAGAGATGGTCCGGCGTGATCTGGTGGCCGGCCCGTTCGAGGCAGCGCGCGTAATGGCGGATGATGTCGTCGCGCAGCCCGCGCGAGCGGCCGAGGCCGGGGGTGATCGGCAGATCGTGCCGCGCGGCGAACTCGATCAACTCCTTGCTGCCGACAATCGGCATCCAGATCGGCGGGCGCGGCTGCTGCAATGGGCGCGGCCATAACGCCGCATCCTCGTAGCTCCAGAACTGGCCGCGATACGAAAACACCTCCTCGCTCCAGGCGCGGGTGACGATGTCAAAGGCCTCCTCGAAACGCGCGCGCGACTGGGCGAGCGGCACGTTGTGGACCTGGTATTCGCGCGGGATGCCGCGGGCAAAGCCGCAGATCAGCCGCCCGTTCGACATGCAGTCGAGCATCGCCAGCTCTTCGGCCAGCCGCAATGGCTCGTGCAATGGCAACAGATTGCCGTAGATCAATAATTTGAGGTTTTTGGTGCGCTGCGCCGCGGCGGCGGCCAGCAGATTGGGCGAGTTCATCAGCCCATAGGGCGAACAGTGATGCTCGTTGAACCCGACCCCGTCATAGCCGAGCCGGTCGAGCTCCTCCCAGGCGTCGAGATGCTCGGCATAGGTGCGCGCCGCGACTTCCGGCTTGAAATGCCGCTTCGCCAGCGGATAGGGCAGCTCGTTGCCGATTTTCAGATGATCGAGCTGCTCGCCATAGGCCAAAAGATCGAAGACGAAGACTTTCATGGGCTCACCTCCGGGCTGCGACCCCACGGGCCGCATCAAGCCGGTTCAACCGGAATCCGGTCTGCTCTATCGTCGGATCAGCGTTTCTGTAAAGGAGAACCAGCCGATGGATGGAATAGAGCCGAATTGTCTCGAAGGGGTTCGGGTTCTCGACCTGACGCAGTTCGAGGCCGGACCCTCCTGCACCGAAACCCTCGCCTGGCTCGGCGCCGAGGTGGTCAAGGTCGAAAACCCCAAGGCCGGCGAGCCCGGCCGCACCCTCGGCAGCGGCCCGGCGCCGGCGGCCGATTCCTATTATTTCATGATCTACAACGCCAACAAGAAATCGGTCACGGTCGATTTGAAATCCGAACGCGGCCTGGCCCTGGTCAAGGAGATGGCGGGAAAGGCCGATGTCTTCGTCGAGAATTTTGCCCCCGGCGCCATCGAGCGGCTGGGGCTCGGCTGGGAGGCCCTGCACGCGCTCCACCCGCGGCTGATCTACGGCCAGGTCAAAGGGTTCGGCGACGGCAGCCCGTACGAGAACAACCTCGCCTTCGACATGATCGCGCAAGCCTGCGGCGGGACCATGGCGATCACCGGCGAGCGCGACGGGCGGCCGTGCAAGCCGGGGCCGACCCTGGGCGACACCGGCACCGGAATGCTGCTGGCGATCGGCATCCTGGGCGCGCTCTATCAGCGCCACACCACCGGAACCGGCAGGCGCGTGCAGGTGGCGATGCAGGACGCGCAAATGCAGTACAGCCGCAGCGCCTTTATCCAGCATGCCCGCACCGGCGAGCCGGCGATGCGCAACGGCGCCAAATCCCTGGCCGGCGGCATGGCCCCCGCCGGCATCTATCCCTGCAAGCCCGGCGGACCGAACGATTACGTCTACCTGTTCACCAGCCCCGCCAATCCACAGCATTGGCAGCGCCTGCTCGAAGCGATCGGGCATGCCGAGCTGCTCGACGATCCGCGGTTTGCCACGCGCGAGGCGCGTGCCCGGCACGAAGCCGAGATCGAGGCGATGCTGACCGAATGGACGATGCGGCACGACAAGCACGAGGCGATGCGCCTCGTTGGCGCCGCCGGCGTGCCCGCCGGCGCGGTGTTCGACACCGGCGATTTGTTGGCCGAGCCGAGCTTTGTCGAGCGCGGCATCATCCAGACCATGCAGCACCCCTCCGGCGCCTTGCAGATGCCGGCCTTCCCGGTCCGCTTCGACGGCGCCCCCGCCCCGGTCAAACCCTCGCCGCTGCTCGGCGAGCACACCGACGGAGGTGTTCGCCGACTGGCTCGGCATGAGCAACGGCGATGTGGAGAGGCTGCACAGCGATGGCGTTGTGTAGACCCGGTTCTCGACTGAGACAACACTACTTCTAACTAATAACTCTTCCGGATGACTTCCAGGCGAGCGCGGATCTGATCGGTGGCGTAGATCGCCTGCCAGAGGTGTTTATGAGGATCCCGGACTGCGTTCAATAGCTGCTGTCGCTCCAGCGGGTATTGCCGATTAATCGGCTGGGCGGTTGAAATCAATTTCGCTGACTGCTCGGAGGTAAATATATGCCTCCGTTGATGTCGAGCTGGGCAGATCGGGCGTGACACATGGGAGCCGCGACTTTTTACATGAATACCAAGTCCTAACGCGTGATCGAATGCACGAGAAGCTGCGTGAAGATCTTCCGATGTCGGGTAAACATTAATTCCGGATCGATATGCCCTCTGATAGCTCGTAACTTGCGGAGGGCGCGAATTTCGTCACCATTGAGCTCCCTCGGGCGCTCATTCGATCAATCAAACTGGGAAATGAAAAGACGTATTCGCCGTCGTTCGCGAGCAGCAGGATGCAGGAGTTCCGGAACGCGACCGCGGTGTGGTCAAGAGCCCACGCGCGCCCGATTAGGGAGGCGGCACTTCTTGGAGGACATCGAATAAACTAAGGCTCTGGTCAAACTCGGTTCCATAACCAGCGCAAGGCCGGGTTGAGTTCAAAAGGTCGCGATAACGGCCGTGACGATCACATAATATTTTGCTCTCGAGCTAAGATGCATCGCGAACATTGTCCGCTTTTCGAATAAACGAACAAAGCGGGGCCACGTGTAATCCGACACAGACACACCCTGGATTGCAAGCCATCGCTTACGCGTCCTCAAGCGCGTCGGCCGATCGTCCACGATCAAAAAATCGATGTCGCTCAACGCGTCGAAGTCGCACCTCGCGACCGATCCGAAGATCGCTTCTATTTCACATGTCTCCGGCGAGATCATCGGATGACCCGTCTCACAATGAGCGCAGTGAAGACCCCACTCCACGCGATGCCCATCAATGCCAGCGCAATGGCATACACTCGGCCTAATATGGTACTTGGTACGAGGTTCGAGAAACCGAGCGTGGTAATAAGAGACGCGGTGTAAACATAGCGTCTTACCGAGGCCTCCTCGCGCTACCAGCACCCCGCTCTGATAAAAACCCATCTGGTCCCAGAGGCCGTATAGAGGGAGCGAAATGATCCCAAAGAAAATTAAGCTTAACGCCAGAAACCTTATCGGTCTGTAGCCGTATAAAGGCGACGTAGTCAAACAGCATATTGGTGATATAGCGACGAATGAATGTGCGGTCATCAATGCGATGTTGGTTGCGTTCCCAGAGCCATTGGGGACGCTGCCATTTTCGCCGAAGTATGTCGGCGCTCGCGGCAAAATCCGTCTGAAACACTCGCCTGGGAGTTGGCGTAGGACTCTGGAAAAGCGCAAGTCGCTGTATTAGCGTAGGGTGCGCTGTATAGCTGCGGCGCAATCTGACGCCGATCCTTCTGGATCAAGCGTTCTAAAGGGATTATCGGAGGCCCAATCAATTCATTGCGAAGGCGGAACTTCGAAAATTTACTCTCGGAGATTCGGGAGGCGCAATCTGAAGCTCGTTGTCGCGTCGGTGAGAATCTTGACATTCTTTGGTGCCCTCGCGAAACGGTCGAAACCCGCAGAAATTCAGGATTAGTTCACGCGTGATCATCCGTTGCGTTCTACGCACTGGCGTGTTCATTAGGTGGCGTCCCAGGCGAGGCGGTCGCCCGTCACTCCGTCGGCGTTACTGTGGTTGATAAATCGTCTTCTCGGCTACCCCATCCCCAGCCGCTCGGAGGCGAGGCGGGCGCCTTCGGCCAGTGCCGTGAGTTTGGCCCAGACCACGTCCTCGGCGACGCGGCCCATGCCGGCCGAGGTGTCGAAGCCGCAATCGGTGCCGGCGATGACCCGCTTCGGGTCGCCGACGACTTGCGCGACGCGTTCGATGCGGTCGGCGACGGCCTCGGGGTGCTCGACGAAATTGGTCAGGCTGTCGATGACCCCGGCGACCAGGATCTGGTCCTCGGCCAGCTTCTGCTTTTCGAAGACCTTATATTCGTGGGCGTGGCGCGGGTTGGCGAAGGGCAGGAAGAAAGCGCCGACCTTGGCCTGCTGCAGGATCGGCAAGATGTCGGCGAGCGGCACGTCGCAATCATGCGGCCCCTCGTAATTGCCCCAGCAGACATGAAGCCGCACCGCCTCGCGCGGGATGTTTTCGAGCGCGGTGTTGATCGTGGTCACGACCCGCTCGACAAAGCCGAGGAAATCGCCGAGCGGCCGGTCCTGGTAGGATAGATGCCGCTCCAGCGCCAGATCGGGACAATCGAGCTGCAGCAGAAACCCGGCATCGACGATCGCCTCGTACTCCTCGCGCAGGGCCAGGCCGAGAGCGTCGAGATATGCCGCCTCGGTGTCATAATGCTCGTTCTTCATCGCTCCGGCGATGATCCCGGGCGAGGGCGCGGTCAGGAACGGCTCGGCGAAATGGGCGCCGGTATCGTCGAGCGCGGCGCGGAAATCGGCGCATTCGGCTTCGATCATGCCGCGGCCGAGATAGCGCACGGCGCCGATCGCCTTGGGCGGCCCCATATTGCTGACCGCCTCGCGGGCGGCGAGCTGCTCCTCCATGATCCGCTTGAAGACCGGGTAGCGCAGCGCGTCGGCGCGGGTGCGGCGCTGCCACGACCCGCCAAACCCGCTCATGCGGTGGCGAATGTGCAGAAAGAAGCCTTCGCGCTGCTGCTCGCCGTTGTTGGCGATATCGACGCCGGCTTCGGCCTGCTTGCCGACGACCCAGCGCAATGCCGCCTGCCCCAGCCGGTCGAGTTCGGCCGGGTCGATCGATTCGCCGCGCGCCCGGCGCACCAGCAGCCGGGTCAGTTCCGGCGGACGCGGCAGGCTGCCGGTGTGGGTGGTCAAAATCCGCTCTTCGCTGCGGCGCATCGTCGCTCCTCCCTCGGTCATCCGGCGGTTTTCGCAATCTAGCGCAAAACCCGCCGCGCGCCACCGCCGCGAGACCACGAATAACTTGCTTGCTCCCGGCGGGCCGACCTCGTAAAAGCAACCATCGTTTCAACAACTGAAAGGAGGTGATCCTGTGTCTAACCAAAAACCGCGGTCGTCCGCTGCCGTGACCAGGATCCCCGCTTCCGTGGAGATCCGCGCCTGACTGAAGGCGACGGCTCGCGGCCGTGATCGGCCGCCGGTGTTTGCGTAAGGAAGGGCCGTCCCTCGGGGCGGCTCTTCTTCTTTGGGCGTCACGGTCTGCGGCGATGCCACCCTGGCGTTGGCGCTTGGCCGCACCCGGTCCAGGGCCTAAAACGGAGTGCCAGACCGCTATCCTGCCGAGGAGTGACCGCCATGCCCGACACGATGACGACGAACTCGCCGATCATCGCCGCCTATCGTGCGGCGACCCCGGGATCGGCGGCGGCGGCGGAAAAAGCAGGCCAGCTGTTCCCGAGCGGCATCACCCACGATTCGCGTTACATCGAACCCTACGGTCTCTACATCGACCGGGCCAGCGGGCCGCGCAAATGGGATGTCGACGGCAATTGCTATGTCGATTATTTCGGCGGCCACGGCGCGCTATTGCTCGGCCACTCCCACCCCAAGGTGGTCGCGGCGGTGCACGAGCAGATCGAGCGCGGCACCCATTACGGCGCCAGCCACGAACGCGAGATCGCCTGGGCCGAATGGATCCGCAAGCTGGTGCCGACGGCCGAGCGGGTGCGATTCACCTCATCCGGCACCGAGGCGACCCTGATGGCGGTGCGGCTCGCCCGCGCCTTTAGCGGCAAGTCGAAGATCATCCGCTTCAAGCATCATTTCCATGGCTGGCACGACCATATGACTTCGGGCTTCGCCAACCATTTCGACGGCAGCCCGACCACCGGTGTTTTGCCCGGAATCGCCGGCAACGTGCTGCTGGCTGAGCAGAACGATGTCGACGGCCTGGCGCGGCTGCTCGACCAGCATGACGACATCGCGGCGGCGATCATCGAGCCGACCGGCGCCCATGGCGCGCGATTGCCGATCGAACCGTCCTTTCTCCATACGCTGCGCGAACTGACCCGCCAGCACGGCGTATTGCTGATCTTCGACGAGGTGGTCACCGGCTTCCGCGTCTCGCCCGGCGGGGCACAGGCCGAGTATGGCATCCGGCCCGATCTGACCACCTTGGCCAAGATCCTGTCGGGCGGGTTGCCCGGCGGCGCGGTTACCGGCCGCAAGGACATTCTCGATCTGTTGGACTTCCAGGTGACCAAGGCCGCGGACCGCGAGAAGATCGCCCATCCCGGCACCTTCAACGCCAACCCGCTTTCCGCCGCGGCCGGCGTGGCCGCACTGGAGATCGTCGGCACCACCGACGCCTGCGCCCGCGCCAACCGTTTTGGCGAGACCCTGCGCCGGCGGATCAACGAGGCGTTCGAGGACGAGCGGGTGCCGTGGGCGGCCTATGGCACGTTTTCGATGCTGCACATTTTCACCAATCCCGATCGTATTCCGATTACGCCGACCCGGTTCGATCCGCACCAGCAATCGACCGAGAGCCTGACCGGCAATCGCCAGGCCGGCATCGTGCACAAATTGCGGCTGGCGATGATGGTGAACGGGGTGGATCTGAGCGGTAGCCCGGGCGGACTGGCCTCGGCCACCCATGCCGAGCCTGAGCTGGAGGACACGCTGAGCGCGATCCACAAGACCGTTCGGATGTTGAAGCAGGAAGGCGAGATCTAACAGGTTGCTATAATCGTCAATAAATCGTCAAAACGCGCGCGCCGACTATCGTTTGACCGGCTGACCCGCTAGGTTCGCGCAACGCGGGCAGCGGAGCGGCGATGGCGGATGCGGCGATCTCGGCCGGCAGGCTCGGCGCAGCATCGGACCTGGGTGGGCCAGGCTGGGGCGCCCGGCTGTTCAGGGCGACGAAGGAGGCCTACGCCGCCGAGGGCGAGCGCCGGCTATTATGGCTGCCGGTGTTTTTCGGCGCCGGGATCGGGGTTTACTTCTCGCTGACCTTCGAGCCGCCGCTGTGGCTCGGCATCGGCGGGACGATTCTCAGCCTTGGCCTGGCCTTTGCCTTGCACCGGCGCCCGCTGGCGTGCGAGGCGGCGCTGGCGCTGAGCTTGTTCTGCGCCGGCTTTGCCCTGATCGGCGAAACCACCTGGGAGCGCCAGGCGCCGATGCTGGTGCGCCGCCTCGGGCCGGTGTCGTTTACCGGGCGGGTGGTCGACATCGACTCGCTCGACCGCGGGTGGCGGGTCATCGTCGCGCCCGATGCGCTGCCGGGGCTCGCTCCCGGCGAAGCGCCGCTACGGCTGCGGGTGCATATCGCGGCGACCAGCGACCTGCTCGCGCCCGGCGATCGGGTTTCGATGCGCGCCGTGCTCTATCCGGTGCCGGGTCAGATCCTGCCGGGCGGCCATGACATGCAGCGCGAGGCCTATTTCGCCCGGATCGGCGGGGTCGGCTACACCTATGGACCAGCACGCCGCATCGACGAAGCCGATAGCGCGCCCGGCGGCGGCTGGCGCGAGCGGCTGCGGCATCTGCGCACCGAGATGTCGCGGCGGATCATCGCGGTGCTGCCCGGCTCGACCGGCGGCGTCGCCTCGGCACTGATCACCGGCAAGCGCGGTGCGATCTCGGAGGAGGTCAAGCAAGCCTTCCGCCAGTCGGGCCTGCAGCATCTGCTGGCGATCGCCGGGCTGCATCTGGGCCTCGTCGGCGGCTTTGTCTTTTTTACGGTGCGCGGCGGCCTGGCGCTGATCCCGTGGGTGGCGCTGCGCTATCCGATCAAGAAGATAGCTGCCGCGGCCACGCTCGCGGTGCTGACCGGCTATCTGGCGCTGTCGGGTGCGGCGATCCCGACCGAGCGCGCCTTTGTCATGAACGGGCTGGTCTTTGCCGCGATCCTGATCGACCGGCTGCGGATCTCGATGCGGATCTGCGCGCTGGCCGCCGCCTTTGTGCTGGCGATCGAGCCGGAGAGCCTGGTCGGGGTCAGCTTTCAAATGTCGTTCGGCGCGGTCGTCGCACTGATCGCGGTCTACGAGACCTATGGGCGGCGGCTCGGCCAGTTGCTGCACCGTCCCTCATTCCCCGGTCGGGTGCTCGGCTATGCCGGCGCCGTGGTGGTCACAACCGTGGTGGTGACGATCGGCACCGATCCATTCTCGATCTATCACTTTCACCACATCGCACTCTATTCGCCGCTGGCCAATGTCGTCGCCGTGCCATTGAGCGCGATGTGGACCTTGCCCTGGGGGGTCGTCGCCTGCCTGTTGATGCCGTTCGGGCTCGAACGGTTTGCGCTGATCCCGATGGGCTGGGGGATCGACGCGACGATCGAGGTCGCGCGTCTGGTCTCGGCGCTGCCCGGCAATGTCTGGCCGATGCCGCGCTTGCCGATGCCGGGCCTGGTGCTGGTCTCGATCGGCGGGTTGTGGCTGTGCCTGTGGCGCGGGCGGTGGCGGCGCTGGGGCGCGGTGGCGATCGCCGCCGGGCTCGCCGGCATGGCGCTGACCCGGCCGCCCGACATTGTCATCGCCGATATCGGCCGTTTTCTCGCCGCGCGAGCGTCCGACGGGGATTATTTCGCTTCGGCCGGCAGCGGCGAGCGGATCGAAGGTTCCTTTCTGGCCGAGGAGACCGGGCTGCACTTGACCGCATGGCCACAATCCGGGGCCGAGAGCGGGCTCGACTGTGCCGCAGAACGCTGTCGCTATTCGGCCCATGGGCGCGAGGTTGCAATCGTCACCGGCGCCGCCGGACTGCCGGTCGAATGCGGCGGGGTCGACGCGATCGTCAGCCAGGTGCCGGCCGGGTTCCGCTGCCGCTCGCTGGTGCCGGTGATCGACCGGATCGATTCGTGGCGGCTGGGCGCGGTGGCGCTATGGCTCGACAAAAGCGGCATCACGATCGAGAGCGCCAACGGCAGCCGCGGCGACCGGCCCTGGGTCCCGCATCCGCATGCGCGGCGTCGGCCGGCGTCTCACCCGTACTGATTGAGCCGCAGCCCCGGCACCGGCCAATCGACCGCGACGAGCCGTCCGGTCCAGGAGAGCGTGATAAAGGCGGTCCTAAGGTCCCGACCGCCAAAACAGATATTGGTGGTCATCGGGTCCGGCATCGGATGGTGCTCGACATGGCGGCCGTCGGGAGAGATCACGGTGATCCCGCCATTGATCAGGGTGGCGACGCAGATCCGCCCCTCGGCGTCGAGCGCCAGCGAGTCGAAGCGCTGATAGCCGCCGACCCCGGCGACGAGGCGGCCGCCATGCGGCGATGGCCAGGGCTCCTTGCGAAGCACCCCGGGCGCGACGATGTCGAAGGCCCACAGCCGCGCCGGCTCGGTCTCCGCGACATAGAGGGTCTTTTCGTCGGGCGACAGGCCGACCCCGTTGGGCGTCACCATCGGAAACACGACCTCGGTGATCTTCGACCCGTCGGCCATCGCGTAATAGACGGCGCCCCTATCCATTTCGCGCGCCCGAACCTTGCCGAGGTCGCTGAAATAAAAGCCGCCCTGGCGGTCGAAGACGAGGTCGTTCGGGCCTTTCAGCGCCACCTCGCCCGCAGCGCGATAGGGGCATTCGACGGCGCCGGTGGCGAGGTCGATCCGCTCGATCCGGCCGCCGCGATAATCCCTGGCCTGCAGGATCGGCCGTTTATGGCCGGCTTCGACATGCCATTCGAAGCCGCCATTGTTGCACACATAGCATTTCCCGTCGGGGCCGATCGCCGCCCCGTTCGGCCCGCCGCCGGGCGATGCCACCACCGTCTTCTTGCCATCGGGCGACACCCGGCTCACCCTGCCGGCCGCGATCTCGACCAGCACCACCGAGCCGTCGGCCAGCGCCACCGGCCCTTCGGGAAAATCGAGGCCGTCCGCTACGGTATGGATCTCCATCGCTCGAGCGACTCCTCGGCTGCCCCGTCAGTCTGTCGACATCAACGACCAATACCAGGCAAAAAACTCTCGATCGAGCACCGTCGACCGGGGGACCGCATCGGCATCGCCGGCCTGACGCAACTCCTCGGCCACCCGATCGTCGCCATTCGCCACGGCAATGCCCTTTGGCGCCATCCGGATCAGCTGAATGTCGGTGCGTTCGGCCGATTTCGGGATCACGCTCAACAATGTCGCCTGCTGCGACTGCACCATCATCATGCTCAGCGGCCCAAAAACGACGCAATCGCCGCCTTCGCCGGGATCGTCGGCAAACAAATGAGGTGACGATTTCAGAAATTGCCGAGCGAGCTTCCAGTTCCACTTGGTGCTGTAGCGGCTGCGTGCCGTGACGTCGCCCTCGGCCAGCCAGTCGGGGACAGCCCCCATCGCGACCGGGGCGGCGCCGGTCGGCTCGGCCGTTGCGGTGCCGGACGGATCGACAAAGATCAAGCCGTCGCGGACGCATACCGGATAATTGGCGAGCCGCAGCCGCGCCGGGTCGATCCGAGCCGACAGATCCGGCTCCAGCAGACGGCCGTCGAGCGCGAATTCCCAGCCGTGATAGGGGCAGATCAGCCGCCCGGCCGGCCCCTCCTCGGCGTCGCAAACCGGGTAGCCGGCATGGATGCAGACATTGCGCAGCGCGTGCAGGCGGCCCTCGCCGTCGCGAGTCACCAGCAGCGAGCGGGTGGCGGCGTCGAACCGGAAATAGCCGCCATCGTCGCCGAGCCGGGTCTCGTGGTCGGCAGCGATCCATCGGCGCATGAAGATTCGGTCTCGCTCGGCGGCGAATACATCCGCGCCACGCAGCAATTGCGGGTCGGCGATTATCGCGTCGACGCCACCGAGCCGCTCGCCGATCGCGGCGACGCTTTCAGGAAGATCCATTGGGGGGTTCGCTGATTCTGTTCGATTCCGCCGGCAGACTGAACCCGACCCGGCAGCGAGGTCAAAAGGTTTGTGCCCAGCGGGCTAATCAGTCAGCGGATCGCAGGCGACCCCACAGCCGCCACTGGGGTCGAGCCAGCCAGCTGCGACTGGGTTGCGGCGAGTTCGCGCGCCAGCGCCTCGTTGCGTCGGCGGCAGCGCCTGAGTTCGCCGCGGCGGCGGGCGCTACCGATCCAGACGGCCAGTGCGCCGATCAGAAAGCCGGCGATCACGGCAACGAAGACGACCAGGTAGAGCGGCACCCCGACCAGAAACGGCAGCGGCCACAGCCCCAGCGACACGGTTTCGCGGTTGGAAGCGGCGAACAGGCTCAATATAGCGGCGACGGCGAGGATCACCGTCCAATAGACGGCTCTCATCCCGGATCCTTCGGCAACACCCCGCCCGCTTAGGCCGATGGCGCGGCCTGGTTCAAGCGGTCGCGCAGCTGCTTGCCGGTCTTGAAAAACGGAATGTGCTTTTCGGCGACCCGAACGCTGTCGCCAGTCCGCGGATTGCGGCCGAGCCGCGCGTCCCGCCGCTTGACCGAGAACGCCCCGAACCCGCGAAGTTCGACCCGGTCGCCACGCGCCAAAGCGGCCGAGATTTCATCGAAGATCGCGGTGACGATGACTTCGACATCGCGCTGGTACAAATGCGGATTGGCCTCGGACAGCCTTTGTACGAGCTCCGATTTCGTCATTGCAATCGTCGCTCCCACGCTCAATCGGCGAACGCTCCACCCTGCCAAAGCGCTCGCCGAGCGTCAAGCCAGCAGGCGGGCGGACCCCGTCGCCCGCCTACTTGTCCCGATCGGGTCGGGGCAGGTTCCTGGCCGCGCCCACCCGGATGTTCGGCGAAACGCCGGCAAACGGCCAAAGGCAGCGGCCGGGATTGCCGCTCTCAACCTTTCTCCTCGGTCTCGTCCTGGCGATCGGCGTCCTGGCGGCGGGCGCGATTGATCGCCGCGCCGAGGATGTCGCCGAGGCTGGCGCCCGAATCTGACGAACCGAACTCGGCCATTGCCCGCTTTTCCTCGTCGACCTCGCGCGCTTTGATCGACAGGCCGACCTTGCGCGTGGCGCGATCGATCGCGGTGACCTTGGCATCGACCTTTTCGCCGACCGCGAACCGGTCCGGCCGCTGCTCGCTGCGGTCGCGCGATAATTCGGACTTGCGGATAAAGCCAAGCAGTCCGTCGCCGACCGCCACCTCGATCCCGCCCTCGGTGATCCCAGCGATCGTGCCGGTCACGACCTCGCCCTTGCGCAGCTTGGACATCCCGGCCTCGAACGGATCGGCTTCGAGCTGTTTGATGCCGAGGCTGATGCGTTCCTTCTCGATATCGACGTCGAGCACCTTGACCCGCACCGCCTCGCCCTTGCGGTAATTGTTGATGGCGTCCTCGCCGGCGCGGTTCCAGTCGATATCGGAGAGGTGGACCATGCCGTCGATATCGCCGGGCAGGCCGACAAACAGGCCGAATTCGGTGATGTTGCGGACCTCGCCCTCGAGTTCGCTGCCGACCGGATGTTCGTCGACAAAAGCGTCCCATGGATTGGCCAGGGTCTGCTTGAGCCCGAGGCTGATCCGGCGTTTCTGCGGATCGACGTCGAGCACCATGACTTCGACCTCCTGGCTGGTCGAGACGATCTTGCCCGGATGCACGTTCTTTTTGGTCCAGCTCATCTCCGAGACGTGAACCAGCCCCTCAACCCCCGGCTCCAGTTCGACGAAGGCGCCGTAATCGGTGATGTTGGTGACGCGGCCGCGGAATTTGGCGCCGGCCGGGTATTTGAGCTCGACCCCTTCCCAGGGATCGGCTTCGAGCTGCTTCATGCCGAGCGAGATGCGCTGGGTTTCGGGGTTGAAGCGGATCACCTGGACCTTTACGTTCTGCCCGATATTCAGTGCTTCCGACGGGTGATTGATCCGCCGCCAGGCGATGTCGGTGACGTGCAGCAGGCCGTCGACCCCACCCAGATCGACGAAGGCGCCGTAATCGGTGATGTTCTTGACCACACCGTTCAGGATCTGCCCCTCTTTGAGGCTGGCGACCAGTTCCGAACGCTGCTCGGCGCGGCTCTCCTCGAGCACGGCGCGGCGCGAGACGACAATATTGCCACGCGAGCGATCCATTTTGAGGATCTGGAAGGGCTGCTGCGATCCCAACAGCGGAGTGATGTCGCGCACCGGGCGTATATCGACCTGGCTGCCCGGCAGAAAGGCGACGGCGCCGCTGAGGTCGACGGTGAACCCGCCCTTGACCCGACCGAAGATAACCCCGGTCACCCGGTCGTTCGCCTGAAAGCTCTTTTCGAGCTGGGTCCACGCCTCCTCGCGCCGCGCCTTCTCGCGCGACAGCTGGGCCTCGCCGTTCTTGTCCTCCATCCGTTCGAGGTAGACCTCGACGGTATCGCCGACATGGAGGTCGGGCTCGCTGCCGCCGGCAGCGAATTCCTTCAATGGCACCCGGCCTTCGGATTTGAGACCGACATCGATCAGCACGACATCGTTCTCGACGGCGATCACCCGGCCCTTGACGACCGTACCTTCGAGACCGGCGACCATGCCCAGGGATTCATCGAGAAGTGCCGCGAAATTCTCCTTCGCCGACGCCTCCCCCATTTGCAGTTCTACAGCCATTCCTTCTCCTCGAGTGCGCGCGCGATAAGATTTGCGGCGCGCTCGACCACCGCATCGGCATCGAGCGCCGTCGTGTCGATGATTTCGGCATCGGGCGCCACCGAGAGCGGGGCGGCCCGACGCCCGCTGTCGCGCGCGTCGCGTTCTTTGAGATCTTGCAAGACGTTTTCGTATATAGCCGGCGCGCCGCGCCCGCGCAACTCTTTGACCCGGCGGCTGGCGCGGATCTCCGGCTCGGCGGTGATATAGAGCTTCACCGCGGCGGCCGGGCAGACGACGGTGCCGATATCGCGACCGACCAGGACCGCGCCGGTAGCCGGCGGCGGCGGATGCGCGGCGAAATCCTGCTGCCAGGCGAGCAGCGCCTGCCGCACCGCCGGGATCGCCGCAACAATCGTGGCGGCGGCGCCCACCGCCTCGGCCTGCAGCCGCGGATCCGCCAGCAACGCGGGCGCGACCTCGCGGGCCGCGGCCACCGCCGCCGCCGGATCAGCCGGGTCACCCGCTGTTTCGAGAAGGATAAGGGCGGTGGCCCGGTAGAGCGCGCCGGTGTCGAGGCCGGCGAGGCCGAAGCGCGCGGCAAGCCGGCGGGCGAGCGTGCTCTTGCCCGAGGCGGCCGGCCCGTCGATCGCGACGACAAACCGCCGAGAGGTCATGGCGAGGCCGCGATCGCGCCGCCGAGGTCGTTGATCAATCTGACGAAATCGGGAAAGCTGGTGGCGATCGGGGCACCATCGTCGATCCGCACCGGCAGCCGCGAAGTCAGGCCGAGCACCAGAAACGCCATCGCGATGCGGTGATCGAGCTCGGCCATGATCAACGCGCCGCCCTCGGGCGGGCCGCCATCGCCGTCGACGCTCAGGGTGTCGCCATCGACCGCGACGCGCACGCCGCAGCGCTCCAGACCGGTGGCGATCGCCGCCAGACGATCGCTTTCCTTGACCCGCAACTCGGCGAGCCCGCGCATCGTGGTGCGCCCGCGGGCGCAGGCGGCGGCGACCGCGAGGATCGGGTATTCGTCGATCATCCGCGGCGCCCGCTCGGCCGGAATGTCGGCGCCCCTCAAGGCGCCGGCGCGGGCGCGCAGATCGGCGACCGGCTCACCGCCTTCTGCGCGCTGGTTGACCAGGGTGATGTCCGCGCCCATCTCGCGCAGGCATTCGAGGAGCCCGGCGCGCAGCGGGTTGAGACCGACGCCGGCGATCGTCACCTCCGAGCCCGGAACCAGCAGGGCCGCGACCAGCGGGAACGCCGCCGAGGAAACATCGCCCGGCACCGTGATCGGCGCCGCGGCGAGTTCCGGAAAGCCTTCGACCGTGATCCGCTTGCCGCCGCCCTCGGCCGGCTCGGTGGTGACCGCCCCGCCGAAATGGCGCAGCATCCGCTCGGTGTGGTCGCGGGTTGCCTGCGGCTCGATCACCGTGGTCGCTCCCGGAGTGTTGAGTCCGGCCAGCAGCACCGCCGATTTGACCTGCGCCGAGGGCACCGGCAGGCGGTAGACGATCGGCACCGGATCCGCCGCGCCGGTCACGGCGAGCGGCAGGCGGGCGCCCTCGCGGGTCAGGAAACGCGCGCCAAAACGGCTCAACGGATCGGTGACGCGGCCCATCGGCCGGCGTCGCAGCGAGGCGTCGCCGGTAACGAAGGCGGTCAGCGGGTGGGTGGCGAGAATGCCGAGCAGAAGCCGCGCCGAGGTCCCCGAATTGCCCAGGTCGAGCAGGTTCTCGGGCTCGCGCAGACCGCCGATGCCGACCCCGTCGACGGTCCATCGGCCGTCCCCGGCCGAGACCACGGCGGCGCCGAGCGCGTTCAGCGCGGCAGCGGTGGCGAGCACATCCTCGCCTTCGAGCAAGCCGCTGATCGCTGTCCTGCCGACCGCCAGCGCGCCCAGCATCAGCGCGCGATGAGAGATCGATTTGTCGCCGGGCACGCGGATTTCGCCGGAAAGCGGCGTCTTCGGCCGGGTCGAGGTCAAAGGCTGGGGCGAGGAGCGCGAAGTTGGCTGGGCCATGGCTGCAGCAGGCCTCGAAAAACGCGGTTGGCGGTTGCGGCGGCGGCGCCTTCGGCCCATATGCGGGAGCCGTCGGCGCGCGCCGCTGCGCGGATTTGCTTTTGACAGGGTGACGCCCCTGTGGCAATGGCGCACCGACCGACCCCGACAAACCGCTGATGGAGTTGATGGTGGCCAAGCCTGAATGGGGCACCAAGCGGATCTGTCCGAGCTGTGGGACGCGTTATTATGATCTGACGCGCAAGCCCGTGATCTGCCCGAAATGCAGCACCCCGTTTGATCCCGAAGCGTTTTTGAAATCGCGCCGGGCGCGCCCGGTCGCTCCGGTCGAGAAGGAGCTCGCACCGGTCGGCGGCGGCGAGCTCGACGCCGAGGTCGAGACCGAGGAGGCCGACCTCCCCGGCGAAGACGAGGAAGCGCTGCCGATCGAGGAAGCCGAGGAGGAAGACGAGGAGTTGCTCGAGGATGCCTCCGAACTCGGCGAAGATGAGGACGACATGGCCGAGGTCATCGAGAACGTCGAGGAAGACGAGCGCTGACCTCGCCGCTCGGACGAGGGGGCGGTTTTTGCTTGCCCGCGCCCCGCGGCGTTCCTAATTTGCAAGCTGGAAATATGGCCTCCGCCGCGGCGGAGGCCCGTATGGGGCCATAGCTCAGCTGGGAGAGCGCTACAATGGCATTGTAGAGGTCACCGGTTCGATCCCGGTTGGCTCCACCAATCAAATGAAGGGCTTAGTCAGAGCTGGCTAAGCCCTTTTCGTTTTCTGGGCCCGGCGCCGCAGGAATTGAGGCTTCTCGCGAGCGTGCCGCCGGGAGCGACGGGGGTGGCTCCCGCTCGTGCAGGGCGACCTGGTCGCTGTCAAAGATGGTTCCATTTACCGGCCGCCTGATCAGCAAGACGCTTGATCCAAATCAGTGCCAGCCCGGGTTTCCAGCGACAGGATTTGCGGGTTGCAGGAGGCGCCGATGTCGAATGCGGAAATCATCGCTGCCCTGTCGGAGGCGCTTGACGACGAGTATCGGGCGCGTGCCACCTACCACAAGGTCATCGAGCGCTTCGGGCCGGCGCGGCTGCGCCGGTTCGAGCACGCTTCCGGACGCGGTCGCCCGCCGATACCTGGCAGGGTCGAGTGACGGCCCCCGGCTCGCTGGCGCAGGCCTGTGCTGCGGCGATCGAGGCCGAGATCGAAAACGAGGCGCTCTATGCCTCTGCTCGACCGCGTGAACGATTCCGGCGCACGCGCGGTCATGCAGCAGGCGACGCGCCAGTCACTGCCGGCTTCCGCCGCTGCCTGGCGCGTCGTGCAGGCGCTCCCGGCAACGGTGCGGAAGCCGGACCCCAGAACCCCTGAGCCGCAGGAGGCCTGCCAATGGCAATCGTCGCGGTCCCGAGCGTCTATCTCGTGCTGATATGCCTGACATTGCGAAGCCAGGAGTGACAACGGCGATGATCGCCAGCGCCCAGATCAGCGTCTACCCGCTGCGACAAGACCACCTCGGCCCTGCCATCGATGCCGTCCGCAAGGCTCTGGCTGATCACGGCCTGGCGTCGGAGGTTGGACCAATGAGCACAATCGTCGTCGGCGAAGGCGCCGTCATCTTCGCCGCACTGGGCGACGCATTCGCAAAGGCAGCGGATTTGGGCGACGTCGTGATGACGCTCACGGTCTCCAATGCCTGTCCCATCCCCAATTGATCCGGCGCTGGCCCCGCCGGTCGCTCGCGACGCAGCCGGTCAGTTCGGTCCGGGAGCTTATGCCGACTGGCGCGGGACCTCTCTGGGAAGCATCACCGAAGCAATCGAGCAGCGCCTTATTTTGCGCCTGGCGGGCGCGGTAGACGGTTGCACCGTGCTCGATGTCGGCTGCGGCGACGGCGCTCTGGCCTCGGCGTTCTGGCAGGCCGGCGCGGCCAGGGTGGTCGGCTGCGATATCGATGCGCAGATGATCGCACGGGCAAACGCTCGGGCGGCACGGCAAAGCGCTGCGATCGGTTACGCGACCGCTGATGCCGCGCGATTGCCGTTTCGCACTGAAAACTTCGACATCGTCACGATCATCACGGTCCTGGCGTTCTTGCCCCGACCGGAGCGTGCCCTTCGGGAAATCGCGCGGGTCCTGAAACCCGGCGGTCGGCTGGTTATTGGCGATCTTGGTAAATGGAGTCTTTGGGCAGCCTCGCGGCGCCTTCGCGGCTGGCTGCGCTTGGCTCCGATGTGGAACGCGGCGCGGTTTCGCACCGCTGGCGAACTGCGCGCGTTAATCGAAGCGGTGGGGCTTCGCGTCGAGCACATCTCCGGCTCTGTTTATTATCCGCGCTGCCGATCGATCGCGCGCCTGGTAGCGCCGATAGACCCCGTCCTCGGCGAATTGACCACCTTTGGCGCTGCCTTTCTCGCCACGCTGGCCAGCAAAGCGTGACAAAGTATGGCCGGCATCGCAGGAGGTGTCGAAGGCAAGAACATGGATAGGGTGGAGCGCTCCCCCTACGAGCGCGTCGCATAAACGTTTGAGCCCATCGGCATCCAGGAATAGCCGGATCCCGTTCGCGGGGCCGGCCGTCCCACTCTTGAAAAACCGCGATCCGAGAAAGTGCGCTTTGCCGCGCCGCGGTCACACGCCGGCAACGGCTTCGAGCGGCTCGCCCGTCCAGACCGGATCGTCGAAGATGCTGTTCGGCCAGGGAAGGCCGTAATGGTCGCGAAGCATCGTACCGGTGTATTCGGTGCGGAACAGGCCACGGCGGCGCAATAACGGCACGACTTCGGCGGCGAAGATGTCGAACTGGACCGGCAGGACCGGCGGCATGATATTGAACCCGTCGGCCGCGCCGTCCGCGAACCAATCCTCGATCAGATCGGCAATCTGCTCGGGCGTGCCGGCGGTGACGTAATGGCCGCGCGCGCCGGCGAGATAGCCGAGCAATTGCCGCAACGTCGGCTTGTCGCGCTTCACCAGGTTCAGGATCACCTCGGTACGGCTCCTCGCCGCTTCAACCGTCTCGGGAGCGGGAAAATCCTCGGGCGCCAGCGGCCGGTCCAGCGGCAGGCGCGAGAAGTCGTGTCCGCCGAAGCGGCCGGAGAGCCGCTTGCGCCCAACCTCGGGATCGCTGAGTTCATTGACCTCGCGCGCGAGCCGCTGCGCCTCAGCCTCCGTGCCGGCGATCATCGGGCTCAATCCAGGCAGGATCAGAATATGGTCCGGGTTGCGCCCCTCGGCCGCCGCCAGCCGTTTGAGATCGGCATAGAACTCCTGGGCCGTCGATTTCGCCATATGCGCGGTGAACACCGCATCGGCATGGCGCGCGGCGAAGCGGCGACCCGTGTCGGATGATCCGGCCTGCACCAACACCGGCCGCCCCTGCGGACAGCGCGGCATGTTGAGCGGCCCCTTCACCGTATAGAATTCGCCCCGATGATTGATCGATCTGATGCGGTCGGCCCGGGCGTAGATGCCGCCAACCCGGTCATCAATGACGGCATCGGCCGCCCAGCTGTCCCATAATTCGTTTACCACGCTCATGAATTCCTCGCCGCGAGCATAGCGGTCGGCATGCCCGACCTGCCCGGCGCCGCCGTAATTCTCGGCCGCGCTGGCGAGCCACGAGGTGACGATGTTCCAGGCGGCGCGGCCATTGCTGATGTAATCGATCGACGCAAACTGCCGCGCGAGGTTGAAGGGCTCGGTGTAGGTGGTCGAAGCAGTGGCGATCAATCCCACCCGGCTGGTCGCCACGGACAGCGCCGCCAGGACGGTGATCGGCTCGAGCCAGGTGCGCGGCGCCTGGGCCACATCCCCGCCAAGCGCCAGTTGGTCGGCGAGGAAGATTGAGTTGAACAGCGCCGCTTCCGCCCGCTGCGCCATATCTTGATAATAGCGGATGTCGGTCAGCGCCAGCGGTGACGAAGCGGGATCGCGCCATGACGCTTCATGATGGCCGCGACCGTGGATGAACAGGTTCAAATGCAACTGCCGTTTCATGGTCTAGCTTCCTATCGCTGCCCGCGATCAGCCGTCGGCTGTGAAAACAGGTCGCGTCGGCTTCCTCGAAGATGCGCCGGTGTAGCGCAAAATCGTCATCGCGTTCGAGGGTTTTCGGGGTCCCAGTCGCTGCGCCTGTCACCGTAGAAATCGCCGCCGAAGAGGTGGATGACGGTGGTCAGGCGGCCGAGCGGGTTCGTCACCGGGTGGATCACCTCGAGCATCCACCGGCTCTCGGCCCGGGCCAGCGCGCTGCGATAGTCCCGGCGGCCTGCCGCAATCATCGCGGCGGCCTCGCGCGTCTTGACCGCCCCGATGGCTTCGCCCTGAACATGCCGCGCGAGATGGTTCGCCGGCCGCCAGCCGACCGGCGAGGTCGGTTGAGGGCAGATCCCGTCCAACCCAGGGCTTCGGCAGCGTCGCGCTGTACACCGATCTTCCTTCCTCTTAATCCGGCCGAACCGCTTGGGATTGATCAAATGGCCGCCGCTATCGTCACCGAATTTGAGACTCTGGCGACCTAGGGCGATCCCGGTTAATACACCGCCGCAACCCCAATGACCGGAATGCCGGAAGCACCCGGTCGCCTCGCGCCGAGCAGACGCTGCGCCTCCTCCATCCGGTTGGCGTTGAGGTAGGCTTTCAGCAAGGTGAACTCGATCAGATCGTGCTGCGCGCGGCTGCCCCCGATGCGTTCGTTTTGCCCCGCGAGCGGCGCAAGCGCCTCGATTGCGCCAGAAAAATCACCACGCTCGAACGCCGCGAAGCCCGGTGCCAGCGCGGGAAGGTAGGAGCCGGACGGATAGTGACCCTGCTGCGCCAATCCCGCCATCTGGCGCGCGCGGGCATCGAGCCCGGCACCATCGCCTATGACCGCCTGCGCCAGGATTACATGTAGATCGGCGAGCCCGTTGCCGGGGCGCGGCAGCGCGCTGGCGGCATAGTCGTACAGCCCGCGCCAGGCAGCGGCGTCGCGAGGCTGGCCGGCGAGTTCGGAGCGCCATAAAAACGCCGCCCCGTCCGAGATTCTCTGTTGCGGCCCGCCGCTGTGCCGGTCGAGCGCGAGGGCGTCCTGATACAGCCGCAACGCTTCCGCCCAGTTGCCGGCCTGGATTTCGCAGAGGGAGAGGTGCCAGCTCAGATGCCCGTGGAAAAAGCCGTCGCGCGGATAGGTACTGAGCCACGAGGTGAGGAAAGCGCGGGCGGCGTCCACCTCGCCGCTCTCGTAGCAAACATGGGCGAAGCCATGCGCGCCGTGCGCATTGTTCGGGTTCGCGGCCACCGATCGCTCGATCTTAACCCGGGCTCGCGCAAGCTGCCCATCCTCGGATAGCGCCATGGCATGATAGGCCAGGAACCAAAAGTCGTCCCCGTAATGCGGGGCCAGGCTGTCCATCAGCGCCACGATCTGGCGCTTCTGTCCGATGCGGCCGGAGCCGCCGATCAAGCCGTTCGGGTTTGCGGCACTGGCGACGACCAGTGCGTCGCGCGGCCATGCCGCCAGATGCGGGTACAAGACGTCGATCGCGGCGTCGGTCCGCCCCGCGAACATCAGCTCGAAGAACCGGATATGACTAGCCTCGCGCTCAGGCAGATCGGTAGCCGCGCCCTTGGCTGCCGCCAGGGCCGCTCGCGCCGCCGCGACATCGCCCTGTCTCATCAGTACCTGGGCCTTACCAGCGTGCGCCAGGGCAAAACCGGGGTCGGCGGCGATGGCCCGGTCATAGGCTTCGGCTGCACCGGGGTAGAAAGTCAGCGCCAGATCGGACGCCTGAACATAGGCATCCCGCGCGGTAGCGGACGCTGTGGATAAGGCAAGGTCGTAGCGATCGGTCAGCATGACGAACACTCACCACAAACGGAGCAGGCCGTCGAGTGATATGGCGCCCAACTCCCCTTGGCGCACCCCTCGCGGACACGCGATGCCGTCCGGCTGAACCCGTACGGCGAATATACGGCATAGATGTTCCGGGACGCGGATGGAAGATGATGAACATTGCAAGCTGCAGATCGACAGCGGCTACCTCACGGGGCTCTAGATCATTTCGGATATGCGTTACACCGTCTTCGACCGCCTTTCGCCCCCGTGGGGCGGCGAGATTGCGCCAGGAACGGAGCGCAGCAAACCAATCGCCACCAGCACGCCGCGCTCGCGGCAGAGCATGGCCATGCCACATCACCTCGGCTGGCGGGGTGGCGCTCCTGATCCGCGCGGGCGCGGATCCCCGTCCCGGCCTCGTGGCCGTTGGCGTCGTACGACGCCAGCCGTCTCGCCCGCTAGAGTTCGGGCGGCTCGGCGGGCACTCGGGCTACCGAGGCGAGCGTTGCGCCGCTCATATCGGCCGAGTGGCGGAAATCGCGCCAGGCGGCGGTAAACGGGCGCTTGAACAGGATCGTCCATAAATAGTTCACGCCATATTGAAGCGCGACCCGGAACAGCCCTTCTCCGGCAAGCCGTCGCCCCGATGAGAACGCGGGCAGGCCGAGGGAGAATTTTACCGCGCCGATCCTGCTCAGCCGGCGCGCGAGTTCGGTGTCCTCCCCGTAAAAACTGAAGTCGGGATTGAAGGCCTCGGCGGCGTCGAGGGCGCTCTTCAGGACGACGAAGTTGCCGCCCTGCATCATTGATCCGGCGCGAAAGACAAAGCGGACCAGCAGATAGGTTACAAACGCGAATCGATAGAAGATGGCGACGATGGCCTGCACCCTCCTCGACATGTCGTAGTGGATAAACGGGCCGCTGAGCGCCACCAGGCCGGGGGCGCGGGCGAACTCGGCGAGCACCGTGTCCAGCCAGCCCTGCGGCAGCATCGTATCGGCATCGATATTGGCGATCAGCCAGCCGCTGGCGGCAAGACATCCCGCCCGCCGCGCCGGGACCAGCCCAGGTCGGGGCTCGTCGATGACGGTCACGCCCGCGATCGAAGCGGCGATCTCGCGGGTGCGATCGGTGCTGTTGTTGTTGACGACGATGATTTCCGCCGGGTGCCGGGTTCGGGCGATCTCGGCCGCAATCGCATCAAGACAAGACGCGATCAGCGCCTCTTCATTGTAGGCCGGGACGACAAAGCTGATCAGCGCCTCGGACATCTTTCCTCTCTTCGCCGGTTGGCGACCAGCTTTACGGACCAAGTTCTCATGACTGCGCGTCAGCCATTTCCCGAGCTTCTTCTTCCTCGGTTGGCCAACCAGCGGCATCGAGTTCGAACGGCGCAAGCGTCCGGCGGCCGGGCCAGTGGACCAGTTCGAGCCGGCCGTCGAAATGTTCGACGAGCGCAGTGCAGCTCTCGACCCAGTCGCCACTGTTGCAATAGAGGACCCCGCCGAGATCGCGGATCTCCGCGTGGTGGATATGGCCGCAGACAACCCCGTCGACATTGCGACGGCGCGCTTCGGTGGTCACCATTTCGCCAAATGAAACGATGTATTGCACCGCGTTCTTGACCCGGTGCTTGAGATAGGCCGACAGCGACCAGTACGGGTAGCCGAGCCGCCGGCGCAGCGTGTTGAAGTGACGGTTGAGCCACAGGGCGAGCGTGTAGGCGCCGTCGCCGAGCAACGCCAGCCAGCGCGCGTGGCTGACGACCGCATCGAATGCATCGCCGTGCATGACCAACAGCCGGCGGCCGTCGGCGGTGACGTGGATCGCCTCCTCGACGATTTCGACCCCGCCAAACTGCAGCCGCGTATAGTCGCGCAGCCATTCGTCGTGGTTGCCGGGAACATAAATCGCCCGGGTGCCCTTGCGCACCATGCGCAGCAGCTTTTGCACGACGTCATTGTGCGTCTGCGGCCAGTACCAAGATTTCTTCAGCCGCCAGCCATCGATGATGTCGCCAACCAGATAGATCGTGGCCGCCTCGTTGTGGCGCAGAAAGTCGAGCAGGAACTCGGCCTTGCAGCCGCGAGTGCCGAGATGCACGTCTGAAATCCAGATCGTGCGATAGCGGTGATTGCGCAGGGTCTGGCTCATGATGACCGCCCGCACCCGCCGCAATCGGCGGTGGCCCGGCACAGAAATTCCGGCAACCGGCGGCCAAACCGGGCGCCGCCACTCTTGCCCACACGATCTCTCGTTTTGGTCATAACGGGCTGCAGCCTAGCCGTAGTGTATGACAGTTTTACGAGTGCTAGATATTGGAATTGCGATGCCAAAGCCGTCATCAACCGCTGCATCCCGACACGGCACGCGCCGCGGCCCCACTCGAGCCTTGGCCACCTGACCCGCAGGGAACTGCACCCTCGCCCTGTCCGGCGAGACCGGCCGGCGCGCTGCGCAACGTCAAGGCTCCGCGCGCCAGCCTATTGCCAACCCAAACCAGGGATGGTTCAGATCACCGCCGAAACATAATTCGTCATGTAAACTTTGGCTGGTGAACGGTTGCGTCAGTTCATTAGTGAACAGTACATTCGCCGCAAATAGCTGCGCTCCAGGAAATATCGGGACTTCGCGTGGCTGAGGGAGCGGCACCTTGCGAGGAAGAGCGATGATCGTGACCAGGGCGACGCTGCTGTTATCCCTGAATTGCCGCGAACGGCTATGGACGAGCGGCCGGGCCCAGTGAAACGGCGCCCCCTGCTTCCTCGACCGGGTTCACGCTGTGCAGCAGCACCTACGCGCTGTGTACCGACGCTGATTGCACGCCGATCCCCGGGCAGAACGGAAATCTTTCCTGCGGCTGTCAGGTTCACACCGGCTACTCCGCGGCGACGCAGGCCTGCCAATTGCATCGCCCCAAACCCGGAGGCAAGATCAAGTCGCGCTACTTCCCGGTCGAATCATACGAGATTTGTTCGAACATCCGGCCGTGGGCATGGTGCCTCGACGTACCGTGCACGATCGATAAGAAGGACCCATCGAAGGCGACCTGCACATGCACCACCGCGGAAAACCAGGGTCCATGGGTCGGACAGGCCAACAATCCGGCCAGCTGCACGAACGGCATTATTTCGTCGGCGACGGTTCACGACATCGAACAGATCGGCCGCTACATAAACGACCAGAAATTATGGCCGCCATATACGCCGAAAGTGCTCAATAACCCCAGCCCGTGATCCAGATCGCTGATATCTGTATCCTAATGATTCACTGACGCCGAGAAGCACGCCGCGCGGCTCTTGGGCGGCGCGAATGCTGCAGATTCAGTCCGGCCGCGATGCTCGCCGGGCCGGCCGGTCGATTGCCCGAAGCCCAAGGGCTCGGCCGTGGTGCCGGTAACGCCAAAGCCGTCTCCGTGATTTAGGGGTCGATTTGAGGTGAGAGAATGACTTCTCGCGATTCCTCGGAGCTTCCTCCGAAGCCGACCCCTTCCGCTTCAGCACCCGTCGACATCGACCGGCGCGATAGTCTATTTCGAGATCGCTCTTCGCCGTCAGCGGCCGCTTGGCCGGAGCTCGGGAGAGAAGCATATGATCAACGGTCGTACGGAGTTAATCGCCCATCTCGGCTACCCGACCGAGACCTTCACCGCGCCGATGATCTACAATCCGTGGTTCACCTCGCGCGGCATCAATGCCGTGGTGGTCCCGATGGGCATGCGGGCCACAGACTATGGGGCGTTTCTGCGCCCGCTATTTCGCCTCAGCAACATCCGCGGCGCGCTCGTGACGATGCCCCACAAGGTCGCCACCGTCGACCTGCTCGATGAGGCCGCTTTGGCGGTGCGGGTGGCCGGCTCGTGCAATGCCATCCTTCGCCGTCCGGACGGCTCGCTTTTCGGCGAGCTGTTCGACGGCATTGGCTTTGTGCGCGGGGCAAAGCGCCAGGGCTTCGACTTTACCGGCGCGGATTGTCTGATCGTCGGGGCCGGTGGTGTCGGCTCGGCAATCGCCGCCGCGATCGCCGCAGAGGGGCCGGGATCGATCGCGCTGTGCGATATCCACGCCGCAGCGGCCCAGGGTCTCGCGGCCCGCCTGCGCCGGCACTTCCCAGGTTTGACCGTTGGCCTGCGAGACAATGATCCTGCCGGGTATCGCCTGGTGGTAAACGCGACGCCGCTCGGCATGTCGGCCGGCGATCCGCCGCCATTCGACCCGACGCGCCTCGACGGCGACGCCTTTGTCGGAGACGTGGTGCTGACCGCCGAGCTGTCGCCGCTGCTCAAAGCGGCAGCGCGGCGCGGCTGCCGCTACCAGGTCGGAACAGACATGCTGTTCGAACAGATACCAGCCTATCTCGAATTCTTCGGCTATGGCACCGCAACCCCCGACGAGCTGCGGGCAATCTCCCAAATTTCGTACTCAGAGCGTGAAGGAAGCTGAAGCTCCCCGCAAACGGCGAGCAGCCCTTATCGGCAGTTGGGCGCCGTAAGCGGCCGTTCGCGGGACCTGCTATCGAGCTCGGAGGTTCGACCCTTCTGATATGAGCCATTCCGATCGCGGACCGCGCGGTGTGGGAGGAGCAATTCGCTACCTCGCTTCCTTCAATTTCGAGGGCTTCGCACCCTGGGCGGCCCTCCTCAAAATCCCGCTTGTCTTTCATACCAGCCATGCTATTTGTGCAGACCGCGCCAGACGGAACACATCCGCGAAACGGCGCGTACGGGAAGGCGAGGGTGAGACGGGGCGGGTCCGTAGAGGCTCGCGTCGGGGAGGCGAAAATGCCGAGGCAACTGCCGGGCTGGGGACCGGGCGCTGTCAGAAAACGCGCCCGGTCCCGCAAAAGGTCGCTGGTCGGGACCGCCGGTTCGAGGCACATCGGTGCGCGCTGGACGCGGGCGGCCGCTCGTGACCGGCTTGGCGACAGCACTATCGCCATTCGCGACCCGTTCCCGCACAACACGGCGGCGCTAACGGGTGTGCCCAGGTCTTACCCGTAGCGGGATTATGGCCGAGGGTCGTTCACGGCCTCTAGCGCCAGCGACAGGGTCAACGAGGCGAGCGGCAACAAATGACCGCCGCGCGAATATGGAACAGGAGCAACACGTCGATCCGGCGGCATCTCGTGCGGCTGCCAAAATTCGCGAGGCGTGAACACAGCGAAAGCCTAGATTAATTCCTCAATAAGAGCGACGCGCCGGGCCTCGTCCGTTTTGCGCTTCCGCAAGGTTTCCTCCGGGTTCGACAATCTGGGAGGTGACCATGGCAGAAATCCAACCGATCACCCGCTCGGTGACGGGCGCCGGACATTTGCTCGGCCGCAAGCTCGACAGCATTCCGTTCAGCGGCTACCATGTATTGATAGTCGCCGTCCTTGCCCTCGTCGGCTTTATCGAGGGCTACGATCTGGTGCTGACCGGCTCGCTCTTGGTGCTGGCCAAAGCGCCGCTGCAGCTGACCGGCTCCGACATTCGCTGGCTGATCATCGGCCCCGGCATCATGCTGTGCATCGGCGGCTTCGCGTCCTCGGCGGTCTCCGACCATTTCAGCCGCAAGACCATCATGCTGATCGGGGTGATCGCCACGACGTTTTTCACCTTGCTGATCCCGCTCGTGCAGAGCGCCGAGCAGCTGATCATCCTGCGTTTGTTGACCGGTCTTGGCGCCGGCGGCGTCGTTTCGGCGGCGTTTCCGATCGCCGCGGAATTGATGCCGGCGCAGCATCGGCGCACTTATGGCGCAATCTATGAGATGGCGCTGGCGATCTCCTTTACCGTCGTGCCGTTCATCGCCTCTCTGCTTGCCGGCAACGCCAATGCCTTCAGGTTTCTGGCATTGCCCGGCGGGCTGGCGATTACCGTGGTGCCGGTGCTGGTCTATCTGGTGATCCCCGAGAGCCCGCGCTGGCATTTGCGCCGGGGCCACCCACAAGCTGCAGCCGACATCGTCAACCGCATCATCCGGCGGTCGGGTGACCGCGTACCGCCGCTGACGGTCGCAGCATTAGGGAACCCCTCTGAAACCACCCGCGAAAAGCTGCCGCCATACTGGGCCTTGTTCGCCCGCGGTCAGCTGCGCTGGACCACGGTCGGGATCCTTAGCGGCCCGATCTGCGCCGCCACCGCATTCGTCATGATCTCGGTGTTGCTGCCAAAGGCGCTGGTCGATCAGGGTGCGGCGGTCAGCCTCAGCTTTGGACTCACTTCGTTGGTGTATTTCGCCAGCATTCCAGGCAAGGCCTTCACCGGCTTTCTGATGGAGATCATCGGGCGACGCTGGACGATTTTCTACGCGCTCGCCGGCTCGTTGCCGGGCCTGTTCCTAATGCTGATGGCGCATCGGGCGGGGGGCTACGCGACAGTCGTGATGGTAACGGGCGGACTGATCACCGGCTTCACTGTGCTGTCCGCCTTTACCGTGACGCGCGTCTATCTGTCGGAGCAGTTTCCGACAGCATTGCGCGGTCGTGGGCATATCTTCGGTGAGTTGTTTGGGCGGATCTTCGCCGGCGTGCTGGCGCCGTTTTTAATGGAACCGCATGTCAGCTCGCCGACGATTTTCTTCGGCACGATTCTGGCCGTCGTCGCGATCGGCTCGTTCATCCCGGTGCTGTTTGGCAAGGAGACCGTGGGGCAACTCGAGGCCGTCACCGAAACCGTGCCCGCACTGGCCTGACCGACGCCCAGACGACCAGTTGGTTAAGCGTCTTCCGGCGCACGCCTAATACCTCTGCGGCCTCGGTGATCGTCAGGCCGATCGGCTCGATGCAATCGTGCCACCGAAAGGCCGGGATGCGGCGGGTTCTTCATCGTCATGGCCTATCCCTCCTGTCGCCAGTGGTAATCGTTTCCGTGGACTGGCAGCGGCAGGCCATACTCAGAAGCGGAAGATCGCGGCGCGGCGCTCCAGGCTAATCGTTCGCGGCGGGATCGGGATGTAGGCGCATAAACGCTGTCGTCGCTTTGCCGGCGCGAAGTTCAGCCTCGGCCAGCGCGGGGGCTTGGGCTACTCCCAGCAGCAAGCCGACCATCAGCCCTTCCCAGAGAAGTCCGAAATACTGCGTCGCCATTTCCGTCGGATCTCCCGGGCCCAACAGCCCGCCTGACTGCGCGGTCGACAAAACCTTGGCGAGCGCGTGGCGTGCTCCGCTGCGGCCGGCCGCATCGAGAGCTTGGGCAATCTCGGGCGAGCGCGAGGCCTCCGCGATCGCCAAGCGGAATACCGCAATTACCGAAGCGTCGGAGGTGTCGCGCACGAAGTTAGTCGCAAAAGCGGTGAGGGTGGTGGCCAGCATGTGCCGGTCGCGCGGCGCCGGCAGGTCGGGCAGCCGCTGCATCCGCTCGGCGCGTCTCTTGATGCAGGCGACAAGTACGGCATGTTTGCTGCCGAAGTTCGCATAGAGATCGCGTTTGGAAACCTTGGCACGCTTGGCAATGTCGAGCGTGCTGGTTCCGGCATAGCCCTCGCGCGTGAACGCCTCGAAGGCGGCGCCGAGAATGCGGTCGCGCGTTGCGGCCGCGGCAACCGGCACCGAGGGGCTGGATCTCCTCATGCTCGCCAACGATTCCCCTTGTGTTGGTACCCATTCGTACCTAATATCGGTACTGCACCGTACCCGACAACCATGCGCAGAGCTCCCGATGAGTGTCCAGGCCCCTGGCTCCCCCGTCGCGCGAATCCGGCAAGGCTACGCCAGGCCCGGCGGGATCGGCACAGGCAACCGCCCCCGAGCGCAGCGCGCGGCCTGGCTGATTGTCGGCCTGCTCTTTCTGTTCATGTTGATTAACTTCGCCGACAAGGCGGTGATCGGCATCGCCGCCGTTCCGCTGATGACTGAGCTGCGGCTGAGCCCGCGCCAGTTCGGCTTGCTCGGCTCAAGCTTTTTCCTGTTGTTTTCGCTGTCAGCGATCGTTACCGGCTTCATCGTCAATCGCGTGCAAACCCGCTGGGCCTTGCTGGTCATGGGCCTGATGTGGGCGTTGACGCAGTTCCCGATGATCGGCAGCGCCGGGTTTGTCACGGTCGTGGCCTCGCGGATAGCGCTCGGCGCCGCTGAGGGGCCGGCCTATCCGGTAGCGTTGCATTCGACCTACAAATGGTTCCCGAACGAGTTGCGCACCCTGCCGACCGCGATCGTCGCGCAAGGCGCCGGCGTTGGGATCATGGTGGCGCTGCCGGCACTCAACTGGGTTATCGTACATTATTCCTGGCACTGGGCGTTCGGCGTGCTCGGCGTTGTCGGGCTCGCCTGGACCGCAGCGTGGCTGGCGCTCGGCCGCGAAGGCCCCCTGGTCGCCAGTGGCGGCGCCAATGCGGCGGCGGCGACACAACAGAGAGTACCCTACCGGCGGCTGTTGCTCAGTCCGACCATCATCGGGTGCTGGTGCGCAAGTTTCGGCGCCCAATGGGGATTGTCGCTGGCGTTGTCCTGGCTGGGCGCCTTTCTGATTAAAGGGCTCGGCCTGTCGCAGGGTTCTATCGGCCTGCTGGGGGCGTTGCCGGCGGGTCTCAGCGTGATCCTGGTCATCAGCACGGGTTGGGGCTCGCAGCGGCTCCTCGCCCGCGGCGTATCGAGCCGGGTGGCGCGAGGGATCCTTGGCGGCGCGTGCGTCGCGCTCGGCGGCGCGGCAATGACGATCATGCCGTACGCGCCGGGGATCGCGGCAAAGATCGCCCTAGCGACGATTGGGGTCGCTGTGCCTTCGGCGATTTACGTGATCGGCCAGACCGTCGTCGGTGAGATTACGCCGGTGGCGCAGCGCGGCGCGCTGCTCGCGATCGGTACCGCCGTCAGCACCTTGGCCGGGCTGCTCGCGCCCTACGTGATGGGCAGCGTCATCGAGACGGCGACAACGCCGCTCGCCGGGTTCAATACCGGATTCATGATTTGCGGCATCATCATGCTGGTCGGCGGGCTCATCGGGATGGCGCTGATCCGCCCCGAGCGCGAGGCAAGCCGATGGCCGGGGGGAATGCTGGAACAGGCGATCACAACTTCATGAAGCGCGGGTGAGCCGCTCCGCGAAACCTGCGCTCGGCTCATAACGGCTCCCGGCTGCATGCGCCGAGCCGACGAGGATCCGCTTTCGACGCGAGCTCGGCCGGCGTCGTCGCCATCTTTGCATGAGTTTCAGCGGGTCAGGTCAGGGATTTTCGCCGCGCTCGCCGAGTTTGCGCGCGAGCTGATCCGCGAGAGAACGATCGCGGGGCTCGCTTCGGCGCACGCCCGCGGTCGCAACAGCGGCCGTCCGTACACGCGGCAGGCCGACGGCGTTCATATACCCGGCGCTATCCGGTTTGAGAAATGCGGGCTAGGCTCCTGGTCACGGTCAATCGGGGAGCGCGGGCATGAACCAGGCACTGTCGGGCATTCGCATCATCGATATGACGCACAACCAGGCGGGGCCGGCCTGCGCCCAGATCCTGGCGTTTCTCGGCGCCGATGTGATCAAGCTCGAAGAGCCCAAGGGCGGTGATGTGGCGCGGCGCAACATGCGCGACCGGCAGGACAGCGACAGCCTGTTCTTTCTGCTGTTCAACGCCAACAAGCGCAGCCTGACCCTGAATTTGAAGACCGGCCGCGGCAAGGAATTGTTCAAAGAGGTGATCGCCCGGTCGGATGTGTTGCTCGAAAATTTCGGGCCGGGCGCGCTCGACCGGCTGGGGCTCGGCTATGACGTGCTGGCCCAGATCAACCCGCGGCTGATCTATGCGACGATCAAGGGCTTTGGCACCTATGGCCCCTATCGCGACTTCAAGAGCTACGAGCCGATCGCCCAGGCAATGGGCGGGGCGATGAGCATCACCGGCTTTCCCGACAATCCGCCGACCTTTGTCGTACCGGCGATCGGCGATTCTGGCACCGGCATGCATATGGCGATCGGCATCCTCGCCGCCTTGCAGCAGCGCCATGCCTCGGGCAAGGGCCAGCATGTCGAGGTGTCGATGCAGGACGCGGTGGTCAATCTGATCCGGGTCAGTCTGCGCGACCATCAGCGCTTTGGCGCGGCGATGCCGCGGCGCGGCAACCAGATGGGCCGTGGCGTGCCGAGCACCACCTATCCCTGCGCCCCGGGCGGCGCCAATGATTATGTCTTCATCACGGCGCAGCAGCAGATGTGGCCGGCCTTTGCCAAAGCGATCGGCCAACCCGATCTGGCCGGCGACCCGCGCTTTGCCACCGAGGAGGCGCGCTGGGACAACCGCGAGGCGCTGACCGCGATCATCGAAGCATGGACCCGCGGGCACAACAAGCACGAGGTCATGCGCATCCTGGGCGAGGCCGGGGTGCCGTGCGGCGCCTGTCAGGACACCGGCGAGGTGCTGGCCGACCCGCATTTGAAGGCGCGCGAGATGATCGTCGATCTCGACTACCCGACCCGCGGCACCTACCAGACGGTCGGTTGCCCGGTCAAACTGTCGGATTCACCGGCCCAGCTGAGCCGCCCGCCGCTTTTGGGCGAACACACCGGCGCGCTGCTGAGCGAACTCTGCGGCATCGACCCCGACGAAGTAACGCGCCTGCGGGAAGACGGCGTCATCTGATCCATCCGATTGTCGCGAAATCGCACAGCGTGTGATGCTCGCCGAATTGCGAGCTTAAGCCGGTTTTTTCACGTAGACCTTGCACCAGCCGGACGGCGAAATCTTGCCCTCGACGACCTTGCACGAAGAGGGCGGCTCGAATTGCAGGCAATTATCGCAGCGCTGCGCGTCGTGCGGCGTGTCCTGATAGCCGACCACCGTCTGCGAGACCTTGGTCTGCGCCGCGGCCATGCGATTTTTGGTCATGATCGTGCCGAATACGGCGGCGCCGCCGGCGGCAAATCCAACGTTGCGCAGTATCGAGCGGCGCGACAGCCCTCCCGACCGGATTTTGGGTAGGTCGATCATAGTTTCTCCTTGAATGGGGATGCCACCTATCCTGGCGCAAAGAACGGAACGGCGATCAATATGCTTGCCCGGTTCTGGCAGGAGAACCGATGATCGTCAAGGAAATGGAGCTGGCGGGCGGCCGCCCGGTCCGCCTTCTTTGCAGCATGAGTGGCTTTCTGGAGCGCATTTTAATCGCCAATCCCTTGGGATGCTGCATGCCGGGCGCCAAACGCTCGGCACGACGGTAAGGGCCGCCGGGCCTGCGACGATAGACTCGGAATCTACCTAGGAGCGGCGGCGGTCGAACGGATCCAGCCCGCCGGCTGGTGACCTTATGCGGGCACCGATGAAAAACCGTTCGCTTTGATGGTGTGGTCGCCGATTCTCGCCGTCGAGGGTTTGCCTCAATTCAATGTTGGGTTCTATTCGGCTTCACGATAATATCTTTATGAGCGCACGGGGAGACCGCGCATGTCCAGTAGCGGGCGCGCACCAGAGGCAGCATCAAAGGTCACCGCCACCACATACGGCGTGCTTGCCGCCGCACCCCTAATCGCGGTCGCTGCGGTCGGCATCCTCGGCGTCCGGCCGGTGCAGGCGCTGCCGAGCTACGCCCGGCAGACCGGGCAGCAATGCGCCGCCTGCCACGACGGGTTTCCCGAACTCACCCCTTACGGCCGGCTGTTCAAGCTCAACGGTTACACGTTTACCGGCGGCACTTCGAACCTGCCACCATTCGCCGCGATGGCAATCCCATCATTCACCCATACCGCTTCCGGTCAGCCGGGCGGCGCCGCGCAGTATTTCGGTCCCAATAACAACATCGGTTTCACCGGGAGCCTCTTCTACGGCGGCAAGATCGCTGACAATCTCGGCGCCTTCATACAAGGGACCTATGATCAGGTTTCCCGCAACTTCAATTGGGACAACACCGACATCCGGCTCGCCAAGGCAGCGGAGTTACTGGGTCACGAGACGATTTTCGGCGCGAGTGTCAACAACAACCCGACGGTGAACGATGTCTGGAACTCGACGCCGGCCTGGAGCTACCCGTATGTCGCCTCCGAACTGGCGCCGACACCGGTCGCTCGCCCGTTGCTCGAAGGCGGTCTCGCGCAACAGGTCGCCGGGGTCAATCCCTATATATACTGGGACCGGCTAGTCTACGCGGATGTCGGCGGGTATCAAACGCTGTCGCCCTCGACGTTAAGCGCGCTCGGCATCAACCCGGACGGGACCAGCGCCATCAGCGGCCTCGCACCCTCCTGGCGGGTTGCCGTAGAGCCGGCCTGGGGGCAAAACACCTGGGAATTTGGCACCTTTGGGATGGCGGCGGCGCTGGTGCCCGACCGGATCAGCGGGAGCGGCAACGATCACCTGACCGATATCGGCCTCGATACGCAATACCAATTTCTCGGCGCGCGCGACAGCATCTCGCTGCAAGCCCGCTTTATCAGGGAGTACCAAAATCTGGCCGGGAGCCAGGCGCTCGGTCTTTCCACAAACTCATATAACCATTTGGACAGCGGGACCATCAAGGCAACCTATTACTACAATCAGATCGTCGGCTTGACGGTGGGTTACTTTCATATCAACGGCACCAGCGATCAATTGCTGTACGGTAGCGCGTCTGCCAACAACAGTCCAAACTCCAGCGGCTTTACCGCAGAGCTCGATTACATTCCGTTCAATTACGGCGGCCCATCCTTCTGGCCGTGGCTGAATATGAAGCTCGGACTGCAGTATACGCACTACAACCAATTCGACGGCGCCAGCACCAATTATGACGGCGCTGGCCGCAACGCCTCGGATAACGATACGCTGTTTGCTTTTGCCTGGTTAGCATTCTGATGAGCGGCGGACAAGCCACCGAAACAGGGGCGTGCAGGGTGAGAAAGATGGTTCAAACCGTGGCTCGGGATCGAGGCTCTGCCACGGGTCCCCTGCGTTTTCTCGGAAGCATGCCGATAGCCGGCCTCGCGCTTGCGGTGCTCACCCTCGGGGCGTGCAACCGTACCGCCACCAACAATGAGAGTACCGATTCGGTGGTGGCGGGCACGGTGCACGTCTGCTCGTCCTGTCACGGCCCGCAGGGGCGCAGTATCTCGTCAACCTTTCCGCGATTGGCCGGGCAGCAGAAGGACTACATCGTGGCCCAGCTGAAGGCCTTTCGCGATCACACCCGCGCCGATCCGCACGCGAAGACCTATATGTGGGGAATGGCCGCGCGGTTGAGCGATGCGACCATCGAGGCTATCGCGACCTATTACTCGTCTCAGCCCCCGGTTGCCGGCGAGCCCGCAGCTTCTCCGGAGGTCACTGCGGGCAAGAAAATATTCACCGAGGGCATTCCTTCCGAAGGGGTACCGCCCTGTCGGGCCTGCCACGGCGAAGAGGCGCAAGGCAACGGCCCAATGCCGCGGCTGGCAGGACAGCATCCGGCTTATCTCGCGCGTCAGTTGCAGGCGTTTGCCTCCAACGCGCGAGCCAATGTAATCATGCACGAGAATTCGAAAAACCTCACCCCTGCGCAGATCAGTGAGGTCACCGCCTATCTGGCGACACAGTGAGCCAACTCCGGATCGAACGAGGGGCGGTAAGGAACCCGCGGGCATCTAGCTGGCGTCAACGAACGGGTTCGTTCGGGAGGCCGCCGACGCGCAGCTTTCGAAGCAGATCGACGAACTGAGCGCCGTTCCCCGGTTGGTCGCGCGCAAAAAAACGCAGCGCCGCGGTGGCGGCGCTGCGCGGTCGATGAATGACGTGGCTGCGCGGTTTATTCGGCGGCGGCGCGGGTTGGGGTCTGCGCCGCGGCGAGCACGGCGGCGGCTTGCTTGGCGACGCGGGTGCCTTCGAAGAATTTGGGGTTCTGGGTGCCCCACAGCCGCACCGCGTTGGCGAAGGTGAAGTCGCGGAAATTGTCGGCGTTGATGTGGCCGTCCTCGACCAGCTCGTAGGCCTCCGGCAACGGGTGGCGCATGTCGATCACGTCGAAATGCCCGATATCGGAGCTGAAGATCGCATTCAGCTTTGACCCAAACGGATTGCTGCGGCCAAATGCGGTGGAGTTCATCCGGTCGTCCGCCTCGCAGCCGAAATAGTAGGGCTTGGCGTAGAGATCGACCCAGTCTTCCTTGCGGGTGATCTTGCAGGCCGAGAAGTCGTCGATATTCTCGACTCCGCCGGTCAGATAGGCTTGTTCCGGATCGGGCAGGCCGCCGCGCTCGCGCAATGCTGCGGCAATGTCGTCATAGCCGTATTTCTCGACCAGGCTCATCAATTTGGCGCGGTCGAGCTTGTCCGGATGCATGCGCTCGAGCGCCTTGGCGCTGCGCCGTTCCCAATGCTCGATCAGATCGCCGAACAATTGGCTGGCCCAGCCGACCCCGCCTTCGAGGAAGGCGAAACGCAAATCCGGGAAGCGCCGAGTAACGCCGCCGAGGAAAATCGCCTTGGCTGTCGCATGCCCGGCAGCGGCGAAATGGCCGATATGGCTGTAGCAGAAATTGGTCGGCGACAGCCGCAGGCCCTGATTGAGGCTGGCGCTGTGGAAAGTCGGCGCGATGCCCAATTCGACGCATTTCGCCCAAACCGGGTCGTAATCGTACTCGCTGTCGATGCCGAGCGCGTCGTACCACACCGCGAAGCGCGCGCTGTCCGGGTCGTTGGCCGCGGCCGCCGGCACCTTGCGGGCCATATTGCTGCCGAACATGCCAACCTTGGAGCCCAATTGCTTGGTGACGAATTCGAGCTCGGCGATGGCTTCGTCGGGGGTATGCATCGGAATGATCGCGGCCGGGGTCAGCCGGTCGCCGAGGCCGCTGAAATAATCGGCCGAGACGATGTTATAGGCGCGAACCACGGCGCGGCGGGTAGCGTCGTCCTGGATGCGCGGAAAGCGCAACCCGGCGGTCGGGTAGACGACGACAAAGTCGAGGCCCAGCTCGTCGAGGCGATCGTAAAGGAGGCGCGGCATCATCGCGGTGGCGCGGTCGAGGGTATTTTCCGCCTGGCGGCTCCAAAAGGCCGGCTGACCGATGCGCTTGTGCTGCCGCTCGGCGACGGACATGGCGAGCGCGTCGCGCGTCGCACCCATCGCCTTGAGAAAACCGTCCGCGGCCAGGTCGCCGCCGACCTTGCGCATCTTGTCGCTGAACACCGGATCGTATTCGACCCAATGCCCGTCGCCGTCGACGATCGGGTGGTCGATTTTCGCACGGACCTGTTCAGGGGTCATATGGGCGCTCATGGTCTGCTCCGGAGAAGTGGCGGTTGCGCGCCGGACATCCTGAGCCTGCTGTTAATGAGCGCCAACATGATTTGATCGATCAGGCCTGCGCTGGGCGCATGGACGCCCCCCAAAAACCGACTCGATCGACCGATAATCATGGCCCCCGCAAGGGTGAGGACAGCGCCGACAAACGTGGCTAAGCGCTGTCCTGCGCGGTCGCTGCTGAGATCGCTGTCCGTGCCGCCTGCATCGCTTGCCACACCTTGAGCGGGGTGGCGGGCATCGTCAGGTCGCGCACCCCCAATGGGGCGAGCGCGTCGAGGATCGCGCTGATCACCACCGCCAAGGCCGGGGTACAGCCGCCTTCGCCGCCCGCTTTGATGCCGAACGGGTTGGTCGGCGACAGCACCTCGACGATCCGCACGGCAAAAGACGGCAGATTGTCCGAGCGCGGCATGCCGTAATCGAGAAACGAGCCCGATAATGGCTGGCCCGAGCCGGGGTCGATCGCGCATTCCTCCCACATCGCCTCGCCAACCCCCTGGGCGATGCCGCCATGGCTCTGCCCGTGCACGATCAGCGGGTTGATACAGCGCCCGACATCGTCGACGACCGAATAGCGGGCGATCTCGACCATCCCGGTCTGCGGGTCGACCTCGACCTCGCAAACCGCGCAGCCGTTCGGAAAAACCGGGTCGTGCATCTCGTTGTCGGTGACCAGCGCGATCTCGCCTTCGGCGCCGAGCCGCGCGCCCTCGCGCGCCAGTTCGAGAAAATCGAAGCTGCGGTTGTGCGGCGGCGCCGAAAACCGGCCGTCGCTAAACGTGACCTCGTCGGGGCTGGTTTCGAGCAGGCGTGCCGCCACGGTCTTGCCCTTGGCGATCAATTCGGGGGCCGCCTTGGCGAACAAGGTGGCCGAGTGGCGCATCGAGCGGCCGGAATGCGAGCCGCCGCCGAGGCTGACGACATCGGTGTCGCCCATGATGATGTCGATGGCCTCGACCGGCACCGACAGCAACGCGCCGACCACCTGGGCGAAGCTCGTCTCGTGCCCCTGCCCGCTCGGCCCGGTACCGATGACGACCTCGATGCGGCCATGCCGCGTTACCGTGATCTCGCTGCGCTCGCGCGGCGCGCCGATCGAGGATTCGACATAATTCGCCAGGCCGAGGCCCAGTAATTTGCCGCGCGCCTCGGCCGCCGCCCGGCGCTCGGCAAAGCCGTCCCACTCGGCGATCCGCATCGCCAGATCCATATTGGCCTCGTAGGTGCCGCTGTCATAGCGGGCGCCGACCGCGTTGGCGTAGGGCATCGCCGCCGGCGCCACGAAGTTCATGCGGCGCAGCGCCACCCGGTCGATCCCGAGCCGGCGCGCCGCCTCGTCGACTAACCGCTCGATCGCATAGGTCACTTCCGGCCGGCCCGAGCTGCGATAGGCGTTGGTCGGCATCGTGTTGGTGAAGACCGCGCGCGATCTCAAGCTCGCCGCCGGGATGTCATAGGAACCGGTGATCAGTGCCGAGCCCTTGCTGAGCGGCGACAAGGAGGCGCAGCGGGCGCCGACATTGCTGACATTGTCGGCGCGCAGCCCGAGAAACCGGCCGTCGGCGCGCAACGCCAGCGACACCCGGGTCAACAGATCGCGGCCCTGAAAATCGCTCAGGAACACCTCCGAGCGGGTCGAGGTATATTTGACCGGGCGGCCGAGCTTGCGCGACGCCCACAGCACCAGCCCCAATTCGACATAGAGCCGGTTGCGGGTGCCAAAATTGCCGCCGACATCGAAGGACAGCACCCGCACCTGCTCCGGCGGCACCCCGAGCACCGCGGCGATCTCGGCCTTTTGCCGCACGGCGCCACCGCTGCCGGCCCACAACGTGTAGCGCCCGGTCTCCTTGTCCCAATGGCCGAGGGCGGCGCGCGGCTCGATCGGCACTCCGGTCACCCGGCCGATCGGGAATTCCATCTCGACGACATGGTCGGCCGCGGCAAAGGCGCGTTCGGTCGCCGCGGCGTCGCCGAACGCGGTGTCGACCAGGACATTGTCCGGCACCTCGTCCCATACCGCCGGCGCGCCGGGTGACAGCGCATCCTCTATCTGTGCGATCCACGGCAGCTCGGCGTAGTCGACCGCGACCGCCTCGGCCGCGTCCTGAGCCTGCGCCGCGGTCTCGGCCACGACCAGCGCCACCGCCTCGCCGACATGGCGCACCTTGTCGGCCGGCAGCAGCATCTGCGGGCCAATAAAGATCGGGCCGCCGCCGGGGCCGGTCAATTTCATGTCATAGCGGGTCGACGGCACCGGGCTGTGCGGGATCGGCGAGAGGCGGTCGGCAGCGCAATCCTCGCCGCTGAGCACGCCGAGCACCCCCGGCATCGCCGCCGCCTTGCCAATGTCGATGCGCATGATCCGGGCATGCGGGTGCGGCGAGCGCACGATCGCCGCGTAAACCTGTCCCGGCAGGGTGAAATCGTCGCTGAACCGGCCCCGTCCGGTCAGCAGCCGCTGATCCTCCTTGCGCCGGACCGGCTGGCCGATCGCGCCGAGGCTGCGCAGAGCAGCAAGATCAATCGCGTCATTCATGGATCGGCCCCGGATCATGGCAGGTGCAGCTTTGCTGCAGTGTAACTCGCCGCCGGCCTGACTTACATTCGCGGCGGAGGAGACCGTCATGAGCACACAAACCAGCATTCCGGCCGGGGAAAATTCGCCGGCCCGGACCAGGCGGCACGGGATCGGGGATTTCGTCAAGGGCGGCGCGCCGATCGTCGGGCTGACCGCCTATACCGCGCCGATCGCGCGTCTGCTCGATCCCCATGTCGATTTTCTGCTGGTCGGGGATTCGCTCGGCATGGTCGTCTACGGCTTCGACAGCACCCTGCCGGTGACCCTGGAGATGATGATTGCCCACGGCGCTGCGGTGATGCGCGCCTCGAGGCGCGCATTGGTCGTGGTCGACCTGCCGTTCGGCAGCTACCAGGAATCGCCCGAACAGGCGTTCCGCAGCGCCGCCCATCTCATGGCAGAGACCGGCTGCGCCGCGGTCAAGCTCGAAGGCGGCGCGGAGATGGCCGAGACGGTGCGCTTTCTGACCCGGCGCGGGGTGCCGGTCATGGGGCATGTCGGGCTGATGCCGCAATCGGTCAACGCCGCGGGCGGGTTCAAGGTGCAAGGCCGCGGCGAGCACCAGGCGCGAGAGGTCGCGGCCGACGCCGCGGCGATCGCCGAAGCCGGCGCCTTTTCGATCGTCATCGAGGGCACGATCGAAAAAGTCGCGCGCGCCATCACCGCGGCGGTGCCGGCGCCGACGATCGGCATTGGCGCCTCGCCGGCCTGCGACGGCCAGATCCTGGTCACCGATGACGTGCTCGGTATCTTTACCGAGTTCACGCCGCGTTTCGTCAAGCGCTATGCCGAATCTGGCGCCGCTGATCTCGGCCGCGGCGGAAACCTATGCCGGCGATGTCCGGGCCCGCCGTTTCCCCGGCCCGGAGCATTGCTTCGGAGCCAGATAAATGCCGGGTCGCGCGACGCACGCGACATCGTTCCGGAATGGCGCAATGGTTGTCGCAAGGAAGCTGGTCAGCAGCGCTTCGGGTGAACCCGAGGGGTGCCTCAGAGCAGCAGGCGGCACGGAGCAACAGCGGCCGGTTCCCGGTGGAGACCCGAAATGAGCGAGCCAACCTACACCAACATCCTCGTCGAGCACCGGGGGGCGGTCGGCCTCGTCACCCTGAACCGGCCGCAGGCATTGAACGCGCTGAACGCGGAATTGATCGGCGAACTAGCCTCGGCCCTGGATTTGTTCGAAAGCGATGACGCGATCGGCGCCATCGTCCTGACCGGTAATGACAAGGCCTTTGCCGCCGGCGCCGATGTCAAGGAGATGGCGGGCAAGACCTATCCCGAGATCTACCTCGAAGACTTCATCACCCAGGGTTGGGAGCGGGTTGGGCAATGCCGCAAGCCGGTGGTCGCCGCGGTCGCCGGCTTCGCGCTCGGCGGCGGCTGCGAGATCGCGATGATGTGCGACATCGTCATCGCCGCCGACACCGCGCGCTTCGGCCAGCCCGAGATCCAGCTCGGCACCATGCCGGGGGCCGGCGGGACCCAGCGCCTCGCCCGCTTTGTCGGCAAAGCCAAGGCGATGGATCTGTGCCTGACCGGGCGGATGATGGATGCCGCCGAGGCCGAACGCGCCGGGCTGGTCAGCCGCATCGTGCCGGCAGCCGATCTCCTCTCCGAGGCGATCAAGATCGCCGAGCGGATCGCCCAAATGTCGCGGCCGATCGCGATGATGGTCAAGGAATCGGTCAACCGCGCCTATGAAACGAGCCTGGCCGAGGGGGTTCGCTTCGAGCGGCGGCTATTCCACGCGACCTTCGCCACCGAGGACCGCAAGGAGGGGATGGCCGCCTTTATCGACAAGCGCAAGCCGACATTCCGCAACCGTTGAGCGGGAAGATCAGGGACGGCGCGGGTTGCCCTCGGCGTCGAACGCTTCACGCACCGACGCGAAGCGGGGCCGCAATAGGCGGCGGCGCGGCCGGGTGTCGTATTCGCCGCGTTCGGCCGCAAGCTTTTTGCCGAGGCGGAAGCGCGGGCTCTGCGAGGCGTGCCCGGAGGTGCCGTGCTTGTGGCTGCCCATTCCGCCGCGGCCCCGCTGCATCAAGCAAACTCAGTGCGGAAGGTCGCCCCAGACGACATAGCGGTTGCGCCGCCGCGGTTCGAGCCCCTCCTCGATCATGCGCTGCACCTGGGCGTCAACCAGATCGGCGAGCGGATCGCCGGCGACGTTGACGAGGCCATGCGTCCGCAGCAGTGCTTCGATCTGCTCCCGCGGGCGGCCGCCGAGGAACGGCAGATGGTCGCCGACTGCCGCGTATTCCGGGCTGGTGCGGGCGTTCTCCTGGCAGCCCGGCTGGGCGCCGGCGACACGATCGCTGCCGTCCAGCACCGCTCCGTCGAGGACAACGAGCCGTCCTGCGGGCCGCAGCACGCGGATCCATTCGTCGATCGCGGCCTCCGGGTGCGGCAGGGTCCACAGCACATGACGGCTGATTGCGAGGTCGAAGCTCGCCGGCGCGAACGGCAGTTGCTCGGCATCGCCCTGTTCGAAGCGGACCGAGAGGCCGCGTTCGGCCGCCTTGCGCTCGGCGCGTGCGATCATCGCCGGGGCAAAATCGACGCCGGTGACCCGATATCCGCGGGCAGCGAGTTCGAGGCTGAGGAACCCGGTGCCGCAGCCGAGGTCGAGCGCATCGAGATGGCCAGCGCCAGGCAGGACCATGCCGAAAATGCGGTCCCAGGCCGCGCGCTCGGCCGCGGTGCGGATGCTGTGGCCGAAATCCTCGTCGAAATGTGCCGCCCGCCGGTCCCAATGGGCGGCGACCTGCTGCTTGATCGGATCAGCGTGCGCGGAGGACATCGGCGAGGTTCCTTCGATTGGGTGGCCTATGACAGCCCGGCGACCGCGGCCAGCGCCTCGAGCTGCTCGGCGTAGCGCGAGACCGGGTTCAGCAGCAGATGGTTGGCGCCCATCGCCACCAACTCCTCGAGCCGCTCGCGCACCTGTTCCGGGGTGCCGTGGATGCCGGAAGCGTCGGTCCCTTCGGGATTGTGATAAACCTCGGTGAACCAGCGGTGCAATTCGGAACGCGCCACTTCCGGGCGCTCGTCGACGGCCATGAACAGCCGCTTCGAGATCGGGAACGCCGCCGGATCGCGCCCGGCCTTCTCCAATGCCGCGCGCAATATCGGCACCGAGCGGGAAAAGGCGGCGATGCTCGACCCACCCGATCCCATCCAGCCATCGGCCAGAGCAGCGGTGCGGCGGACCGCGTCGGGGTGGCCGACGCCCATCCAGATCGGCAGATGCGGCTGTTGCACCGGCTTCGGCATCATCGTGCCGTTTTCGAGCTGATAGAGGGTTCCCCGGTAGTCGGTGCGGGGCTGGGTCCACAATGCCCGGATCAGCTCGATCTCTTCGCGGAATCGCCGGACCCGGAGTTCCCGAGGAATCCCGAACTGGGCGTAGTGATGGTCGCGGCCGAGCCCGACGCCGAGGATCGCACGGCCGCCGCTGACATGGTCCAAACTCGCCCATTGGTGCGCGACATGGGCCGGATGATGCACCGGCAGCACTACCACCGACGCGCCGAGGCGGATCGTGGCGGTGACCGCGGCGGCATAGGTCAGCACCACCACCGGGTCGAAGCAGAACACATGGTCGAGGGTGTTCTCGGTCACCCACAGATCGCGGAAACCGAGCGCCTCGGCGCGCTGCGCCACCCGCCGCACCGCCGCGATATCGATCGGTTCGGGCGAGCGGTGGGGCAGCGCCACGCCGAGCGGGATCTGGTCCTTCAAAGCCATGCTCGGCCCTTTTCGCGCGCCGGAGCTGTGCTCAGACTTTTTCGATCAATTCCATCTGGGCTCCGTCGGGGGCCTCGATGAAGCAGACGCGGCGGCCGTTGTTGGGAGCCCTCTGCTCTTCGAGGATGCGCACGCCGTTTTTGCGCATCCGCTCCAGCGTCCCCGAATAGTCGTCGGTATCGACGGCGATATGCTCGATGCCGTAATGCTGCTCGTGGTTCTGGGTGGCGATCAGGGTGGTGATGTTGAGTTGCAGCCCATGCAGATCGAGGCGGAAGCCGCGGCCCGGGATCTCGGCCTTCAAGGTCGCGCCGAAATTGTCGACGTAGAACTGCATGGTCGCTTTGGGATCGGTGGTTTTGAGGTGCACATGCTGGATGCCATACGCCATGATCGTTCTCCTGGTCGGTTGTCGCGTTGTGCGCGGTTTCTTGGTCAGCCGCGGGCGCGGCGCGGGAACGATATCGCGATCGGCCGGTGACGGCGAGCGTTTGTTGACTGGCGCTGGCCCGGCTACCGGACGGGCGGCCACGCTCATTATAGCGAAAACCGATCGCAGGGCCTTGACAACTCGCGCCATCCGATCTGACTGCTCAGAAGCATGATCCGCCCCATCCTCGCATTGTTCGCCGCGAGCGTCCTGCTGATCGGATGCTCCAGCCCGCCGCCCGGCAGCCCTGCGGCGATCGCCGAGGCATCGGGCCAGAAGTGCAATTTGTGCGTCTTGGAGAATCCCGGTGTCGGCAACACCGCATGCCTGGCAATCTGCCAGCAGCACGAAGCCGACCAGGCCGTTTATCAGAAATCAATCGGACGCTAGCGCGCAGCGGCGGCCTCGCCGCCGGTGTTGACGCAGCGCCTGCCTGCGGATAGTACTCCGCCTCCGATTTTTTTAGCGAAGACCCATGGCCACCCACAAATCGGCGGAAAAACGCATTCGTCAAACCGAAAAGCGTACGGCCAACAACCGTTCGCGGATGAGCCGGGTGCGCACCTTTGTCAAGAAGGTGGAGACCGCCATCGCCAGCGGAGACAGGCAGGCGGCGCAGTCGGCCTTGCAAGTGGCCCAGCCCGAACTGCATCGGGCGATCACCAAGGGCGTGCTGCACAAGAACACCGTGTCGCGCAAACTCTCGCGCCTTGCCACCCGCATCAACGCCCTCTGAGCTCTGTCGGGCCGCCGCATCCGCTCACGCCTCGCTGTCGCCGCCTGCGCGCGGGGGGCGAAGATGCCGCCGCATCGGCATCGCCATCTGCCTAAAAAATCTTTTTGCGTTCCCTTTTCGATCCGGTTGCCTTGGTTTCGACACGTAAGCTAGCATCGCCGTATTGCGCCATCAGAAATCACGTTGGCGCCTTGTAAATGTCGGCCGGGGCGAGATACCAAATCTCTTCCCAAGGTCAAATGAAAATAATCGTTGGTACAGGGGGACGGATGCTGCCTACGGATGGCAGCAACAGAGCGGGAAATATTTACGCTTTAAAGAGGTAGAATTTACCGGCGAGGGATCGGGTGGTGCTGCCGTCTTAATCGGGGGGATGCGCTGATGGCGGGAACGGGTCAGGTAAATGGCACCGAAAGCGCGATGGCGACGTCGCAATACGAATGGGACCGGGTCCTCGTCCAGCTCAAGCAAGAGGTCGGCGAAACCGCCTACCGGCGATGGCTCGCTCCGGTCAGCGTCCAGCGGATCGATGGCGGCGAGGCGGTAATCGGCGCGCCCGCGCGGTTTTTTCGCGATTGGATCGCGGCGCACTACGCCGACCGGATCCTGGCATTGTGGCGGGCGCAGAACCGGCAGGTTAAGCGGGTTTCGGTAATCGTCATACCCCGGTCGCCACCGACTGCGGCTGCAGATGCCGCCGACGGCGACGACGAGGACCGCGCCGAGGATCGGATTGAACATCGCTCCGTGCCGGTCGCGGCGGCGGCCGCGACGCTTGAAATTGGCGAAGACCGCGCGCAGCTGGAGGGCCTCGACCCGCGCTTCACCTTTGAGAATTTCGTCGTCGGCAAGCCCAACGAACTCGCCCATGCGGCGGCGCGGCGGGTCGCCGAGGCCTGCGCCGGGGCGGTGCGCAGGGTGCCGTTCAACCCGCTGTTTCTTTATGGCGGGGTTGGGCTTGGCAAGACCCATCTGATGCATGCCATCGCCTGGCACGTGCGCAAGCACGCCTGTGGCCGCAAGGTCATCTATCTGTCGGCGGAAAAGTTCATGTACCAGTTCATCCGCGCGCTGCGCTTCAAGTCGACGATGGATTTCAAGGAGGAGTTCCGCTCGGTCGATCTACTGATGATCGACGACGTCCAATTCATCAGCGGCAAGGATTCGACACAGGAGGAGTTTTTCCACACCTTCAACGCGCTGGTCGACCAGAACCGCCAGATCGTGATCTCCGCCGACAAATCGCCTTCTGATCTCGAAGGCCTCGAAGAGCGCATGCGTTCGCGGCTCGGCTGGGGGCTGGTCGCCGATCTGCACCCGACCACCTACGAGCTGCGCCTCGGCATCCTGCAGTCGAAGGCCGAGCAGACCAACCTGGCGATACCCCGCAAAGTGATGGAGTTCCTGGCTCACAAGATCACCTCGAACGTCCGCGAACTCGAAGGCGCGCTGAACCGCATCACCGCAAACATGCAGCTGGTCGGCCGCGCCATCACCCTCGAAAGCGCCCAGGAGGAGCTGCACGACCTGCTGCGCTCGCATGAGCGGCGGGTGACGATCGACGAGATCCAGCGGCGCGTCGCCGAGCATTTCAACATCAGGCTGGCCGAGATGACATCCGACCGGCGCGCCCGCAGCGTCGCCCGGCCACGCCAGGTCGCAATGTACCTGGCCAAGCAGCTGACGACCCGATCGCTACCCGAGATCGGCCGCAAATTCGGCGGCCGCGATCACACCACGGTGATCCACGCGGTGCGCAAGATCGAAGAGCTGATGCTGACCGATCCGGTGCTCGCCGAGGATGTCGAGCTGCTGCGCCGGATGTTAGAGAGCTGATCTGGCGCCGCGGCCGGCGCGGGTAGCAGCGCCGCCGCAAAACCGGGTGCTGAGACCGGCATGGTTTTGTGCTAAGTTGCGTTCCCGTCTGTCAGCCCGCTGGACTGGTGCGACGGGAACATCGGTCGCGCATCGCGGCCGGTGCCGACCGGTCCGCCAACCTGCGTGTAGCCAACATGAAACTCACCATCGAACGGGGCGCGCTGCTCAAGGCTCTGGGACATGTGCAGAGCGTCGTCGAACGGCGCAACACGATCCCGATTCTGTCGAACGTGCTGTTGCGCGCCGATGCCGCGGGCCTGTCGGGAAATGGCGGACCGCAGGGGGCCAGCCTGGCGCTGAGCGCCACCGACATGGATCTCGAAATCATCGAACGGGTGCCGACCCAGATCGAGCGGCCGGGGCGCACCACGGCTCCGGCGCACACGCTCTACGACATCGTCCGCAAATTGCGCGAGGGCGCCCAGATCGAGATCGAGGCGAGCGGCGAACGCAGCTCGATGGTGCTGCGCTCCGGCCGCTCGACCTTCACCCTGGCGTGCCTGCCGCCGGAAGACTATCCGGTGATGGCGAGCGGCGATCTGGCGCACCATTTCGCCTTGACCGCGGCCGAGCTGCGCAGCCTGGTCGACCGCACCCGGTTTGCGATCTCGACCGAGGAGACCCGCTACTATCTGAACGGCATCTACCTGCACGCCACCAAAAACGACGAAGTGCCGGTGATCCGCGCGGTCGCCACCGACGGCCATCGCCTGGCCCGGGTCGAGATGGTGCTGCCCGAGGGAGCGGCCGGAATGCCGGGCGTCATCATCCCGCGCAAGACGGTCATCGAGCTGCGCAAGCTGGTCGAAGAAAGCGAGGACGAGATCCAGGTGTCGCTGAGCGAGACCAAGATCCGCTTTACCACCGGCGAGGCGTCGCTGACCTCAAAGCTGATCGACGGCACGTTCCCGGATTACGACCGGGTGATCCCGTCGAACAACGACAAGATCCTCGAGGTCAAGTGCAAAGAGTTCGCCGAAGCGGTGGATCGGGTGTCGACGATCTCGACCGAAAAGAGCCGGGCGGTCAAGCTCGCCATCGCGCCACCCGGCGCGGGCGGCGGCAATGGCGGCAGCCTGACCGTATCGGCGACGAGCCCGGAAAACGGCACCGCGATCGAGGAGCTCGAGGTGCGCTATCTCGCCGAGCCGATCGAGATCGGCTTCAACTCGCGATACCTGCTGGACATCACCGCGCAGATCGGCGGCGAAGGGGCGCAATTCGTCATGTCGGACTCGGCCTCGCCGACAATCGTGCGCGACCGCGCCGATTCGAGCGCCCTTTACGTCCTGATGCCGATGCGGGTTTGAGCGCCCGGGTGCCCTGCGCCGGGCTTTGCCGGGTGGATAAGGAGGGTCGCCAACCCCATATATTGAACATGCTTACCGAGGCACAGGGAGCCCGCAGGAGCGGCGGTGCCGCGGCCGTTTTGCCGTCTGCCTTGCGGGTCGGCGTGACCCGCCTGATGCTGACCGACTTTCGCAATTACCGCGAGGCCAGGCTCGCCCTCGGCACCGAAGCGGTGGTGTTGACCGGGGCCAATGGCGCCGGCAAGACCAATCTGCTCGAAGCCGTTTCGTTTCTGTCGCCGGGACGCGGGCTGCGCGGCGCCAGACTGACCGAGATCGACCGGCGGCCGGCGGCCGGCGCTGGCGGCGCGGCCGAAGATGCGCCAGGGGGATGGGCGGTCGCGGCGACGATGGCTAGCCGGCGCGGCAGCCTGCGGGTCGGCACCGGCCGCGACGGCGGCGAGAGCGAGCGGCGGGTGGTGCGCATCGACGGCGAGCCGGCGCGCAGCCAGGCCGCGCTCGGCGAGCAGCTCGCGGTCATCTGGCTGACGCCGCCGATGGACCGGTTGTTTCTCGACGGGCCCGGCGGGCGGCGCCGTTTTCTCGATCGCCTGGTGCTGGCGCTCGACCCGGCGCATGCCGCGCGCGTCGGCGCCTATGAGCAGGCATTGCGCGAGCGGGCTCGGCTGTTGCGCGCCGGCTTTTCGGCCAACCGGCCCGCCGATCCGATATGGCTGGCGGCGCTCGAAGAGGTGATGGCGGCGCAGGGCGTGGCGGTGGCCGCGGCTCGCCGCGACGCGGTGCAGCGGCTCGATCATGCCTGCGCCGCGGCCGAGGCGCCGTTTCCGCGGGCGCGCCTCATACTGGTCGGCACCATCGAGGATTGGCTCGATGAAATGCCGGCGCTCGCCGCCGAGGCGAAATTCGCCGACGCGCTGGCCGCCGCTCGACGCGGCGACACACTGGCGGGCGGCGCCGCGATCGGCCCGCACCGCTCCGATCTGCTGGTCAGCCTGGCGCAAACCGGGTTCGCCGCCGAGTTTGCCTCGACCGGCGAGCAGAAGGCGCTGCTGATCTCGATCCTGCTGGCCCATTCCGAGCTGCAGCGGGCATTGCGCGGCGAACCGCCGCTGCTGCTGCTCGACGAAGTCACCGCCCATCTCGATGCCGGCAGGCGCGACGCATTGTTTGAAATCCTCGCCCGCTTCGAAAGCCAGGTCTGGCTGACAGGCACCGACGAGGCTCTGTTCGCCCCGCTGCGCGGCCGGGCCCAGTTTCTGACGGTTCGCGACGGCGCCGTGACGGCAAATTCCTGCTGACCCGAAAGGCTGCGATCACCAAAGACATGGCAAACATCTCCGCTTCCGATCCGCACGCGCCGACCGGCGCCGCCCCTGGGCGTGCCCCGACCGCAGGCGCCCCCCAAGGCAATGGTGCCGCCGACCCCGGCAACAACAGCGTCACCGGCAATGGCGAAGACGCGACTTACAACGAACAGTCGATCGAAGTGCTGCGCGGGCTCGACGCCGTGCGCAAGCGGCCGGGCATGTATATCGGCGATACCGATGACGGCTCCGGCCTGCACCACATGGTCTATGAGGTCGTCGACAACGCGATCGACGAAGCGCTGGCCGGCTATTGCGACACCGTGGTCGTGACCTTGAACGCCGACGGCTCGGTTACCGTCACCGATAATGGCCGCGGCATTCCGGTCGGCATCCATGACGAGGAGGGGGTTTCCGCCGCCGAGGTGATCATGACCCACCTCCATGCCGGCGGCAAATTCAACCAGAACGCCTATAAGGTCTCGGGCGGATTGCACGGGGTCGGCGTCTCGGTCGTCAACGGCCTCTCCAGCCAGCTCGATCTGCGGGTGTTTCGCGGCGGTTCGCAGTGGTTCATCCGGTTTCGCGACGGCGTGCCCGAGGCGCCGCTTGCTGAAGTCGGGCCGGCCCCGGCTTGGCCCGAGGGATCGAGCCGCCAGGGAACGGCAACCGGCACCGAGATCACCTTTCTGCCGAGCACCGAGACCTTTACCAAGACCGAGTTCGATTTCACCACGCTCGAACACCGCCTGCGCGAACTCGCATTTCTGAACAGCGGCGTCACCCTGATGCTGAACGATGCGCGCGGGGTCGAGCCAAAGAGCGTGACCCTGCATTTCGAGGGCGGGCTGGAAGCCTTTGTCCGCTATCTCGACCGTTCCAAGCAGGCCCTGCACTCGCCGCCGCTGGCGATCCGCGGCGAGCGCGACGACATCCTCTTGGAAATCGCGATGGAATGGACCGACAGCTATCACGAGACGATGCTGTGCTTTACCAACAACATCCCGCAGCGCGACGGCGGGACCCATCTCGCCGGCTTTCGCGCGGCCCTGACCCGCAGCGTCAACGCCTATGCCAATGACAGCGGCATCGCCAAAAAGGAAAAGGTGACGCTGACTGGCGAGGACATGCGCGAGGGGCTGACCTGCGTGCTGTCGGTCAAGGTGCCGGACCCGAAATTCTCCTCGCAGACCAAGGACAAGCTCGTCTCCTCCGAGGTTCGCCCGGCGATCGAAGGCATCGTCGGCGACAAGCTGACCCAGTGGTTCGAGGAGCACCCGGCCGACGCCCGCAAGATCGTCGCCAAGGTGGTCGAGGCGGCGGCGGCGCGCGAGGCGGCGCGCAAGGCGCGCGATCTGACCCGGCGCAAGGGCGCGCTCGACATCGCCAATCTGCCGGGCAAGCTCGCCGATTGCCAGGAGCGCGACCCGGCCAAGAGCGAACTCTTCATCGTCGAGGGCGACAGCGCCGGCGGCTCGGCCAAGCAAGGCCGCGACCGGCGCTTCCAGGCGATCCTGCCGCTGAAAGGCAAGATCCTCAATGTCGAGCGCGCCCGTTTCGACAAGATGCTGGGCTCGGCCGAGATCGGCACCCTGATCGCCGCGCTCGGCACCGGCATTGGCATCGAGGATTTCGACGCCGCAAAGGCGCGCTATCACCGCATCATCATCATGACCGACGCCGATGTCGACGGCAGCCATATCCGCACCCTGCTGCTGACGTTCTTTTTCCGGCAGATGGCGAGCCTGATCGACAAGGGGTTTCTCTACATCGCGCAGCCGCCGCTCTACCGGCTGCAGCGCGGCAATCAGAAGGCGGTCTATCTGAAGGACGACGCGGCGCTCGAAGCCTATTGCATCGACGCCGCACTCCGGGACGCGGTCTTCACCCAATATGACGGGGTTGAGCGCGCCGCCAACGATCTGCGCGCCTTGCTGGACGAGGCGCGGCTGCAACGCCGCTCGTTGCAGGTGCTGGCGGCCAAGGTCGGCGATATCGAGGTGGTCGAGCAGGCGGCGATCGCCGGGGCGTTGTCGCCGGCATTGCTCGCCGATCCGAACCGCGCGATCGAAGCGGCGCACCGCACCGCGCTGCGCCTCAACCATCTCGCCCCGGAGCACGAGCGCAACTGGCAGGGCGAGGTCATTGCCGGCGAAGGATTGGTGCTGAGCCGCACCCGCCAGGGCGTGCGCGAGCGCCGGCTGATCGACGCGGCATTGTTGCGCAGCGCCGAGGCGCGCCGGCTCGACCTCGACGGCGACAGCCTGCGCCAGAGCTATGAGCGCCCCGGCACCCTCGCCGCGCGCGACAGGACCTGGCCGATCGCCGGGCCGACCGGCCTGGTCGAAGCGGTCATGGAACTGGGCCGCCGCGGCATCGAGGTCAACCGGTACAAGGGCCTCGGCGAGATGAACCCCGAGCAATTGTGGGAAACCACCCTCGATCCCGAGGTCCGCGCCCTGCTTCAGGTCCGGGTCAACCACGCCGATTCGGCCGAGGAAACCTTCTCCACCCTGATGGGCGACCTGGTCGAACCCCGCCGCGACTTCATCCAGTCGAACGCGCTCTCGGTCGCCAATCTGGATGTGTAGAAGATGACCACGGTCCGCCGATAACGACGCGCCCGGCAAAAGGCGACGCCTGAAAAAGGTGGACCGCGTGCGCTCGCGCCCGGCCCCGGGTAAGCAATTGCGCAAACCGATCAACACCACGGGAGAGACAGATGGTCCTCAAGATCGAGCGGTTTCAGCCAGAGGGCATGAATGTCAGGATGTCGGGTGGGCAGCCCTCGTACTCGCACGTCGTGACGGTGAGCGGCACCGGCAAGATCGTCTACATCGCCGGCCAGCTGGCTCGCGACATCGACGGCAATTGCGTCGGTAAGGGCGATATGCGCGCGCAAATGGAACAGACATTCCAGAACCTGGACCGGTGCCTCAAGGCGGCCGGCGCTAGCTGGGCCGACGTCGTCAAGACCAACACGTTTGTCACTGATTTCGACGAATTTCAGAAATGCAGCGATGTGCGGATGCGCTATTTCGGGGTGGCGACCCCGACCAGCACAACCGTCGGCGTCACCCGCCTCGCCGGCCCCGATTTCATGATCGAGATCGAGGCTGTCGCCATCGTCAATTCGTGAGTAGGGCCGGGCCACAACGACTAATCGATCGGATCCAGCACGGTTCGAGTATAATTCGACGCTTTTCGAGATGATATTCGCGCCCGGCCTCCCGCCCTAACTTATCATTGAGGAGCAATGTCGCCGCCCCGGAGGGCGGCGGGTGTTCGTGCATATCCGGGCTGACCAAGGAGAATCCCGATGCCCCAACAGGTCCGTGCCGTTGTCGTCGATCCGGCGGCGCCTGGGAGGCTCGCGATCAGAGCCGGTCGAATTGCGCGATCCCGACCGCGACGAGGTGGCGGTGCGAGTCACCGCGATCTCGCTCAACCGCGGCGAAACCCGGCGCGCCGTGCAGCAGGCCGACCCCGGATGGCGGCCGGGCTGGGATTTTGTCGGGGTGACCGAGACCGCGGCGGCGGATGGCAGCGGGCCCCGACCCGGGACCCGCGTGGTCGGCATCCTGCCCTCTGGCGCCTGGGCCGAACGGGTCAACTGCCGCACGCACGCGATCGCAGCACTGCCCGACGCGGTCGGCGATGCCGAGGCGGCAACGTTGCCGGTGGCGGGCCTCACCGCGTTGCACGCGCTGCGCCAAGGCGGGCTGTTGCTCGGACGCAAGGTGCTGATCGACGGCGCGTCGGGCGGGGTCGGACATCTCGCCTGCCAGCTCGCCGCGGCGGCCGGCGCGCAGGTCTGGGGCCATGTGCGCCGCGAGGAATATCGCGCCGCCGTTGCCGAATGGTGCGGCGAACGGGTGGTGCTCGGCCGCGAACTCGCCGCCGCCAAGCCATATGGTCCGTTCTGGCTGATTTTGGATTCGCTCGGCGGCGCCGCCCTGGCCGCGGCGCTCGGCATGCTGCAGCCGGGCGGCATTTGCGTGACGTTCGGGATATCGGACGCCGCGCAGGCGACCTTTGAGAGCCGCGAATTTTTCGGCACCGGCGGAGCCCGGCTGTACGGGCTCACCCTGTTCCACGAATTGATGAGCGTCGAGCGGGCCGGCATCGGCCTGGCGCTGCTCGCCGATCTGATCGCCGCCAAGAAGCTGCGGCCGCAAATCGCGGTGGAAGCGCCATGGAGCGAGATCGGCAGCGTGGCCCGCCGGCTTATCGATCGCGACTTCACCGGCAAGGCGGTCCTGCACATCCGTTGAGGGGCTAGGCGGAGAGCACTCGCCGGCGGCGATTTGAGGCAGCGGGCACGTTACGCGTCGGCAGGTTGCGGTGGTCCGCTATCGCCATAGGCTGCCAGTTCCGATAACAAGCTCGCCAGACTGTAGGACGGTTTGTAGCCCAGCCAACGAACCGTCTCGGAAATATCCAGCCTGGTCGGCTTCAGCGCCGGATCGAGTCCATAAGAGAGCGCCAGATCGTAATATTCGGGATAGTATTTTTTGAATGTCGAACCTGCGCCCTCGGCATCCCAATGATCCAGATCGTCGTCCGTGTATTCATATGCACTGTCAAGCGTTAGGATGAGCTGCTGGCTAAGGTGCTGGCCGGTCGATCAGATCCAGACTCGAGATGACCGCTGCGGCAACGTCATTGATGTGCACCGCTCCCTTCCAAAACCATCGCGCCCAGTCGCTATATTTGGCGTACACATTGCGGTTCCAGAATGGAATAAATCCTCGTGGGCGAAGGGTGATCACATTTATATGGCTGTGCTTTCGATAATCCTCGGCAATCAATTCGGCCAGAATCTTGCTGCGCCCGTAACGGGTATCCGACCGATAAACGCTGGTCGTAGAAATGAATACAATCTTGTCGATGCCGAGGGAAATGGCCGCCTCAAAAACCTCGAAGGCGCCGCGGACATTCAAATCGAAGAAATCATAAGCATTCTTCTCACGACGATCTTCGTGAATACCGTGCCAGGCGGCGATGTGAACGATACAATCGCAGCCACGGAACATATTCGCCAGCTCCGATCGGTCCAAAATGGACCCCTGGATAAACACCGCTCCCTGTTTCAATTTCGGCGGAGCGCGAACATCCAGAACCACAGGCGTATCACCCCTGGCGAGCAATCTGGGTACGAGGGTCTGGCCGAGATCGCCGGATCCTCCTGTCAGCAGCACCCTCATGCTGTTCTCCCCTGCTTACTGTTTCCGCCAGGCAGTACCCATGCCGAGGATCGATGGCGGAATTGGGCCCCCGGCGTGGCTCTCGCTGATAACGATCAACAAGAAGGTCAAAGCCGGCATCAGCAGCAGGTCACCCCGCCGGTCGAAGCGTCAATCGGAGCCGATGAAACCATCGCGGCAAGGGCAAATAGGATACTTGGCCAAAACACCCAGCGCCAGCCGAGAGTGGCCAGCAGCGCCCCGCCGGAGAATTGGGCGAGGCCGTCGTTATGCTCGGTCGCGCCGCGCTGCAACTCGAAGATGCGACGACTGAGTGGTTTTATGCGCGAAAGCGAATGTGTGATTGGGCCGACTATCGCAAAGACGAGGCAAAGGCTCGAACCGCGGTAGGAAAGCAGGCGTTCGCGCTGCTGGCGTTGGATTCGAGCCCCGCCGAACAGCTCGATTGCGCGCGACGGGCAGCGGCTGCGCTGGCCGTTCCCAAATCTCTGATGTTTCCTCGTTTGCGGCCGAAGCCGGGCGGGCGAATCCGGATCGGCTACGTCTCGGCGAATTTCAGGCCGCACGCCGGCGCATTTCTAATCGCCGAACTCATCGAGCAGCACGACCGCCAGGATTTCGAGATTGTCGGTTACGCCGCGAGCCCGGATGACGGCAGTCAGATGCGCGCCCGTCTCGCCTCCTCATTCGACCGCTTTGTCGACATCTCCGGGACCACGGACCGAGACGCGGCGCGGCGCGTCCACGCTGAAGGGATCGATATCCTGGTCGACCTCAACGGCTTTACCCAGCGCGCGCGGACGGCCATCCTCGCCTATCGTCCGGCGCCGATCCAGGTCAACTATCTCGGCTACCCGGCGACGACAGGCGCTGACTTCATCGACTACATCCTTGTCGATCCGTTTGTCGTGCCGGTGGATCAGCAACCATTCTTCAGCGAGCGGCTGGTCCATTTGCCCGACTGCTACCAATGCAATGACGATAAGCGACCCATCTCCGATCACACGCCGTCGCGCGCGGAATGCGGCCTGCCCGAGAACGGTTTCGTCTTTTGCTGCTTCAACAACGCCTACAAGATCACCCCCGATTTCTTCGACATCTGGATGCGATTGCTGGGCGCAGTGTCGGGCAGCGTGTTGTGGCTGATGGACGACAACTTATGGGAAAAGGCGAATTTGGCGCGCGAGGCGGCGGCGCGAGGGATAGCGCCTGAACGGATCGTGTTCGCGCCAAAGCTGCCGCCGCCGGACCACCTCGCCCGCCATCGCCTTGCCGATCTATTTCTCGATACGCTTCCCTACAACGCCCATACGACCGCCAGCGATGCCTTATGGGCGGGGCTGCCGCTGGTGACCTGCGCCGGCGCCACCTTTGCCGGCCGGGTGGCGGGAAGCTTGTTGCGGGCAATCGGGCTTCCTGAGCTCGTCACCTGTTCTCTCGAAGAATACGAGGCTCTGGCGCTGCGTCTGTCTCGCGACGGCGACCTGCTCGCGGCGCTGCGCGCCCGCCTGGCGCGAAACAAATGGACCCATCCGCTGTTCGATACCGAACGCTTCGCCCGCAATATCGAGGTCGCCTATCGGCGGATGTGGGAGAGATCGCGAGCCGGGCGGCCGCCTGCAGCTTTTTCCGCTGCATCACCCGCAGACGCATTCTAGGATCGGCTGCCAATCGAAGGGGACAGCCGCCAAGACTGGCAGCGGATTATCAGCCGCCGGTGGCGGCGCGGAACAGGCGCTCGAATTTGACGAATTCGTCAGGAGCGGCGTCGGAGACCGCCCAATAACCGATGTCGCCCTCGTTCCAGTGGTGCAGGGTGTAGCCGCGGCGGGTCAGCGTCTCGCCGAAATCGCCGGGCCGCGCCGGCAGCACGAAGACGTTGATGATGTGCTTGCCGGCCCGGTAGACGAGGGCCGGGACCGGCCTTCCCTGGATCAGGTCGAGGCGCCCGCCGATCAGCGGGAAACCGGCGGCGGCGAGATCGACGCCCGGCGGCGACAGATCGGTGCGCCCGGCGAACCACGGCTTGACCGTGTGCTTGTCGGAGGATTGGACATCGGTCAGGTGGGTGCCCAGCAGCGAGCGCAGATGGCTGTCGATGACCTCGTTGGCGATGGTGTTTTCCTGCCGCGCCCCGGTCAGAAGCACCGTCCCGCCCGAGCCAACCGCGACGGCGAGCAGGATCGAGGCGGCATAGGCGAGCCAACCGGACGCGCGCATCGCTGCCGGCCGGGCTGCGGTCGCCTCGCGCCGCAACGCCGAGCGCACATTAGAGCGCAACGCCGCGGGCGCGCGATAGACCGGAGCCGCGCGGCGGATCTCGTCGCGCAAGCGCTCCAGCGCCGCCGCTTCCAGGCCGCATTCGGCGCAGCCCTCGAGATGGCCGCGGAGCCGCGCGCGCTCGGCCTCGGCAATCTCGCCGTCGAGATAGGCGTCGAGCAGCGGGCGGACCTCGTCACACTCCATCGCCTTCACCCTTTCCATCCCAGGCCCGCCGCAACGCCGAGCGGGCGCGGTGGAGCCGGGACATCACCGTCCCGATCGGAACGCCGGTCACCTCGGCGATCTCGCGGTAGCCGAGCTCGTGCAGTTCGCGCAGCACGATCGCCTCGCGCAGCGGCACCGGCAGCGCTTCGAGCAGCCGGTCGAGGCGCCGCAGATCGGACCGGCTCAGCAGCATTGCCTCGGTATCGCCCGCGGCCTGCGGCACGGCCGCTACCGCGTCGTCGAGATCCGCCGCGGCCTCTAGCGGAACCACATCCGCCGGCCGGTTGCGCTCGAGCCAGCTGTAGCAGGTGCGCCGCACGATCCTGAGCAGCCAGCTTTTGGCGTCGCCCTCGCGGTAGCTGTCGAAATAGCGGAATGCGCGCAGATAGGCTTCCTGCACGACATCGGCGGCGTCGGCATCGTTGCGGGTCAGCCAGCGCGCCAGCGAATAGGCGGCGTCGAGATGAGGCAGCGCCAGCGTTTCGAACCGGCTCCGCTGCCGCCGCTGCGCGATCCAGCTCATCGGCTCGTTCTACTCCACCACAGCGCAGACCGCCGCGGCGGCCAGTTTATTCCGCGCCGAGCCATTCTCGGCAACGCGATCGCGCCGGCCATCGGGCGGTTGCAATCGCCGCGGCCGGGCACCACACTCAGCCCACGCAGAAAAGGATCATGCCGATGGAAATGACCGGCGAATTTCGCATCCCCGCGCCGCGCCAGCGCGTCTGGGAAGCGCTGAACGATCCAGAGATCTTGAAGCAGTCGATCCCCGGCTGCCAGACGATCGAAAAGCTGTCGGACACCGAGTTCACCGCCAAGGTCGTGGCCAAGGTCGGTCCGGTAAAGGCCACCTTCAACGGCAAGGTGACCTTGTCGGACCTCGACCCGCCCAACGGCTACACGATCGCCGGCGAAGGGACCGGCGGCGTCGCCGGGTTTGCCAAGGGCAGCGCCAAGGTCGGCCTCGACGATGACGGCGAGGCGACCGTGCTGCGTTACGAGGTCCAGGCGCATGTCGGCGGCAAGCTCGCGCAGATCGGCTCGCGCCTGATCGACGGCACCTCGCGCAAGATGGCGGAGGATTTCTTCGCCCGGTTCGCCGCCACGGTGGCGCCCGAGCAGGCGGCCTCGTCTCCGCCGGGCGACGTCGCGGGCGAGGCGGCATCTATCGCGCGTGTCGCCATGGAGCCGGCATCGGCCGAATACCGCAGCGCATCTGCCACCGGCAGGCTGTCGCCGGCGGTGTGGGTCACCGGACTGACCGCGATCGTCGCGCTGATGCTCTATTACTTCACCCGCAACGGCGGGGTGCGCTAGCGGCCGCGCCCCAGGTCGCGCCCTGGGGGCCGCGAACGCCTTGACCCGAAGGGCTTTGCGGCACAAAACTCCGGCCGGCTGATTCCGCCCGCTGACGGCCATTATGTGTGATCCAGGGAGGGTTCGATGCAAAAGACGGTGAGCCTCACCGTAAACGGCAAGCCGGTTTCGGCGACGGTCGAGGGCCGCACCCTCTTGGTGCAGTTGCTGCGCGAACAGCTCGGGCTGACCGGGACCCATGTCGGCTGCGATACCAGCCAATGCGGCGCCTGCGTCGTCCATGTCGACGGCGAGGCGGTCAAGTCGTGCACGCTCCTAGCACTGCAGGCCGAGGGCCGTTCGGTACTGACCATCGAGGGGGTGGCGACCGGCGATACCCTGCATCCGATGCAGGAAGCCTTTCGCAACAATCACGCATTGCAATGCGGGTTCTGCACCCCGGGCATGGTCATGAGCGCGCTCGACCTGGTAAAGAACAACCCAAAGCCGACCGAGCGCGAGATCCGCGAATACCTCGAAGGCAATCTGTGCCGCTGCACCGGCTATCACAACATCGTCCTGGCGATCGCCGAGGGGGCGGCGGTAATGCGCGGCGAGGCGCCACCCGCAAACGTTCTTGGGGCTGCGGCGGAGTGAGGCGATGGTCACGGTCGGAACACCGGTCCGGCGGCGCGAGGATTACCGCTTCCTGACCGGGCAAGGCACCTACACCGACGACATCGACCGCCCGCACCAGCTCCATGCCTATATCCTGCGCAGCCCGCATGCGCACGCGCGGCTCACCGGCATCGATACTTCGGCGGCAGCAGCGGCCCCCGGAGTTGCGGCGATCTACACGGGGAAGGACATGGCAGCCGACGGGGTTGGCGGGCTGCCCTGCGGCTGGCAGGTGCATTCGAAGGACGGGTCGCCGATGGCCGAGCCGCCGCATCCGCCGCTCGCGCTCGACCAGGTGCGCCATGTCGGCGATCCGGTCGCGGTAGTCATCGCCGAAACCCTGGAAGAGGCGCGCGAGGCCGCCGAACAGTTGCGCGTCGGCTACGTCGAGGAGCCGGCCATCGTCGACCCGGCCGCTGCGCTGAAGCCGGGCGCGCCGCAGGTCTTTGCCGAGGCGCCGGGAAATCTCTGCTACGACTGGCATCTGGGCGACCTCGCCGCGGTCGAGGCCGGGTTCGCCAAGGCGGCGCGGATCGTCAGGCTCGATCTCGTCAACAACCGTCTGGTGCCCAACGCGATGGAGCCGCGCGCGGCGATCGGCGAATACGACCGGGCGACCGGCGACTTTACGCTCTACACCACCAGCCAGAACCCGCATGTTATCCGCCTGTTGATGGGCGCCTTCGTGCTGCACATCCCGGAGGCCAAATTGCGGGTCGTCGCCCCCGATGTCGGCGGCGGCTTTGGCTCGAAGATCTATCATTATGCCGAAGAGGCGATCGTGACCTGGGCCGCCGGCAAGGTGCGCCGGCCGGTCAAATGGACCGCCGAGCGCTCGGAGAGCTTTATGTCCGACGCGCATGGCCGCGATCACGTGACCCATGTCGAGCTGGCGCTCGATGGAGAGGCGAAGTTCCTGGCACTGAAGGTATCGACGATCGCCAATATGGGCGCCTATCTGTCGACCTTCGCGCCATGCATCCCGACCTATCTCTACGGCACCCTGCTCGCCGGCACCTATACGACCCCGGCGATCTATGTCGAGACCAAGGCGGTGTTCACCCATACCGTCCCGGTCGACGCCTATCGCGGCGCCGGTCGGCCGGAGGCGACGTTTCTGCTCGAACGCATCGTCGACCTCGCCGCCGACGAGATCGGCATGGACCCGGCCGAATTGCGCCGCCGCAACTTTATTCCGGCGACCGCGTACCCGTATCAGACCCCGGTCGCATTGCAATATGACAGCGGCGATTACGGGACGACCCTGGAGCTGGCGCTGCAGGCGGCCGATTATGCCGGCTTCGAGGCGCGGCGCCGGGAGGCGATGGCGCGCGGCAAAATGCGCGGCATCGGCATTGCCACCTATATCGAGGCCTGCGGCATCGCCCCTTCCGCCGTGGTCGGTTCACTGGGCGCGCGGGCCGGGCTCTATGAAAGTGCGGCGGTGCGGGTTCACCCCACCGGCAGCGTATCGATCCTGACCGGCTCGCACAGCCACGGCCAGGGGCACGAGACGACCTTCTCGCAGCTCGTCGCCGACCGCCTCGGCATCCCGATCGAAAGCGTCGAGATCGTCCATGGCGACACCGCCAAGATCCCGTACGGCATGGGCACCTATGGCTCGCGCTCGCTTGCGGTCGGCGGCTCGGCGATCGTCAAGGCGATGGACAAGGTGGTCGCCAAGGGCCGCAAGATCGCCGCCCATTTGCTCGAAGCGGCCGAAGCCGATGTCGAGTTCAAGGACGGGAATTTCACGGTCGCCGGCACCGACCGCTCGAAAACCTTCGGCGAGGTGGCGCTGACCGCCTATGTCCCGCACAACTATCCGGAGGATCTGGAGCCTGGACTCGACGAGACCTCGTTCTACGATCCAAAGAATTTCACCTATCCGTCGGGCGCCCACATCGCCGAGGTCGAGATCGATCCCGAAACCGGGCAGGTGACAATCGCGAATTTTACCGCGAGCGACGATTTCGGGCGGATCATCAACCCGATGATCGTCGCCGGCCAGGTCCATGGCGGGCTCGCCCAGGGGATCGGCCAGGCCTTGCTCGAAGGCTGCGTCTACGACAAGGAGACCGGCCAGTTGCTGACCGGCTCCTACAACGACTACGCGATGCCGCGCGCCGACGATCTGCCGAACTTCGCGCTATCGACCAACGTCACCCTGTGCACGCACAATCCGCTCGGCGTCAAAGGCTGCGGCGAGGCCGGGGCGATCGGCGCGCCGGCGGCGATCACCAACGCGCTGGTCGATGCGCTGAAGCCGCTCGGGGTGCGGCATGTCGAGATGCCGGCGACCTCGGAAAAGCTGTGGCGCCTCATTCAACAGCACCGTCAGCCGCTCGCCGCGGAATAGGGAGAGCCCGATGTACGAATTCACCTACCACAAGCCCGCGAGCCTGGACGAAATCGCCAAGCTGCTCGGCGCCAATGAGGACGCCAAACTCGTCGCCGGCGGCATGACCCTGGTGCCAACCCTGAAGCAGCGGCTCGCCAGGCCGTCGGATCTGGTCGACCTCGCCGCGATCGCCTCGTTGCGCGGGATCACCGACGCCGGCGACGCGCTGGTCATCGGCGCGATGACCCGGCACGGCGAGGTGCACAATTCGCCGGTCGTCAAACAGGGCATCCCGGGTCTGGCGGCATTGGCAGGCATGATCGGCGACCCAGCGGTGCGCAACCGTGGCACGATCGGCGGCTCGATCTCGAACAACGACCCGGCGGCGGACTATCCGGCGGCGCTGGTCGCGCTCGGCGCTACGGTGCACACGACCAAGCGCGAAATCGCCGCCGAGGCAGTTTTTCACCGGCATGTTCGAGACCGCGCTCGAACCGGACGAGATCGTGACTTCGGTGCGCTTTCCCAAGCCGCAGGCCTCGTGCTATCAGAAATTCCGCAACCCGGCCTCGCGCTACGCGATCGTCGGCGTCTTTGTCGCCCGCACCGCGGGCGGCGTGCGCGTCGCCGTGACCGGCGCCGGCCCCAGCGTCTTCCGGGTCCCCGAGATGGAAGCGGCGCTCGCCAAATCCTTCAGCGCCGACGCGATCAAGGACATCACGATCCCGGATGACGGCCTCAACTCGGACATCCACGCCAGCGCCGAGTACCGCGCCCACCTGGTCGGCGTGATGGCCCGCCGCGCCGTCGCCGCCTGCGGGTGATCCGATCGCCGCTACTCGGCGGCAATCCGCTCCCAGGTCAGCTCGCGGTATTCCTCGCTCTCGCCGGTCCGGCGCGGGGGCGGAGAAAGAACCATCCGATCGCCCTCGAAACGCACCCCGCGCGCCTGGTCGCTGCCGATCCGGCTGGGGTCCGATGCCGCATCGACCCTGGTGACGAGCCGCGCGCCGTCAAAGGTATAGTTGCCGCAATACGAGCTGTAGTCCCGGCTGGCGCCGACCGGCAGCTCGGGTCGCCCATCGCAGACAACGGACATCATTCGCCCATCCGCGGTAAAGGTGACCCGGCCCATCGCCTTTGACCCGTATGGAGCGGGCAGCGTCGCACCAGCGGCGTCCCGCGCGGTTGCGTGCGCTAATTTCCAGGTACCGACGATCGACGGCATGGGAATAATCTCCGAGGCGCAAGGGGGTTCGTCGTCCCGGCGCCGCCGGGACCCAGGTCGGCAATGGATACCGGCCTTGGCCGGTATGACGAGATAGGCGATGAGGCCGTCAGCGGCGATCCACTGACCGAGCGGCAGCGGTCCCGCTACTCGGCGGCGGCGCGCACCGGCTGGCGCAGACCGTCCATATAATCGACGCTGACCGGCTGGTTGGTCTCGAACGGGCTCTTGAGGTCAAATTCCTTGGCCATCTCGCGGACCGCCGGGAACACCTCCTGCCCCAACAGGCGGATGCAGGTCTTGGCGTCCTGGTGGGTGACGGTGCCGTCATTGCCCCAGAAGGCGAGGATGCCGGGCCGGGTTTCTTCCAACAGGATGCGCAATTTGGCGATCACCTGCTTTGGCGTGCCGGCGATGATCATCAATTCTTCGAGCTGCTTTTCGAGCGCCGGGCGGTAGCGCGGGTTCTTCGACCGTCCGGTGGCAAACTCGACAAAGGCACGGCGGTTGTCCGGGCTGCTGTAACCCGAGGGCGTGCTCCATACCGGATGGGCAAGACCGGTGAACTCGCCCTGCATCCACATGAATTGCCGGGCGTTCGCGATCGCCTTCTCCTCGGTCTCGGCGACGTGGATCTGCTTGAGGAGGCCGTGATAGTCGGGACCCGCGGTAAAGCCTGCCTCAGCCGCCGCGTCGTCGTAGATCTGCCAGATCTGCCGGGTCCGATCGATCGGCGTATTGAGCGCGATATAGGGATAGCCGCGCCCGGCCGCCCACAGGATCGTCTCCTTGCTGATTACCCCCGGGATCCACACCCGCGGATGCGGCTTTTGCAACGGCACCGCCCAAGGGTTGACGACACGGTGCTGGTAGTGGGCGCCTTCCCAGCGGAACGGCCCCTGCCGGGTCCAGGCGGCGACGACCAGATCATGCGCCTCCTGAAACCGCTCGCGGTTGTAGGCCGGGCTGACCCCGGCGGCGAGCTGCTCCTGGCCACCGCCGCGGACAAAGCCCGAAACCAGGCGGCCCTTCGAGATCATGTCGATCATCGACAGTTCCTCGGCCAGCCGCACCGGGTTCTCGGCCAAAGGCAGCGGATTACCGAGCAACACGATTTTCGCGTTCTTGGTCACTGCGGCCAGAATAGAGGCAAAGATGTTGCATTTGGCCTGCATGCAGAACGGCGCATTGTGATGCTCGTTCAGCATGAAGCCTTCGATGCCCATCTCCTCGGCATAGATGTAATGTTCGAGATATTCGTTATAGAGCCGGCTGCCGGCGACCGGGTCGAAATGTTTATTGGAGAACATCAGCGCCGTGGCCCCGAAATCCAGCCCTTCCTGGGCCGGGTAGGCCGACATCGGCTGCTCGGTGAAATACATCAGCTGCATGAGTTTCTCCGTCTCCGGCATCGCCCCGCGCTACCCGCGGCGCACCTGAAGTCTGGCACAAAATTCGCCGTGGGTGCGGGTTTTTTGACGTGCTGAACATACTGCCGGCCTCGACCCGGTCCTCGTTGATCTCGGGCGCGGTCGTGATCATCGACACCCCGCCTGGGCGCGGCCCGAAACTCGACATCGTATAGGATGTCAGGGTGGCGCCGCCAAGACAGGGGCATTAAATATCAGGGCGAGAGCGCGAGCCCTACGCCATTGCCGGGCTCCCCTTGTTTGCCCACCCTCTCCCGACGGGAGAGGGATTTTTGCTGATTGGGATCGCCGTCGATGAATGTTGCCACTGCCGCCGCCAAGCTCCCCGCCTCGGTCGACGATACGTTGGCCATGCTCGGCGGCGCCGATTACATCGCCGACCGCAGCCTGGCGACGGCGGTGCATCTGGCGTTGCACCTGAAGCGGCCGTTGTTTCTCGAAGGCGAGGCCGGGGTCGGCAAGACCGAGATTGCCAAAGTGCTGGCAACCGCGCTCAAGCGGCGGCTGATTCGCCTGCAATGCTATGAGGGCCTCGATGTCGCCTCGGCGGTCTATGAGTGGGATTATGCCCGGCAGATGATCGAGATCCGATTAGCCGAAGCAGCCGAGGAGGACCGCGGCGAGATCGAGAGCACGATTTTTTCCGAGCGGTTTCTGATCAAGCGCCCGCTGCTGCAGGCGCTGGAGCCGAATATGGCTGGCGCGCCGGTCTTATTGATCGACGAGCTCGACCGCACCGACGAGCCGTTCGAGGCTTATCTTCTGGAATTGCTGTCCGATTTTCAGGTGACGATCCCGGAGATCGGCACGATCCACGCGGCCGAACCGCCGATCGTGATCATCACCTCGAACCGCACCCGCGAGATCCACGACGCGCTGAAACGGCGCTGCTTCTACTATTGGGTCGATTATCCGAATGCGGCGCGCGAGCTGGAAATCCTGAAGCGCAAGGCTCCCGGCGCCAGCGCGCATCTATCGCGCGAGGTCGTCGGCTTTGTGCAGAGGCTGCGCGGGATGGATCTGTTCAAACTGCCCGGCATCGCCGAGACGATCGACTGGACCGAGGCGCTGATGCAATTGGACGTGCTCGAGCTGAGCCCGCAGGCGATCAACGACACCTTGGGCGTGTTGCTCAAATACCAGGACGACATCGCCCGCCTGCAGGGCAGCGAGGCCGCGCGCCTGCTCGACCAGGTCAAGGCCGAAGCCGCCGCCGCGGCAAGCTGACGCTCGTGTCGGCATCGCCCCTCACCCTCCCGCCGAGGCCGGTCCCTCGCTGCGCCTGCCGGCGGGGAGAGGCAGAGGGTGGGCGCTTCGGAATAAGGCTCTGACGATGCCGGTGGAACCCGGTGGGTCATTGCTCGCCAATCTGATGCATTTCGCCCGCACCCTGCGCGCCGCCGGGCTGCCGGTCGGACCGGGCAAGGTCATCGACGCGGTGGATGCGGTCAGGGCGGTAGGGATCACCGATCGCCGCGATTTCTACTGGACCTTGCACGCGGTGTTCGTCAACCGGCCAGATCAGCGGCTGATTTTCGATCAGGCCTTTCACATCTTCTGGCGCAACCCCGATCTGCTGAAAAAGATGATGGGCTTGGTTTTGCCCGAACTGCGGGTCGAGGCCGAACCGGACCGCGGTGCCGAAATGGCGCGCCGCCTCGCCGAGGCATTGCACCCGAACCAGCAGGAGCCCCCCGGCGGCACCGAGGAGACCGAGACCGAGATCGACGCGGTGATGACCTTTTCCGACCGCGAACAGCTGCGCCAGATGGATTTCGAGAAGATGTCGCTCGAAGAACTGGCCCGCGCCAAGGCGGCGATCGCCCGGTTGCGCCTGCCGGTGCAGGACGTTCCGACCCGCCGCTTCGCCCCCGATCGGCACGGCGCCCGCGCCGATCTGCGCGCGACGATGCGCGCCGCCTTGCGCTCGGGCGGGCTGATCGAGCTGAAGCGCAAGAGCCGGCGCCGGCGTCCGCCGCCGCTCGTCGTGTTGTGCGACATCTCAGGCTCGATGAGCCGCTACAGCCGGGTGTTTCTGCATTTCATGCACACCGTCACCAACGACCGCGACCGGGTCTACGACTTTGTCTTCGGCACCAGGCTGACCAATATCACCCGCTATCTGCGCCACCGCGATGTCGATCTGGCCTTGGAGCGGGTCGGCGAGGCGGTCGCCGACTGGTCGGGCGGGACCCGCATCGGCCATTCGATCGCCGAGTTCAACCGGCTGTGGTCGCGCCGCCTGTTAGGCCAGGGGGCGATCGTGCTGCTGATCACCGACGGGCTCGACCGCGACGCCGGGACCGGGCTCGCCCGCGAGATGGACCGGCTGCACCGCTCGTGCCGTCGGCTGGTTTGGCTGAACCCGCTGTTGCGCTATCAGGGTTTCGAACCAAGATCTTTGGGGATGAAGGCGATGATGCCCTATGTCGACGAGTTCCGGCCGGTGCACAATCTGGAAAGCCTCGAAACCTTGATCGGGGTGCTGAGCGACCCGATCCCGCGGCGCGGGGCGGCGGCCGCGGCATGGCAGCACAATGGAGAGAGGGCGGCATGAGCGATACGGCAGAAATCCTCGAACAGGCGGCGCGCTGGCGCGAGGCCGGCGCGGGCGTGGCACTGGCGACCGTGGTCACCACCTGGGGCTCCTCGCCGCGGCCGATCGGCGCCAAGCTCGCGGTCGACGACACGGGCGCGATGGTCGGCTCGGTCTCGGGCGGCTGCGTCGAGGGCGCGGTCGTCGAGCGAGGCGCTCGCAGCGATCCGCGACGGCAAGCCGCGGCTGCTCGATTTCGGGGTCAGCGACAATCAGGCCTGGGAAGTCGGGCTCGCCTGCGGCGGCAAGATCCAGATCTTTGTCGAGCGCGTCGAATGAAGGGGCGCATCCTCGACCGCGTCGTCGCCGCCGGCCGCGAGCACCGTTCGGTGGCGCTGGCCACCGAGATCGGCACCGGCCGGCAATTATTGCTCGACGGCGACGCCGCCGAGGGCGATCTGTCGCTCGATGAGGCGGCGCTCGCGACGATGCGCGAGGCTCTGCGCGCCGACCGCAACCGCAGCATCGAAACCCCGGCCGGACGCGTCTTCATCGAGGTGTTCAGCCCGCCGCGGCGCTGCTTTGTGATCGGCGCCGTGCATATCGCCCAACCGCTGGTGCAGATGCTGACCTTGGCCGATTACGCGGTGACGGTGATCGATCCGCGCGGCTCGTTTGCCACCGAGGCGCGTTTTCCGGGGGTCGAATTGACCCAGGAATGGCCCGACGAGGCGCTGGAACGGCTGCGGCCCGACCGGGCCTCGGCTTTGGTGACCCTGACCCACGACCCCAAGATCGACGATCCGGCCTTGGCGGTGGCGCTGCGCTCGGAATGTTTTTACATCGGCGCGCTCGGCTCGCGCCGGACCCATGCCGGGCGGTGCTCCCGGCTCAAGGAACTCGGCTTCAGCGACCGCGATCTCGCCCGCATCCACGGCCCGATCGGACTGCCGATCGGCGGGATATCGCCGGCCGAGGTGGCGATCTCGATCGTCGCCCAGATGGTCCAGATCCTGCGCCGCGGCGAGGCCACGGAGGCGGCATGAAGTTTGGCGAGGTCGCGGTCGCCGAAGCGGAAGGCGCGATCCTCGCGCACAGCCTTAGGCTCGGAACGACCGCGTTCAAAAAGGCGCGGGTATTGTCGCATGCCGATGTCGAACTGATCGCCGCCGCAGGCTTGTCGCGGATCATCGTCGCCCGGCTCGAAGCCGGGCGATGTCGGCGAGGACGAGGCAGCGCGCCGGGTCGCCGCGGCGGCGGCGGGAAGCGGGATCGAGACGGCCGCCCCGTTTACCGGCCGCGCCAATTTGTTCGCCAAGGCGCGCGGGTTGCTGGTTTTCGAACCCCAGCGGGTCGACCGGCTCAATCTCGTCGACGAGGCGGTGACCCTCGGCACCCTGCCGCCCTTTACCGTGGTCGAACCCCGCCAGATGGTCGCGACAATCAAGATCATCCCGTTTGCTGCCGCGGAAGCGGCGGTCGCGCGCTGCGCCGAGGTTGCGGCCGAGGACGGCCCGCTGCTCCGCGTCGCCCCGTTTCAGCCGCGCTCGATCGGGCTGATCCAGACCCGGCTGCCGGGCCTCAAGGAAAGCATCCTCGACAAGACCCGCCAGGTGACCGAGGCGCGGCTGTCGGCGCTCGGCGGCAAACTCCACTTCGACGAGCGTTGCGCCCACGCGATCGGAGAGCTGGCGGCGATGATCCGCGACGGGCTCGGCCACGGGATCGATATTCTGCTGATCCACGGCGCCTCGGCGATCCTCGATCGTCGCGACGTGATCCCAGCGGCGATCGTCGAAGCCGGCGGCCGGGTCGATCATTTCGGCATGCCGGTCGATCCGGGCAATCTGCTATTGCTCGGCCATGTCGGCGAACGGGTGGTGCTGGGGCTGCCGGGCTGCGCCCGTTCTCCCAAGGTCAACGGCTTCGACTGGGTGCTGGAACGGCTCGTCGCCGGACTGCCGGTGGGCGCTGCCGAGATCATGCGCATGGGCAGCGGCGGTCTGCTCGCCGAGATCCCGTCGCGCCCGTTGCCGCGTGCCGAGGCAAAGCCACCGGCGCCCATGGAAAAACCCCAAGGTCCGCGGATCGGCGCGCTATTGCTCGCCGCCGGTCAATCGCGGCGGATGGGCGGCCCAAACAAATTGCTGGCCGAGATTGACGGGGTGCCGATGGTGGCGCGGGTGGCGCGGCGGCTGCTCGCCTCGCGGGCACGGCCGGTTATCGCCGTCCTCGGCAACAAGGCAGACGAGGTGGATGCCGCCCTCGGCAAATTGCCGGTCGAGCGGGTGCGCAACCCCGATTTTGCCGACGGTCTGTCAACCTCGTTGAAGCGCGGGATCGCCGCATTGCCGCCCGATCTCGACGGCGCGCTGGTCTGCCTCGGCGACATGCCGCTGGTCGCCGGCCGGCATATCGACCGCCTGATCGCCGCGTTCAACCCGCTCGAGGGCCGCGCGATCATCGTTCCGACCCGGCATGGCAAGCGCGGCAATCCGGTGCTGTGGGCAAAGCACTTCTTTCCCGCGATGACCCAGATCGCCGGCGATGTCGGAGCCCGGCACCTGATCGGCGAGCATGCCGAACTGGTCGCCGAAATCGAGATGGACGACGACGCGATCCTGGTCGATATCGACACCCCGGAAGCCCTCGCCGCGCTGCGCACGAAGGAAAAGCCGGACGCCATGGCCGGCGAGGACCGGTCGGATTCTTTCTCTCCTACGCTACTCAGCCGCACGCCGCGGCGCGGCGTTGGCGAAATGCGGCATTACCTCGCGGGCGAAGCGGCGCAGGCTCTGGCGGCCGCGGGCGCCACCGCCCGAGCCGCCGCCATTGATCAGCACATAGCCGGCGCCGGCCGCGCGCAGCTGTTCGAGCCGCTCGGCGATATGGTCGGGATTGCCGTACATCGCACTCGCCTCGTTGACCGCCTGCGGGTCGCCGGTGGCGCGGTCGGGACCGCCATGCACGGTGCCGTCGGGCGTGGTCGCGAGTTTTAGCTGCCGAAGCCGGTTGGCCAGCCGCCGCTCCATCGCCGCTTCGCGCTCACTGGCGCCGTCGCAGACGAAAAAGGCGCGGGTCACCGCCACCTGCATCGGGTCGAAATGCCGGCCCTGCGCCTCGACCTCGGATTTATAAAAGGCGATATTGGCGGCGACATCGGCGGGCGAGGCGTATTGCCCGAGCAGCAGGTTGTAGCCCTGGGCAGCGACCCGGCGGATCGAGCGCTCGCTGCCGGCGCCCATCCAGATCGGCGGGTGCGGCTGCTGCGCGGTCGGCGGCTCGACGACGATGTTGTCGAACCGCCAATATTTGCCGCGATGCGAGAACGGCTCGTCGGCGGTCCAGGCCTTGAGGACGACTTCGAGGCACTCGTCATACCGCGAATCGGCCTCCTCCATCGGCATGCAGAAGCCGGCGAATTCGTTGTAGCGATAGCCTTTGCCGACGCCGAAATCGAGCCGGCCGCCAGACAGCAGGTCGAGGGTCGCCGCCTGCTCGGCCAGCAATACCGGGTTGTGCCACGGCAGGACCATGACCGCGGTGCCGAGGCGCAGATGCCGAGTGCGCGCGCCGAGCCAGGTCAGCAGGTTGATCGTCGCCGAGACCTGGCCATACCCGGTGAAGTGGTGCTCGACGACGAAAGCTGCTGCGAAAGCCGAGCGCCTCGGCCTCGATGTTGTACTCGATAAAGTCTCGGTAGCCCTCGCTGCTGTCGAAGTCAGCCTCTTGGGGCCCCTTAGCGCGCCTTGCCGCCGCGCTGCCGAACAGGCCGAACTGCATCGTCTCACCCTATGTTACCGGTCGCGAGGTTACTTCAGCCTCGGCGCTGTTCAAAATGCCGTCTCTCGATCGCCGGCATAGCAGATCGGCATGGTCCGACGCGGGACGCGCGCAGGAAGGATTGAGGCAGGCAAAGCCGCGGTTTTACTTGCCCGGCCCCTCACCCTGCCCTCTCCCCCGGTCGGCGGGGAAGAGGAACAAAGGTCGATCCGGCCACCGCCCGCATCAGACCGGGCGTTTCCAGCCGAGCCAGTCGCAGACTGCGTCGCCCATCACCAGCTCCTGGTCGCGGCCCTGCAGCCACGGCAATTCTTCGGTGAACATGGTCACGCATTGCCGGTACGGGCACGGCATGCGGGTGATGTCGGTGCCCCAGAAGCAGCGCTGTGGGCCGAACGCGTCAACGATCTGGCGGATGTATTTGTGAATGTTGCGATAGGGGTAGGGTTCGCTCGAATAGCTCGGTGCGCCGGACAGTTTGACCGCAACATTGGGATGTCTGGCCAGCGCCAGCATATCGCCGAGATTGGCGAAAGCGGCATCGTCCTTTCCGCTGCCGGCGCCACCGCCGCGGCCATGGTGGTCGATGTGCAATTTGAGCCCAGGATGGCGCTCGGCGATCCGGCCGAGGTCGGTCAGATGCCCGCCGGCCATCAGGCCGACCGGCAGTTTTTCGCGTTCGCAGGCGGCCCAGAACCAGTCGAGCGAGCCGTCCGACCACCAACTTGCCTGGTGCGGCTGGTTGAAGGTGAAACGGAAACCGAGCATGCCCCGGCCGCTGCCGCCAGTTCTTGACGATCTCCTCGCGGTTTGGCGCCTGCAGGTCGAAATTGCCGAGGATGCAGAATTTGGCGGGATGGGCTTTCACCGCTTCGACGGCCTGTACGTTCGGCCCCTCGCCGAGCGTGCTGGGCGGATGAATGACCGCAGCGTCGACCCCCGCTTCGGCCATCTCCTTTAGTGCGTCATCCACATTGTAGGTCGGGATCTGGCGATGCTGCGGCGACATCCGCGCATTTTCCCAAAGGTGAATCTGCGAATCGACGATCTGCATAGCGCTCCTCCTTTCCGGTTAAGCCCCGACTTTAGCGCGCCTGGGCAAGCGAGTTCGTAATAGCTCTGCGGCTATCGGGGCTTCGACATTCGGGCGCAGCTTGCCGTCAGCCTCGATGTCGGCGAGCACCTGGGTGACGATCCCGGTCACGGCCTGGCGCGCCGCCGATGGGCCGCGGCTCGTCGCGGTGCCGAGAGCCAATGTTCTGAATATCCCGGCGGCGGTGATGCGGTGCGCTTCGGCCAGCCCACGCGCACATTCGCGATAGACCGAGGAGTGCGGCAGGATCGACGCACCGACGCCTTGCTGCACCATCAGCCGGATCGTCTCATGGTCGTTGAGTTCGGTGTCGACCTGCAAGACGATGCCGCGCCCCGCCAGCAGCACGTCGAGCGCCGCGCGCAACCCGTCGCCCAGAATCAACGGCGTGCGGTTTAGCTCCTCGGCCGAAACGATCCCGCGCGGCCGCGCTCCCGGCCGGGTAACCAGCACCATCTCCTCCTCGGCGAGCCGGTTCGACAGGATCAGGCGGCTCTTGGAGATTTCTGCCAGCAAGGCCAGATCGACCCGGCCGTCGACCAAGAACTCCTCGAGCCGAACCGTGCCGGCATGAACCACCTTCAGTTCGATCATCGGATAGTGCCGGCGCATCCGGGCGAACAGCTCCGGCACCACCACCGGGCAGCTGGTCGGGGTCACGCCGAGGATGATCTTGCCGCTGGGATGCGCCTTGTGGGCGCGGATTTCGTCGCCGGCGCGCTCGACGTCGCGCAGGATGCGCTGGGCGCTTTCGAGCAATTTGTGGCCGGCCTCGGTCAGCCGGACCCCGCGGTTCGCCCGGGTGAACAGCGCCGCGTCGACCTCGTCTTCGAGCCGCTGCACGTGTCGGGTCAGCGCCGGCTGGGCGATCTGCAGATGCGCCGAGGCGCGGGTGATGCTGCCGAGTTCGGCGATCCGGACGAAGTAGTGCAGGCTGCGCAATTCCATCGCCGGCGATTTGGCTCACCGGCCGAGGCGATGGTCAATCGGAATTTCCAAAGGCTTGTTATGCCGCAGCGGCATGAGCATGATCGGAAATCGGCATTTGCTTGATAAGCGGAACGAAATTAGCGTCGCCAGCAGAGCAAACGGAGATAGACCATGGAAGTCGGCGTCTACCATGAATTCCACTGCCGGCCGGGAGAGACCCAGGCAGCGGCGTTCGCGGCGGCGCTGGCGCAGATCGAGGCGGCCGATCGCTGGGGGCTCGATGCGATCTGGCTCGCCGAAATCCATCAGCAGGCGCGCCGCTCGGTGATGAGCGCACCGATGACCGTGGCGAGCGCGATCGCCGCCCGCACCAAGCGGATCAAGATCGGCACCGGCGTCCAGGTACTGCCATTGTGCCATCCGCTGCGGCTGGCCGAGGAAACCGCCACGGTCGACCAGATCAGCAATGGCCGGCTGCTGTTCGGGGTCGGGCGCAGCGGCAATCCGCGCAGCTATATGGCCTATGGCGTGCCCTATTCGGAAAGCCGCGAGCGCTTTCTCGAAACCCTCGATATCGTCAAGACAGGCGTGGACCCAGGAGCGGTTCTCATACGCGGGCAAATACTGGCATTTCGACAATGCCAGCGCGGTGCCGCAGCCTTTTCAAAAGCCGTACCCGCCGATCCGCGTCGCCGCCGCCAGCGAGGAGACGTTTCCGTCGTTGGGTGAAGCCGGCTATCCGATTTTTGTCGCGGTGCGCAGCGGCTCCCTGTCGGGGCTGGCGCCGGATCTCGCCGCCTACCGCCAAGCCTATCGGGAAGCCGGCCATCCGGGCGAGGGCGAGGTCTATCTGCGGCTGACCCTGCACATTGCCGACACCGACCGCGAGGCGTTCGACGAAGCCGAGGATAGCATCATGTCCGGCTATCGGACCTTGAGCACGCGGCTCGAAGGCGCCCCCAACCGCCGCCGCGCGGCCGAGGCGGAAACCATCCGCACGATCTCCTACGAAGAGGTGCAGCGCGACAAGGTGATCATCGGCAGCCCGGAGCGGGTCGCTGACCGCCTCTTGCAATTGCACGAGGAACTGGGTTTGAACGGCATCCTGGCCGAGCTGAATTTCGGCGCGCTGATCCCGCCCGAGCCGATGACCCGGTCGTTGCAGCTGTTGTGCGAAAAAGTCCTGCCGCGGCTGCATTGAGCGCTTTGCGAACGGGCGCCGCGGCGGAAAATCAGATTGGGGAGATGGAAGGGATGAAGTTTGGGCTTTTCGGCAGTGCGCAGGCAAGACGGGCCGGACCCGATACCGACAGCAGCCAGGGTTTTCGTGATTTCATCGACAACAATGTCGAAGCCGAGGCACTGGGCTATTACAGCACGTTTCTGGTCGAACACCATTTCACCGGCTTTGGCCAGGTCTCAGCGAGCCTCAACCTGCTGACCTGGCTCGGCGCCCGCACCCGCCATCTGCGATTGGGCACGGCGGTGCTGGTGTTGCCCTGGCACAATCCGGTGTTGCTGGCCGAGCAGGCGGCGACGCTCGATCTGCTGTCCGGCGGGCGGCTCGATTTTGGCGTCGGCAAAGGCTATCGCTGGAACGAGTTCGCCGGATTCTGCGTGCCGATGGAGGAGGCCGATTCACGGTTCGAGGAAGCACTCGACGTCATTACCAAAGCGTTCACCTCCGAAACCCCGTTTTCGCATCGCGGCGAGTATTGGCAATACGACAACATCGTGGTCGAGCCGCCGGCCGCGCAGAAACCGCATCCGCCGTTCTGGATGGGGGCCGGCAGCGCCAATTCGGTGCGCCAGGTCGCCGAGCGCGGCTACAACATGCTGTTGGGCCAGCATTCGCTTGCCGAAGAAATCCTGGAACAGGTCGCCCAGTTCAGAAACGAGGTCGAGGCCCGCGATCGCCGGTTCGACCCGATGCAGGTCGGGGTCGCCCGCGCGGTCCATTTCGCCACCAGCGCCGCCGACAAGGAAGCCGCGCTCGAACGGCGCTATCAGGGGCATATGCGGATCAACGCCCTGGCCCAGCGCCCGGACGGCGATGCGCGGGCGCGCTTCAAATCGGACGAGGAGGAGGCGCGCTACGAAAGCGCCGAAAGCGCGCTGTTCGGCACCCCCGACGAGATCATCCGCAAGCTCGACAGGCTGCGCGCCGGCGGCGTCGAATACGTGATCATCAATTTCGGCGGCTCGCGGGAAAACATCCGCCGCTTTGCCCGCGAGATCATGCCGGTATTCGCCGACGAGCCGGCAGCGCTCGCCCTCGCCGGCAAGTGACGTTACCAGAGGAGTAAATTTCGATGGCATTCGAATTCGGCGTGTTCCACGAGTTTCAGCGGCGTCCGGGTCAGAGCGAGGCCGAGGCGTTCACCACCGCCTTCGAGCAGGTCGACGCCGCCGAGCGCTGGGGGCTCGACGCGATCTGGCTCGCCGAAATCCATATGGCGCCCGAGCGATCGGTATGCTCGGTGCCAATGACGATCGCCAGTGCCATCGCCTCCCGCACCCGCAACATCAAAATCGGCACCGGCGTCCAGGTTCTGCCGCTGTGTCAGCCTCTGCGGCTCGCCGAAGACGCCGCGACCGTCGATCACATCAGCCGCGGACGGCTGATCTTCGGCGTCGGGCGCAGCGGCTTCCCGCGCGCCTACGAGGCCTATGGCATCCCCTACGGCGAGAGCCCGGAGCGCTTTACCGAAGTGCTTGAAATCGTCAAGCGCGCCTGGACCGAGGAAACGTTTTCGTTCGCCGGAAAGTTTTACAACTACGAAAACGTCTGCATCGTGCCAAAGCCGTACCACAAACCGCACCCGCCGATCCGGATTGCGGCCAACCGCGAGGACACCTTCATTTCGGCGGGGAAGCAGGGCTATGCGATCTTTGTCGGGGCGCGGCGCGGCACGTTCGACGAGGTCCTACCCAATTTGCAGATCTACCGCGATGCGTGGAAGGCAGCCGGTCATCCGGGCAATGGCGAGGTGTATCTGCGCGCCCCGGTCTATGTCGGCGACACGCTCGAACAGGCGCTCTCCGATCCGCAGGAGACGTTGATGAATTTCTACCGCTACCTGGGGGCGCGCCTCGAAGAATCGGCCAATCGTCCTGGCATTTTCGATACCGCGCGGCGGATCGAGGGCGCCCAGCGGCTGCAGACGCTCACTTGGGACGAGGTGCGGCGCGGCCGGGCGATTGTCGGCACGCCGGAGATCGTGGCCGATAATCTCGCCAGTCTCCGAGACCAGCTCGGTCTCGCCGGCATCCTCGCCGAGCTCAACACCGGCGGGCTCATTCCGCATGAGCGGGTCATGCGCTCAATGCAGCTGCTGTGCGAAAAGGTGCAGCCGCGGCTCCATTGACGGCGGCGGGTTAGCGGCCATCCGACGCTTCGGCGCGCTGGATTGGCGTGCGCGAGCCGATCGCGGCCGGATTCGGCCGGCGCGGTCGTCTCGATGCCCGGTTCGTCGCTTTCCCCGGTATGCAGTCCGAAAATTGACACTCGGGCGGCGGCGCCGGCCTTCAGGATTTGACAGAAATGTTTACCACTACTGCGCCCGCGATCCATGCGCTCCGATAGGCATGCGCTGGCTGGTATCCGGCAACAGGACCGGCGGAGGTGCCGACGCCGGTTGCGCTGTGGTGGAATTGATCTCGCCGGTCCCACGAAAACGCGCTAGTGTCGGTGAACTGGCGCGAGCCGGGAAAGCCGAATATTGACCGGACAGTTTGAACGGGATGCCCATGTTTTTGATCGAGCCGCGGCGACGGCTTCGCCCGGCCAGCCAAGCCGGCGAGGGCCCGGCTGCCGCCGCATCCACGGGCCGCTCTTCGGCATGCAAGCGTTTCCCGGGCGAGGAAGCCGCCAGGGCAACTTCGCCGTACCGCCTGCGGATGATGGCGCCGGCGCTGCTGTTTGGCGGAGTCTCTCTGGTCGCGATGTCGAGCGGCGCGGTTGCCGATCCATCCTCCACCGATGATCTCGATCAATTACGCGCCACCATTCAAAAAGAAATCACCACCCTGAAAAAGCAGGAACAGACGCTCCATCAGCAGGTCCTCGAACTCGACCGCAAGAGCCAGCTCCTCGATCGCAAGAACCAGCTGCTCGATCAGCAGCTGCGCACCATCCGGGCAACCGGGCTCGGGCCGGTTAGCGCCGCGCCGACCGCCGCCGCGAGCCAATCCGCTCCTGCCCCAGCGGCATCCGGCGTCGAAGTCGCCCAAACGCCAGCGCCCGCCGCTGCGCCCGCCAGCGCCGCCAGCTGCGCCGGCCGCGGAGGCGGCGGTGCGCCGGCCGCCTCGCCCGGGGGCGGTGGAGGTGGCGGCGAGTCGGCGCCGATCGCCGGCCCTTCCGCGGCGCAGCAGCAAGCCAGGCAAGTCGTCGAGACCGCACCCACCCTTTCGGCCTCGGGCGGTGTCCTGACCCCCAAGGGCCAGTTCGTCATCGATCCGTCGATCGAATACGATTACTGGTCGCAGAACCAGCTCGGGGTCAACGGCTTCCAGATCATCCCCGGCATCACCTTTGGCAACATCTTTGCCAATCGGGTCGAGCAGAATATCACCACAGCGGCAGTGACCGGCCGTTACGGCATCACCGACCGCCTCGAAGTCAACGTCAAGGTGCCGTTTGTATACAATTCCGGCAGCACCACCAGCCTGATCCCGGTTGGAACCACCGCCGAACTGCTGACCCTCAATGCCACCGGCAGCGGCATCGGCGATATTCAGGTGGGGACCAGCTACCAGTTCAATAGTGGCGAGAATGGCTGGCCGATCCTGATCGGCAACATGCTGTACAAGACCGCGACCGGGGTCAGCCCGTTTCAGGTTCCGATTGTTACCGTCAATGACCCGAACGGCCAATTTCTGGAGGGACAGCCAAAACAGCTGGCGACCGGAACCGGGTTCAATGCCGTCGAACCGAGCCTGACTATTCTGATGCCGACAGCGCCAGGCGTGCTGTTCGCCAACATCCAGGATGTCCACAATTTCGGCCGGACGGTCGACATTCAGAGCGTCGCGGGCGGCCCGGCGACGCCCGCCAAGCTCCAGCCAGGCGAAAACCCGGCGATCACCTTTGGCATCGGCTTTGCCCTAAACGACCGTGCTGCGATGACCTTCAGCTATCAGCAGGAGCACGTGTTCACCGCCTTCGCCAACAATCAGGCGATCCAGGGTTCGCCGTATTCCTTTGGCACGTTCAATTTCGGCCTGGGCTATCAGATCTCGCAGTCGACGAGGCTGAATCTCAGCGTCGGCATCGGCGCCGGGCCCAACGCACCGGTCGCCAAAGTCCTGCTCGAGCTGCCGTATAAATTTTCGCTGTAGCCGAGCCAGCTGGCGCGGCGCGGCAACGAAAATTACCGACCGATCCCAGCCGCCCCGCTGTCCCCGCCCCCGCCAAGGATCCGGGCGCCGGTCGCTATTTGCCCGGACCGCCGCCGGTGACCGTCAGCGTCGCGTTGTTGGTCGGGACAATTTGCGGCGGACCGCGCAGTTCGTCCCACAGCATCACCTTGGCATGTCCGGTAGCGTCATCGATGACGGCGGAGGAGCGCAGCCCGGCGCCGGTCTCGTTGGCCATCGCGGCATCCGACAGGACCGTGACGCTGGCCAGCACGGCCGGCAGATTGGGCGGGCGCGCGGGCGCCAGCAGCTCGGCCGCGGCGCAGCCGGCCGCCCCGCTGCCGAGCCCTAGCGCCATGGCCAGCGCGGCGAGCACGCCGGCCAGCGCTCGACACCGGAACCGGCCGCTGTAAAATTTATCTTTGGTCATCAGATCCCCCACAGGCTCCCGCCGGGCAAAGCGGGCATCGGTGATCGCCAACAGCGCCATATCTTTGAAAATCGCGGCGCAACATCTGCACCTCCGCCGCCTTCCGCCGCCTTACCGGAACCCGTTGGGGCCGGAGAGCCGGCTCAAAACCGAGGAGGGTACGCTCTGTTGCAGCAGTTTCGACAATCCGGTGACGCCGATATCCAAGGTCGTTATCTGTTGGACCAACGCGTTGTTCTGGGCGTTGATCAGGGTGCTGCCGATCCCGCCGCCGCCACCGACGACCGACGCCATCCCGGTATTGACCAGCGCCTGAAGCACCGGCGCCGAGACGCTGACCTGCGTCTGCACCACACCATTGGCGACGACGGTCGCCGAATTGACGTTGGGGATCGCGGCGGCGACCGGCGTCTGGGCGATGCCGAGCCCGGCCAGCGAAGAGGCGGTCGTGACCTGGTTCGGCGTGACCGTCAAGGTCGGCACCACGACGGTTTCGGCCAGATTGTGGTTGACGAACGTCGCCTGCTGAAAGGCGAAATTCAGCACCACACCGGGGCCCGCATCCATTCCACCGCGGATCTGGCTGAGCCGGCCATCGTCGAGGGCGGCACTGGCCAGGCGTTCGCCGACCGGCCGGTCGACGGTCTGGGGCTGAGCCGCGGGTTTGGCCGCAACCGCCGCCGGAGCCCGCGCGTCGGCGCCGCCGGTGCCGATCGCACCGTCCGTACATCCCCCGAGCAGGCTTGCCGCAATCACGACCGAGGCCGTGAGCAGCTTTGGCAGGCAAGTCACTTCGCCCTCCCGTGGGATACATCTTTCAAAACCGGGACAGATCGAGGAGGCCCGGCTGCGACAACGTCGCAAGATCAAGCGCGTAGCGTGTCAGGTCCCATGGCGGCCCTGGCGCAGACGCCCATTTCTGGTCGCTGTTGAAGCTGTGCTGCCCTTGGTCGACATGGCTCAAGATCAAAAAGAAGATGCCGCTCCATTGCGATTCGAATACGCCGATCGGCTCGCTGCGCATGCCGTTGGCCGGGTCGGAAAGCAGCACTCGGCCTTTCTCGATCCCCTCGAGCACGACGAAATGACGATAGCCGCGCACGTTCAACAGCACGATCGCCGGCAACCGCACCTCGGCGAGCTTGCTCAACGGCGCCCGATAGCCATTCGATTCGAGCCCATTCCGGGTTAAAAAGTTCTTGATGTCCAGCAGCGAGAACCCGGACTCGCTGATCACCTGCTTGTTGCCATGCAGGATCATGTCGTTAAACACTGCCGTCTCGCTGACCGGTATGTTGTAGTTGTAGCTCAGCAAGGTGGCGAGGGCCGCCGAGCCGCAGGAGAAATCGTGCTGCTGGGCGATCGTCGCCTGGTATTTCTTCTCCTGGAAGCTCTGGACATTCAGCGACATCGCGCCCGCCGCCCACCCCGACATCGAGGTAGAGCGAGCCGGCCCGAGCCGGCGCCGCCGCGGGAAGGAAGGCCGCGCCGAGCCACAGCACCGATGCCGCCCGCCGCAGCCTGGTTCCCGGTCCCGTCATCGCACGCATTTTATATCAGACAGCCGTTTCTTAACCGCTAATCTCAGGGCGTCACGGTAATGTTGATCGTGGTGCTGACCTGCATGATCGAGTTGTTGCCGAAATTCTGCAGCACCGAGGTGATGCCGGCATTGTTGTCGATCGAGTGATCGTTGGTAATCGTCCCGGTCAGCGGACTTAGGATTACCGCGTTGTTGGCGGTCGTGCCGGCGGCGGTTGCTGCACCATCGCCGGTGTTGATGGTAATGCCGCGGGCGCGCACGTTGCCGAGCTCGGCTGTTGACACCGCGGAACCCGCCAGCACACCGAGCACCGCTCCCGGCTTTGTCGCCGCGCCGGCTTCAGCGGCGAGGCTCGAACCGGAAGACCCGAGCGCTGCTGCAAGCAGCGACGCAGCGACCCAGATCGCGGAGGCTTTCATGTTTCCAATCCCTATTATAAATGGCGGAGGCGCGGTCCGCACCGCCGAGCTCTCGACGATGCGGACCGATCCAGTCGCGCGAGCCTTATTTCAAGGGGCCCGTAATCGTGGGGCTGAACCCGCTCAGCCCGCCGCCATTGCCGCCGACCGTGGAGGTCAGTGCAACCGCGTTCTGCTGCACCGAGCCGGCGCCGGTGTTCAGGTTGGCCTGCAGGATGCCCTGACCGGCCATCGAGTTGGTCATCGACACATCGCCGCTGTACCCACCCTTGCCGAGCGAGACGTACTTGTTGTTGCCGACGGTCGCACCGGCAACCGCCCCGTTGGCCCCGGCGGTGACCGTCGTCGTCGGGTTATAAGTCGTCGACTGGCTCAAGGTGCCGCCGCCAACGATCGAGTTTTTCAACGTCGCGTTGATGTTGGTGCTCGAATCGGTGAAGCTATTGGTCTTGGTGCTGGTGTTGGTTTGCCGCTGTCCTTGTTGCTGGTGTTGTTGCTGTCCTTGTGCTGGTGTTGGTGCTGCTGTCGCTGAAGCTATTGGTCTTGGTGCTGGTCTTGCTGTCGCTGTTGGTGCTGCTGTCGGTGTAGGTGCTGCTCTTGCTGCTGGTGTAGGTATTGCCGCCATTATTGATGTTGGTCGCCTTGCCGCCAGTCGTCGCCGACGCCGTGCCGCCGGTGCTGCCCATCGACGACGCCGAATTCGTCTTGGTCGAGCTGATTGTTGGAGTTCTTGGTCGAGGTCGGGGTGATCGTCACGGTCTTGGTGTTGTTCGAGGCCGTGGTGTTGCCCGACAGCAGGGAGGTCGCCTTGCTGCCGTTATTGGCGGCTGGGCTGCCGGCGCCAGACGCGTTTGCCGAACTCGTGGTGGTCTTGGTCGGCGTGATCGTCGTCGTCGTTCGTGTTGCCCGAGAGCAGCGAGGTGCTGTGCTGCCATTGTTGGCCTGGCCGGGCTGCTGTGTCTTGCCGTCGTGTTGCCAGACGTCGTCGTTGTTGGTCGGCGTAATGGTCGTCGTGTTGTTGGAGTTCTTGGTGCTGGTCGGCGTGATGGTGGTGGTGTTGTTGGAGGCCTTGGTGCTGGTGCTGGTGCTGCTGTCGTGAAGCTGGTGGTCTTGGTGCTGGTCGGGGTGATCGTGGTGGTCTTGGTGTTGCTGCTGCTCAGCGTGTTGCCGTTGGCCTGAACCGCGGTGCTGCCGTATCGTCGGCGGTTGTTCGCACTCTTGGTGCTGGTCGGCGTGACCGTGGTGGTCTCGGTGCCCGCTAGCAGCGAGTTGCCGTTGGCGCTGTTGCCCGAGTTCTTGGTGTTGCCGGAGTTGGTGTTGGTGGCGTTACCGCCGGGCAGGGTCGCGGTGCCGGCGCCGCCGGTCGCGCTGGCCGCGCCGCTATTGGTGCTCGTCGGTGAGTTTTGCGCGAAAGCCGCCCCGGCACTCAGGGCGAGGACCGCACAAGTTGCTAACAGAACCTTCTTCATCTCTCATTCCTCTTTCGTTTCCCCGCCCCTGCGGCGGAAGCCATGACATGCCTGCATGTTCCAGTCTGGAACCGCCGACGGCGACGATCGCCGCCGTCTAGTGATTCCTCGCTCGATTTCCCGCAGACCCTCTACACGAGCAATCGGCATGCCAACCAATCGCACTCCGAATTGCCCTCAAAAAACCCTTGTTTTCAAGGGTTTGCCAATGAGTTGTTAACGATTTTCCGCTAACCTTGGTAGAATGAGACAGTTGCCGCGTCTGTCGATGAGACAACCGTCCGATACAGCCGTTGCAACGCGCCGCCGAGGCGACGACCGGCAGGCCGGACCGCCCCGCGACCCGATCCTGGCGCCGCCGGCCGACCGCGGCCTCGGGCGGATGGCGATCGCGCGTCACGGCTGCGGCTCCGACTTTGGTTCCGGCTCGGAATCTGGCTCCGGCCCCGAATTTGGCTCCGGCTCGGTCGGCTGCACCAGATAATGTTGCGCGAGTTCGATCCGGTTGCGCTGCAGCATGCGGTACAGGGTGGCGCGGGCGACGCCGAGCAACTGCGCCGCCCGGGTCATATTGAACCCGCTTTCCTGCAAGGCCTGCAGGATCGCATCGCGCTCGCCGTCGCTGCCCGGCTTTGGCCGCACAGCCCGCAACCGTGACGCTCGCCCGGGGGCTCGGGGCGCGGCGGCCATCACTGGCAGGGGCGCCGCATCGAGCCGCAGATCGGAGATTTCGATCAGCGGGCCGTTGGCCAGCACCACCGCGCGGCGCAAGGTGGCGATCAGCTCGCGCACATTGCCCGGCCACGGATAGGCCAAGATCGCGGCCAACGCCGCCGGGGTGAAACCGCGCAGGTCGCGCCCCAGCTCCTGGGCGATCTGGCGCAGGAAATAGACGGCCAGCACCTCGACGTCGCCGTCACGCTCGCGCAATGCCGGAAGGTGCAGGCTCAGCACGTTCAGCCGATAGTAAAGATCCTCGCGCAGCCGCCCGGCGGCGATCGCCTCGCGCAGCCGCACATTGGTCGCGGCGACGACGCGGACATCGACCTTGATCGGCTGGCGGCCGCCGACGCGCAGGATCTCCCCCTCCTGCAGAAAGCGCAGCAGCAGCCCCTGCAGGTCGATCGGCATGTCGCCGATCTCGTCGAGAAACAGCGTGCCGCGATGGGCGTGCTCGATATGCCCGTGCTTGCGGCCGTTGGCTCCGGTGAACGACCCCTTCTCGTAGCCGAACAGCTCCGAGGCGATCAACGTCGCCGGCACCGCGGCGCAGTTGAGCGCGACATAGGGCCCGCGCGACCGGCTCGAGCGCTCATGGATCGCCCGCGCCACCAATTCCTTGCCGGTGCCGCTCTCGCCGGTGATCAGCACCGGCACATCGCAAGCGGCAAAGCGGCGGACCTGCTCGAAGACGTCGAGCATTGCCGGGCTGTTGCCGACCATGAACACGGTCGGCGTACCCTGCATCCCCTCCTCGGCGGCGCCCGAGGCGCATAGCGGCACGTTCACTGGCGCCTGCGCCCAGCGACGGGTTGGACCGTCGAATTGCATCACAGCCTGGCTGCCCATCAAAGCCCCCCGATCAGATGCAGGCGCGGCAGCGTGCCGTGGCCCCGGCGCGGCGCCCGATGGCCCGCTCGGCAACGGCAAAGGTAGTTTTTTGACGAACCCAATGATCCTACCACTTCCCAACCAGACCGCGTGCCGGTTCTCCGCCGCTATTGACGGCGACGCTCCCTCCGAGGCCGGGCGCGGCCCGGTGGTTCCGGACGACGATGGTCATCGTGAAAAGCGCCCTGTGCGGTTAGCTGCTCACATCAGTGCAATCTATGGGCCAAGACGATTAGACCAATTATTTCAAGAGGTTTAGCCAGTCCAGCGGGGTCAAAGGCAAAAAAGTGTCAATTCCGCCGACGGTCGCATGCCGGCCCCGGACCCTTTTATGACTCGTTAAAGATGGTTAAGAACTCTCGCTTATACCGTTAAATTTCGCTATATCAGTAAGATACGGCAACACCGATAGCAGCCGCCGCCCTATTATTGTAAATTTTTCCGACAGTTCGACGGCTCGATCGGGCGTAAAATTTTCCGACAACCGAGCCTTCGCCGCAACCGCCGCCGATTTTTTCAGTGCGGCGCCGGCCGTCGCCGTCAGCACCCCGGACCCGATCCGCCGGCGCGACCGTCCGGCAACAGGCGGCGCAATTCGCCGAGCCACGGCTCGTAATGGCGCCACCGCCCGACCGAGGTGGCATAGACCGGCTGGCGCGCCTGCCATCGGCTGGCGGTGACCACCGCATGCTGGTTGCGTTCCGGCTGAAGACAGGAATCATCCCAGTCGAGCCCGGTGAAGGCAATCAGCCGCCGGGTCACCGCCTCGCGATCGGCGATCAGCGCCTCGTAATCCACTTCGAGAAAGCGTCCGGGCGGGAGCACCATGCGCCAATGGTCCATCAGCCGGGCATATTGCTGATAGGCGGCGGCGAGATCCGCCTTGTCGGTGGCGAAGCCGATTACCTGTTTGAAATGTGTAAAGTAGATCGACAGGCAGGTGTCGACCGGATGGCGGCGGCACTGAATGATGCGCGCCCCCGGCAGCAACAGGTGAATAAGGCCGAGGCAGAGTACGTTGAACGGCAGCTTGTCGGTGATCCGGGCCGCACCGGGGCCGATGCGGCGCAATAGCGCGAGGTATTCGCCGGCAAGGTCGTGCGCCGCCGGCGCGGAGAGATAGGTCGCTTCGGCGATTCCCCGGGAGCTGGCGCGTTTGATCCAGAACGGCAGCTCGCCGCCGGCGGCCACCCGCGGGTGGCTGGAGATGATCTGCTCGACCAGGGTGGTGCCGGAGCGCGGCAGGCCGACGATCAACAGCGGCGCCTCGTCGTCCCGGCCGAGAGCCGTATTGGCGGCAAAGAAGTCGCGGGTAAATCGCCGCACCAGCCGATCGATATCGGCCGAGAATGCCGCCTGGTCGAATTTGGCGCTCCGGCTTCTGATCCGGTTGGCCAGATCGAAATGCTGCATTGCCGCCGGGTAATCGCCCAGATCGTCGAGCAGCTTGCCGATGGCGAAATGAAGCAGGAGCCGGCCCTCGTCGTCGATCCGGTCGTCGGCGAGGACCGAAAGCATCCGCGCCAACCGTGGACGGTCGGCGTCGCTGCACCGTCGCGTATCGATCGCGGTGAAATGAGCCGAAACCTGCAGCGGGTTCAGCTCGAGGACGCGGTCGAACGCGTCGCCTGCTTCGGCAAAACGCCCTTGGCGGACGAGGACATCACCGAGCAATTGCGCCAGCGCGGCGCCGTGCGGATGGTCGGTCAGGGCCCGCCGCAGCCGGATTTCTGCTCCGGCAAGGTTCTGCGCCAACAGCAATGCCTTGGCAAGGTTCCACTGGCCCCATTCGGAGTCTGGAGCGCTGGCCCCGGCGTGGCGAAAGCACTGCGCTGCTTCCTCGTCGTCGCCGGAAAGTTCGAGCAGCTCGCCCAGCGCGGCATGGGCTTCGGCCAGATCCGGAGCCAGCTCGACGGCCCGGCGATAGGCCGCCTCCGCCTCGCGATACAGGCCCTGCCGGTGCAGCGCCAGGCCCAGATCGCGATAGGCCTCGGCATCGTCGCGCAACGCGGTGGCGAGTCTCAAGCTGGCCGCGGCTTCGGCGAGGCGGTTGAGCGACAGCAAGGTCCGGCCGAGCGCGTGATGCGCGGCGGCTTCGCCCGGATCGAGCTCGGTTGCCCGGCGAAAGGCAGAGACCGCGGCGGCGAGCCGGCCCGCCTCGACCAGCCGGATGCCGCGCTCGCACTGCCGCCGGGCGGCGGCGCATCGGTCGGGATCGGGCGGAACCGCGGAGCCGCCATTTGCCCGGATCGGCACGATCGGCAACGCGGCCTGGCTGCGCAGATATCGCTCGGCGGCCTGACGCTCGCGGCTCACCTCGGTCAACGGGCCGAGACCGCCGCTGCCTAAATCGCGATCGGGGAGGGTGGCGAGCGGGAGCAGCGGCGATGCTTGCCGGCTGCCGGTTCGCGCCGCCGCGCCGCAACATGATTTGAATTTGCGGCCGCTGCCGCACGGACAGGGATCATTCCGGCTTGGCTGGGGCGCCGTCCGGCCCGCGGCGCGACGTCCATTCACCGCTGAGCCTCTGGGCCGCGCCCACCGCGCGCACGCCGCGGCGCATCTTTTGCCTTTGCCATCAGCGGCCGGATCGGCCGGCATCGGTATGAAGAGCAATCTGCCGGATTTACACGCCCCTCGATCGGGGGCCGGCGCGACCATCGGGTCTCGGCAGCGTGGAGTTCGCGCGGCTCATCCCCGGGGCGTCAGACCCGATAGCGGCGAAACATGGCGAACATCGCCAGCGCGGAACCGAGCACGGCCCATGACCCGGGCTCCGGCACCTGCGTCGGGGTGCAAAGATTGTCGCTGCAATCAAACAGATGATTGTGGATCTCCGCGCCGATGGCGACAGTACCGCCAATACTGTTGGCCACGACGTTGCCTTCGATAAAAGAGCTGCTTTGCACATTCGCGTTGGGCGCGAGGATCGAGGCCTCCCACGCATTGTCGATGTTTACGCTCGTCGCATCCGAAAAATTGAAGATGATCCCCGGCAGCGGAAACAGCGGATTAAAAGTGAAGGCGCTGGTATAGCTCGAACCGGTGACATTGACGACGCCGTCGCAACTAGGCGGGTTGGGAACGCTGGAGAAGCAACTGGGGAAAGCCATATTGGTCGTGAAGGATTCGAGCTGCGCCGTGGTCAGGTTCCACACCGTGGGACCGGGACCGGGGCCGACGCTGAATACGCCTGTCGTCGGGTTGAAGCTGCCGGTATTCGTCATCGCGGCGAGCGAGGCGGAGAGCGCTTTCAGCGGGTCCCAGATGTCGACGGCGAAGGTGGCGGCGTTGTTCGGCTGCTCCGGCACGCCGGTCGCTCCCGGAAACGTGTAGGGCGGCCCGGTAACCGTGGCGCCCAAAAACGAACCGGTGTTTCCGGTACCGATGAAGACGTTGCGGCCCGCCGGCTCGGCCCAGGTTCCGGAGTTGGTTCCGAACACGTTGACCTGGCCGTAACCGGTCGGCGGCGCCGGCGTGGCGACCGAATTAAGTATGCCGCTGCCGCTGAGGTTCCCACCGATCAGCACGTTCCCCTGGACGTCGCTGGTCGTCGCGAAATTGCCGTTGGTGATGAGGTTGAAGTCGGAAATCAAGGTCTGCGGCGAGAACGGCGTCGCCTCGGCCGTGGCCATCGTCGCCAGCGTCGCGATCGCTGCGAGCGAACCCGCCAACCACTTGCACAGAGCCATCCCTGGAGCCTTTGCGTTGGTGACCCGTGTCCACGACCGCGGCCGCGCCGACACCGCGCTCGCCATTCCGGCCAGCGCCGCGATCATGGCCGCTGAACCCGTGCTCGGCTTACACATAGATTGCCCCTAACGCAATGACGGAAATTTGACGGTGTCGACGCAAGCCGCGTGCCAAGCAACCGCAGGGTCGGACGCCCATTAAGTATGATGCAGCCCAATATGTTGGCGGGATCGGATTTTCCTCCCCGATCCCGCCGAGACAGTCGATCCGTTTATAATGAGACAAGTGTGCTGTCGCAACAGCCGCAGCCGCAGCCCGCGGTCATCCTGCTTCGGAGCGCTCAGGCGGCGGCGTTGGCGGCGAGGAAATCGAGCGTCGCCGCCGCGCCGGGTTCGGCGTGGGTCGCCGCGACGTGATAGGAATTGCCGGGCACCACCACCAGCGACGAATTGGCGATCTGCTGCTGCCAGGCACGGGTCTCGTCGACCGAGGCGAGCCCGCTGCCATCGGTGGTGATGACCAGGGTCGGACAGCGGATCTTCGGCAAATCGGCGCGGATGTCGGCGCAGGCGATTGTCTTCATGAAGCCGATCTGGGTCGAGACCGCAGTGCGGCCCATGAATTTGATCCACCACTCGACCCCCTCGGCCGGAAACGCGCTGCCGAGCCGGCCGCCCATGGTCTGGCGAGCCCAGGCCTCGACCCCGTCGCGCTCGAACGCGGCGTTCAGTTCGGGGACCCGCTCGGCAGCCCCGGCGCGCAATGGCGGCGGCGTTCCGATCACGGTCAAGGTCTTGACCCGCTCCGGCTTGCGCGCGGCGAAAGCGCGGGCGATGGTGCCGCCGATCTTGGCGCCGACCAGGTGAAAGCGGTCGATACCGAGGCTGTCCATCAGCCGCACGAAATCGTCGATGATGATGTCGAGGGTCCACGGGAAATCGCGGGGCATCGGCGTCGATGGCGCCAAAGCCGCGCATATCCGGGCCGCACCACCCGATATCTGCGGGCGAGCGCCGGGACCCAGGCGTACCACGCCGACCCCGCTCTCGGCGTTGCCGTGCAACATCAGGATCGGGTCCGGCCGTCGCCACGGGTCGGTGAAATCATCGACCTCATAGTGAAGCTGTACGTCGGGCGAGCACTGGAACTTCGGCATCGCAATCCTCCCTGATCTGCGCGCCCACCCTTCCCCCACCCCACCCTTTGGGCCGGGGCCACCCTCTGCCGCAACCTTACGGGAGAGGGTGACGAGCCCAGCGCGGCGAGCCGGATTAGGGCCCTTGGTAGGCTAGGCGCGGATGCCCTGATAGTAGGTGTTGCGCAGCACCCGGCCGGGCAACGCGCCGGTGTGCTTGCCGTCTTCGAGCAGGACCTCGCCCTTGACGATGGTCATGTGGACGCCCTCGGCCGGCTCCTTGATGCGCTTGGCGCCGGTCGGGAAATCGTGCACCACTTCGAGCGGCAACGGCTTCACCGTATCCGGGTCGAAGATCACGATGTCGGCGACCATGCCCGGCCGCAACAGGCCACGATCGTAGAGCCCGAAAATCGAGGCGCTGTCAAAGGTCAGCCGGCGCACCGCCTGCTCGACCGACATGATCTGCTTGTCGCGCACCCATTCGGAGAGGAGCCGGGTGCTGAAGCCGAAGCCGCTCTGGAACTGGACGTGCGCGCCGCCATCCGACAAGCCGATAATGGCGTTCGGATAGTTGAGGATCTGAGCGACCGCGGCGTCGTCGACATTGTTTTCGCCGTGCAGCCACTCGCTGTCGAGGTTCTCCTCGACGACGAGGTCGAGGAAGGCGTCGATGATGCCCTTGTCCTGCGCCTTGGCGATCTGGCCGAGGGTCTTGCCTTCATAGGGTTTGTTCTTGGGCAGCACCGCATTCTGCAGGACCATATAGTCCCACCAGGTGGTGCAGATCCCGGGCGGCGGGGTGTCGACCTTGAACTCGACCGCTTCGGCATGCAGCTTTTGCCGCACCGCCGGGTCGCTGTAGGCGCGCAGCATCTCCTCGGGCGAGGACAACAGGATCGGATGCCAGGTCGGCAGCCCGCGGAACTGCTGGCAATTGCGCATCGTGAAATAATCGGTGATGCGGTTGGGTGTGCACATCGGGAAGGCGCGGATGCCTTTCGCCGTCGTCGCATCGACCTGCGCCATGTGCTTTTGCCACTGGTCCGGCCGACGCATCGACTGGCCGAGATTGTTGTAGACCACCGGGCGGCCGGTCGCTTCGCTGAGCCGGCTCATCAGCCCGTCCTTCATCTCAGCGCCGTTGCCGCCGCCGGATTGGATGATGCCGGTGCCGAGCTCGCGCAACACGTCGCCGAGCGCGAAGATTTCCTTTTCGTCGGCCCACAAGGCCGGAATATGGACGCCCTGCGGATCGTAATGGCCCTGGTTGCGCGACACCGAGATGCCCAGTGCGCCGGCCTTCATGCCGTCGCGCACCAGATCCTGCATCTGCTTGATCTCGTCGTCGGTGGCGGTGCGGTTCTGACAGTCATCGCCCATCACGTAATAGCGCACCGCGGTGTGGCCGATCAGATTGCCGACATTGACGCCCAAATGATGATCGAGCTGGTCGAGATATTGCGGCACCGTCTCCCAGCCGAATTCGAGGGTGCGCAACACCTCCATCGGGATCGCTTCGACATAGGAGAGGAACTCGGCGAGCCGCTCCTCCTTGCCCTTGCGCACCGGCGCCAGCGACAGCGAGCAATTGCCGAAGATCACCGAAGTGGCGCCATGGTCGCAGGAAAACGAGCACAGCGGGTCCCAGGTGACCTGCGCATCGTAATGGCAATGATTGTCGATAAAGCCGGGGGCGACGACGCGGCCGGCGGCGTCGACCGTGCGGTTGGCCGGGCCGCTCAGCTTGCCGATCTCGGCGATCTTGCCATTCTTGACACCGACATCGCCGCGGAACGCCGGCATCCCCGAGCCGTCGACGATGCGGCCATTCTTGATCAGCAGGTCATACGCCATCGCTATCCCTTTCCTTCGCTGGAACACAGTCGCGCCCTCTTGCCCGAAAGTGTAGCACGCTGCCCGGCCCGGCCGCGCACCGCGAATTCGACGGCATGCTCTACCCTCGTCGCATGGCTGAATTGCAGCCAGGCTGGGCGGACCGGCGGTTCGACTGGCAGCCAAAGCTTGAAACCGGCGCGAGCTCGGTGCAAGCCTACGCCGAATGAGGCTCGAAAGGTTTTGTGGAATGTTGCAGGTGCTTCGCGCGGCCCGATCGATCCTGGGGGCTGGTTTGGCGGCGGCCTGGCTCTTGGCATCGGGCGCACCGTCCCGAGCCGCCATGATGGCCAGCGGCGCAGCGCCCGGACCGCGGGCATCGGCGGTGCTGCCGGTTCAAGCGCCCGCGGCGTCGCCGGCGCCCAACATCGAGGCCAACCTCGCCCAGCTTCACCAGCGGCTGCAGATTACGCCGGCGCAGGAATCCCGCTTCACCGCTTTCGCCAATGTGATGCGGGCGAATTCGCGGATGACGCCGGGCGCGCCGCCGGCAAATCCGAGCGCGATCGACGATCTGCGGGTCACGATCCAAATCCGCGAGCAGGAGCTCGGCGCCTTGAGGCGGCTGCTGCCGCCGCTCGAAGCGCTCTATGCGAGCCTGTCGCCGACTCAGCAAAAGACCGCCGACCAGGTGTTTCGCCAGGGCCCCGGAGAGTGATCCCGAGGCCGGTTTTCCGCCGCCTTTTCCGCCGCCAGTCCGCCAATCGAGGGACCCGACGATGCCGACCTCTCCGCTGCCGCTAAACGATTTCTTCGTCCTCGACCTGACCGCCCATCGCGCCGGCCCGACCGCGGCGCGCCAGCTCGCCGATTGGGGCGCCGATGTGCTCAAGATCGAGGCGCCGGGCGAGGCGATCGACGCCACCGGCAGCCGCCGCGACGGCCCCGATTTCCAGAACCTGCACCGCAACAAGCGCTCGATAACCCTGAACCTGAAGAGCAAGGAGGGGCTGGAAATCTTTTTCAAACTCGCCCGGCGCGCCGATGTCGTGGTCGAAAACTACAAATCCGACGTTAAGCACCGGCTCGGCGTCGATTACGAGGCGGTGAAAAAGATCAACCCGCGGATCGTCTATGGCAGCATCTCCGGCTTTGGCCAGGACGGCCCCTATGCCGGCCGCCCGGGGGTCGACCAGATCGCCCAGGGCATGGGCGGGCTGATGTCGATCACCGGCCATCCGGGCCAGGGACCGGTGCGGGTCGGCATCGCGATCAACGACACTTCGGCCGGGTTGCTGCTGTCCTATGGGATCGTATTGGCGTTGTTGAACCGCGAGCGCACCGGCGAGGGCCAATGGGTCCAGACCTCATTGCTCGAAGCGCAGATCTTCATGCTCGACTTCCAGGCGGCGCGCTATCTGATGAAGGGCGAGGTCGCCGGCCAGGAGGGCAATTTCCACCCGACCTCGCCCGGCACCGGCATGTTCCGCACCGCGGACGGCCATATCAACATCGCCGCCTCGGGCGACAATCTGTGGCGCCGTTTCTGCGAGGCGGCCGGCGCCAAGGATTTGATCGACAATCCCGATTTCGCCACGGTCGCCGCCCGAGCCAAAAACCGGCTGGCGCTCAACACCCATCTCGACGAGATCGTCGGCCGGCACCCGAGTGCTTATTGGGTCGAATTGCTGAACAAGGTCGGGGTGCCGTGCGGTCCGATCAACACAATCGACCGAACCTTTGCCGACCCGCAGGTGCAGCATCTCGGCATCGCCAAGCCGGTGAACAATCCCAGGCACGGCCCGCAAACGGTCGTCGGCCAGCCGATCCATCTGAGCTCCTATCCGCAGCCCGACGAGCTGCGCCCGACCCCCGAGCAGGGCCAGCATACCGACGCGGTGCTGCGCGAGCTTGGCTATGATGCGGCGGCAATCGAGGCGCTGCGCGCGCGCGGCGCGGTTTGACCGCCCGCGTCCCGGACGCGCGGGCATAGGCTCGGCTGCGGTCCGGAATACCGCCCATGGCCCGCGGCGATATGTTCTAGCGGCGCCGCCAGGTGAAGGCGGAGGACATCGCAAAGTTCCACACCGAGCCGATGATGGCCCCGGCGATGCCCGCCAGCCACCATGCCCGATGCTCGGCAAACAGATAGGAGGCGACGCCGACATTGGCGAATGCGCCGAACCCGCAGATCAGATAGAACATGCCCAGCCCGCGCAGCAGGTCGAGCCCGCGCAGCCGCTGGTCGCGGTAGGTGAACTGGTTGTTGAGAAAAAAGTTCGAGGTCATCGCCACCATCGTGGCCAATGTCTGCGCCAGGCGGAACCCGAGGCCCAAAAGACCGAGACCGATCCACAGCAGAGCCAGATTCACGACCAGCCCCAGCCCGCCGATCGCCGCGAACAGGACAAAACGGACCGGGATAATGTGGCCGACGAGCTTGTCGGCCAGCAGCATGCCGTATTCCCAGATGACCAGGGCGTCGAGCTTGCTCTCGCCGCTATGCCGCAGGCGAAAGCTGTACGGCAGTTCCCTCACCCGCACCGGCTCGGGCGAGGAGGCGAGAAGGTCGAGCAGCACCTTGAAACCCTGCCCGGACATGTGGCGCAACGCACGCTCGAAGACTTCGCGCCGGCACATAAAAAAGCCGCTCAGCGGATCGGCGATCTCGGTTTTGCAGACCAGGCAGGCGATGCGGGTCGCAAACCGGCTGATCCGGACCCGGCCGCGGCTCCAGTCGCCGAGCCCGCCGCCCTCGATGTAGCGGCTGCCGATCACCAGATCGGCGGCACGGCTGTCGAGCGTCGCCAGCATTCGCGGGAGCAGCCGCTCGTCGTGCTGAAGATCCGCATCCATCACCGCCACATAGGGCGCGGCGCTGGCTAGCACGCCTTCGATGCAGGCGGTCGCCAGGCCGCGGCGACCGATCCGCTGCAGGCAACGCACCCGGGGATCGCGACGGGCAATGGCCCGCACCTGTTGCGCGGTGCCATCGCGCGAATCATCGTCGACAAAGATCGCCTCCCAGCGGGTGTCCGGCAGGGCGGCCGCCAGCAGCGCCAGCAGCGGCTCGATATTGTCCCGCTCGTTCAAGGTCGGGATGATGATGGTCAACTGAGCTGTCGCAGAGGGTGCAGCGGTACTGTCGACGCGGTGGTCCAGGGTTGTCATAGCGGCTGCCGGCTTGCCCCGGTCACGACCTGGAGCGGCTGAATTTTCGCCCCCCGCCCCTGTTCTCACGGCGGCACCGCGGTGGGTTGCGCCGGCAATGCGTTCGCATCGGTGCGCGGCACGATCGCCCATTTCGGGTCGGCGCCGAAATCGGGCACGGCCTTGTAGACATTGATCTCCCACCAGCGCCATGCCGCGGCAGCGCCGGCGGCGCCTTCGTCGACCAGCATCGCCAAGCCCGGGGTCGCCCACACCTCGCGCCCGTCGTTGAACAGGTTGGCCTTGAAGTAGGCGGGCAGGCCGCCGCGGCTCGCAGCGCCGTCGACATAGGCCGGCACCAGGGCGGCGATCATCGCCGGCCAGGTCGCAAAAAAGCCGCCGCCCTTCCGCTCGACCGGGGTCTGATAGTACGCGACCAGGGTCGGCACCCCCGATTTGTTGATCATCCCGAGCAGGTATTGCCCGCTCCAGACCGTCAGCGGCTTGGCCGCAAAACCGAGTTCGGTGATCCGGCCGAGGCCGTATTGCACATACCACTGCATCCATGGCGAGGTGAACGAGCCGACCACGCCCGGAACATAGGAGCCGCCCCGTTCATTCGCCAACACCGTTGCACAGACTGGAACGTAGGCGGCGTTGCAGTTGCTTTCCCAATTGTGCAAAGCCGGCGGCTGGCCACCATACGGGTTGGCCGGCAAACCGCCATTGATCGAGTAGGCATTCCCGACCTTGCCGCCCCAGATCTTCTCGGCGGTGCCGTCATAGACGGTGCCGGCAATCTGAAAGCCGCCCTCCCAGCGGGCCAGCGCATCGTTCATCAGATAGGTGAAGTAGGTCTTTTCCGGGGCGCCGTCGGGGGCGGCGAAAGCCGCCTCGGCACGGTTGCGCCCGACCCAGCCGGCGCCGCGCAACTGGTCGTTGATGCCGCCCTCCCGGCCGGTCGGGCCGCGGCCGCCCTGACCGAATTTATTCGCCGCGGTGTCGGCGCCATTGTACAGGAAATTGCTGAACCCGGCCCAGGCATACATCATGTCGAGATACCAGGGATCACCGGTCAGGATGTATTGCGGATAGAACGCGGCCGGCTGGTGCGCGCCGTCGAACGACCAGGGCTGACTGCGGTTGAGTGGTCCGACGATCGCGACCTTGTCGGCGGGTTTGGTGCCGGAGTAGCTCAGATTCGGCCCATACAAGGTCGGGCGGTCGGTGACCGAGACCACATGGCCGAGCCCCGTCGACGGGTCGAGCCCGGCCGGATCGGAGCGCAGCAGGCGGCGGGTCGGGTCGCTCTCGCGCAGATTGGCCGGAAAGGCGCCGGCCAGGTCGGCCATGCCGAGCGCCATCTGGCGCAGCCGCCAATCGCCGGTATAGAGCCACATCACTGTCCATTGCGGGTATGGCGCGATATGCGGCCAGGCGCCGGCGGTACCCATATTGGCCTGCCACGTCCCACCGTCCCACAAGCCATCGTAGATGTCGTGCGGCCTCCTGGCCCATTGCCCATATTCGTGGTCGATCGCGATTTGCGGGATGGCGATCGAGGTGTCGAAATTAGGCAGGAACCGGGTCGATTCGAGATAGGCGAGGTTATCGTCGATATCGATCTGCACCGGCGGCGTGCCGCCGAGCCAGAAGGTGTGCGTCCATCGCGTCAGCCCCCAGTCGAGCTTGGGGTGCGTCGGCTGGGTGCCCGACAGGTCGGCGGTATAAACCGCACGCGGAGAGGCCGAGCCGGCGGCGATCGACAGCTTGTAGGCGAGGTCCTCAAGTTCGGTCGAGAGCCCGTTCTCGCCGATGGCGCGGACAAACACCTGATGCGTCGCCGGCCAGAAGGTCGCCTCGAAACGCGGCCGGAACGGATGATGGCCGTCGCCAAAGCCGATGTCGTATTTCCTGGCGGTGCTGTCGTCGCCGAGCATGACGGTCTGCGCTACCGGACCCGAGGTCCACAGCTTATAGTCGCCATTGGTTAACATTGTCCGTGCGGACGCCGTCTGCGCGGCCCCGTTGTTGGGCGTCAAACTCATCACCGCGTCGAAATTGTAGCTCGGGTCGAGCATCTGCGCCCGGGTCAGCGGGGTGTTGTTGCCGGCGGTCTGGTTTTGAAAGCTCAGGGTGGTGATGCCGCTCGCCGGCAGGCTCGGGATCACCACCGCGATCACCGCATACTCGACCGAGCCGTCGGGATAGCGGTTCTTGACGTCGGCCTGGGTGGCCAGCGGCGCGCCGTTGACCAGGACCTGCGGCTGGTTGGCGATCACGCCCTCGACAAACGGCCGGCCGAACTGAAACGGATAATCTTTCCGGACGCTGCCGCTCTCGTTGCGGATTGTAAGCGAGTTGGCAACCCGCTTCGGCGGGGCCGCCGCGTTCGCATCCAGCATTACCGCGTTGCCGAACCCAAGCCGCGAGATGCCTGCCAGCAACACGAGCAGCAAAAGCGGCCAAAGGCGGCCATATCGCCTGATCATGCCAATCCTCGTATCCAACCCACAATTGCCGTCATCGCCGGCCCAATCAATTGGATCGAACCGGAATTTTACCGTTCCCCCGCTGGCGTCGCCGATCGCCTCAGCGATCGCGGTGCAACGCCTATCCGGCCGGTCTCGGTGATCCCAGCCGCCAAGGACGGGAGAAAACGGCTGCCCCGAAAAGTATCGAGTCGGCACCAACCGCATTGCGGCTCTCGAACCGCAGGCCGGCATGCCGCAGGACGCGCGAGCCTCTCACGCATCGATAAAGAAAGCGCAGCGGGACCGGCCGAAGCATCGAGGACCGGAGCCAGCCATCGGCGACGCCAGGTGCCGCGGATAAGGCCGGATGGCGGTCGGGCAAACTGAAGTCGGGAAGCCAAGCGTCCCGCCTGATCGCCGCGGCCCGCCGCCCGCTGGCATTGCAACGCAGCCGCACCCTTTGCCCGAACGGAAACGCAGATCGACTCACCGAACCCCGGAACCACCCGGACCAACCCGCTTCATAACCGCTGCCGCCCAAAAATCAAAGCCGCCGTCGCAGCCGGTCCGAGGAGCCCGCCGAAACCGGCGCCCGGACAGAGACTAGCCGTTTCGGCCTCGAATGATCGGCAGATGCCGGCGCAACTCGCGATCGCACATTTTTATTTAACCTTAACTCGTATTATTAACTCTATTTTAGAGTTGTAATGCCATTGAACTTTCAATAGTGGTAATTTGCTCGGGCTGTGAGGGACCGACCCAGTATGGCCTATCCTCCCGTCACGGTGCTGATCCCCGCCTATAACGCGGCGCGCACGATCGAACGCGCTATCGCCTCGGTTTGGCGTCAGGATTACCCTGAGACGGAAGTTATCGTCGTCGATGACGGCAGCACCGACGATACCCGCAGCCGGGTCGAGAAAATCGGCGGGCACAATCTTCGTCTGATCCGGCTTGAACAGAATTGCGGCGTATCCGCCGCCATGAATGTCGGAATCCAACAGGCGCGCACCGACTACATCGCCTTCCTCGATGCCGACGACGAATGGTTGGAAAACAAACTGTCGAGCCAACTCCCGATCATCGAGTCGCATCCCGAAATGAGCTTGATCTTCTGCGAATGGCAGTTGGTCGAGCGGGACGGTCGGGTGTGCCGGCCGCGTGGATTTGACCTTCCGGCCTGTTCTGCAGGTGAATTCTGGCGGGCTTTGTTGGTCAAGTCGTATATCGCCAAGCCTACCGTGGTCGCACGCCGCAGTAAGTTGCTCGAAGCCGGCGGGTTCGACGAGGCCCTCAAGATCGGCGAAGACCAGGATATGTGGATCAAGCTGGCATTGATCGGCAAGGTCGGTGTTGTGCATCAGGTTTTTGTTTGCGTGCACGAGACGTCAGGCAGCCTGATGAAGCGTTATGGGACTCGCGAGGACGAGTTCGGCCTACCGATGATCCGCAATCACCTGGATCGCCTGACCTCGCGCCTGTCGAAACAAGAAATCAGGCAAATTCTGGGGCAGAGATATGCTGCTACGGGTCGGAGCCTCTATGCCTTTGGGACCGCCTGGCGCGGCGCCGCTCTGGTCATCCGGGCGATGCTCCTCGGCAACCGACCTCTGTACAATCTCGCCTACCTGATATCGGCGGCCCCGGTCACCACCCCTCTCAAGCGATTCCTCCTCAGGCGGCGGTTGATAACCGGCATTGCACCGGCACGCAAGATCAATGGTCAGGGGTAGTTGTGCAATGCAAATCATTCCCTGGCGCATAAAAGACTTTGTTTCGGAGCACTTTCCGCTGACTTATCACCTGCTGGTAAACTGCGGCGGACATGGGAATTCGCAAAAGCATTGGGACGTTCGTCTTGCTGAAACCTGGGACGCACCGAATAGGAATTGGCCTGTAAAAGTAGATTGCATTGCACAAATTCTCAAATCTGAAATGTCAATACTCGATGTCGGCTGTGGCACCGGAAGCATTTTACGGAGTTTACGGCAGCGCGACTTTTGTAATGTTCATGGCTTGGAATTGTCCGAATACGCAGTACGCCGTTTGTCCGATGAAGGGATCGCGATGTCAAAGGGGTCTCTGCTCAACATGCCCTTCCCCGCTGCCACATTTGATGCTGCAATTGCGTCGGAAGTGCTGGAACATGTAATCCGCCGCAACCGCTTCCTGCGCGAACTCATGCGTGTCGTAAAGCCATTCGGCAGAATACTAATTTTTGTGCCGGATAACTGTCTCGGACCAATCGACGAGCCCGAGCATGTTACTAAATACGATGCGCGATCGCTCAGGAGATTTCTCTCGAAATTTTTGACCATCGAATTTATTGCGTCGATGGTTGAAGCGCATAATGGTGAGCGCAGTCTATTCGCGGTCTGCCGGGTCTAGACGCCGCGCGAATGCTGTGCCGCATTGCGCTTTGTAGCGGCGCCATACGGCCCGCCCCGCTGACGATCTCTGTCCCCACCCGATGGGTTTGCCGCTTGTTTACAACCCCGCCGAAAACGTCTGCTCGCCCCGGTTCAGCCGATACGACCCTGGATTCGCCGCTTGCACCGGCCGGGCGCAAATGTTTTGCAACTCCGTGCAAATTATCGTCACCCGACAACGCTGTGCCGAAACGGCACGGCTCTGGTAAGACCCGCTGGTGAACGCCCAACGCCGCTCCGAGACGGTCATCGACGTCGATAATGCCGACATCCGGCGCCCGTCCCTTCGGGCGCGAGTCGCCCGCTCGATATTTTGGATCGCCTGGTCGCGCGGCGTCGTTCAGCTGCTCTCCCTGGCTTCAACGCTGCTGGTCGCCCACATACTGGTTCCGGCAGATTATGGATTGATGGCGCTCGCCGGGGTCTGCACCGGCACGGCGCACATGCTCGCCGAGATGGGTTTGGGGCGGGCGATCATCCAGTTTCGCGATCTGGATCGTCGGGAAATCAATACCTGTTTCTGGATAGCGACGGCGCTGGCGACGACGGCTTTTGCCGTCCTGGTTCTCGCCGCATCGCCGATCGCGCACTGGTTTGCCGCTCCGCGTCTGGCCGAAGTGCTGCCGGTGACGGCCCTGACCCTGCCGTTGGCCGCCTGCAGCGTCGTTTCCGACAGTCTGCTGCGCAAACGCCTGTCGCTCGACCGCATCTCCCAGGCGGAGATGATCGGCGTGGGCGCCGCGCTGCCGGTGACATTGGGCTGTGCTCTGGCCGGGCTGGGCGTATGGGCGTTGGTTGCTGGCTGGCTGGTCGCCTCGGCGGCACGCAGCATCGCGACCATCGCTTTTGCGCCCTGGCGCCCCGGCTGGCGGGTGGGCGGCAGGCGCGCGATGGAAATGCTTCACTTCAGCCTGGCGACATTTGGCGTCAATGCGCTGTGGGCGTTCCGGGAGCAGACCGACGTGCTGGTCATCGGCAAGATCACCGGACAGGCGGTCCTCGGCCTTTACTCGATGGCCAAGGAGCTGGCGCTGCTGCCGCCAAACAAGATTTCCACCATCATCAATATGTTGAGCCCGCCGATGATGGCCGAGCTGCAGACCAATGTCGAGGCGATGCGCGACGCATTTTATCGCGGGGTACGCCTCACCGCAGCGATTTCGCTGCCGGCATCGGTCGGTATCGCCCTGGTCGCCGACCAGATGGTCGCGGCGCTGCTCGGGGCGAAATGGTTGCCGGCGATCCCGATCATGCGGCTGTTGTGTCTCTATGCGACAACCCGCACAATCGAGCCACTGCTGACCCCGGTCCTGTTTGCCCGCCGCCGCCAGCAGTTTCTGTTTTGGTACTTTGTGGTGCAGCTGACCGCGGTGACGGCGGCGATGCTGGTCGGCGCGCTATGGGACGGGGCAGCCGGCGCCGTCATAGTGTCGACACCGGTCTACGCCGTATTCATCGCCATCCTGGTCAAGAACGTAATGGTCGAACTGGAAGGCAGGTTTTCCCAACTCTGGTCCCAGATCGGGCCGATTCTGGCGGCGACCGCGGCAATGACGGCCGTAGTGCTGCTGTTTCGGGTAGTGGTGCGGGCCGAGCCGGCGTTTTTCCAACTGGTCCTGTTATCCGTCAGCGGCGCGATAGCTTATGCTGCCGCCCTGTACGCGCTCGGCAGCCCGGTGATCCGCGAAGGCGCCGAAGTCGTCGGCTGGATTGTTGGCCGCCGCCGCGCTGATTAGCCAAGGACGACCCCGATGCGGGCTCGGCCGAGCACACGATTCTACGCATTTTCGCGGACGAAGAACGGTAGCCCGAGCATCCGGTCGAGCCGCTGAAAATATGGCTCGCGCAGGCGATCGATGCCGAACTCGAGACCATCTTGGCCATGTTCGGGTTCACGGCGATAGGTGGCGAACAGGCGGTCCCACACCGAGAAAACCAAGCCGTAATTTGTTGCTATGTCAGCGGATTGGCGTGAATGATGCACACGGTGCATGACCGGCGTGACCATAAACCACGCCAATATGTTCGCGAGCCGATTTGGTAATCCGACGTTTGCGTGGGCGAAGAACTGCACGGAAAGATTCAGGCTTCCGTAAAGCCCGATGACGAAAGGGGACAATCCGACCGCTGTGGCGAGGATGCCAACGACAAGCGTTATAAAGAGGGCTTCTCCCGGATGGTGCCGTACGGCGGTGGAGACATCGAGCTCCGGGTCGGCGTGATGGAGAGCATGCAAACGCCAGAGAATTGGGCTGGCGTGGCATGCCCGGTGCAGCGCATAGCTCAACGCGTCGAGAGCCGGAACCCCGACGGCCAACTGCGCCCATAGCGGCAGGCTGCCCTTGACGCCGGCAAGCGTCAGGATCGCGAGGATTGGAATCAGCAGAAAATTGACGCCCGTCGCCAGCAGCAAAAGTGCGAGATTGCTCGACCAGCGCCCCGCGTCAAAGCTCGGCACGGGACGCCAGGGGCGAAAAATCTCAATGGCCGCGACCATCACAAAGACGGCGAGCACGGCAACTGCGCCGGTCAAGAGATCAACCCCGGCGACCGCTTACAGGGTTTGCGGTTTACTTGCGTCTCAAATACCTGACCGCGGCGACCCCACCAAAGCCGACAGCGAGCAGCGTCAGGCTGGCAGGTTCCGGCACCGGGCGCGACGCCGGCAAATGCGTTGCCGGACAAGCCGATCAGTACCGCCAAGCCTGACACCGCGACCGATAGTAGGTTAGACATGCAAACTTCTCCAATTCCACATAAAAAGCTCCTCGATTTCAGCAAGTTTTGTGCCATCTAGATATTTCAATGGCTTGCCGTAGCATCCGCAAATTCGCTGTAAAGCTTTCCGACAGCGCCGCATGCGCTGCCGGTTAACCCGATCGGTCGCACTCACGCAACTTCAGTCGCGCGATATTTCGGAAGGGTTGTGAGTCGAAGGGCCCAGCGGGGTGGGGCAAGACCTGCGGCGGCGGATTATCGGATTGTAAACTTATCCGACGCCTGCCGATCGAGCCTTGACGGGGTGGGCGGTCAGCCCTGCGCCGGCGTGTAGCGCTCCTTTTTGAACAGGCCACGCTGGAAGGCAAGATAGGCCTGCTTGGTCATCGCCGGCTCAAAGTTGGCGAGGATGTCCCTGGCCGGCGCCGCATCGCCCCACAGCAGGTCGATCGCGGTCATCGCCAATAATTTGGCCGGGGTCAGGTAGCCGTGACGCGGCTCGTTGATCCGCCAGTCGGCGGCGTGGGCGCGCCCCTCTGCGGCGACCACATAGGGATGGATCACCGGCATCAGATGCGCCAGGTCGCCCATATCGGTCGAGCCGGTGCGGTGGCCGTCGATCGCGAACTGGCCGGCCCCAAAGATCGCCTCGACATTGGCGCCGAAGATCCGCCCCAACCGCTCGTCGTTGCGCTGCGGCAGATAGCCCGGGATGGTGTGGATCTCGACCTCGGCTCCCACTGCCATGGCGCCGGCGCGCAGGCAGCGGTCGACTTTTCGGTTGGCGTCAAGGATCGCCTCGAGCGAGCCGCCGCGCACAAAGGTCTCCATCGTGACCTCGGCCGGTACGACGCTAACCGCATCGCCGCCCCTGGTGATGATCGGGTGGATGCGGATCGTGTCCTTTTCCCAGAAGGTTTCGCGCTGGGCGGCGATCGCATTGAGTGCGATCATCGCCGCATTAAGCGCGTTGATGCCGCGCTGCGGCGCGCCGCCGGCATGCGCCGCGCGGCCGAGAAAGCGGATCTGCTTGACCACGGCGCCGTTCGAGGACCGCGCAATGGCCGAGCGTGGCTTCTCCCCGTCCTGCGCGCCGGTGTGGATCATCATCGCCATGTCGACATCGTCGAAATGGCCTTTGGCGACCAGTTCCGGCTTGCCGAGCATGAACTCGATCTCGCCCCTGGCGACCCGGCCGAGCCGCTCCTCGACATCGATGAACTCCTCGGCCGGCACCGCGAAAAAGACAATCTCGCCGGCGAGGTGGTCGGCGATCTTGGCCTCGCTCAACCCGATTGCGGCGCCCAGCATCCCAGCGATCTGGGCGTTGTGGCCGCAACTGTGCGCGGCGCCGGTGTTCGGGTCGGCCAACGGGTGGTCCGAAGTGCGCAGGCTATCGAGTTCGCCGATCAAGGCGAGCCGGGGGCCCGGCAGCCGCCCGGCGAGCCGGCCCTTGACCCCAGTCAACGCCAGACCGGTCTGCGGCGCCAGCCCCAGCGCGCTCATTTGCCGGGCGACCAGGGAAGCGGTTTTGACTTCGTTAAAGCCGGTCTCCGGGCTGTGCAGGATGGTTTCGCCGAGATCGATGATGGCGGCGGCATGGCGATCAATCGCCGCGCATACCGCGCTCTTCAGTTCCTCTTTGCTGGTCATGATATGTCCCCTGTTCGCCTGTCCCGTACAGTTTATGCAGGATTTGGCGATCCGCGACACGCGCCATGCCGACGCAACCCCGTCTTCCGGTATCCGTCAACTCTTCGCAACCCACCGGCCCGCATGTTGCTGGAAGAGATCGACCGGTTCTGGCCGCCGCCGCCGGTCGGCCTGCGGTTCGCGCCGATCCAGCGTCAGCCCTGCTTCACCGTCTGGAATGGCAAGCGCGTTCGAGGATCGGGGCGATCGACGCGATCGGCAACCCTGTGACCAATGCCGCGGCCGAGACGCCGGGCCGGGATCGCCGGCGCGATCGGGCGCGCGCGGCGCACTGCCGAGCCAACCTTTGACACCATTCGGTGTGGTGCAAATTTCGCGCGAAAACCGTCAGCAAGGCGTCCGCTTTCCTTACTGCCGCCTGACATCTCGCCGCGGATAGTCATCATCTCGTCAAATATACGTCACGCACTCTCACTCCAACGTGGCCTAATTTACCACATATGGTGCGGCCGTAACTGTCTCATCGATCGCAATGGTGATTTAATATTGACATTCTACCAAAAGATGTTAATATTCTATCAATCTTATACCCCACCGGCGGCAGGCGGTTGACCAGCCGCAACATCGCCGGCACCAGCGTTCTGAGCCTGGGAGCATCGAGATGAGCCTGATCTATCCGAATATCGTTCCCGACAACAATTTGCGTCTGCCCGACGCACTGACGATCAAGCACGGCCCCGCCCGCCTGCTGGCTAGTTTTGTCCTCGAAGGCGACAAGGCGGCGCGGGAAGCCGGTATCCGTTTGCGGCTGCGCTACGATTTCGCCGAATTGCTCCATTTGAACAAGCAACGGGTGGCCAGCGGCACCTGGTATCCGTTAATGAGAATGTTCAACCCTGAATTTAGTGCCCTGGCGCCGGAAAATTCATACTGGATCTCCGGGGAGGACGAGCATGGCGAGATCGTGGCGACCCATGCCGGCCGCGTCCATTACTGGCCCGAGACGAGTTTGCAGCAAGAGGCCGACGCCATGTTGTACGGGCGAGCCCAGCAGGACCAGCACTGCATCGTGACCGCGCCAGACGCCAGGCTGATCACCGGTGTTGTCGTTTATGGAGGATCGGCCTGGGTACGTCCCGATTTTCGCGGAAAGCGCCTCTCCCAGCTGCTGCCGCGGATCGGCCGGGCCTACGCGCTCGCCCGTTGGCCGATCGACTGGGGAATTTCCATTGTCGCTCCGGTTCTGGTCGAAAAGGGGGTCGCGGCCGGATATGGCTACAAGCACGAAAGCCGCAGCATCATCTTTCCGGGAGCCCCCTCCGGCGCGGTCGATAATGTGCTGGTCAGCGTCTCTGCCCCAGAGGCCTACGACGATTTCGCCAAAATCCTTCTCAACGGTTTTTCCATGTCGGGCGAGTTGAATTTGGCGGCAGCGTCGTCGCTCAATCGTTTTGACAACATCGAGACCAGGATCTCCTCCGACGAGGTCTTCCAAGGCAGGAGCAGCCGTTCGTAGCGGCTGGTGAAAAACTTCGACTCGCCTGGAGCGACTTGGATCGCGGCGGTGACGTGGTCGTAGCGGGGCTGGCCGGTTCTGGCCACGCTTTTATAAAACTCCGCGACCCAGCCGCCGTAATCCCGATCGGGCTGGTTTTCCACCCGTTCGCCGATTCCGTAGAACTGATAATCGGTTTCGAGCCAGCGGAACCCGTCGCCGATAAAGCGGAATACCGGATCGTTCCAATCGGGTTTGACCCCAAAGATCATCATGCGCGACAGCATCTGCTGCTTGATTGCGAAGGAAATCACGCTCGGGTCGAAATGCCCGAACGACATCCGCCATTTTTGCGCCAACAGATGAAGCGAATCTTCCGCGCCATCGTACAGTTTGGAGAAATCCTGCGGTTCGACGAGAAACCGGTCCTTGGCCGCCGGGGCGAAGCGCGGGGCGCACAATTCCGACAGCCGCGACACCGCGAGATCCGGCGCGGACAGGATTTCGGACTGCCACGAGGTGGTGAAGTATTTGATGCGAAACAGCCTGACGGTCGAAGTCAGCAGCTGCTGCTGCACCGCGAGCAGCGCTGGCAACTCGACATTGTGCGGGTGCAACTCGATCTCGATCACCGACTGGTCGAGGATCTGGAATTTGACAAAGCCGAGATTCTTTACCGCAAAGGACGCGCCGTCGTAATCCGGGTTGAGGTCGCCCAACGCGGCAAGGAACTCGGGGCTGTCCTCCATCACCCAGCGCCCATCGGGGGTGACCAACATGGTAAGGCGTTTCACGGAGGCCCTCGCAACACTGCCATCGATCCTCGGACGCGCGGTCGCCGATCTGCTATGCTAGATTACCCAGGTTAACCAGAAGTGAATCCAACCGCAGCGGCGGTGGCGAGCAAAATGCCGCGATCAAGGCCATTCCTCGCACAAGCTTTCTTCGTCGCACAAGCTTTCTTCGTCGCACAGGCTTTCTTAATAAATTCATGCGCTATTGCCGGCCATGGTCGAGATCGTCGGCTCTCCGATATCGCGGCCGGCGAGCGCGCGCGTCGCCGCGATCGCCGTTGTTGCCGCCGTCGCCGCCGCCGCGGGCTTCGCGCTGCCGCGGGTAGGGGTGCCGCCGGCTCTCGGCCTCGTCGGCTATCTTGCAATCCGACTGAGCAGGCCGAACCGGCTGCTGCGCCGACGCACGCTGTCCGCGGCGCAGCATCGGCGCGCGGCGATCATCGTCGGCAGCGTGGTGTTCGCCGGCGCCGCGCTGTTCAGCGCCACTCTCGCCGGTCTCGATCTCGCAGGCCGCCTGCAGTCCCGATTGTATCAGCGCATCGCCAGCGCCGCCGACGCCGGCGATCTGAAACTCGGCGAGACGTTGCAGCAATGCGAAGAATTCGCCTGTGCCCGCGCCACGATTGTCGAACTGGCCAGCGCCAGGTCTCTGGGATTGGCAAAATTGCGCGGGTTCGCCGTGGATGATCTGCACGCCTATGGCTGGCGTCAGCCAGTTTTGCGATCGCAGCGCAATCGCCAGGACGATACGGCGCAATGACTGCGGATGATCAGGCGACAGCACAGCATGGCCGAGCCTTCATCCGAAAAAGACATGGACTGACGCGTCGATGACGCGTGATCGGGCGATTTTCTGACGCGCCCGAACTAGCTTGTTTTAATGGTCGCCAAGTCACGACGATCACTAACAAATGTTAATGACAGGGGCAACAATGATAAGATTCATCGTAGATTTCGGATATCTACAACCCTTAAATTTCTCAAAAAATGGAAACATCCGACGGCAGTGAATGATTCGGGGACAGGTTTTGTCACAAGATTATCCTGTTGCCATTGTCACTCGGAGCGTTGGTGCCAGCCGATGGCCGGGAGTATTTCTCCGTTTCTTGATCTGTAGTCGCCCAACCCGGCGATGAAGGGTTCGCGCGCTTCGCCGCGACGCAGTTCAGCCATCGCCGTGCGGCGCGCGCCGGCCAGGCCGGAAGCACCAGGCTTGATCGCCGCCGATGCCGGTATCCTATCGCGATCTGGCCAGCGCCAGGCGGCCATCGCTCTGATGATCGCGACGGCGATGCAGGCGTTCGACGCCACCATCGCCAATGTCGCACTGCCGCAGCTCGAGCGCGGCCTGGGTGGCGGCCTCGATCTCGGGTCCTGGGTGATGACCAGTTATCTGTGCGCCTCGGCGGTGATGGCGACCTTGACCGGCTGGTTTCGCCGCCGCTGGGGGGCGCGGCCGGTGTTCACCGCGGCGATCGCGCTGTTCATCCTGGCCTCCTCGCTGTGCGCGCTCGCGACTAACCCCGATGCGCTGATCCTGTTCCGGCTGCTGCAAGGAGCGGCGGCCGGCATCATCCTGCCGCTGTCGCAGGCGATCATCCTCGACATCTACCCAAAGCACGAACACGGCCGCATGCTGGCGATCTGGGGAGCGACGATCATGGCGGGCCCGATGCTCGGCCCACTGCTCGGCGGGGTCATCACCGACCTCGCTTCGTGGCGCTGGATCTTCGCGGTCAACGCGCCGATCGGGGCGATCGCGCTGTTGGGCCTGGGTTCGGTTCCCTCGCGCCCGGCGCCGGACGGCGGCGGCCCGATCGACGGGCGCGGGATTGCGTTACTGGTGGTCGCGGTGGCCGGGCTGCAATTGGCACTCCAGCGCAGTATCGGCCGGATCTGGCCGCCGGCGCCCGAAACCATCGCCGAGGCCGCCGCCACCGCCGCCGCCCTTGGCGCGATCGTGGCGCAGAGCCGCCGCTCGCGTTTTTTGCTGTTTCGCTTCGACGTGTTCCGCAATGGCAATTTTGCCCTCGCCGCCGGCTACAACTTTATGATCGGCGCCGATCTTATTCACCACCATCGTCTTTGTCCCGGCGCTCAGCGAAGGCCCGCTCGGCTGGAGCGCGACCCAGGCCGGCCTGGTTATCGCTCCGCGCGGCGTCGGGACTATGGCGACGATGCTCGCAGTCCGTTATGCGATCGATCGGGTCGATCATCGCGTCCTGCTGGCGATCGGCCTGGTGATGACCGCAGGCGGGCTCCACCTGATGTCGCTGACGTCACTCCAGGGCGGAGAATTATGGCTGGCGGCGACCAGCGCGGCGCAGGGGATCGGCGTCGGGCTGTTGTTCACCCCGCTCAGCACGCTCGCCTTCTCGACCCTGAGCCCCGATCTGCGGACCGACGCCGCCGGCGTCTATAGCCTGTCGCGGCAGCTCGGCTGCGCCGCCGGGGTGGCGGCGATGACGGCGCTGCTGCAGGCCAGGATCGAGACCGGGTTCAACGCGCTCTCCGGACATGGCCCGATAATTGCCGGGGTTCCGCCGATGCGCGCCTACCAGGCCGCCGCCTTTACCGCTTATACCGGCTGCTTCCGCACCTTGGCGTTCGCCGCGCTGGCGATGATCCCCGGGGTCTTTCTGTTTCGGGTGATGCGCCAGGACCAGCCGGCAAACACGCTCCGCTGAGGCGGGCGCCATCCCTGGCCGGGCATCACCGCCGGTCCCGGGAATTCCGTGCTGCTGCTGTCAGGCGACCGTGGCAGCATTCGAGCGCGTCACCGCGGCGCTCGCCGGGACCGGAGGCGGCGGTTGCGTCGGCAGCACCAGCCGCACTGTGGTGCCCTCACCCGGGCGGCTGAGAATCGTCAAGGTTCCGCCATGCGCCTCGACCAGGCCCTTGGTGATCGGCAGGCCGAGCCCGGTACCGCCATAGTTGCGCGTCGTCGCCGGCTTTGCCTGGCCAAACGGCTGCAAGGCACGCTCCTGCTCATCCTGATCCATGCCGATGCCACGATCCTCGACTTCGATGACCGCGAAATCGCCGGGCTCAGCGACGATGCGAATGTGGACCTCGCCATTCTCCCGCGAAAACTTGATCGCATTCGACAGCAGGTTCAGAAAAATCTGCTTCATCGCCCGCTCGTCGGCCCAGATGACGACCGGTTCGTCGGCCAATTCGGATAGCAGCCCGATGCCGCGACTGCTGGCCCGCTCGCGCACGATGCGCACGACATCGGCGATCACGCTCTGCAAGGTTACCGCTTCTTTTTGCAGTTCCAGCTTGCCGGCCTCGATTTTCGACATGTCGAGGACATCGTTGATGATCGACAGCAGGTGCAGGCTGCTGGCGTGCACGTCCTTGATATATTCTAGATATTTTTCGTTCTCGACCGGGCCGAACAGCTCCTGCGAAATGATCTCGGTGAACCCGATTACGGCATTGAGCGGGGTGCGCAACTCGTGGCTCATATTGGCTAGAAATTCGCTCTTCGAATGGTTGGCGAGTTCGGCCTGGCTGCGCGCCATCAGCAGCTTGTGTTCGCCGGCCTTGACCTCGGTGATGTCCGAATAGATCGAGACCACCGCGCCGTCGGGCATGGCACTGCGCCGGATCTGCAGGATCCGGCCGGTTGGGGTCGCCCGCTCCTTGATCGCCGGCACCTCACGGTAGAAATGTTCGAGGCGCCGGGCGACTTCGGCCCGCGGATCGGTGTCGCCGAAATCGCCGCGGGCCGCCTGGCACATCAAAATTTCGTGTAGCGGCGCCCCGAGCCCGAGATCGGCCGGCAGATCGAGCAATTCACAAAAGCGGCGATTGCGCGCAATCAACCGTCCGCGGGAATCAAACACGCTGAGACCCTCGCCGATGCTTTCCAGGGTGCTTTGCAACAGCGAACTCTGGCGCTTGAGGCGGGCCTCGCTGCGGCGCAGATAGGCGGCGGCGAACTGGCCCGCCCGCAGCGCGCGAACCGCGAGCCAGGCAAGGCCCCCGACGGTCGCCGCAAACAGTGCGAACCCGGCGAGCGAAGCATCGCGCTGGCGATACCATCGGCGCAGGATCTTGGCACGGTCGCGGGCCGCGGTCACGATCAGCGGACGCGCCGGAACCCGGCGAAAAGCGCGCAGCACCTCGCCGCCCCCGGCATCTGCCGGGGTCTCGACCAGACCCGCGCGATGGTGGGCTGACGCCGCCAGCAGCAGCGGGGCCGAGGCTGGCACGCCACCGATCGCCGCCCCCAGGGCGGCCCCCCCGACCAACGCCCCGTCGTCTTGCAGCAGCGCGATGCGGCTATCGCCGTTGGCCGCGATCGCAGCAAAAAAATCGGTAAATGTGGCGACCGGCACTTCCGCCGCGATAACCCCGAGCATGACCCCGTTGCGCAATAGCGGCCGGCTCAGCACGATCGCCCAGCCGCCATCGACCGGGCTTGGTTCCAGTTCGCCGATGAATAGCCGCGGCGGCGCCCCCGGGTGGTGGGCGGAAAAGAAGGCTCGGTTGCGGTAGTTGCGAGTTCGGTCGGGGGCCGCGTTCGCCCGGTTCACCTCGTTGCCGTTGGCATCGAGGATCAGGATGTCGCTGACCGACAGGCTCTGAGCGTTGAATTGACCGAGCACGGTCTTGAGCGACGGATCGTCGAGCGCCGTCCTCGGCAATACCGTGGCGACGATCCGCTCGATCCCGAGCAGCATGGCGTCGACCTCGAACAGCGAGCGGGTCGTCCCGGTCTCGGCTGAGCGCGCCATGGTTTGGAGGGCTGCGCCGGCATCCCGAAATGCCTGATCATGGGCGCGCTGAAGCGACCAGAAGGTGCTCGCGCCATAGGCGGCGATCAACGCCGCGCTCAGCGCGATGACCCCCCGCTGGGGGCGAACGCGCCGGTTTCGACGAGCAGAGAAGGGCAGAGGATGCATCGGCCCGGCTCACCCACCCGACGCCGTGTCGATCGGCGCCAGACGGGCCGCGCCGCCGCAGATTGCGGCAAAGAAATCCTGTCGGCGATGGGCAGCCACTGCCACTGCCGCGGCCTCGCTTCGCATAGCTGCGCCTCCTCGATAATCCAGCGATCCTCAACGACGAGCAATCCGGCGGCCGGACCGGCATCCGCCGATCCAGCAAACCCGCTGGTCGAGAGCCGGGCCCAGCCGAGCTCCGTTTCCGATACTGAAGGAATGAGGTTAATATTTTCCGATGACTGTCGGTTTCCAACGACGCTTATGTCCGGGGGACGATTGTGTCCGGGCGAGGCGTTTTCGGGCGACGCGTGTTTTTCGTGCGCCATGGGGGCAATCTTCGCTCTGCGCAATCGTCCGCCGATGGCGGTCGGCGCGGCGCGCACCCGGGACCTTCCGCGGCCCATCGGCGACGGATATACGGCGCGAAGCGAATTCGGGCATGGTTTGTCGCACGGCGGGCGTTCGCAGCTGCCGCTCGCAGTCTGGCGCGCCGGTCGCACCCACGACCGGCGGCACCGATGACCCTACATGCTCCCAGACGCTCCTCTTTCCGAGAGGCTTGCATAGAGTGTAGCTCAGCCATGCAAGAATGTCTTGCCTGTTTTTCCCTTTGATCGGCGACCAGAAGGCCGTGGACACTCAGGGACGGTCGATACCGTGAGGTTTGCCGTTGGCCGGGTAATCATGGTGATGGGGCTCGCGCTGCTGGCCGGGTCCTGTCGGGGTTTCGACCAGGTACCGCAGCAGGAGGCGGCATGGCGTCGGGTCGAGCCGGAGCTCGTCGGCCTGACCGAGACCCGGTTGTGGCAATGCGCGGGCCCGCCGCTTCGCCGGGAAAGCTCCGACTTGGGCGCCTCGACCCTGGTCTATCGTTACGCCGACCTCAATAATTATTGCAAAGTGAAGCTAAATCTGGTCCGCGGGAAAGTGGCGTCCTTCACCGCCCGCCATTCGGCGCCGGATTTCTTTTGGCTGCGTGACGGCTCCAATTATTGCGGGCAGATTTTTGCCGGCTGTATCCACTGACCGCGCGCCGCATTCCTGGCGGTCATGACCGGACCGCCGGCGAGCCGCTCGCGCCCGCCCGGGGCCGCGGCGCCGGGCTTGTCAAAATCATGCCCGCGCCGTAAGTAATCAGCGTTCGATACCTCACGCAGGGTTGCGGTCGTCGTCGCGCGGTATTTCCGCCGAGGGCCGCTCCGGTGTCGGCCTCCGGCGCTGCCGGCTGCCGATTTCTCCTGCGGCGGCTCAACCGGAAAAGGATTTGTCATGGCCTTGCCGACCTACACGATGCGCCAGCTGCTCGAAGCCGGGGTCCATTTTGGGCATCACACGCGGCGCTGGAACCCGAAAATGGCCCCCTACATCTTCGGCGCCCGCAATGGGATTCACATCATCGACCTCGAGCAGACGGTGCCGATGCTGCACCAGGGCTTGCAGGCGATTCGCGACGTCGTCGCCGGCGGCGGCCGCGTGCTGCTCGTCGGCACCAAGCGCCAAGCGCAGGAGCCGATCGCCGAAGCGGCCAAGCGCTGCGGCCAGTATTACGTCAACTACCGCTGGCTCGGCGGCATGCTAACCAACTTCAAGACGATGTCGCAGTCGATCCGCCGGCTGCGCGAGCTGGACGAGCGCATCACCAACGAGCAGAGCGGGCTGACCAAGCGCGAACTGCTCGAACTGACCCGCAACCGCGACAAGCTCGAACGCGCGCTCGGCGGCATCAAGGAGATGGGCGGGCTGCCCGACATCCTGTTCGTCATCGACACCAACAAGGAAGCGATCGCGGTGGCCGAGGCCAATACGCTGCACCTGCCGGTCGTCGCCATCCTCGATTCGAACTCGTCGCCGGACAAGATCGCCTATCCGATCCCGGGCAATGACGATGCGATGCGGGCGATCCATATGTATTGCGATCTGGTGTCGAATGCGGTTCTCGACGGGTTGCAGGCCGAGCTCGCCGCCTCGGGCGTCGATATCGGCGCCCGCGACGCGCCGGCGATCGGCGACCTGCCCGAGACGGCGGCCGAAGAAATTGTCGCCCCGGCCGAGCAGGATGGCGCGCTGATGCCAGCGCTCGAAGGCGAAGCGGCTACGGCGCACGCCTGAACCGCAACCCACCGGCGGCCGAACGCCGCGCTGATTTGAGCTGCCGCCGATTGCGATTTCGGGCGGCGCAGACAAGAGGATTGGGACGATGGCGGAGGTGACCGCGGCGCTGGTCAAGGAGCTGCGCGACAAGACCGGCGCCGGCATGATGGACTGCAAGAGGGCTCTCGGCGACAGCGGCGGCGATATCGAGGCGGCGGTCGACTGGCTGCGCAAGAAAGGGTTATCCGCCGCCGCCAACAAGGCCGGCCGAATCGCCGCCGAGGGGCTGATCGGCGTCACCACCCGTGGAGCAGCCGGCGCCCTCGTCGAAGTCAATTCCGAGACCGATTTCGTCGCTCGCAATCAGGCGTTCCAGAACTTCGTGCGGACCGTCGGCGAACTCACCGTCGTCGGCGACGGCGAGCTCGAATCGCTGACCCAGAGCGCATATCCGGGCTCGGGCCGCACAGTCGAGGCCGAGCTTACTCACCTGATCGCAACGATCGGTGAGAATCTGGTGCTGCGCCGGTCGACCCGGCTGGCGGTCGCAGAGGGCGGCGTATTTTCCTATATGCACAATGCGCTGGGGCCGGGGATCGGCAAGATCGGGGTGATCGTGGCGCTCGAATCGAGTGCTGCGCCGGGCCCGCTCGCCGAACTCGGCAAGCAGCTGGCGATGCATGTCGCCGCGGCCGGCCCGCTCTATCTCGACATCGCCTCGGTGCCGCAATCGGCGCTCGAACGCGAGCGCGACGTGCTGCGCGAGCAGGCGCGGGCCAGCGGCAAGGCCGATAGCATCATCGAGCGCATGGTCGACGGCCGGCTGCGCAAATTCTACGAGGAGTTCGTGCTGCTCGAGCAGATCTTCGTCATCGACCAGGAATCCCGGGTGTCAAAGGTGGTCGAGAACGCGGCCAAGGCGGCGGGTGCGCCGATCGCCGTCACCGGCTTCGCCCGCTTTGCGCTGGGCGAAGGAATCGAACGCCGGCGCACCGATTTCGCGGCCGAGGTGGCGGCGCAGCTCAAGCACTGAACGCGGACGGCCGGCGCCAGTGCCGCCCGCTGAGACAGTTGATGCGTGCGACGCGGCAGCCGCTTGGTGTATTATCGCTGCTCCCGCGTCGGCGCGGGCGAGCGCATGAGCACGGGCCGCATGTCAGCCGATCTTAAATATCGTCGGGTTCTTCTGAAGATCTCGGGTGAGGCCCTGATGGGGACGCGCGAGGGCGGCCTCGACCCCGAGGTCGTCGCGCGTATCGCCGACGAAATCCAATCGGTGCACGCGATGGGCGCCGAATTATGCCTGGTGATCGGCGGCGGCAACATCTTTCGCGGCGTTTCGGGCGCCGCGGCCGGGATCGAGCGGGCCTCGGCCGACTATATGGGCATGCTGGCCACGGTGATAAATTCGCTCGCGGTGCAAAACGCGCTCGAACAGCGTGGGGTGACGACGCGGGTCCAGTCGGCGATCTCGATGCAGGCGGTGTGCGAGCCATATATCCGCCGCCGGGCGCTACGCCATCTCGAAAAAAAGCGTCTGGTTATTTTTGCCGCCGGCACCGGCAACCCATTTTTCACCACCGATACCGCGGCGGCGCTGCGCGCTTCGGAGATGGGGTGCGACGCGCTGCTCAAGGCGACCAAGGTGGATGGGGTCTACGACGCCGACCCCTACCGCGTCCCCGGGGCCAGCCGTTTCGAACGGCTCAATTATCGCGAGGTGCTGGCGCGCGACCTGCAGGTGATGGATGCCTCGGCGATCGCGCTGGCGCGAGATAACCATATCCCGATCCTGGTGTTCTCGATCTTCGAGGATGGCGGGTTTGCCCAGGTCATACGCGGCCAGGGCCGCTACACGATCATCGACGGAGAACGTTAGTCATCGACGGGGAGTGAGACCATGGCCGAAGACTCGCTGCTCAAGGATCTCGGTCGCCGCATGGACGGCGCTCTCGACGTGCTGCGCAAGGAGTTCGGCGGGTTGCGCACCGGGCGGGCGTCGGCGAGCCTGCTCGAACCGATCACGGTCGCCGCTTACGGCGGCACCGTGCCGATCAACCAACTCGCCAATGTCAGCGTGCCCGAGCCGCGGATGATCACCGTGCAGGTCTGGGACCGCGCCACGGTCAAGGCGGTCGACAAGGCGATCCGCGAATCAGGGCTCGGGCTCAACCCGCAGACCGAGGGTCAGGTGATCCGGGTGCCGATCCCCGATCTGAACGAGGAGCGGCGGCGCGAGTTGACCCGGGTTACCGCGAAATATGCCGAGCAGGCGCGGGTTTCGGTGCGCAACGTGCGCCGCGACGGCATCGAACTGTTGCGGCGGCAGGAGAAGGACAGCGTGATCTCGCAGGACCAGCAGCGCAAATTGCAGCAGGAGGTCCAGCACCTGACCGACGACGCGATCCGGCGCATCGACGAGACCCTGGCGCAAAAGGACAGGGAGATCCTGCAGGTCTGATGGCTGATCGGTTCGGTTCCGCGGGCGCCGCGCCGCGCGCCTTGCCACGGCATGTCGCGATTATCATGGACGGCAACGGGCGCTGGGCGCAGGCCCGCGGCCTGCCGCGCATCGCCGGCCATCGCCGTGGCGCCGAGGCGGTGCGGCGCACCGTCGCCGGCGCCCGCGAATTCGGCATCCCCTATCTGACCCTGTTCGGGTTCTCGTCGGAGAATTGGAAGCGGCCGTCGAGCGAAATTCACGATCTGATGGGTCTCCTGCGTCATTATCTGCTCGGCGAGATCGCGGAATTGCATCGCAACGGCATCCGCCTGAAGGTGATTGGCGACATCGGCCGTCTTGCTCCCGACATTGTCAGCCTGATCGATCAGGCCGAAGCGCTGACCCGCGGCAACGGGGCCGTCACCTTGACGATCGCGCTGTCCTATGGCGGGCGGGCCGAGATCGTCGCCGCGGTGCGGGCGATTGCGGCGCAGGTGGCGCGCGGCGGCCTCGCGGTCGACGCGGTCGACGAGGATTGCCTCGCCCGCCATCTGTTCACCGTCGACCTGCCCGATCCCGATCTGTTGATCCGCACCAGCGGCGAGCAGCGCATCAGCAACTTTCTGTTGTGGCAATGCGCCTATTCCGAACTGGTCTTCACCAAGACGCTGTGGCCCGACTTCGCCAAGAGCGACCTCGCTCGGGCAATCGACGAATATTGCGGGCGCGAGCGCCGCTACGGGGCCGGAATTGGCTCGCGCTGAGCCGGCTGGCGCCGAGCCGGGGCGGCTGAGGCTACGGGTATTGTCGGCTTTGGTGCTGGCGCCGCTACCGATCGCCGCGATCTGGTTCGGCGGAATCTGGCTGGCATTGCTGACGGCGCTGGCCGCCGCGGTGATGGCGTGGGAATGGGGGCGGCTGTGCCGCGGCGCCGGCCCGGCCGGCGCGGCGCCAGCCGAGGCGGTGTTGGTCGCGGTCGTTGTCACAACCGTCGCGATCTCGGCGCTCGGCGCCTCCGGATTCGCCATCGCCGCCGCCCTCGCCGGGGCCGCGATGGTCTTTTGGGCGGCGCGCCGTGGGTCGGATCGGAAGCCTGGATGGACCGCCCTGGGCGCGCTGTGGGTGGCTCTGCCATGCGTCTCGCTGTTGTGGCTGGCGCGCCAGGAGATTGGCGGCCGCAAGACCTTGCTGTGGCTGCTGATAGTCGTCTGGGCCACCGATATCGGCGGCTATGCGATCGGTCGAAGCCTCGGCGGGCCGCGGCTGGCGCCGCGCTGGAGCCCCCGCAAAACCTGGGCCGGGTTTGTCGGCGGGACCGTTTGCGCCGCACTCGCCGGCGCTGCGACCGCGCTGGCGCTCGGGATTTCTTCGGCGGCGCCGCTGGTGCTGATCAGCGCCGTCCTTGCGATTGTCGCGCAGTTCGGCGATCTTGCCGAGTCGCTGGCGAAACGCAGGTTCGGTGTGAAGGATTCGAGCGGCCTCATTCCAGGGCATGGCGGATTGCTCGATCGCCTCGACGGCCTCTTGGCGGCGATCCCGGCGGTGGCGCTGCTGACGCTGGTCAGCGGCCACAGCGTCCTGGCATGGCGATGAGTGTTAGGGCTAGGGCCGCGCCGTCTGGAATGATCCCCGCCGGCGCCCGGTCCGGCCGGCGCCAGCAACGGGGGTGACGGCATGCGAAGCGTCACGATTCTCGGCTCGACCGGCTCGATCGGGCAAAGCACCGTCGATCTGCTGCTGCGACACCCTGATGCGTTCGCCGTCGAGGCGCTGACCGCAAACCGCAATCCCGCCCGCCTGGCCGAACAGGCGCGGGCCCTGCGTGCTCGTTTTGCCGCGATCGCCGACCCTGCGCATTATCCGGCGCTGAAAGAGGCGCTCGCCGGAACCGGGATCGAAACCGCGAGCGGGCCGGAGGCGCTGGTCGAGGCGGCGCTGCGCCCCGCCGAATGGGTGATGGCCGGCATCGTCGGCGCGGCCGGGCTGGCGCCAACCCTGGCGGCGATCCGGCGCGGGGTGATCGTCGCCCTCGCCAACAAGGAGGTCCTGGTCTGCGCCGGTGCGCTGTTCATGCAGGAAGTGGCCCGATCCGGTGCGACCCTGTTGCCGGTCGACAGCGAACACAGCGCGATTTGGCAATGTTTCGATTTCGACCGGGTCGAGGGCATCGAGAAAGTCACCTTGACCTGCAGCGGCGGGCCGTTTCGCGGCTGCGACGTCGAACAGATGCGCAGGGTTACCCCGCAACAGGCGGTCGCCCATCCCAATTGGAGCATGGGCGCGAAGATCTCGGTCGACTCGGCGACCTTGATGAACAAGGGCCTCGAAGTGATCGAGGCGCATCATTTGTTCCAGATGCCGTCCGAGCGCATCGACATTGTCGTGCATCCGCAGTCGATCATTCATAGCATGGTCAGCTATCGGGACGGTTCGGTGCTCGCCCATCTCGGCTCGCCCGACATGCGCACGCCGATCGCCTATGCGCTCGCCTGGCCCGACCGCATCGACGCTCCGACCAAGCGGCTCGACTTGGCGGCGGTCGGGCGACTGACCTTCGAACCGCCCGACGAAGCCCGGTTTCCCGCCTTGGGCGTCGCGCGCCAGGCGCTGCTCCACGGGGGCGGCGCGCCCACCGTCTTGAACGCGGCCAACGAGACCGCGGTCCACGCCTTTCTCGAAGGCCGGATCGGCTTTCTGCAAATCGTGGAGACGGTCGAGCGCACCCTGGCAGCGATCCCGGCCGATCATCTTGAATCGCTCGAAGACGTCTATAAGTTCGACACAGCGGCGCGGGAGGTGGCGGCTCGTCTGGCGGGCCATAACGCTCCAGCGCGCGCCGCAGCACCGATGGGTTTGCGATGATCGCGTTTGTGCATCATGGGCTGAGCTATATCCTCCCGTTCTTGTTCATCCTGACTGCGCTCGTTTTTGTCCACGAGTTTGGTCATTACTTTATCGCGCGTCGCAACGGCGTGCGCATCGACGTGTTTTCGATCGGCTTCGGACCCGAACTGTTCGGATGGTGCGACCGCGCCGGCACCCGCTGGAAATTCAGCGCGATCCCGCTCGGTGGCTACGTCAAGATGTTCGGCGACAACGACGCCAGTTCCGGCCTGCCGGTCGCGGGCCTCGCCAGGATGACCCCGGCCGAGCGCGAAGTTTCGTTTCACTATAAGCGGCTCGGCCAGCGGGCGGCGATCGTCGTGGCCGGCCCGGCGGCCAATTTCGTGTTTGCGATCGTCGCGCTGGCCGTCCTCTTCATGACCTTTGGCCAACCGTTCACCCCGCCCCGGGTAGGACAGGTGCAGCCGGGCAGCGCGGCCGAGCGCGGCGGGATCAAGCCGGGCGACGTGATCGCCGAGATCAATGGCGGCCGGGTGCAAAGCTTCGAGGATGTTCAGCAGGACGTGCGCCTCAACCCGGGCGTGCCGATGGCGATCACCGTCAGGCGGGACGGCCGCGATCTGACCTTTCGGGTGACGCCGACCAAAACCGAGCTGACCGACCGCTTTGGCAACCATTATCAGATCGGCTTGCTCGGCATCGCCCGAAACGGCGTCGATTATGTCAAGCGTAACCCGGCAACCGCATTGCTGCAGGCAGGGGTTGAGACCTGGACCTTGTCCGCCGACACGCTGACGGCGATGTGGCAGATCGTGATCGGAACCCGCGGCACCGACGAACTTGGCGGGCCGCTGCGCATCGCCCAGATGTCGGGGGATGTAGCCCAGGGCGGGGTCGTCGCGATCGTCTGGTTTATGGCGGTGCTGTCGATCAATCTGGGGCTGATCAATCTGTTCCCGGTCCCGGTGCTTGACGGCGGACACCTGTTGTTCTATGCCGCGGAGGCGCTTCGGGGGAAGCCTCTTGGCCAGCGCGCCCAGGAATACGGCTTTCGCATCGGGTTGGCCTTGGTGCTCACCTTGATGGTGTTCGCCACCTGGAATGATCTCGTTCACCTTCGGATCGTCGAGTTTGTAAAGGGTCTCGTGACCTGACCGGAGCATAGCTGGTCCGGGGAATGGGGGTTCGAGCCGGGGGTGGGGCGTTTTGCGTTTTAACAAATGGCGTCGCGTGTTTTGGCTGGTTGTCGGGGTCATGGCGCTGATCTCGGCGGCGCTGCCGCGGGCGGGGATCGCGCAGACGAGCAGCGGCGCGCCGACCGCACCGGCAGCGCCCAATCTGGAAAGCGGCATGACCCCGCCCGGTCACAAAGCGGCCAGTCCCGCGCCCGCTGAGGCAGGCGGCGCTGCGGTGGCGCCGCAACCGGCCGCACCGGCGGCGCCCAATCTGGAAAGCGGCATGACCCCGCCCAGTCACAAAGCGGGCAGTCCCGCGCCTGCTGAGGCAGGCGGCGCTGCGGTGGCGCCGCAACCGGCCGCGCCGGCGGCGCCCAACCTGGAGAGCGGCATGACCCCGCCCGGCCAGACCGGCGGCGCGCCCCCGGCGCCGCAACCAGCCGCACCGGCGGCGCCCAATCTGGAGAGCGGCATGACCCCGCCCGGCCAGACCGGCGGCGCGCCCCCGGCGCCGCCGCCAACCGCGCCGGGAGCACCCAATCTGGAAAGCGGCATGACCCCGCCCGGCCAGACCGGCGCCGGGCCGGGGCAGCCGGCCGGCCTACCGCCGCCGGTTCGAACCGGGAGGCGCGCCCCACCCCGTCCGAGCGGTCCCGCGCGTGCCGCCGGCCAGACTCGCATCGTGCCGCGGGCGCCGGGCGCGGCGACGCCGTTCGGTGGACTGCAGCGCGGTCCGGCGGTGCCGACAATGGGCGGGGGCACGGTCACCGCCATCCAGGTCGTCGGCACCCAGCGGATCGAGCCCGAGACCGTCCGCTCCTATCTTCAGATCCAGGTGGGCGATCCGTGGGACGACGAGAAGGTGAACGCGTCGCTGAAATCCTTGTTCGCCACCGGCCTCTTCGCCGATGTCCGGTTGAGCCGGGTCGGCAACACCTTGCTCGTCAAGGTCGTCGAGAACCCGATCATCAACCGCATCGCCTTCGAGGGAAACCACAAGCTCGACGACAAGGAACTCAATGCCGAGATCCAGCTGCGCCCGCGCGTGGTCTACACCCGCACCCGGGTGCAGAACGACGTCAAGCGCATCCTAGATCTATATCGCCGCCACGGCCGGTTTGGCGCGACGGTCGAACCCAAGATCATCCAGCTATCGGAAAACCGGGTCGATCTGGTGTTTGAGATCAACGAAGGCGAGTTCACCGGCATCCGCAGCATAAATTTCGTCGGCAACAAGGAATTCAGTGAGAGCAAGCTGCGCGGCGTGATCGCCACCAAGGAGAGCCGGTGGTACCGGTTCTTGTCAACCGACGACAGCTACGACCCCGACCGGCTCACCTATGACCGGGAATTACTGCGCAAATTCTACCTGACCGAGGGATACGCCGATTTTCGCGTGCTGTCGGCGGTGGCCGAGCTGACCCCGGAGCGCAACGGTTTTATCATCACCTTTACCCTCGATGAGGGCCAGCGCTATCGCTTCGGCAAAATCGCGGTCAACATCAAGCTCAAGGACCTGCCGGCCTCTGCGGTGTTGCCGCTGCTGACGGTTCACTCGGGCGATTGGTACAACGCCGAGGAGCTGGAAAAGTCGATCTCGGTGTTGACCGATACCCTCGGCAACCGCGGCTATGCCTTTGTCGAGGTCAAGCCGGAAATCACCCGCAATCGCAAAACCCATACCGTCGACGTCACCTTCAACGTGCAGGAGGGGCCGCGGGTCTATGTCGAGCGGATCGATATCGTTGGCAATGTGCGCACCCTCGACAAGGTGATCCGCCGCGAGTTTCAGCTGGTCGAAGGCGATGCCTTCAACACCGAAAAAATGCAGCGCTCGCAGCAGCGCATCAAGAATCTGGGCTTTTTCAAAAAGGTCGAGGTCACCAACGCGCCGGGCTCGGCGCCGGACAAGACAGTCGTCACCGTCGAGGTTGAAGAACAATCGACCGGCTCGCTGTCCTTGGGACTGGGCTTCTCGACCAGCGACGGCCCGCTCGCCGACATCAACGTCCGCGAGCGCAATTTTCTCGGCCGCGGCCAGGATGTGCGCATCGGCGCCGTGGTTTCGTTCCGCTCGCAGCAGATTGATCTCAGCTATACCGAGCCGTATTTTCTCGACAAGAACATCGCCGCCGGCTTTGACGTTTTCGAAATAAAGACCAGCCCGACCTCCAATTTCTTTTCCGGAGTGACGCCGCCTTACCAGCAATTCTCCTATGGCGGGGCGCTGCGCGCCGGCTATCAGATCACCGATAATCTGCGGCAAACCCTAACTTATACCGCTCGTTCCGACACCATCGAGGACATTCAGAGCAATGCCTCGCTGTTCATCGCCCTGCAGCAGGGAACCCACGTCACCTCCCAGGTCGGCCAGGTCCTACTCTATGACCGCCGCGATGATCGGATCGCGCCGACGAGCGGCTATTATGCCTCGCTGGGCAACGACTTTGCCGGGGTCGGTTTCGGCGTGGACTTCGTGCGCTCAAAGGTAAATTTCGGCTATTATTACTCAGTGGCGCCGGACTGGGTATTGAGCTTTACCGGCGAGGCGGGCGACATCAATGGCTGGAACGGCCAACAAGTGCTGTTGCAGGACCGGTTCTTTGTCGGCGGAGACAATTTGCGCGGCTTTCAGGACGCCGGGATCGGGCCGCGCGATTCGGTCAGCGACGACGCCCTTGGCGGCCAGAAATACTATGTCGGATCGGTGACCCTGGGGGTGCCGCTGGGCCTGCCCAAAGAACTCGGCCTCAGCGGGCGGGTGTTCACCGATTTCGGCTCGCTCTACCAGCTTTCCCCGACCCAGATCGTGCTGACGCCGGCCCAGCTGGTGACAACCGGCGGCGTCCAGCCAGTGGTCGAGCAGTCGTCGGCCATCCGGGTCAGCACCGGGATCGGCGTGTCGTGGAAATCTCCGGTCGGACCAATCCGCCTCGACCTCGCGATACCGCTCAAGAAGGCGTCATTCGATCAAACACAGTTCTTCCGGGTCAGTTTTGGGACAAAATTCTGATGTCGACATTTTCCTTCCGGTTCGCGGCGCTGCTCTTGGTGCTGTGCTGTGGATTGGGAAAAGCGGTGGTCGCCCAAGCGCCGCCAGCAGCCCCGCCGTCGCCGCCGGCGGCACCCGCAACGCCACCTGCGGCGCCACCCGCGGCTTTGCCCGTCGCGCAAAATTTGAGCGTGCTCGTGGTCGATGTTCAATCGCTGCTGCAGAATTCGAAGGCGGCCAAGATGGTGCGCAGCCAGATCGAGCAGAAGCGCAACGAATACAGCAAGGAGATTTCTCGCGAAGAAGAAGCGCTGCGGGCCGAACGCGACACCCTGCAGCGGCAGCAGGCTTCGATGTCGCCCGAGGTCTTGAACAAGAGAGGCCGCGAGTTCCAGCAGAAAGTCAACAATCTCGACCTCGACGTGCAAAGTAAGCGCCAAGCTCTGGAAAAATCCAACACCGATGCATTGTCAAAGATCCAATCGGCCATGCTGCGGATCATCGCCGATATCGCCAAGCGGCGTAAGGCGAATCTGGTGTTGCAGCGGACCGATCTGGTGCTGTTCGACCGGTCGTTCGATGTCACCGACGAGGTTTTGCAAAAGCTGGATGAAGAATTACCGGTGCTGAACGTCGATTTCGTCGCACCGGTGCCGCCCAGCGCCAGCGAGGGCGCGCCGCCGAACTCCCCGCCGCCCGCCACCGCCAGGGCCCCGACCGTCAAGGGCAAGAGGCGGTAGGACCGGCATAGCCGCGTTCGGACAGATGGCCGACCCTCGCTTCTTCGCTCGCGCCGGACCGTTCACGCTGGTCGAACTGGCCCGGTTGAGCGGCGCCGAGCTGCAGCGCGCGGAACATGGCGACCGGCTGTGCCGAGACGTCGCGCCGCTCGAAGCCGCGGGCCCGGACGAGGCGAGCTTTCTCGAAAATCGAAAATATCTGGAGGCGTTCCAGCGCTCTCGCGCCGGCGCAGCGTTTGTCGACGGCCGGGCGGCGGCAGAGGCCCCCGCAGGGATGGCGCTGCTGGTGAGCCGCGAGCCCTACAAGGCCTATGCGCTGGCGGCTCAGGCCTTCTACCCGGCGCCGGCAATGGGCTGCGGCCGAGCCCCGTCGGCGCTGATCGGTCCGGGTGCCGTTGCCCCCGATGATTGCGAAATCGGCCCGCACGCGGTCATCGAAGCAGGCGCGCGGCTCGGCCGGCGCTGCCGGGTCGGGGCCAATAGCGTAATCGGCGCCGGGGTGGAGATCGGCGATGATTGCCAAATCGGCGCTAACGTCACCATCAGCCACGCGCTGATTGGAGCGCGCGTCATCTGCCATCCCGGGGTGCGCATCGGTCAGGCGGGGTTCGGCTTTGCCCCGGACCAGGCCAAGCCGGTCAAGGTCCCGCAGCTCGGGCGGGTGGTTATCGGCGACGATGTCGACATCGGCGCCAACACCACGATCGATCGCGGCTCGGGTCACGATACCGTGATCGGTTCGGGCACGATGATTGATAATCTGGTGCAGATCGGACACAACGTGGTGATCGGTCGGTGCTGCATTCTCGCCGGTCAGGTCGGCATTTCGGGCAGCACAAGGCTCGACGATTTTGTCATGATCGGCGGCCAGGGCGGTCTCGCCGGTCATCTGCACATCGGCCGCGGCGCCAGGATCGCCGCCAAGAGCGGGCTGATGCGCGACGTGCCGGCGGGGGTGACGGTGTCGGGCATCCCGGCGGTGCCGATGACCGAGTTCATGAGGCAGACCGTGGCATTGCGGCGGCTGACGAAAAAGAAGGACGGGCAATGATCGATCCGGCCTGCAGCGAGGGCGAACCGGTCCAGATCGACATCCCGCGGATCATGGAAATGATCCCGCATCGCCATCCGTTCCTAATGATCGACAGGATCGTCGATGCGGTGGCGAACGAGCGGGCCACCGGGATCAAAAACGTCTCGATCAACGAAAGCTACTTTCAGGGCCATTTCCCGGCGCGGCCGGTCATGCCGGGGGTGCTGATCATCGAGGCAATGGCGCAGACCGCGGCGGTGCTGGTGGTTCATACCCTGGGGCCCAAATCGGAAGGCAAGCTCGTTTATTTCATGAGCGTCGACAATGCGCGCTTCCGCCGCCCGGTCTTTCCCGGCGATCGCCTCTGCGTCCACGTCGTCAAGCAGCGCAGTCGTGGTAATGTGTGGAAGTTCGAGGGCCGGGCAAAGGTTGGCGACAATCTGATGGCCGAGGCCGTCTTTGCTGCAATGATCCTTGACGAATAACGTACCGGCGATGGCAGCGATCCACCCGACCGCCATCGTCGCGCCGGAAGCGAGTTTGGCCGGCGACGTCGCCATCGGACCTTATTGCATCATCGGCGAGCAGGTGACGCTTGGCCCCGGTGTCCGCCTGAAGGCGCATATTATCGTCGACGGACGCACGACGATCGGCGCTGGGACGCGGATCTTTCCGTTCGCTTCGATCGGTCTCGAACCGCAGGATCTCAAATACCAGGGCGAAGCGTCGTCGCTGACGATCGGCAGTCGCAACACGATCCGCGAATATGTAACGATCAACCCGGGAACCGAAGGCGGCGGCATGGTCACCCGCATCGGCGACGATTGCCTGCTGATGGCAGGCGCGCATGTCGCGCATGACTGTCAAATCGGCGATCACGTCATCCTCGTCAACAACGCGACGCTCGGCGGCCATGTGGTCGTCGAGGATTACGCGATCCTCGGCGGGCTATCGGCGGTGCATCAATTCGTGCGCATCGGCCGGCACGCGATGATCGGCGGCATGTCGGGGGTCGAACGCGACGTGATCCCGTATGGCCAGGTCATGGGTAACCGCGCCCGCCTCACCGGGCTCAACATCATCGGCATGCAGCGCCACGGCTTTACCCGCGATGACATCCACGGGCTGCGCAGCGCCTATCAGTTCCTTTTCAGTTCGCCGGGCACGCTAAGCGACCGAGTAAACGAGATCGCCGAGCGATTTGCCGGGGTGGCGCCGGTTGAGGACCTGATCCGCTTCATCCGTGCCGATTCGAGCCGCGCCATCTGCCAGCCCATGGAGGCGAATGGCGGATAGGCCACAGCCGGGAGCGCCGCAGGGGGGCAGGCCAATGGCGCCGCGCCTCGGCATCGTCGCCGGCGGCGGCGGGCTGCCGCGGCGCCTCGTCGATGCATGCCTGGCCGGCGGACGCGAGGTATTTGTGCTGGCGCTCGAGGGCGCGGCCGATCCGGCAATCGTGGACGGGGTGGCGCATGCCTGGTTGCGGCTCGGCGCCGCCGCCCGCGGCCTCGCCCTGTTGCGCGAGAATAATGTGACCGAACTGGTTCTCGCCGGCGGGGTGCGGCGACCGTCGCTGGCGATGTTGCGCCCGGATTGGCGGGCCGCCAAGCTGTTCGCCCGCATCGGCTACAAGGCGCTCGGCGATGACGGCTTGCTGTCTGCGATCGTCGCCGAATTCGAGCGCGAGGGGTTTCGGGTGATCGGCGCCGACCAGCTGCTCGCTTCCGGGCTGGCGCCGGAGGGGGTGCTCGGCAATCTGCGCCCCGATGCGCAGGCGCTTGCAGATATCGCGCACGGGCAGCGGATCGCCCGCGCACTGGGCGTCCTCGATATCGGTCAGGCAGTGGTGGTCCAGCAGGGTCTGGTGCTCGGCGTCGAGGCCATCGAAGGCACCGACGCGCTTATCCGCCGCTGTGCTGGGCTGCGCCGCGACGGGCCGGGCGGCGTCCTCGTCAAAATCGAAAAGCCGGGACAGGAACAGCGCGCCGATCGGCCGACGATCGGGCCGCAAACCGTCGTGCTCGCCGCCGAGGCTGGCTTGCGCGGCATCGCCGTCGAGGCCGGGACGACGATCGTGCTCGACCGCGACGAGGTGATCGGCGCCGCCGACCGCGCCGGGCTGTTTCTCATCGGCATTCGCTGGGTGTGAGCACCGCAACCCCGTTCATCTTTATTGTCGCCGGCGAGCCTTCGGGCGATGCGCTCGGCGGCAGCCTGATCGCGGCGTTGCGCGAGCGTACCGGCGGCAATCTGCGGGTCGCCGGGGTTGGCGGCGAGCGCATGCGCGAGCACGGTCTCGACAGCCTGGTGCCGCTAGACGACCTAGCGGTGGTCGGCGTCGCCGAGGTATTGCCGCGGGCGCCCTTGATCCTGCGCCGGGTGCGAGAGACGGTTGCGGCGGTCCGCGCGCTTCAGCCGGACACGGTGGTGACGATCGACAGTTCGGGGTTCAGCTGGCGTATTGCCCAGCGGCTGCGCCGGCAGGGCGAGAGCCTGCCGCTGATCCACTACGTGGCACCGATGGTCTGGGCTTGGCGCGCCGGCCGCGCCCGGCGCATGGCGCGCTGGTATGACCACCTGATCGCCCTGTTACCATTCGAGCCACCTTATTTCGAGCGGGTCGGGCTGTCTTGCGCCTATGTCGGCCATCCGGTTGTCGAAAGCGGCGCCGATCGCGGCGACGGCCTGCGATTTCGCACCGCGCATCAACTCGGCGCCGACGAATTGCTGATTTCGGTGCTGCCCGGCAGCCGTGGCGGCGAGGTGCGGCGGCTGTTGCCGATCTTCGGGGCGTCGCTCAGGCGGTTGCAGGAGCTGATCGGGGCGTTTCGGGTCGCCGTGCCGACGGTCGCGACAGTCGAGGAAACAGTCGCCGACGCGGTGCGTGCCTGGCCCGGAGCGCCGATCGTGGTGCGGCAGCCGCAGGACAAGTACGACGCCTTTGCCGCAAGCCGTGTTGCCCTCGCCGCCTCGGGCTCGGTCGCGCTCGAACTGGCGATGGCGCGACTGCCAATGGTTGTCGGCTATCGCTTGAGCCCGCTGACCGAGGCGATGGTCGACCGGGTGGTAAAGGTTCGGCAGGTCAACCTGATCAATCTACTGCTCGAACGGCCGTTGGTCTGCGAATTGCTACGTGCCAATTGCACGCCCGAGCGGCTCGCCGCCGAGGCAGCACGGCTGGCGCGGGACGAACCGGTTCGCGCCGCGCACCTGTCGGGATATGATGAGGCGATGCGGCGCCTCGGGGCAGGCGGCCGGTCGCCGAGCCTGCAGGCCGCCGACCAGATCCTCGCCATCGTCGCGGCGCGAAGGGGCGGCGCCTCTGCATCCACGAGATCTTGACGGAGAAATTCACATGACAACGACCGTAGCCGAGACCGCGAAGCCGGCGGCTGACACCGACAAGTACCGCTATCTGCACACGATGATCCGGGTCCGCGACCTCGACAAATCGTTGAATTTCTACACCGACCTGCTCGGCATGAAATTGCTGCGCAAGCGCGACTACCCGACCGGCAAGTTCACCCTCGCCTTTGTTGGCTATGGCGAGGAGGCCGGCAACACCGTGCTCGAACTAACCCATAATTGGGAGCAGGCCGAGCCCTATGCGCTGGGCAGCGCCTTTGGCCATCTCGCCCTCGGCGTGCCCGATGTCTACAAAGCCTGCGAGCGGCTTGGCGCCGCCGGGGTCAAGATCCCCCGCCCAGCCGGGCCCATGGCGCATGGCGGCTCGGTCATCGCCTTTATCGAAGACCCCGACGGCTACCGCATCGAACTGGTTCAGCGCTCGTAAGGAGATAAGCCCTCACCCCCAGCCCTCTCCCGCACTGCGGGAGAGGAAGGGATGCGCGCAAGGGAGCGTGAGGGCCTTCTGAAACCGAAAGGCCGGGGGATGGCCGGGGGAGTTTTTCAGGGTGGCCTGTTTTCGAGCGACTTCCTGCGGGAATCGATCAACCGTCTGCCGGACTGGTCTCATCTCGATGAGGGCGGCGTCGAAGCGCTTCGCTTGGATCTTCGGCATATCTTCGCCCGGTTCCCGACCGCGCAGTCTCCGAACGAAAGCCAGACAGAGGACGACCTGATCTGGCCGATCCTGGGCCGGCTCGGATGGGCCGAGAGCCTGCGTCAGCAAAATCTGGCGCCGCGCGGCCGGGAGGACGTGCCCGACGGGCTGCTGTTCGGCGACGGCGCGGCCAAGGCACAGGCCAACGGCTTCCCGGAGGAGTGGCGGCGTTACCAGTTCGGCCTAGCCGTCATCGAATCGAAGAGGTGGCGGAGGCCGCTTGATCGCCGCTCGGGTCGGCGGGGCGAGGAAACCGCCCCGTCGACCCAGATGCTCCGTTATCTGCGGCGTGTCGAAGACCTGACCACCGGCAAGCTGCGCTGGGGCATGCTGACCAATGGCGGTCAATGGCGGCTCTATTACCAGGGCGCGCGGTCGGTTTCGGAGCAGTTTTTCGAAATAGATCTGATCGCAATCCTGGCCATCCCCGGCCATGAGGGCGGCCTGTTCGCGCTCTCCGAGGAAGAATGCCGGCATTGGCTGAAGGTGTTTGCCCTGGTCTTCGGGCGCGAGGCGTTTCTGCCGACGCCGAGCGACAACCGGACATTTCATCAGCGCGCGCTCGCCGAAGGCCGGTTCTACGAAGACCGGGTCGCCGGCAATTTGTCCAACCTGGTTTTCGGTCAGGTTTTTCCCGAACTGGCCCGCGCCATCGCCGCCGCGGCCCCGGCCGCTCCGTTGCAGGAGGTGCGCGAGGCGGCGCTGATCCTGCTCTACCGGCTGCTGTTCATTCTCTATGCCGAGGACCGGGACCTGCTGCCGGTCCGCGACCGCCGCTACGAAGATTACGGCGCGCGAGCGGGTCCGCGGCGAGTCGGACGCCGCAAGGATCGCAACGACACCTTCTCCGATAGCGCCGCGCGCTACTGGTCGGCGCTCGACGACCTCTGCCGCGCGATCGACGGGGGTGACCGGTCGATCGGGTTGCCGCCCTACAATGGCGGCTTGTTCGATGCCGAGCGCACGCCGCTGCTGACGACAATCCGTCTCGGCGACGCGGTAATCGCGAATGTGATCGACGCCCTGTCCTTCGAGCGCACGGCGGACGGGCGCAAATATATCAATTACCGCGATCTGAGCGTGCAGCAGCTCGGCTCGATCTATGAGCGCCTGCTGGAGCACGAAATCATCCGCGAGGCCGGCGGAATCGTCATCCGGCCCAATGTCTTCGCCCGCAAGGGATCGGGTAGCTACTACACGCCGGACGACCTTGTCGGGCTGATCATCCGCGAGACCATCGCGCCGCTGGTTACGCAACGCGGAAACCATGGGCACGGGCCGAGGAGCTGGCGGCGGTCAAGCAGCCGGAAGAGTACGGCTCGGCGCAGTGAAGCGCCTCGATCCGGCCGAAAAGCTGCTGGAGCTGAAGATCTGCGACCCGGCGATGGGTCCGGCCATTTTCTGGTCAGCCTAGTCGATTATCTGGCCGACCAGGTCATCACCGCGAGGCGGAGCCGACGCGATCGTATCGTGGTATTACGTTTCCCCGCTCGGCGAGCGGATCGAGGTCATCCGCAACACCATTCTCGGCAAGCCGAGGATCGCGGTGGACCGTCGACCCGGCCGCTCGACGACCGGCACATCATCCGCCGCATAGTGCAGAAGCGCTGCGTCTATGGCGTCGACAAGAACTGATGGCGGTCGAGCTGGCAAGGTCTCGCTGTGGCTCCATACCTTCACCGTCGGCGCGCCGCTGAGCTTCCTCGACCATCACCTGCGCCACGGCGACAGCCTGTTCGGCTCGTGGGTCAGGGGCGGGATCGACAAGGCCGCGTCTTGGGGCAAGCCGCTGCTGCTGCATGAGCTGATGCGCCGGGCGATGCGCGCCGCGGCGTCGATGCAGGTCATCGAGGGGCTGACCGACGCCGAGATCGCCGAGGCGCAGCGCTCGGAACTGATCTTCGAAGAAGTGCGCGAGATGACCGCCCCGCTCGACGCCTTCCTCTCGTTTATTCACGCGATCGACTGGCTCGACCCGAAGGCAAAGGAGGACAAGGCCGCGCTGCACGCCTTTTTCGACGGCCAGTTGGCGACCCGGAGCAGATCGCGCTGGCAAGGCGCCGGTCATCAACGGCCGGCCGACGATTCGCTTCACCGAGCTGCAGGCGCAGGCTCGCGAGCTGATCGCGGAAGAACATTTCTTAAACTGGCAGGTCGCCTTTCCCGGGGTGTGGTCGGTCTGGGAATCCGCGAAGCTGACCGGCGGGTTCGACGCGATCATCGGCAATCCGCCGTGGGACCGGATGAAGCTGCAACAGGTCGAATGGTTCGCCGCCCGCCGCCGCGAGATCGCCTGGCGCAGCGCGCCGTCGACCGCAAGCGCATGGTCGCGGCTTGGAGCCGGTCTGGCGACCGATCGAGCCGCGCGTCCTGAATATCGTCCGCGCCGGTAACGGTGCCACGCAGCGCGAGGACCGTATCGCCGTTCGCTGCCTGGGCGACAAACCCGAACGGCTCATCGTAGTTGCTACCCAGCCACTGGTAGGACCAGAACACTGGATCGCTGTAGGTGTAAGGGATCGTCGTCGCTTGTGGCGTCCAGATGAAATTGCTGTTTGAAGGATAGCCCTGGGCGATCCATTGAGCACACTGGTCGTACGCCACGCCGACCAGGGCCGCGCAGTTGACAGCGTCGGTCAGGGCGAAGGGCGAACTCGGGAAATACATCGGCGGGCTGCCGCGAGGGGCTGTCATTCGAGACCTCCGCGTTCCGCAACTACGACAAGGCTTTCAAACCGGCATCCATTGGCGACGCACCCTCGCTCCACCCCTTCCGCGCGCGGAAGGGGTGGAGCGAGGAATTGTGCTCGGCGCTAGGCGTGATTGGCCTGGTAGTAGCTGTTGCGCAGTACGCGGCCGGGCAGCGCGCCCGTGTGCTTGCCTTGATCGTACAGCACCTGGCCGTTGACGATTGTGGCGAAGATGCCTTCGGCTGGTTCCTTGATGCGCCAGGCGCCTTTCGGGAAGTCGCGGACGACGACTTCGTGGCCGCAATTGACCGTGGCCGGATCGAAGATCACGACATCAGCCGCCATGCCGGGGCGCAGCAGCCCGCGGTCGTAGAGCCCAAAGACCGAGGCCGAGTCGAAGGTCAGCCGCCGCACCGCCTGCTCCAGGGTCATCACCCGCTTCTCACGCACCCATTCGCCGAGAAGTTTGGTGAGATAGCCGTAGCCGCCGTGGAACTGCACGTGCGCGCCGCCATCCCCGAGCCCGATCACCGCGTTGGGATGGGTCAGGATCTTGGTCAGCGCCTCGTCATCGACATTGTTCTCGGCCTGCAGGAAGCGGGTCTCGAGTTTCTCCTCGACGGCGAGGTCGAGGAAGGCGTCGATCACCCGCTTACCCTGCTTCTCGGCGATCTGACCGATTGACTTGAACTGCATCCACTTGTTCTTCTCGAGCACCGGCTCGTTGACCCACATGTAGTTCCACCAGGTCTTCGAGAAGCCGACCGCGGATTCGGGCTTATTGACGACCGCTTCCTCGTGCAGCTTGGCGCGGATCTCCGGATCGGCATAGGCTTTCAACTTCGCCTCGTCCGAGGACAACAGGATCGGATGCCAGGTCGGCAGGCCGCGGAAGACTTGGCAGTTCTTCATCGTGAAGTCCTGCGTGACCCGGTTCGGACTGCACATCGGATAAGCACGCACACCCAACGCGGCGGTCTCCTCGATCCGCGCCATATGCGTCTTCCATTCGTCCGGCTTGCGCATGGTCTGGGAGAGGCTGTTGTAGACGACGGTCCGGCCGGTCGCCTCGGCGAGACGCCGGATCATGCCGTCCTTCAACTCGACATACTGCCCGCCGCCGGCCTGAATCGTGCCGGTGCTCATTTCCCGCAACACGTCGCCGAGCGCGAAGATTTCTTTTTCGTCGGCCCATAAGGCCGGGATGTGAACGCCCTGCGGGTCGTAATGGCCTTTCTCGCGCGAAATTGACAGGCCGAGCGCGCCGGCCCGCATGCCGTCGCGGACGACATCCTGCATCGCCTTGATCTGGTTGTCCGACGCGCCCGGCTTCTGGCATTCGTCGCCCATCACGTAGTGGCGTACCGCGGTATGGCCGATCAGATTGCCGACATTGATGCCGAGACATTTGTCGAGATGGTCCATGTATTGGCCAGTGGTCTCCCAGTCAAAATTGACCGTGCGCAATACCTCCATCGGGATCGCTTCGACATAGGACAGAAACTCGGCCAGCCGCTCCTCGGTGCCTTTGCGCACCGGCGCCAAGGACAACGAGCAATTGCCGAAGATAACCGTCGTCGCGCCATGCTCGGGCGAGAAGGTGCACAGCGGGTCCCAGGTGACCTGGGCGTCGTAATGGCAGTGATTGTCGATAAAGCCGGGAGCGACGGCGCGGCCGTCGGCGTCGATCGTGCGATCCGCCGGGCCGGCCAGTTTACCGATTTCGACGATTTTGCCGTTTTTGACGCCGACATCGCCGCGGAACGCCGGCATCCCCGAACCGTCGACGATAAGCCCGTTCTTGATCAGCAGATCATACGCCATCGGTCTTTTTCCTCCGTCACCGGGCTGCCCGTCGCAACCCGCCATTGCCCACCGCGAGTGTAGCGCCTGTGGCCGGCGAAACAACGGCCGCGGACCGGCCCGGACCCGCTGAGCCATGAGCGCAGCGCGGGGGTGCCAATCGCAAATGCGGGCAAGCGCCGAGCCGGGCAAATGGTCGCTGGCCCGTGTGTCGTGGTAAAGCCTGTCTTTGCCCTGCCGCGCCGGCGCCGACCCTTCGATGGAGTTCCCGAGATCATGACCTTGTCCAGCGACGAATATCGCGACCATCTGAAATCGACCTCGGTTCGCGCCGGCTTCAGCTTTGAAGAGGTGGCCTTGCCGGCTGAGCACGACGTCGTCGTCGGCGATCTGCGGTTTCGTTATCTCGATTGGGGCAAGCAAGGGCTGCGGCCGATCCTGTTTCTGCATGGCGGCGCCTTGACCGCGCATACCTGGGATTTGTGCTGCCTCGCGCTGCGCGACGAATTTCATTGCATGGCGCTCGATCAGCGCGGCCATGGCGACAGCGACTGGGCCCCCGACGCCAATTATTCGATCGCGGCCCAGCGCGAGGACGTCAAGGGCGTCGCCGACGCGCTCGGGCTCGACGGTTTCGTGCTGGTCGGCATGTCGATGGGGGCGATCAACGCCCTTGCCTACGCGACCCACTATCCCGAGACGCTTTCCGCGCTGGTGCTAATCGACGCCGGCCCGAATGTGCGGCGGCCTGGATCCAGCCGGATCCGCGATTTCGTCAATGGCGGGGCCGAACCGGCCACGCTCGAAGCGATCATCGAGCGCGCCCTCGCCTTCAATCCGCGGCGCGATCCGCTGATCCTGCGGCGCAGCCTGATGCATAATCTGCGGCAGCAGCCGGACGGCAACTGGACGTGGAAATATGACCGGCAGCGCTTTCAGCGAATGGGCGGCGAGCAGCACGTCGCCGAGCGACGCGGGTTGGCCGACGGGCTCACCAAGATCACCTGCCCGACCCTGGTCGTGCGCGGCGCCGAAAGCGATGTGTTCCACGACGAGGACGCCGAGCGGCTGGCGACCAGCCTCCCCGATGGGCGCTGGGTCAAGATCCCCAAAGCCGGTCACACGGTCCAGGGTGACAACCCGAAGGATTTGGTGGCGACGCTGCGCGAGTTTCTCCGATAGAGCGACGGTTCGGACCGATCGCCCTCACCCGAGGCGGGTGAGTTTGCGGATGCGGTGGTTCTCGGTGTCGCCGATATAAAGCGCGCCATCGGGGCCGACAGCGATGCCGTGCGGTCGGCCAAGCCCGGCTTGGCGCGCCGGGCCGCCATCACCTTCGCCGCCCTTATGGCCGCCGGCGATGGTGTCAACCGTGCCGCTCTTGATGTCGATATGGCGGATCGCGTGGTTCTCGGTATCGACGATCAGCAGGTCGCCATCGGGGTCGATGGCAATCTCTTTGGGCGCATCGAACACCGCGCGAGCATGCGGCGCCGCCATCGCCGCTATAGCCGCGGCCGCCGGTCCCGGCCACCGTCGTGATGATGCCGGTTCGGGGGTCGACCGCGCGCAGGCTGCTGCCCTGGCGTTCGAGGATATAGACCGTGCCGCCGGCCGCGACCTTGACGGCCCGCGCGCCCCACACGCCCGCCGCCGCAGCGGGGCCGCCATCGCCGCTATGCGCCGGCTCGCCGGTGCCGGCAAAGGTCGCGATCGTGCCGGTGGCGAGATCGACGACGCGCACCCGGTTGTCGGCGACATCGGCGATGAACAGCCGCTGCTGTGCTGGATCGAAGGCGAGCCCGTTGGGCTCGGCCAGTCCCCCGCGCGCGGCCGGTCCGCCGTCGCCGGCAAACCCGGCGCTGCCATTCCCGGCAAAGCTGGTGACAATGCCCGAGCCGCCATCGATCCGACGCACGCAGTGATTGTGGCGGTCGGCGGCATAGATGTTGCCGGCAAGATCGACGGCGATGCCATAGGGCTCGTTAAACGCGGCCTCGATCGCCGGGCCGCCATCGCCGGCATAGCCGGCCGTCCCATTGCCGGCGATGGTGGTGATGATGCCGCTGCGTACATCGATCCGTCGGATGCGATGGTTGAAGGTGTCCGAGAAATAGAGATTGCCCGCCGGGTCGAAGCCGATATCGAACGGTCCGTTAAGCACCGCGCGCTCGGCCGGCCCACCATCGCCGGCAAAGCCGCGCTCGCCGGTGCCGACCGCCGTGGTGATGATCCAGGAATGATCCGTCATCTGCCAATGTCCCCTCGCCATTGGCCGCGATCTTAGCATCGCTTTCCGACGCGGCGAGCGCGGATGTAAGCTGGCGGCATGGCTTCCATTCGCGTTTCGCGCCGCCGGTTGCTGCCGATTGCCGTGGCGTTGCTGCTGGCGCCGGTATTGCTCGGCACGGCCCCGCCCGAGGAGACCGACACCGGCTCATCGCTCGCCGGGCAGATCCTGATCGCCGCGCCGACAATCGGCGATCCTCGCTTCTATCACGCAGTGATCCTGATGCTGCGCCAGGACAAAAACGGCGCGTTCGGCATCGTCATCAACCGCCCGATCGAGGAGCGGTCGATCAAGAGCCTGCTGGAGGCGACCGGCGATCATGATCCCGGGGTCGAGGGCAGCCTGATGGTTTTTGCCGGCGGTCCGGTGCAGCCGGAATTGGGCTTTGTCGTGCACAGCGCCGATTACCATCGCCCCGACACCCTCGCCGTCGGCCTGGAGATAGCGATGACCGCGGACAAGGAGATCCTGCGCGACATCGGCCACCACAAGGGCCCCAGGAAGAGCCTTTTTGCCTTTGGCTATGCCGGCTGGGGACCGGGCCAGCTGGAGGGCGAAATCGCCCATCATGACTGGTTCACCACGACCGGCGACCCAAAGCTGATCTTCGATGACGACCGCGGCAATCTCTGGCACGAGGCGATGGCGCGCCGCACCCGCGAGTTGTGAGCCTCGGCATGACCAGCACCAAGACGCTCTATTCGATCGGCTACGAAAAGGCCCGGCTACAGGATTTCGTCGCCACCTTGAGCGCTACCGGGGTGGCGACCCTGATCGACGTGCGCGACCGGCCGATCTCGCGCCGGCCGGGCTTTTCCAAGCGCCAGCTTGCCGCCACGATCGAGGAGGCCGGCATTCGCTATGTCCATCTGGCGGCGCTCGGCACCCCGCCCGAAGGCCGGCTCGCCTGCCGCCGCCGCGAATGGGACCGGTTCTGGGCGATCGTCGCCGACAAACTTGCCCGCCCCGAGGCCGAACTCGATCTGAGCCGAGCCGCGCAGATCGCCGAGGATGGTCCGAGCTGCCTGCTATGCTACGAGGCTGATTGGCAAATTTGCCACCGCCGCCGCGTCGCCGAGATCATCGCCGATCGGCGCGGCTTTGCGCTGCGGCACCTCGCGGTTCAGGCAGGCTGACGGAACCGGAAGGCGCGCTCAGCGATAGAATTCGATCTTGGCCTCGCGGAACCAGACGGTATTCGGCGGCGCCGCCGAGATCGGCCCGTTGATGCCGAAGACCGCCAGCTGGAACGTATCCCCCGGCTGCACCGCGTCGCCGAGCACGATGCGATTGGGCATGTTGAAGCCCTGGATCGCGGCCGGGCTGGGCCGGCCGGCCGCGCGCGGCAATTCGCCATTGACCCAGATCTCTGCGTAATCGTCGACGTTTGCGGTCAGCACCGCCTTGGCGCCGGCGGTGGCGAAGCCCGCTATTTCCGCCGGAACCGTCAGCTTCGCGCGGAACCAGATAAAGGAGACCCGGCCGCCGCCGCGCTTGGCGCCCAATTCGGTGGGCTCGATCGCCGGCCAGGATGAATCGTCAAAGCCGCTCTCGCCGGCATGCGGGTGAATGTCATAGGTCGTCTTGAACTCGGGCATCGCATCCGGGATCGCCGCGACTTCGACGATCTTCGCCTCCATCGTCTTCCACCGCGCCCCGAATACCGCCGAGCCTTCCCGGGTCATCAGATCGACTGCATGCAGCGGCGGTAGCGACGGTGCGATGGCGGGAGGCGGCGCCGGTGCGGCCGCGACCGTCGCCGAAGCCGCCGCCGCGGCGCGCGCGGTACTCCTGTCGGAAGCTGCTGCGGGCATTGCGCTGTCCTCTTTCCGTGGGTTGCCCGCACAGCATAGAGCCGACGCTCGGCGGTTGCCAGGAATGACGCGCATCGGCCGCCGGCCGGTTGTCCCCGGCGGTTGTGCTCCGTACAGCCGGCTGCTGCTCAGGCGGAATCCGGCCCGCCGACGGATCCTGGCAAATTAACTGGGGGGTGGCGGCGGATGACGGCGCCGCCCGAACCCTCATTCGCTGATATCGTCGTCGCTTCCGGGGCGACGCTGGTCCTTTAGGGCGGCGCGACGGGCTTTGGCGGCGAGGCGGCGGCGTTTGGCGGCGGCGGTGGGTCTGGTCGGGCGGCGCGGTGCCGAGGGTGTGGCGGCGCGGCGGAGCAGCGCGATCAGGCGCTCGAGCGCGTCCTGGCGGTTGCGCTCCTGGGAGCGGAAGCGGCGGGCGGTGATGACCAGGACGCCATCCTGGGTCAGGCGGCGGCCGGCCAGGCGGGCGGCCCGCTCGCGCACCTCCGGCGGCAAGGTCATGGCGCGGGCGAGGTCGAGGCGCAGCTGCACCGCGGTCGCGACTTTGTTAACATTTTGCCCACCCGGGCCCGAGGCGCGGATAAAGCTTTCCTCGATCTGGCTGGCATCGAGGACCATATGGCCTATGATCGGGATCATGGTGCGGCGCAGCGCGGCTTCCTGCGGGGGATATCCGAACATAGCGCTTCACGCCGCATAGGATGGTAGTGTAATCGAGGAAGATGCGGTGCCTGGCGCTTGCCCCCGATGCCGCCGCACCGTGTCAGCGCATCTCGGCGGGCCGGACCCTGGCGCTTCGGGTACCCGCGTCAATCAGGAGGGAATATGGCCAGTCTGAGCTTTTCTGCACCGACCAGTGTCGATGAGGCGGTCAAGATCCTTGCCGGCGCTTCTGGCTTGGCCAAGGTATTGGCCGGCGGAACTGATTTGCTGGTGCAGCTGCGGTCGGGCCGGACCCGGCCGGAAGTGATCGTCGACACCAAGAGAATACCGGAAATGATCGGCATCCGCGAGGAGGCCGGCCGCTTTGTCATCGGCGCCTCGACGCCGGGAGTGATGATCTTCGAAAACGAGGCGCTGACCCAGGCCTGGCCGGGGATCGTCGAGGGCATGGACCTGATCGGCTCGCAACAGATCCAGGGACGCGCCTCGCTCGCCGGCAATCTGTGCAACGCCTCGCCGGCGGCCGACAGCGTGCCGGCGCTGATCGCCGCGCGCGCCACTTGCGTGATCGCCGGCCCGAATGGCAAACGCGAAGATCTGGTCGAGGCCATCGTCATCGGGCCTGGCCGAACTTCGCTGGCCAAGGGCGAGTTTATCGTCGCCTTTCATGTGCCAAAGCCGAAGCCGCGCCAATCCGACGCCTATTTGCGCTTTATTCCGCGCACCGAGATGGACATCGCCGTGGTCGGCTGCGCAGTCAATGTCACGCTCGACAATAGCGGCGTGTGCACCGATGCACGGGTTGTCCTGGGCGCGGTGGCGCCGACCCAGATCGTCTGCGAGGAGTCCGCCAAAGCGTTGATCGGGCACCGGCTCGACGAGCCGACATTGGCGGCGCTCGACGCCGCTGCGGGGCGTGCCTGCAATCCGATCAGCGACAAACGCGGCACCATCGAATACCGGATCAAGGTCGCCGGCGTCCTGGCACGCCGCGCGGCCGCCATTGCCTTTGAACGCGCTGGAGCACGCTAATGGCTAAACACCACGTATCGACAATCATCAACGGTGAGCCTGTCGAATTTCTGTGCGAGCCGCAGCAGACCCTGCTCGACGTGCTGCGCGACGAACTCAACCTGACCGGCAGCAAGGAAGGCTGCAGCTCGGGCGATTGCGGCGCCTGCACCGTCATCTGCGACGGCAAGATCGTCTGCTCGTGCCTGATGCTGGGGGCCGAGGCCGACGGCCATTCGATCCAGACCGTCGAGGGCGTCGCCCGAGGCGATCACCTGCACCCGGTGCAGCAGAAATTCCTCGAACATGCGGCGCTGCAGTGCGGATTCTGCACGCCGGGCTTCATCGTCGCCGCCAAGGCGCTGCTCGACGAGAATCTGAACCCGACCGAGGAAGAGACAAGGTACTGGCTCGCCGGCAATCTGTGCCGCTGCACCGGATATGACAAGATCATCCGCGCCGTGCTCGACGCCGCCGCGGAGATGCGAGCGGAGGCCGCCCGATGAGTTTCCTCGATAAAGAAACCTTGAAAGTCGTTGGCACCCGTCCCATTCGTCCCGATGGCGTCGACAAGGTTACCGGACGCGCCAATTTCGGCGCCGACATGACGATGCCGGGCATGTTGTGGGGCAAGATCAAACGCAGCCCGCATGCCCATGCGCGCATTCTGTCGATCAATACCGACAAGGCGATGGCATTGCCCGGGGTCAAGGCGGTGACGACCCGCGCCGATTTTCCCCACCTCCCGCCGGCCAAGCGCGTTCTCGGCGCGGCGCCGGCCAATCTCTGGGATTTGTCGCGCAACTGCATGGCGATCGGCAAGGCCCTTTACGAAGGGCACGCGGTGGCTGCGGTCGCAGCGATCTCGCCGGCGATCGCTGAGCAGGCGCTCGACCTGATCGAGGTCGAATACGAGGTATTGCCGCACGTCATGGATGTCGAGGCGGCGATGAAGCCCGACGCACCGGTATTGCATGACGATATCTTCACCTCGGGGGTCGACCCCAAGCCGACCAAACCCTCCAACATCGCCAAGATGGTCCGCTTCACCAAGGGCGATGTCGAGGCCGGGTTCGCTGAGGCCGATGTCGTCATCGAGCGCCGGTACACGACCCAACCGGTGCACCAGGCCTATATCGAGCCGCATGCCTGCGTCGTTTCGGTGGGGCCGGACGGCCAATGCACGATTTGGAGCTCAAGCCAGGGCCAGTTCATGGTGCGCGGCTACACCGCGCGCATCGTCGGCGCCGACATCGCCAACATCCGGGCGATTCCGGCCGAGATCGGCGGCGGGTTCGGAGGCAAGACGATCGTCTATCTCGAACCGATCGCCTATGTGCTGTCGAAGAAATCGGGGCGGGCGGTCAAGCTGGTGATGAGCCGCGAAGAGGTATTCCGGGCCACCGGCCCGACCTCTGGCGCCGTCGTCGAAGTCAAGCTCGGCGCCAAAAAGGATGGCAGGCTGACCGCGGCCAAGGCCGTGCTCAAATATCAATCGGGCGCGTTCCCCGGCTCACCGGTCAATCAGGGCTGCATGTGCGCCTTTGCCTCCTACGACCTGCCGAACGTCGACACCATCGGCTATGACGTGCTGAGCAATCGGCCGAAGGTTGCCGCCTATCGTGCGCCGGGCTCGCCGATCTCGGCGTTCGGCGTCGAAAGCTGCCTCAACGAGCTGGCAGGCGAGCTCGGCATCGACCCGCTGGCGTTGCGTGAGATGAACGGGGCCAAGGATGGCACCAAGGCGGCGCACGGCCCGACCTGGGTTAATATCGGCTATCTGAAGACGCTCGAAGCCGCGCGCGGGACCGAGCATCTGAAGGCCAAGCTCGGCCCCAATCAGGGGCGCGGCATCGCCTCGGGCTTCTGGCACAATGCCGGCGGCGAATCGAGCGCCGCGGTGCATGTCAATGAAGACGGCACAATCACCGTGACCGAAGGGCATCCTGATATTGGCGGCTCGCGCGCCTCGATGGCGATGATGGTGGCCGAGGTGCTGGGCGTGCCGTTCGAGAACGTCCGCCCGGTGGTCGGCGACACCACGGCGATCGGCTTCAGCGCATCGACCGGCGGCAGCCGGGTTACCTTTGCCGGCGGCATGGCGGTGACCCAGGCGACCCAGAAGGTGGTCGAGGAACTCAAAAAACGCGCCGCGGTGACCTGGGACATCAGCCCCGAGGCGGTCGAGTGGAAGGAAGGCAAGGCCCATCCGGCCGGGCCCAATGCCGGCGGCTTCGAGCCGTTGCCATTGGAGGAGCTCGCGGCCAAATCGGCGCGCACCGGCGGTCCGATCAGCGCCGAGATCCAGATCAACGCGCAGGGCCAGGGACCGGGCTTCGCCACCCATATCTGCGATGTCGAGGTCGATCGGGAGACCGGCCACGTCAAGATCCTGCGATATACCGCGATCCAGGATGTCGGCCGGGCGATTCATCCTTCCTACGTCGAGGGCCAGATGCAAGGCGGCGTCGCGCAGGGGGTCGGCTGGGCGCTCAGCGAGGAATACATCTACGACAAGGATGGCAAGCTCGAAAACGCCGGGTTCCTCGACTACCGCGTGCCGGTCGCCTCGGACATGCCGATGATCGACACGATCATGGTCGAGGTGCCCAACCCGCGCCACCCGTTCGGCGCGCGCGGCGTCGGCGAGGTGCCGATCGTGCCGCCGATGGCCGCCGTCGCCAACGCCATCGCCGATGCGACCGGCATCCGGCTGCGCGACCTGCCGATGTCGCCGCCGCGGCTGCTGGCGGCGCTCGATCACGCGGAACCGGTTCGCCAGGCGGCGGAGTAGAGATTGTCATTGCCGGGAGCGACGCGACGACGCAGTCCCGAACGGTCGTGCGCGAACCCGGCGCGAGATTGCGTCGGGTTCGCAATGACAGTGCAATTTTCCCCCGCTGCCCGCTCCTGTCCGGGCAACGGTATTGTGGGAGTGAGGCTTCATGACTTTTATCGCTAAGGAATTTCAGAAGGTTGTCGGTACCCGGCCGATCCGCCCGGATGGCGTCGACAAGGTGACCGGGCGGGCCAATTTCGGCGCCGACATGGTCATGCCGGGCATGCTTTGGGGCAAAGTGAAGCGCAGCCCGCACGCGCATGCCCGCATCCTGGCGATCAACACCGAAAAGGCCAGGGCATTGCCCGGCGTCAAGGCAGTGATCACCTGGGAGGATTTCCCGGCGATCCCGTCCGAGGAAGCCTTTGTCGGCGAGGGCCCGATGAACTTCCGCGATCTGTCGCGCAACTGCATGGCGCGCGAGCGGGCGCTCTATGACGGGCACGCGGTGGCCGCCGTCGCCGCGATCTCGCCGGCAATCGCCGAGCAGGCCTGCGAACTGATCGAAGTCGACTACCACGTGCTGCCGCACGTCATCGACGTCGAAGAGGCGATGAAGCCCGACGCGCCGTTGCTGCACGACGATCTGTTCACCCAGGGCGTTGAGCCCAAGCCAACCCACCCATCCAACATCGCCAAGCGGGTGGCCTTCGCCAAAGGCGATGCCGAGGCCGGCTTCCGCGAGGCCGATGTAATCATCGAGCGGCGGTATACCACCAAGCCGGTGCACCAGGCCTATATCGAGCCGCATGCCTGTGTCGTCTCGATGGCGGCCGACGGCCAATGCACGATTTGGAGCTCGAGCCAGGGCCAGTTCATGGTGCGCGCCTATTGCGCCAAACTGCTCGGCATCGACCTCTCGCAGATCCGGGCGATCCCGGCGGAGATCGGCGGCGGCTTTGGCGGCAAGACCCTGGTCTATCTCGAACCGCTGGCGCTGGCGCTGGCGAAAAAGTCCGGCCGGCCGATCAAGATGGTGATGAGCCGCGAAGAGGTGTTCCGCGGCACCGGGCCGACCTCCGGCGGCGTCATCGAGGTCAAGATCGGCGCCAAGAAGGACGGCACCATCGTCGCCGCCGACCTCGTGCTCAAATACCAGGCCGGCGCCTTCCCCGGCTCGCCGGTGGGTCCGGGCTGCATGTGCGGCTTTGCCATGTACGACATCCCCAACGTCAACATCGTCGGTTACGATGTCGTCTCGAACCGGCCGAAGGTCGCAGCCTATCGCGCGCCGGGCGCGCCGATCTCATCGTTCGGGGTCGAGAGCTGCATGGACGAACTGGCTCGCCAGCTCGGCATCGACCCGCTGCTGCTGCGCGAAAAGAACGCCGCCAAGGACGGCACCAAGGCAGCGCACGGGCCGACCTATGTCAATATCGGCTATGCTGAGACCGTTGACGCGGCCAAGAACCACCCGCATCTGCTGCACGAGCTCGGCCCTAATCAGGGCCGCGGCGTCGCGTCGGGCTTCTGGTTCAACATCGGCGGCGAGTCGAGTGCTGCGGTCCACATCAACGAGGACGGCACCGCCGTGGTCGTCTCCGGCAATCCCGATATCGGCGGCTCACGCGCCTCGATCGCGATGATGGCGGCCGAAGTTCTGGGCATCCCGGTCGAAAAAGTGCGTCCGATCGTCGGCGACACCAGCTCGATCGGGTTTTCGTTCCTGACCGGCGGCAGTCGCGTGACCTTCGCCACCGGCATGGCGGCGACCCAGGCCGCCGAAAAGGTCGTCGATCAGCTCAAGCGGCGCGCCGCGATGATTTGGGACATCAGCCCCGACGCGGTCGAATGGAAAGACGGCTGCGCCTACCCTGCGGGTCCCAATGCCGGCAGCTTTGAGCCGCTGCCCTTGGCCGAGATCGCGCTCAAGGCGGGACGGACCGGCGGCCCGATCAGCGCCGAGGTGTCGCTCAACGCCCAGGGAGCCGGTCCCGGCTTCGCCACCCATATCTGCGACGTCGAAGTCGATCCGGAGACCGGCCACGTAAAGATCCTGCGCTACACCGCGGTGCAGGATGTCGGCCGGGCGATCCACCCCTCCTATGTTGAAGGCCAGATCCAGGGTGGCGTCACCCAGGGCGTCGGCTGGGCCTTGAACGAAGAGTACATTTACGACAAGGACGGGCGGATGGAGAATCCGGGTTTTCTCGACTATCGCTGTCCGGTAGCCTCCGACATGCCGATGATCGAGGCGGTCATGGTCGAGGTGCCGAACCCGCGCCATCCGTTCGGCGCCAAAGGCGTGGGCGAGGTGCCGATTGTGCCGCCGATGGCCGCGGTCGCCAACGCGATCGCTGCGGCGACCGGGGTGCGGCTGCGCGATCTACCGATGTCGCCACCGCGGCTGCGCGCCGCGCTCGACGCGAAGGAGCCGGTGCTCAAGGCGGCGGAGTAGTTGCCGAGTGTCATTGCCACGAGCGGAGCGACGGAAGCGATCCCGAACGGGCTTGCGGCCAGGCGCGAGATTGCGTCGCTGCGCTCGCAATGACATGCGCAATCAATTATCTCGCCTGCTTGCGCGGGGTGAACTGATGGAGGCATTGAGATGCCGCACGTCGTGATCTCCGGCTCGGCCGCCCGCCGGTTCACCGGCGGGCTCTCGGAGTTCGACGTCGAGGCGAACAATTTCCGCCGGCTGATCCTCGAGCTCGACCGCCGTTTCCCCGGCCTCGGCCACCAGGTCGAGGAAGGGATGGCGGTGGCGATCAACGGCGAGATCTATCAAGACGCCTATCTCGCCCCGCTCGCCGCCGACAGCGAAATCTACCTGATCCCGAAGATCGGCGGCGGCTGACGACCCCTTCGCGGGTCGAACCTCGGGTGCGTTTACATCGCACCGGTGCCCAGCTATTCTACCTGCGGTCGTGGCGCTGCTGTAAAACCTGCGGCGTGGCTGGATCGGAGGCAGCACATGGGCTTCGGCGACGCAATCGCAACCTGTTTTCGCAAATACGTCGCTTTCAGCGGCCGAGCCAGGCGACCCGAATACTGGTACTGGTTTCTTTTTAGCGTATTGGTTTCGATCGTAACGACAATCCTTGATCTGGTCGTGTTCGGCACCGACACCGGGGCGTTTTCGGTCTTGGCCTCTTTGGGCCTGCTGCTACCCGGTCTTGCGGTCACCGTACGGCGACTGCACGACATCGATCGTTCGGGAGCGTGGATCTTCATCGTCCTGCTGCCGATTATCGGCGTGATTGTTCTGTTCGTGTTCGCCTGCCTGCCCGGAACCCTGGAACCGAACCGGTTTGGCTGAAGACCAGACACACCAGAGGGGCGGCACAATGGCGAATTCGCCTTTGGCGGAAGCGAAGGATCACTGATGCCTCGTTGAGCGTTTGTCCTCCCAGTAAGAGGGCGAGGGTTGAGGCGGCGTCCATGGTCGAGGTGGTCTGGGGCCGTTTGCTGCAAGGTAAGCGCCGGCGCCGGCGCTATCGCCGGAGACGAAGCCCGGCATTTATGCGCATCGTCGGGGCGCTGCGGTGGGCGACGGCATTGGCGGCGCTGCTGCTGCTCGGTTGGGGGGTGACCGCCGAAATCCGAACCTCGTACCTGCAATCGCGGATCTTTTCGGCATGGGCCGGCAAGATGAGCTTTGCGGTCGAGCCCGGCCCCAGCCGCACGATCAACTTCCCCGAGGGCGGTCCCTACGACGAGCGCCTCGGCTATGCCGAGCTGCCTCGCTTTATCAGCGCGCTCGGCGCCGATCATTTCCGCATCGCCCGCCAGGCCCGCTGGTCGCCGACGCTGGACCGTCTCGTTAAAGATGGCGGCTACGCAATTTACCAGGAAAAATCGCAGGCCGGGCTGCAGCTCTTCGATCGTGACGGCGTCTTGCTCTACCGGGGGCGATACCCGGAACGGGCCTATGGCGATTTCGCCTCGATCCCGCCGCTGGTCGTCGACAGCCTGCTGTTCATCGAGGATCGCGATCTTCTGGCGCCAGGCGATCCGGAGCGCGATCCGGCGATCGACTGGCATCGTTTCATGCTCGCCGCCGCGGGCCGCCTCGCCGGCCTGGTCGACCGGCGCTGGCGCAAAGGCGGGGCAAGCACGCTGGCCACCCAGACCGAGAAGTTTCTCCATTCGCCGGGCGGGCGCACCCCGGATATCGCCGAGAAACTGCGCCAGATGACAACAGCCGCGCTCCGCGCCTACCGCGACGGACCCGACACGACACTCGCCAGACATCGGATCGTTACGACTTATCTCAATGCCGAACCATTGGGCTCGCGGCCCGGCTATGGCGAGATAAACGGCGTTCCGGAAGCGATGTGGCGCTGGTACGGCACCAACGTGACCGAAGCCGACCAGGTGCTGACCGCGCCGGCCACGACCAAGGCCCAACTTGCGCGCAAGGGAACGATCTATCGGGAGGTTCTGAGCCTGCTATTGGCCGGTCGCCGCCCAGCCTATTACCTGAACGCCGACCCTGCGGCACTGGCGGCCTTGACCGATCGCTACCTGCCCCTGCTGAGCGCTTCCGGCATCATCGATCCCGCGCTGCGTGACGCCGCACTGAATGCGCGGCTCGATTTTCCAGCCGAGCCACCAGCGCCGGCGGCGCAGTCCTTTGTCGACGCCAAGGCCACCGACCGGCTGCGTGACGACCTGGTTTCGCGGCTCCATCTCTCGAGTTTCTACACCCTCGATCGGCTCGATCTGAGCGGCTGGGCCAGCATCGACAAGGCCGCGCAGCAGCGGATCAGCAACCTGCTGTCGCGGCTCGGCGACCCGGCCTATGACCGGTCCCTGGGGCTATACGGCCGCCAGCTGCTGGGCGACGCCAGTCCGTCCCGGCTCGCCTGGAGCGTCGTGCTCTACGAGCGCGGCGCCGACTGCAACTATCTGCGCATTCGTGCCGACAGCCTGAACCAGCCCTTCGACATCAATGCCGGCGCAAAGCTGCAGCTAGGTTCGACCGCCAAACTGCGCACCTTGATCACCTATCTCGACATCGTCGACGCGCTGCGTCGCCGGTTGGCGCCATTGCCGCGCAGCCAACTCCTCGCGGTGGCCGCTGCGGCGAAAGCCGATCCGATCACCCGGTGGGCGGCCAGCTACCTCGCCGACAACAAGGACCGCGCTCTTGCGCCGATGCTCGACGCCGCCATGCGCCGGACCTACTCGGCCAGCCCAGGCACCTTCTTTACCGATGGCGGCATACAGAGCTTCGACAATTTCGCGAAATGGGAGAACCACGAGCGGCCGACCGTGGCCGAGGCGTTCGCCAATTCGATCAACCTCGCCTTTGTCCGGCTGATGCGCGACGTCGTCGATTATTACATCGCAGCGGACGGCCAACGCACGGCCGGATTATTGACCGATCCGGACGATCCTCAGCGCATGATCTATCTATGGCGCTTTGCCGACCGGGAGGGCCGCAAATACCTCGATCGCTTCTGGCAGGATTACCGTGGGCGGAATCCGCGGCAGGCGTTGGACCTGCTGGCGAGCCGGACCCGGCCCGTCGCCCAGCGGCTGGCCGCAATCTTCCGCAGCGTGCGCCCGAACGCGACCAAGGACGCGCTCGCAGCGTTTCTGACCCAGCATCTGCCCGAAGCCGCGCCCGACGATGACCGGCTCTGGGATCTCTACCGGCGATCGAGCCCGCGCGAGGTGTCGCTGCAGGACCGTAGCGTCATTGCCGGGGTTCATCCGCTCGAATTGTGGCTGGTCGCCTACTTGCGCAAACACCCGGATGCCTCGCACGCCCAAATGCTGCAAGCAAGCGAGCGCGCCCGCCAGGAAGTCTATGCCTGGCTGTTCAAACCGCGAAGCGTGCACCAGCAGAATCTTCGCATCCGCACCCTGCTCGAAGAGGACGCGTTTGACCAAATTCTCCAGGATTGGCGGCGCCAGGGCTATCCGTTCGCCCGTCTCGTTCCGTCCCTGGGAACCGTGCTCGGCAGCTCGGGCGACCGCCCCGACGCGCTCGCCAAACTGATCGGGATCATCGTTAATGACGGCATGCGGTTGCCGAGTGTCGATCTGCAACGGCTCGATTTCGCCGTCGGCACTCCCTATGAGACCGACATGACGGTGATGCCTAGGCCGCGGCGGGTTCTCGATCCGGCGGTGGCCGAGACGGTGCGGCATGCTCTGTTGTCGGTAGTGGCGCGAGGCACCGGGACGGCGGTGCGCGGGATTTATCGGAAGCCGGACGGAACCGAGTTGGCGGTCGGCGGTAAGACCGGAACCGGCGACAATCGGCTCGACCGTTTCGGCAGCGGCGGCCGCCTGGTCGCGCAGCGGGTGGTCGATCGCACCGCAACCTTTGTGTTCTTCCTCGGGAACCGGTTTTTCGGCACGATCACCGCCTACGTCCCCGGCGCACCCGCCGCCCGGTACCATTTCACCAGCGCGCTCGCGGTCCATCTGTTGAAAGCCATTCGGCCCCAGCTCGAGCCGCTGCTCGAAGCACCGGAAGCAGGCAGCCCGCCGACGGTGGCCGGGCTGCCGAACCCGGTCGCGGCGAATTAGCCCTTCCCGGCTCGCCGCCATTATCGGGCGTTGTCGCTATCGGGCATTGTCGTTGGTCAACAGATCGACCTTGCGGTTCAGAGCTGCAATCAGCCCATCGACGCCCTTGCGTTGCAGGATCGACTGGAACTCCGAGCGCTGCGTCGCCAGCTGGCTGATCGTGCCGTCGAGGTAGACGTCGGAAATCTGCCATGCATCGCCGTTCTGACGCATCAGGTAGTTGATGGTCACCGGATCGGTGCCGGACTGCACGATCTTGGTCTTGACGATAACTTCACCGCCATAAGGCAGGTCACCGGTGACTTCGAGCCGCTGACCCGAATAGCTGTCGAACCGGTAGGCATAGGTCGCCGAAACATAGCGCCCAAACGCGTCGATAAGCTGCTGCTGCTGCGCTGCGGTCAGGGTAGCCCAGTAGGGACCGACGGCCAGCCGGGTCATGAACGGCACGTCGAATACGAGATGCACCACCGGGGCCAGCGCCGCATAGCGCCCGCTCTGCCCGAGCGCCGCGCCATTCTTCATGGTGGTCAGCAACACATCGTAAAAGCTGCGCACGCTCGCCTGTGGATCGGACGGAGCGGCCGTGGCCGGCGCGGCGACGATCCCACTCGCCAGCGTCAGGCACAGCGCGAGCATTCTGAGTGCCCGGATATGGGGCCTCGGCAGGGTCATCCGACGTTCTCCTGGGTCACTGCAAACGCGCGCCTCCTTTCATCGCCAGCAGGTGGGAGGTTGCCGCGGCTTCGGCAACGCCCGTCCTACCATAGCGGGCGCCGGCTGGGTCAAAGCAAAGGGCCGGTGCGGCGCGGTTACGCGGCTGCCGCCCCGGACGGCCCCACCGATCAACCCCGCCGACCGAATCGAGGGCGGACCGAGGTGAACCATTCAGTTTTTCTTTCTGTTTACGAGATGGCAAGTCGGTCGCAGATTGGAGATTTCGATGCGAAAACTCGCTAGGACGGCAGCATTCGTCGCAGGCATTCTGGTTGCCGCCGGCGCAACCGCCCACGCCCAGTACAATAACGCACCAGGTGTCCCTTATCAGGCCTATCCATATTATGGCTATAACTACCATGTATTCCTCGCCTGGCTATGGATACAATTATTCGGCATACCCAGCATACGGATCCTATATCGGCCAGCCATATCCAGCGGCGCCGAAGGCGTTCTGGGATCCATATGTCGGGTATCGGCCGTACTCGGACAATGCCGGACCAAAGGCGAGCGGCCACGGCGACTGAGGCCGGGCATTCTCGGGGCGCCAAAGCGAGGCGCTCGAGTGATCGGCGAACCGGCAAAAACGCGGATGACGGATAACTGGGACTCGGGCGGGTACGGCGCCGATTAGAGTGATCATGGACATCAGGACGGCGGCCGGGCTTTCTAGTTTTCCGCTGCTTCGGCCGCATCGCCGAGCCTATTCGATAGATAGAAACGCGTCATATCGCGCAATTCCGTCAGCGCGCCGGGTTTCACCTCGCGTCCCTGCTCAGCCGTCAGCGCCGCCATCGCCCGCATATTGTAGAGCAGCACCACAGCCATGTCTTCGACCAGGTCCGACGACAGCTGAGGCTGGCGTGCCGACAGGATTCGGGCGATCTGCCGGCGTGTCATATGGCGAAGTTCGGCGCGGCGCGCAGACCAGTCCGAGTGGGCGTCGAGCAGCGCAAACGCGGCGCTGGTTTCGTGGCGGAGGCCCGCGATAAGCCCGAGCAAGGCGTCCGCCAGCGCGGTCGCCGATAGCCCCGCGGCCCGCTCGGCAATCTCCTCCAACGCGGCTTCGACGTGCTCGGCGTACTGCTCGAGCAGAGCGTCCGCCAACGCCTGCTTGTTTGGAAAGAACTGATAGAGCGAACCGATCGGGGCCCGCGCCAAGGCTGCGATTTCCGTCATTGTCGCCGCGTCGAAACCCTTTTCGGCAAACACGGTCGCCGCCGCCTGCATCAGGGCGGCAACCCGCAACTTGCCGCGACGGCGCTGCGGCGCGCGGCCGGTGAGGACCGGAGGCGGCATTGACATTTACGAGGAGACTCTCATATCTCATTATATATGAGGCTAGGCTCATATAGCAAGCACCAAGCGACGGCGATCAACCGCCGGATCGCAAAAGGATATCCCAGTGAACGGTTTTCGCTGCTGGGCCGGAAATTCGAGCCATGGCTGCTGACGGCGGATCGACGGGCCTGAAGCCCGCCACGCCGATCGCCGAACCGCCGGTCGAGGGGCGCAGGCTCGATCGACCGGGATCGGCAGCGGCGGCGAAGGCCGCCGGGCGCCGCCGGCCGTGGCTGCGCTGGGCGCTGTTTCTCCTGCTGCCGGTCGTCATCATCGGCGGCCTGATCTTCTATGTCCGCAGCACTCGTTACCTGTCGACCGACGATGGCCTGGTCGAAGCCGATCAGGTCGGCCTCTCGACCGATGTGTCGGGCCTGGTCGCCAAAATCGATGTCTATGACAATGAGCAGGTGGCCGCCGGCCAGCCGCTGTTCGCCCTCGATCCGCTGCCATTTCAGCTCAAACTCGATCAGGCGCAGGGGCAACTCGGCGTGGTTCGCGACAACCTCGACGCGCAAAAGGCCAACTACCAAAATCTACAAGCCGAGATCGTTCAGGCGCACGACCAGATCACCTTTGACCAGCGGCAATACGACCGCGCGGTGACCCTGGCTCGGGAACAGTTCGCGCCGCAAACGGCGTTGGACCAAGCGTGGCTGAACTTGCGCACCGACCAGCAGAAGCTGGCCTCGTTGACGGCGCAGCTGGCGGCGACCGCGGCCACTCTCGACGGCGATCCAAACCTGCCGGTGGAGCAGTATTCGCAATACCGGCAAGCTCTGGCACAGCGCGACGAGGCCGCCCGCGAGTTGCGCGATACGGTGGTCAGGGCGCCCTATGCCGGCTTTGTCACCAATGTCCCGTCATTGGCGCCGGGGATGTACCTGCCGGCCTCGACCACCGGCTTCTATCTGGTCCGCACCCCGCGGATCTGGGTCGAAGCGCAACCCAAGGAAACCGAACTGACTTATGTGCGGCCGGGCCAGCCGGCCACGGTCACCATCGATACCTACCCCGGCCGCGTCTGGCATGGCTCGGTCGCCAGCATCGCGCCGGCGACCCAATCCCAGTTCTCGCTGCTGCCGGCGCAGAACACCAGCGGCAACTGGGTCAAGGTGGTGCAGCGCATCCCGATGCGGATCCGGGTCGACCCCGCGCCGGGCCAGCCGGTGCTGCGGGCCGGCATGAGCGCCGAGATCGAAGTCGATACCGGCCGTATCCACGGGGTGCCCCACATGTTCGCGTGGCTGTTCGGCGGGTCTCGGAGCGGTTGATGGCGCGTTTGGCAGTTGCCGGCGGGGCTGCCCCCGCCAACCGCGTTGCGATCACCGCTGTCGTCGGGCTGGCCACGATCATGCAGGCGCTCGATTCGACGATCGCCAATGTCTCGCTGCCCTATATCCAGGGCAGCCTCGCGGCCAACCAGGACCAGATCGAGTGGGTGCTGACCTCGTATATCGTCGCCGCGGCGATCATGACGCCGCCGACCGGCTATCTCGCTGGCCGGTTTGGCCTGAAGCGCCTGTTTCTGACCTCGATCGTCGGGTTCACGATCGCCTCGATGGCGTGCGGCATGGCCCAGTCGCTCGGCCAGATCGTCGTCTTTCGGCTGGTCCAGGGCGGGTTCGGGGCGGCATTGGTGCCCTTGTCGCAATCGGTGCTGATGAACGCCTACCCGCCCGAGCGCCAGGGCACGGCGATGTCGTATTGGGGAATGGCCATCATGATCGGGCCGATCATCGGTCCGGTGCTCGGCGGCTGGCTGACCGAGAACTACTCCTGGCGCTGGGATTTTTACATCAATGTGCCGATCGGCATCGCGACGTTTCTGGGCATGAGCGTCTATCTCACGGAAAGCAGAAGAACCGCAGCCAAGCTGGACTGGTTCGGCTTTGCCATGTTGGGCGTGGCGATCGGCGCGTTGCAGCTTCTGCTCGACCGCGGCGAGGAACTGGATTGGTTCGGTTCCCGGGAAATCCTGGTCGAGGCGGTGATCTGCGGCGGGGCGTTCTGGCTGTTCCTGGTGCACACTCTTACGGCGAAGCAGCCATTCGTCGATCCCGGCCTGTTCCGCGACCGCAACTTTGCCGCCGGCATGCTGTTCGTCTTCATCATCGGCGTCACTTATTTCGCCCCGCTGGCTCTTTTACCGTTATATCTGCAAAATCTGATGGGCTATCCGATCCTGACGGCCGGTTTCGCCCTGGCCCCGCGAGGGTTCGGCATGCTGATCGCGATGATGGTCGTGGGCCAACTGGTCGGGCGGGTCGATACCCGCTTGCTGCTGGCGACCGGCCTTGTGCTGTGCGCCGGAGCGATGTGGGATATGAGCGGCTGGACCCCGCAGGTCTCCGGGTGGACGGTCAGCCTCAACGGCGTCATCCAGGGTGCGGGCATGGGCCTTTTGTTCGTGCCGCTCAGCGTGGCGGCGCTGGCGACACTGGCGCCGCAGCAGCGGACCGAGGGTGCGGGGTTCTACAATCTGGCCCGTAATATCGGGCAGAGCATGGGCGTTTCTGCGGTCTCGGCCCTGCTGGTCACCAACACCCAGGCCAACCACGCGGAAATCGGGCAATACGTCACCGCGGTCAATCGCCTGTTCGAAAACCCGGCGATCGCCCGATTGTGGAGCCCGCTGACCATGGCGGGGCGGGCCGCGCTCGATTCGACCATCACTGTGCAGGCGCAGATCATCGCCTATATCGACGATTTCAAGCTGCTGATGATCCTGACCTTGCTCGCCCTGCCGCTGATCTTCTTCTTTCGCAGGCCCGCGCGCAGCGTGACGCCGACCGCGACCGTCATGCATTGAGCGCCGCGACGGGCCGCGACTAGGGGCGCTTTGGCGACTGCCGGGGGTTAACCGATGGCGAATTCGCGGATCGAGGATTACGCGTTGATCGGCGATTGCGGGACCGCGGCGCTGGTCGGACGCAACGGCTCGATCGACTGGCTGTGCCTGCCGCGTTTCGACTCGCCGGCCTGCTTTGCCGCACTTCTGGGCGGGCCCGAGCATGGACGCTGGCTGATCGCCCCCGCCGACCCCGAGCACAAGGTCGAGCGGCGCTATCTCGATGGCTCGCTGGTACTGGCGACCACATTCGAGACCGCGGCGGGTGCGGTCGAGCTGGTCGACTTTTTTCGGCCGCGGCATGGACCCTTGGACCTGGTGCGGCTGGTGCGCGGCCTGCGCGGGCGGGTCGCCATGTGCGTCGAGTTCGTATTGCGTTTCGACTACGGCGCGCTGGTGCCCTGGGTCGAGCGGCTCCCGGAGGGTGGCATTTCGGCGATCGGCGGGCCGGAGCGGGTGGTGCTGCGCACGCCGGTGCCGTTGCGCGGCGAGGATCTCAAAACCGTCGGCGAGTTCGAGATCGCCGCCGGCGACACCATCCCGTTCGTGCTGACCTACGGACCATCGCACCAGCCGCCGCCGCGGCCGGTCGACGCCGAGCGGGCCCTGCATAACGCGCTCGCGTTCTGGCGGCAGTGGTCCGACCAATGCGCCCCGGCGGGGCCATGGACCGATACCGTCAAACGCTCTCTGGTGGTGCTGAAAGGCCTGACCTTTGCGCCGACCGGCGGCATTGTCGCGGCGCCGACGACCTCTCTGCCCGAACAGATCGGCGGCCCACGCAACTGGGATTACCGCTATTGCTGGCTGCGGGACGCCACCTTCACCCTGTTGGCGCTGATGAACGCGGGCTATTCCGACGAGGCGCGGGCCTGGCGCGACTGGCTGTTCCGCGCGGTCGCCGGCAGCCCGGACCAAATCCAGATCATGTACGGGCTCGGCGGCGAGCGACGGCTGACCGAGTTTGAAGTGCCGTGGCTGCCCGGCTACGAAGGCTCGCGCCCGGTGCGCATCGGCAACGAGGCCGCCACCCAGACCCAGCTCGACATTTATGGCGAGATCTTCGACGCGTTCTACCATACCCATCTGCGCGGCCTGCGCCCGGTCGAGCGCGCCCCGGCGATCGGCGAAGCCGTCCTCGAGCATCTCTCCGGCATCTGGGACCAGCCCGATGAGGGGATCTGGGAAGTGCGCGGGCCGCCGCAGCATTTTACCCATTCAAAGGTGATGGCCTGGGTCGCCTTCGACCGGGCGATCAAAATCTCCGACGAGCTCGGCGCCGGCGGCTGGGCCGAGCGGTGGCGCGAGGTCCGCGACCAGATCCACGCCGATGTCTGCGCCAAGGCGTTCGATGCGGATCTCGGCAGCTTTGTCCAGGCCTATGGGTCAAAGGCGCTCGACGCCAGCCTCCTGCTACTGCCGCTGGTCGGTTTTCTGCCGCCGACCGATCCGCGCATGATCGGCACCGTCAAGGCGATCGAACAGCGCCTCGTCGTCGACGGGTTCGTGCTGCGCTACGACACCGGCCACGGCGTTGACGGGCTGCCGCCCGGCGAAGGGGCGTTTCTCGCCTGCAGTTTCTGGCTCGCCGACAACTACATCCTGCAAGGCCGCATCGACGAAGCCCGCGCGCTATTCGAACGGCTGCTGTCGCTCAGCAACGATGTCGGCCTGTTGGCGGAGGAGTATGACCCGGCAGCGAAACGCCAGCTCGGGAATTTCCCGCAGGCGTTTTCGCATGTCGCGCTGGTCAACACCGCCTTCAACCTGACCCGCAGCGAAGGCCCGGCCGAGCAGCGCGCCGCCCGCCACGGCAGACCCGGCCGGCGCGCGCCGATACGGCCGCCTACGCCGCCGCCCCGCTGACCAGCCCGTTGCGCAGGGCGATGGCGCAGTCGCCGAGCGCGCGGCGCGAGGTGGCGATCAGCCGCCCATAGCGAATAAAGCCATGGTTGATGCCGTCATAGACGGTCAGCTCGCAGGGGACGCCGGCCTCTTTCAGAGACGCCACCATCCGGTGGCTGTCGTCGAGCAGCGGATCGAGGCTGCCGACGATCAGATGTGCCGGCGGCAGGCCCTTGAGGTTGCCGAGGATCGGGGCGGCGCGCCAGTCGCCCTGCTGCTCCGGCTTTTCGAGATAGGTCTCCCAGATCCAGCGCATCTGGGTCTGCGACAGGCCGGCGCCCTGGCCGAAGCGCTGCCATGACGGGCTGTCGCTGTCGGCCGAATAGACGCCGTAGATCAGCAGCATAAAGCGCAACGCGCTGAGGCCCTCGTCGCGCAACGCCAATGCCGCGGCGAGCGCCAGATTGCCGCCGGCCGAATCGCCGCCGACCGCGAGCCGGGTCGGGTCGATGCCGAGACCCGCCCCCTCGCGCGCGGCGAGGCGGGTGACCGCGACCATCTCCTCGAACGCCTTCGGAAAACGGTGCTCGGGCGACAGCTTGTAGTCGACCGACAATGCGGCGACGCCCGACTGGCGCACCAGGTCGCGCAGCATCGCGTCCCAGCTCGGAATGCTGCCCTGCATGAAGCCGCCGCCATGCGCATAGACCAGCAGCGGCGGGCGTTCGGCATCGTCCGGCAGATAGAGCCGGCACGGCACCTGGCCGTGCGGTCCCGGCAGGGTCAGGTCGCGCTCGCGCCGCAATGGGATCGACCCCTCGCCGAGAAACGCGCCGATCCGGTCGACCGCGGCGCGCACCTCGGAGAGCGGCGCCTGGGTGCGGTCGGGGGCGACGAGGCCGTTGCGTTGCAGCAAGGCGCCCGCCGCCAACAGCTCGGGATCGACCCATGGTTTCGCATCGCTCATCGCTCTCTCCCTATTCCTTGCGTGCGCCAATTTAACCCCGCCGCCGGGCCGCCCGGCAACCCCGATCCGGGCGGCTCGGCGCGGGTTGCCCGAAATTCCCGTTTTCCCGATGATTATTCCCGTCTATTCCCGGTTATTCCCGTTTATTTCCGGCGAATTCGCCAATCTGCGCCAAATGTTCAGAGAAAACTCTTCCTCGAATCAATGGCTTACGGCCGAATTCCCGTGGCATGGAACCGGGAATTTCTGCGGCTCCAATCGGGAATTTATTTCGCATGAACGGGAAATCCAAAAAAGCAAATATCGGCGCCTTCCGCGCTGACCTGGAAGACAGATCATAACCGCAAAGCACGGCGAAATTGCGTTCGCCTTGTTATCGCACGAAGGCCGGGAGCGTCCTTTGGCGCGAGGTGTGGGGCAGCGCTTCCTTGTCCCGGCGCTCGCGCTGCGCGATAGTCGAATGGGGTTCGATGACGTTCACACGGCGGGCGGGAACAGATGGTATTCGGCCGCGAGTTCAGTGAGAAGCTGACCCACCTAATGGTCGCGACGGCTATCTGTTGCGCGACGGCGAGTGCAACCGTGGTTCCGGCCCCCACCGCCATAGGGCTGGTGGAAGCGCTGCTCGGCGGGGCGGCGCTAGCCCATTTCGTCCTAAATCGGCGGTATGCCAAGGCGGATGCCTTGGTACGGCGCTGCGCCCGGCAGATGGAGGGCGGCAGCGACGCCTGGTTGGAGGCTGAATTTCGCGACGACCCCGACGCCGGCATCAAGCGCGATGTCGCCATCGGGGAGATCCGGGAGGTCGTCCCGCTGATCGTTCCGATGCCCGAGGAACTGGTCGGCGCGCGCCTGAGCGAGGATCGTGTGGCCGCGTT
>CAVZKP010000026.1:0-275236 GCA_963775875.1 uncultured Alphaproteobacteria bacterium
CTCACCTGGAAGACCGCAATCTCCAGCTCGAGGACCGCAATCTCCAGCTCGAGGACCGAAATCTATGGATGGGAGCTCAACTGCTTCACGGCGGTAGTCTGTTGCCGTGGCTGGATGATGCCAAATTCAACAAAATCTCCCATCAGGTCCTGCTTGATCTGGTCAACAGTAATTCCTGGCGCTGCACGCGACCGCTGCGCCGATTGGTCAGTTTATTGAGCGGCCGAGCCGGCAGTGGTCTCACAGCCGACAACCTGCCCCTGATCCGCCGAGGACCGTCAGCGCGCAATCCTCGATATCCGGGCGTCGTTGTCGTGGCGTGTCGCCTCTCCTCTCAAACTCACCGGAAAATTGCTCCGAAGACTGGCCCAGCTATAGGGCGCGTTCCGCGTGGGGTCGTCGAACGCCTGATCTTGATCGCAAGCCATCGCCGAACACCACCGGGCCGCCATCGGCGTCGTACGTCGCAGGGAACCAAATTACCCCGGGGCAAGGAGCGACATCTCGCGCAGGATGGGGTATGTCCACGCTCTTGGCGGAATGCCGCGGCTGCGTGCTTGGCGCGGCGCCGAATCCGAAGGACGATCCTACCGGCAGCTTTAGAAGGCAGCGCTTTGCAGGATGAAATTATGCAAATGAAGTCTCAGCGGCCGCCGGCCGACGCGCGCCACCCGGTTGCGCTGATCACCGGTGTAACCGGCCAGGACGGTTCCTACCTCGCGGAATTGCTGCTGGCGAAGGGCTATCTGGTCCACGGCATCAAGCGTCGCTCCTCCTCGTTCAACACCGGCCGTGTCGATCACCTGTACCAGGATTTGCATGAGAGCGACGTGCGGTTTCGCATGCATTATGGAGATCTGACCGATGCGACCAATCTGATCCGCATCATGCAGGAGGTTCAGCCGGACGAAGTCTACAACCTGGGTGCGCAGAGCCATGTGCAGGTTAGTTTCGAGACACCTGAATATACCGGCAATTCGGACGCGTTGGGGACCCTACGTCTGCTAGAAGCAATTCGAATTCTAAAGCTGCAGGACAAGACCCGATTCTACCAGGCCTCAACCAGCGAGCTGTACGGCAAGGTGCGCGCCGTTCCCCAGGACGAGTCCACCCCCTTCTATCCACGGAGCCCCTACGCTGTGGCAAAGCTCTACGCTTATTGGATCAGTGTTAACTATCGTGAGGCCTATGGCATCCACGCCTCCAATGGGATTCTCTTCAATCATGAAAGTCCGCGCCGGGGCGAGACCTTCGTCACCCGCAAGATCACCCGTGCGGTCGCCGCCATAACCGCGGCGCGACAGGATTGCCTCTATCTGGGAAATCTGAACGCCAAGCGCGATTGGGGCCACGCCCGCGATTTCGTCCGCGGCATGTGGCAGATCGTGCAGCAGGCGGAGCCGGACGACTATGTGCTGGCCACCGGCGAGGCGCATTCGGTGCGCGAATTCGTCGAACTGGCTTTTGCGGAGGTCGGTATCGCCCTCGCCTGGCGGGGCGACGGGGTGGACGAGCAGGGCTTCTGCACCAGGACCGGCCGCGTGCTGGTGCGGGTGGATCCCGCCTATTTTCGACCGACCGAGGTCGACCTTCTGGTCGGCAATCCGGCCAGAGCGCAGCAAAGGCTCGGTTGGCGCTGCACCACGACGCTCCGGGAGATGATCGCGGAGATGGTCGCATATGACCTGGCGGCGATCGAGGACCGGGGGACCTCCGGCGCTTCGATGTCGCAGGCTCTGGCGGAGGAGACGAGCCGTGGCTGAGGCGAATTTCGCGCTTGCCGGCCGGCGCGTATATGTTGCCGGCCACCGCGGCATGGTCGGATCGGCCTGTGTGCGCCGACTGGAACGGGAAGGCTGCGAGATTGTCGTGGCCGCCCGTGACCGCGTGGACCTGACCGACCAGGCCGCGACCGAGGAATTTATCGCGGAGGCGCGGCCGGAGGTCGTCGTCGTTGCCGCCGCCAAAGTCGGCGGCATCCTGGCGAACAATGCCTCGCCAGCCTCCTTCCTCTACGAGAATCTAATGATCGAGGCCAATTTGATCCACGCCGCGTGGCGCGTTGGCGTCGCCAAGCTGTTGTTCCTCGGCTCCTCCTGCATCTATCCGCGCGAGGCGCCGCAACCGATCGTAGAAAATGCGCTGCTGACCGGGCCGCTCGAAGTCGACCAACGAATGGTATGCCGTCGCCAAGATTGCCGGGATCAAGCTGTGTCAGGCTTACCGCCGCCAATATGGCTGCGACTTCATCAGCGCCATGCCGTGCAACCTCTACGGCCCGAATGACAATTTCCACCCCGACAACAGTCACGTGATCCCGGGGATGATGCGGCGCTTTGACGAGGCAAGGCGGCGTGGCGACAATTCCGTCACCTGCTGGGGCACCGGCCGGCCGCGGCGGGAGTTTCTTCATGTCGACGATCTGGCCGAAGCCTGCGCGTTCCTGCTGCGTCATTACTCGGCGGAAGGCCACGTCAATGTCGGCACCGGCGGCGACATCAGCGTCGCTGAGTTGGCGGAGGCGATCCGCCGGGTCACCGGCTTCGGCGGCGCCATCGCCTGGGACAGCGACAAGCCTGACGGCACCTTGCTAAAGCGCATGGATACAACACTGATCAACCGCATGGGCTGGCAGCCGCGAATCCCGTTCGAACGGGGCTTGGCGGAAACCTACGCCTGGTTCACGGCCCAGAATAATTTGGTGCGGGCTTGAGGACGGGCTCAGGACAGGTCCCGGTTCACCGCCCGGCTGACATCATGATGGCTGCTCGGAAGCGGGATCCTATTGTGTGATGGGAATCTGGCACTCTGCAGTCGCTCCTGCCAGCGCGCCAACGACGCCTGACGAGTGCCGTCGGAGTGCGACAGCGTCCAGTTATCCTTAGTCGTCGAACGCCAGTGCCAGGCTGCGGTTGGCATCGCGGTGAACCCGAACCTGGTCCGTCCCGCCATCAACGCCGTGAAGTACACGTCCTCCGCCCACTCGATTTTCGGATCGGATAAAACTTCTCGATCGAGTAGTGCCGTACGGCATATCCAGGAATTGTGGCCGATCACGTTGCGCATCGGCAGCAGATCGACAAAATCTTCCTCCTCGAGACAATAGAGCTCACGTCTTTCCTCGATCACCTTTCCTGCCGGTCCGAGAAACTGAGGACCTGATATATAGTGGCCCGGCTCATCTTCGATTTTGACAAGGCCGGAGTAGACAAAACCCTCGCCCGGGTTTCGCGCCAAACGCTCCATCAGCGATGCGACATGGTTCGGATAGAGCGTGTCGTCGTCATCGAGCATTCCGAAAAACTCCGCTGTAACGGCGTTGAGGCCTGCCCACCAGCTGGTGCTTCGGTTGCCGTTATTGGCGACGACGATATGTCGGATCGAGATGAATTTCGAGCGATAACAATCAATTACCGCATTCAGCCCGGCGATCGGATGGAACTGAACCAGAATAATCGCGATCGCCTGATAGGTCTGTGCGGCCAGGCTGTCCAGCGCGCGCGCCAGCGTCATCGCCGGTCGCGACCCGATGCGGATGATGTATTCGACGGTTGGCTGGGGCTGCTCCGCCGAGCCTTGGACAGCGACCATGCAGCGGCAACCACGTACTCTTTCGACAAAATCGGGAAGGGGCTTGAGCATGCTCTCAAGGGTCAAACACCGCCTGAACAATTCGTTCGACCGCTGCGACAGGCGGCTTGCCGCTGCCGGATTTCGCTTGGCCCATGCGACATGGGACACAATCTGCTCGACGACCGTCGGCGCCGGCAGCTCGGCATCGACGTAGAGGACGCTGTCGCGGAACCATTCGCGCGGAAACTCGAAATCGTCGGTGATGATCAGCGCGCCGGCGGCGGCGGCCTCAAACAGTCGCATCGAGGGACAGTTGGCCTCGCGATGAGCCGCCTTGTGAAGACACAGAGCGATCCCGGCATCTCTGATCGCGCCGATGACCGAGGTGCCGTCGAACGGCAGGACGCCTTGGTAGCTCTCACCGCGGTCCGCCCAGGCTTCGGGCGGGCCATAGAGCCGCAACGGCACCCGCCCGTCGAGGCCGCGGAAAATCTCGCCGTGACGGGAACCATCCCAATGGACTCCCGCATACATGATCGCCGGTTGCGATGGCAGAGGCCCGGCCGGACCGGTATCGGGGCTCGACGGCAGCATCACCCCATCGTGCAGAATCGCGCGCTTGCCGCAGCTGGCGGAGAAGTCGTCGATCCATTGCGCGATTTGCCGGGAGCCGCATAGATGGCCGTCCAGGCTCAGAATCGATCTGCGGCGTATCGGATCATCGGCAAAGAAGACCGGCGGGCTCCAGATCAGCCCCAATGTCGGAAATGGGGTGAGCTTGGGTGAGAACTCGTGTGTCACCAGGACGCAATCGGGCCCGCAGCGCATGATGTCGTCGGAGGTGACCACCTCGATCGGCTCGATGCCAAGCCTGCTGCAGGCGGTAAAAAAGCGTCGGATCCACTCGGCCTCGGCGCTCTGAATGTGGTTCGGAAGAGAATTCTGCACGGCGACGCGCATCGATCAGCCTTCCTGAAAGTGAGGTCTGTTCAGTGTCAGCCTCGTTTGACGAACACCCCGTTGGCCTGAAGCAGTTCGCCGGTCCTGAGTCAGTGTCAGGATCCACTCGCACCTATTCCTGATTTCATAGGAAGCTTACCACGTAATCGGGCGCACGAGTAATTTCTTGACTCCTTTACCCCGGCGAACTGTTCGCCCGCCCGAACGCTTTTGCAATGACGTGTCGGGTCAAGGTTACCGCGAGCCGCAAGGGATAGGTGATCCTAAAGGAACTTGAATTGCGGAGCCCGCCGATTTCCTGCCTCATGACAGCGTTTTCTTGCCGCAGACTTTCGGTCTCGTGGCTACGCTGAGCTGCTTCATGCCTCAGGGCAGCGTTTTCTTGGCGTAGAATTTCAGTCTCGTTGTTGCGTTGAGCTGCTTCGTCTCGCAGCTGCCGTTCGCTTTGCTGCAAAGTGTGGATATCTTTGACCAACGCGGGAATAGAGGAGAAAAGCTCCGCAGTGGCGGTGCTGATATTTGGCGGTAGAACCGTCGGGCTGTTCGACAACTGGGTGAAGGCTGGCATCGGATTGGGCCGATCATTTTCAATGACCCGCATGCTTGGAAATTTGGCCTGCAAAGCCCTCCCCCCCCCTTAAAAAAGCATCCTCATCCCAGTTCAGGTGGTGGGCCGTGTGAAGAAGGATAGGGCAGCTAAATCGTCTAAGCGCCAGGCCGGATCGTTGCATAACTAAAGGGAACCAATAGTCCCACCACGGCATACCTATTCGGTAATCTGTGTCCGGAAGTGATCGGAGAGTGGCAGTGTCGAAGAAGAAAGCGTCAAATCCCAAAGAGAGAAACGTCGTTGCTCCGCCTCTTTTGTCAACGTCAATTCGCTCCGCCAAAACAAGCGAGTTTTTGACAAACGTTTTGATCCTTTCCGAGTTGAGCGGTTGTATAAAACGGCAGTCCGCGTTTATGAACCCGGCAACAGGCGTTCCGGTGTCCGCGATAGCCGACATGATTTCGTTAATCTTAAGACGATTCTGGTCGCTTTCGACCTCAAGCACCTCGACATCGGCCGTGCGTAAAATATTGGCTTCCTCACTGCTGTTGACGCTGGTGACCTTGAAGCCTGAGCTCTCCCAATTATCGACGACCGGGCGAAAATCTGAATTTGGTGGGATCGTCGTGAACAGAGGAAATGACATTCTTTCAACCTCAAATAGACCACTTAATTAAAGAGACGGGCGTCGCGCTGATCGCACCGGCGCGGCGCCTTTTGGCTACATACTCAGTTGTGCGACGCCGCAGTTGGTCGTGAATCATCGGCGATACGGTGCCCAGCCGCTCGTGATCGACGTGTTGCGAGTTCAAGAGAGGTCCATATCTACCGCGCGGTTGAGATCATACTGGCTATTTGGAGCGGAAACCTTATTGTGCGATGGGAGCTTGACACTCTGCAGTCGCTCTTGCCAGCGCTCTAAGCTGGCCTGACCAATGTCCGCGGAGTGCGACAGAGTCCAGTTATCTTTGCTCGTAGAACGCCAGTGCCAGGCAGCGGTCGCCATCGCAGTGAACCCAAACCTCGTCCGCCCCGCCATCAGCGCGACAAAGTACACATCCTCCGACCATTCGATTTTTGGATCGGACAGGATTTCCCTGTCGAGAAGCGACGAACCGCATATCCAAGTATTACGTCCAATCACGTTATGCGTTGGCAGGAGATTTACAAAATCCTCTTCCTCGAGAGAAAAGATCTCGCGTCGTTCCTCGATGACCTTTCCCGCCGATCCGTTAAACTGGGGAGCCATGACATAATGACCCGGCTCATCTTCGACTTTGATAAGACCCGAGTAAACAAAACTATAGACCGGGTTTCGTTTCAAACAATCCATCAGTGATGCGACGTGGTTGGGAAAGAGAGTGTCGTCGTCGTCGAGCATCCCGAAGAAGTCGGCTGTAACGGTGTTGAGCCCTGCCCACCAGCAGCTGCTCCGGTTGCCGTTATTCGCGACGACGATGTGACGGATCCAACAGAACCGAGAACGATATTGGTCGACTACCGCATCTAGGCCGGCAATCGGGTGAAACTGGACCAAAATCACAGCCACTGCTTGGTAGGTCTGAGCCGCCAAGCTGTCAAGCGCACGAGCGAGGGTTGTCGCCGGACGTGATCCGATGCGGACGATATATTCGACCGTTGGCTGAGACTTTTCCTTCGATTCGTGAACAACAACCATGCAGCGGCAATCACGCACCAAATCGACAAACTCGGGAAGGGGCCGGAGCATGCTCTCGAGAGTCAGACACCGCCTGAACAACTCGTTCGACCGGTGTGCCAAGCGATTGGCTGGTTCTGGGTTACGGTTGGCCCATTCGACATAGGATACGATTTGCTCGATGACCATTGGAGCCGGCAGCTCGGCATCGATGTACAAGACGCTGTCGCGAAACCACTCACGTGGGAACTCAAAGTCGTCGGTGATGATCAGCGCCCCCGCGGCAGCGGCCTCAAAGAGCCGCATCGTCGGGCAGTTTGCCCCGCGATGGGCAGCCTTGTGAAGACATAAGGCGATCCCAGCATCTCTGATCGCACTTATGACTGAGACACCGTCGAACGGTAGGACGCCTCGATAACTAGCACCGCGGTCCCTCCAGGCGTCCGGCGGGCCGTAAAGCCTCAACGGCACCCGCCCCTCGAGGCCTCGGAAAATCTCGCCATGCCGTGAACCATCCCAATGGACTCCCGCATACATGATCGCTAGCCGTGGCGGCAGAAGGCCAGCCGGACCGGTGTCGGGCGTCGATGGAAGCATCAAACCATTGTGGATAACCGCACGCTTGCCACGCCCGTTCGTGAAGTCGTCGATCCATTGCGCGATTTGCCTGGAGGCGCAAAGATGACCATCTAGACTGAGAACGGATCTACAGCGCTCCGGGTCTTCGGCAAAGAAGTCTGGCGGATTCCAGTTCACCCCCAGCGTCGGAAATTGCGTGAGTTTGGGGGACACCTCGTGAGTCACCAGGACGCAATCGGGTTGGCATCGCAAAATGTCGTCCGAGGTGACTACCTCGACCGGTTCAAAGCCGAGCCTGCCGCAGGCGGTAAAGAAGCGTCGGATCCACTCAGCCTCGGCAACCTGGGGAACATTCGGAAAGGGATTTTGAACGGCAATGCGCATTTAGTAACCTCTTGAAATGAGCCCCGCTCGGAGTCAGCCACGTTTGACGAAAACCCCGTTGGCCTGGAGCAATTCGCCGGTCCTGCGGTCCTCTAATTCCGGGCCCAGCGCAACGCACCGATAGCCGAGCTCTGCCAACAGCCGGCATAGCTCCGACATGCCGGGTCCATCGGCGTACAGGGGCGCTAACGACATCTCACAGACGATGGCCTTCACCCGGTGATGACTGCGTCTCAGGCCTGCTAATATATGGGCCTCGTATCCCTGAGTGTCTATCTTAAGACCAAAGAGGGTAGTTGGGTCGGAAAAAGTCCGCTCTATATACGAGTTGAGAGTAATAACGCGGCACGGTTCCGTTCCCTGATATGCCGATTCGGGTGCTGCTTCGCGATGCCGATCAAGCATTGGCAGCAACGAGGAACTGTAGGAATTCCCGGCAATGTTGATCTCCGCCCAATTGTCTCTCTCACCGAGGGCGCAGCGTTCTGCAACGTCCCACAGCGGATCCGAAGCCGCCGCCGCCGCCAGACTCGCATATGCATCCGTGAGCGGTTCGAAACTGATGATGTGACCATGATATCCGCTGGCCCGCAGGCCTTGGGCGAACTGCCCGGTATTGGCGCCGACATCGAGGATCACATCGATGGCAAAGCCGCGGCACTCCTCGAGAAAGCGTTCGTTTGCGTACTCTACGAATCCATCGTGGCTCGAAGGCGAAGACCCTGTTTTCGTTTCTTCGCTCGGGCTCGGTGTCGCCTCGGCCGACGGGAAGGGCCTGATTAAAAGCGGGTCTGGCCAGCCGCCGGATTCCCACGGGAGGCGCTTTGCCAGGCCGAGCCATTGGCCGAGCTTTCGCCAGCGCGACAGTCGCATGTGATGCAGCAATCCATGCAATCGCTCGAGCTCGCGCAGGAGTTCGGCTGTCGACGGCTCCGGCCCTCGGCCATCGGCGCCGGCGGTTGACCCGACGCCAGCCACGGCGAAATCCGTCCGCCATTCCTCGGTTTCCCAGGCCAGCCGCTTTGCCAGGCCCAGGCGCTGCCCGGCCCGACGCCAGCGCGACCGCTCGACCACATCGCCGATGGCGTCTTCAACCCGGGCGATCTCTGCGACCGCGGCCGAGCGCACCCATTGCTCCGGGTCTCCCCGGCTTTCCCGGGCAACGGCATCGGCATGGACCAACTGGAGGCGCTGGGCAGCCAGCGTGTGCGCCGACAACAGCGCCCGGCGCAGCCGGACCAGGTCGGATGCCTGCGCCTCGACGATCTGCAGCAAAGCCTCGGCATCCCCTGCATCGCCGGCAATCGGGGTCGGGGGGCTGCCGCCGAGGCGCGGCACTTCGTGCTTCATCCGATCGCGGCGCATCTGAGAAACGACGGCGGACAGGCGAGCCACCTCGCTGGCCTGCGCCATCCGGTCGCGCTCCAGATCAGCCGCAACTTCGGATAGTCGAACCACCTCGCTGGCCTGCATCGCCCGGTTGCGCTCCAGATAAGCCGCATCTTCGGACAGGCGCGCCACCTCGCTTGCTTGCATCGCCCGGTTGCGCTCCAGATCGGCCGCAACTTCGGACAGGCGCGCCACCTCGCTTGCTTGCATCGCCCGGTTGCGCTCCAGATCGGCCGCAACTTCGGAGAGGCGAGCCATCTCGCCCGCTTGCTGGGCGTTGTCACGCTCCAATTCGGCGATGGCAGCCGACAGGCGCACCGATTCGCTATCTCGGAAAGGGTCGCAGATACTTACCGGGGCGGAAAAATACCGGCTGAGGTCGTGGTGCTCTTCGGCCACATAAAAACGGTTGAGACCATCGAAATATACGAATTCGTAGCCGGCTTCGAGCAATATGGGTTCCCAGGCCATGAAGCTCGGGATCGAGGTCATCGGCCTGACCGCCTCGATCAGCACGATCCATGGCCGAACCTTGGCAAAGTCTGTGCCGCGGAGCACCTGGCGCTCGTAGCCCTCGACGTCGATCTTGAGAAAGTGGACCTCCTGGTCGCCGAGATCGTCGAGCACCGCCGCCAACGTCGTAATCGGAACGCGCCGCTGAGTCGCCGTGAACCCCGCGGCCATATGTTCGTCGGCGATCTCCTTGACCAACGTCGATAGGCCGGTATCGCCGAACTCGTAAAAGGCGGCCGTTCCCGGACTATGGCCAAGCGCTACCTCCAGCGTCACATCGCGGGGGCGTTCGTTGCGGAGTTTCTCGGCGTAGTACGGATTTGGCTCGACATTGATGCCGCGCCAGCCGAGATCGTAAAACGCCCGGGTAACCGACAAGTCGGTCGGATCGTGAGCGCCGATATCGACGTAAAATCCGCGATGTACGGTGTGCAGGGCTCGCCAAAGTAGAACGTCCTCGCGCGTCTGCGCGTAGGAGATGATCGCCTCCTTCGGATATTCGAAAGCGAGTGCAGGGGCATCGGCATCGGACGTCTGTCCAGGCGGTTTATGATCAGCGATCAAATCTTCCATAGTCGCTCCAATCGACGAGCCGAATTTCACAGGCGGCAGCCATTTCGCACGGAACGGTTGCCTCTGCGCCAACCGCCGGTGGATGCCTTGAGGTGCTTGCTCCGATGACGCGCCGAAACCCGTCTCCCAATCTCCCGTAGCACCGGCCTCTTCACCCGGCAACGACCAAACGCGAACCGGCAGCGGGTAGGGACCAGCACGCTCGGCCGATTCCCGAGGCTTGGCCGCTCTGGGCGCAATCGATCTCGTGGTGATGGATCGGCGGGTGTTGATCGCGGGACCCCTATGCCGGATTATACCGATTCCTTTGAAAACGGGCTGGCGACCCGGATAGCCGATCCGCCGCTACGCTAGGGCTGGCCCGACGCGCCGCGCCGTGGCAGGCTGTGGATCTCCGCAAACCGACGAGGCCGGACATGAAGATAGAGCGAATCGACCATCTGAACCTGACCGTCGCCGATATCGACCGCAGCGTGGAGTTCTATAAGCGCGCGCTCGGCATGGAGATCGAGAGTATGGGCGAAGGCCGCGCCGCGCTGCATTTCGGCCAGCAAAAGATCCATCTCGACGCGGCCGGCGGCCCCATGGCGATGAGCAGCGAAAAGCGGATGCCGGCACATATCTGTTTTATCACCGATGCGCCGGTCGGTGAGGTCATGGCCCATCTCGAACATTGCGGCATACCGGTGCGGATGCAGGGACCGCGCGCCGGGGCGATCGGCACGATCCAATCGGTCTATATCGACGACCCGGATCAGAACTCGATCGAGATTTCCAGCTACTGAACCGCGCCGCCCGACCGGGGAATCGCCACCGGATCCAGGCCAAATCTCAGATGACCACCACCGCGCAACAGAGAGGCGGCCGAATGCTGATCAATCCTGCCACCGATCGGGCCGCGGCAACCGGGCGGGAGCATCATATGGGGCGTCAGGCGGTTGGCTAAATTACCGAATGACTGGCGTCCCCTACCGGATTCGAACCGGTGTTGCCGCCGTGAGAGGGCGGTGTCCTGGGCCTCTAGACGAAGGGGACGAGGCGCGCCGGATTAAATAACGGTTGGCGGCCGCGCCGGCAAGCGCCGACCCGCCGGGCCGGTCTTGCTAGTCGCGAAAATTGAGATATTGCAAGGGCTGCTCGAGTTTGAGACCGCGGATCGCGGCGATCGCATCCTGCAGGTCGTCGCGCTTTTTGCCGGCGACCCGCAGCTCGTCGCCCTGGATCGACACCTGGACCTTGAGCTTTTTATCCTTGATCTCCCGGATCAGCTGACGCGCGAGGTCGGCGCCCAGCCCCTGGCGCAATGCGATCGTCTGCCGCATCGTATTGCCCGCGGCCTTTTCCGGCGGCTGGTAGTCGAGCGCGCCGGGCTCGACCTTGCGTCGCGTCATATGTACCTTCAACAGTTCATGCATCTGCTTCAGCTTGAGGTCGTCGTCGGCGAGGACGGTCAGGACTCCGTCCTTGCGCTCGATCGAGCATTTGCTGCCCTTGAAATCAAAGCGAGTCGCGATCTCGCGCGTCATCCCGGCAAGGGCATTGTCAACTTCGGCGAGGTCGACCCGCGACACGATGTCAAAGCTCGGCAATGCGCCCTCCTCCCAGAAACGCCGGACCTCAAGGCCGTCCATATAACGCGAATATCGGCCGCGCCTAGTCGGGATTTTACTTCCTCGCTGCAGAATTCGGGATGCTTCATCACGCTCAGCAGAAAGCCCGATACCTGCCGATAGGTCGCGTCGTAAGCCAATCTTCGCGGCGGTTCGATCGTCGCCTCGTCGAGTTTGGCTGTTTGGCCCCAATCCGCAACCGCGGCGCTCAATTCCGGATCGGCCAGGATGAAATTCACGGTCTGGTTTTGGGTGCCGAGAGTGGGGGCGCCGTTTTCGTCGGTCAGCTCGCGGTACAGCTCGATCGCATATTCGAGCGCGTGGCGGATCAGCTTGGTGTCTTCGGTGAGCCTGGCCATCGCCATCCTCCTTTCGGCATTGCCTGCAGGATAAACGCCGCGGGCGCCTGCCGCGTCCGCCCTATCGCCGCCGGCCGTAGCCACGTGCCGCCGCCGCGAGCTCGGTTTCACCCGCGCCAGACGGCGACCAGCCGAGCAGCTGGCGGGTTTCACCATCATCGACCTGCAGCGACGAGGTCAGGCGTGCCACCACCGGGCCGAGTCTCGGAAAATGGGAAAGTGCGGCAAAGACGGTGGGCGGGATGGCGAAAAGCCACGGCCGGCCTCCGTGCCCGGCAGCCAGTGCCCGGATCAAATCGGGCGTCGACAGATCGGCTGCGTCGCGCGCGAGCAGCACCTGCCCGCCGGCGGCGGGGTGCAGGCAAACGGTCGCGGTCAGATCGACCAGATTACCCAGAGAGATCAGGCTGCGGCGATTGTCGATGCCGGCAAAAGGCAGTGGCAGTCCGCTGGCGGCGAGCCGGATCAAGGCCCGCATATTTCCCTTGACCTGCGGTCCATAGACGAGCGGTGGGCGCAGGATGACCAGGTCGAGCCCGGCATCCCGCGCCACCGCAGCGAGCGCGCGCTCGATCGCGAGCTTGGCGCGGCCATAGGGGTCGCCGGGCCGCGCCGGATCGCCGGCGCGAAACGGCATTCCCGGCGGGGTCGCCATGCCCATCGCCCGGATCGAGCTCATCTGCACCAACCGGCGCACGCCCAAAGCGGCGGCGGCCTGAGCCAGGGCCGCCGCGGCGGTGGCCTCAACTTCTGCGGCGGCGGCGCTGACCGGGCGGTGCGCCCGCATGGCGAGATGGACGACGATATCGACGCCGGCGAGATGATCCGACCAATCGGTCTGCGGTCCGATATCGCCGATCGCACGCAACTCGACGCCGGCGATCGGCTCGGCCGAGCCGCGCGTCATGCCGAGGACGGCGTGGCCGCGCCGGACCAGCTCATGGCACAATGCCCGGCCGATAAACCCGGTGGCGCCGGTCACCAGAATGCGTGCCAGGCCGGTCTCCCGCTGCCGCGCCCGCGTCCCGATTGCGCAAGCGATGTGCGGGCAAATGCACTAAAGAGGGCGTGGGCTCGAGGCAAGGCCGATGGACCGCCCTCGATCCTTGGTTCCGATTGGCGCGGAGTGACCATTTCCGAATCGATCCCTTCCACCGCTTCGCTGCCGCCGGCCGGCGATCGCGATGCCGGGCGACGCCCGAAGCTCCTCTTCCTGGTCACCGAGGACTGGTATTTCTGCTCGCATCGGCTGCCGGTGGCGCGGGCGGCGCGCGACGCTGGCTTCGAGATCGTCGTCGCCACCCGGGTGCGAACCCATGGCCCTCAGATCCGGGATGAAGGTTTCGCGTTGCGCCCGATCGCCTGGCGCCGGCGTGGCGACGGGCTGATCGGCGCGGCCCGGGCGGTGGCCGCGATCGCCCGGCTCTACCGCGCCGAGCGCCCCGACATCCTCCATCACGTGGCGCTGAAGCCGGTGCTGTTCGGCGGGCTCGCCCGCGCGCTGGCGTTTCGCGGCGCGGCCGAGGCGCCGGCGTCGATCGATGCGGTAATGGGTCTCGGCTCCGGCTTCTCGGCGACGGCTATCGCCGCGCGTTTGCGCCGGCCGCCGCTCGGCATTGCCCTGCGCCTTGCCGCCGCCAGCGGCCGGGGCCGGATCGTGGTGCAGAACCCCGAGGACGGCGCCACGCTCGCCGCGCTCGGGATCGATCCGCAGCGGATTGCGCTGATCCGCGGGTCGGGGGTGGATATCCGCTACTTCGCCCCGCTGCCGATGCCGCACGGCGACACCGTCCGGGTGGCGCTGGTCTCGCGCATGCTGCGCGATAAGGGCGTGCTCGATGCGGTGGCCGCGATCCGCCGCCTGCGGGCGCGCGGCCTCGCGGTCGAACTGGTGCTGGCCGGCCCGACCGACCCCGACAATCCGGGCTCGCTCTCGACGGCAGCCTTGGCCACGCTCGCCGCCGAGCCAGGGATCGCCTGGCTCGGCGCCGTCGCCGATGTACGCGAGGTGTGGCGCCAGGCGGCGATCGCGGTGTTGCCCTCGACCTATGGCGAAGGGATACCCAAGGCTTTGCTCGAGGCCGCGGCCTGTGCCCGGCCGATTGTCGCCAGCGATGTTCCGGGCTGCCGCGAGGCGGTCCGCCCGGCGGTAAGCGGCGTCCTCGTGCCGCCGCACGACATCGATGCGCTGGCCGAGGCGATTGCTGCACTCGTCGCCGATCCGGCCGGGCGCGAGGCGATGGGGCATGCTGGCCGCGCGCTGATCGCCAGCCGCTTCGCCGAGGAGATCGTCGCCGGCGAAACCCTGGCCCTCTATCGCGCCGCTCTCGCCGAAAGAGCGATGCCGCGATGATCCGCGCCTGGCTGGCCGCCGCGGCGATCGGCGGATTCCTCTCGGTCGCGGCCGGCGCCGTCGCCGCCCACCTCGCGGCCGGCGATGCGCGGGCGGCCGAATTGCTGCGTACCGGCGCGCTCTATGGCATGGTCCACGCTGCGGCGGTTCTCGCCCTCGCGGCGATGGCCGAGCGCCGCGCCCGGCCGGGCCTATTATTGAATGTCGCCGGGTGGAGTTTCGTCGTCGGCATCGTTCTATTCAGCTTCAGCCTTTTTGCGCTGGCGCTGAGCGGGATGGCGCAGTTCGGTCGGATCACCCCGTTCGGCGGCGTGGGCTTGCTGGTCGGTTGGGCAGCGCTTGGGTGCCACGCCATGCGCCGCCGCTGACCTGTCCCGACAACAGGCGTCAATCCGGCGATTCCGATTATGGCGGCACCGCGAGTGTGCGACACTCGGCGAGTTCGGCGCACTCGGCTTGCGAGGTTTGCGATGACGACCCTGCTTTATACCCATTCAGCCTGTCTCGATCACGATCCCGGCAGCCATCACCCCGAATCGCCGGCACGGTTGCGCGCGGTGCTTGCCGCTCTCTCCGGTCCGCAATATGCCGGTCTCGACCGGCGCGAGGCGCCGGAGGCTGCCTTTGACGACGTGCTGCGGGTCCATTCGCGGCGCCACATCGAGCGTGTGCTCGATGCCGTGCCAAAAGCCGGTCACGCGGCGATCGACGCCGACACCGTCCTGTCGCCGGCCTCGGGAAAGGCCGCTCTGCGCGCCGCCGGAGCGGTCGCCGCCGCGGTCGATGCGGTCGTGGCGAAGGAGGCCGACAACGCCTTTTGCGCGGTCCGTCCCCCCGGGCATCACGCCGAACCCGATCGGGCGATGGGCTTCTGCCTGTTCAACAACGCCGCGATCGGCGCCTTGCGGGCGCGCGAGGTGCATGGCCTCGACCGGGTGGCGGTGATCGATTTTGACGTCCATCACGGCAACGGGACGCAGGCGGCCTTCGAAGCCGACGACAATCTGTTCTATGCCTCGACCCACCAATACCCGCTCTATCCGGGCACCGGCGCGGCGAGCGAGACCGGGGTCGGCAACATCGTCAATGTCCCGTTGCGCCCGATGTCTGGTTCCGGTCCGTTTCGCCTCGCCATGACCGGACGCGTGCTGCCGGCGCTCGACGCATTCCGCCCCGACCTCGTGTTGATCTCGGCTGGGTTCGACGCGCACCGCAGCGATCCGCTGGCGCAGCTGATGCTCGAGGAATCCGACTACACCTGGGTCACCGGAAAGCTCCTCGAAATCGCCGCTCGCCATGCCGAGGGAAGGGTCGTTTCAACCCTCGAAGGCGGCTATGATCTGGCGGCGCTCGGTGCGAGCGTCGCGGCTCATGTGCGGGTGTTGATGTCGGTTTAACTGTTGCTGATCTGCAACGGCAGCTGTTTTTTGTATTCCCAGTTCTGGTTGGCACGCCGTACGATCCTCGCCTTTTTGTTAATAGGAACAGATGGTCGAACCGACAGAATCAGCTGACATTGCGGCGATGAGTTTCGAGGAGGCGCTCGTCGAGCTCGAGCAGATCGTGCGGCGGCTCGAGGGCGGACAGGTCAAGCTCGATGAAGCGATCCTCTCTTACGAGCGCGGGGCACAGCTGAAGCAGCATTGCGAAAGAAAGCTCAACGAGGCGCAGCAACGGGTCGATCGCATCGTCATCGGCCCCGACGGCGCGATTGCGGCGGAGCCGGCGAAACTTGACTGAAATGCTGGGGTCGGATGCAGTTCCCTTTCCCGAGGCGCTGGCGCAAGCGGCGACCCTGACCGATTCGGCGCTCGATCGGTTGCTGGTCGTTCCCCCGGACCTCGAAGCGCGGGTTTACCAGGCGATGCGCTACTCGGCGCTGGCGCCGGGCAAGCGGCTTCGGCCGTTCCTGGTGCTGGCCGGCGCGCGCCTTTTCGGCGTCGCCCGGCGCTGTGCGTTGCAGGTCGCGGCGGCGATCGAAATGGTCCATGCTTATTCGCTGGTCCACGACGATTTGCCGGCGATGGATGACAGCGATTTGCGGCGCGGTCGCCCGACCTGCCACAAGGAGTTCGACGAGGCGACCGCGGTTCTCGCCGGCGACGGCCTGCTGACCACCGCCTTCGAGGTGCTGGCGCATTCCGACACGCATGCCGATCCGGCGGTGCGCTGCGAGCTCGTGGCGGCGCTTGCCGCGGCAGCCGGCGCGGCCGGTATGGTCGGCGGCCAGATGATCGACCTGATCGCCGAGCACCAGCTGCTCGACATCGGTGCGATCACCCGGCTGCAGCGAATGAAGACCGGCGCGCTGATTGCGTTCGCCTGCGAGGCCGGTGCGATTCTCGCCAAGGCGCCCGCGGAGCCGCGCACGGCATTGCGCGGTTACGCCCACGATCTGGGATTGGCCTTTCAGATCGCCGACGACCTGCTCGATGTCGAGGGCTCCGCCGCCGAGACCGGAAAGCCGGTCGGCGCCGATGCCGCGGCCGGCAAGGCCACCTTTGTCTCGATCCTCGGCGTTGCGCGCGCGCGCGCCCAGGCCGAGCTGCTGGTTCGCCAGGCGGTCGCGCATCTTGATTTGTTCGGGGGAAGAGCGGAACTTTTAAGAGAGGCGGCGCGATTTGTGATCAGCCGCCGCACCTGAGGAGCGCAGCATTGGATTCAAACCCGCTTCGCCCGATCTCCAATCGGACGCCGTTGCTCGACCGGATCGACGTGCCGGCCGATCTGCGCCGGCTCCCGGAGTCGGATCTGCGCCAGCTCGCCGATGAGTTGCGCACCGAGCTGATCGATGCGGTGTCGATCACCGGCGGTCATTTCGGCGCCGGGCTCGGCGTCGTCGAGCTGACCGTGGCTCTCCACTACGTCTTTGATACGCCCCACGACCGGCTGATCTGGGATGTCGGGCACCAGGCCTATCCGCACAAGATCCTGACCGGCCGTCGCGACCGCATTCGCACGATTCGCCAAGGCGGCGGGCTGTCGGGCTTCACCAAGCGCTCCGAGAGCGAATACGACCCGTTCGGCGCCGCGCATAGCTCGACCTCGATCTCCTCGGGGCTGGGCATGGCGGTGGCCCGAGATTTCCGCGGCGAGCGGCGCAATGTCATCGCTGTCATCGGCGACGGGGCGATGAGCGCCGGCATGGCCTACGAGGCGATGAACAATGCCGGGGCGATGGATTCGCGGCTGATCGTGATCCTCAACGACAACGACATGTCGATCGCCCCGCCGGTCGGCGCCATGAGCGCCTATCTGTCGCGGCTCTTGTCCTCGAAATCGTTCATGTCCCTGCGCCATATCGCCAAGGAGGTGGCGCGACATTTTCCCAAACCGCTCGAGGACGCCGCCCGGCGCGCCGAGGAGCTGGCCCGCGGTTTTGTCACCGGCGGAACGTTGTTCGAGGAAATGGGCTTTTATTACGTCGGGCCGATCGACGGTCACAACATCGATCACCTGCTGCCGGTGCTGAAGAACGTGCGCGACACCAAGGAACCCGGCCCGATCCTGGTCCATGCGGTGACCCAGAAGGGTCGCGGCTATCTGTCGGCGGAGCAGGCCGAGGACAAATATCATAGCGTCGCCAAATTCGACGTGGTCACCGGCACCCAGGCCAAATCGAGTTCGAAGGCGCCGTCCTATACCTCGGTCTTCGCCAAGGCGCTGATCAAGGAGGCCGAGGCCGACGACCGGATCGTCGCGATTACCGCGGCGATGCCGTCGGGCACCGGCCTCAACCTGTTCGGCGACAAATTCCCCAAGCGCTGCTTTGACGTCGGGATTGCCGAGCAGCACGCGGTGACCTTTGCCGCAGGCCTCGCCGCCGAAGGGATGAAGCCTTTCGCCGCGATCTACTCGACCTTTCTGCAACGCGCCTACGACCAGGTCGTGCATGACGTTGCGATCCAGAAATTGCCGGTGCGCTTCGCGATCGACCGCGCCGGGCTGGTCGGCCAGGATGGCCAGACCCATGCCGGCTCGTTCGACGTGACCTATCTGGGCTGCCTGCCCGGGTTTGTCCTCATGGCCGCCGCGGACGAGGCCGACCTCGTGCATATGGTTTCGACCTGCGTCGCAATCGACGACGGACCCTCGGCGGTGCGCTTCCCACGCGGCGATGGCGTCGGCGTACCGCTGCCGGAACAGGGGCTGCCGCTCGAGATCGGCCGCGGCCGGATCATCCGCGAGGGCAACACCATCGCGCTGTTGAGCCTTGGCGGCCGCCTCGCCGAATGCATGAAGGCGGCGCAGGAGCTGGCCGCCTATGGGCTGTCGACGACGGTCGCCGATGCTCGCTTCGCCAAACCGCTCGACACCGCCCTCGTCAATCGCCTCGCGCGCGAGCACGAGGTGGTGATCACGATCGAGGAAGGGGCGATCGGCGGCTTCGGCAGCCATGTGCTGCACCATCTGGCGATGAGCGGGCTGCTCGACCATGGGCTCAAGATCCGCACCATGGTGCTGCCGGACGTGTTTCTCGAACATGACAGTCCGATCGCGCAATACGACCAGGCCGGGCTCAACGCCGGCCACATCGTGGCGATGGCCTTGTCGGCGCTCGGCCGCGAAATCGCCCAGCAACCGGCCCGCGCCTAGCCGCGAGAGATTTGAAACGACCCTGAAGCGGCCGGCACTTCACCTCCCGCTGATGCGGGTCCCTCCCTGTCCACCGCGGGGGCGGAGAGGGGCGGGATGACGGGCCTGTCGGCGAAGCGGCGGGCCGATCAGCTGCTGGTCGAGCGTGGCTTGGCCGAAAGCCGGGCCAGGGCGCAGGCGCTGATCCTGGCCGGTCTGGTCTACGCCGGCGATCGCCGGATCGACAAGGCCGGCGACCAGATCGCTGCTGAGGCCGCGCTGATGGTCAAGGGCCGAGACCACCCTTGGGTCTCGCGCGGCGGGGTCAAGCTCGCTCATGCGCTCGACCATTTCGCCATCGAAATATCCGGGCGGTCGCGCTCGATATCGGCGCTTCGACCGGCGGCTTTACCGATGTGCTGCTGGACCGTGATGCGAGGCGCGTTTACGCGGTCGATGTGGGCCACGGCCAGCTCGCCTGGAAATTGCGCCAGGACCCGCGCGTCGTCGTCCATGAACGGCTGAACGCCCGCTCGCTGAGCCGTGAGCACGTCCCCGAGGCGGTCGATATAATCACCTGCGACGCGAGTTTTATCGGGCTTGCGACGGTGCTGCCGGCGCCGCTCGCGCTGGCTGCGGAACGCGCCTTGCTCGTGGCCCTGGTCAAGCCGCAATTCGAGGCCGGCCGCGACCATGTCGGCAAGGGCGGCGTCGTGCGCGATCCGGCCATCCATGTTGCGGTCTGCGATCGCGCCGCGGCCTGGATCGCCATCCAGCCCGGCTGGGCGGTAAAGGGCATCGTCGAAAGTCCGATCCTCGGACCGGAAGGAAACCGGGAATTCTTCCTTTACGCCCGGCGTGATTGAGCGACTCGGGCTGCGGCCCCTGGTTTTGCCTGCCGGCTTCGCGGCTCAAATCGCCTTTTGGCTTTCTTGATCGCGGGACCGCGTCGCCCGGCTACGGTCTGCCACCGCGTCGAGAACACATTGCAGGTCGGCGAAGCGGAACGGCTTTTCGAGCATCACCGGCGGCCGCTCTGCCGCTGCCTGGTCGGGGCGGAATTCACGGCCGCTCAGAGTGATCGTCGGAATCCCGAGCGCCGCGCAATTTTGTCCGAACGCGTCGCCCTGGCCGCGCCCGAGCACCAGATCGGTCACGACGACATCGACCACCCCGGTAGCCAGCGAGGCGGTCGCTTCGACGCCATTGTCGCAAACCTCGACCGCGTGGCCGCAATCAAGCAGGATGCCGGCGATAAACTCGCGAATTCGGTGGTCTGATTCGGCCAGCAGGATGTGCGCCATTGCCATTGCCTCGAAGGGATATCCCGATCCTTGCGGGATGGAAGGCCTCTCTCTGCTAAGAAAACGTGAAGAGCGGCATAGGGGGTTCGCTCCCGAGCGGATAATGGTGAATCCGCAGCCGGATCGCGCCATAGCGGATAGGATCCCGCCGATGCCGGTGGGGACGCGTTTCAATCGTCAGGAGGAACGATGAAGCTGTCGGCCAAAAAAAGCGGCGCCGCCTGCGGCGCGGCGATCGCCTGCGATCTCGCCAGCGAACTCGATCAGGCAACCTTTAGCGAGATCGAGAACGCCTTTCATGACAACATCGTCGTCGTCTTTCGCGATCAGCTTTTGTCGAACGAGCGCCACATCGAATTCAGCCGCCGGTTCGGCGAACTCGAAATCCACATCGTCAAGAAATATCTGCTCCGCGATTATCCCGAGATTCTGCTGATCTCGAACATCCGCGACGAGGCGGGCGAGAATATCGGATTGGCCGATGCCGGGTTCACCTGGCATACCGATACCTCCTATCGGCGCTGCCCGAGCCGATGCTCGCTGCTCTACGCGAAAGAGGTGCCGCACCGCGACGGCCGGCCGCTCGGCGATACCGTGTTCGCCAATACGCAGGCCGCCTACCAGGCCTTGCCGCAGAACATGAAGCGGCGGCTGGAGGGGCTCAACGCGATCCATCGCTACTCGGCCCGCCGCCGGGTGGCCGACAGCCCGCGTCCCAAATTGACCCGCGCGCAGCTCGACGAGACCCCCGATATCGCCCATCCGATCGTGCGAACCCATCCTTACACCGGCCGCAAAGCGCTCTACGTCACCGCCGGCGAGTGCATCGGCATCGAAGGGATGCCGGAAGACGAGGCCGTCGACCTGATCGCCGAACTCGACGCCTATTGTGTGCGCCCCGAGTTCCTCTATCGCCACCAATGGCGGGTCGGCGACCTGTTGATGTGGGACAATGCCAGCGCGATGCATCTCGCGATCTGTGATTACCGTCTGCCCGAACGGCGCTTGATGCACCGCACCACCGTGATCGGCTCAGTGCCCTTCTAGCCTGCTTACCGATAAATTTTGCAGTGCGATAGAAATCCGCAGAAATTCGTGGACATCGACCGGCGAGGTGATCGAAACTAGCGGTATCGGCAGCGACACTTGTCTCCGCGTTCGCCCGGAACGCGACGAGACTGGTTCGGGGGATGGCATTGCATCGCGACCTGACCGATTTAACCGTGACAGTCATGCGTGCCGTCCGGCAATGGTAAAGGCGGCGCCCAGCGATCGCGCCTTTCTCTTTCTGCAAGGGATGGCGACCCGATTTTTCGAGCGTCTCGGGCTGGCGCTGGCGGCGCGCGGCCACGCCGTGCACCGGGTCAATTTTAACGGCGGCGATCGGGTATTTTGGCGAATTCCCGGTGCGGTCGATTTCCGCGGCCGCGAGCATGAATGGCCGGAGTTTCTCGATCGGCTGATCGTCGACCGGGCGATCAGCGATCTGATCCTGTTCGGCGACTGCCGGCCGTTGCATCGCGCGGCAATTCGCGTCGCCGAGCTGCGCGCGATCCGCGTGCACGTCGTCGAAGAGGGCTATATGCGCCCCGACTGGATCACCTTTGAAGAAGGCGGCGTCAACGGCTATTCATCCTTGCCGCGCAACCCCGATTGGTATCGCGAACGGGCGCGCGGGCTGCCGGCGCCGGTCAAGCCGCCGGCGGTGCCAGGCAGATTCCGCCGGCGGGCCGCCGAAGATGTCCTTTACAATCTGTCGTCGACCGCGGCGATGTGGCGGTTCCCGCATTACGCCACGCATCGTCCCTATCACCAGATGGTCGAATATGCGGGCTGGCTGCGGCGCTTGGCGCTGATGCGGCGGGCGCAGCGGCGGGCGGCGGCGGCGATCGAGACCTTGACTGGCGACCCGGTCTTCTTCTTTCCGCTGCAACTCGATTGCGACTATCAGATGCGGGTCCACTCCCCGTTCCGGGCGACGCATCTGGCCATCGAGCACGTGCTGAGCTCTTTTGCCCGTTGCGCACCGCCCGCGGCGCGGCTGGTGGTCAAGCTGCATCCCTTGGACAGCGGGCTTGTGGACTGGGCCGGCATGATCGGCCACATCGCGGTGGAGCATATGGTGGCCGAACGGGTAATGGCGCTCGATGGCGGCCCGCTGCCAAAGCTGCTGGATCGCAGCCAGGCGGTGATCACGGTAAACAGCACCGTCGGCGGCGAGGCGTTGGCCAGGGGCTTGCCGGTAATCGCCCTGGGCAAGGCCGTCTACGATATTCCGGGGCTGACGTTTCAGGGCGAGCTCGACGATTTCTGGCATGCGGCGACGCCGCCCGACGCGGAATTGTTCGATGCATTTCGGCGTGTGCTGATCGATCGCTGCCTGATCCCCGGCTCGTTCTTTAATGAGGACGGTCTGCGGCTTGCGGTCGACGCCGCGGTGGAGCGGCTCGAAGCCGCCTATGCCCGGCCGGCGCGCGGCGGCGCTGCCGAACGCGCCGGCGCCTCGGCCAATTCGGTGAGACCGATCGCCGTCGCCGGGCGGACATGATAATCGCCAGGCTGCCGCGCAGATGACGCCATCCTCAGCGGCTCGATCCCCAGCCGCCGCTTGCCCAGAGATGAAAATCTGGTCGCAACTGCGCCGGGCGTTTCTGACCCCGTGGTGGTTTGCGCAGCTGTTCACCGGGGCCAAATCATTCGAGCGCAATCTGTTGCTCGGCAGTCCGCTGCTGAACCGGCGCGGCCTGCATGCCGCACGGGTGAAGATAGCGCACCGTTTGGCGAGCGCTCGCCGCCGCGGGCTCGCCCGCCTGATTCCGGTCGCCGACCGGGAGGCTTTTGACCGCGATGGCTATGTCCTGCGCCGAAATTTTCTGCCGCCGGATGAGTTCGCTGCTCTCCTCGCCGAGATAAAGGCCTATCGCGGCCCGCTGCGCGAAATCACCGAGGGCGACACCATCCTGCGCAAGATCGCACTCGCCCGCGGCACTCTTGCTCGGCTCCCCGCGCTCGGCGCCTTTCTCAAATCGCGCGACTGGGGCGGGCTGGTGCGCTATGCCGGCAGCCGCAATGCCCAGCCGGTGATCTGGGTGCAGAGCATCCTGCGCCACGCCTGCTCCGGACCGCCCGATCCGCAAACCCGGCTGCACGCCGATACCTTTCACCCGACGGTCAAGGCGTGGCTGTTTCTGACCGATGTCGCCGAAGACGCCGGGCCCTTCACCTATGTCCCCGGCTCGCACCGGCTGACCGCCCAGCGGCTCGCCTGGGAACAGCGTATGAGCCTTGCCGCTCGCTGGTCTGCGGACCCTGAGACCCGGCAGGGCTCGTTTCGCATCGATATGGCCGAGCTGCCGGCGCTGGGCCTCGCCCCACCGCAAGCCTTCGCGGTTCCGGCCAACACCCTAATCGTCGCCGATACCTTCGGCTTCCACGCCCGCGGTCCGAGTGCGGGCGCCTCGCTGCGCGTCGAGATATGGGCCTATGGCCGGCGCAGCCCGTTCCTGCCATGGACCGGGCTCGTGCCGTGGACCGTCGCCGCGCTCGGCCGGCGCAGTGTGCTTGCCTGGCAATTCGGCGATCTGCTCGAAACCGCCGGCCTCAAGAAAAATCGCTGGCGGGCACGAAGCGGGGTCTCGCCGTTCGACCCGCCCGCGGCCCCATCCGCGCGGCCCGAATCGACCGCTTCCAACGGCATTTTGGCCTAGCCGAGGCGGCCGCGCACCAACGCCGCCCCGGCCGCAAGCGCTCGCAGCTTGCCCACCGCAGTTGCGCGGCGCATCGGCGCCATTCCGCAATTGGTGCAGGGGAAGAGGCGCTCCATTGGAACAAAGCGCAGCGCCCGCTCGATCGTCGCGGCAACCTCTTCCGCGGTCTCGACCGGTTCGCGTGCGACATCGATCGCGCCGAGCAGGATCTCCTTGCCGGCGAGCAGCCCCAACAGCTCCGTCGGCACCTTGGAGCCGGCGCATTCGACCGACACCTGATCGATATGGCTCGCCGCCAATGCCGGGAAGATCGCTTCGTATTGCCGCCATTCGCCGCCGAGGCCGGCCTTCCAGTCGATATTCGCCTTGATCCCATAGCCATAGCAGATATGGACGGCGGTCTTGCAGGCGAGCCCGGCGGCGGCGCGTTCGAGGGCGGCGATCCCCCATTCCGTCACCGCCTCCATGTAGACGTTGAAAGCCGGCTCGTCGAACTGGATCACATCGACGCCAATCGCTGCCAGTTCGCGCGCCTCTTCGTTGAGCAGTTCGGCGAACGCCATGGCGAGCGCGGCCCGGTCGCCGTAATACGCGTCGGCCAGGGTGTCGACGATCGTCATCGGGCCGGGCAGGGTGAATTTGAGCCGCCGCCGGGTATGTTCGCGAGCGATTGCGGCCTCGACACCATGGATGCTGCCGCGACGCTGCAACGGGCCGGTGACGGTGGGCACCTGCGCTTCGTAGCGGTTGTTGCGGATGCCCATCGTGACCCGGCGGGTGAAATCGACGCCATCGATCTGCTCGAGAAACCCGTGGACGAAATGCTGCCGCGCCTGTTCGCCATCGGTCACGATGTCGATCCCGGCATCCTCCTGCAGCTTCACCATCAATATCGTGGCGTCGCGCTTGGCTTCGGCGAGCGCCTCACCCTCCACCCGCCACGGCGCCCAGAGCATCTGCGGCACGGCCAGCCAAGACGGCTTCGGCAGGCTGCCGGCGATCGTCGTCTCTAGCATTCCTCACCCCTTCTGGTTGCCCTAGCGGCCCGCCGGAGAAACCGATACCAGCCGGGTTCCGGTAAATTTTCCGCCGCTGTCGAAATCGAAGGCATAGCGAACCCGGCCGACAATCGCGCAGGCGTGACACAGATCGCGCAACAGATAGCCGACGATAAACTCTCGTCCGTGCTGCGCCACCTCCGGTCCCGAGGCGCCGCGGTCGCCGGGCCAAAAAGTCACATTGCGAAAGCGTTGGTGGATTTCGCTATAGGCCGCCGCCGAGCGCATCGCCGCGAGGGTCAGATTGCGCCGGTCGTCGACATCGATCAGCGCCGGGTTACCGTTGACCAGAAGCCAGGCATCGTTCTCGTTCGCCCGGAACGGATAGAACACATGCGCGACCGCAATCGATCCTGCGCTCTCGTCCAGAGCCTGAAGGTAGGCTTCGTTGCCGAGCCGCCGGGTAAAATCGAGCGCGGCCGGCGAAGCGCCCGCCTTGGCCATGACCGCGGCAAAGCAGGCGTCGAACCTCGCGCCCGGGCGGCTGTCGCATTGCTGATGAAAGCGCTGGATGAACCCGGCGTCCGGACGCCACACCGCCGCCGCCGTCACCCTGGCCGCAGCCATGCCGGTGCCAGCCGCGCCCAGGATAACCAATGCGCCGCCTGCCGCCGCGGCGAGCCTGCAAAACCCGCCCCGGCGGCGAGACGCGGCCGAAAACCTAATTGGGCGTCCAGGCCAGGGCGCGGATTTCGGTGAACTCGCGACCCAGCTTGCCCCACGAATTGCCGGCGTCATGGCTGGCGTAGAGCTCGCCGTAATGGCTGCAGGCGAGGATCAGGCCGGAATCCGCCGGGTTGGTGGCGAACGCCCAGATCGGCGAATTCGGCTCGACCGGCAATTCCGCGCGTTGCCAGCTCTGCCCGCCATCCGTGGAGCGCTGGATCGCACCGGTGCTGCCGACCGCCGCGTCGCCGGTGGCGACAAAGATGGTGTTCGGGTCGTCGGCCTTCAGCGCCAGGCCGCGGCAATAGGGCAGGCCGAACTGCTTGCCGACGCCGAGCCCCTGCCAGCTCTCGCCCTTGTCGGTGCTGGCAAAGATCTCGCGCGGCGTGCTGGTCAGCACCGTCTTGGCGTTGCCGGCGCCGCGGACCGCGACGTCGTGGATGTCGGGATCGTTCAAGCCACCGGCGATCCGGGTCCAGCTCTCGCCGCCATCGAGGCTGCGCCGCACCCCGTCGACCTCGACCCCGGCCCAGACGATGCGGTGGTCCGAGGGATCGACGGTCAGCGCCGTCACCCGCGGCACCCCGACATTCGGGCACTCCTCGACAATCTCGGCGCGCAGCTTGTCCCAGTGCCGCCCGCCATCGGTCGAGCGGAACAGCGCCGCCGGCCGGGTCCCGGCAAAGATCGTATCCGGGTCGGCGGGATCGAACGCGATCTTCCACACATCCATCGCGTTCATCGGCGAGTCCAGCCGCTCGAAACTCTGCCCGCCGTCGCCGCTCTTGTAGATGCCGTCATCGGCGCCGGCGAAGACGGTGTGCGGCTCATCCGGACGCACGGCAAGACCGAATACCCGGCTTTCGCCCCACAACCCGCTGCGGACCCGCCGCCAGCTTTCGCCGCCATCCGGGCTGGTCCAGGCGCCGCTGCCGACGGTGCCGACGCAGATCGTGAACTTGCCGGTCATGTTCCGTTGTCCCAGCCGGTATGCGAGATGTCGACGACGACGCCATCGGGCCCGGCCCATTTCATCTCGAAATTGCGGTGGCCGGCGCCGGCCATTTCCACATCGAGCCCGTCCTTGGCGGTCAGCTCCCGACCTTCGGCCTGCTCGAGTTTTTCCACCGCCTCGTCGAGATCCTCGACCTCGAAGCCGAAATGATGGATGCCGCTGAAATTGGCGCCGTGCGCGCCGACATCGGCGTCCTTCTCGGTCTTGAAATTGAGGATCGCAAGGTTGATGTAGCCATCGGTCAGAAACACCGCGCCACGCGGGTTGCGGCGGATCTCGCGCATCCCGAACGCCGCCTTGTAAAAGTCCGCGGTCTTTGCCGGGTCTTGGGTCGTCAGTGCGATGTGCTTGATTCTAGGCATGACTTCCTCCTGGATGCTGAGCGGACCTGTCTCCTTCGGCTAATGTCGATAGGGTAGTACAAGCCAGCCGGCCGTGCAATTGGCGGAAATTCGCCCCGGCCTACCGGTTCAGGAGGATTGCATGCGCATCGCGGTCATCGGCGCCGGCGGCATCGGCGGGATCTATGGCGCTGCTCTGGCCCAGGCTGGAGCGGATGTCACCTTCGTCGCCCGCGGCGAGCATCTGGCGGCGATGCGTGAAGCGGGGCTGCGCGTCGAAGGCGATCGCGGCGCAACCCATATCCGGCCGGCCCAGGCCACCGACGACATCTTCGGCATTGGCCCTGTCGATTTCGTGCTGTTCTGCGTCAAGCTGTGGGACGTCGAAAGCGCCGGCCGGCAGCTTCGCCCGCTGCTCGGGCCGCACACCGCGGTGATCCCGCTGCAGAACGGCATCGACGCGGCAGAGCGGCTCGTGCCGATCCTCGGGCAGGACGCGGTGATGGGCGGCACCGCCTTTGTCACCGGTTCGATCGTGGCGCCGGGCGTGGTCCGCCAGACCGGCACTTATCAGCGGATGACCTTTGGCGAGCTCGACGGCACGATCAGCGCGCGCGGCGAGCGCCTGCGCGATTTCTGTGCGGCATCCGGCTTCGAGGGCGTGCTGAGCGCCGATATCATGGTGCCGATCTGGGATAAGTTCTTGCTGCTGGTGCCGCTCAGCGGCCTCAACGCGCTGACCCGGTTGCCGCTCGGCAAATGGCGCGAGGAGCCCGATCTTTGCGCGCTCTACGAGGCGTCATTGCGCGAGACTGTCGCGGTCGGCCTCGCCCAGGGCGTCCGCCTTCCGCCCGGCAGCGTGGAAAAGTCGCTGGCCGCGATGCGCTCGATGCCGGCCTACCACATGACCTCGATGGGCAATGATCTGCTCCGCGGCAGCCAGATCGAGCTGCCCTGGTTCGCCGGCAAAGTGGTCGAGCTCGGCCGCCATCATGCCATCCCGACCCCGGTCAACGGTTTTATCTATGCGGCGCTCAAACCCTATGTGAACGGCGCGCCTGGCTAGCGGTGCGGTCGGTCAGAAATAACGCGCGAGATTGGCGCGGATGCGGCTGAGGATCGGCAGCGCCGGGTCGGGCAGGTCGAAATGCCGCCCGGTGATGGTTTCGAACACGCCGACATAAAGGCGCGCGGCTTCAAGTACGACCTCGCGCGGGATTTCGGGGATCGGGTCGCGATAGGGGTCGCAGCGCGCCGTCACCCAGCGCCGCACGAAATCCTTGTCCAAACTCTCCGGCGGCTCGCCGGCGGCAAAGCGGCGCGCATAGCTTTCCGCGAGCCAATATCGGCTGCTGTCCGGGGTGTGGATCTCGTCCGCCAATACGATATCCCCGGCGGAGTCGAAGCCGAATTCGTATTTGGTGTCGACCAGGATCAGCCCATGCTCGCGAGCGATCTCGCGCCCGCGGGCGAACAACGCCAGCGCCAGCCCAGAGACCGTCCGCCACTGCTCCGAACTCAGCAGCCGGCCGGCGATAATCTGATGCGCGGTCAGCGGCTCGTCATGGCCGCCGTCGAACGCCTTTGTCGTCGGCGTGATGATCGTCGACGGCAGCTTTTGGTTCTCCCGCAGGCCATCGGGAAAGCGGATGCCGTAAATTTCCCGCTGTCCGGTCTGGTACATCGGCCAGATCGAGGTCGCCGTCGTCCCGGTCAGGTAGTCGCGCACGACGATCTCGACCGGCATGATCGCCAGCCGGCGGCCTACCAGGACATTGGGATCCGGGTATTCGATGACATGGTTCGGGCAGATGTCGGCCGTCGCATCGAACCAGAACCGGGCGATCTGGGTCAGCACCTGGCCCTTGAGCGGGATTGCGGTGACGATCCGGTCGAAAGCGCTCAGCCGGTCGGTGGCGACAATAATCCGCCGGCCATCCGCGAGATCGTAGTTGTCGCGGACCTTGCCAGCGTAATGGTTGGGCAGTTCGGCGATCGTCGCGTCGGCCAGAACCTGGTCGAGATACGCCTCGAGCGCCCTCGGCTCGACCATCTCCTGACCGCTCGTCGATCAGGCCCGCGGCCGCGACCGCCTAACGGTGGCCGCCGCCGTGAAAACCGCCGCCTCCGTGGAAACCGCCTCCATGGAAACCGCCTCCGTGGAAGCCGCCCCCGTGGAAGCCGCCATGACCCCAACCGCCATGACCCCAACCGCCTGGCCCCAGCCACCCCAGCCCCAACCCCAGCCGATGCCGAACGCGGCCGGCCAATAGCCGGGATACCCGTAAAACGGGAATCCATAATACGGATAGTAATAGGAATAATACGGATAATATGAGTAATATGGGTAACTGTAAGGATAGTAAGGTTGCGCCGCCGGCTGCTGATAGGAATAGTTCGGGTAAGCTGAGCCGGCCGCCGGCTGCTGATACGAATAATTCGGATAGGCCGAGGTGGTCGGCTGCTGCTGATAGGTGTAGCTCGGCGCCGTCGGCTGCGCATAGGAATAGCCGCTGGCCGCCTGCGCCGCCGCCGGGCGCGCCGGCATCGCCACCGCCGCCGCTGCGATCAGCGCCGTCCCGGCAATCAGCGCTCGACTAATCCGGTTGCACTTCGGGCTCGCAAACATCGCTTCCTCCACACGGAACCGACCGGGTCTTCGACGATAACGCCCTATATGGATAGGGCATTCCGATTGTCATCGTCCCGGCGCGGGCGATTCCGATCAAACTCATACGACTGCCACGGCCTTGCCCGCAGAGACGGAAGGGATCATGGGATCAGCGATGTCCGGCGATGCGCCGCCGCCCCGGCCGCTCGAACTGCCGCCGACCGCCCCCCTCGTGCGGGTGATGGCGATGCCGGCCGACGCCAACCCCAACGGCGACATTTTCGGCGGCTGGCTGCTGGCGCAGATGGATCTCGCCGGCGGCAGTCTGGCGGTGCAGCGGGCGCGCGGGCGCTGCGCCACGGTGGCGGTCGATGGCATGGTGTTTCACCAGCCGGTGTTTGTCGGCGACGAGGTCAGCTGCTACGGCGAACTGGTCAAGACCGGGCGCAGCTCGATGACGATCCGCATCGAGGCCTGGCGCCGCAATCTCGCTACCGGCGAGGTGCGCCAGGTCACCCAGGCGATGTTCACCTATGTCGCGCTGGGCGAAGACCGGCGGCCGCGCCCGCTGCCCACCTGACCGCCAAATTCACCCCGCGAGCGCCACCGGTTCCACCAGACCGGCATCCTTGTTCTTGACGTTTCCCACCCGCTTGTCGACCGGCCAGACGACCATCCGGTCTGCCGGGTAGGGCGCCAGCAGCGCCTTCAGCCTCTCGCTGTCGGCTGCGACCTCGCCGAGCCATATCGGCCAGGCATCGGGATCGAGGATCACCGGCATGCGCTCGTGCAGCGGGGCGAGCAGGGGGTTCGCCGCGGTGGTGACGATGGTAAAGCTGCGCACCGTTTCGCCGGCCGGCGAGCGCCACATGTCCCACAAGCCGGCCATCGCCATCAGCCGCCGGTCGGCGAGCGCGATCGCATAGGGTTGCCGTTCCTTGCCGAGCTTCTTCCACTCGTAAAAGCTGTCGAACGGGACCAGGCAGCGTCGCCGCTGGAACGGCTCGCGAAAGGCCGGCCTGCTGTCGATCCCCTCGGCCTTGGCGTTGATCGTCGAATAGCCGATTTTGACGTCCTTGGCCCAGTACGGCACCAGCCCCCAGCGCATCACGTCGAGGCTGCGCTCCTTGGCTTTGGCGTCATAGCGCACGACCGGCAGGTCCTCGGTCGGCGCGGCATTCCAGTTGGCCGGGATATTTGGCGTCGGCCGCTGCGGCGGGATCGAGAACGCCAGCTTGATTTCGCTGACATCGGAGGAAAGACGGGCGCGACCGCACATGAGGCTAACATGGCGCGCGCCGCCAATGCCGGCAATGCGGTATCGTTCTTCACCCTGCCGGCGGCTTTCGCTATCGTTCGATCAAGTCGAATGCGGGGAAACAAAGATGACGACAGCCGAGGAAACCTACGACTTCATCGTGACCGGCGCCGGGTCGGCGGGCTGCGCCGTGGCCGGGCGGCTCAGCGAATCCGGGCGCTACCGGGTGTTGCTGCTGGAGGCTGGCGGGCGCGACAGCAATCCGTGGATCCACATCCCGCTCGGCTACACCAAGACCTTTACCAATCCGCGGGTAAACTGGATGTTCGAGAGCGAGCCCGAAAAGGAGTTGAACAACCGTACCCTCTACCAGCCGCGCGGCAAGGTCCTGGGCGGCACCAGCTCGATCAACGGCATGGTTTATATGCGCGGCACCTCGACCGATTACGATGGCTGGCGCCAGCGCGGCTGCGAGGGCTGGGACTGGGATTCGGTGCTGCCATTCTTCAAGAAGGCCGAGGACCAGGAGCGCGGCCCCGACGATTTCCATGGCGCCGGCGGACCGCTGCATGTGTCGAACCCCGTGCGCTCGCCGCTCGGCGACGCGATGGTCGCGGCCTCGATCGAGGCCGGCATCCCGGCCAACAACGATTTCAACGGCGCCCGGCAGGAAGGGGTCGGCTACTACCAGACCACGACCTCCAACCGGCGGCGCTGGAGTTCGGCGCGGGCCTATCTGGGTCCGGCGCGCAACCGGCAGAACCTGACTGTGGCCACCGAGGCGCACGCCACCCGCATCCTGTTCGAGGGCGCCCGCGCGGTCGGGATCGAATATCACACCCCGGCCGGGCATAAGACCGCTCGGGTGCGGGGCGAAATCATCGTCTCCGGCGGCGTCTACGGCTCGCCGCAATTGTTGCAGCTCTCCGGGCTCGGCCCGGCCGATCTCTTGGGCGAGTTCGGGATCCCGGTGGTGCGCGAGATCGTCGGGGTCGGCGCCAATCTGCACGATCATTTCAACACCTACCTGGTATGGCGGTGCGCCCAGAAGATCACCGTCAACGACATGGCGATGAGCCCGGCGCGCAAGCTCAAGGCGGCGGCGCAATACGCGGTCAGCCGCTCCGGCCATCTCTCGAATGCCGGGATTTATGCCGGCGCCCTGGTCCGCACCGACCCGCGCCTCGAGCAACCCGATCTGCAGATCAACATGTCCGGTTGGAGCGCCCTCGAGCGGCTGCGCACCGGGATCAAGCCGCACCCGTTTTCCGCCTTCACCTTCAGCCCGGTGCATCTGCGCCCCGACGGCCGCGGCACGGTGCGGATCAAAAGCCCCGACCCGCTGGCGCCGCCGGCGATCCAGTTCAATTTTCTGGCGAGCGACGCTGATTTTCAGGCGCTGATCTACGGCATGCGCTTGAGCCGCAAGATCGCCGCCCAGCCGGCCTTGAAACCGTTCGTGGTCGAGGAGGTATTGCCCGGCCCGGCGGTCGAGAGCGAAGCCGATATGATCGAGGAGATCCGGGTGCGCGGCGTCTCCAACCTGCACCCGGTAGGCACCTGCCGCATGGGCCGCGAAACCAGCGCGGTGGTCGATCCGCGCCTCCGGGTGCACGGGATCGAGCGGCTGCGGGTCGCCGACGCCTCGATCATGCCGCAGGTGCCTGGCGGCAACACCAACGCACCCTCGATCATGATCGGCGAAAAATGCGCTGCTATGATCCTCGAAGACGCGCTGGCGGCTTAGCCGATCGAGCCCGCGGAAACGCCCGCCACGACATGTCGGCGGTTCGGTGCTTCGAGGCGAGATGGGAGGAAGGGCGATGGCGGTATTGCAGGACAAAATCGTGCTGGTTACCGGCGCGGGGGCCGGGATCGGGCGGGCGACGGCGCTGGCGATGGCCGAGGCCGGCGCCACGCTCGCGGCGGCGGATATCGACCTCGCCGCGGCGCAGCGCACGGCAGATCAGGCCGCCACCAACACGCGGCGGGCGATCGCGATCGAGGCCGATTGCGGTGATGTCGCCAGCATCGATCGGATGATCGCGCGCACCGTCGCCGAATTCGGCCGGCTCGACGTGATCGTCAACAATGCCGGGGTGACCCGCTACGCCCCGATCATGGACCTGACCGAGGCGGATTGGGATCGCATCCACCGGGTCAACGCCAAGGGCGTGTTCTTCTGCCTGCAACGCGCGGCGAAGGAGATGATCGCGCAATATCAACGTGATGGCGGAGGCGGGCGGATTATCAACATCGCCTCGATCTCCGGGCGCGGCTATGCCGGCGCTTCGAACGCCGCCTACGCCGCGAGCAAGGGGGCGGTCATCGCCCTGACCAAGACCGCCGCGCAACAGCTCGGCGGCCATGATATCAACGTCAACGCGATCTGCCCGGGGGTGACGCGCACCGAGCTAGGCGCCCGCAACGCCGCCGCCCGCGCCGCCGAGCGGGGCATGACCGTCGCCGAGTTGCAGGCCGAACAGGATGCGCGCATCCCGATCGGCCGCGCCAACCGCCCGGAGGACATCGCGGCGATGGCGGTGTTCCTCGCTTCGCCCGGCGCCCGCAACATCACCGGCCAGGCCTACAACGTCGATGGCGGCCTGGTGCCGAGCTGACGGCTCGGGCGCGAACGACGATCCAGGTGTCAACTCCTTCCGGTCGTCGCGGCGAAAGCCAGGGGCTTCGCGCCGGCAGACGGGACATTGCCGCCGCCGGGTTCGCGCTTGCCCCGGGATGACCGGCAGCAGGGTTCGGCGAATCCCCGCCGATCGTCGCGACGGTCGGGCCTGCCGCAGCGGCTCAGCGCGCGGTTGCCGTTCTTTTACGGCTGGGTCGTGCTCGCCTGCCTGTGCTGTGTCGGGTTTGCGCGACAGGGCGGAGCCACCGCGACATTATCGATCTTTGTCGAGCCCTTGACCCGCGAGTTCGGCTGGTCGCGCACCGCTGTATCGGGCGCGGTATCGCTCGGTGGGGTGCTGGCGGCGCTGTCGTCGCCGCTGATCGGCCCGCTGGTCGACCGTCACGGCTCGCGCCTGATCCTGTGTCTTGCGGTGTTCGTCACCGGCGTTGCGACCTTGCTGTTGTCGCTGACCAATTCATTGCTGGTCTTTTATCTGCTGTTCTGCGTCGCCCGGATGAATTGGGCGGGGGCGTTCGAGCTCGGCATCTACAGCGCGCTGAACAACTGGTTCGTCGCTCGCCGCGCCTTTGCCACTTCGGTGGCGACGGTGGCGCAGATGGCGGGCCTGGTGGCGATGCCGCTGATCGCCCAGCTGGCAATGCGCCATCACGGCTGGCGCGCCGGCTGGCTGGCGATCGGGACCGCCGTGCTGGTGATCGGCTTCTTGCCGACCTGGCTCCTGCTGGTGCGCCGGCCGGAAGATCTGGGGCTCCGGCCCGATCGCCGGGATGCGGCAGAGGAGCGGCCGCGCGGCGTCGAGGGGTCGCCGCCGCTCGAGCCGAGCTTTACCAGGCGCCAGGCGGTCCGCACCCCGGCGTTCTGGCTATTGCTGCTCTACACCGTGCTGGTCTACCCGGTGCAAGCCGGGGTCAGCCTGCATCAGGCGGCCAATCTGATCGAGCGCGGCATCGCGCCGACCATCGCTGCGACCACGGTCAGCCTGTTCTCGCTGGTGTCGGCGGTGGCGAGCGCCGGATGCGGCCTGCTGCCGCGGGCATTGCCGCTCAAATACTCGCTCGCCGCCATCGGCGCCTTCCTCGCGCTCAGCAATTTGTTGATGATCGGCATCTCCTCGGCCTTGACCGGAGCGGTCGCCGCGGCGTTGTTCGGCTTTGGCATCGGCGGGATGCTGACGCTATTGCCGCTCGCCTGGGCCGACTATTTCGGCCGGGCGAATTACGGCGCGATCCGCGGCCTCGCCCTTTCGGCGCAGGTGCTGGCCCAGGCCTCGGGCCCGCTGCTGTCGGGCGCTCTGCGCGATTGGACCGGCAGTTATGTGCGCTCGTTCGAATGCTTTGCGGTCCTGTCCACGCTCAGCATCCTGGCGGCGTTGGCGTCGCGGCGTCCGCGCATCGACGCCGGCTAGCCTGCGCCGCTGCGCCCCCGCCTTGTCGAGCAATTGCTCCAGCACCTCATAGGGCTGGGCGCCGACCACGCCATAGCGCGCCGCGACAAAGGTCGGAACCCCGGTCACGCCATAGGCATGCGATTTGGCCCAATCGGCGTCGACGGCATCCTTGAACCGGCGTTCGGCCAGGACCGCGCGCGCCTCCTCTGCCGAAAGCCCGACCGATCGCGCGATCTCGACCAGGGTCTCGGGGTCGCCGATGTTGCGCGCCTCGACGAAATAGGCCCGGTAGAGAGCGTCGTGGATCGCCTCGCCGCCGGGCTGCGTATCGGCCCACTTGCCGAGTTCCTGGGCCAGCCGGCTGTTGTAGGTATGGGTCCGCCGGCCATAGGGCAGCCCCTCGGCATCCATCAGGTTTTTCATCCGGACATACATCGCCTCGGGGTCGACGTTGCGTCCGGCGTAAAGCTCCGCCATCGAGCGCCCCTCGGCCGGGGTCTCCGGATGCAGCGGAAAATGCACCAGCCTGGTTTCGACCTCGAACGCCTGCTTCAGCTTTTCAATACGCACGGTACTGAGATAGCACCAGGGTCAGACGTAGTCGGTAAAGATCTCCAAGGTGATCGGCGTCGCCATCGGGTGGCCCTCCCGGCCGGTTGTCGAGCCACCTTAATCCTCCCGCGACGAAGCAGCAAAGAGAGATGCAGCGGCGCGCGGTCTGCGGCATCGGTGTTAGAATGCGAGCCGACGAAATTCGGGAGAGAGCCGATGCCCACCGCGGTCGAAGACAAGGACGCCATCCGCGAATTGATGGCCGAGTATTGCTTCCGGCTCGATGACGGCCGCTATGACGACATGGCGGCGTTGTTCACCGAGGGCGGCACCTGGGACACCGCGTTCGGCAAGGCGACGGGACGCGCGGCGATCGCCGAGCTGGCGGGCGGCATCCGCGCCCGGGCCGGGGCGGAGCGGCCGCGTGCGGCGCATCTGGTGACGAACATCCTCATCGCCCTCGATGGCGATAACGCCCGGGTGCGCTCGAACTGGATGGTCATGCAGAACAGCCCGGCAGGGCCGAAGATCGGCTCGGGCGGCGCCTATGCCGACGAGATCGTCCGGGACAACGGGCGCTGGCTGTTTCGTTACCGCAAGATCGACCGTTTCATCGCCGGCTGAGCGCCGCTCATCCCGGGGCTGTTGCCGGTCGGCGCGGCACCAGCAGGTTGGCGACAAAAATCTGGACCGGCTCGCCGTGCTGGTTCAGGGTCGTGGTCCGCACTTTGACAAGACCCTGCTCGGGGCGGGATCTCGACGGCCGCAGCTCGATCACCTCGCTCTCGACCCGCAGCTCGTCGCCCGGCCGCACCGGGCGCGGCCAGCGCAGTTCGTCGAAGCCGCCGCCGACGATGCCGCCCGCCGGCCTGAACTCGCTCTCGATCAGCAGCCGCATCGACAGCGCGGCGGTGTGCCAGCCGCTCGCCGCCAGCCCGCGAAACATCGTGGCCTGCGCCGCCGTGTCGTCGAGATGAAAGGGCTGCGGGTCGAACTCGGCGGCAAAAGTCTTGATCCGCTCCGCGGTAATCCCCCGCCGGCCGGAGCCGAAAGTCTGCCCGACGGAGAGATCCTCGAAATAGAGCCCGGGCATATCTTCTATCCTTCTGCGCGCAACGGGGCGGGCGTGGCGGGAGCGACAGGTCGATCGAACCAGGTGCCGCCAGCGACCGCCGCGGCATTGATCAGGCCAAAGGCGACAAGCGCCCCGCCCACGGCGAGAAAGACATTGGATATGTCGCCGGTCCAGCGCTCCGCCAGCAGGCCGCCGCCGGCCGCGATCACCAGCCGGGCAAAGTTCGCGAGCAATGGCCACAGCAGCCGGCCGGCGCCTTGCGAGGCGAAATAGAGCGCCAGGCCGAGCCCGAAGAAGCCGTAGAACGGGCCGACCGAATGCAGATAGCGGGTGCCGGCGGCGATCATCGCCGGGTCGCTGTCGAACAGCGCCAGCCACAGCCGCGGAAAGGCGGCGGCGGCGAGCCCGATGGCTTCGCTGATGCCCGCCGCCACGGCGGCGCCGATCCAGGCGACGCGCAGCGCCCGTTCGCGACGGCCGGCGCCGATATTGGTTCCGACCATCGCCACCAGCGGCCCGCCCAGCCCGAAGACGATCGGGACCAGCAGGTATTCGAGCCGCGAACCGGTGCCGTAGCCGGCGATCGCCGATGCCCCGAAACGGCCGACGATGCCGGTGACGATGGCGATCGTCAGATTGGTCTGCACCGTGATCAGCGCCGCGACCGCGCCCACCCGCAGGATGTCGGCGAATAGCGGCCAGCGTAACCCGCCGCCGCGCAGCGATGGCCGAACCACGCACCGTCCCGACCACAGGTAGAAGGCGAGCGCCAGGCTGCCGAGCCCATAATAGGCGAGCACGGCGGTGGCGCCGCCGGCAATGCCGAGGCGGGGGAACGGGCCCCAGCCGAAGATCAGGCAGGGCGACAACGGCAGCAACGCCGCCGCCCCGGCGCAGGTCACCACCGCCGGGACCATCATGTTGCCGGTGCCGCGGATCACATTGGCCAGCGAATTGAACAGCCAGACCAGGATCGCGCCGGCAAAGACCACATCCGAATAAGCCAGCGCCGCCGCGAGGGAAGGGCCCTTGCCGCCCATCGCGCCGTAAATCCATCGGCCGCCGCCCAGCACCGCCGTCATAAAGCACACCCCGAAGACCAGGGCGATGGCCAGCGCATGCACCGCCAGCGCATCGGCGTCGGCCCGGCGTCCGCCGCCGAGCGCGCGCGCCACCGCCGAAGATATGCCGCCGCCCATCGCACCCGCCGACATCATCTGCATCAGCATCAGCAGCGGGAAGACCAGCGCGACCCCGGCCAAGGCGTCGGTACCGAGCCAACCGATGAAATAGGTCTCGATCAGCCCGACCGAGGCCTGGACGATCATGACCAGCACATTCGGCGCCGCGAGCCGCAGCAGGGTGCCGGCGATCGGCCCGTCGAGCAGCATGCGGGTGCGCGGATCGAGCCGGGCCGTCCCTGTCGAAGGAGCTTCGGAGCTGCGCAGGGACATCGATCCGCCTCGAACCGCCGGCTCGCCGGCTACGGAAACACAGAGCGGCGATATGGGCGCATATGCACCGATGTCAACGGCGCAAAATAGCATCTCAACCCGCGGGGCAAAATCTCTTCCGGGACTGGCGTCCTCGGCATGCTCTCGTCCATACTTGGGCGGTGTGCCGGCAACGGCTGGAAATGGCGATGCGCATTGGGGAACGCGGCATGAAACTCAGGCCCGGGAGCGACGACAAGCCGAACCATCGGCGGCTTCGGCGGCAGCCTGCGGTAACCGACGGCCTGGCCGCGCCGTTGCTGCAGTTCTTCGCGACCTCGCCGGTCGCCTGCCCCTACGTCCCGGCTCGGGCAGAGCGCAAGCTGATTGTCGAACTCGGCGATGATGGCAGCGGCGGCATGCTCTCTTACGACGATCTGTCGCGCGCCGGGTTTCGCCGCAGTCACCGCTTCGCCTACCGCCCGGCTTGCCGCGCCTGCGCTTCGTGCGTGCCGGTGCGCATCGCCGCCGGCCGGTTCGCCCACACCCGTTCGACCCGGCGCATCCGCAACGCCAATCGCGATCTGGGCGGCGATCTTGCCGCGGCCCGCGCGAACCTGGAGCAGTTTCACCTGTTTTCGGCCTATCAGCGGGCGCGCCACGGCGACAGCGAAATGGCCTCGATGAGTTATGCCGACTATCGCGGGATGGTCGAAGACAGCCCGGTGCGCACCAGGATCGCCGAGTTTCGCGACGCTTCGGGGAGCCTCCTCGCCGCCTCGCTGGTCGACCTGCTCGATGACGGCGTCTCGGCCGTCTATAGCTTTTACGATCCGCAGCACCAGAAACGCAGCCTCGGCAGCTGGAGCATTCTGTGGCTGGTCGAGCAATGCCGGCGCCAGGGCCAGCCCTATGTCTATCTCGGCTACTGGATCGCCGACAGCCCAAAGATGGCCTACAAGGCGCGCTTCCCGGCGCTCGAGCGGCTGACCGCCGACGGCTGGACCGGTTTCGCGCCGCCGCCCGAAGCGGGCGCAGGTCACTCCCTCGCCCCGCCTGCGGGGAGAGGGCCGGGGTGAGGGGGCGAAGGCGACCGGACGATGGCGATCGGCATTCTCAATTCGGCGATCTTCGCCGACATGTTCGGCACCCCGGCGATGCGCGCGGTGTTCTCCGACCTGGCGTTCCTCGCCCGCTGCGCCGAGGTCGAGGCGGCGCTCGCCCGCGCCCAGGCCCGGCTCGGGATCATCCCGGCCGAAGCGGCCTCGGCCATCACCAAAGCGGCGGCGGCAATCGCCGAAACGCCCCGATCGCTCGACCTCGCGCGCCTGAAGCGCGAGACCGAGACGGTCGGCTATCCGATCCTGCCATTGGTCCGCCAGCTCGCCGATCGGGCCGGCGAGGCCGGGCGCTGGCTGCATTGGGGCGCCACCACCCAGGACATCATGGACACCGCCGTGGTGCTGCAGATCCGCGCCGGGCTCGACCTGATCGAGGCTGATCTCGCGGCGACGCGCGGTCACCTCGCCGACCTCGCCCGCCGCCATCGCGACACCCCGATGGCCGGCCGCACCCATCTGCAGCACGCCTTGCCGATCACCTTCGGCTACAAGGCGGCAATCTGGCTCTCCGCCCTCGACCGCCATGCCGCGCGCCTTTCGGAACTTCGCCCGCGCGTGCTGCTCGCCCAATTCGGCGGCGCCGCCGGCACGCTCGCCTCTCTCGGCGAGGGCGCGCAAACCGTGCGCAGCCGCACCGAACTCGCTCGCGAACTCGGCCTCGGCGACCCGCCGATCACCTGGCACGTCGCCCGCGACGGCATCGCCGAAACCGTGCAATTTCTGGCGTTGCTGGCCGGCAGCCTCGGCAAGATCGCCTTTGACGTGATGCTGATGTCGGCAACCGAGTTCGGCGAGGCGGCCGAACCGTTTGTCGCCGGCCGCGGCTCCAGCTCGACGATGCCGCAAAAGCGCAACCCGATCTCGTGCGAGCTGATCCTCGCCGCCGCCAAGGTGCTGCGCCAGCAGGCCGGGCTGGTGCTCGACGCGATGATCACCGATTTCGAGCGCGCGACCGGCCCATGGCATGTCGAATGGGTGGCGGTGCCCGAGGCCTTCGGCTATGCCGCCGGCGCCCTCCACCAGTCGCGCTTTCTATTGGGCGGGTTGATCGTCGATCCGGTGCGCATGGCCCGAAATCTCGGCATGACCCATGGCCTGATCGTCGCCGAGGCGGTGATGATGGGCCTCGCCCCGGTGACCGGCCGCAACGAAGCCCACGACCTCGTTTACGATGCCTGCCGGGCGGCGATCGAAACCGACCGTCCCCTCCTCGACGTGCTGCTCGAAACCCCCGCTGTCGCCGCTCCGCTCGGCCCGGAAAAACTGCATGCCTTGACCGACCCCGCCAACTATCTCGGCGCCGCCCCCGCCATGGTCGACCGGCTTCTTGCCGGACGCTGAGCATCCGGGCGCGCCGCAGACCCGGCAGACGGAGCCAGAGGCGCCTTTACGCGGGGCATAACCAGCCTAATCTGTTGCAGTGGGCGCGGGCGGAGGTTCCGGTTGAAGGTAGCGCGAACGATCGCCGATCTGCGAAGCCAGATCGCCTCATGGCGCCGCTCCGGCGAGCGGATCGGGCTGGTGCCGACGATGGGCGCGCTGCATGCCGGGCATCTGGCATTGGTGCGAGCAGCACAGGCCGAGTGCGGCCGGGTGGTGGCGACGATCTTCGTCAACCCCAAGCAATTTGCGCCGGGCGAGGATCTGGGTTCCTACCCGCGCCGCGAGATGGCCGATCTCGACTTGCTGCGCGGGGCGCAAATCGACCTGGCCTTCGTTCCCGCCGCCGAGGAAATCTATCCGCCGCAATTCTCCACCCTGGTGCGGGTCGGCGACCTGACCGACGGGTTGTGCGGCGCGCATCGCGCCGGTCATTTCGACGGGGTGGCCACGGTGGTGGCAAAGCTGCTGATCCAATCGCTGCCCGACGCCGCCTATTTCGGCGAAAAGGATTACCAGCAGCTGATGGTGGTGCGCCGGATGGCGCGCGACCTCGATATCCCGGTGCGGATCGAAGGGGTGGCGACGGTGCGCGAGCCGGACGGCCTGGCGCTGTCGTCGCGCAACGTATACCTCTCGCCGGAAGAGCGCCGCATCGCGCCCGACGCTCGCCCGCGTGCTGCGTCGGATCGCCGCTGCGAGTGGCGCAGCGAGCCGGATGCGGTGGCGCGCGAATTGGCGCAAGGCGCCGCCGAGCTGCGAGGAAGCCGGCTTCGCCGTCGAATATCTCGAAATCCGCGACGCCGAAACCTTGGCGCCGGTCACGCACGCGAGTCACCGCGCCCGCCCGGGTGTTCGCCGCCGTGCACCTCGGCCGGACGCGGCTGATCGACAATGTGCCGGTCGCGTAGTGCCTCGGTTCCAGATGTCGCTCACCGGGCTATCGGCAGTTCGGCGCCGATTCCGGCCGTTCGCCGGGCCACCCCGGGGCGGCGTAGACAGCTCAGGCCGCACACCCGGAGCGACGTATCCGGCGGGTCCATCAACGCGCGGCGGTCGCCAACCGCCTTCAACGCCACGCCATCAAGCCCTCGCGGCAGCGACTGCCTCGATCTCAATCAGCATCTCCGGCGCGACCAGCGCTTTGACGATGATCGTCGCCGAGCCGGGACGTGCGTCGCCGAAGTGTTTTGCCCGCGCCGCGCCGGCCGCGGCAACATCTTCCGGCCGCACCAAGTAAGTGGTGATCTTCACGAGATCCCCGACTCCCATCCTGGCGTCCGCCAGGATGGCGATGATGTTCCGCCAGCAGGCCTCGGCCTGGGCCTCGATGCCCTTAGGCACCGTGCCGTCGGGGAGTACACCAACCTCGCCGGAGATGTAGAGGAGCCGAGAGCCCTCGGGCACTTCGACCGCGTGACTATAGGGGCCGAATGGCGCGGCTACCGTGTCCGGCGTGTGGCGGATGTTCATGGGTCGGGTCCTCGACGGTCGGGATATCGGTCGGATAAACAGCCTTCCGTACGCGGCCGAGTATGGACAGCCGACCTGATGTCGGTCAATCGATGCTCCCGTCGTTCGTAATTACGCATGCCGACGGCGAGGAAGCGCCGATTCCGGCCATTCCCAAGCCCGCAACCCGGCAACTGGGTTCGACCAATACTGTCGATGCGCGGAAGTCGCGCACCGACGATGACGATCGTCCCCTTCAATACACCCCGCTACCGTCGCGCACTGGCGATCCGATACTCCGCCTCCGCCTCGATAGGCCCACCCGTGTCGGCGAGGTCGCGCCGCACTTCCTCGCGCACGGCGCGGCGTATTTCCTCCGGCAGCGCCGCGAGTGCCTGGCCAGTGGAAGCCCCACCGCGTTCAAACGGGCCGTAATAGGCATCGAATGAAGGCAGCACGAAGGTGTGCCTCACGGTATCGGTCTCGAAGTCCACCAGGCCGGCCTCATCGAACAGAGACCGGAGACGCGACGCCTCGCTGAGCGCGAAAGTGCGAGTGACAGCCTCGGTCAAACCTGGCCTATACCGTGCGATGATTTTGTTGATCTGATGGTTATAAGAGCGCTCGACGACGGTATTTACCGAGACGGCCACGCGACCGCCGGGGCGAAGCACGCGGCGAAACTCGGAGAGGCCCCGCACCGGGTCGGGGAAGAACATCAGCCCGAGATTGCACAGCACCGCATCGAAGCTGCAACCCGCGAACGAAAGCGCTTGCCCGTCCTCCACAGAGACTGAAGCATTCCGCGCCTTGCCGAGACGCTCACGCGCCTCTCGGCCATGGCCGGCGAGACATCAGCGGCGAGAACATGGCCGGTGGGGCTGACGGCGGCGAGGGCGGCCTCGGCCGAAAGCCCCGTGCCCGTCGCGATGTCAAGGACGTGCATACCCGGTGCAATGTGGGCGGCCCGCAACAGGAAGGGCATGAAATGCGCGGTGACGTGCGCGAAGGCGCGGTCGTACTCCGCCGCCGCCTCGTCCTTGAAGGCTAACTCCTCCGCCATCCCAAGCTCCTAATTCTTGTCCTTTGTCCTTGGGATGGAATGTTCGCAGACCCGCATGATTCATTGCAAGCTCAGCGCTTAATGCGCGGCCTGCGACCGCTTGCCACCCGACAGAGACCTCTTGGCCGGGCTGGGCAAAGTCCGAAAGTGGGCATAACCGGCCCATCTGCCGCGAGGAGTCGACGACGCCTTAGGGTCGGACGACGGCATTCAGAACTCTGAGACTGCCGCCTCAGCCCCACAACCGGTCGCTGGCGATGCGCGCGCCTTCGGCGAGTGCGGCGAGCTTGGCCCAAACCACCGACGGCGCCACCGCGTTGTCGACAAAGGCGAAGGTGGCAAAGCCGCAATCGGCCCCGGCGATGACCCGTTCGCGGCCGACCACATTGGCGTAATTCGCGATCCGCTGCGCGATCAGCCGTGGATGCTCGACAAAATTGGTCGTCGAGTTGATCACCCCCGGGATCAGCACCTTGTCGTCGGGGATCTTGGCGGCGTGCAGATCCTCCCACTCATGCGCATGGCGCGGGTTGGCCGCCTCGAACGACAGCCCAGAGGGGCGCGCCCGCATCGCCACCTCGATGATCCGGGCGAGCGGGATGTCGTGGGTGTGCGGCCCCTCGTAATTGCCCCAGCACAGATGCATGCGCATCGCCTCGGGCGGGATGTTCGCGGTCGCGTGGTTCAGCGCGGCGATGTTGCGCTCGGCAATGCGCAGGAATTCGTCGTCGGAGAGGTGCTGATACTGGTTGTGCCGGGCCGAGCCGAGATCGGGCGCGTCGATCTGCAGGATCAAGCCGGCGTGGTGGATCGCCTCGTATTCCTCCTTCAGCGCATTGGCCAGCGCTTCGACATAGGCGTCCTCGTCCTGGTAGTAGCGGTCCGGCACGAATTTGGTCAGCACCCCGGGCGAGGCCGCGTTCATGAACGCCTCGTTGGGCTTGGCCGCGGCGCAGGCTTCGGCGAGGTTCGCCAGATCGACCATCAGCGGCCGGCGGTCCTGATAGGCGACCGGACCGATGCAGCAGGGCACCGCTTCGCGGCTGAACCACGAGGTGCCGCCGCGCTTCTGGTTCAGCCGTTGATGAAAATCGGGATGGTCGATCAGGTCTCGGTGCGCCGCGGTCTGCGGCGGCCGGTCGTTGTCGCCGCCACGGAACGCGCCGATGCCGGACAGCCGATGGCGGACGTAAAACGTGTACGAGATCTTGCCCAACTCGCCGTCGCACACGCTGTCGATCCCGGCCGCGACCTGCCTGCGCACGATTTCGTGGACCGACGCCGCCAGACACGCATCGAACGCCGATTGTTCGACGGCCCGCCCGGTCTCGCGCGCCTCGAGGAATTCGAGCAGGTCGGGCGGGCGCGGCAGGCTGCCGACATGGGTGGTCAGAATATGCTCGGTGCTGCGTTTCATGCGCCCTGATCCCCTGATTTCGTCCTCATTCTGCACCGACCGGGCGGTAGCCGTGCAACGTCATCGAGCGCGAGCGCAACGGCCGCAGCACAAACAGCGCGAGCCCGACGACCACGAAATTCATGATCGCCGTGACCGCGAAGACCATATGCCAGCTTCCGGTCGCGGTCTTGATCACATTCGCCAATGGCACGAGAAAGGCGGAGACCCCTTTGGCGGTGTAGAGCAGGCTCAGATTGGTCGTGGCGTATTTCGGACCAAAGCTGTCGGTGCAGGTTGACGGGAACAGGCTGAAGATCTCGCCCCAGGTCAGAAAGATCAGCCCGGCAAAGATGACAAAGGCCCAAGGCTGCGTGCCGAGCGAACCCAACAGCCAATAACTTAGCCCGCCGAGCCCGAAAGCGATCGCCATCGTGTATTCGCGGCCGATATGGTCGGAAATCCAGCCGAACAACGGCCGCGCCGCGCCGTTGGCGACATTGTCGACCAGCAGCGCCACCGTCAGGGTCGAGGCGCCGAGCAGCAATACGGTGTTGGCGACATTGAAATCGCGTGCGATCAAGGCGATTTGCGCGGTCGCCATCAACCCGCTGGCCGAGACCAGGATGAACATCACGTAAAGCACCCAGAACACCGCCGTCGCCAGCATCGTCCCCGGCGAGTAGCTTTCGGTAGTCTGCATTACTTTGGCCGGCGCGGTGCTGGGCGTCTCTCCCGGCAGTGGCGCGCGCATCGCCCAGGCGATGACAAAGACGATCGCGCCCTGGACCAGCCCGAACCAGAAAAACGCCGCGGCATAGCCGTCGGCGGCGATCACCGCGCGGATCGGCACGACGGTCAGTGCCGCACCGGCGCCAAACCCGGCGGCGGTCAGGCCGACGGCGAGCCCGCGGCGGTCGGGGAACCATTTGACCGCGTTGCCGACGCAGGTCGCGTAGATCGCGCCGGCGCCGACGCCGGAGAGGATCGCGCCGAGATAAAGCATCGACAATGTGTCGGCGCGCGAATTGACGATCCAGGCGATCGCGATCATCGCCCCGCCAAAGGCGACCATCAACCTCGGCCCGTTTTTCGGGCCGATGCGGTCGACGATCCAACCCTCGATCGGGGTCAGCCAGGTTTCGAGCGCGACGAACAGGCTGAAGGCGATCTGGATCTCGGCGATCGACCAGCCATGCGCCTTGCTCATCGGGTGGACGAACAAGGTCCAGCCATATTGCAGGTTGGCGATCATCACCATGCAGACGATGCCGATGATCAGCTGGAGCCAGCGATTGGTGGATGGTGAACCGGTCGCGACCCCCGTCGAGAATGCGCTCTGCATGCTCGTTCCTCCTCCCTATACCCAGGCTTGCCGCGGCAGCGCCCTCGGCCGCCGCATAGCCGCCTTCCTTAAGTCAAGTTGAATTAACCGTTATAGTTGCACGCGTCAACCCGGCGGCGACTTTGGCAAAGGCGTTCGCCGGCGCTGGGGGCGCGGACCGCCCCCGACCGCTCCCGATTGCCGATCGTGACAAACCGGCGCATGCTGCCACGGTCAAAATCGAGCACCGGGGGGAAGCAATGAAGACGAGCCAGGACCGTATCCTGACGACCCATGTCGGCAGCTTGCCGCGGCCGCCCGAATTGCGGCAGATGCTGGTGCGCAAGGATCAGGGCGAACCCTTTGATCAGAGCGAACTCGACCGGGTGGTGCGTCAGGCCGTGCTCGACATCGTCCGCCGCCAGGCTGCGGTCGGCGTCGACATCGTCAATGACGGCGAAATGTCGAAGCCCGGCTATTCGACCTATATCGCCGACCGCCTTTCGGGCTTTGCCGGGCATCAGCCGGCCAAGCCGCGGCTCGACACCAAGGACCACCCGAACTTCCTCGCCGCGTTGGAGCGGATGACCGGTGCGAACATCGCTCGGCGTGCGGTGTGCGTCGGGCCAATCGCCTGGCGCGACCGTGAGCCGCTGCACCAGGACCTCGCCAATCTGCGCGCGGCGCTCGACCAGGTCTCGGCCGTCGAGGGATTTATGACCGCCGCCTCGCCCGGCCTCGTCCCGGTGTTTCAGACCAATTCCTATTATCCGAGCCACGAAGCCTATGTCGAAGCCATCGCTGCGGCGATGCAGGAGGAATACGAGGCGATCGTAAAGGCCGGGTTTGTGCTGCAGCTCGATTGTCCGGATCTGGCAATGGCGCACCACACCAGCTTTCAGGACCTCGAACGAGGCCGATTTCCTGAAGCGCGCCGCCTTTCACGTCGAGGTGCTGAACCACGCTCTGCGCAACGTGCCGGCCGACCGGGCCCGCATTCATATCTGCTGGGGCAATTACGAGGGTCCGCACGACCACGACATCCCGTTCGCCAAAGTCGCGCCGATCCTGGTCAAGGCCAAGCCGATGGCCCTGGTCGTCGAAGCCGCCAACCCGCGCCACGCTCATGAATGGGCGGTGTGGCAGGACGTCAAACTGCCCGACGACAAGATCCTGATCCCCGGCGTGCTCGACACCTCGACCAACTATGTCGAGCATCCCGACCTCGTCGCCGAGCGCATCTGTCGCTTTGCCGACATCGTCGGCCGCGAGCGGGTCATCGCCGGCAGCGATTGCGGCTTTGGCACCTTCGCCGGCTATGGCAAGCTCGATCCCGACATCTCGTTCAAAAAACTCGCCGCCATGGCGCAAGGCGCCGAGATCGCCTCGAAGCGGCTGTGGCGTGGCTAGCGATCGGCAGCAATTGAAATAACCGGGGTGCACCGCGCGATCGCACCAAAGCGCAACGCGCGGCGCATCTTGGGCTGAAGCGGGCCTACTCCGCCGCGGCCCTGACCGGCTCGACGAATTGCGAGACCCACTTGTTCCGGCGCTTCAGGCCGTCGCGATACATCGCCTCGAACTCGGCCGTCGGGAAAGAATGGGTCGAGGGCCGTTTCATCAGCGCTTCCGCCCATGCCTTGAGCCGCGGGAATTTCTCGATATGGCCGAGCTTCCTGACCCGGTCGAGGAACAGGTAGCGCTGCAGGAACGGCGCGTAGGCGGCGTCCACCAGCGAGTATTTGGCGCCGTTGAAAAACGGGCCGTTGCCCTGCTTTTCGAGCGCCTTTTCGAGCCGCTCGAACGGCACCGGAATGCCGGCCGCCGCCTTGTTGTAGTCCTCTTCGGTATCGGCGTAGGCGGTCGCGGTCACGGTGCCGGCGAAGGTTGGCACGTAATCGGTCCAGGCGCGGTTCAGCGCGCGCTCGATCGGGTCCTCGGGATGCAGCCGCGGTGCTATGGTTTCGTCCAGATACTCGTTGATGGCGTTCGATTCGAACAGCGACACCCGGTCGTCGATGCGCAACACCGGCACTTTCTTGTGCGGCGAGATCGCGAGGAACCAATCGGGGCGGTTGTCGGGCTCGATATGGCGAAGCTCGAACTCCGTGTTCTTCTCGCGCAGCACGATTGCCGAGCGCTGCACCCACGGGCAGGTTTTGAAGCTGACCAGCATGTATTTTGTCACGGCGGCCTCCGATCGTTTATGTGAATTACGCCATCATCGCACACCGGCGCGGCCGGTTTAAGCGCAAACTCGAATTCCGTGGCGGAAGCAGGCGATGGCGGACCCTTCGCGCCGTCCGACCTGGCCATCGCCACTGTCGCGGCACGGCGGCAGTTTCGACCAGGTCTGGCCGAAACTTGCTATTTTATCTTCGCCTCTTTGAACAGGACGTGCTTGCGGGCCACCGGGTCGAACTTCTTCAATTCCAGTTTGGCGGTCTTGGTCCGCGGATTTTTCTTGGTTACATAGTAAAAGCCGGTATCGGCGCTGCTGACGAGTTTGATCAGGACGGTGCTGGTCTTGGCCATGGCGGAGACCCCAGTTTTCAGGGATTGCGTGGACCCGAAGATAGCGATCCGCTGACCCCTGTCAAGGCAGGCTCGGCCTCGGCCGGCGTCGTCCCGACCGGCTGCGCCGCCAGGCTCGGGGTCTCGGCGATCAGATGCGTTGCCTGGCTGTAGAGAACGGGATCGGCCAATAGACGCTCGGCAACGCTGAGGTCGATCGCCCGATCGCCGTCGCGCGGCGGGCAGGAGCGGCGCAGCTGGTCCCAGTCGCTTTCGTCGAGCGATTTGCGTGGACGGGCGGTCAGCGGCGACACCGCCGACAGTCCGCTCGCCCGCTGCAAGGCGATCTGCACCGCCTGGCCGTCATCGCCGAGATCGCTGGTGCACACGGTCGGGACCACGCCGCGGGTATTCAGCAGATAGCCCGAAGGTGCGACCAGCTGAGCCCAGGTCAGGGTCAGCTCGCCGTTATTGGGAAGCCGCAAAACGGTTTGCACCGTGCCCTTGCCGTAGGAGGCGGTGCCGATGACGACCGCCCGCCCGGCATCCTGGAGCGCCGCCGCGACGATTTCGGAGGCCGAGGCGGAACCGCCATTGACCAATATGGCGATCGGTAGCCGCGGTGCGACGCTGTCGCCGGAAGCTTCGAAAAACTGGTGGCTCGCGGGGTTGCGGCCGATCGTCGCCACGATCGGTCCCTTGGCGATGAACACATCGGCGAGGCTGACCGCCTGGTCGAGCAGCCCGCCGGGATCGCCGCGCAGATCGAGCACGATGCCGTGCAGCTGCGCGCCCATCTGGCGCTTCGCCTGGTCGAGATACTCGACGAGCTGCTGGGTCGTGTTCTGGTTGAAGCTCGAAATGTGAAAGACGACGACGCCATTGTCGCGCGATACGGTGACGGTCGGTTCGACGATCAGGATCCGCTGCAGCCGGTAATCCTCGGTTCGCGCGGCGCCTGGGCGATCAATGCCGACCGCGACCGTGCTCAATACCGGGCCGCGCAGCTCGCGGGTCACCTCGCTCTGGGCGCGACCGGCGGTCTGCCGACCGTCGACCGACACGATCGTGTCGCCGGCGCGGATGCCGGCCAGATCGGCAGGACCACCCGGCAGGACTTTGATGATTCGGAATCGGTCGGGGGAAGGGTCGAGGGTTACCCCGATCCCGCCAAAACCGTCGCGGGCGGCGCGCTGATCGCGGGCGGCCTGCGGCGAGGCGTAGCGGGAGAAGCGGTCGAGCGCACCGGTAATGCCGCCGAACATGGCCTCGTCGATCTTGTCCTCGGGCACCGCCGCCAGGGTCGGCGAGGTCGCCTTCGCGTCGGCGAGCACATGCCCCAGCCATCCTCCCCATAGATGGGGGTCGTCACTGGACGGGCTCGGATAGGTTGCCACCTCGCGCCCGCCATAATCGAGCGCAATCTCGGTCTTGTCTTCCGGCCCCGGCGTCTCCACCACGGAGAATTTGGCGTCCAGCTGGGACAGCCGCGCCGCGGCGGCGAGAGCGAGCACCCGGCTCGAAACCGGAACAATGTAGAGATCGGCAATCTCGTCGAGACCGCGGCCGAATAATCGGCCGGTCGGATCGGCCGGCAGCGGCTGGCGCTCCGCACAGGCGCAGAGCAGGATGACGAGAACGAAGAGGCCCGCCGTTGCGAACACAGCGGCCGGACGCAACGATCTCGGCATCGAGGAACCCCCCAAATCCTCAGCGGCGACCTGCCCGATGATCCCGCCAGCATCGGCCGAAACCCCCGCTGCTGGCGGCGCATGCTAAATCGGCGCAGGTCGGCAATCAACCGCGCCGGCCGCTGCGACCACGGCGCGCGGCGGTTCCGTCCTCCTCGATCCGAAACAGCAGGCGCCCGCCGATCGCATCAGCCTCGACGAGCCGCACGGTCGCCGCATCGCCCAGCCGAAACACCCGGCCATAGCGTCGGCCGACGAGGCGTGGCACCTTTTCGTGCCGGTCATAATAATCGCCGGGCAGGGTCGAGATCGGCACCAGCCCGGTGGCGCCGCTTTCGTCCAAGGTGACGAACAGCCCGAATTCGGCGACGCCGCTGATCCGGGCGGCAAACAGGCCGCCGATCGCGTCGGCGACGAGGGTCGCGCGATAGCGCTCGATCGCGGCGCGCTCGGCTGCGGCGGCGCGCCGCTCGGTCGCCGAAATGTGGTCGCCGACGGCCGCCATCCGCTCATTGTCGAAATTGGCGGGCAAGCCGCCGGCGCCGAAATTATTGCCGGCGGCGTTGGCGCCGGCGATCACCGCCCGATGGACCAGCAGATCGGCGTACCGGCGGATCGGCGAGGTGAAATGGGCGTAGCGCCGCAATCCAAGCCCGAAATGGCCGATATTGCCGGGGCTGTAGGCGGCTTGCGCCTGGCAGCGCAGCACCAGATCATTGACCAGCGGCGCCACCTGGCTCGCCTCGGCCCGGCGCAGCAGCCGGTTGAACAGCTCGGGCTTTGGCGCCTGGCCCTTGGCAAAGGCGAGGCCGGGGATGCCGAGTTCGTCGAGGAAATCGGCCAACGCCATGACCTTTTCCGGGGCGGGCGCATCGTGGATCCGGTACATGCAGGGCTGCCGCCGGGCTTCGAGTTCCTCCGCGGCGGCGACATTGGCGAGGATCATGAATTCCTCGATCAGCCGGTGGCTGTCGAGCCGCGAGGCGGGAACGACCGCGACCGGCCGCCGCTCGGCGTCGAGCACGACCCGATCCTCGCGCAGGTCGAGTTCGAGCGCGCCGCGCGTGGCGCGCGCCCGGGCGAGGGCGTCGAAAGCGCCATAGAGCGAGGCGACCAACCCGGCCGGTATCGCGGATGGCTGGTCCGCCTGCCCATCGCGGATGGCCTGAACCTCTTCATAGGTCAAACGTGCGGCCGAGCGCATCAGCGCCCGCATGAAGCGGTGACGGCGCTTGCGCCCGGCGGCGTCGATCCGCAGCTCGACGGCGAGGCAGGCGCGATCGACCCCGGGCTTCAACGAGCACAGCTCGTTCGATAGCGCCTCGGGCAGCATCGGCACCACCCGGTCGGGAAAATAGACCGAATTGCCGCGCCGCTCCGCCTCGCGGTCGAGCGCGCTGCCGGGACCGACATACCAGGCGACGTCGGCAATCGCGACGACGAGATGCCAGCCGCCGGAATTGACCGGATCGGGATCCGGCTCCGCCCAAACCGCATCGTCGAAATCGCGCGCGTCGCTGCCGTCGATCGTGACCAGCGGCAGGTCCCGCAGATCGGCTCGCCCGGTCGGGCTTACCGGTGCCGCCGCTTCGGCCTCGGCGATCGCGGCAGCGGGAAACTCGGTCGGGATGTCGAACGATGCAATTGCCAACAGGCTGATCGCCCCCGGTTCGGCAATCGAACCGAGCCGCTCGACGATGCGCGCCCGCGGCGATCCGAACCGGGCTGATGGCAGCGCTTCGGCGACGACCAGCTCGCCGTCGCCGGCCCCGCCGCCATCGCGCTCGCCGACCCGGTATTCGGTCTTGTTGCGGCGATCGGCCGGCACCACCCGCCCGCCGTCGCGGTCCCTTTGATAGACGCCGACGATGCGGTCGCCGCCGGTATCGAGCCGGCGCAACACCTGTGCCTCGATCTCGCCGGTTTCGCGCATGACCAGCCGGGCAGCGGCGCGGCCGCCGATCGGGATCGCCTCGCCGCCCGCTTCGACGAGCCGGAGGACCGGGGCCGGCTCCGCTTGTGGCCAAGCGACCGGGCGGGCGAGCGGGACGCCGTCCTGATCGCTGCCGAAGCGTTCGATGACGGTGACCTCGGGGATCGGCACGCCGCCGGCCAGCCGTCGATTGGCGGCGCGGGTCACCGCTCCAGACTGCTCGATCTGCCGCAGCATGTCTCGCAACGCCGGGCGATCGACGGCCGGGACAGCAAAAGCGCGGGCAATCTCGCGCTTGCCGATGGCAGACGGGCTCTCGCGGATGAAGGCCACGATGTCGTCCGCCGAAGGCAGGCTGCCCTGACCTCGCTTATGCTTCTGTGCAGAAGCCGGCCGGCGCGACCGCGCCATCTAGCCCGGCTGCGCGCTCGGGCGCGGCTTCTTGGCCGAGCGGGCGGCGCCGGCCTTCTTGGCGGTTGCGGCGCTGCGCTTGGTCGCCGCCTTCGCCTTTGTCGCCTTTCGCGCTGGCGGTTTGGCGGCTGTCTTGCCTCGCTCGGGCGGTGCGGCTTTTCGCGCTGGCGGTTTGGCGGCGGCGGATTTGGTGCTCTTAGGCTGCCGGCGTGGGCTCGCCTCGCGACGGGCGGCGAGCAGCGCGATCGCCTCATCGAGCGCGAAGCTGGCTGGGTCGGCGGTTTTCGGCAAAGTGGCGAAGACGCCGTCATGGCTGACATAGGGGCCATAGCGGCCCTGATAAAGCGCCACCACGCCGCCATCGGGATGCGGCCCCAGCTCGCGCAGCGGCTGCGGCGCGCCGCGTCGCCGCTCCGCCGCCGGCTCGGCCAACAGGACGACGGCGCGGTTCGCCCCGATGGTCAGCACATCGTCATCGGCGCCAAGCGATTTGAAGGTTTTGCCGTGCTTGATGTAAGGCCCGAAACGGCCGATCCCGGCGGTGATCGTCTCGCCGGTTTCCGGATGCCGCCCCAGATCGCGCGGCAAGGCCAACAGCCGCAGCGCCGTTTCGAGATCGATATCGGCCGGTTTGAGCGGACGCGGCAGCGCCACCCGCTTCGGCTTGGCCTCGCCATCGCCCGCGCCGAGCTGGATGTAGTGGCCGAACGGGCCTTTCTTCAATGTCACTTCCAGGCCGCTCGCCGGGTCGGTCCCGAGTACCGCGTCGGCGGCCGCGCTCTCGGCGTCGCCTTCGAGCCCCAGCGGACGGGTATAGCGGCAATTGGGGTAGTTCGCGCAGCCGATGAAGGCGCCGAATTTGCCGAGCTTGAGGCTGAGCCTGCCGGCGCCGCAGACCGGGCACAGGCGCGGATCACGCCCCGTATCGTCGGCCGGAAAGAAATGCCGCCCGAGATCGGCGTCGAGCGCGGTCAGCACCTGAGTGATCGTCAGTTCCTTGGTGCCGTCGACCGCAGTCGAAAAATCGCGCCAGAAATTGCGCAGCAGCTCCTTCCAATCGATCCGCCCGCCGGAGACCTCGTCGAGCTGGTTTTCGAGGTCGGCGGTGAAATTGTATTCGACGTAGCGCTCGAAAAAATTGGTCAGAAAGGCGGTGACCAGCCGCCCGCGGTCCTCGGGCAGAAAGCGCCGCTTTTCGAGCCGGACATACTCACGGTCCTGCAATACCTGCAGGATCGAGGCATAGGTCGATGGGCGGCCGATGCCGAGCTCCTCGAGCTTTTTGACCAGGCTCGCCTCGGTATAGCGCGGCGGCGGCTGGGTGAAATGCTGGTTCGGCACGACCTCGCCGCGGGCGAGGCGCTCGCCCTGGCGCATCTGCGGCAGCCGGGCGCCTTCGCCTTCCTCCTCCGCACTATCGTCGCGGTCTTCCTGGTAGAGCCTGAGAAAGCCGTCGAACAGGACGACCGAGCCGGTGGCGCGCAGGCGCAGCCGCCCGGCAGGATCGGCGATGTCGACGGTCACCTGTTCGAGCAGCGCCGAGGCCATCTGGCTCGCCAATGTCCGCTTCCAGATCAGTTCGTAGAGCCGGCGCTGGTCGCGGTCGAGATAGGCGGCGACATCGGCGGGCTTGCGCGCCAGATCGGTCGGCCGGATCGCCTCATGCGCTTCCTGCGCGTTCTTGGCCTGGCTGCGGTAGACCCGCGGCGCGTCGGGAACGTATCTAGGTCCGAATTCCTTGCCGATCAGCTGGCGCGCGGCGGCGATCGCCTCGCCCGAGATGGCGACGCCGTCGGTTCGCATATAGGTGATCAGCCCGACCGTCTCGCCGGCGAGATCGATGCCCTCATAAAGCCGCTGGGCGAGCTGCATGGTGCGGCTGGCCGACAGCCCGAGCTTGCGCGAAGCCTCCTGCTGCAAGGTCGAGGTGGTAAACGGCGGAAACGGGTGGCGGCGGACCTGCCGGCTCTCGATCTCGACGACGGCAAAGCCGGGGGCGCCCAGGATCATCTCGGCGGCGGCGCGCGCCTTTGCCTCGGTATCGAGATCGAAGCGTTCGAGGCGCTTGCCGTCGAGATGGGTCAAGTGCGCGGTGAAGCTCTGCCCGGCCTCGGTGGTGAAGGTGACCTCAACCGTCCAATATTCGCGCGATTTGAACGCCTCGACCTCGGCCTCGCGCTCGCAGATCAGACGCAGGGCGACGGATTGAACGCGGCCGGCCGAACGGCTGCCGGGCAGTTTGCGCCACAGCACCGGGGACAGGGTGAAGCCGACCAGGTAGTCGAGCGCGCGGCGCGCCAGATAGGCGTCGACCAGCTCGCGGTCGATTTCGCGCGGGCGACGGAACGCCTCGACTACGGCGTTTTTGGTCACCTCGTTGAAGACGACCCGCTTGACCTCGAGACCCTTGAGCGCCCGTCGCGACTTCAGCACTTCCTGCACATGCCACGAGATCGCCTCGCCCTCGCGGTCGGGGTCGGTCGCCAGAAACAGGCCGTCGGCGCCGCGCACCGCCTGGACGATCTCCTTCATGTGTTTTTCGGATTTGCCGTCGACCTCCCACGACATCGCGAAATCGTCGTCGGGCAGCACCGAGCCGTCCTTGGCCGGAAGGTCGCGCACATGTCCGTAGCTGGCGACGACTTTGTAGTCGCTGCCGAGATACTTGTTGATGGTCTTCGCCTTTGCCGGCGATTCGACGACGACGACTTTCATGAGCCTGTTCGGTGATCATCCCGGGGCGGCGGCAATTCACGCCGTCATATGGTCGAGGCGATACTCAGCGCAACGAGACGAGATTGCCGGGGTGACGCTCGACCCGCCCGGCCAGTTCCAGTTCGAGGAGCAGAGTGGCGACCGCGGAAGCTGTCAATTGGCACTGGCGCACCAGTTCGTCAACCGCGACCGGCGAAGGGCCCAGTCTTTCGAGGATCATATCGAGCGCATCCTCGTCGGCCGCCGGTTCGCCGGCTCCGCCCGAGGGCGAGCCCAAGGGCCAGCTCGCCTCGACCGGCAGCGGCAGCGGGATAGGCGGGCGCGGCGGCGGCGCGCCGTGCAGCAACGGCCCGAGCTGCACCAGCACATCCTCGGCCGTCTCGGTCAAGGTGGCGCCTCGGCGCAGCAGGTCGTTGGCCCCGCGGCAGCGCGGATCGAGCGGCGAGCCCGGCACGGCAAAGACCTCGCGGCCCTGTTCGAGCGCATAGCGGGCGGTGATCAACGAGCCCGAGCGGGCTGCCGCCTCGACGACCAGGACGCCGAGCGCCATCCCGGAAATGATCCGGTTGCGGCGCGGGAAATGGCGCGCCTGGGGCTCGCTGCCGAGCGGCAATTCGGCGACGATCGCACTCTGCCGCCGCATCGCGTCGTAGAGCCCGCGATTTTCCTCGGGATAGACAATATCGACGCCGCCGGCGACGACCGCCGCGGTGCCGCTCTCGATGGCGCCCAGATGGGCGGCGGCGTCGATGCCGCGGGCCAGCCCGGAGACGACGACGAGACCAGCCTGGCCGAGCCCGGCAGCCAGCTCGCGGGCGAGGCGCCGTCCGTTGGCCGAAGCGTTGCGCGCGCCGACCACCGCCACCATCGGCCGCTCCAACAGTTCGGGCCGCCCGAGCACGCTCAGGACCGGCGGTGCGTCCTCGATCGCGGCGAGGGCGCCCGGGTAGCCCGGCTCGCCCCAGCATACGAGCCGGGCGCCAAGGCGATGGAGTGCGGCGAGTTCGGCCTCGGCCACGGCGCGGGTCGTGGCGATCACCGTTCTCGCCCGCTCGCTCCGGCGCGCCAGGCGTGGCAGCGCCTCGATCGCCGCACGGGGCGAGCCGAAGCGGCGCAGCATCGCGTAAAAGCTGATCGGGCCGATCAATTCGGTGCGGATCAACCGTAGCCAGTCGAGCCGCTCCTCGGGTTCGAGCTCGCGCGCGGCCAGGGCGCCCTCAGCCTTTCCTCAGGGAAATCCGGCTTTCTCTGCCCGCAATCAGGCGCCGGATATTGGCATGGTGCCGAAGGATGATCAGCAGCGCCATCATCGCGACCAAGAGCGCCGTTGCCCGCTCGGCCAGAAACGGCGCTATGGCGGCGCTGGCGACCGAGGCGGTCAGCGCGGCGAGCGAGGAATAGCGGGACAGAACAGCCACGGCGAGCCAGATCAGGCCGGCAATCAGCGCGACCGGCCAGGCCAGGACGATCAGCACGCCGAGCGCCGTGGCCGCGCCTTTGCCGCCGCGAAACCCGAGCCAGAGCGGGAACATATGGCCGAGGAGCACGCACAGCCCGGCGGCCAGCGCCGCCGGCGCGCCCCAGCCTAGGGCGATCGCCGCTGCTGCACACCCCTTGCCGATATCGAACAGCAGGGTCAGCGCTGCCAGCCCCGCGCTGCCGGTGCGCAATACGTTGGTCGCACCGATATTGCCCGAGCCGATATGGCGGATGTCGCCATAGCCGGCGAGCCGGCTCAGCACCAGCCCGAACGGGATCGAGCCCAGAAAATAGCCGAGGGCCGCGGCGGCGATCAGCGCGGTCATCGCCAGCGAGACCGCGTCGTCGCTCCGCCCCTCGCAACGACAGGTCGGGTCATTGCGAGCGCAGCGACGCAATCATGTCGGGCCGGGCGCATCCCTAGCCCTCGTGCCGGAAGATCGTGCGCCCGTCGACGATCGTGCTCCGCACCCGCCCCTGGACCAGACGGCCGTCGAACGGCGCGTTCTTCGATTTCGAGCGGAACTCGTCGGTGCAGATCCGCCACGCCAGATCCGGGTCGAACAGCACGAGGTCGGCGGGCGCTCCCGCCATCAGCCGCCCGACCGGCAGGCGCAGGATGCGCGCCGGGTTCCAGCTGAGCCGCGCCATCAGGTCGAGCAGGCCGAGATTGCGGTTGTGATAAAGTTCGAGCGCCAGTGGCAGCAACGTTTCGAGGCCGACGATCCCGTAGGCCGCCGAACTGAACGGCAGCCGCTTCGAATCCTGGTCCCAGGGTGCATGATCGCTGGCGATCGCGTCGATCGTGCCGTCGCGCAGGCCCTCGATCACCGCCCGGCGGTCCCATTCGCTGCGCAAGGGCGGCGACAGCTTGGCAAAGGTCCGGTAGTCGCCGATCGCGGTTTCGTTCAGCGCGAAATAGGGGGGTGCGGTATCGCAGCTCACCGGCAGGCCCCGCGCCTTGGCGCGGCGGATCGCCTCGACCCCGGCGCCGGTCGACAGATGCGCCGCGTGATAGCGTGCGCCGGTCAATTCGACCAGCCGCAGATCGCGCTCGATCATGATGATCTCGGCCGCCGGGGTGATCGCCGGCAGGCCGAGCCGGGTGGCGATCTCGCCCTCATTGACCTCGCCCGCCCCGGCCAGACTCGGCTCTTCTGGATGCTGCAGCACCAGCAGATCGAAGCTGCGGGCATAGGAGAGCACGCGGCGCATGACCAGTGCGTCGGCAACGGCCTTGACCCCGTCGGTGAAGCCGAGCGCGCCGTTGGCGGCGAGCAGCCCCATCTCGGTCAGCTGGCGCCCGCCCAGCCCCTTGGTCGCCGCGGCGTAGGTGTGGATCTTGGCGAGCTTGACCTCGCGCGCCCGGCGGGCCAGGAACTCGACAACCGAGACATCGTCGACCATCGGGTCGGTGTTGGGCAGCGCGACCATCGTGGTCACCCCGCCGGCGGCGGCGGCCTGCCCGCCGCTCTCGATCAATTCCATGTGCTCGGCGCCGGGTTCGCGCAATTGCACGCGCATGTCGACCAGGCCGGGCGCCAGGCACAGCCCCTCGGCGCTGACGATTTCCGCGTCGCCGGCGCCCCCGGCGAGATTGCCGCCGACAGCCGCGATGCGTTCGCCCTCGATCAACAGATCCCCCACCGCGTCGAGCCGGCTTTCCGGATCGAGCAGCCGGGCGCCGCGGATCAGCAGGCGGGGTGCGCCGGCCGCGGAGGCGGTCACGCCGGCGGGCCGTTGCCGAGATCGCGGGTCAGGATCTCGAGACAGGCCATGCGCACGGCGACCCCCATCTCGACCTGATGACGGATCAGGCTGCGGTCGATGTCGTCGGCGATCTCGCTGCCGATCTCGACGCCGCGGTTCATCGGCCCCGGATGCATGATCAGCGCATCGGGCTTTGCTGCGGCCAATTTGGCGTAGTCGAGCCCGAAGAAATGAAAATATTCGCGCGTCGAGGGCACGAACGAGCCATGCATGCGCTCGCTCTGCAGGCGCAGCATCATGACGATGTCGACATCCGCGAGCCCTTTCGCCATGTCGTGAAACACCTCGACGCCGAGCCGCTCGATCTCCGCCGGCAGCAGGGTGCGCGGCGCCACCACCCGCACTCGCGCGCCCATGATGTTGAGCAGCGCGATGTTCGAGCGCGCGACCCGGCTGTGCAGAATATCGCCGCAGATCGCGACGTTCAGTCCGCCGAGCCGACCCTTGCGGCGGCGAATCGTCAGCGCGTCGAGCAGGGCCTGGGTCGGATGCTCATGGCTGCCGTCGCCGGCGTTGATCACGGCGCAATCGACTTTTTCCGACAGCAGCTGCACCGCGCCCGATTCGGGATGGCGCACGACCAGCACGTCGGGGTGCATCGCGTTCAGGGTCATCGCCGTGTCGATCAGGGTCTCGCCCTTGACCATTGCGCTGACCGCCACGGCCATGTTGATCACATCGCCGCCCAGACGTTTGCCGGCGACCTCGAACGAGGTGCGGGTCCGGGTCGAGTTCTCGAAGAAGCAGTTGATGATCGTGCGCCCCCGCAGCAACGCACGCTTTTTTTCAGCTTGGCGGTTCAGCTCGACATAACCGTCGGCGAGGTCGAGGAAACGTTCGATCTCGGCCGGCGACAGACCCTCGATACCGAGGAGATGGCGGTGCCGGAACGCGGTGTCGCAAGCGGTCCCCTGCATGAGCCCGGCAATATAATTGCCACTGGGTCAGGCGGCAAGCTTTGACCGGCCTCATCCATCGCAGCCGAGGATCATCGCCTGCTCCTTTGCCTGATGACGAGGCTCGTCTTCGCGATCGCGATATCGTAGATAATTCGCCTCGCGGCAATTCGCGCGGCGGAGACAGCAACCGCCGCCCTCGGTAGGAACCTCCGAGGCGAGCTTTGCGGCAACCATCCGCGAGGAGCGTGCGGTCGCAGGAAGAGCAGGAAGAGCAGGAAGCGGGATCAACCCGCGCTGCGTAACGGGAGGATTTGATGCAGCACTTCGATCGGATGATCGGGTTCGCCGCCGTCGCATTCTGCGCGGTGGCGGTGTCGGGCTGTTCGGCACCCTCGCGAATGGTGGCGCAGGCAGGGCCAACGCAAATGGCGGCGACAGCCAGCCAATCGGCCGACCCGGCCAAATCTGCGGAGACGCTCGCGGCGCCCTATGCTCCGCCGCCCGAGCTTGCTGAGATCCCGCCGCCCGCGCCCTCGCCCAATTCGCTATGGCGGGTCGGTCATTGGGTTTGGAGCGGGGTAAACTATCTGTGGACGCGGGGACACTATATCGAGCGGCCCACGCCGACCGCCAACTGGTCGCGGGGATACTGGCAGCAGGGGCCCGACGGCTGGGTGTGGGTCGAAGGTCATTGGACATCGTGAGAAGAAACCGCTCGCCCGCCTTCCGCGACCAGGCGAACGGTGTCTGTCGGCCTCCTTTGCACGCTTGTCTCTGGGAATGATCTTCCACCGTTCGTGTTGACGCCAGAGGAGCAGCGATCGGGTATTGGCCCGCGCTGTGCAACGTCTGGAGGATCGGATGCGATATCTTGGTCGAGTCGCCGGCATCGCCGCGCTCGCATTGGGCACCACTGCTTTATCCGGTTGCTATGCACCGCCACCGCCGCCTCCGGTAGCGGCGGTTGCCCCAGCGCAGCCCATGCCGCCCTATCCGCCATCTGCCTATCCGTCGGTAGCCGCCGTCACCCCGACGCCGTTGACGACGCCTGATTCAGGCTATCCGGACTCGGGCTATGCGGATTCGGGCTACCCCGCTTCCGGCTATTACGGGTCGACGACGGCGCCCGTCATGGCCCCCAGCAATGCCGGGACGACGAGCATCATAGCACCCTATGCCCCGCCGCCGATGCGGGTCGAGACGCCGCCGCCGGCCCCTTCGCCGCTGGCGATGTGGCAGCCCGGGCATTGGAGCTGGAACGGCGCCCAATTCGTCTGGACCCAGGGACAGTATGTCGAGCGCCCGTCACCGACGGCCAATTGGCTGCCGGGCTACTGGCAGCAGGGCTCCGGCGGCTGGACCTGGATCGACGGTCACTGGGCTGGCTGAAAACCGGACATGGCCGGCTAGCCGCGGCCGGCGAGCGCCAGATCGATCAGCGGCAGCAGAGCGGGGGCGGTCGAGCAGGCCGCCTTCGACAATTTCGGCATGGCTGAGCCAGGCGACCTGGTCGGCATCATCGCCGGCGACGCCTTCGCCTTCCCGCCACGTGCCGCGCACCGCGACGAGCGTGTAGTGGTAGCGCACCCGGCCCGCCTCGTCGCGATCGAGCGTGTCGATGACGGTCAGGATCCCGGCCGGCTCGGCGACGACCCCGGTCTCTTCGACGAGCTCGCGCATGGCCCCTTGCGCCACGGTCTCGCCCAATTCCAGTACGCCGCCCGGGAAACCCCAGCGCCCGGCCAGGGGCGGGTTGGCGCGCCGCACCACCAGCGCGCGCTCGCCGCGCAGCACCACGGCCAGCACCCCGACGATCGGGCGATCGGGATAGCGGCGGGCCTCCCGCCGGGTTTCCCGATCTAGCGCGGCTCCGGGCTGAGTTGTCATCGCGGGCAAAGCAAAGCGATCTCGCTTCAATCGGCCTCGATGCCGTCGAGACTGCTTCGTCGCCGCACTCCGCGCAACGACGACTCGCTAATCCGCCGCTGCCCGCGGTTGACCGTGCTCGTCGGTGTAGATCTCCGCGCCCTGTTCGAGGAAGGCCTTCGACTTCTCCTCCATGCCGGCCCGGGCGTAGTCGCGGATCTCCTGGGTGATCTGCATCGAGCAGAATTTGGGGCCGCACATCGAGCAGAAATGGGCGAGCTTGGCGCCGTCGGCCGGCAGGGTCTGATCGTGGAATTTTTCGGCGGTTTCGGGATCGAGCGACAGGTTGAACTGGTCGCGCCAGCGGAACTCGAAACGTGCCCGCGACAAGGCATCGTCACGCTCGCGCGCCGACGGATGACCCTTGGCCAGATCGGCGGCGTGGGCCGCGATCTTGTAGGTGATGACGCCGACCTTGACGTCGTCGCGGTCGGGCAGCCCGAGATGTTCCTTCGGGGTCACGTAGCAGAGCAGCGCGGTGCCGAACCAGCCGATCATCGCCGCGCCGATGCCGCTGGTGATGTGATCGTAGCCGGGGGCGATGTCGGTGGTCAGCGGCCCCAGGGTGTAGAACGGCGCCTCGCCGCATTCCTCGAGCTGCTTTTCCATGTTGATCTTGATCTTGTGCATCGGCACATGGCCGGGGCCTTCGATCATGACCTGAACATCGTCCTCCCAGGCGAGCTTGGTCAGTTCGCCCAGGGTTTCGAGCTCGGCGAACTGGGCGCGGTCGTTGGCGTCGGCGATCGAGCCCGGACGCAGCCCGTCGCCCAGCGAATAGCTGACGTCATAGGCCCGCATGATCTCGTTGATCTCGCGAAAATGCGTGTAAAGAAAACTCTCCTGGTGATGGGCGAGGCACCATTTCGCCATGATCGAGCCGCCGCGCGAGACGATGCCGGTGACCCGCGAGGCGGTCAGCGGGATATAGGCGAGCCGCACCCCGGCATGGATTGTAAAATAATCGACGCCCTGCTCGGCCTGCTCGATCAAGGTGTCGCGGAACAATTCCCAGGTCAGCTCCTCGGCCTTGCCGCCGACCTTTTCCAGCGCCTGATAGATCGGCACGGTGCCGATCGGCACCGGCGAATTGCGGATGATCCATTCGCGAATCGTGTGGATGTTGCGGCCGGTCGACAGGTCCATGACCGTGTCGGCGCCCCAGCGCGTCGCCCACACCATCTTTTCGACTTCCTCGGCCACCGACGAGCTGACGATCGAGTTGCCGATATTGGCGTTGACCTTGACCAGGAAATTTCGGCCGATGATCATCGGCTCGGTTTCCGGGTGGTTGATGTTGTTGGGGATGATCGCGCGGCCGCGGGCGATCTCGTCGCGCACGAATTCCGGGGTCACATAGTCGGGGATCGCGGCGCCGAAGGATTCGCCGTCGACCGCGCCCTCCCGGGGCATCTTCTCGCGCCCGAGATTCTCGCGGACCGCGACGTATTCCATCTCCGGCGTAATGATGCCGCGCCTGGCGTAGGCGAGCTGGGTTGCCGCCGCGCCACCCTTGGCGCGCAGCACCTGGCGCTGGGAACGATTGAACAGCGATACGCCGCCCGCCTCGCCGCTGCGCAGACCGTTATCCTCGGGCTTGACCTCGCGGCCCTGGTAGAATTCGACATCGCCGCGCGCCAGGATCCAGGGTTTGCGCAATTCGGGCAGGCCGCGCTGGATATCGGTCTCGACCGCCGGGTCGGAGTACGGGCCCGAGGTGTCGTAGGCGCGCACCGCCGGCTCGCCGGATGAAGCTTCGAGGTCGATCTCGCGCATTGCGACCGAAATCTCACGGTGCAGGCGCCCCGGCGCGTGAACCTTGCGCGAGGCCGGGAACGGCCCGGTGGTGACCCGCAGCTCCTCGACCTTCGGCATGAGCTTCGCGGATGAGAGTGGAGCGGAATCGGGCATCGTCGATCTCCGTTGCGCGGTTGAACGAAGATCCGGAGGCATCCGCGAAGAGAAGGTCGGCTATCGCCGTTGCGTTCCTGTCCCTACGCCGGCACGACCCGGATCAGGTTCGAAGGGTTTCCGCGCCCCGGATTTTCTGCGGGCCGGCGGTATCTCAGCCCCCTGACGGGGCACCCCTTGGACGCGGTGATTATCGGCAGAGCGCCGGGCCGGCGTCAAGGTTGCGGTTCGGTGATGCGTTCGGTCCGCCGTTGTACCAGGCGCAGACGAGATTACCTTAGGTCGCAAGAACACGGGAGTGCGGCAATGATCGTCTGGCGCGTGGCCGGCTGGATCCTATTGCTGGCCGGTCTGTCGGTTCTCGTGCGTGACCTGATCGCCTGGTACGATACCGGGCGGTGGGCGCCGCTCGCGCTCGGCCAGTTGTGGTACGAGCTCGACCGGTCGAGCCTGAATCTCGTCCAGGCGGTGGTCCAACGCTATCTCTCTGCGTTTTTGTGGAATCGGATTATCGTCAACCTCCTGCTGTGCTGGGCTTCCACGGCGCTGATTGCCCTAGGCGCGGTAATCCTCCTCCTTACCAGACCGCGCCCGCATCGCCTCGCAGCCGATCCGGGATGATGCGCCGGGCATCCGAGGGCTCTATCCGGGCGGCAAAAAAGTCTAGCAGCGACGCGGGCGCATCCTCACGGTTGCCATGGAAAGCCCGGGCAACGGAAAGCCCGGGCAACCGATGCGGCCGCCGAGCCCGGCCGGCATTAGCCGCGGATCGTGATCGTGCTGCCGGGTCCGAGGAGCGGCATCAGGCCGATCAGGACTTCGCTTGCGATCGCGATACATCCCGCCGTAGGGGAGAAATCGGGACGCGCGATATGCAGAAAGATGGCGCTGCCGGCGCCGGGGATTACCGGGTTGATGTTATAGCCGATCACCACCAGCAGATCGTAGACCGCGTCGTCGAGCCACATCGGCTCGGTATGGGCGGGGTAGGGCAGGGAGACCAGGCGGTTGTAATTCGCGTCGGCCGGGTCGTCGACCCAGGCGTCCGAGGGCGACAACGCGCGCATCGGCAGGCCCGAGCGGGGCGCCGCCAGCCGATCCGCCCGGTAGAACCCCGAAACCAGCGGGTAGGTCCCGGCAGGGGTGGCGCCGTCGCTCTCATTCTTGGTCGTGGTGACCCCGGTTCGCCCAACCGCGGCCCGCGTGCTCCCACCCCGCCATCGCAGCCGCCGGTCGCGGTATTCGAGATCCTGCCAGGCCGCCGCCGTTTTCGCCAAACCCGCCGCGAAAAACATTGCCGGGAGCGTGAGCAAGGCTCGGCGGGCGATCGGCATCCTCAATACATGTGCTGGCCGCCATTGACCGAGAGGGTCGAGCCGGTGATGAAATCGGCGTCGTCGGCGACCAGAAACAGAACCGTGCGGGCGATGTCTTCGGCCTTGCCGAGGCGACCAACCGGGATGCGGGCGATGATCTTCTCCAGCACCTCGGGCGGCACCGCGCGCACCATCTCGGTGTCGACATAGCCCGGCGCCACGGCGTTGACGGTGACGCCGCGCGCCGCACCCTCCTGCGCCAATGCCTTGGTAAAGCCGTGGATGCCCGATTTGGCGGCGGCGTAGTTGACCTGGCCGTATTGGCCGGCCTGGCCGTTGACCGAGCCGATGTTGACGATGCGGCCGAACCCGCGCGTGCGCATTCCTTCGATGACCTGCCTCGACATGTTGAAGCACGAGGACAGGTTGGTCTGGATCACCGCGTTCCACTGCTCGAAGCTCATGCGGTGCATGGTCGCGTCGCGGGTGATGCCGGCATTGTTGATCAGGATCTCGACCGGCCCGAGCGCCGCTTCGATCGCCTTCACCCCGGCGGCGCACGCCGTGAAATCGGCGACGTCGAACTTGAACACCGGAATGCCGGTCTCCTCTTTCAGCTGCTGCGCCGCCGCCTCGTTGCCGGCGTAGGTCGCCGCCACCCGATAGCCGGCATGCGCGAGCGCTGCCGAGATTGCGCGGCCGATGCCGCGCGTCCCCCCGGTGACTATCGCCACCCTCGCCATGCGTCCCTCCCTATGGGTTGCTCTCCCGCGCTAATCGCGTTCAAGGCACATCGCAATTCCCATGCCGCCGCCGATGCACAGGGTCGCCAGGCCCTTTTTCGCGTCGCGCCGCTGCATCTCGTAGAGCAGGGTGATCAACACCCGCGCCCCGGATGCGCCGATCGGGTGGCCGAGCGCGATGGCGCCGCCATTGACGTTGACCTTGTCGACATTCCAGCCGAGGTCCTTGTTGACGGCGCAGGCCTGCGCCGCGAAGGCCTCGTTGGCCTCGATCAGATCGAGGTCGCCGGCCGACCAGCCGGCCTTTTTGAGCGCCATGCGGCTCGCCGGGATCGGGCCCGAACCCATGATCGCGGGGTCGACCCCGGCCGTCGCCCACGAGACGATGCGGGCGAGCGGGCGCACCCCGCGCCGGGCCGCGGCCTCTGCGCTCATCAGCACCACCGCTGCCGCCCCGTCATTGATGCCCGAGGCGTTGCCCGCGGTGACCGTGCCGTTCTTGTCGAAGGCCGGGCGCAATTTGGCCAGCACCTCGATGGTGGTGCCGTGCTTGGGATGCTCGTCGGTGTCGATGATGGTCTCGCCGCGCCGGGTCGCGATCTTGACCGGGACGATCTCGTCGTTGAAGCGGCCGGCCTTCTGCGCCGCTTCGGCCTTGGCCTGCGAGGCGACGGCGAACGCATCCTGCTGCTCGCGGGTGATCTGCCAGCGCTGGGCGACGTTCTCGGCGGTGTTGCCCATGTGATAGCCGTTGAAGGCGTCCCACAGCCCGTCGCGGATCATCGTGTCGACGAGTTCGGCATCGCCCATTTTGACGCCGTTGCGCAGATGGATGCAGTGCGGCGCCTGGCTCATGCTTTCCTGCCCGCCGGCGACGACGATCTCGCTATCGCCGTTGCGGATCGCCTGCCAGCCCAGCGCCACGGTGCGCAGCCCCGATCCGCAGAGCTGGTTGACGCCGTAGGCGGTGACCTCGAACGGCATGCCGGCGGCGATCGCCGCCTGCCGGGCCGGGTTCTGGCCTTCGCCGGCGGCGAGGATCTGGCCCATGATCACCTCGGAGACCTCCCTCGGCTCGACCTCGGCGCGGCGCAACGCTTCGACGATCGCGACCTCGCCGAGCTTGTGCGCCGGCAGGCTGGCGAGCCCGCCGTTGAACGCGCCGACCGGGGTGCGCGCGGCGCCGGCAATGACGATATCGGCCATCGGGAGATTCTCCTCGCAAAGTTTGCGGCTGGTGTGGGCAGATCGGCGCGAATGTAGGAGCGCGAAGGCGCGAAGTCCACCGATGCGGGCGTCGCGGCGCTTCGGATGGGCATGCCGCCACCCGACTGGGGGCCACGGCAAGACGCCGCGACAGCAGCGCCGCCAGCCGGTCGAGGCGCGACGCGCGTTTGATGAGGCGATCGCGCCAAATAGCTGTATTGTTGGGGCGGGAGACCGTCCCCCGAGGGGAGATCGCGCGCGCATGAACACCCCAAACAGCGAAAAGCCCGTCGGCAGCAAGCCGGTGGTCGTCAAAAAATACGCCAACCGCAGGCTCTACAACACCGCCACGAGCAGCTACGTCACCCTCGACGACCTCGCCCAGCTGATCAAGGAGGGCGGCGATTTTGTCGCGCACGATGCCAAAACCGGCGAGGACATCACCCGCTCGGTGCTGACCCAGATCATTGTCGAACAGGAACAGAAGGGCCAGAACCTGCTGCCGATCAGCTTCCTGCGCCAGCTGATCGGGTTTTACGGCGACAGCATGCAGTTTCTGGTGCCGGGCTATCTCGAACAGGCGATGGTCGCCTTTGGCCGCAACCAGGAGCAGATGCGCAAAAGCCTGCAGGCGACCTTCGGCATCTTCCCGTTCGGTCAGTTCGAGGAGATGGGCAAGCAGAACATGGCGTTGTTCCAGCGCACCCTCAAAATGCTGGCCCCCTACGGCGCCGAGGAAAAGTTGCCCGCCGCCGATGGCGGAGCGACGCCAGCGGCCGCGCCAGGCGAGGATCCGCGGCTGAAGCGGCTCGAGGCCCAGATCGACGCGCTGACCCGGCAGCTCGAGGTGCTGGGACGCGATCGCGGGGGCGACCAGCCGCCGCAGAAATGAGCGTTGCCGCGAAAATTTGCGGGCTTTCGAGCGAGGCTGCGGTCACCGCGGCGGTCGATGGCGGCGCCGCCTATCTCGGCTTTGTCTTCTATCCGCCGAGCCCGCGCGCGGTAACCCCGGCGCAGGCCGCGGCGCTCTGCGCCTCGGTCCCCGCCGGAATTCTGCGGGTCGGGCTGTTTGTCGACGCCGACGACGACACGATCGCCGCAATCCTCGCCTTGGCGCCGCTCGACATCCTGCAATTTCATGGCGGCGAGAGCCCGCAGCGGGTGGCCGAGGCGCGGGCGCGGTTCCGCCGTCGGGTAATGAAGGCGATTGCCGTCGCCGGGCCGCAGGATGCGGGCGCTGCCGCGGCCTATGAAGAGACCGCGGATCTGCTGCTGTTCGACGCCAAGCCGCCGACCCGGCCCGATGCGCTGCCCGGCGGCAACGGCCTCGCCTTCGACTGGGCGCTGATCGCCGGCCGGTCGCGGCGGCTTCCGTGGATGCTATCGGGCGGCCTGACCGCCGAACTCCTGCCCGAGGCGGTGCGCATCTCCGGCGCAAAGATGGTCGATGTTTCCTCCGGCGTCGAAACCCGACCCGGCCACAAGGACCCCGCCAGGATCCACGCTTTCCTCACCGCCGCCCGCGCGCTTTGACCAGGGATCGGCGGGCCGTTTAGTCCGCGCCGGGCGCCGGGCTGACCCTCCACAGCGGCGCTTGCGATGGCGCCTTCGCGCCATACGCGGCCCTTTCTGAAACCGTTTTGCTAGCAGCGAATTTCAGCGATCGGCGTATTCTCGGGCAGCTGAATATCCTCCGATCAAAAGGATCCGCCCGATGCTGATCGTCGATGGCCAGATTCATCTCTGGGAAAAGGGTATGCCGTCCCCGCCGCATCGTCAGGAGCCATACTCCGCGGCGCAGGCGATCGCCGCCATGGACGAGGCCGGTGTCGACCGGGCATTGATCCACCCGGTGCTGTGGGACCCCGACTCGAACGAACTGGCCGTCGCGGCGGTGCGGAACTACCCCGGCCGCTTCGCCATCATGGGGTGGTTCTATCTCGACGACCCGAATGGCCGCGATCTCGTTGCCCACTGGAAAGACCGCCCCGGCATGCTCGGCCTGCGCTTCTATTTCAACGAGCGGCACAAGCGCGAGTGGATGACCGACGGCACGCTCGACTGGCTATGGCCGGCGGCCGAGCGGGCCCAAGTGCCGGTGGCACTCGCCGCCGCGCTGTTCCTGCCGACCCTCGGCCGAGATCGCCGAGCGTCACCCCGGGCTCAAACTGATCGTCGACCATATGGCCGTGCCGCCGGGGAGCAGCGGCGAGTCCGCCTATCGCTTTCAGCCCGAGCTATTGGCGCTCGCCAAATACCCCAACGTCGCGGTCAAGGCGACCGGCCAGCCCGGCTATGCGCAAGACGCCTATCCGTTCCGCAGCTTCCACCAGCACCTGCACCGCGTCTTCGACGCGTTCGGCCCCGATCGGATGTTCTGGGGCACCGACATCACCCGGATGCCCTGTTCCTGGCGGCAATGCGTAACCGTGTTCACCGAGGAACTGCCCTGGCTCAAGGGCCGCGACCTCGATCTCGTCATGGGCGAAGCCCTATGCAACTGGGTCGGCTGGCCCCTTCCTGCCTGAGCGCGGCTCGCGGCAGGGGACGCAAATATGAAGATCTTTGCACGGCCCCGTGACGCGTAGGGTAGATGGCTTCTCTTGGCGCCACCGGCCGGGTCGTCGGTTCAGCGCCAATTCTGGACCTTCGCCGGACGCCGGCCGAGGCATCGGTTCGGTTGTCCCGAGCGTTGAGAACGTGCAGGCGATTGGGCTATAGTTGCCGGAGTCGGCGAGGGAACCGTAAAATGGGCGATGTTAAGGAGCCAGTGGCTGTTGAGGATGAAGGTCCGGCCAATCAGCCGATCGAGATCGAGGACGAGTATAAACTCGCCTTAGAGGAAGCAGATGTAGAAGACGAGGCACTAAAGGAACAGCCGGGCGACATTAAGTTCGCGATAACGAGCTACGGGGCAGATTATACAGTTGACACGCTGGTCCGTCGGCTGAATTCTGAGGCGTTCTATGTTCCGCCATTCCAGAGGCGCTTTGTATGGTCGCAACGCCATGCGTCTCGCTTCTTAAAATCCTTACTAATGGGCCTCCCGGTACCCGGCGTATTCCTTTACAAGGAACCGAAGACAAACCGTCACTTGGTGGTCGATGGCCAGCAGCGGCTTCGGACCTTGCAATATTTTTACAACGGCCTTTTCGAGGAGAAGAAATTTCGACTGACCGGGGTCCGGGATGAATGGAACGGGAAGTCGTACGAGGACTTATCTGCTTCGGACAAGCTGAAGCTCGATGACTCGACGATTCATGCGACCATATTTCAGCAGGATGAGCCGAAGGACTCTCTCAAAAGCCTCTATTTCGTATTCGAGCGGATCAATTCGGGCGGCATCCGGCTGTCGCCACAGGAAATTCGCAACTGCATCGCTGATGGCCCACTGCTTGGCTGCATTCGGGAAATGAACGATGACCCGACGTGGCGCTTGGTTTTTGGCGACAAACGAAATGCGCGCCTAAAGGACCAAGAGCTGATCTTGCGTTTTCTCGCTATGCACACGCGGGGCGAAGCGTATCACGCCCCGATGCGGGATTTTTTGAATGAATTTTGCACGGATCGTATGGAGGAGAAGCCCGAGATCCTTGCTGGGTTTAAGAGAACCTTCAAGCAGGCGATTGAGACCATCTGGGCAGCTAAGGGTCGGACCGCCTTCCGGCCAAGTCGTGCGCTGAACGCGGCCGTGTTCGAAGGCGTGATGGTGGGGATTGCAGCACGGCTCACGACAGGTCGGGCGCCGAACACAGAGCAGGTCATGGCGGACTACGATACGCTCCTTTCAGACAGGGACTTTTTGGTGGCCTGTGGGCGGGCTACAGCCCGCGAAGACACTGTAAAAACGCGACGAACGACGGCCATCGCCGCTTTTGCGGATTGACGCAAGTTGTCCTTCGAAATCGAGCAGCGGTTTCGAGCGCTCGAACAGCTCATCAATACCGCAACCGACAAAAATCTTGACGAGCTGCTGGCATCGTATCTAAGCCGGCTCGGCAGCATTCTTATATGCGGCAACTTAGAGCGTTGCGTTGAGCTTATCCTAACTATGCGGTTCGCATCCAATCGTGCGCCACCGCAGTTTGGAACCTTTTTGAAAGCGTACTTTCGAAGGGGCACAAATTACGATTGCGAGCAAATTCGTCAGCTACTTTTTCGCTTCGATAGTAATTGGGGACAGGCATTTGAGGCCTACCTTGAACAGAAAGAGCACATAAAAGAGAGCGTATCCTCCTGCTACACCATTCGCAATTCGGTGGCGCACGGTGGTGGGCAGGGGATCGGCCCGACAAGCTTGAAACAGTACTACGAGGCGAGTCTCGAACTGGTTAGTAGTTTGGAACAAATGGTGCGCTGACGACTACTACTTACGTTGAAGCGGCATGGGATAAATTGCGACATAGCCGTGGTGCGGAAATGAAGCCTTATGTGATCTGCCACATGAATTCGAGCGTCGACGGCCGCATTCTCGGCAGCCGGTGGCGGCCGGCCGAGAACCGCATGCCGGGGCTGTTCGAGCGCCTGCATGAAGAGCTCGGCGGCGGCTCCTGGCTGATCGGCCGGGTGACCGGCAGCGAATACGCCAAGGCCCAATCCTACCCCGATCACACCGACCAGACCTATCCGCGGGAACCCTGGTTCGCGCGGCGCGACGCGAAAGCCTACGGCATCGCCCTCGACGCGCGGGGCAAGATCGCCTGGGGACGGTCCGAGATCGGCGGCGACCCGATCGTCGCGGTGCTGACGCGAGCGGGTCTCCGACGCGCATCTGGCGGGCCTGCGCCGGGATGGCGTCTCCTACATCTTCGCCGGCGGAGAGGAGCTCGATCTCGGCTTGGCGCTGGAGGTCCTGAACCGCGAATTGGGGATCGAACATCTGCTGCTCGAAGGCGGCGGCGGCTCGAACGGGGCCTTTCTGCGGGCCGGCCTGATCGACGAGATCAGCCTGGCGATCTGCCCGGCAATCGATGGCGCGAAGGGCGCCCCGAGCATCTTCGACTCCAGCGACGAGGATGCCGGCGTCGCCGCCCCGATCCGCTCGATGACCTTGGCGAGCACCGAGGTGCTGGAGGGCGGCGCGGTTTGGCTGCGCTATCGGCTCGAAAACCGCTGATGCGCTTGGTCAGACGCGGGTAGAGCGCGATCTCCTGATGTTGAAACGTCCTAAAATTCGCCTCCCCCGGGCTTGACCCGGGGGTCCACGTCTTTGGTCGCCACTTCCCAGACGGAAGACGCGGATGGCCGGGTCAAGCCAGGACCAGCCCGGCCCGGCCATGGCGACGAAAGGGATGATTCTATCTCAACATATTTCGCGATCGTTCAGGCCGGCACGCGATAAAGCCCGACGATCTTGTTGCCGTCGGGATCGCGCAGATAGGCGAGATACATCTGCCCGGCGGCCCCTTGGCGGATGCCTGGCGGGTCCTCGATCGAGGTGCCGCCATTCGCGACGCCGGCATCGTGCCACGCCTTGGCCTGCTCGGTGTTGCTCATCAAAAAGCCGATCGTGCCGCCATTGGCCGAGCAGGCAGGCTTGCCGTCGATCGGCTTCGACACCATGAAGCGCCCGCCATTATGCGCGTAGGCCAGCCGGCCCCTGGCGTCCGGGGTGGCAGGACTGACGCCCAGCACTCCGAAGATGGCATCGTAGAATTTCTTCGACCGGGCGATGTCGTTACTCCCGATCATGATATGGCTGAACATTCCGTTCTCTCCTGATCATAGGCAGATCTGCCCGCCGCTTCCGCCTCACCAGCAGAATACGGGTTACAGGCTGGGGTCAGTATGCCGGATCGACGATCGGCAAAAGAGAAAAATCTGACCGCCCCGCCGATCACCAGCTCGCCTATCTGAGGAAAAGGACGGCGCCGGCGAGCAACACAAGACCGCCCACCAGGGCGCCAAAAATCCGTGGGTTGAGGTGATGCGCGAGCCGGTCTCCCAACCAGGAGCCGACCATCACCAGCGGCAATCCAGCCGCCAGCAGCGTCAGCGTCGAGGCCCGGTAAAAGCCAAAATTTGCGTATCCGGCGATGCGAGCCGCTCCGGCAACGAACACGACCGTGCTCATGGTTACCCGGAAAGCTTCTCTCTCCAATCGCAACGAGTTGAAGTAAATGACGTATATCGGCCCAGCCCCACCGCCGAACAGAGCGCCAAAGAAGCCTCCGGCGATGCCAGCGCCGACGGCGAGAGCGCCGCGCCACCGTGCCGGGAGCACCGGAGAAGTTCCGCGGGCCCACAAAGCATAGATGGAATAGAGCACCAAAAAAACACCCAGGCCACGCCGTAATGTTTTTTCGTCCGAAGTCTGTAGGAAATAAAAGCCCAATCCTATGCCGATTACTGTAAAGAGCGATAGCAGAAGAAACTGGTTCCACGCGATTTGACGCCAGTCGCGGCCGATCTGTCCGGCGGAGGTGACGGTCGTGAAAATCGCCGCTATCGCCACTGCGGTTGGCACCGGCAGGATGAAGGCGAGCATCGGCACCGCGATCAACCCCGCTCCGAAACCCGCCGCGCTGCGAACGGCAAACGCGCCAATCAGCACCACCGCAAAGAATGCGAAGCCGAGAAACGATAGCGACAACATTCGGCAGTATTTCCCGGCCCCTGAGGATGATGCTCCACCCAATAGGGGCGCCCCGCAACCAAATTTCCTGACGACGATCGGCGTCGCCATGAATCGTGCGCAGCGGCCGCCGAAGCCCTCACCCCTGCCTCGTTCGCGCGGCAAGGTCCGTTCGCGGCGACACCGGGGTGTTTTCCCGTGCGATGTGTGGCGCGCTGAGGCATGCTGCGGCGCCGAGAGGATCAGTGATGCAGCTACCGAACAGTTTTCGCGGCGGTCCCGACGAGCGCGGCCATTTCGGCATCTATGGCGGGCGCTATGTCGCCGAGACCCTGATGCCGCTGGTGCTGGCGGTCGAGGCGGCCTATGCCGCGGCGCGCGCCGACCCCGGCTTTCAGGCCGAACTCGACTATTACCTCGAACATTATGTCGGGCGGCCGAGCCCGCTCTATTTCGCCGAGCGGCTGACCCGGCATTTCGGCGGCGCCAGGCTCTATCTGAAGCGCGACGAGCTCAACCACACCGGCGCGCACAAGATCAACAACGTGCTGGGTCAGACCCTGCTGGCGCGGCGGATGAACAAGCGCCGCATCATCGCCGAGACCGGCGCCGGCCAGCACGGGGTGGCGACGGCGACCGCCTGCGCGCTCTTCGACCTGCCCTGCGTCGTCTATATGGGCGCCACCGATATCGAGCGGCAAAAGCCCAACGTCTTCCGCATGAAATTGCTCGGCGCCGAGGTGGTGCCGGTGCATTCGGGGACCGCGACCCTGAAGGATGCGATGAACGAGGCGTTGCGCGACTGGGTCGGCCATGTCGACGACACTTTTTACGTGATCGGCACGGTCGCCGGGCCGCACCCCTATCCGGCGATGGTGCGCGACTTTCAGTCGGTGATCGGCCATGAGACGCGCGCCCAGCTGGAGAAAGCCGAGGGTCGGCTGCCCGATACCCTGATCGCCTGCATCGGCGGCGGCTCGAACGCGATGGGGCTGTTTCATCCGTTTCTCGACGAGCCGGGCATCCGCATGATCGGCGTCGAGGCCGGCGGCCACGGCATCGAGACCGGCTTGCATGCGGCGTCGCTGAACGGCGGCGAGCCCGGCGTATTGCACGGCAACCGCACCTACCTGTTGCAGGACGAAGACGGCCAGATCCGCGACGCGCATTCGATCTCGGCCGGTCTCGATTATCCCGGCATCGGTCCGGAACATGCCTGGCTGCACGATTTGGGCCGGGTCGAATATGTCTCGATCAGCGACCGCGAGGCGCTCGAAGCGTTTCAGCTGTCGAGCCGGCTCGAAGGCATCATCCCGGCATTGGAGCCGGCGCACGCGCTGGCCCATGTCGGCAAGATCGCTCCGAGCCTGCCGCGCGACCATCTGATCGTGATGAACATGTGCGGCCGCGGCGACAAGGACGTCTTCGCCGTCGCCGAGCATCTCGGGGTCCGGCTGTGAACCGCATCGGGCAGCGCTTTGCGGCGTTGCGGGCGGAGCGACGCGCCGGTCTCGTCGCCTATCTGACCGCCGGCGACCCCGATTTCGACACCTCGGCCCGGCTGTTTGGCGGGCTCCCGGCCGCGGGCGCCGATCTGATCGAGATCGGCATGCCGTTTTCCGACCCGATGGCCGACGGACCGGCGATCCAGGATGCCGGCCAGCGGGCGCTGAAGGCGGGCATGACATTGCGCGGCACCCTGGCGCTGGTGCGCGCGTTGCGCCGCGAGGACGACGCGACCCCGATCGTGCTGATGGGCTATTACAACCCGATCTACCGCTATGGCGCCGAGGCGTTTGCCGGCGATGCGGCGGCGGCCGGGGTCGACGGCGTCATCGTCGTCGATCTGCCGCCCGAAGAGGATCAGGAGCTGAACCTTCCGGCGCGCGCCGCCGGTCTCGATGTCATCCGCTTGGCGACCCCGACCAGTGACGAGAACCGCCTGCCGCGGATCGTCGAGCGCGCCAGCGGTTTTCTCTATTATGTCGCGATTGCCGGGATCACCGGCACCCGCTCGGCCGATTCCGCCGAAGTCGCCGCCGCGGTGGCGCGGCTGCGCCGGTTCACCATGCTGCCGGTCGCGGTCGGCTTCGGCATCAAGAGCCCGGAGCAGGCGGCCGCGGTCGCTCGCGCCGCCGATGCCGCAGTGGTCGGCTCGGCCCTGGTGCAGCGTCTCGCCTCGAACCTCGACCCCGACGGCCGCGCCAAACCCGGCCTCGTCGACGCGGTACTCGCCGATATCCGCGCCTTGGCCCGCGGGGTGCGCGAGGCGCGCATCACCTAGCCCGGCGAAATTTCGCGCCAGCAGCCCGGGAGGCGGATCCCGCTGCCATCCCCGGCGCCGCCGCAGGCGCGTCGCCGGTGACAGCCCCTGAAAGCGCTCGGGCGCCGGCGCTCGGGGCACTGCTCGCTACTCCCGGTTCTGCGGCGATTCGGTTCGACCCGAGGTGGTTCGATAGGCTACCGCCGGCGCCCTGTGCACGCAGGCATGGGCGACGGCCGCCGGTGGTTGCGCAGATATGCCGCGTGGGCCGCTGACCGGTCGAGAGACTCGCGCTCGACGCTGACGAAGATGCGCGAGCCCGCAGGTAATGTTCGGCGGTTGGGTTCGAGAAAACCTCCGACCCCCGGAGTGTTGCGACCCTAATTAAACCAAGACAGACAAGTTAACCATGAATGCTGCTTAATTAACTATCAATTTTATGGATGATTTGTGCCTTTCAGGCGTAATTAAAAGTGTGCGGGAAGAGAACCTGTGTTCGGGTTAAACCTTGCGGAGTGTGATCCCAAGGCAGTCGCGAGCACAACGGTCTCAGCCGCGATTGAAGCGATTGGGCCAGAAGTATTCAGGTCATGGAGCCAGAAGAGAACCAAGTCGCGGTCGCCCGCCGCGCGCGATGGATCGAGACATTCGGCGTCGCCGAGTGGGGGATCGATGGGCCATTGGATCGTGGCTGAACCGCCCTCCTCGATGCCCGAGCTGCCGCCTCCGGATGTCAGACGGTGGACATTCCGCCGAAAGGCGGCGGTCATAACCGCCGTGGCGCGCGGTCTTTTGACCCGCGAGGAAGCGTGTCGCCGCTACCAGTTGTCGGAAGAGGAGTTCCTCTCCTGGCAGCAGGCGTTCGAAGCCCACGGCTTGCCCGGACTGCGCTCGACCCGACTGCAGCAATATCGCGGCTCCGGCTCGCGCCGCGGCGGCGGGCCGGATCGTTGAGAGCGGCCGCCGGCTAAGATCCGGCAATTGCGCTCGGGTACAGCGGCGCCTGGCCGCCGATGGCGACGCTTTTCGCAGCGAGCGTACCGCGGCAGACCACGGTCCCGACCAACGCGACCAGAGCCACGGCGATCAACGGTCCGACCGGCAGATGCCACTCCGCGGCAATCCCACGCGGGTCGAGGCTCAGCACATAGAGTACCGCCAGCGCCAGTTTTCCCCATTCGGGCAGGCGATAATTGCCCTCGCCGCGCAGCAGCCAGGCGGCCGCCACTCCGGCCAATACGAGATCGTAGAACAATGCCAGCGGGACCGCCACCAGCGTGGCCGCAACGAGGCTCGCCGCACGGATCGGCAATGGCAGATTGCGGCGCCAGACAAAGCCGACAAGGGCTGCGGCGGCCAACGTCGCGCCGGCCTGCGCGCCATAGGCGAGGGCTATCGATCCGCCGAGCAGCCGCGTTGCGCCAAATGGCGTAACGAAGCCGCCAAAGGCGATGCGTCCGGATTGATAGACCTTGGCGGATGCCGCGGCCGCGATCAGGAAATTGTGCCATGTTCCCTGGCCGAAGCAGGCTCGGGACAGCAGGCAGAACCCGGCTGTGGAAATGAACGCCGCGGCGAAGGCGCGCCATCGGCCGCCCGCGGCGAGAGCCACCGGAACGAGCAGCGCGAAATGCGGCTTGCAGCACAGCGCGCCGAACAGCATTCCCGCGATCCCCGGGCGCCGGTCCACCAGCAACGTCGCGCCTGCGAACAAGCCGGCGGTCAGAAACCCGTTCTGCCCCAAGCCGATCGTCCACAGCACCGGCGGGAAGGCGAGCAGGGGCAGCAGCACCGCCGCACCGCGCTCTCCAAGGATTCGCCGCAGCACGAACAGGTAACCGCAAAGGGTCGCTGCTTCGAAGACGACAAACGCCACCAGATAAGGCAGTCTGGCGAGGGCGGCGCAGAGCAGCAGGAACATCGGAGGGTAGTAAAAGAAATTGTAAATGATCCCGGGCTGGGTCGCGCGTTCCTCGGCGGCATAATGTGCGGCCCTGTCGTAGGCGAGCGCGGGCGTGCCCGCATCCGCCAGCTTTCCGGCCGCGTAAAAGCTGACAAAATCGGTGCTGGTCGGCTTTGGCAGCGGCTCGATCAGGCCATAGGTGCCGGCCGCCAGAAACAGGAAGCAGGCCAGTTCGACGACCAGCAGGATTCCGCAAAGGAAGAAGATCCGCCGACGCCTCAGCAGATGGCCGGAGGGCCAAACTGACAAAGGTTCGCAGACCGAGGCGATGGTAATGGTGTTGCCCTCTTGGCTGGCCGATTGCCGTGGTATCCGCGAGCGTGCCGGGCCCGCGGATGACCGCCGTCGGTTGCGAGAACAATCCGGGCCGTCGAACGTAACCCGGTCGGAAGTTTGTCGTTTCAGACACTGCCGGCGATGTTGCTGAACGCCGTGCTGAGGTTGGTGCCCAGCAACTGCCAGGCGGCGATGCAGACGATGGCGACGAGTGCGGCAATCAGACCGTACTCGATCGCGGTCACACCAGCGTCGTCCCTGATCAACTGCAATGTCCTCGGGCGCATCATGATCCTCCTGAGGTTCGATGATGCGCGAGGGTCCTGCCAAAACCTTGATGAGGTCCTAATTTCCGGCGAAGTAACCACGTTCCAGGGAGATGCGGCTCGGTTTCGAAGGTGTCTGTCGGAAGCTTGCGGCGCGGCCGATACCAGCGATGGGGACGACCCCGAATTCAGGGAAGCGGGGCGCGTCCGTTCGCTATCGGCCTCAAAACCCGCTGAGCACGGAGCCGAACAGGCCGCTGACCGAGGTGCCCAAACTGGTCACGACGCCAACGATTGCAATCGCCACCAGCCCGGCGATAAAGGCGTATTCCAGTGCGGTGACGCCGCGCTCGTTGCGGGCGAGCCGCGCAGCCGAAGCGAGCCCTTCGCGGCAAAGCCGGCGCCAGCGGCGATGTGGTCGGCAGTCGGGCGCGGCGGCGGCTGCCACATCGCCTCTGCGATCCTGGGTGGCGTGGCTGGTCAGCGCTCGACGCCGCAAGCGGTGCCGTCGAGCGTTACCTGACGATCGATTATCTCGCTCGGCTAGACGCTGCTGGCGACCTGGCTGAATGACGTGCTGAGGCTGGTGCCGAGCAGCTTCCAGGCGGCGATGCAGACGACGGCGACCAGCGCCGCAATCAATCCGTATTCGATCGCCGTGACGCCGGCGTTATCCTTGATGTATCTCACATAAAGCGCACGCATAGGATTCTCCTTGGGGTTAATCGTGCGCAGGATGCGATCGAATGCTTGACGAGCGGTTAAGCCGGCGCCGAATTTTCCGCGTTTTTGGCCGCGACAACGGCGATGACGGCATTGCCGTAGCGTTCGAGCTTGCTGCGGCCCACTCCGGAAATCTCGGCCAGCGTCGCCAGCGAGGCCGGCCGGCGGCGCGCGATCTCGATCAGCGTGGTATCGTGAAAGATCACGTAAGGCGGCAATTCCTGACGGCGCGCCTCTTCCAGACGCCAGGCGCGCAGCGCCTCCCACAAGCCTTGCGCGGCAGGATCGAGACCGGCGGACGCGGCCGCCCCGTCGCGGTCACGCGAGCGCGCCCGCTCCCTTCCCTGGCGTTGCGGGTCGAGGCGGAAATGCACATTCTTGACGCCGCGCAGGATTTCCGCGGCCGCCGGCGTCAGCGACAGACCGCCATGCCCGGCGAGATCGGGCGTCACCAGCCCCTGCGCCACCAGCTGGCGGAACACCGAAAGCCAGGCGCTTCGGTCGAGTTCGCCGCCGATCCCGAAAGTCTTCAGCCGGTCATGCCCAAGGCGCTTGATCCGCTCGTTATCGGCGCCGAGCAGCACATCGACCAGGTAATGCGCGCCAAAGCGCTGTCCGGTGCGGTAGATGGCCGAGAGCGCCTTTTGCGCGGCGACGGTTCCGTCCCAGCTCGCGACCGGCTCGCGGCAATTGTCGCAGTAGCCGCAAGGCGGATGGTCGGGCTCCCCGAAATAGCCGAGCAGTACCTGCCGGCGGCACGAGACCGTCTCGCAATAGCCGATCAGCGCCTCGATCTTTTGCCGTTCGATGCGGCGCTGGCGCTCGCCCGCCTCGCCGGCCTCGATCAGCCGCAGCAGATTCATGACGTCGGCGATGCCATAGCTCATCCAGGCATCGGCGGGCAGCCCGTCGCGCCCGGCGCGGCCGGTTTCCTGGTAATAGGCTTCGAGGTTCTTGGGCGCGTCGAGATGGGCGACAAAGCGGACATTGGGCTTGTCGATCCCCATGCCGAAGGCGATCGTCGCGGCGATGATTACGCCTTCCTCGCGCAAAAAGCGCTCCTGGTTGCGCTCGCGCGTCGCCGCATCGAGGCCGGCGTGGTAGGGCAGCGCCGTGCGGCCGCGCGCCGCCAGCCAGGCCGCGGTCTCATCGACCGCCTTGCGGGTGAAACAGTAGACGATCCCGGCATCGCCCGAATGTTCCGCGGCGAGAAATTTCCAGAGCTGCTCGAGCGGGCTGCGCTTGGCGACGATCCGGTAGAACAGGTTCGCACGATCGTAGCCGGCGGCAAAGACCGGCGCCTGGCCAAGCCCGAGCTGGGCGATGATGTCACGCCGGGTCGGCTCGTCCGCGGTCGCGGTCAGCGCCAGCAGCGGCACCTCCGGAAAGCGCCGTTTGAGGATCGAGAGCTGCTGGTATTCGGGGCGAAAATCATGGCCCCATTGCGAGATGCAGTGCGCCTCGTCGATCGCGAACAGCGCCAGCCGCGAACGCCCGACCAGATCGAGGCAGCGCGGCGTCATCAGCCGCTCGGGCGATACGTAGAGCAGATCGAGCGCGCCGTCGCCGACCGCCCGCTCGATCTCGCTCGCCTCGCCCGGCGGCAGCCGCGAGTTCAGCGCGGCGGCGCGGACGCCGGCTTGGCGCAGCGCATCGACCTGGTCCTTCATCAGCGCGATCAGCGGCGAGACGACGACGCCGAGGCCCGGGCGCAGCAGCGCCGGTATCTGGTAGCACAGGGATTTGCCGCCGCCGGTCGGCATCAGCACGACCGCATCGCCGCCGCCGGCGACCTGGTCGATGACCGCCCGCTGCGAGCCGCGGAAATCGTCGAAGCCGAACACCTCGCGCAGCACGCGCTTCGGCGTCTGCTCCACGCTGGCCTCGGTCTCATCCTCCGGGGCGCGCGCGCCTCGCCTCATCGCCACCGCTCTCCGTATGCGTCAGATGCAGATCGGCTTTGTTCGTGGTAGTCTTTCCCCGGACGAGGAGCGCGACAACCTTCTATCGCGAAGCGCAAATTCGATCGATCGTCTTCGACGTGACCGCGTGGCCGGCGGCTCCGGCAAAAGCGAGGGGCAGTGCTAATTCCGCCAGTGGTTCGGCACGGCGCCGGAAAGGTTGCGAAAGGAGGCGCGCTCGCATTTGCGATCGGCGCCGCGTCGCTCGCGCTGCCGCCGCACGCGACCGCCGATCCGCCGGCGCCGGCCGCGCCCGCAATCCCCGCTGCCGCCCCGACCCTGACCCCGTTCGACGGCAATGTCGAGATCGAAGACCGGCTCGACACGGCGAGCCGGCTGGTGGTCGCGGGCGAACGGCTGCACGAACACCTGGTGCGCCGCTTTTATCAGGCGCACGGATACCAGACGGTCTGGGACCGCCATCCGGCGGCCGCCGCCGCGTTGTGGGCCGCGGTGCAGCGCGCCGGCGAGCAAGGGCTCGACCCTGCCTCGTTCCACAGCGCCGTACTCGGCGGGCGCGCCGCAGCAACATCCCCGATCGACCACGACATCCTGGTGTCCGACGCGGTGCTCGCCTATGCCGACGCGCTGGCGCGCGGCGCGATGCCGGTCGAGGCCCGCCCCGACGACGAAGACCTCCAGCCGCAGCCGATCGATGCCGTCGCGGCGGTCGATGCCGCGATCACCGCACCCGATCCGGGAGCCGCGATCGAGGCGCTCGCTCCGGCATGGCCGGAATATCTGGCGATGCGCCGCGCCTATGCGGGCGAGCTCGCCCGCGCCGCGTCCGCCGGCGGATCCGGCGCCGCCGGGCCGCATCGCCAGCAGACGCGGATCAGCGTCGCCGGCGCCTTGCTGCGGGCGCGTCAGATCGCGATCAATCTGGAGCGGCTGCGCTGGCTGCCGCGCGATCTGCCGGCTGATCGGCTGGTCGTCAACACGGCAATCGCCCAATTGCAGCTGTTCCGCGATGATCGGCCGGTTTTCACCACCCGCGTCGTCATCGGCGAGTTCGACAAGCAGACGCCCGAGCTCCAATCGATCATCCAAAGCGTGCTGTTCAACCCGCCTTGGAATGTTCCGCGCTCGATCTTCGAGAAGGAAATTCTGCCGAAGCTGGCGGCCGATCGCCACTATCTGGCCGAACATCACATGCGATATCGCGGGCCGATGGCGGTGCAGCAGGAAGCCGGCCCATACAGCGCTCTCGGACGCCTCAAATTCGAGATGGACGACCGGTTCGACGTTTATCTGCACGACACGCCGGAGAAATGGCGTTTCCACGCCGCGAACCGGATGATGAGTCATGGCTGCGTGCGGGTCGAAAACCCGCAAACCCTTGCCTCCCTGCTGCTCGGGGCAAGCCCTGAAGAGATCGAAAGAGCGATCGACATCGACCATACGCATCGGCGGGCATTGCCCAAACCGCTGCCGGTTTTCATCGTTTATCACACCGCCGATGTCGAATCGGATGGTTCGATCGCGTTCTACGGCGATCCCTATCGGCGCGATCCGGGGGTCTGGGCATATCTTAGCCGGGCGGAATCGCGGCCGATGGCCCAGAGATCGGGCGGCCATCCAACCGAAAGAGTAAAAACTGGACAGGCTAGTTCAACCGTTGCGCAGAAAACCGCGACAATGCGCGACTAACTGCCTGGTTTAGGGCCGATCGGGGTTGTTCGAGGCGATTTCGGATGCTATGGCCCCTCCCGGGGAACTCGGGGGAGTAACCATTGCACGTATCCGCACTGTTCAGCCGGCGCCGGCTTCTCGGCGCCGCCGCTGCCGTCACTGCCGTCGGTCTGGTCAAGCCCGCCGCGGCAGTATCCTTCGCTCCGCGATCGGTGTCGCTTTACAACGTTCATACCGGCGAATGGCTGCGCACGGTCTATTGGGCCGATGGTCACTACATTCGCGAGGCGGTGCGCGACATCAACTGGATCCTGCGGGATCACGATTCGGGCGAAATCCGACCGATGAATGCCGGGGTGCTCGATGTCCTCGGCATGTTGCGCGATCGCCTCGACACGCCCGATCCGTTCCTGGTGGTCTGCGGCTACCGTTCGCCGGCCACCAACCGGAGGCTGTATCTACAAGGCAATGGCGTGGCCAAGCACAGCTATCACATCAAGGGAATGGCGGTCGACCTGCGCAGCGAGGGGCGCAGCCTCAGCCAGCTGCGCAATGCCGCGCTGAGCCTTAGATCCGGCGGCGTCGGCTATTACCCGCGGGCGGATTTCGTTCATGTCGATTGCGGCCCGGTCCGCCACTGGCTGGGACCCACCCGCGCCTAGCAGAGCCGCCGTCGCCGCCGGCTGCGCGGTGGGGTCAGCCCGGCGAGTTCCACGTTTTTTTCGAAACCGGACGTGGAACTTCGCCGCCGCATCGCGGGTTTCTACCAGCGGTGATCAACGATAATGCGCGGGCTGCGATGCTAGGCACAATCCTTCTGGTCATTCTGATTCTGCTGCTGATCGGCGCCCTGCCGACCTGGGGCTACAGCGGCGGCTGGGGGTACTATCCGAGCGGCGGGATGGGCCTCTTGCTCGTCATCGTCATCATCTTGTTGGTGATGGGCCGAATATAAGCTCAGGTAGCGCGCCGCAAGACCTCGAGCCGCAGCGGCAGGGCTTGGCCGAGCCACATCGCGAACCGCGTGTGGTCGGCCAGGCTGTCGCCGGACATCGGGTGCACCAGCACGTCGAGCCCGTCACGGTTCAGCATCAGCCACGGCACCAGCCGCGGAAACGCCTCGGCGGCAAAGGCCACCTGGTACATCGATACCGGATGCGGGCCGACCGGCTCGTCATGCCAATTGCCGAGCTTGGCGGTGAAGCGCTCGCCGATCCCCCGGCGCAGTTGCTCGGCCTGCGCGCGGGTGGCGGGGCTGTAATAGATATGGGCGTGGTAGCCTTCGATCCTGTCGGGATCGGCAAACGCGTCAGCCATGCTCACCTCCGATATTGCCGGGCGGCGCCTCGGCGCCCGGGCCCAGGGCGCGTTGCATCAGAACGGTATCGACCCAGCCGCCGAATTTGAAGCCGATCGCCGGCAATACGCCGATCCGCGCAAAGCCCAGCGCCGCGTGCAGGCGGATCGACGGCCACTGATCGCTACCGCCGATCACCGCCACCATCTGCCGATAGCCCTGCGCGGCGCAGCGCTCGATCAGCGCCGAGAGCAGGGCGCGACCGACCCCGCGGCCGATCTCGGCGGCATCGACATAAATCGAGTCCTCGACGGTGAACCGATAGGCCGCGCGCGTCCGATAAAGGCTCGCATAGCAATAGCCGAGTAGCCGCCCCGATCCTTCGGCGACCAGATAGGGCAGCCCGCGGGCCAGGATCTCGCGGCGACGGTGGGCCATCTCGTCGAGACCGGGCGGTTCCTCTTCGAACGAGGCGACGCCGTGCAGGACGTGATGTCCATAGATCGCCGTGATCGCCGCCACATCGCGGTCCTCCGAGGGCCGCAGCGAGACGCTGCTCATTTGCGCTGGACGCCGGCGAGGGCGCTAAATCACCCGGATCGGCGCGCCGTCGAGAAAGGCGGCGACGTTCTCGACGATCTGCGGGTAGGAGCTGCGGTAGTTTTCGTCGGTGACATAGCCGATATGCGGGGTCAGAATCACGTTCGGCGCCGTGCGCAGCGGATGGTCGATCGGCAGAGGTTCCTTGTCGTAGACGTCGAACCCGGCATAGGCGAGACGGCCCGCCTTGAGCGCCGCGATCACCGCTTCGGTGTCGACGATCGGGCCGCGCGAGGTGTTGACCAGGATGGCGCTCGGCTTCATCAGCCCGATCTCGCGAGCGCCGACCAGGCCGCGGCTGCGCGGGCTCAGCACCAGATGCACCGAGAGGATGTCGGCGCGGCGGAACAATTCGTCCTTCTCGACCCGCTCGACGCCCTGCGCCGCGGCCTTCTCCGCCGAGAGGTTCTGGCTCCAGGCGACCGCCTTCATGCCAAAGGCAAGCCCGACGCGGGCAACCGCGCTGCCGAGGCGCCCGAGGCCCAAGAGACCGAGCGTCTTGCCGGCGACGCGGTGGCCGATCCGGGTCTGCCATCCGCCCAGCCGCATGAATTGATGATCCTCGGCGATGCGCCGCGCCGCGCCGAGGATCAGGCCCCAGGCGAGTTCGGCGGTGTCCTCGTTGCCACCGCCGGGACCGCCGGTGCCGCACACCGTGACGCCGCGGTCCTTTAACGCAGCCATGTCGAAGGACGCGTTGCGCATGCCGGTCGTGATCAAGAGTTTCAGCTTGGGAAGCCGGTCGACGACCGATCTCGGGAACGGCGTGCGCTCGCGCATCGCCGCCACGACCTCGGAATCGGCCAGCGCCCGCACGACGGCGTCCTCATCGGCGAAGGGATGACGCTCGACGGCGATTTCGATACCGCGGCTCCTCACCGGCGACCAGTCCGCCATGTCGAGCGCGACACCCTGATAATCGTCGAGAATGCTGAGCCGCATCGTTCTTCCTCCTCCCTAGTTGGTCAGGCCGGCCTAGCCCATTGTCTTCTGCAAACTCGTGTCGAGCTCCGCCTGACGCCGCGTCAGAGAGCGGCGAGCGCGGCGTTCAGCGTCGCACTCGGCCGCATCGCCGCCGATGTCTTAGCCTGATCGGGCAGATAATAACCGCCCGTATCCACCGGCTTACCCTGCGCGGCGATCAGCTCGGCATTGATCTTGGCCTCGTTGGCCGCCAGCGCCTCCGCCAGCGGTTTGAAGCGGGCTGCAAGTGCCGGGCTGTTGTGCTGCCCGGCCAGCGCCTGCGCCCAATACAGCGCCAGGTAGAAATGGCTGCCACGATTATCCAGTTCGCCAACCCTCCGCGCCGGCGAACGGTTGTACTCAAGGATCTTGCCGTTGGCCTCATCGAGCGTCTCGGCCAGAACCTGCACGTCCTTATTCCCACTTGTCTGCGCCAGATGTTCCAGCGACGCGCCAAGCGCCAGGAACTCACCCAGCGAATCCCAGCGCAGATAGCCTTCGTGCTGGAACTGCTCCACATGCCTGGGCGCCGAACCGCCGGCCCCGGTCTCGAACAACCCGCCGCCCGCCAGCAGCGGAACGATCGACAGCATCTTGGCCGACGTGCCCAGCTCCATGATCGGGAAAAGATCGGTCAAGTAGTCGCGCAGCACATTGCCCGTGACGGAGATGGTGTCGAGCCCCTTGCGGATGCGGTCGAGCGAGAACTTGATGGCCTCGACCGGCGCCAGGATGCGGATGTCGAGACCCGATGTGTCCTCGTTCTTCAGGTATGTCTCGACCTTGGCGATCAACTGCGCGTCGTGCGCGCGTTTGCTGTCGAGCCAGAACACCGCCGGGGTTCTGGTCAGGCGCGCGCGGCGCACCCCGAGCTTGACCCAGTCCCGGATCGGCGCGTCCTTGACCTGGCACATCCGGAAGATGTCACCGGTTTCGACCTTCTCTGACAGCAGAACCGTGCCGTCATCGGCGACCACGCGCACCGTTCCGCCCGTGGCGACCTCGAACGTCTTGTCGTGCGAGCCATATTCCTCGGCTTGCTGCGCCATCAACCCGACGTTCGGCACCGAGCCCATCGTCTTCGGGTCGAAGGCGCCATGCGCCTTGCAGTCCTCGATGACGGCCTCGAACAGTGGCCCGTAGCAACGATCGGGGATCGCGGCGATCACGTCGTGCAGCTTGCCGTCAGCGCCCCACATATGCCCGGATTCGCGAATCATCGCCGGCATCGATGCATCGATGATCACGTCGCTCGGCACGTGCAGATTGGTGATTCCCCGCTCGGAATTGACCATGGCCAGGCCAGGCCGCTTCGCATAGGTGGCCTCGATATCGGCCTTGATCGCCGCCCTTTCAGCCTCCGGCAATTTCTCGATCCGGGTCAGCATGTCGCCCATGCCGTTGTCGGGATCAACGCCCAGGCGCGTCAGCGTGGCGCCATGCTTCTCGAACACATCGGCGAAGAACACGGAAACGCAATGACCGAAGATGATGGGATCGGAGATCTTCATCATGGTCGTCTTGACGTGCAGCGAGAATAGGACATCGTCCTTCCTCGCGGCATCGATCTGCGCGGCGAAGAAGGCGCGCAACGCCTTACGGTTCATCACCGCCGCGTCGATGATCTCGCCGGTCTGAAGCGGCGTCTTCGCCTTCAGCACCGTGACCGCGCCATCGCTGCCGACCAGCTCGATACGGGCATTGGTCGGCGCTGCAATCGTCGTCGCGACTTCCGAACCATAGAAATCGCCGCCCGACATATCAGCCACGCGCGATTTCGAGTCTTTGGTCCAGGCGCCCATCTTATGCGGATTGTTGCGCGCGTACTGCTTCACGGCGCCGGCGGCGCGGCGGTCGGAATTGCCCTCGCGCAGCACCGGATTGACCGCGCTGCCGAGCACCTTGCCGTAGCGGGCGCGGATTTCCTTATCCGCTGGCGTCGCGTCGCTGTCCGGATAGTCCGGCACGTCGTAACCCTTGCTCTGCAACTCCTTGATCGCAGCCTTCAGCTGCGGGATCGAGGCGGAGATGTTGGGCAGCTTGATGATGTTGGCCTCGGGGCGCATCGCAAGTTGGCCAAGTTCGGCGAGCTCGTCGTTAATCTTTTGCGCTGGCGTCAGTTTGTCGGGGAAGTTGGCGATGATGCGGCCAGTAAGCGAAATGTCCTTCAGCTTCATCTTCACGCCGGCCGCCCCGACGAAGGCTTCGACGATCGGCAGAAGGGAAAACGTAGCAAGCGCAGGTGCTTCATCAACCTTCGTCCAAATGATTTCGAGATCTGACATGCTTGCACCTCCGCGCGCCGCTTTCGTTTCGGCTGAGTTGATCTATTAACGATTATGGCCTGATCTTGTTACACTGACGTGAGGGCGTCGCAATGCTCCATGCCGAGATCGTGATATTTCAGCTCGGTGTCGAGATAGGGCAGGATCAGCTTGTTCTTGATAAATCTCCACATGATCCGCGTCATCTCGTCGCCGTCGAGTTCCACGACGGGTCGAGCCACCTTGATTTTTGCCATCACGATGATCCTCGCATGCGGCCAGCGCCGACCGGCCGGAGCTTTCGCCAACGCGCGAAGATAAAGGCCGAGACCTGGCTCGACAAGCCGGCAAAGGGCGGGGCTTTGGGGCATCGGCGCCGGGATGTTGCGCGGGTCTGCCGGCGAATTTGTGCACAGCGGCGCCAGGGGCGTCCAAACCAGGCCAAATTGCGGCGCTGTTTCAACTTGTTACCGAAGGGTTACCAACAACAAACTCGATCTGTCGATCTTCGGAAAGATTATTTCGGTATCACAATAAGTTAGATTTTTGCCTCATTTCTAGGCAGACCGGCCGAGCGATTGTAAAGATTGGATTGCGAGCTCTTCGTTCCGCGGTTTTGCACCGGGTTATCCACCGCCGCCGTGGATATCGCCGGATCCCGATGCGCCGGTTTTGCGGCGTCGACTGGATAGGGTCCGGACGCCCGGCTCGGATCCGCTCAGCGGCGTTCCGGGCCGGTGCCCCGGGTTGGCGCCGCAGCGTCGCGGAGAGCGGCCATCAGCGCCGCCACGCTCGGAACGACCTGCACCAGGCGACGGGTCGCCGCCGAGGCAAAGCCGCGCTCGACGATGTGGTCGAGCAGCCCGCGCAAAAGCGTCCAATAGCCGTCGATATCGACCAGGAATATCGGTTTGTCGTGCAGTCCCAATTGCCTCCAGCTAAGGATCTCGAACATCTCGTCGAGCGTGCCGATGCCGCCCGGCAGCACCGCGAAGGCGTCGGCCCGCTCGGCCATCAGCCGCTTGCGCTCGTGCATGCCGTCGACCACCGCCAGCTCGCTGACCCCGCGATGGGCCAGTTCGGCGTCGCGCAGCCGGGCCGGGATGATGCCGGTCACCCGGCCGCCCCCGGCGAGCCCGGCATCGGCGAGCAGCCCCATCAACCCGACCCGCCCGCCCCCGAACACGATTTCGATCCCGGCCGCAGCGAGACTCCCGCCGAGTTCGCTCGCCGCTTCGCGGTAGGGTGCGGCGACCGCGCCGGACGAGCCGCAATAGACGCATAGCGCCCGGATGTTTCGCATTGCTCCTCGCATTGACCCTCAGGCGTAGAGTTCTGCCGCCAGCACCGGCGGGGCCCGGCCGCGATCGTGCAGATAGGATTGCCAGAACAGGCAGGCGGCGACCGAGCGCCACGGCCGCCAGGCTTCGCCGATCCGCCGCAACTCGGGCTCCGGCGGGCGCGAGGCGAGGCCGAGCCGCTGGCCGACCGCGATCTGCAGGCCGAGATCGGCGGCGGGCCAGATATCGGGCCGCCCCAGCACGAAGATCAGATAGATCTCGGCGCTCCAGCGGCCGATGCCCTTCAGCGCGATCAGCGCTGCCTGCGCGGCTTGGTCATCGGCCTCGGCGAGACCGGAAAAGTCGAATTCCCCGGCGACGACTTTTGCCGCGAGGTGACGGGCATACCCCATCTTCTGCCGGCTGAACCCGCAGGCGCGCAGGGTGGCGTCGTCGAGGGCGAGGAACGCCTCGGGCGCCAGCGGCCGGCACAGCGCGCTCAGCCGTCGGTGCATCGCCGCCGCGGCGTCGATCGACACCTGCTGTTCGAGGATGATGTGCAGCAAGGTGGCAAATCCATTGCGCCGGCGGCGAAACCGCGGCGGGCCGGCCTGCTCCAGGATTGCGGCAAAGACCGGCTCGCCAGCGAGCGCCGCGATCCCGCCAGCGAGTCCCCGAGGCGCATAGAGGGCGACCTCGGCATCCTCGACCGGCAGCCGAGCGGAGCGCTCCGTCATTGCGGCTTCTTCCGGATCTGCCGTCATGTGCGCTCGTCCATCTCCCGGCCCGGCGGTCATGCCGGTCGTTATTGCATACTGCAAGCGCGGCCTCCAGCCGGGCTGCCGTGTTAGAAGTCCTGGATGAGATTCATTGGAGTAGGGGATCGATGCGCCGGCTCGCGCTATTGGCCTGCGTTTTCGCCGCCGCGCTGGGCCATGCGGCGGCAGCGCCTCCGGCCGAAAGCGGGCCGGGTGCGATTGCCGCGCTTCAGTCCCGGCTCAGCCAGCTCGGCTACGATCCGGGACCCCTCGATGGGGTGATGTCGGCGAAAACCCAGCGGGCGATGCTCGCCTATCGGCGCGCCACCGGCCAGAGGATCGCCACCGGCACGGCCGGCGACCCGGTCGCCGCGGCGCAGACGGCATTGCAGCGGCTGGGATTTCTGTCGGCGCCGGCCGATGGCGTAATCGGGCCGCAGACCCGCGACGCGATCATCCGCTTCCAGGCCGCCAACCATTTGCCGGTCGATCCGCGGGTCAGCGACTCGCTGCTGGCCGAACTCGATCAGGCTTCCGCGCCCGCTGCCACGCCAGCCCAGGCGCCTGTCCCGAACGCGCAACCCGCTTCTCCGCCCGCCGCGCCGGAAATCAGCGGCCGCGAGCCGTTGCCGGCCGGGATGACGCCGCCGCCGATCCGCTGAGCCAGGCTCAGCCCCAGGGGCTGCGCGGTCGCCGGTAGGGGCGGCCGGCCGCGGGCACCGAGCCGCGCCCCGCTCTGCGCCCGCTGGCGAATGCGCCCGGGCGCGCCGTCGCGAAAACGGTGGTGCGCGGCGGCTGCAGCAGGGCCACGCCGCGCGGGCGCAGCATGGTGAGGAGGATCATTCCGGTCAGAAAGCCGCCGACATGCGCCCAAAACGCCACACCGGGGGTGCCGTGTCCTCTGGCCAGGCCGCTCGCCAGCTGCATGGCAAACCACAGGCCGAGCAGGATCGAGGCCGGTACGTTGACGATGCGGAAAAAAATCACGATCCAGATGAAGACGTGAACGTTGGCTCGCGGGAATAACAGCAGGTAGGCGCCGAGCACTCCGGCGATGGCGCCGCTGGCGCCGATCATCGGCACATGCGAGGCCGGGCTCGCCGCCGCCTGGACCAGTGCGGCCGCAATCCCGCTTGCCAGATACAAGAAAAGATAGCGCGCGTGCCCGAGCGCATCTTCGACATTGTTGCCGAAGATCCACAAAAACAGCAAATTGCCGATCAGGTGGAACCAGCCGCCATGCAGGAACATGCTGGTCAGCAAGGTCGCCCAGGCCGGCACCACCCGCAGCTGCGGCGCCAGGTGGGCCGAGCCGAACAGCACCGCCGGGATCATGCCGAGGCCGAGCAGAATCCGATGCTGGTTCTGGCCGAGCTCCCAAAGAAAGACGCCGACGCACAGCCCGATCAGAAAGTAGTTTACGACGGGCGCGCGCCGGACCGGATTGTCGTCATAGAGCGGGATTGCGAAAATCACGCCCTCGGCCCGCGCCGGTGCGGGCGGCGCTGGGCGCCGCGTTCAGGAGCCGACGAGGCCGAGTTGCGGGCTCGACGGTTCGGCGAAGCTGCGTTTGGGAATGCGCCCGGCGAGGCGGGCCAGCCTTCCGCCTTCGACCCCGGCGCGCATCGCCGCCGCCATCCGCCGCGGATCGTGCGATTTGGCGATCGCGGTGTTGGCCAGCACTGCATCGCAACCCAGCTCCATCGCCAGCGCCGCGTCCGAGGCGGTGCCGATGCCGGCGTCGAGCACCACCGGAACCGGGCTGCGTCGGCAGATCAGCTCGATCGCGGCCGGGTTGGCGATGCCCATGCCCGAGCCGATCAGCGAACCCAGCGGCATCACCGCGGCGCAGCCGACATCGGCGAGCTTCTGGCACGCGACCGGGTCCTCGTTGCAATAGGGCAGCACGGTAAAGCCGCCGCGGACCAGCTCGTCAGCGGCGTGGACCAGCTGCTCGACATCGGGATAGAGCGTCTCGCGGTCGCCGATCAGCTCGAGCTTGACCCAGTCGGTCTCGAGCGACTCGCGCGCCAGCTCGGCGGTCAGGATCGCATCGCGCGCGGTGACGCAGCCGGCGGTGTTGGGAAGGAGCCGAAAGCGGCCGCCGAGCAGGTCGACCAGGCTCTCCGCATAGCCCTCGAGGCTGATCCGTCGGATCGAGACGGTGACGATCTCGGCGCCGCTCGCTTCGAGGCAGTCGAGCAGCACCTGCTGGTTCGGATAGCCGGCGGTGCCGACGATGAGCCGCGAGGAAAGGGTGACGCCGGCGATCATTAGCGGATCGGTCATCGGAGGATTCCCTGCATCGGTTGCATCAGCCGCCGGAAAAGGGGCGGACAATCTCGACCTCGTCGCCCGGCAGCAACGGTTTCGCGGTCCATTCCGCCCGGCGCACCACTGCGCCGTTGACGGCGACGGCGAGAAACCGCGCCTTGGGATCGACGCCGCGGGCGACCAGCAGTTCAGCGAGGCTCGCCGCCGCGACCTCCTCCTCGACACCGTTGATCCGCAGCCGCATCATCGCGCCGCCACAGCGACTGCCGCGCGCGGCTCGCCGGCCGCAATCGGCGACGCCGCGGCGAACCGTTCGGGGCTGAACCGGCGAAGGCTCTCGGGCAGCACGCCGGTCAGCAAATAGGCGCTGATCATCTGCGCCGTGACCGGGGTCAGCAGGATGCCGTTGCGGTGATGCCCGGTGGCGACCACCAGCCCATCGACGCCGCTGGGCCCGAGCATCGGCGCGTCGTCGCGCGAACCCGGGCGGAAACCGACCCAGGTCTCGGCGATCGGCAATTCCTCGACCGCCGGCACCGCGCGCCAGGCGCCGTCGAGCAGCGCCAGCAGCCCGCCCGCCGTGATCGCGTCGTCAAAGCCGCGCTCCTCGACGGTGCCGCCGACGATCAGCCGGCCGTCGAGCCGCGGCACCAGATAGCCGCGCGGCAGCCAGATCACATGCCGCAGCAGCGGCGCTGCCGGGTCCATCCGCAATGCCAGCATCTGGCCCTTGATCGGGCGCACCGGCGGCAGGTAGGCCGGCGGAATGCCGCCGATTTCGCGCGACCAGGCGCCGGCCGCCAGCACCACGATATCGGCCGGCTCGCGGCCGGTATCGGTGACGACGCCGCAGGCGCGCCCGCCGGCGATTTCGACCTCGCGGACGCGATTGCGCTGATGCAGCACCGCGCCGGCCCGCTGCGCCGCGACGGCAAGGGCGCGGGCGAGGAGGCGGTTGTCGACCTGATGGTCGCGCGGGCTCAGCACCGCGCCGGGGATGCCGGGGCGCAGATGCGGCTCATGGCGGCGCGCCTCGGCCCCCGACAGCCATTCGAGATCGAGACCGAGGCCCTTCTGGAACTGATAGGTAAAGCGCAGCTGCTCGGCATCGTCGCGGGTCAGGGCGACGACCATCGTGCCTTCGTCGCGGTAGCCGATGGCGATCCCCGACGCGGCCTCGACCTCGCTTGCGAAATCCGGCCACAAACGCTGGCTTTCGAGGGTCAGCGCCAGCAGCGGCTCCTCGCCCGGTTCGGTCTCGACCGCGGCGGCGAGCATGCCGGCCGCGGCCCGGCTGGCGCCGTGGCCGGCCTGGCCGCGATCGTAGATGGCGACCGGGCACCCCGCCTGCGCCAGGCGCCAGGCGATCCCCAATCCGATAACCCCGGCGCCGATGACGACGGTTTTCGGGCGATTTGGCAAAGCGGTGAGCGGCGCGGTAATCACGGACTCCCTTCGCCGGGCGTACCCGGCCAGGTTCATTGGGTCTGATCTCAGCCGCTGCCGCCGCACCTCTCAAAGCGCGGCCGAACGGCACCCCAGCCTCGGGCCACTGTCGGATGCGGGCGTTGCCGATGCAAGAATTTTCTCGCGAATCGCCGATTCCCGGCGGCTAAGCGTTGGTGTCCGACGGCCCGGCGCGGTCAACCGCCGTCTTGACGTGGCTTGGGTTCGGTAACTGCCGCCTTGAACATTTATCGTCGGTAGGTCTCATATGTGTCCTCAGCCTTCGCACTGGAGCCCGGCCATGCCCTGCATTCTGGTGGTGGAAGACGAAAGCCTGGTGCGTGAGGTGGTCTGCGAATTTCTGCGCGACTGCGGTCACACGGTCCTATCGGCCGGTTCGGCGCAACAGGCCCGCGACTTTCTCGCCTCCCACACGATCGACCTTCTGGTCATCGATTGTGTGATGAGCGGCGAGCCGGGAGGCTCGCTCGCCGAGCACGCTGCCGCACTCGAGGTGCCCTCGATCCTGACCTCGGGCGACATGCGCAACCGCGATCCGGCGGCCAATGCCGGGTTTCCATTCCTGAGCAAACCCTTTCGTCTGAGCGAACTGGATGAACTGATCACTCGGATCGTGGGTACGCCGCGCCGGTGATCCGGCCAGGTGGGGTCATCGGCCGGGCGGAAGGCCGGGCGGGGGTCACCGGGCGGGGGTCACCGGCCGGGCGGGGTCACAGAATGGCCCGCCGGCCGGTCGCGACCCGCAGCGGGACGTAGCCGGCGAGATCGGCGAGCCTCGCCCGGTCGAATAGCACCAGGACCCCGTCCTGGATCTCCGCCAGCTTGCCGTCGCGCAGCCGCTCGAGGGTGCGTGCGACATGGACCCGCGACAGGCCGACGGCGTCGGCGATGTCGCGCCGCTGCAGCGGAAATGGGCAGGTCGAGCCGCCGTCGACCATGCCGCGCTGTCGCAGCCGGTCGAAGGTTTCGAGCATCAGATAGCCGATGCGCTGCCCGGCGTTGCTGCGCCCCAGCAGGGACAGCCGCACGTCGCCCCGCTGCTCCTCCTCGACTCGGGTCTGCATGATGTTCAGCGCCAGCCCGGGATGCTGGTCGAACAATTCGGGGATGCCGCCGCCGGAGAGCACGCACAGGGTTGCCGGGGTGATCGCCTGGACCGAGTGCTTGACCGTGCCGAGGATCGCCGAGGCGAGGCCGATCATGTCGCCGGGCAGCACGATGTCGAGGATCTGCCGGGCGCCCTTCGGCAGCCGGTGGTAACGGATCGCCCAGCCCTCGAACAGCGTATAGATCGGGCCGCCGACTTCGTCCTCCTGAATGATGTCCGACCGCGGCGCAACCACGATGTGGTCGGTCTTCATCGCCGTGACGAAAGAAAGCTCGGGCTCGGAAAAGGGCCTGAACAACGGCTTGCGTCGAAGCGGACATTCTCCGCATGGTACGAACATCGACCCGGCTCACCCTCCCGACCGGCGTTCATAATCTTACCAACCCGACCAGGACCACCTAAATTCCGCAAGAAAATCAAGGTTTTCGTAATCGTAACCAAGTCGCCGGTAAAAACCCGGCGGACCCCGTTCAAATCCTACGAGTCCATCTCAAATGTTGCCTCGATGCGGCGGTGGCGTTTACATGCTGACCGGTCGAGCCGGTGCCGGCCATCGGCCGGAGGGGCGAATCTGGATTGCTGCGGGCTGACGGGCCCGGGTCGGGACGCTGGCCTGCGGGCGATCTCCAACCCATAGTCGAATATCGGCGCCCTAGCGCGCCAGACCCGATCCAGGCTCGGGGCCGGGGTCCGGCGGTCCGAAGCCGGTCCGAAGCCGTTTGACATTCGGCAGATCCCGATGCGGATGACATATTCCCGCGCCGTTGTAGAATGTCCGGGCCGTGCACCGGACCTCGGTCGACAAATAACCGTGCAGCCGGCGGAGGAGCAGCCGATGAACAAGGTTTATCCCGATGCGCCGGCCGCGCTCGCCGGCCTGCTGCGCGATGGCATGACGATCATGGCCGGCGGGTTCGGGCTGTGCGGCATCCCGGAAAAACTGATCGCCGCGATCCGCGATTCGAGCGTCGGCGGGTTGACCGTGATCTCGAACAATGCCGGGATCGACGGCGCGGGCCTTGGGCTGCTGCTGGAAAGCGGGCAGATCCGCAAGATGATCTCGTCCTATGTCGGCGAGAACAAGCTGTTCGCCGATCTTTATCTGAAGGGCGAACTCGAACTTGAATTCAACCCGCAGGGCACCCTGGCCGAGCGGATTCGCGCCGGCGGCGCCGGCATCCCGGCTTTCTTCACCAAGACCGGCGTCGGAACCCTGATCGCCGAAGGCAAGGAGGTGCGCGAGTTCGATGGCGAAAGCTATCTGATGGAGCGCGGCCTGGTCGCCGATCTCGCCATTATCCATGCCTGGAAGGGCGACCGCGAGGGCAACCTCGTCTACCGCAAGACGGCGCGCAACTTCAACCCGGTGATGGCGACCGCGGGGCGGGTCACCGTCGCCGAGGTCGAGCACCTGGTCGAACCGGGACAGATCGAACCCGATCAGATCCAGACCCCCGGCATCTTCGTCAAACGGATCGTGCACCCGACATCGTTCGAAAAGCGCATCGAGCAGCGCACCGTGCGCCAGCGCGGCGCGTGAGGGAGAGGAGACCCAGCCATGCCCTGGTCACGTGACGACATGGCGCGCCGCGCCGCCGCCGAGCTCGAAGACGGCTTCTACGTCAATCTGGGGATCGGCATCCCGACCCTGGTCTCGAACTTCATCCCGCCGGGGATCACGGTGCAGCTGCAGAGCGAGAACGGGATGCTCGGCATGGGCCCGTTTCCGTTCGCGGGCGAGGAAGACCCGGACCTGATCAACGCCGGCAAGCAGACCATCACCGAATTGCCGACGACCAGCTATTTCGACAGCGCGCAATCCTTTGGCATGATCCGCGGCGGTCATATCGACCTGTCGATCCTCGGCGCGATGCAGGTGGCCGAAAACGGCGATCTCGCCAACTGGATGATCCCGGGCCGCATGGTCAAGGGCATGGGCGGGGCAATGGACCTCGTCGCCGGGGTCAAGCGGGTCATCGTGCTGATGGAACACACCGCCCGCAACGAGCCCAAACTGCTGCGCCGCTGCACCTTGCCGCTGACCGGCCAGGCGGTGGTCGACACGGTCATCACCGATCTCGGCGCGTTCACCATCGATCGCGCCGGGATGACCCTGGTCGAGCTCGCGCCGGGCGTCGCCCTCGACGAGGTTCGGCAAAAGACCGAAGCGTCGTTCCGCGTGCGCCCCGGCCTCGGCTGAAGAACCGATCGCTCACCAATGGCGGGGCGAGCCAGCAGAGCGGCCGGGAGAGGTTCGGGTCGGCGGCGGCCTTGATCCATTCCTGCTCGATGCGGCCGAGCGCCTTGCGGCCGCCCTTGTCGGGCCAGTAGTCGATTCCCGCCAACGAACCGCCGGGGTGTCAGCGCTCTCCGGTGGCGGCGCCGAACCGGGACGATCGTCGCAAACGCGACGGTTGCCACAGCGCGGGCCAGTTGCCGGACTGCGGCAGAACGCCGCGGTGCCGCCAGTCGCGCCGCGCATAAACGACGCGGGCGCGCCACACTGGGGATGACAATCGCCGATGTTAACCTACATTTTTATTGGGATTTCCCGGTACCCAATATATGCTGATAGGGATTGGGAAGGCGGCCACAACATGTTGTCCGAATCCCGTAGCGTGGCGCATCAGACGGGGCTGGCTCGCGGGCCAATTCCCAGCAGTAACAGAGTGTCGCCAGGGTCCGCACTCTCGCCACAAAGGCTTGGCATACTGATTGCGTCTGAGAGAGTGGGATGTGATTCGCGGTTGGCGACAATCGCGGTCGGGAATGTTGGGGCTTGGGTGTGTTTCGGGAGACGGTTGGAAGCGGTCGCGGATGCCGAGTCGCGATCGGAACGGTTCGGTTTTCGGCGATGTTTTCGTCGCGCAGCGTTCACTCGATTGCGGCGATGCGGAACGGCTGAGTTGAACATCGGCGCCGGCTGAGGTGGGTGTGACATGAGATTCGACGACGACGGGATTTTTGGGCTGTATTCACGGCTGTACGACAACCGCCGGGAGGCCGAGCTTTCGCTCGAGGACTATCTCGGCAAATGCTCGGACGATCCGTCATTCTATGCCGGCGCCGCCGAGCGCATGCTGAGGGCGATCGGCGAGCCGGCGATGGTCGATACCAGCCAGGACGGACGTCTCGGCCGCATCTTTATGAACCGGACGATCAAGATCTATCCGGAATTCGCCGATTTCTTCGGGATGGAGGAGACGATCGAGCGGATCGTCGGCTTCTTCCGCCATGCCGCGCAAGGGCTCGAAGAGCGCAAGCAGATCCTCTACCTGCTGGGTCCGGTCGGCGGCGGCAAATCCTCGCTCGCCGAGCGGTTGAAGCAGTTGATGGAGAAAGAGCCGGTCTATGTGCTGAAGGCCGGCAAGGAGATCAGCCCGGTGTTCGAAAGCCCGCTCGGGCTGTTCGATCCGGTCACCCTCGGCGACGAACTCGAAAAGCGCTACGGCATCCCGCGGCGGCGCCTGACCGGGACGATCTCGCCATGGGCGGTCAAGCGGCTCGAGGAATTTGGCGGCGACATCACCAAATTCACCGTTGTCCGGCTGCAGCCCTCTCGGCTCAAGCAGATCTGCATCTCCAAGACCGAGCCGGGCGACGAGAACAACCAGGATGTGTCGAGCCTGGTTGGCAAGGTCGATATTCGCAAACTCGAGTTTTTCAGCCAGAACGATCCCGACGCCTATTCCTATTCGGGCGGGCTCAATCGCACCACCCAGGGCCTGCTCGAATTCGTCGAGATGTTCAAGGCCCCGATCAAGATGCTGCACCCGCTGCTGACCTCGACGCAGGAGGGCAATTACGTCGGCTCCGAGAATATCGGCGGCATCCCGTTCCAGGGGATCGTGCTGGCGCATTCGAACGAAGCCGAATGGCAGACCTTCAAAAACAACAAGAACAACGAGGCCTTCATCGACCGTATCTCGGTCATCAAGGTGCCGTATTGCCTGCGCTCGACCGAGGAGCGGAAAATCTACGAGAAGCTGCTGCAGAACAGCGAGCTTTCCGGGGCGGCCTGCGCGCCTTCGACCTTGGACATTCTGTCGCGGTTCAGCGTGCTGTCGCGGCTCAAGCCGCATGAGAACTCGAATTTGCATTCGAAAATGCGGGTCTATGACGGCGAAAGCCTGAAGGACACCGATCCGCGGGCAAAATCCGGTCAGGAATACCGTGACGCCGCCGGGGTCGACGAGGGCATGGACGGCATCTCGACCCGCTTCGCCTTCAAGGTGTTGTCGAGCACCTTCAACTTCGACACCCAGGAGGTGGCGGCCGATCCGGTCCATCTGATGTACGTGCTCGAGCAGGCGATCTGGCGCGAGCAGTTCCCGGACGATGTCGAGAAGAAATATCTGAACTTCATCAAGGCCGAACTGGCGCCGCGCTATGCCGAGTTCATCGGCCATGAGATCCAGAAGGCCTATCTCGAATCCTATTCCGATTACGGGCAGAACCTGTTCGACCGCTATGTCGCCTATGCGGACGCCTGGATCGAGGATTCGGACTACAAGGATCCCGACACCGGCCAGCTGATGAACCGCGAGCTGCTGAACCAGGAATTGTCAAAGATCGAGAAGCCGGCCGGGATCGCCAACCCCAAGGATTTCCGCAACGAAGTCGTCAAGTTCGCGTTGCGGGCGCGCGCCGCCAACTCGGGACGCAATCCCTCCTGGACCTCCTATGAGAAGTTGCGCGAGGTGATCGAGCGGCGCATGTTCTCGCAGGTCGAGGATCTGTTGCCGGTGATCAGCTTTGGCTCGAAAAAGGATAGCGACACCGAGAAGAAGCACGCCGACTTCCTCGAGCGGATGGTGTCGCGCGGCTATACCGAGCGTCAGGTGCGCCGGCTGGTCGAGTGGTACATGCGCGTGAACAAGGCCGGGTAGGCGGCGATGATGCCCGGTCTGGAGGGAAGACGATGAACATTGTCGACCGCCGGCCCAACCCCAAGGGCAAGAGCCTCAGCAACCGGCAGCGTTTCCTGTCGCGCGCCCGCGCCGAGGTCAAATCGGCGGTGCAGAACGCCCTGCGCAAGCGCAAGGTCGCCGATGTCGAGCACGGCGAGAAGGTGGCGATCCCGATGCGCGGGATCGTCGAGCCGGTGTTTCACCACAGCCGCCGCACCGGTCGCAACGAGCATGTCGTCCCCGGCAACAAGGAGTATGTCAGGGGCGACGAGATCCCGCGTCCGACCGGCGGCGAAGGGCGCGGCGGCTCGCAGGGCAGCCCGGACGGGTCGGGCGAGGATGCGTTCGAGTTCACCCTGTCGAAAGACGAGTTCCTCGACATGTTCTTCGAGGATCTCGAACTGCCCGACCTGGTCAAAAAGAGCCTCAGGGAGACTTTTGCGGTCGACCTGCAGCGCGCCGGCTACACGGTCACCGGCAGCCCCGCCAATCTGAGCATTCGTCGGACCATGCGCAACAGCATGGCGCGGCGCATCTCGTTGCGTCGGCCCAAGACCTGGCAGGTCGAAGCCTTGCGCGAGGCGGTTGCCGAGGCGAGCGCCCGCGGCGACGAGGAAGAGGTGCGGAAGCTGACCCTCGAACTCGATCGCGCCGAGCATCGCAGCAAGATCATCCCCTATATCGACCCGCTCGATGTCCGCTACAATCGCTTCGAACGCGTGCCGCGGCCCAATACCGAGGCGGTGATGTTCTGCCTGATGGACGTATCGGGGTCGATGACCGAAGCAATGAAGGATCTCGCCAAACGGTTCTTCATGCTGCTGCACGTGTTTCTGATCCGGCGCTACCGCCATGTCGACGTCGTCTTCATCCGCCACACCAGCACGGCGGAAGAGGTCGACGAGGAGACGTTCTTCTACAGCCGCGAGACCGGCGGCACCGTGGTTTCGACAGCGCTCGAAAAGATGCTGGAGATCGCCCGGGCGCGCTATCCGACGGACCGCTGGAACATCTACGCCGCACAAGCCTCCGACGGCGACAATTACGGCGCGGATAGCGGTCGCTGCGTCTCTCTGCTGGGCGGCGAAGTGCTGCCATTGTGCCAGTATTTCGCCTATGTCGAGGTCGGCGACGGGATGGGCGGCAGCCTGACCGGCCTCGCCCGCGACAGCGATCTGTGGCGCGCCTATAGCGAGGTGGCGCCGGCGCATCCGCATTTCGCGATGCGGCGAGTCGGCGATCCGTCACAGATCTTTTCGGTGTTTCACGAATTGTTTTCGAAAGGGGGCGTCCGTGCCTGACACAGCTTCTCTGCCGCTGGCCCGGCTCGACGCCGCGGCGCCGCTGTTCAACGGCCCCAACTGGGATTACGGCTCGCTGCGCCAGGTCTATGACGCGATCGAGCGGATCGCGGTCGATGAAATCGGTCTCGATGTCTACCCGGTCCAGGTCGAGGTCATCACCTCCGAGCAGATGCTCGACGCCTATGCCTCGGTCGGCCTGCCGCTGATGTATCGCCATTGGAGCTTCGGCAAGCGCTTCGCCTTTCACGAGACGCTCTACCGCAAGGGGCTGCAGGGCCTCGCCTATGAGATCGTGATCAATTCCAACCCCTGCATCTGCTACATCATGGAGGAGAACTCCATGACCATGCAGACGCTGGTCATGGCGCATGCCGCCTTTGGCCACAACCACTTCTTCAAGAACAACTATCTGTTCCGGCAGTGGACCGACGCCAACGGCATCCTGGACTATTTGAGCTTTGCCCGGGATTACGTCGCCAAATGCGAAGAACGGTACGGGACCGAGGCGGTCGAACGCGTGCTCGACGCGGCGCATGCGCTGAAGGACCACGGGGTCAACCGCTACGCCCATCGCACCAAGCCGAACCTCGCCGAGGAGCAGCGCCGCGCCGAAGAATGGCAGGCTCATGCCGAAGCGACCTACAACGATCTGTGGCGCACCGTGCCCGGCACCGGCAGGGACCGGGAAGACCCGGACGCAGCGGAGGCGCGGCTGCAGGAGATCAAGCGCGAACTCGGTCTGCCCGAGGAGAATTTGCTGTATCTGATCGAAAAGCGGGCGCCGCGGCTCGAAGATTGGCAGCGCGAACTGATCCGCATCGTTCGCCTGATCGCGCAGTATTTCTATCCGCAAAAGCAGACCCAGATGATGAACGAAGGCTGCGCCACCTTCGTCCATTACGAGATCATGCGCCGGCTGCACGATAAGGGGCTGATCACCGAAGGCTCGATGCTCGAATTCCTGCACTCGCATTCGAGCGTCGTGTTTCAGCCGGATTTCGACGATCCGCGCTTCAGCGGGCTGAACCCCTATGCGCTCGGCTTTGCGATGATGTCGGATATCCGCCGCATCTGCGAAGAGCCGACCGAGGAAGACCGGGAATGGTTTCCCGATATCGCCGGCCGCGGCGACGGCTATGGCGTGCTGCGCCATGCCTGGGCGAACTACCGCGACGAGAGTTTCGTCTTGCAGTATCTGAGCCCGGCGATGATCCGCAAGTTCCGCCTGTTCCACGTCTCCGACGACAGCACCAAGCCGTCGCTCCGGGTCGAGGCGATCCACGACGATATCGGCTACCGCAGGATCCGCACCGCGCTGTCGCGGCAGTACGATCTGTCGCGGCGCGAGCCCGACGTCCAGGTCGTGGATGTCGATCTGCGCGGCGACCGCTGCCTAATTCTTGCGCATTATGTGCACAATGGCGTGCTGCTCGCCGAAAAAAGCTGCCGCTCGGTGCTGCGCCACGTCGCCGTGCTGTGGGGCTATTCGGTCAAGCTGCTCGAAATCGATGCAGCTACCGACAAGACCCTGAAGACCTACGAGGTGGCGCAGCCCGGCTGAGCGCCGCATTCGCGGAAAACCTGAACCGGAGATCGGCCGCCGGCCAGCGCCGCCACACCCGATGATCGTGCTCGGCATCGAAACCAGCTGTGACGAGACCGCCGCGGCGGTCGTCGCCGAGGGCCCGCCGGGTTCGCGGATCCGGTCGAATCTGGTCCATTCGCAGCTCGACGATCATATGGCTTACGGCGGGGTCGTGCCCGAGATTGCCGCGCGCGCGCATCTCGACCATCTCGACGGTCTGGTGCTGCGCGCCCTTGCCGAGGCGGCGACCAGCCTATCTGAAATCGACGCGGTGGCCGCAGCGGCCGGCCCCGGGCTGATCGGCGGGCTGATCGTCGGCACGATGACGGCAAAGGGCATCGCCTGGGCCGCCGGCAAGCCGTTTATTGCGGTCAATCACCTCGAAGCGCACGCGCTGAGCGTCCGGCTGACCGGAAATGTCGGGTTTCCCTATCTGCTGCTGCTGGTCTCGGGCGGTCACTGCCAATTGCTCGCCTGCGCCGGCATCGGCCGCTATACCCGCCTCGGCACCACCCTGGACGACGCGGCGGGGGAGGCCTTCGACAAGACCGCGAAACTGCTCGGTCTCGGTTATCCCGGCGGCCCGGCGATCGAGCGGGCGGCGCGAGAGGGCGACGAGCGGCGATTTGCCCTGCCGCGCCCGCTCGCCGGCAGACCGGGCTGCGATTTCTCATTTTCCGGGCTCAAGACCGCGGTGCGCCGCCTCGCCATCGAACATGATCCGCTCGAACCGCGAGACCAGGCGGATCTCGCCGCATCGGTCGAGCTGGCGATCTGCGACGCGCTGTGCGACCGCACCGCCAACGCCATCGCCTGGTTTCGCCGCAACCTGCCAGAGGGCAGAAGCCTTGTGGTGGCCGGCGGCGTCGCCGCCAATACCCGGCTGCGCCATCGCCTCGCCGGCCTCGCCGCTTCGGCCGGGCTCGACTTTCTGGCCCCGCCGCCGGCGTTGTGCACCGACAACGCGGCGATGGTTGCCTGGGCCGGATTGGAGCGGCTGCGCCTCGGCCTGGTCGACGGTCTCGATGCCGCCCCGCGCCCGCGCTGGCCGCTCGATGCCGGAGCACCGCCGCGGCCGGGAGCGGGGGTCAAGGCATGAGCCCGCGCCGGTTCCCTTGGGTCTGACCCGATGAAGCGGTTCGCGGTCATCGGCGCCGGCGCCTGGGGCACCGCGCTGGCGATCATCGCCCAGCGCGCCGGCGCGATCCCGGTGCTGTGGGCGCGCGACCCAGATCTCGTCGCTTCGATCAACCAGCGGCACGAGAACCCGATCTATCTCCCCGGGATCGCGCTCGACCCGGCGGTGGCCGCGACCGGCGATATGGAAGCGGCCATGGTCGGTGCGGATGCCGCGCTGCTCGTCGTCCCGGCGCAATATCTGCGCGGCGTGCTCGATCGGCTGCGCCGAATTCTCCCGCCGGGGCTGCCGCTGCTGCATTGCGCCAAAGGGATCGAGGCGGGCTCGCTCGCTACGATGTCGCAGATCGCGGCCGAGATATTGCCAGCCTCGCCATTCGCGGTGCTGTCGGGGCCAAGCTTTGCCGCGGAAGTCGCCCGCGGTCTGCCGACGGCGGTGACGATCGCCAGCGCCGACGCGACGCTCGCCGATCGTTTCGCGGCGGCCCTCGGCAGCAGCCATTTCCGTCCCTATCTGTCATCGGACCCGATCGGCGCGGAAATCGGCGGCGCCGTCAAGAACGTGCTGGCGATCGCCTGCGGCATCGTCGTCGGACGCGGCCTCGGCGCCAATGCCCGGGCCGCGCTGATTACCCGCGGTCTCGCCGAAATGGTCCGGCTCGGGCTGTCTCAGGGGGCGCGCGCCGAGACCTTTCGCGGGCTCTCCGGTCTCGGCGACCTGGTCCTGACCTGCACCGCCGAGCAGTCGCGCAACTATGCTCTGGGCCTCGCGCTCGGCCGCGGGCAAAGCCGGGACGCGGCGCTCGCCGGACGCCGCTCGGTGGTCGAGGGGGTGGCGACTGCCGCCGCGATCGCCGCGCTGGCCGCGAGGCTGGGGATCGAGATGCCGATCAGCGAGGCGGTCGATGCGGTATTGCATCGGGGCGAGCCAATCGATGCGATGACCGACCGGCTGCTGCGCCGGCCCTACCGGGCGGAGTAGACCCGCGGTGCCGCATGGCTCGGCTGCGCATCGGCCCCGCCGACGGAAAATGCTTTTCCGGGCCGGCGGAAAGCCAATATCATCAGAACACGAGCAAGGCGATCGGCCCGGATCGATATGAGCGACAACGGAAAACGCGGCGAGGAAGGACCGGGTACAGGCGTCGTCGTCAAGGCCAAACCGAAGACGAAGAAGCCCTCGATGTACAAGGTCTTGATGCTGAACGACGATTACACGCCGATGGAGTTTGTCGTCCATATTCTGGAACGGTTTTTCGCCAAGAACCGGCAGGAGGCGACCCGCATCATGTTGCACGTGCATCGCCGCGGGGTCGGGGTGTGCGGGGTCTACACCTACGAGGTGGCCGAGACCAAGGTGACCCAGGTCATGGATTTCGCCCGGCAGCACCAGCATCCGCTGCAGTGTACGCTGGAAAAGGACTAGGCAAGGAAGGAAGGGCGGGAGTGCTGTCACGCAATCTCGAAAAGTCGCTGCATCGGGCGCTGGCCCATGCCAACGATCGCCGGCACGAATACGCCACCCTCGAACACCTGCTGTTGGCGCTGACCGAGGATCAGGATGCAATCGCTGTGCTGCGCGCCTGCAGCGTCGATCTCGACCGGCTGCGCCGCGAAGTATTGACCTATGTCGACAATGAGCTCGGCAATCTGGTCGCCGCCCACAAGGACGACGCCAAGCCGACGGCGAGCTTTCAGCGCGTGCTCCAGCGCGCCGCCATCCATGTCCAATCCTCGGGCCGCGAGGAGGTGACCGGCGCCAACGTACTGGTCGCGATGTTCGCCGAACGCGAGAGCCATGCGGTGTATTTCCTGCAGGAGCAGGACATGACCCGGTTCGATGCGGTCAACTATATCTCGCACGGCATCGCCAAAGCGCCCGGCCGCTCGGAAACCCGGCGGGTCCAGGGCGCCGACGAGGAGGAGCGCGGCGAAAAGTCGCAAAAGCGCAGCCATGACGCGCTCGACGCCTACTGCGTCAATTTGAACAAAAAAGCCAAGGGCGGCCGCATCGACCCGCTGATCGGGCGCGAGGCCGAGGTCGAGCGCACGATCCAGATCCTGTGCCGGCGCTCGAAAAACAACCCGCTCTATGTCGGCGATCCCGGCGTCGGCAAGACCGCGATCGCCGAGGGCCTGGCCCGCCGCATCGTGCAGCGCGAGGTGCCCGAGGTGCTGGTCAACGCGACGATCTATGCGCTCGACATGGGAGCATTGCTCGCCGGCACCCGCTATCGCGGCGATTTCGAGGAACGGCTGAAGGCGGTGCTGTCCGAGCTCGAAGCGCAGCCCGGGGCAATCCTGTTTATCGATGAGATCCATACCGTCATCGGCGCCGGAGCCACCAGCGGCGGGGCGATGGACGCCTCGAACCTGCTGAAGCCGGCATTGGCCGGCGGCGTCATCCGCTGCATCGGTTCGACCACCTACAAGGAATACCGCAACTATTTTGAAAAGGACCGCGCGCTGGTCCGCCGCTTTCAGAAGATCGACGTCAACGAGCCGACCGTCGAGGATTCGATCAAGATCCTGCGCGGCCTCAAGCCCTATTACGAGCGGCATCACAAGGTCCGCTACACCGCCGACGCGATCCGCGCCGCGGTCGAACTGTCGCATCGCTACATCGGCGACCGCAAACTGCCGGACAAGGCGATCGACGTGATCGACGAGACCGGTGCGGCGCAGATGCTGGTCCCGGAAAACCGCCGCCGCAAGACCATCACCGCCCGCGAGGTCGAGGCGGTGATCGCGACGATGGCGCGAATCCCGCCGAAAAGCGTGTCGCGCGACGATCGCGAGGTGCTGCGCAACCTCGATCGCGATCTGAAGACGATGGTGTTCGGCCAGGACAGCGCGATCGAAGCCTTGGTCTCGGCGATCAAACTGGCGCGCGCTGGGCTGCGCGACGCCGAAAAACCGATCGGCAGCTATCTCTTTTCCGGCCCGACCGGGGTCGGCAAGACCGAGGTGGCGCGCCAGCTCGCCCGTACCCTCGGCATCGAGATCACCCGCTTCGACATGTCGGAATATATGGAGCGGCATACCGTCTCGCGGCTGATCGGCGCGCCGCCCGGCTATGTCGGCTTCGACCAGGGCGGATTGCTGACCGACGCGATCGACCAGCATCCGCACAGCGTGCTGCTGTTGGACGAGATCGAGAAGGCGCATCCCGACCTGTTCAACATCCTGCTGCAGGTGATGGATTACGGCAAACTGACCGATCACAACGGCAAGAATGTCGATTTCCGCAACGTGATCCTGATCATGACCACCAATGCCGGAGCTTCCGACCTGGCCAAGCCGGCAATCGGCTTTGGCAGCGGCATCCGCACCGGCGACGACCACGAAGCAATCAACCGCATGTTCACGCCGGAATTCCGCAACCGGCTCGACGCGACGATCTCGTTTGCGCCGCTATCGCCTGAGACGATCGGGCGGGTCGTCGACAAATTCGTGCTGCAGCTGGAAGAGCAGCTGGCCGACCGCAACGTCACGATCGAGCTCGATGCGGGTGCGCGCAACTGGCTTGCCGAAAAGGGCTACGACCCGCTATTCGGCGCCCGCCCGCTGGCCCGGGTGATCCAGGAGCACATCAAGAAACCGCTCGCCGAGGAATTGCTGTTCGGGCGGCTGGCCAAGGGCGGCATCGTGCACGTCACCAAAAAGCCCGAGGAGGACGCGCTGGCCTTCGCCTATGAGGAGGGTCCGGTGGCCCCGGCCGAGCCCAAGGAGCCGGCGCTGGTCGAATAGCGGCGCTGCACCGAGCCTTCCGGAGGAGGCTTCTCTCACTCTGGCTGCCGGAACGGCGAATACTCGGCCAGTCCTTCGATCTTGCGCTCGACCATGTCGCGTTCGCGGGCGAGGAACTGGGCAACGGCGCGGCGAAAGCCCGGGTCGGGGATCCAATGCGCGCTGTAGGTCGGCACCGGCAGATAGCCGCGCTGCAGCTTGTGCGGGCCTTGCGCGCCGGCCTCGACCCGTTTCAGCCCGCGCGCGATCGCGAATTCGATCGCCCGGTAATAGCAGCACTCGAAATGCAGGAATTTGTAATCGCCGTAGCTGCCCCAATTGCGGCCGTAGATCGTCTCCTTGCCCAATAAATTCAGCGCGCCGGCGACGTATTTTCCGTCCTGCTGCGCCATCACCAGCACGATGTTCTCCGGCATGCGCTCGCCGATCAGCGCAAAGAATTTTCGGTTAAGATAGGCTTGGCCCCATTTGCGGTCCGAGGTCGCCAGATAGAACCGGTAGAACGCGTCCCAGTGACGGGTCGTCAAATCGGCCCCGGTCAGGACCTCGATCTCGAGGCCTTCGGCCAATGCCTCGCGGCGTTCCTTTTTGACGGCCTTGCGCTTGCGGGAATTGAGTGCGGCGAGAAAATCGTCGAAATCGCGATAGCCTTCGTTGGTCCAGTGAAATTGCTGGCCGATGCGCTGCAAAAACCCGGCCTCGCTCAAGGAATCGGCGTCCGCGCGCTCGGGAAAGGTGACGTGCACCGACGAGATCTGGCGTCGGTTGGCGAGCTCGACCATGGCCGCAATCAGATGCGCCCGCGCCTCGGGCGGTGCGTCCGGGCGCAACAGCAGCCGCGGCCCCGGCACCGGGGTGAACGGCACCGCGGAGATCAGCTTCGGGTAATAGCGCCCGCCGGCGCGCTCATAGGCGTCGGCCCAGCCGTAATCAAAGACGTATTCGCCGTAGGAATGGCTCTTCGAGTAGAGCGGCGCCACCCCCGAGATGGTGCCGTCCGGACCGGCGAGCGAGAGATGCTGCGGCGCCCAGCCGGTGCGCGCCGTGGTCGAGCCGCTGTCTTCGAGCGCGCTTAGAAAGGCATAGGAAACGCTGGGATTGCTGTCGCCGGCGCAGGCATCCCAAGCCGCGGCTGGGATCTCGGCGATCGCCGCGTGGACCCGGACCGTGACCGAGCCGTTGGTATCGTTCATTGCCGGCTCGCAGCTTGGTTCGGCAAACGCCGCGCGCCGCTCTTGTTGCTCATTGCCGCTGCCCCGTTGAACCTCGTCATTCCATCCAGCCCAGGATAGGATTTGTGCGATCCATGTCCAGCGCCGCGAAACCGCCGCATTCGCTGACTAACAGCCGCCGACGGTGATGCCAAAAACCGATATCCGCGGGTTTCTTCTCGCTTTGATCGTGCTCGCGACCCAGCTGACGATCGGCGCTGCGGGACGGGCTGCGACCCTGGGCGATCCCCGGGTCGGCTTCAGCGCCGACCGGGTCCTGGTGTTCGACGGGCGCAGCTATGTCCGGCCGGATGTGGAGCATGCCGGGCGAACAGCGGCACGAGCAGGAATTGCCGTCACTGGAGCCAGTTTTCATCCTGCGCGCCGACAGCGCCGTCGCCGACATCCTGCTGCCGCAGCTGCATACGGCGGTTGAGTTTCTTCTGCCAAACGCGCTGGCGGTCCTGGCTCGGCCGGGCCTGTTGGGCAAGCCGGACGGTTCGGAAACCATCAACGGTGTCGCGACCACGAAATACGCGGTCGACAAAGCCATTCCCGAGGGTCGCCTGTCGGGCCTGCTGTGGCTCAGCCGAGACGGCATCCCGATGCGCTGCGATGGCAGCTTTGCCCGCAAGAATGGAAAGGTCTCGACGGTGCATTGGGAACTGCGCCACGTCAGAATCGGACCTCAGGATGCAGCGCTGTTCGAGGTGCCTGCCGGGTATTCCAAACTGCCGCCGGAGGCGGCTGCGACTTTGCTCGGGCTTCGCTTGGCGCGACACCCCGGGAAATGACAATCTTCCGCGCTGCGAGAGGGCGGAAATCTATTGAACAGGCCGGTTTTGGCGAAATCGCCTGATCGGTGGGCGCAGGCCAGGGCGCACGGGCAGGGGATGCATGACCCTCGCGACGACATCAGCCGGGCTATACCGCAGCCGCTTGCGCTATCTGCCGGTCCTCGGCCTCGGTTTCGCGCTGATTGCGTTGGCGCTGCTGGCGCTTGCCCCGACCGGCTGGCGTGCCGGGTGGTGGCCGCTGCGCTTCTCTTTTTTCATCCTGATGCCGTCTGCGGGCTATTTCGGCATCGCCGCCGTGGTCGTCTCGGCCCTGGCGCTGCTGCTCGGACGGGCCGCGATCGACCGGCGCGGCGCAGTCACTGCGGTCGCTGCGCTGATCCTCGGCGGGTTGGCTATCCTACGGGCCGCTGCATTACAATTTGATGCGCGGCAAGTATCCGCCGATCGACGACATCACCACCGACACGGATAATCCTCCGGCCTTTGCCGCCTCGGTTGTGGCGCTGCGTAAAGTCGAAGGCGACAATCCGGCGACCTACCAGGGCGCCAAAATCGCCGAACTGCAAAAGCGCGCCTACCCCGACATCGCGCCGCTGAGCCTCGCGATCCCTCCGGCGCAGGCGTTCTCGCCGGCGCTCGATACCGCTCAACGCATGGGGTGGACGCTGGTCGACGCGAACCCGGTGACCGGACGGATCCAGGCCGCTGACCGCAGCCGGTGGTTCGGCTTTACCGACGACATCGCGATCCGCATCGCCGCGTCGGGCGCCGGCAGCCGGATCGACATGCGCTCCGCGTCGCGGCTCGGGCGCGGCGATTTCGGCGTCAACGCCGCGCGCATCCGCGCCTATCTGGCGGCGCTGCGCCGATCGGCCAGCGGATCTGGCTAGCTCGAGCCGCGCAGGCATCGACGGCGCCCTTCCTCTCTTGAAGAGATCGCGGAAGGGGTTAGATACATACCTCCGGAAACCGGACGGTTCGTGCGGCGTTCACCGGAGCGCAGGGACACTCGGCACCTCCAAGGCATCATAAATGAAACGGGTTTTGACAGCGCTCATCGTGTCGGGCGGGATCTCGCTGACGGCGGGCGCGGTGCATCCGGCGCTGGCCGGCGCGCCGATCCCCGAGGCCGACGGCGCGGCGCTGACCAGCGTCGCCGGCGTGGTCAGCCGCATAACGCCCGGCGTCGTCGGTATCGCGGTGCGCGGTGAAGTGCGCGAGAACAACCCGTTGGCGCAAGACCCGCTGTTCCGGCAATTCTTCAACTTTCCCAACCAGCCGATCGAGCGCGAGACCGAGGCGGTCGGCTCCGGCGTCATCGTCGACGCCGCGCAAGGCTATGTGCTGACCAACAACCATGTGGTCGAGAACGCCACCAACATCGAAGTCACGACCAAGGACAACCGCCGCTTCAAGGCGCGGCTGATCGGCCGCGATCCGGCGACCGACATCGCCGTATTGCAGATCCCGGCCGAAAATCTGACGGCGGTGCCGATGGGCGATTCCGACCGCCTGCAGGTCGGCGATTTCGTCCTCGCCGTGGGCAACCCGTTCGGTCTCGGCCAGACCGTCACCTCGGGGATTGTCAGCGCGCTTGGGCGCACCGGGCTCGGCATCGAGGGTTATGAGGATTTCATCCAGACCGACGCTTCGATCAATCCGGGCAATTCGGGCGGCGCGCTGGTCGACCTGCGTGGCCGGCTGATCGGGATCAATACCGCCATCTTGGCGCCGGAGGGCGGCAATGTCGGCATCGGCTTTGCCGTTCCGATCAATATGGCGCGCGATGTGATGGACCAGCTGATCCGCTACGGTCAGGTGCGGCGCGGCCAGATCGGCGTGGCGATCCAGGATCTCACCCCCGATCTCGCCCGGGCGCTCGGCACGACGCGCACCGAGGGAGCGCTGATCGCCCGGGTGGTGCCCGGCTCTCCGGCCGAGCGCGCCGGGCTGCGCAGCAGCGATCTGGTGCTGGCCGTCAATGGCGTGCCGATCCACAGCGCCGCCGATTTGCGCAACCGCATCGGTTTGGCGCCGATCGGCGACGAGATCGCGCTGAGCGTCGAACGCGCCGGCGCGCAGCGCCAGGTGACGGTGCGGATCGGCCAGGCGGCGGCCGAGCGCCAGCGTCTCGGTCTGCGCTGACCGCGAATGGCAACACAGACCCCCTATGAGGTCCTCGGCGTCAAGCCGGCGGCGAGTGCGGACGAGATCCGCAAGGCCTACCGCAAGCTCGCCAAGCAACTGCATCCCGACCTGAACCCGGGCAAGCCGGAAGCCGAGGCGCGGTTCAAATCGGTCTCGGCCGCCTACGACCTCCTATCCGATCCGGAGAAGCGGGGGCGCTACGACCGCGGCGAGATCGACGAGAGCGGCGCCGAGCGGCCGCGCTATTCCTATCGCCCGCATGCCGAGGGCGCCCAGGGGTGGAAATATCAGCCCGAGGGGGAGATGGATCTGGGCGATCTCGATGATCTGTTCGCCGCCTTCGGCTCGGGTGGGCGCGGGCGGCGGGGTCGCGGCGGCGAGGGGTTGCGCGCGCGCGGCGGCGACCGTCATTTCACCCTGACCGTCGATTTCGTCGAGGCCGCGACCGGCGCCAAGAAGCGCCTGGCGCTCAGCCCCGAGGAATGGCTCGACGTGACCATCCCGGCCGGGCTGGACGACGGCCAGGTGCTGCGCCTCCGGGGCAAGGGCGGACCGGGTTTTGGCGGCGGCCCTACCGGCGACGCGCTGATCGAGGTGCATGTGGCCCCCCACCCTTTGTTCCGCCGCGACGGCACCACGATCCGGATCGAATTGCCGGTCAGCTTGGCCGAGGCGGTGCTCGGCGCCAGGGTCGAAGTGCCGACCGTGACCGGCCCGGTGACGATGACCATCCCCAAGGGCTCGGATACCGGGACCCAGCTGCGCCTGCGCGGCAAGGGCGTCCAGAGCCCGCAAGGCGCCGGCGACCAGTATGTGACCTTGAAGGTCGTGATCGGACATGGCGGCGATCCCGATCTGGCGAAATTCCTCGAAGACTGGGCGCGGCAGCATCCGTTCGACCCGCGGCGCGGGATGGCGTCGTCATGATCGCCTTCGACGAGCTGTTGGGCCGCCTCGCCGGGCTCGACCGCGGCGAACTCGCCCGCTGGGTCGAGAACCGCTGGGTCTTGCCCGAGCCGCATGGCGAGACCTGGCTGTTTCACGAGGTCGATGTCGCCCGCGTCGAATTGATCCTCGAAATCCGCCACGAATACGCGATCGACGACGAAGCGGTGCCATTGGTGCTGGGCCTCCTCGACCAGGTCTACGGCCTGCGCCGCCAATTGCGCCGCCTCTGCGACGCCCTCGCCGCCCAACCCCCCGAAGTCCAGGCAGCGGTTGGGCAAACATTGCCGACGAGGGAAAACGATGGCCGGCCCATTTGATCTATCCTCGAAGGCGCAGACGACGGGCTGAGCATTAATTCAAGAGATCTGCAACAAAGATCATTGCGCCTCTGTGCCCCCTTCCGCTGACACCGGCACAGCAGACAAGAGGCCACTCACACGCCGCGCACAGGGCGTTGCGCTGCCAAAGCAAGCTGGCGGACAGCTACGACCGCAGGCATATCCGCGATGCGCCGCACCACCAGAGCCGCATGATCAAAGGAGATAGCAATTTTTACCGCGCTACGTCGTCCGCGGCGCATTTTGGATTTCAACGTGCAACCTCATGGGCCTTGTTTGCAGCTCTAGTTGGCGCTGATCATTGTTGTTTTACTATGCATTACCAAATCACGTTCCGGGTGAGCCATAAGCAAGGCGTTGCTCAGCACTGGTACTGGGTCTCAAACTCCCGGCTGGAAAACCGGCAACGACATTACAATAAATTTGCCCATTTAGGATTCGTTCTCGTTGTAGCCGGGACATTGATGGAAGCAGTTCCTCCCCTCTGCACCGCAATCGGAAGCGCGCGCCGTGGCCTCCACCGTCGATATGCGACGCAGGAATTGCTCGATATGGTCGCAGACGACGGCAGCGGCTTTGGCGCCCCTGATGCTAGACGCAATGCGGAGCAGCGGCTTCAGGTGGCGCTCGCGGAAGAACAGCAAAGGGTTGGAAACCGGCTTAACTGTCTAACCTTTTTCCTTGTTCTTATAGGCTTGCTCAGCGTCGCGGTGCTCGCGTTTCAGGTCTGGGGGAAGTAGCACCGGGGGCTTCGACAGCAAGCGTAGGGCGGAACAGCGTAGCGCATTCCGCCTCGACTTGTGGGTCGGCACGCGCGGCTAATGGAGTGGCCGTGTCCCTGGGACTATTTCCGCCGCTTCGACTTCACTGCCGTTCGCCAGCCTGTTGCGGTTCGTCGCCGCCGCCCCTCCAGTCGGCGGGATACATTCCGCTGGCGACGCACCGGCGAAAGGACGAATGCGGCCAATCCGCCGGGTGCGCCACCAGACCATGCTTGACCGGGTTGAAATGCGTATAGTCCATGTGAGCCGCAAAGTCGCGATCGTCGCGGATCGTGTGCTCCCAGTACCGCCGCTGCCAGATGCCGCGTTCGCCGCGGCTTGTCATGACCGGTGATCGCGGCTCGCCGATCGGCAGCGATTTCGCGAACCCGGTCTTGATCGCTCGCCACCGACCCGGAAAATCGGCATCGTCTTGCGGCAACGTCCCCAAGGTCGCACACCCCAGTGCATGTGGTCGGGGAGGACGACCCAGGCGTCGATGTGAAAAGGTGCGCGGGCGCGCACTCGGCGAACCGCATCGCGCAGCGCGTCGATATTCGCCACCAACAGGTTCGAGCGCCGATCAAGCAGGTTTACGGTAAAGAAGAAGGTCCCGCCTGGAACCCGATTGCGGCGATAATCCGGCATCTCGGGAGTATGCATGGCCGCGGAGAGCGGCGGAAGGCGCTGCGCTGTTCCGCCCTACGCTTACTACAGGCGATCATCGCTCAAAGGCGTTAATCGAGCAATGGCTGGTGCCTCGGGTTCCCTCTCCTGCATTGCGGGAGAGGGAAGGGGCCCATCGCACAGCGATGGGAAGGGTGAGGGTTACTCAGCACGCAGTGTGCGCAAAATGGTTTCGATCACACCTTCGGCGTTGCCCAGAATATCGTTGTTCCAGAAGCGAATCACCCGCCATCCTTGCCGTTTGAGCAAGGCCGTGCGCTGGTCGTCTGCAATGTTCTCGGCATGCTGGCCGCCATCGGCTTCAACGATTAGGCGGTGTTTCGTGCACGCGAAATCGACGACGAAGCTGCCGATCGGATGCTGACGGCGGAACTTGTAGCCGGCCAGCCGGCGATCTCTGAGAAGCCCCCATAATCGGCGCTCCGCATCGGTCGATCTGTGACGCAAGTGCCGTGCCTGCTGGTCCGCCACCGGCGTCCGCCGTCCTACCCTCACCCGCCTCGCTGCGCTCGGCACCCTCTCCCGCACTGCGGGAGAGGGGGGACCCGGCGCGAAGCGCGGGGTGGGTGAGGGGAAATTCTGGTCTTGCGCATCGACGGCAGGTTGTCAAAGCGTCTGAAACCGTGCCCTGGCGCCGCGTTCGATGGCGGCGGCGGTCAGCCGCTCGATGTTGAGGCGGTGGCGCAGCAATTCGAGGATGCGCAATTCTTCCTGGGTCGCCTCGCCGTCGGTGGCGACCAGATCGCAGGCGATCGCATAGGCGGTCTCCCGCAGTTTCGGCGGCAGTCCGGCCTTGATCGCCTTCAATGTCTCGTCGAGCCCGTTCTCGCGGCCGATCAGTTCGGTGCAATCGTTGAACAGGCCCGGCAACTCGTTCTGGTCGAAATCGCGGAAGATCGGCAAATGGCCGACGATCTCGGCAAAGGCATGCAATTCGGAATCGGGCATGTTGCGGTCGGCCGCCGAAGCGATGACCATCGTGTAGATCAGCGCGCGGTGATGGTCGAGCATGGCGGTCCCCTGATGGTGTCAGGGTTGACAGACCAAAACCCGGTCGCGCCTGTCAAGGCGTATCCGCCGCGGTGCCGAGAAACCGCGCCGTCGCTTCCACCGCCTCGATCAGCGGCAGGCGCAAGACGGCGACCTGGTCCGGAAAGGCCGATAGCAGCCGCGAGGGCAGGGCGCGATCGAGGATCACGAACACGCCGCGATCGTCGGCGCGGCGGATCAGCCGTCCATAGGCCTGGCGCAGCCGCAGCCGGGCGATCCGGTCGGAATACTGGGCGCCGCCGAATACCGGCCGGCGGGCCCGATGCAGGATGTCCGGGCGCGGCCACGGCACCCGGTCGAACACCAGCAGCCGCAGCGAGCGGCCCGGCACGTCGACCCCGTCGCGGATCGCGTCGGTGCCGAGCAGGCAGGAATCCTCCTCGGCGCGAAAAATGTCGACCAGGGTCGCGGTCGACATCGCCTCGATATGCTGGGCCAGCAGCAACAGGCCGCGCGCCTCGAGCGCCGGGGCGATGCGCTGGTGTACGGCGCGCAGCCGGGCGATCGCGGTGAACAGCCCGAGCGCGCCGCCGCGAGCCGCAACAAACAGCGCCGCATAGGCCGCCGCGACCTGGCCGAGATCGTCGCGCGGGATGTCGGTGACGACAAAGATCCGGGTCTGCGCCGGGTAGTCGAAAGGCGAGGCGATCAGCGCCCCGGCGGGTCGCGCCGCCAGATGGCGCAGGCCGGTCGCGGCTTCGGCGCCGCGCCAGGCAATGTCAGGGTCGGGATCGCCATCGGTCAAAGTCGCCGAGGTGACGATCAGACCGTGCGCCGGGCGCGCGACCAGTTCGGCGAACGGGATCCCCGGGTCGATCCAGCTGCGGGTCACCCCGACATCGGTCTCGAACCCGTCGATGCGGTCGAGCGACAGCCACTCGACGGTCTCCGGCCGGGGCGGTTCGGCCAGATCGCGCAACAGCCTGGCCCAGGAAGCGAGCTGCTGATCGGCGCGCCGGTCGAGCCCGCGCACGGTGGCGTCGAGGCGCTGGCGCAGGCCTGGTTCGGGCGGGTTCTCCGGGTCTTCGAGCCGGCTGCGCAGGGTCGCGGCGAGCCGCCTCAGCGCGGCGGCGAGCCGGTCGAGCCCTTGAGAGAGCGGCAGAGCCGCGTCGACGAGCCGGTCGACCGGCGGTCGCGCCTCGGCCTGGAGCCCGTAACCGGCATCGGCCAATGCCGCCCGCGCCAGCACCTGTTGTCGAACCAGCGCCAGAAAGCTCTCGAACCCCTGGAGACCCCTCCCTTCGGCTACCCGCTGCGCCCAGCCGTCGCCGGGGAGGATGCGGGAAGCGGCGAGGACCTCGAGCAATGCCCGGGAGCCGTCATCGTCACCGTCGACGAGGTCGCCGATGCGCCGCCGCAGACCGCGGGCGCGCGAGCCTCCACTCCCCTCGGCGCCGGCGATCCAGCGGCGCAGCTCGCGTCCCTCGCGGCCCGACAGCCGCACCGAAAAGGCATTGTCGGCGGCCTCGAGCAGATGGTGGCCTTCGTCGAAAACGTAACGGGTCGGCACCGTCGCATCGTCCAGCCCGCCCAGCGCCGCCTGGGTCATGACCAGGGCATGATTGGCGACGACGAGGCGCGCGCCACGCGCCTTGCGAATGTTCTTTTCGACAAAGCAGCGGTGAAAATGCGGGCAGGCGGAATGCACGCATTCGCCGCGGCGGTCGGCGAGCGCGCCGATCCGCCCGCGGCCGATCAGCTCGGCGAGCCAGCCGGGAAAATCGCCGCCCACCAGATCTCCGGCCTCGCTGGCGGCGATCCAGCGCGCCACCAGCCCGAGCTGCGCCGCCGCCCGACCCGGCCGCGTCACCGCCGCCGCGGCGGCTTCCTCGTAATTCAGCAGGCACAGGAAATTCTCCCGCCCCTTGCGCACGACGACGCGGCGCCGCTTTTCATCCGGGTCGGGGTAGAGCCGCTCGAGCTCGCCGGCGATCTGGTTCTGTAAATTGCGGGTGAATGTCGAAATCCATACCGAGCCCTGGTTCTTCTCGGCCCACAGGCTCGCCGGAGCGATATAGCCGAGTGTCTTGCCGACCCCGGTTCCGGCCTCGGCGAGCACCGCATGGGGCCGGTCGAGGAGGTCGCGCGGGGCAAAGGCGGCGGCAACGGCGGCGGCATAGTCGGCCTGCTGCGGGCGCGGCTCGGAATCGACGCCGAGCAGTTGGGCGAGGCGGGCGCGCGCCTCCGCGGCCGGCACCGGCTCGTTGCCGGGTGCGGGCCCCGGCGCCGTTTCGGCCCATTCGGCGAGCCTCGTCCACACCCTCAGCCCCGACCCATGGCGGCGCGCACCTGGCTCGGCCGGCGGCAACGCAGCCAGTACCGCCGGCGCCCACAGCCAGCCGCCGCGCTCCATCGCCTCGGCCACCGCGCGGCACTCGGCATCGGGTTCCTGGCCGAGCGCTTCGAGCAGCGCACGCGCCGCGGTCGCCAGGGTTACGCAGGCTTCGGCCGGGCGGCGCGGCGGCGGCAGCCCGAGCGCCTCGGCGAGGCCCCGCGGGGTCGGCACGCAGAACCGGGCCGGAAACACGAAGGCGAACAGTTCGAGCAGGTCGAGCGCGGCAAATCCCGGCGAATCGAGCCGCCGCGCGGTGGCGTTCGCATGGCACAGCATCGGCGGGTCGATCTCCACCCGGCCGCGCGCTTCGCCCGGCGACAGCGCCTCGATCTCGCCTTCCGGGCTCAGCCACACGACTTCGCGAAAGCCGGCGACGAGGACCGGCGCCTGCGGCATCAACAGCCGCGGCGCAGCGGCAGCGGGGTTGCGATCGCCATCGGACATCGCCGACAGGTCTAACACAGCTGCGCCGCCGCCCGAGCCCTGCTATGTTCGGCCGCAAGCCGGCAAACCCGATCGATGCCCAACCTCTATCCGCTGATCCGCCCGGCGCTGCGCCGGCTGCCGCGCGAAGCAGCGCACGAACTGAGCCTGCGCGCGCTCGAGGCCGGGTTCGGCCGGTTGGTTGTCGCCCAGGCGGTGGCGCAACCCGATCCGCCGATCCTGGCGCAAAATCTGTGGGGTCTCGGCTTCGCCAACCCGATCGGCCTGGCTGCCGGCTACGACAAGGACGGCCGTGTACCCGACGCGATGCGGCGGCTGGGCTTCGGCTTTGTCGAGGTGGGTACGGTGACGCCGCGCCCGCAGCCTGGGAACCCCAAGCCGCGGGTGTTCCGTCTCGACGAGGACCAGGCGATCGTCAATCGCATGGGGTTCAACAGCGCCGGGCTCGACATCGTCGTCGACCGGCTGTCGCGACGCCGCCGCGTCGGCATCGTTGGCCTGAACCTGGGCAAAAATCGCGACAGCGTGGACGCCGCCGCCGATTACGAGGAAGGCATCCGCCGCGCGGCAGGGCTGGCCGATTATCTGGTCGTCAACGTCTCGTCGCCGAATACGCCGGGGCTGCGCGACCTGCAAACCCGCGCCGCGCTCGATTCGCTGCTGCGCCGTCTGATCGACGCGCGCGCTTCGACCGGTTGCCGGACTCCCCTGCTGCTCAAGATCGCGCCCGATCTGACAGCCGCCGAACGCCGCGACATCGCCGAAGTCGCGCTCGATATCGGCATCGACGGGCTGATCGTCGCGAACACCACGATCGAACGCCCGGCCGCGCTCGTCAGCCGATATGCGCGTGAAGCCGGCGGGCTCAGCGGGCGTCCGCTATTCGCGCCTTCGACGGCGATGCTCGCCGAGATGCGCCGCCTGACGAGAGGATCTCTGCCATTGATCGGGGTCGGCGGGGTTGCCAGCGCGGCCGACGCCTACGCGAAGATCCGTGCCGGCGCCAGCTTGGTGCAGCTCTATACCGCGCTGGTCTTTGACGGCCCGGCCCTGGTCGGCCAAATCAAGCGAGGGCTGGCGGAATTGCTCCGCCGAGACGGTTTCGCCTCGATCACCGAGGCAATCGGGACGGCGCATCGTTCGGCGACGGCGCAGGCATCGAGCACGCCCGCCGATCATCTCGTCCGTTAGACTGCCGATCCGCGCCGCCGGCAACGAACCCCGAATCGCCGGGGTCCGATTACAATTCGCTCGCTTGCCCGCGATCGGCGACGGTCTTTTCACCCGCGGCCGCCGCCACCAGGCGATCGAATTCGGCCACGGTCTCGCACAGGTGGATCTGGTGATGCAGGCCGGACCCGGCTTCTGCGATCATCGCCCGTCGATCGTGTCGGGCCTCTTCGACGCGCGGATAGCGGAACGAGCTGCGCAGGCCGTCGGTCACGGAAAACGTATCATAGCTGAATTTGCCGCCGCGCTCGAGCAGCGGGCCAATATACAGATCCGTCTTCACGATCTCTCCTCGCCCGGGCACAACCCCGTTCCGCTCCACTAACCAAATCGGGCGCGAGCATGTTCCGATCGATTTGGCAACAGTAAGTAAAGATTATCGCCGTCCTGAAAACGTCCGCCCGGCAGCAACAACGCTCCAGTAACGGCGTGTCGAGCGTCCTCCCGCACCGGGAAGCAGAATCCGGCCGGGGCTTGACCTCCACCGCGCCATCACCGAACTTGCCGCGTCATGGCAGTGCCGTCCATTCCCGGAATCGCCGCGGTGGCGCCGCGCTACGACGGGTTCATCCTCGATCTGTGGGGGGTGATCCATGACGGCGTCGCGCCGATGCCCGGCGCCGTCGACTGCCTGCGCGCGCTGATCGCCGCCGGCAAGCGCATCGCCCTGCTGTCGAACGCGCCGCGCCGGGCCGAGGATGTCATCCGTCGCATCGCCCAGATCGGGGTGCCGGCCGGGACCTATCATCACGTCATGTCTTCGGGCGAAGAGGCCTGGCAGTATCTTCGCCGGCGCGACGACCCGTTCTATGCCGCGCTCGGCCGGCGCTGCCTGCACATCTGCTCGGACCGCGATCTCGAGATCCGCGACGGGCTCGGGCTCGATTATGTCGACACCGCCGAGGCGGCGCAGTTCATCCTCAACACCGGCCCCGCGGGCTGGGACGACACGATCGAGGATTATGCCCCGCTGCTGCGCCGGGCACTGGCATGCGGTCTGCCGATGGTCTGCGCCAATCCCGATCTCGTCGTCATGCACGGGGCGCGGATGGCGCTATGCGCCGGCGCCCTGGCGCAGTGGTACGAGACCGAAGGCGGCCGGGTGCGATGGCACGGCAAGCCCTACCGCTCGGTCTATGACAGCTGCCTCGCACTCCTCGGCATTGACGATCGCTCGCGCATCCTCGCCATCGGCGACAGCCTGCGCACCGACATTGCCGGGGCGGCCGGCGCGGGGCTCGACAGTCTGCTTATCGCCGGCGGCATCCACGCCGAAGAATTCGGCATGAGCGGGGCGCAGGAACCGGATTTTGCCCGAATCAGGGCGGTGCTGGCCGCTGGCTCCTATAATCCGATCGGGTTCGCCCGCACCTTTTCCTGGTGAGCGCGGCCGGCTCAGTGCGCGGCGTTGTGCAGGATCGTCTCGCGCAGCCCGGTTTCGTAGCCGAGGCCGAGCGGGGTCACGATCGCGGTTGGCGGCGACGACCGGATCAGGCCTTTGCGTTCGAGCGCGGCCCAGACGGCCGGGTTGCGCAGGCCGGTCGCATCGCGCGAGGCCACGACGGTCTCGCCGATGTGGAAGTGATCGCCATGCGCAGCGGGCAGGCGGGTCAGAACGACGCTGTCCGGCTCCTCGCCGGGCCGCGAATAATCGGACAGCCGCGCCAGTTCCTGAAGCAGGGTCAGGGTCTTCAGCTGCAGCGGATTTAGATTGAGCGGGTTTCGCTTGGGCGCCATGACCTCTGATTAGCCCGGCCGCCGGTGTGACGCAACCCGATCGAATTGCCGCCGGGCGAGGATCGCGCGATCACTCCTCGGCCTCCAGGCCTGGTTCGGGTCTCGCCCGCCAACGCAAGATACGTCCACGCTCGCGGCGGCGCGGCTGGCCGTCGGTCCACCACAAACTGCCGACCAGCGGCAGGTGATCGGAGGCGAGGCGGGCCAGCGGGGACCGGTAGACATGGACATCGCGCAATACCGCCGGGCCATCGGCATAGATCCGGTCGAGCGGCAGAACCGGCATCCATGACGGAAAGGTGCCGGGCGCGGCACTCGGCCCGAGGCACCGATCGAGGGCGCGGATGCCGCCGCTGCGCCCGCGCCATTCGTTCAGGTCGCCGACCAGCAGCACCGCATGCGCGGCCCGCCGGTCCGGCGTGAAGGGCTCGCCGAGCGCCGCGATCAGGCGATTGGCCTGCAAGCGCCGTTCACCGGCGTGAAGGCCGAAATGAGTCGCCAGCACGCGCAGCATCCGGTCGCCGATCATCAGATCGGCGTCGAGCGCCGCTCGCGGCTCATAATCCGATACGGCAAGGTCGATCGCGCGGGCGGCGGTTACCGGGAAACGGGTCAGGATCGCGTTGGCGAAGCGGCCGCGGTGACCGCGGGCGCCGGCGCCGAGGATGACCCGGCACCCGGTCGCCTCGGCGAGATAGGCCGCCTGGTCCGCATCGAGCCCGGTTCCGCGGCGCGCGCCGACTTCTTGCAGACAGGCGATGTCGGCGTCGATCTCGTTCAGCACGGCCGCGATGCGCGCCGGCTCATAGCGCCGGTCGACCCCGACGCAGGCATGGATATTGTAGGTGACGACGCGAACCGACGGCCGATCCGCGGTCGCGGCAGCGAAAATGCGGGCCACCCCGCGGTCATCCGGCATCAATCGGCCTATTTTCCCTGACATCTCGGCGGAAATTCCTCCTCATCGCAGCAATTCATGTGCCGATAGCAATTCGCACCGGGCAGGTGCGACATATGGCCCAGGTCTTGCGAAACGCGAATCGTCTTGCGCAAGGTGATCGTCTGAAACCTGATCGTCTGTTCGAAACCCTCATCGTCTGTCGAAACCTCATCGTCTGCCGCGCCGCCGCGACCGGCCTGCGCTGTGATACGGCGACAGCAGCCCCGGCATCGCCTCGGCACGCGATATCAGGAGGAGAATAATGCTCAAAGGTAAAACTGCGATTGTCACCGGGTCGACCAGCGGGATCGGTCTCGGCATCGCCACCGCGCTCGCGGCCGAGGGCTGCGGGCTGATGCTGAACGGGTTCGGCGATCCCGGCGAGATCGAAAAGCTGCGGGCCGAAATCGCCGGAAAATACGGCGTCGGCGCCGCCTATTCCGCGGCCGACATGTCCAAGCCGGCGCAGATCCGCGAACTCGTGGCCGACACCGTGCGGCAGTTCGGCGGCGTCGACATCTTGGTCAACAACGCCGGCATCCAGCACGTCGCCAAGGTCGTCGACTTCCCGGAGGACCGGTGGGACGCGGTGATCGCGATCAATATGAGCGCTGCGTTTCATGCGACAAAGGCTGCCCTCCCGCACATGCTGTCAAGCAAATGGGGCCGCGTCATCAACATTGCCTCGGCGCATGGGCTCGTCGCCAGCGGCGAAAAAGCGGCCTATGTGACCGCCAAGCACGGGATCGTCGGCTTTACCAAGGTGGTGGCGATAGAGACCGCAAATGACGGCGTCACCTGCAACGCGATCTGCCCCGGCTGGGTGCTGACCCCGCTGGTGCAACGGCAGATCGAGGCTCGCGCCGCGTCCGAGGGCATTCCGGCGCAACAGGCGCGCGAAGACCTGCTGCGGGAAAAGCAGCCGATGCTGGAGTTCACCACGCCCGAACAGCTGGGCGCGCTCGCGGTATTCTTGTGCGGCGACGCGGCCAAGACGATTACCGGCGCCGCCTTGTCGGTCGATGGCGGCTGGGTGGCGCAGTAAAGCCGTCGATCCCTCGGCGGCCGGACGATCCTCGCTGGCGCTCACCGCGGCGTCGGCGGGCTGCTTGACATCCCCGCCCGGCGACCATACGGGTTCCCGGCCTCCCCGATCGGTGCTGGAAGATCATGTTTGACAAGAAGCACGCCGCCTTCACCGGGCGCCTCGCGATCGTTGGGTTTGGCAGCATCGGCCAGGGTGTCCTGCCGCTGCTGCTGCGCCATCTCGAGATCCGCCCGGACCAGATCGCGATCGTGACCGCCGAGCCGCGCGGACGCGATGTCGCAGCCGAATACGGCGTCGCTTTTGTTGAGACGGCGCTGACCCGCGACAATTACCGCGCCGTACTCGCCCCCCGGCTCGGCAGCGGCGACTTTCTGCTCAACCTGTCGGTCGACGTGGCCAGCACGGCGCTGATCGAACTGTGCCAGGAAACCGGCGCGCTCTATCTCGACACCTGCATCGAGCCGTGGCCGGGCGGCTACACCGACCCCACCCTGCCGCCGGCGGCCCGTTCGAACTATGCGCTGCGCGAGACTGCGCTGGCGTTGCGCCGCCGTTTTCGGCAGGGGCCGACCGCAGTCCTGACCCATGGCGCCAATCCCGGCCTCGTCTCGCATTTCGTCAAGCAGGCGCTGGTCGACCTCGCCCGGGATGCGGGTTTCGGCGCCAGTCTTCCCGAGACACGCGGCGATTGGGCGCATCTCGCCCAGCGCCTCGGCGTCAAGGTCATCCATATCGCCGAACGCGATACCCAGGTCGCGGCGATGCCGAAGCAGCCGGGTGAGTTCGTCAACACCTGGTCGATCGACGGCTTTGTCAGCGAAGGCTCGCAGCCGGCCGAACTCGGCTGGGGCACGCATGAACGGCATTTCCCGGCGGATGGCGGACGTCACGATTTCGGATGCAAGGCGGCGATTTATCTGCTGCGCCCCGGCGCCGCGACCCGCGTGCGCAGCTGGACGCCGCTCGAAGGGCCGTATCACGGGTTTCTGATCACGCATGGCGAGTCGATCTCGATCGCCGATTTTCTGACCGTGGCGGAAGGCGGCGAAGTGCATTTCCGGCCGACCTGCCACTATGCCTACCACCCATGCGACGACGCGGTCCTGAGCCTGCACGAATTCGCCGGCAAGAACTGGCAGGTGCAGGATCGCAAGCGGCTGATGATGGGCGAGATCACCACCGGAACCGACGAGCTCGGGGTGCTGCTGATGGGTCCGGCCAAGGGCGTCTATTGGTTCGGCTCGCGGCTGACGATCGACGAGGCGCGCCGGGTGGCGCCGCACAACAACGCCACCTCGCTGCAGGTGACCGCGGCGGTATTGGCCGGATTCGTCTGGGCCCTGGAGCATCCGCGTGCCGGCGTGGTCGAGCCCGAGGAGCTGGATTTCGCGCGCGTCCTCGAAATCGCCCGTCCCTATCTCGGCGAACTTGTCGGGGTTTATGGCGATTGGACCCCGCTCGTCGGCCGCGAAACCCTGTTCCCGGAGGACCTCGACCGCGCCGACCCCTGGCAGTTCAAAAACGTCCGCGTCGTCTGACGCCCCGCTCGGGCTGCCATCGGCAACTCGCCGAGTTGCCGCGAAACATTCTCGGTCCGCCGCTCAGCTGGTTCCGAGCAGAGCCGCGCGAAAGCGGTTGCGACAGGCCGCTAGGTCCAAATTGCGCCTGAAGGCGGGTGGATCGGTCGGCTTGACCCGCACCACGACAAAGGCGGCGCCGTTGCCCTCGCGCAGCAGGCGCGCACCGTCCGGGATTTCGCTTTCGCCAGCGATCGTGCGGGTCGCCTTGATCCCCGAGCCGATGGCGATCTTTTCCAGATCGACGCCGAGGCTGGTGTGACTCTTCTGATAGCCGGTCTCGCCGTAATGGCCGTTGTCGACGCACAGGATCGCGAGGTTGGGCGGGTTCATCACCGCGATCGTCGACAATGCGCCCAAATTCATCAACAGCTCGCCATCGCCGGTCACCACCAGCACCCGCTTTTCCGGGCGCGCCAATGCCAGGCCAAGCCCGATCATCGCCGCGCCGCCCATCGCCCCGGCCATCGTGTAGGCGTGCGCGCCGTCGCCGGTCAGCGCGGCCACGTCGCGGCTGGTGCCGGCAAGCCCGCTGACGATCAGGAAATCCTGGTGACGGCCGACAAGAGCGGGCACCGCCTGGCAACGGTCGAGAACGAACCCCGCGGCAACCGCGGCGGCGACCACGCCGGGCATCTCCTGCTGGGTGGGCATTCACACCTCCTCGAAACGCGGCAAGCCCCGGCGAGTGCTCCTCGCCCCGACCGGTCGCGCCGCCTCTGGCAAGCCGGCGGCGCCCGCCGGCCGCTCAGAATTGCTTGGCGCCGAGCAGTTTCTGGGTCAGCAGCACGGCGACGGCGTGCCCGCCCTGGAACACCATGGTTAGCGCGGCGGAGACGGTCGGCACAACCTCTTCCGGGCGTTCGATCCGCAGGCAGATGACGCCCATCGCCGCCAATACCGGCTCGACCGCCTGGCCCATCGGGAATTGCCACGGATTCCCCTCGCCGAAATCGCCGCGCATGCTGACCAGGGTCAGAAACGGAAACCGGCCGCCCTTGATCAGAGACAGCATGTTGATGCAGTTGCCGGTGCCGCTGCTCTGCATCAGCAGCACCCCGCGCGCGCCGCCGAGATCGGCGCCGGCCAGCAACGCCACCCCTTCCTCCTCGCTGGTCAGCGCCACCGAACGCACCCGCGGGTCGGCGAGCGAGCGGTCGATCAGCACCCGGTGGCCGGCATCGGGCACATAGGCGAACTGAGTGACGTTGTTGCGGCGCAGCAAATCATAGAGCGCGTCCTGCCAGTTCGCTGTCGCCACTTCGGTCTCGTCCATCGCCGCTTTCCTCGAACCCGGTCTGTCAGGATTCGCGCCAACCGGGGCCGAACGCAACTCGCAAATGCCGCAGCGCTGTTGCTCTGCCGCCCGCCCGCCTTGTACTGACAGGCAGCTTTTGCCCCCAAATCCCGTGATGGCCCAACCGGCGCAATCCACCACGCTTCATTTCTCGCGATCGGAGATCGTCTCGGTCTTGTCCGGTCTGATGCTGGCGATGTTCCTGGCCAGCCTCGACCAGACCATCGTTGCGACCTCGCTGTCGACGATGGCGCAGGATTTGAACGGCTGGTCGCTGATGTCCTGGGTGGTTTCGGCCTATCTGGTCGCCACCACGGTGACGACCCCGATCTACGGCCGGCTCAGCGATCTTTACGGCCGCCGTCCGATCCTGTTGACATCGATCGCCTTGTTCGTCGCCGCCTCGGTGTTGTGCGCATTGTCGCAGACGATGCTGGAGCTGATCGCGGCGCGGGTGCTGCAGGGGGTCGGCGGCGGCGGCTTGCGCTCGGTCTCGCAGGCGGCGATCGCCGATGTGATCCCGCCGCGCGAGCGCGGCAAGTACCAGGGCTATTTTTCGAGCGTGATGGCGGTCTCGAACCTGCTGGGTCCGGTGCTCGGCGGGTTTTTTGCCGATTATTTAACGTGGCATTGGATCTTCTGGATCAACATCCCGTTCGGGGCGCTGGCGCTGGTCCTGTGCAACCGCAATCTGCGGCGGCTGCCGAAGCCGCGGCGCAAGCCGGTCATCGACTGGCTCGGCGCGGCGCTGATCATCGCCTCGACCACGCCGATCCTGATCGGGGTCGGCCGGGTCGAAGCGGCCGGCGGCTGGGGCCGGATCGACGTGCTCGTGCCGATCGCGATCGGCATCGTGTTTCTCGGCGTCTTGATCGTGCGCGAGCGCGAGGCGCCCGAACCGATGATCCCGCTGCGCCTCTTCGCCAATCGCATCTTCGCCATCGGCAGCCTGACCGCCTTTACCATGTCGATGGTGATGATCGCGCTGATCATCCTGGTGCCGCTCTATTTCGAGCTGGTTGCCGGGCTGGCGGCGAACCAGGCCGGCATCCGGCTGATCCCGATGACCGGCGGCACCGTTTTGGGCTCGTTCATCGCCGGGCAACTGGTCACCCGTACCGGGCGCTACCGCGTCTATCCGGTCCTTGGCGCCTCCGCGATGACCGGTTTGTGCGCGGCGATCGCCATTTTCGGCCTGGGCCACTCGGCGATCGTCGACACCGCTCTGACCGGCGGGCTCGGGCTCGCTTTCGGGTTCCAATTGTCGCCGGTGGTGGTTTCGGTGCAGAACGCGCTCGAACTGGCGGATACCGGCATCGGGCTGTCGGTGCTGATGTTCTTTCGCCTGATCGGCGGCGCGCTCGGCGTCGCCCTGCTGAGCGCACTTCTGGTCGGCGCGCTCAATGCCGGCGCGCTGGCGGTGCCGGGACATGCGGTGCTCGGCGCCAATCCTGGCATCGCGCTGCTCCATCTCGACCAGACGGATGTGATCGACCGGCCGCTGCTCGAAGGCCTCGCCCAGGCGATGCACGCCGCTTTCGCCGATGTTTTCTTCTACGCCACCGGTATTTCGGCGCTGACCGCGTTCGGGTCGTTCTGGTTGAAGGAGATCCCGTTGCGCACCAGCTGATTTCAGCTGTCGAACACCTCGATGCCCTCGTCGAAATCGGCGGTGTCGCCGTCGCGGCCCAGGCTGCGCCGGTCGATCGCCACCGTCTTGATCAGCGCGAAGACCTGCCGCCCCGGCGCCAGGCCGAGCGCGTCCCCCGAGCGCCGCGTGACCCGCGCCAGCAGCCGCTCGGTCCCGAGGCGAAGCTGCACTTCGAGCGCGCCTTCCTCGACTGGCGCCAGCGCCTCGACCTCGCCCGCCAGCACGTTGAGCGCGCTGATCCCGGCGGGCCGGGCGAGCGCCAGGATCACGTCTCGGGCGCGGATGCGCACCCGCAACGCGGTTCCGATCGGAAGTTCGAGCCGCGGCACGGTCAGCCGCCCAAAACTGCCGGCGAGTTCGCTCAGCCCCCAGCGCGCATCGTGGCTCGCGACGGTTACGGCGAGGATCGCGCCGGCTTCAAATCCGCCAGCCAAGGGAGAGAGGCCGGCCCGCCCCATCACTTCCGCCGCCGGACCGACCGCGCGCACCTTGCCCTCGGCGATCAGGACGATCGTCGTGGCGAGCCGGGCGATTTCGGCGGCGGCGTGACTGACATAGACGATCGGGACGGTCGCTTCGTCGCGCAGCCGCTCGAGATAGGGAAGAATTTCGTCCTTGCGAGCCGCGTCGAGCGAGGCCAGCGGCTCGTCCATCAGCAGCAGGCGCGGGCCCGCCAGCAGCGCGCGGCCGATCGCCACCCGCTGCTTTTCCCCACCCGACAGCCGGCCCGGGCGGCGCGCCAGCAACCGTCCGATCCCCAGCAGATCGACCACGTCGTCGAGCCGCAGGGCGGTCTCGCCGCGCCTCGCGAACCAGTGGCCGAACAGCAGGTTCTGGCGCACCGTCAGATGCGGAAATAGCCGGCCCTCCTGAAACACATAGCCGATCCGGCGGCGATGCGACGGGATCGCGATGCCGCGTTCGGTGTCGAGCAGCACCGTACCATCGACCGCGATATGGCCATGCTGCGGCCGGATCAGCCCGGCGATGGCGTTGACCACCGAGGTCTTGCCCGCCCCCGAGCGGCCGAACAGCGCGGTCAGGCCGCGGCCGCTGTGGAAATGGATATCGAGCGCGAACTCGCCGAGACGGTGCTCGATATCGACTTCGAGCACCGTCTCAATCACCTGACAGGCGGCGGCCGATCTGCCGCGCCAGGATTTCCGAGGCGAGCAGCGCCACCATCGACAGAATGACCGCGACGATGGTCAGGCGCAGCGCCGCGGCGTCGCCGCCGGGCGTCTGGGTCAGGGTGTAGATCGCCAATGGCAGGGTGCGGGTCTCGCCCGGGATGTTCGACACGAAGGTTATGGTGGCGCCGAATTCGCCAAGGCTGCGGGCAAAGGACAGCACCATGCCGGCGATGATGCCCGGCGCGATCAATGGCAACGTTATCAGCAGAAACACCGCGACGCGCCCGGCGCCGAGCGTGCCGGCAGCCTCTTCGAGCCGGCGGTCGACCGCTTCGAGCGACAGCCGCATCGCCCGCACCATCAGCGGAAACGCGGTGACCGCGGCAGCCAATGCCGCCCCGGTCCAGCGAAAGGCGAAGACGATGCCGAAATCGTCGCCGAGAATCCGGCCGAGCGGGCCCTGGCGGCCGAGCAGCAGCAGCAGGACATAGCCGGTCACCACCGGCGGCAGGACCAGCGGCAGATGCACGAACCCGTCGAACAGGCTCTTCCCCCAAAACCGCCCGCGGGCCAGCAGCAGCGCGGTGGCGAGACCAAAGGGCAGGCTCCACAGCATCGCCCAGAACGAAACCCGCAGGCTGAGCCGCACCGCCTCGACCTCGCCGGCGCTCAACATCTGCATCGACGCCGCGGGGCGGAAACGGCCTGGGGCCGGCTGAGACTGATCATCGCTCCCCCTGGCTCACCGTAACCTCGTTGTATACCATCGGAAACATCGAAAGGCATAATGGCCACGCTCACTCCGGTGTGATATTTTGTCTCGTCCAATGTTAGCGGAAGGGCGCGGCGATGAAGGTCAGGATCGAATACTGCGTGCCTTGAAACTACCTACCCAGAGCCCTCCGTGCGAGGGCACGGCTCGAGGAAAAATACGGTGCCGAGGTCGAGTTGGTTAAGGGTGTCGCCGGGGTGTTCGAGATCACCGTCGACGGCAACCTCGCCTTTTCCAAAAAGCAGCTCGGCCGGTTTCCCGAAGACGCTGAAATCGACGCCCTCGGCGGCGGCTAAGCCAGCGACGGATCGGCGTTAGCGAGGCGCTGCGTCGGCCTGCCGGCCAGCGCGGACATAGATGACGGCGCGCGCATCGCTATAGGCGCGCCGCCATTCCGGCAGCCGATCGAAGCAGCCGATCGCGGCCTGCTGCGGTTCCAGCAATGCCCAGCTGATGTCCCAGCGGTCGAGAAGATCGCCGAGGACATTGGCGTCGCCGTTTACGGCGTCCAGGTAGCGGGTCAAAAACGCGTTGCCGAACAGCTCGATGCGGCCGTCGATAAAGGTCGGGATGCCGCGAAACACCAGATAGCCGCCAAACCCCTCGCTGTTGAAGACATGCCCGGTCAGCCCCAGGCGCGCGGCGGCGGCGAGCGCCGATGCCGGGGTCACCGCATCCTCGCTGCGCACGATCGGCCGCAGCAGCAGCGGCAGGCTGATCATCAGCCCCAGGGCGAGGCTCAGCGCCACTGCCGGGGCGGCGGCCGGCTCGGCGAGGCGGATCGCGGCGCGGCTGACCCACGAGACCCGGGCAGAGCGGATGCGGGCGGCCAGTTGCGGCCCCAATGATCCGGCCACCGCGAGTGGCCCGACCAGACCGAGCAGGTCGGCGTGCCGGGTGTGGGCCAATGCCATGTGGCACAGCCCGACCAGCACCAGCACCCGCGTCAGCGGCGCCCTGACCCCGGTGGTCAGGCCCAGCCCGATCAAGCCCAGCAGCATCAGTTCGAGCGGCTGAAACTCCTGGAAATCGGCGCTGCGCCATTCGATGAACGAGGATTGCAGCGCCGGCATCGCCATCAGCCGAAATGGCTCGACCAGGCCGGGGACGCCGTTGGGCGTCGCCAGCGCGGCGGCCAAGGCAAGCGCCGCAAACAGCCCCCAGCGCCGCGCTTCGACCCGCCACGGTCCGGCCAGGACCGCCTCGGCCGCAAGGTAGAAGGCGAGCAGCACCCCGAACAGATAGCTGTCGTGCAGATTGGCCCACAGCGCCATCGCCGGCAGCAGCCGATAGGGCGGCGCCGAGCCGCCGTCGCGCGCGGCAAACAGCGCACCCGACCACAGCACCAGCAGCGGCATCGCCAGCATATGCGGCCGGGCCAGCAGATGAGCCTCGACCAGTGCCGCGGCCATCGCCACCGCGATCAAGGCCGAGAACGGCTCGGCCCAGCGCAGCAGGAACCGGGTCAGCGATCCCAGGCTCGCGGCAAAGCAGGCGACCGTCAGCACGACCAGCCCGCTCCACCCGGCGGCGCGATAGACCGCGGCCAGAATGATCTCGGCCAGCCATTCGTGCGGGATCCAGCGCGCCCCGGCAAAGGTGTAGGAGAACGGGTCGTGCACCGGCAGCGCGCCGTGGGCCAGCATCCAGCGGCCGGCGGCGATATGCAGATATGTATCGGGGTCGTGCAGCAATGCCCCCGGCTGGGCCAATGCCCGGCCGAACGCGAGAAGCGCCACGATCAGCGGCCAGGACGGGACCAGCAATGCCGGCCAGGCCCGCGCGGCCACCCCGCCGATTGCCTGCTCCGATCGATCGATCTGCGCGATGCTTCCGCCCTCCGGCGCGCTGGCTTGGCAAAGCCCGAGCCCGCGCGAGGGAGAAGCCTCGCCCTTCAGGGTAAGCGAACCGTTAACTACCGCAGTTATTCGGCCGCGGCCGCCCATCCACCAGGCAACGCGCTGTCATGGCCGGACTTGTTCCACGGCGGTCCGGTTCAGGTCCGCGTGCAAGTTTACCGGGCATTCTAAAATATTCGTTCCCCCTGAAGCCGTCATGGCCGGACTTGTTCCGGCCATCCACGTGCCTGGGTCGGGGTCGAAGAGAGGCGTGGATCACCGGGACAAGCCCGGTGATGACGACTGCGAGTAGAGGCGTTGTGCTGCACTGCAACCGTATTCGCAGAACCGGACAGCCATGGCATAAGGCCGGGCATCCACGTGCCCGGGTCGGGGTCGAAGAAAGGCGTGGATCACCGGGACGAGCCCGGTGGTGACGACTAGGAATAGTCCCCGGGCCGTGCGCGGCCCGGCCCCGTTGCCACCCGTGGGCCGGGCATGACAAGCGCGTGAGACCGCACCATCCAAATGCGGCCCAGCGCTGGTTACGGTTATTTGGCCGCGACCGGAAGGTCTTCGGCGTACATCTCGGGCAGCACGGTCTGGCGCCAGGTTTCCTGCTGCGGAAAGATCTTCTCGATCGCGCGCGCCGAATAGTAGCTGGTGTCGACCCCCGGCGGGTTGCCGCCGGCCTGCACCGTCTTGACCGCGTCGAGCAGCAGCCGCCTGGTGGCGATGATGGCGCGGTCGGCCGGACCGAGATGCTCCTTGGAGCGGTCGACGATCGGCCCCATGCCCTCCTGCACCGCGCGGTCCTGGGTGTTGATGCCGTCGATGCCGGTAAAGGTTTCGTGCTTCTGCACCTGGCGGTCGATCATCCAGTTGTTGGTGCTTGTTGCGGAACGAGCGGAATTCGCCCGAAGTCTCGACATAATCGGGGCCGTTGCCGTTGCCGCGCTCCATCCGGTCGTCGTCGCTCAGGCCTTCTTCGCCAAAGCTGTACATCCAGTTCCAGACCATGCAGTTCTCGTCGTCGATCGGGACCCAGATGTGCCCGGCGATATTGGTGCGGTCGCCGCCGCCCATCGCGCGCCCGAGCTGCTGCGGCCGGATCTGGGTGAACGGCATGACGAAATGGTAGGAGCGAACATAGGTCTTGTCGTCGTCCAGCGGCCGGATCCCGACATAGCGGTAGCCGTAATCGGTCACGTCGACTTCGAGCAACGGCGCCCGGCCGCGCACGAACGGCCCCTGCACCGGAATGCCGGGGCGGGTCGTGTTCGGGGTGATCGTGCGATGCAGGATCGGCGCGTGCGAGGTGTCGATGCCACCCTCGAGCGCCTGCAGCCAGTTGCACTCCTCCCATACCTTCGAAACATGTCGATGGGTCTGCGGCACCTGGGTCCATTCGAAGGCCGGCGGCGCCGGCATCCTGTCCTTCGGTCCCATATAGGCCCAGATCACGCCGCCCATCTCGACCGTCGGATAGGCGGTCAGGCGGACCTTATGACAGAACGGCTCGGGCTCGTTCATCTGCTCGACGCAATTGCCGTCGACGTCGAATTTCCAGCCGTGATAGATGCAGCGCAGACCCGATGTCCTCGTTGCGCCCGAACCACAAGGAGGCGCGGCGGTGCGGGCAGAACTCGTCGACCAGGCCGATCCGGCCCTCGCTGTCGCGAAACCCGACGAGCTTTTCGCCGAGCAGCTGGACCCGGACCGGCGGGCAATCGGCCTCGGGCAGTTCGCTGGTATGCAATGCCGGGATCCAGTAGCGCCGCAGCACCTCGCCCATCGGCGTTCCCGGGCCGACACGGGTGACCAGTTCGTTGTCTTCGGGTGACAGCATCGGGTGCCCTCCTTGGCAAGCGGTGATGCGCCGCGCTGGCGGCGAGCCGAACCCGATAATCGGCCGATCGCCGGTCAAGGGCAAGAGCCGGCCGGCAACCGCCGGTGCGCCTTCTCGCCGGTTTGTGCTATGGATCGGACGATCACACGCAACGGGGTAGGCAATGAGCACAACCCTGCGCCAGGGCACGATCGATGATGCCGGCGCCTGCGGCGTCATCGCCTTCGAGGCGTTCAAATCGATTTCGAGCCAGCACAATTTCCCGTGGGACTTCCCCTCGCCCGCCATCGCGGTCGGGCTGATGAAGACTTTGCTGGCGCATCCCCGCTTCTTCTCGGTCGTGGCCGAGAACGATGGACAGATCGTCGGCAGCAACTTTGTCGACGAGCGCGGCTCGATCGCCGGGATTGGTCCGATCACCGTTGGTCCGGCGGTGCAGAACCAGTCGATCGGCCGCCGGCTGATGCTGGCGGTGATCGAGCGCCAGGCCGAGCGCCGCGCCGCCGGGGTCAGGCTGCTGCAATCGGCCTATCACAACCGCTCGCTGTGCCTATACACCAAACTCGGCTTCGACAGCCGCGAGCCGTGCTCGAAAATGGAAGGACCCCGGCTCGGAATCGAGCTTGCCGGTTATGCCGTGCGCGCCGCCGCCGAAGCCGACATTCCGGCCTGCAACGCACTGTGCCGGCAGGTCCACGGCCATGACCGCGACGGCGAATTGCGCGATGCGGTCCGCCAGGGCTCGGCGCGTCTCGTCGAGCACCTCGGCAGGATTACCGCCTATGCCAGCGAGATCGCCTTTTTCGGGCATGCGGTCGCCGAGACCAACCAGGGTCTGCAGGCCCTGATCGGCGCCGCTCCGGGCTTTGAGCATGGCGGGTTTCTGCTGCCGACGCGCAATGGCGAATTGTTCCGCTGGTGCCTTGGGCACGGCTTGCGCCTGGTCCACCAGATGACCCTGATGACGACCGGTCTCTACAACGAGCCGGCCGGCGCCTATCTGCCCTCGGTGCTATACTGAGTCAGACAGCATGGGCGGCGAGGAAATCGCGCCAGCCGGGGTAGCGGCGTTCGTCGATTTCCGCGCCGTCGCGCAGCAGCCGCATCAGGCTGCGATCGGCTTCGAGAGCGGTGCCGCAGGGCAGAGCCAGCCAGCCGATCGCCTCGTCGCTGTCGAGCCGGCGTCGGATCGCATGATTGAGCCGCGCGACCGGCTCGCGACCGGGTTCGACCGGCATCGCGTCGCCGGCGGCGCACAAATTCAGGGCATTTTCGAGCAGGTCGGGTAGCGCTGCGAGGTCGGTCAGCGGGCGCGGGCCGGCCGCGAGCGCGGCGACGAGCGCGCGCGCCGCTGGCGTGTCGAAACTGCGACGCCCGGCTGGAGTCATGACCGTGCAGCCGATCGCGGCGGCGGGGCGGGTCAGCGCGTAGGTGCTCGCCAGCAGCCGGCCGGCGCGCGCCTGCGCACCGAGGCGGCGGTTGCCGCGGTCGAACACATCGCAGCGCAGGCGCTGGTCGAGGATGTGGTCGCGGGCTAATTCGCGAATGTCCGGGTCGGCGATGCCCGAAAGGATCTCGCGCGCGGTCTCGCTCAGAACCAGATGGTCGAAGTTTTCGCTCAGGGTCGCCGACCCGACTGGCGCGAGCCCGATCGTCGCCATCGCGGCGCGCACATCGGTGACGTAGAGCGGCTGCCACCCGGCATGCATGAATTCGTGGACGAGATAGGCCGGGGCGTAGTCCTGCGGCCGCGCCTGGAGGTCGGCCAGGGTAAAGCTCGACCTCAGCGCCGGCGCCCCGGAATCGGCGAGCGAGCGGGCGATTGCGGCGGCTGCGGCAAAACGCGCGGCGCTGTCGCCGGCGAAGGTCCCGGCGAGTTCGCGCGCCAGGCGCTGAAACGGCAGGTCGCGGGCCCAGCCCGGCATCGCATTATAGCTGACATAGACGAGCCCGCCGGGCTTGAGATGCCGATCGACAAACCCTCGCAGCGCGGCTCGGCTGGGCTCGTCCACCCAGCTATAGACCCCGTGCGCGACGATGTAATCGAAGGCCGGCAGCGCGAGATCGGTCGCCGCGGCAAAATCAGCCAGGTGAAACCGCGCGCTGCCGATGCCGGCCTCGGCGGCCAGGCCGCGGGCATGGTCGATATGCATCGGCATCGCATCGATGCCGTCGAATGTGCCGTGCGGATGGGTGGCGGCGAGGATGACCGCGGTCACGCCCTGGCCGCAGCCGAGGTCGCACCAGGCGAAGCCATGCTCCCGGGCCGGCGGCTCGACCCCGCAAACCAGCGCCACATGGTCGAGCCAGGCGGGCGCCAGCATCGGCTTGAAGTCGCGCAGATAGGGGAGGTCGGCCACATAGCCGCCGATATCGCCGTTCATCGCCTGCCTCCGGTTCGGCAAATACGCCGAGAGCCGGGCCAAATGATACATAAACCCGCCAAACCGATCGCTTCGGCAGGAAGTGGCGCGGGCCGCACCGGCGAAGCAGCGATTCGCCCGGCCCTGGGCATCAACCGGCGCTGCCGGTGAACTTGTCGCCGCGCCGTCCGTTGATCCGATATCGCCGGGGCGGCGACGGGCGGAGGGTCCGATGTCTGTGCTTTCGTTGACGGTCGGGGCTGGCGCGGCGGCCCTGCTGCTCGGGCTGTCGGCGTGCAGCGCGCCGCCCTGGACGCTCAGCCAGTCGCCAAACACGATTGCGCTGCGCTGGTATTCGGACGCGACCCCGGCCGCGAGCGCCGATCAGCTCGCCGAACTGCACTGCCGGTCATCGGGCAAATCCGCGGAACTCGTCACCGACGCCAAAGACGGCAGCGACGAGGTCGCCCGCTTTCGTTGCCGCTGAAACCCGCTACCGCTTCGGCTATGATGCGGCCCGGGCAGCGGAGACCAGGCGATGAAGATCGAGCAGCGGCTGAACGAGTTGGGGATTACCCTTCCCGCGGTGGGCGGGCCGATCGGCAACTATGTCCACGCCAAGCGCGCCGGCAATCTGCTCTATCTCTCGGGCAAGGGTCCGCCGGAAACCGATGGCAAAATGCCGCGCGGCAAGCTTGGCGCCGGCATGTCGGTCGAGCAAGGATATCAGCATGCCCGGCAGGTCGGCTTGGTGCTGATCGCGGCGCTGCGCGACGCACTCGGCGGCGATCTGGATCGGGTTGAGGACATCGTCAAGATATTGGGAATGGTCAACGCCGCTCCGGATTTCGAGGACCACCCCAAGGTCGTCAATGGCTGCTCGGATCTGTTTGTCGAGATCTTCGGCGAGCGCGGCCGCCACGCCCGGTCGGCGGTCGGTATGAGTTCCCTGCCCGGCGGCATCCCGGTCGAGATCGAAATAATCGTGGCAATCGTCTGAAGCCGCGGGCCCGGCCACGGATTCCGGCTGAACCGCAGCCGCCAGCGTGTCGCTGCCCCTGGACAATGACCAGGCGCCGGTGCGCCCCGCCGAATCCTTGCCGGAAGGCCGGCAGATCAGCCGGCTCATGTGGTTCTTCGCCCTCGTCTATATCGTCGAGGGCCTCGGCCAGACCGGCGGTCTGATCGCCCAGCCGCTCAACTATTTTCTCAAGCAGGTCTATGGCTGGACCCCGGTCCAGCTGACCGCGTATCTGACCGTCCTGAACCTGCCGTGGATCATCAAGCCGGTCTACGGGATCGTCTCGGACTTCGTGCCGCTGTTCGGCTACCGCCGCAAGGCGTATCTGATCCTCGCCAATCTGGTCGCTACCGGCGCCTATTTCTGGGTCGCATGCGTCATCGCGCCGGGTCCGCTCGTCATGGTTCTGTTGCTGACCGCCTATGCGATGGCGATATCGAGCACCTTGTGCGGCGCGGTGCTGGTCGAGAACGGGCAGCGGCTGCGCGCCAGCGACGCCTTCGTCAACCAGCAATGGCTGTGGTTCAACATCGCGGCGATGGCGAGTGCGGTTATCGGCGGCGAACTGGTCGAGCGGCTGGCGCCGGCCGCGGCGCTGCATGCCGCCGCGGCGATCATCGCCATTGCCCCGCTGGCGGCGATCTTCGGGGCGCTGTTTCTGATCGACGAAACCCCGAGCCGTCTCGATTTCCCGGAAATGAAGCGGACCTTCCGCGCTCTGTTGGCTGCCTTCGCCTCCAGGGATTTGTGGGTGATCGGGGCGTTTCTGTTTCTGTATTATTTGAATCCCGGGTTCGGTCTGCCGCTTTATTATCATATGACAGACCATCTGAAATTCTCGCAGGCCTATATCGGCATTCTCGGCGCGATCAGCTCGGCGGGCTGGATCGTCGGCGCCCTTTTTTACCGCAAGCTGCTGAAAGGAATGAACTCTCGGCGATTGCTCAATTTCAGCATCCTGTTCGGCACGGTGACGACGGCGGCCTTTCTGCTGCTGTCGAACGAGGTCGCCGCGGCGTTCATCAACTTTTTCAGCGGCGCCGCCGGGATGATCGCCTTTGTCGCGACCCTGACCCTTGCCGCCGATTACTGCCCGAAGCGGGCCGAAGGGTTTGCCTTTGCCGCCCTGATGTCGCTGCTCAACCTGTCATCGGCGCTGTCCAACAACATCGGCTCGTTTCTGTACGAGCATCTGTTCCACCATCATCTCGATCCATTGGTCCTGGTTTCCGCCGGATCGACCGCGCTGATCCTCGCTCTGGTCCCGCTGCTGCGGCTCGGCGACAAGGAGCCCGGAACGCCCGTGCGCTGAGTTTCGGGCGCAGCGGCAGCGGGCGGGCCTTACCCGGCCGGCCTGATTCTTGCTAGAGTTCTCCCGGTCAGTTCCGAATGGGGAGATCCGCAATGGTGCACGGCATGACGCGCCGCGATTTTGCGGCGGGTGCGGGCGCGGCGGCGATCGCGGTCGCCGGTTTCGGGCGACGACCACTTGCGGCGGCCGACACCAAGACCTTGCGCTTTATCGCCCAGTCCGACCTGCGCGTGCTCGATCCGATCTGGACCACCGCCTACATCACCCGCAATCACGGCTACATGGTGTTCGATACGCTGTTTGCGCTCGACGACAAGTTCCAGCCGCACCCGCAGATGGTCGGCGACTATCATGTATCGGACGACAAGCTGCTTTACAGTTTCACCCTGCGCGACGGGCTGAAATTCCATGACGGGCAGCCGGTGCGCGGGGTCGACTGCACGACCTCGCTGACCCGCTGGATGGCGCGCAACTCGTTCGGACAGACGCTGGCCGCCGAAATCGCCGAGATGAAGGGCGGCGACGACAAGACCTTTTCGATCCGGCTCAAGGAGCCCTTTGCGCTGTTGATCAGCGCCATCGCCAAGGTGTCGAGCCTGGTGCCGTTCATCATGCCCGAGCGGCTCGCCAAGACCGATCCCTACAAGCAGATCACCGAGATGGTCGGCTCGGGTCCGTTCAAATTCGTCGCCTCCGAATTCCAGCCCGGCAACAAGGTCGTCTACGTCAAGAACACCGATTACGTGCCGCGCAGCGAACCGCCGAATTGGGCCTCGGGCGGCAAAACCGTCAAGGTCGACCGGGTCGAATGGCTGGTCGTTCCCGATCACGCGACGGCGGCCGCCTCGCTCAACAGCGGCGAAGTCGATTGGTGGGAGAACCCGCCGCTCGACCTCATCCCGGTGTTTGCCGGCCAGGACGTGGTCGTCGCCGATGCCGATCCGCTCGGCTCGCCGCAGATCGTGCGCTTCAACCAGCTGTGGCCGCCCTTCGACAACATCAAGATGCGCCAGGCGGTGTTGGCGGTCGCCAACCAGGCCGATTTCATGACCGAGATCGCCGGCGATCCCAAGAACTGGAAGCTGGCTCCGACCTTTTTCACCGCCGGCACGCCGATGGCGAACAACGCCGGCTCGGCGGCACTGACCGGCGGCCGCGATTTCGCCAAGGCCAAACGGCTGGTCGCCGAGGCCGGCTATAAGGGCGAGAAGATCGTCGTGCTCGACGCGACCGATCTGGTCGGCCCGCATGCCCAGGCGCTCGTGGTCTCCGATTTGATGAAAAAGCTCGGGCTCAATGTCGAGATCGCGGCGATGGATTGGGGCCAATTGGTGACGCGGCGCGCCTCGATGAAGCCGATCGACCAGGACGGATGGAATGTCTTCGGCACCGGCTTCATCGGCGCCGACATGCTCGATCCGACCCTCAACCAGCCATTGCGCGGCAATGGCAAGAAGGGCTGGTTCGGCTGGCCGACCGACGACAAGATCGAGGCGCTGCGGGTACAGTGGGTCAAGGCCACCGACCTCGAAGATCGCCAAGGCATCGCCGCCCAGATGCAGCAGCGCGCATTCGAGACCGTGCCCTACATCCCGACCGGCCAGTACAACCCCAAGACCGCCTATCGCACCAATGTGAAGGGCATCATCAAGGCCCCGGTGTTCCTGATGTGGAACGTCGAGAAAGTCTGAGCCTTCCGGGCTAAAGGTCAGCGTAGGTGTGGGTTTCGGCGCTGGCGCCGGGGTGGGTGACCGCCCCCTTTTCGGCGTCGCCGACGGTCTGCGCATAGCGCCACAGGCAGCCCGATTGGTAGTCGTGGCGGCGCGGCGTCCAGTTGCGCCGGCGTTCGGCCAGTTCGGCGTCGCTCAACGCCACTTCGAGCGTACCGGCGGTGGCGTCGATGGTGATCATGTCGCCGTCGCGCAAAAGCCCGATCGGGCCGCCGACCGCGGCTTCCGGTCCGACATGGCCGACGCTGAAACCATGGGTGGCGCCCGAGAAGCGGCCATCGGTGATCAACCCGACCTTCTCGCCCATCCCCTGCCCATAAATCGCCGCGGTGGTCGACAGCATCTCGCGCATCCCGGGCCCGCCGCGCGGTCCTTCGTAGCGAATGACGATCACGTCGCCCTCCTTATAGGCGCGCTGCTCGACCGCGGCGAAGGCATCCTCCTCGCAATCAAAGCACCGCGCCGGGCCGGTAAAACGCAGCGCTGTGGTCATGCCGGCAACCTTTACCAAAGCCCCCTGCGAGGCGAGATTGCCCTTGAGCACGACATGCCCACCGGTCGGCGCCAGCGGGTGCGAGGTCGGTCGGACCACGTCCTGCCCGGTCGGAAAGACCAGGTCGCGCAGATTTTCGGCGACGGTCTTGCCGGTCACCGTCAGGCAGTCGCCGTGCAAATAGCCGCCATCGAGCAACGCCTTCATCAGCACCGGCACGCCGCCGATATCGTGCAGATCCTTCATCACATAGCGGCCGCCAGGCTTCAAATCTCCGATATAGGGCGTGCGCTTGGAGATCTCGCCGAAGGCGTGCAGGTCGAAATCGATGCCGGCTTCGTGGGCGATCGCCGGAATGTGCAGACCCGCATTGGTCGAGCCGCCGGCGGCAGTCGCCACCATCGCCGCGTTTTCGATCGACTTCCGGGTGACGATGTCGCGCGGGCGGATGTTCCGGCGCAGCAGTTCCATGACCGCCTGCCCCGAAGCCTCGGCATAGGCGTCGCGCGAATCATAGGGCGCCGGCGCCCCGGCCGAACCAGGCAAAGCGAGACCGATCGCCTCGGAGACGCAGGCCATCGTGTTGGCAGTGAACAGGCCGCCGCACGAACCCGCCGAAGGACAGGCGGCGCATTCCAGTTCGTGCAACTCTTCATCGGTCAATTTGCCGATGCCGTGCGAGCCGACCGCCTCGAACACATCGCCGATCGTCACGTCCTTGCCGTGAAACCGCCCGGGCAGGATCGAGCCGCCATACATGAACACCGACGGCACGTTGAGCCGCAGCATCGCCATCATCAGCCCGGGCAGGGATTTGTCGCACCCGGCCAGCCCGACCAGCCCGTCATAGCAATGCCCGCGCATCGACAGCTCGACCGAATCGGCGATGACCTCGCGGCTGACCAGGGAGGATTTCATCCCCTGATGGCCCATCGCGATGCCGTCGGTCACCGTGATCGTGGTGAATTCGCGTGGCGTGCCGCCCGAAGCCGCAACCCCCTTCTTCGCCGCCTGCGCCTGGCGCGACAACGAGATGTTGCATGGCGCCGACTCGTTCCAGGTGGTGGCGACGCCGACCAGCGGCTGCGCGATCTGCTCGTCGGTCAAGCCCATCGAATAGAGGAATGCGCGGTGCGGCGCCCGCTCGGGCCCGACGGTCACGTGCCGGCTCGGCAACCGCGACTTGTCGATAACGGGTCGGCGTATGTCGTCGGGCATTTCAGCATCTCCCCTGGCGATAGGCTTCGGCGGCGGCCACCGTAACGGTCGGGCCAGAGTTGATCAATGCCGCCTACAGGCCGGCTGGTTCCGGGGTCGCGACGGTTCAGAGCGCAAAGCACACCGCGGCCAGACCGAGGCAGACGAGCCAGGCGCCGATCACGTCGCGGGCACCCAACGCATACCCAGCAGGATTATCCCACATGGCTCGTCCTCCTCCGTTGTCCTCTTCCGGGCTACGAGGATTTGCCGGCGGGCTTGACGACGATCCTGCCGACCATCATCGGGTGGAAGGTGCAGCGATAGACGTATTGGCCCGGCGCCGCGAAGGTGTAGGAAAAGGTGTCCTTGGTATCGAGCGCGGCCGAGTGGAACGCCCGGTTCGTTTCGGTCACCGTATGCGGCGTCGTGTCGTCGTTGGTCCAGGTCACCGTCGTCCCGGCGGTGACGCTCAGCGTCTGCGGCTGAAATTGAAAGTTGTGGATCTCGATGGCGGCCGAGTTGGCCGCTTCCTTGACCACCGCCTCTTTGGCCGGCGCTTCGGACGTGGCAGCGGCGAGCAGCGCGCCCGCCGCGAAAGCGCCGAACAGCAGATGGCGCCGCCGCCGCGGCGGCTGGGTTCGGGTCGCAAACATGGCTCTTCCTTTCACGCGACGAGCGGGCTGTCGATCAGGGCCGGAGCGCCCTTGCTGGCGACGTAATCGACCGTCCTGATGCCGAGGTATTTGTGCAGGTCGGCGGCCGGCACCTGCATCGGCCCGGGAGCGGGCGCGGTCCCCGGCGCCGGCTGCGGAAACGCGGTCGACGCCGCGGTATGAAAGGTGATGTTGCCCTCGACCTTCTGGATGATCTGGTGGATGTGGCCGTTCAACACGGTCACCGAGCCGAAACGCTTCAGATAGCCGAGCGCGCGGCCGGCATCCTGGGTGCCCCAACCCCATTGCGGGTAGATCGTCCACATCGGCAGATGGGCGAGGACGACGATCGGTGTGCTTGCCGACCGCCCGGCGACGTCCTTTTCCAGCCATTCGAGCTGCTCGTCGCCCAACGTGGCGAGCCCGGCCGATTTGAACCCGGGCTGGAAATTGAAGACGTTGATCAGCGCGACGAAATGCACGCCGGCGACATCGAAACTGTACCAGCCCTGGCCCTGCGTATTCTTGCCGTAGCGCGCGAGATAGGCTTTGCCATTATCGGCATCGGCCACGTCGTGCTCGCCGGGAATGTAAAAAACCTGCTTGTTGGCGGCCTTGATCATCTGATCGGCGGCGTCCCACTGCTCCTCCTTGGAGAGATGGCTGATATCGCCGGTATGGACCAGAAAGGCTGGCTGGGCCGGCATCGCCTTGATCTTGGCGATCGCCTCGCCGAGCGTCGCGGTCGGGTCGGGGTTTGGCGGCAGGTGAAAGCCGATATGGCTGTCGCTGATCTGGACAAAGGTCAGACCGCCCTGCGCCGCCTCGGCCGCGGCGGCCGAGCCGACCAGCCCGAGCGTGCGCGGCACCCCGCCGGCCAGGCTCCAGACGACCCCGGTACCGGCCCAGCTCATGCACTTCAACAGGCCACGGCGGTTGATGCCCGCGCGGCCTGACGGCTTGCTATCGTCACGATCGGCCATTTCTCTCTCCTGGATGGCGTAGAGGTTGCGCCGATCCAGACCGGGGGTTAGCCGGGTTTATTCCGCGCCGGCATCGCCACCGCGTCCTCGGCCGCTTTACCGCCGGGCCGAACCGGCAATTCCCGCTTGCGCGCCGGCGACTGGCGACCGTATCTGCTCGGGTTTCCGCGGAGGAGATCGGAGATGCGATACTTGCTGGTGCTGTCGGCGGTGCTGGTCTTCGCGGGCTGCTCCTCGGGGTCGAGCCATTCGGCGACCCTGATCCTCGACGACCCGACCTGGGACCGGGTCAATGTCCAGGCGGTGATCACCAAAAGCAGCGATTGCGACGACCGGCAGAACGGCTACGTCGCCACCAAAGATTTCGTCATGACCAAAGGGCGCACCCACGATGTCGTCGCGCCGAACGCCGAAACCATTTGCTGGCGCCACGATCGCGATCCCAACAATCCGGTCGCCGGCGACTGGTCGGAATGGAGCCGCGCCACCCTGTTCCCAGGCCAGACCACCGAGACCGACCTATAAAAACCGCGGGCCTCTAAACCTCGGGCCTACGGATCGCCGGGGCGACGGGCAGCAGCGAGGGCCGGAGCGCGCCGCCGCAGCCGCAGTTGCTCGGCCAGCACCAGCAACAGCGCCGCCCCGATCAGCGCCATCGCCGCGATATCATGCGGGTGAAGGGTTTCGCCGGCGAGCCACACGCTCGCCGCAACGGCGACGCAGGGGGTGATCAGGGTGCCGATCCCGGCGGCGCCGGCGGGCAGCAGCGCGACGACCCGAAACCACAGAAAATAGGCGAGGCCGTTGCCGACCACGCCGAGAAACAGGACCGCGCTCCATTCTCTGACGCCGGCTCGCGCCAGATCCGGCGGGAAGCTCGCAACGGCCCAGATCACAACGATCGGGAGGGTGCCGATCACCAATTGCCACAGCACCACGACCGCGGCGTCCGCCCGCCACACCCGCCGCTTCAGCCACACCGTGCCGAGGCCGTACGACATCGCCGCCACCAGGGTGACCAGGGCGCCGAGCGGGGCATCGCGCAGCTCCGGCAGATTTTGCGACATCAGCGCGACCACGGCGCCGCCGCCAAAGGCGAGGGCCACGGCGCGGTTGACCGTCACCCTCTCGTGCAGCACCAGCCGCGCGAACAGGGTGGCCCAGATCGGCATCGTGTAGACCAGCACCGAGGTCCGCCCCGGGCCTAGCAGATAGACTCCGACGGTAAAGGAGATCGGCAGCACCGTCATGTTCAACAATGCCGCCACGATCAGATCCGGCCATGCCGCGCGCTCGACCGCGAGCGATCGGCGCAATGCCGCCGCCTGGACCAGCATGGCGCACGCGCCCAAGGTCTGGATCAGGCAGCGCAAGGTCAGCACGTCGAACCCGCCGAGCGCCACCGCGGTGATCGGGTAGGACACGCCCCAGACGAGCCCGACGATGCCCAGCAGAATAAACGGCATGCGCTCCCATCTTCGGCCGCGGCGGGGCCAGTCTCGCCGGGCGGCAGAGCGCGGGCAACGGCGGCGGCAACCCGGCGGACGGTGCGCCATGACAGACCGCCGGCCAGCCGTTATGGTTGATCCTCAAGTTAAAGCCGTCCAGACCTCACCCGGAAAGGATTTCTGATGCTCGACCTGCATTTTTGGCCGACGCCGAACGGCAAGAAGGTCACGATCCTGCTCGAGGAATTGGGGCTCAAATACAATCTGGTGCCGTGCAACATCGGACGCGGCGACCAGTTCAAGCCCGATTTTCTGAAGATCAACCCGAACCACCGCATGCCGGTCCTGGTCGACCATGAGCCGAAGGGTGGCGGAGCGCCGATCAGCGTCTTCGAATCGGGCGCGATCATGATGTACCTCGCCGAGAAGGAGGGCCGCTTTTTCCCGCAGGATCTGCGCGGCCGGTACGAGGTCACCCAATGGGTCATCTGGCAGATGGCCAATCAGGGGCCAAAGCTCGGCGAGTGCGGCCATTTCCGCCGCGCCGGCCCCGAGGCCGGCGATCTGACCTATGCGATCCGCCGCTTCACCGACGAGGCCAACCGGCTCTACGGGGTCATGAACAACCGCCTCTACGACCGCAAATATCTGGCCGGCGACCAGTACACGATCGCCGACATGATCGCCTACCCGTGGACCGTCAATGCCGAGGCCCAGGGCCAGGACATCGGCGAGTTCAAGCATTTCAAGCGCTGGTTCGACGAGCTCGGCAACCGCCCGGCGGTCAAGCGCGGCATGGACACCGGCAACAATTTGCGGGTCGACCCGGCCACCCTGACCGCAGCGGAGCGCGAGCAGATGCGCAAAATCATGTACAACCAGCGCGCGATTCCGGCGCCGGCGTAAATTCCGGGGCTTGCGCGTAGCGGCGGCTGACGGCCCCATCGGCCCTAGCCGGTCCCGGCGATCCGCGGCTTGTTGCGTTATCGCGGGTCGCCGCCCGGGCGTCGAACGGTTTCCGCGGTCGCACCGGGCGCGCTATAGTGATCGCCGATGTCTTTTCGGGAGGAGTGGCGAGCGATGGCAGCAATTGAGGGTGCGGAGCTGGATTGCCTCGATGGCGTCCGGGTCGTCGATTTTACCCAGTTCGAGGCGGGACCGTCCTGCACCGAGTTGCTCGCCTGGCTCGGCGCCGAGGTGGTCAAGATCGAGAACCCGAAGACCGGCGATCCCGGCAGGCGGCTGCGGCCCGGGCATCCGGACGATGATCCCTGGTATTTTCACCAGTTCAACGCCAACAAGAAATCGCTGACCTTGAACCTCAAATCGCCGCGCGGGCTCGAAATCGTCAAGGAGATGCTGAAAAAGGCCGACATCACCATCGAGAACATGGCGCCCGGCACGATCGAGCGGCTGGGGCTCGGCTATGACGTCGTCAAACAGCTCAACCCCGGCATCATCTATTGCCAGGTCAAGGGCTTTGGCGAAGGCAGCCCGTACGAAAAGAACCTGGCCTTCGACATGATCGCGCAGGCCGCGGGCGGCCCGATCAGCGTCACCGGCGATGCCGACCGTCCGCCGGTCAAGCCTGGCCCGTCCTTCGGCGATACCGGCACCGGCATGCTGATGGCGATCAGCATCCTCGCCGCGCTGCGCCAGCGCGACCGCACCGGCAAGGGCCGCCGGCTGCAGGTGGCGATGCAGGACGCGATGGTCCATTACATGCGGGTCCCGTTCTCGCGCACCCAGCTGAGCGGCAAGGCCCAGCTGCGCGGCGGCAGCAGCCGGTCGAGCGCGCTGCTCGCGCCCTCGGCGCTCTACCCGTGCAAGCCCGGCGGGCCGAACGATTACGTCTACGTTTTCACCAGCCGGGCCAACCCCGAGCATTGGACCCGCCTCCTAAAGGTGATCGGCCGCGAGGATCTGCTCGGCGATCCGCGCTACGACACCGGGCCGGCCCGCGGCCAGCGCGTTGACGAGGTCGACGAAATCATCGCCACCTGGACTCGCCAGCACACCAAGGAGGAGGCGATGAAGATCATCGGCGCCGCCGGGGTGCCGGCCGGCGCCGTGTTCGACACGCTGGAACTGTTGAACGACCCTTCGCTTGCCGAGCGCGCGATCATGCAGAAGATCGAGCATCCGACGACCGGCAAGCTGACGGTTCCGGCCTGGCCGGTGCGCTTCGACGGCGCCCCGCCCAAGGTCAAGCCGTCACCGCTATTGGGCCAGCACAACGCTGAGGTCCTGCAACAATGGCTCGGCATTGGCGCCGCCGAGGTCGAGGCGCTGCACAGCGAAGGCATCGTCTGAGTGCGTCATTGCGAGCGCAGCGAAGCAATCTCGCGCCGATTGCTGCTTACCGGGTTTGCTGCGTTGCTTCGCTCCTCGCAATGACAAGATCAATTGACTTATCCCCGCGAGGAGACCCGCGATGAAGCTCTATTACGCCCCCGGCGCCTGCTCGATCGGCATTCACGTGCTCCTCGAGGAGATCGGCAAGCCCTACCAGGCCGAGATCGTCAATTTTCGCGATGGCGCGCAGTACAAGCCGCCCTTTACCGGCCTCAACCCGAAATCCAAGGTGCCGACCCTCGAGCGCGACGACGGCTCGATCCTGACCGAGTTCCCGGTCATCGCCTTTTGGCTTGGGATGCAGAACCCGGAAGCCAACCTGATCCCCAAGGACAGCGAGACGATGATCCGGGCGGCAGAGGCGATGGAGTACATCGTCGGCACGATCCACAGCCAAGGCTTCACCCGGCTTTTCCGTACCGAGCGCTTCGCGCCCTCGGCCGCCGACCACGACAAGGTCAAGGCGCAGGGCCGGGAAAATATCGACAAGGGCTTTGCCGTCGTCGACAAGGCGCTCGAAGGCAAGAACTATCTCGGCGGCAATGACCTGTCGATCGCCGATGCGGCGCTGTTCTACGTGGAGTTCTGGGGCGCCAAGCGGGTCGGCCTGCAACTGCCGAAAAATTGCGCGGCGCATTTCGAGCGGATGATGGCCCGCCCGGCGGTGCAGCGCGCCTTGCAGCAAGAGGGGATGAACTGAGCTTTCATCACCCTCACCCACCCAGTCCTGCGGTCTGGCCCCCCTCTCCCGCATCGCGGGAGAGGGTGCCGAGCGCAGCGAGGCGGGTGAGGGTGCCGCCCTCGGCTTAATTTCTAAAGGAGTGACCGACATGGATGGCACGACCGTAGCGCCGAACTGTCTCGCCGGCATCAAGGTCCTCGACCTGACCCAGTTCGAGGCCGGCACCACCTGCACCGAGGCGCTCGCCTGGATGGGCGCCGATGTCGTCAAGGTGGAAAACCCCGATGGCGGGGAGGCCGGCCGCCGCGGCGTCGCCGACCCCTATTACTTCATGATCTACAACGCCAACAAACGGTCGATCACGGTCAACCTCAAATCCGAGCGCGGGCTGGCCTTGGTCAAGGACCTGGCCCGGAAGGCCGATGTCTTTACCGAGAATTTCGGTCCCGGCGTGGTCGAGCGGCTGGGTCTCGGCTATGATGTGGTCAGCGGCTTGAACCCGCGCATCATCTATGCCCAGGTCAAGGGCTTTGGCGCCGGCAGCCCCTATGAAAACGGACTGTGCTTTGATCCGATCGCCCAGGCCTGCGGCGGGGCGATGAGCATCACCGGCGAACCCGGCGGCAAGCCGTTGAAGCCCGGCCCGACGATCGGCGATACCGGCACCGGCATGCTGCTGGCGTTCAGCATTGTTGCCGCGCTCTATCAGCGCAACGTTACCGGCAAGGGCAGACAATTGCAGGCGGCAATGCAGGATTCGGTCATGCATTACAGCCGCGGCATGTTCATCAGGCAGGCGCAGAGCGGCAAAGCGGCGCCGCGCCGTCCGGCGGGCGGCAACTGCCCCTCCGGCATCTACCCGTGCAAGCCCGAAGGCCCGAACGACTACGTCTATCTGCTGACCAGCCGCGCCAACCCGCAGCATTGGCCGCGCCTGTTGAAATTGATCGGCCGCGAAGACCTGCTGGGCGACGCGCGCTACGACAAGGCCTCGGCGCGGCTCGAGCGCGAGGCCGAGGTCGACGAGATCATCGCCCAGTGGACCCGCCAGCACACCAAAGAGGAGGCGATGGCGCTGATCAGCGGCGCCGGGGTGCCGGCGGGCGCGGTGTTCGATTCGATGGAATTGACCAACGAGCCGACCTTCTGGCAGCGCGGCATTCTGCAGACGATGCACCACGGCGATTGGCAGATGCCGATGACCACTTGGCCGGTGCGCTTCGACGGCGCTCCGGCCCCGATCAAGCCAGCGCCGCTGCTCGGCGAGCACACCGCCGAAGCGCTCGGCGAGTGGCTCGGGCTGAGCCCCGGCGAGGTCGAGGCGTTGCGCGAGGATGGCGTCGTCTGAACCGCCTCAGCCGACCACTTCGTGCAGCGGCGGTTTGGCCCGCAAGGCGCGGCCGGCAACCGTTTCCCCGGCGAACCGGGCCGGGGCGGGGTCGCCGCCGCCGCCGAACTGGCGGGCGAACGCTTCGGCTTCGCCCGCTACCTTGAAGTCGATGCGGACCAGCACCTGCGCTCCGCAGTCATGCGTGGTGAAGCTGGATGGTTCGAAGCGCCGCTCGTCGAGCCACATCCGCATCGCCCCCATCAGCGCGAAAAGTCCCTCCGGCTGCAGCCGTATCTCCACGGTTCGCATATCCCCGCCCCGGGTGTTGAAACCGAACGGGAATGATAACAGGCGGCGGCAGCTCTTGTGCCGGCACCGGGTCGACGCTCACCTTTTTGCCACATGCCGCTCGGCGGTCCGCGGCGATCGGCGCCAACGCCCCCCTCTCAGCAGCGATCGGCGCCGGGCTCGCGGCGGTAATGGTAGCGATAGAGCTCCCGGAAGCCGAGTGCGTGGTACAGCGTGCCGGCGGCCCGGTTGCCGGCTTCGACTTCGAGGCAGGCGCCGCGGGCGCCTTGCTCCTCGGCCCAGGCCGCCAGGCTGGCAATAATCCGGCGGGCATAGCCGCGCCGCTGCCGGCCTGGATCGGTCACCACCAATTCGTAGCAGATCAGCCCGTCATGGATCGCGCCATAGGCGAGCGCGGCCGTGCCGCGATCGTCGGCGAGCGCGGCGAAGGCGGCGGGCACGGCGAGGCGGCCGACGATCTGGCGATAGAGGCCGGCATGCTCTTTGGTGTGGCGCTGCAACGCCGCCATCGCCGCGAACCATTGCCGCGTCGGCCGCGACAGCAGCTCCACCTCGGGGTCCTTTTCCGTGCGGATCGCGCCGAGCTCGCCATGGAGAACCAGCGATTCTCCCTCGCTGCCGTAGCCCAGCGCGTCGAGCCGCGCGCCGATCGCGGGTTCGATGATCGAAGGCAGGCGAAAGATCGTCGGCAGAGCGTGATACCGGTAGAGCGACTCGCAGCCATCGACCAACGCATCGGCATCCAGCTCGCCAACCTGGTCGCGAACCCTGAGCGGGTTGGCCGAATTGGCGCGGCGCGTCAGCCCGCCGCTAAATCGCAGCACCCAGCCGCCCAGCAGCGCCTGGCGCAGCGCCGGCCAGGCATTGAGGCAGGTTTCTTCGACCCGCCATAGGAGATCCGAAGCCGTCGCCTTCATAGGCCCGGCAATATCGATCCGCGCATCATGATCCCTCGTGGGTTGCGCGCCTGCCTCCATAGGCATTCCGGAAAGACGAGCCGCCCGGGCTCCCGACTTCGCCAGGCGGTTCAGCCGGCGAGCACCGCCTTGCCGATGACCGCGCGGTCGATCAGCGCCTGCACCGCCTCGGCCGCCCGCGCCAACGGGTAGCGGCGCCAGATGCGCGGTTTGAGCTTGCCTTGCGCGGCGAGGTCGAGCAATGCCCGGGTGTTGGCGGCAGCGATCTCCGGATGGTTTTCGTTGAGGCCGCCGATACGCACGCCGATCGCCTCGATCCCCTTGATCAGCAGATAATTGGTTCGGGCCAGCGCCGGTGCGCCGCCGAGGAAGCCGAGGATCAGGATGCGTCCGCTCCAGGCGAGGCAGCGCAGCGATTCCTCGAATGTCGGGCCGTTGACCGGGTCGTAGATGATGTCGACGCCGCGGCCGCCGGTCAGCTCCATGACCTTGTCGCGGAACCCGTCATGATAGGGGATGGCGTAATCGGCGCCCTCGGCCAGGCAGACGGCGCGCTTTTCGTCGGTGCTGGCGGTGGCGATGATTTCGGCGCCATAGAGCTTGGCGATCTGGATCGCCGGCAGGCCGATCCCGCCGGCCGCGCCGTGGATCAATACCCGGTCGCCGGCTTTGAGCCGGCCGCGCTGCAACAGCGCGTGATAGGCGGTGGTGTAGGCGCCGCGAAACACCGCCGCCTCGTCGAGGCTCAGCCCGGCCGGCACCGGATCGCAATGCTCGGCGGCGGCATTGCCCAATTCGGCAAAGGCGCCGAGCCGCTGCCGGCTCATCACCGGATCGCCGGGTTTGAACCGGGTCACATCGGGCCCGACCGCGACCACTTCGCCCGCGCCCTCGCTGCCGGGGATAAAGGGCGGCTCGGGCCGGAACTGATATTTCCCCGCCAGCATCAGCACATCGACATATTGGACGCCGCGCGCCCGGATCCGCACCTGGACCTCGCCCGGACCCGGCGGCGGCGGGTCGGGCACCTCGCGCAGCGCCAGCACCTCGGGACCGCCGAACGCCTCGCACACCACCGCCTTCATCGCCTGCTCTCCGCTTGGAATCGAAGCGAAAGCTTGCCTCGCTTGACGGGCGCGCGCCAGCGCGTTTCACAAACCCCGGGGAGTGGAGCATCTTGGTGCCGCAGATCGGCGCGGCGGAGGGAACATGGTCGACGGGTCCGGGGCCGCTGCCGCTCCGGCGCAGCAACCGCCGCCGCTGCCGCGGGCCGGCCGGCTGCCGCTGTCGGGCCAGATCATGGTGTCGCTGCTGTGGTTCGCGCTGTTCGCCAATTGGCTGACCGTGGTGCCGGTGATCGCGCCCGATCAGATCGCCTCGATCCTGGGTCCCGGCGCCGCGGCGAAGGAGGGGATCAGCGGCTCCATCCTCGCGATCGGCGCCGCGATGGCGCTGATCATGGCCCCGCTGGCCGGTGCGTTGTCAGACCGGGCGCGCGGCGCGAGGGGCCGGCGCCGCCGGTTCCTGGTCACCGGCATGATCGGCGCCTGCATCGGCCTGGCGCTGCTGGTTCCGGCCGGAGCGTCCGGCAACATCCTGATCTATGCGCTCGCCTATCTGAATTTGCAGTTCTGGTGGAACTGGGTGTGCGGACCCTATGCCGGCCTCATTCCCGATGTCGTCCCCGCCGCCGATCAGGCCTCGGCCAGCGCCTGGATGAACATCATGAGCATCCTCGGCACCTTCACCGGCAATGGCATCGCGGTCGTGTTCTATGTGCACGGCCGCCCCGCCGCGTCGATCGCGGCCCTCATCGCCGTCAATCTCGCCTGTTTGGCGCTGACCCTGCGCGGGGTGAGCGAGCCGCCCGCCGCCGGCCCCGGCCGCCGCTTCGAACTCGGACCGTTCCTGCGCTCGTTCTGGCTCAGCCCGGGCATGCATCGCAATTTCTATCGCGTGCTGGTCACCCGGCTGTTCGCCAATCTCGGGGTGTGGTCGGTGCTGACCTTTCTGCTGTTCTACCTGCGCGACGTGATCGGGGTTTCCGAGCCCGGCAAGGTCTTGCCGATGCTGCTCGGCTTTGGCGCCTTGCTGGGGATCCCGGCGAGCCTGGCCGCCGCCCGGCTCGCCGATCGCTACGGCATCATCGCCATCGTCAGAGCCACCAGTTGGATGATGGCCGTGGCCGCGATCGCCTATGTGCTGATCGCCTTCCACCCCGGCCTTGCCCTGACGGCACCGGTGTTTCTGGTGTTTTTCGCCGGCTGGGGCGCCTATCAGGCGATCGACTGGGCCTTGGCGCTCAAGGTGCTGCCGCGCAGCGAGACCGCCGGCAAGGACATGGGCATCTGGCACGTGGCGTTGGTCTTGCCGCAAATCCTCGGTCCTGCCGTGACCGGCTGGATCATCACCGGCGCCAGGCTCGCGGTGTCGGCGCGCTTTGCCTATGCGCTGGCCTTCGCGATCGCCGCGCTGTGGTTCAGTCTCTCGGCGCTGCTGGTCGCGCGAGTAGAGTTGCCGCGCGCCGCCTGACTATTCCGCCGCCTGACTACTCCGCCGCCTGGGCCGCGATCGCGGGCGCCATCGGCGAGCGCAGCTTTTCCATCACTTCCCAATTGGTGTACTGGGTAAATCCGTTCTCGTCGAAGAACAGAACCGCGCCGTTCGAGATGAACAGATAGGTCGTGTCTTCGACCGCGGTGGTCGCGTCGTGCAGCACGCCCGACGGCTCATAGAGATAGTCGCCGGCGTTCAGCACGCCGCCGCGAACCTGCAACTTGCCGGCAAGGATATAGACATGGGCGCCGGCGAGATGCTTGTGCGGCGGTGCGACATAGCCTTTCTTCCAATGGTACAGCGCGGCCCAGGTGCCGGTCTCGCGGCCGGTCCACAAGACCTTGACCGAAGACAGCGGCGTCCGTTCGATCCACGGCGCGTCGGAGCGGACGAGCGTGTCCTGAATGTCCTGAAACACAGGGCGGATGTCCTGCGGCAATGGCATGGCGTCTCTCCTCCGGTGGCGGCGTTCAGACATAGCGGAAGGTCTGAAACATGCCCGCTTCCATATGGTACAGCATGTGGCAGTGAAAGGCCCACCAGCCCGGGTTGTTGGCATCGAAGACGACGACGACGCGCTGCGCCGGCGGCACCCGCACGGTGTCGCGCACCGCACCCGAGATCCGTAACCCGCCGATCTCGACCACTTGGAAACGATGGCCATGCAGATGCATCGGGTGCGGCATGCCGGTCGAATTGGTCATCACCAGCGCCACCCGCTCGCCTTTGGCGATCGGCAGTGGCGGCACCTGCGGGTTCCAGGCGACGCCATTGATCGACCAGATGTATTTTGACATCTCACCGGTCAGGTCGATGTTGTGGATGCGGTCGGGCTGGCGCGGAGCGAGCGGCTGCAGCGCGCGCAGCCGGCTCTCCAATTCCATCGTGATTTCCGGTGCGGCCGTCGGCGCCAGCGCCGGGATGCGGGCAATCGGCGCCTTGCCGGCGGCCAGCACGATACCGGTGCGGCCGCGCGCGCCCTCGACCGTCGCCAGCAGCGCATAGGCCGCCGGCATGCGTGGAATGGTCAGGCGGATATCGAGCCGCTGGGCGACGTTGATCGGAAACCGCCGCCCTTTCACCGGCTCGACCAGGGTGCCGTCGACCGCGATCAATTCGCCGTCGAGGCGGCCGAGATCGAAATGATAGCTCGACATCGACGAGGCATTGATCACCCGCAGCAATACCCGGCCGCCGGGTTCGACCTTGACCACCTCCGGGTCGCCCAGGGTGCGGCGGTTGGCGAGAAAGGCATCGTATTTGACGTCGTTCAGATCGGGCCCGGCCGCGGCGGCCGGCGCCATCCCGCCCATGCCCTTCATCCCCCCGATTTGCCCCGTGCCGCTCGCCATCCCCGGCATGCCGCCGCCCCGTTTCAGATTTGCGAAAATCTGCTCGGGCGGGGTGAAGCTGAAATCATTCAGCATCATCACGACTTCCTGCTGGCCCGGCCGGTCGCGCTGATCCCGGATGATCAGCGGCGCGTCGAGCAGCAGCTGCTCCTGCAATCCCTGATGCGAGTGCATCCAGAAGGTGCCGCCATAGGCGAGCGGAAAGTCGTAATCGGCGCTGCCGCCCGCCGGGATCGGCGGCCCCGAGATGCCGGGCACGCCATCCTGCTGCCAGGGCGGGGCGAGGCCGTGCCAATGAACGAGGCTCGGCTCGCCGATCGCATTCTCGACGCGCACGCGAAACCGGTCGCCGACATGGGTGGTGATGCCCTCGGCGCCGTCGGGCTGGCGGATGCCGTAGACGGAGGCAGGTTTGCCATCGACCTCGATCGTCGTCCGCTCCAGCCGCAGCACCGTCGGCGCCGCCTGGCGCGCGTCTTCCGCCGCCGTCCCCGCCTGCGCCATGACCTGGCGAGACCCGACCGCTGCGGCGAGCGCGGACATCAGCACGGCGCGGCGTGTCGGCATGGATCATTTCTCCTGACGGGTTGCGAGATTATATCGCCGCGCCGGACCGCCGGAAATCCGGCATGCGATGCGGTCGGTCACGGACCGGTTCGCATTATCGCGCCGGGCAATTTATGCTGGGCATGGTTCCTGTCCTGGAGGCGATCGATGAGTGAATTGGCGGCAGCGGCGTTGAGCCCGGAAACGGTGCTCGCCGAGATGAAGAAGCACGGCGTTACCCATGTCGTGTACCTGCCCGACAGCGAGACCAACTGGCTCTACCTGCTGATGAAGGCCGATCCGGCGATCCGTCTGGTCGGGGTTGGCCGCGAGGGGAACGCCTGCTCGATCGCCGCCGGATTGTGGCTCGGCGGGGCAAAGCCGCTGATCCTCATTCAGAACACCGGGATGCTGGAATCCGGGGATTCGATCCGCGGCTGGCTGATGAGCCTCAACGTGCCGATCGTGCTGATGGTCGGCTATCGCGGCTGGACCCGGCACGGCGTCACGACGGATACGGTGGCGACCTATACCGAGCGCTTCCTGATGGCGTTCGGTCTTGAATTACTACCTGATCGAGAACGACGCCGATTCGGACCGGATCGCGGTCGCCTTCGCCGAGGCGGAACGCACGCAGCGGCCGGTCGTGATCCTGGTCGGCGACGAATACCACGGCTTCAACCGCTAAACGGGGCGACTTGCCATGATGCACACCGCCGAAATGATGAAGGTCTTCGCCCCCTACCGCGGCGACGCGATCCTCGTGCCCGGCCGCAGCGGCCGCTACTGGATCAATTTGAGCGACAACCATAACCTCGACGTGGAGCTCGGCGACCCGGCGATGGGCGGCCATGCCGGCCTCGGTCTCGGCCTGGCGCTGGCGCGACCCGACAAGAAGGTCATGCTGTTCGATTCCGAGGGCGACATCCTGATGAGCCTCGGCATTCTGGCCACGGTCGCCGAGCAGGCCCCGACCAACCTCTATCATTTCCTGATCGACAACGGCGTCTATGCGACGACCGGCGGCCAGCCGGTGCCGAACGCCGACAACATCGCCTATGAGACGGTCGCGCGCGGCTGCGGCTATCCGCGCACCTATGCCTTCAGCGAGATCGGCGATTTCGAGCGCGAGTTGCCCGGGATCATGGCCGGACCAGGCCCCGTCTTCGTCGCCTGCAAAGTCCTCCCCGAAATCGAGAACGAGCCGATCGGCCGCCGCCGCCGCTGGCAGACCCGCACCCGCGAGCAGGTGGTCGTCGATTTGCGCAGCGCTCTGGGCTCGGGGAGATAGCGAAAGTTCTATCAGTAGGGCAGGGAGACGGTGTGCTGCGCCGTTGTGTTAGAACGCTTTTCTGAATGGTAGAGCCGGCTATGCAGGAAACGGAGTTCGATTTCATCATCGTCGGCGCCGGTTCGGCCGGCTGCGTGCTGGCCAACCGCTTGAGCGCCGACGCACGCGCCCGCGTGCTGCTGCTCGAGGCCGGCGGCAAGGACCGCAACCCGTGGATTCATATCCCGGCCGGTTTCTACCGCAACATCTACCACCCCAAGATCACCTGGCAGTTCGAGACCGAGCCGCAGGCCGAATTGGCCGGCCGCCGTCTGCCCTGGCCGCGCGGCAAGGTGCTGGGCGGCTCCAGCTCGATCAACGGGCTGATCTACATCCGCGGGCAAAAGCAGGATTTCGACCTGTGGCGCCAGCTCGGCAATGCCGGGTGGTCCTATGACGACGTGCTGCCCTATTTCCGCCGTGCCGAAAACCAGGAGCGCGGCGCCGACCAGCACCACGGTTCGGGCGGACCGCTCGATGTCACCGATCTGCGCGCCGAGCATGAATTGCACGACGCCTTTATCGCCGCCGCGGTCGAGGCCGGCTATCGCCGCAACCCGGATTTCAACGGCCCCGAGCAGGATGGCGTCGGCCCATTGCAGGTGACCGTGCGCAACAAGCGCCGATGCAGCGCCGCGGTCGCCTACCTCCGTCCGGCGATGAAGCGGCCCAATCTGCGCGTCGTGATCCGCGCCCTCGCGCACCGGGTATTGTTCGACGGCAGGCGCGCGATCGGTCTCGAATTTGCCCAGGACGGGGTGGTGCGCCGGGTTCTCGCCCGCCGCGAGGTGATCCTGGCCGGCGGCTCGGTCAACTCGCCGCAACTGTTGCAGCTCTCCGGCGTCGGCCCCGGCGAATTGCTGCGCGGGCACGGCATCCCGGTGGTCCACGATCTGCCGGCGGTCGGCGAGAATTTGCAGGATCACCTGAATTCCCGCGTGGTCTACCGGGTGCGCCGCGCCAACACCTTGAACGAGGTATCGCGCAGCCGGCGATTGCAGGCCCGCGCCGGCTTCGAATGGGCGCTCGGGCGGCGCGGCGCGCTGATGATGGGAGCGGCGCCGATCGGCTTGTTCGTGCGCACCCGCCCGGGCCTCGACTCGCCCGATGTGCAGTACCAGTTCCTGGCCGGCAGCTTTGTCAGGCCCGGCGAGGCGATGCACGATTTCCCCGGCTGCCAATTGACCTGCATCCCGTGCCGGCCGGAAAGCCGCGGCTGGCTGCGCATCCGCTCGCCCTATCCGGCATTGCCGCCGGCAATCCAGCCCAATTACCTGTCGACCCAGGCCGACAAGGATACCTTGATCGCCGGTCTGCGCATCGCCCGCAAGGTGTTCCAGAGCCCGGCGATGGCGGCGCTGGTCAGCGGCGAGTTTCTGCCGGGGCCGGCGACCGAAAGCGACGAGCAGTGGCTCGACCACATCCGCCAGACCGCCGGCACCACCTATCACCCGACCTCGACCTGCATGATGGGAATGCACGAACGAGCCGTCGTCGACACCGAACTGCGCGTCCATGGCATCGACGGACTGCGCGTGATCGACGCCTCGATCATGCCGGCGGTGGTGTCCGGCAACACCAATGCCACCGTGATCATGATCGCCGAAAAAGGCGCCGAAATGATCCTCGCCGCGGCGCGCACTGCCCCCTCGGCCAGGGCTGCCTGAGCCCGCACCGCTTTCGCCTGATTGGAGACCCGGCCATGACCACCCGCCCGCCTGCCGAAATCGGCATGCCGCTCGACGAGGTCGACACCCCGGCGTTGGTCATCGATCTCGACGCCTTCGAGCGCAATCTCGCTCGTCTGCCGCAGCGGATCGCCGGCAGCGCGGTGCGCCTGCGCCCGCACGCCAAGACCCATAAATGCCCGGTTATCGCGCTAAAGCAGATGGCGCAGGGTGCCGTCGGCGTCTGCGTGCAAAAGGTCGGCGAGGCCGAGGCGATGGTCTATGGCGGCGTCCCCGACGTGCTCGTCACCAACGAGATCGTCGGCCGGCAGAAATTGCGGCGGCTGATGGCGCTGGCCGCGATCGCCCGGATCGCGGTATGCGCCGACGATGCCGGGCAGGTCGGCGCGCTCGAAGCGGCGGCGGCCGAGGCCGGGATCACCATGCCGGTCTATGTCGAGGTCAATATGGGCGGCAACCGCTGTGGGGTCGAGCCCGGCGAACCGGCGCTCAACCTCGCCGGCCAGATCGCCGATGCTCGGCATCTGAGTTTCGCCGGGCTTCAAGCTTATCATGGATCGGCCCAGCATCTGCGCGGCTGGGAGGAACGCCGGCAGGCGATCGCCCAGGCGGCCGAAAAGGCCGGCGGCACCCGCGACCTGCTGGCCAAGAACGGCATCCCTTGCCCGTCCGTCACCGGCGCCGGCACCGGCAGCTTCGAGTTCGAGACCGCGAGCGGCGTCTACACCGAATTGCAATGCGGCTCCTACATCTTCATGGATGCCGATTACGGCCGCAATCTCGACCGCGACGGCGCGTTGACCAAGGCGTTCGAGCCGAGCCTGTTCGTCTGGGCGACGGTGATGAGCCGCCCGACCGAAGACCGCGCCATCGTCGATGCCGGGTTGAAGGCATTGGCTTTCGATTCGGGCCCGCCGCTGGTCTGGGACGAGCCCGCCGCCACCTATGAGCGCGCCTCCGACGAACACGGCCGGCTCGCGGTCACCGCCGCCACCAACCGGCTGCGGATCGGCGACAAGCTCCGCCTCGTCCCCGGCCATTGCGACCCGACCGTCAACCTTTACGACTGGTATGTCGGGATCCGCGCCAGCCGCGTCGAAGCGATCTGGCCGATCACCGCCCGCGGCGCGGTTTATTGAGTTCGCCGGGACCAGCCGGAACGAGCCCACGGCTGTCCGGTTCCGCGAATCGCAACACCTCTACTATTGGTCGGTCATCACCGGGCTCGTCCCGGTGATCCACGCCTTCTTCGAGCCCCATCGAGCTCGGAGGGCAACGTGGACGAAGCCGTGGAACGAGCCCGGCCAAGACAATTTGAGCCAATTCCTGTCTGCTGCCGAGCACTAGAAAAGGTCTTCATCGACCCCAGTCGAATCAGGTTGTTCGGCCGCATAAAGCGGCGCAATATGCGGCTTCCGCAGAGGCTCGGGCGACCCATCACGGGAATGCCGGCCGATCGGATACAAAAAAAACCAGAACGAGGGAGGTCGAACATGCCGCTTTACCTGTACCAGATTGCCTATACTTCGGAATCTTGGGCCGCCCAGCTCAAGAACCCGCAGAACCGCATTGAGACCGTCGGCCGCCAGGCTTGCGAGGCGGTTGGCGGCAAACTCGTTGGCGCTTGGTATTGCTTTGGCGACTATGACGCCGTCTTCATCTGCGATGTCCCAAACAATGAAAGTATGTCGGCCATCGCATTGGCTGTTGCTGCGGGCGGCGCCGCCAAGGCCAGTAAGACCACCGTCTTAATGTCGGCGACCGAAGGCGTCGGAGCCATGAAGAAAGCTGATGTCGTCGCCAAGACCTATAAGCCCGCCCGATAGGCAAATCGTCGGGCTGCCAACTCCTCGCATCGGGGTCGCGCCGTCGGCCGGTCGCCGCCGGGCGAACTTGTTTAACCTCGAGTTTAGCGAGCGCAACCGGCCGTCGATGCCGGACCGGGCGCCGGTCCTTAACCGGTTATGCGCCGGGCCATGATCAACCAGGGAGACCGAGATGCACGCAGTCATCAGAACCTATTCCGGAAAAGGCGCCAAAGAGCTGTTTGACGTGCTGGAAAAACGTGCGGCAGAGGTAGAAAGCGTGATGCGCCCGATTAAAGGGTTTGTCAGCTACACCGCCGCGCGTACCGGCGATGGCGGCGTTACGCTGACGGTTTGCCAGGACAAGGCCGGCGCCGATGAAAGCGTCGCCAAGGCGAGGGACTGGGTCGCGAACAACGCCGCCGGCGTCGGCGCGGCCGCGCCCAAGGTGTCGGAAGGCTCGGTGATCATTCACGTCAAATAGCCCCCGGATCCGCTGCGCGCAGCCTCGCCAAACGCGATCGGTCGCCGCACCCTCTGCGCCATCTGCCCGCGCTACCTGCCCGCGCTACCTGATCGAGTTGGAACACCAGATCTGCTCGACCAGCGTCCCGCGCACCACATGGGGAGCTGGATCAGCGCCGCCCGGCGACGAAAGCTTCGTGCGTCCGGGTAAAACGGCGCGGTGGATGAGAGATCGCCGGCCATGGATGTGGTCTTCGCCCAGCCCCTGCCGCCTGCCTCGCCGCTGCGCGCCGCGATCCGCGACAGCACCCGCATCGACGAGGCCGCTTCCGTGGCGCGCATTCTCGCACTCGCCGAAATTCCGGCGGAGGCGCGCGACCATATCGCCGAGACCGCCCGCCGCCTCGTCACCGCGGTTCGCCGCGAACGTCTCGGCAAGGGCGGCATCGATGCGCTGTTGCACGAATACGCGCTGTCCTCGCAGGAGGGGGTGGCGCTGCTGTGCCTCGCCGAGGCGCTGTTGCGGATACCCGACGCCGAGACCATCGACCGGCTGATCCGCGACAAGCTCGGCGAGGCCGATTGGGCGCGCCATCTCGGCCATTCCGACTCGGTCTTCGTCAACGCCTCGACCTGGGCGTTGATGCTGACCGGAAGGCTGCTGCATGCGCCGCCCGAATCGCACGATCTGCGCGCCGCGCTGCGCCGCTTTGTCGCCCGCTCGGGCGAGCCGGTGGTGCGTCAGGCGGTGATCGCGGCGATGCGCATCCTCGCCCGCCAATTCGTCATGGGGCGCACCATCGCCGAGGCGCTCGACCGCGCGCGCGGGGCCGAGCGGCACGGCTGGCGCCATTCCTACGACATGCTCGGCGAGGCATCGCATACCGCTTCCGACGCGGCCCGCTATCTGGCCGCCTATCAGGACGCCATCGCCGCGATCGGCGGCTCCGCGGCGGGGCGGCGGCCGGCCGAGGCGCCGGGCATCTCGGTCAAGCTGTCGGCCTTGCACCCGCGCTACGAAACGGCGCAGCGCGACCGGGTTCTCGCCGAGATGGGACCGCGTCTGCTGGCCTTGGCGTGCCAGGCGCGCGATGCCGGCATCGGCTTTACCATCGACGCCGAGGAGGCCGACCGCCTCGACCTGTCGCTCGATCTGTTCGAGGCATTGGCGCTCGCTCCCGGCCTCGCCGGCTGGGACGGGCTCGGCCTTGCGGTCCAGGCCTACCAGAAGCGCGCCCTGCCATTGCTCGACTGGCTCGCCGATCTGGCCGGTCGCGGCCGGCGGCGGCTGATGGTCCGCCTGGTCAAGGGCGCCTACTGGGACAGCGAGATCAAGCGCAGTCAGGAACGCGGGCTCGACGGTTACCCGGTCTACACCCGCAAGCTCGCCACCGATGTCTGCTACCTCGCCTGCGTCCGGCGGCTGTTCGCCGGCGGCGCGGCCTTCTACCCCCAATTCGCCACCCACAACGCGCATACCGTGGCGGCAATCCTCGAACTTGCCGGCGAGCGCCGGGACTGGGAATTTCAGCGCCTGCATGGCATGGGGGAGGCGCTCTACGACGAGATCGTCGGGCCGCAGCAGCTGGATCGGCCCTGCCGGGTCTATGCGCCGGTCGGCAGCCATGAGGAGCTGTTGGCCTATCTGGTGCGCCGCCTGCTCGAAAACGGCGCCAACACCTCTTTTGTCAACCGCATCGTCGACGAGCGTCAGCCGATCGACGAAATCGTCGCCGACCCGGTGGCGCGGCTGGCCCGGCTGCCGGTAAAGCCGCATCCGCGCATCCCCTTGCCGGCGGACCTCTATATGCCGGAACGGCGCAATTCGCGCGGGCTCGACCTCAACCATCCGCCGGCGCTGACCGCGCTGCGCGACGCGCTCGAAGCGGCGTTCCGTCAGCCCTGGCATGCCGCCCCGATCATCGGTGGGGTCGAGCCGCCGGGCGCGGGCGACCCGGTCCTCGATCCCGCCGATCGCCGGCGCCGGGTCGGGACCGTCGTCACCGCCGGGCCGGAGCAGGTCGAGCGCGCGCTCGCCCGCGCCGCGGCGCACGCGCCGGGCTGGGCACGCGTGCCGGCCGGCGATCGGGCCGCTGCTCTCGAACGCGCGGCGGAGCTGTTTGAAAGCCATCGGGCCGGGCTGATCGCCCGGATCATCAGCGAGGGCGGGCGCACCATCCCGGCGGCATTGGCCGAATTGCGCGAGGCGGTTGACTATCTGCGCTACTACGCCCTGCGCGCCCGCGCCGATTTCGCCATCCCGGAACGGCTGCCCGGCCCGACCGGCGAGCGCAACGAAATCGCGCTGCACGGGCGCGGCGTGTTCGCCTGCATCTCGCCGTGGAATTTCCCGCTGGCGATCTTTACCGGCCAGGTCGCCGCCGCGCTCGCCGCCGGCAACGCCGTCATCGCCAAACCCGCCGAGCAGACGCCGCTCGTCGCCGCCGCCGCGGTGCGGCTGCTGCACCAGGCCGGCATCCCGGGCGAGGTGCTGCATCTGCTGCCGGGAACCGGCGAGGCGGTCGGCGCGCGCCTGGTCGCCGATCCGCGGGTCGCCGGAATCGCCTTTACCGGATCGACCGAAACCGCGCGGCTGATCAATCTCGAACTCGCCCGCCGCCCCGGCCCGATCGTGCCATTGATCGCCGAGACCGGCGGCCAGAACGCGATGATCGTCGATTCCTCGGCATTGGCCGAACAGGTCGTCGCCGATGTCCTGACCTCCGCTTTCGAGAGCGCCGGGCAGCGCTGCTCGTCATTGCGGCTGCTCTATGTCCAGGCCGACATCGCCGACCGGCTGCTGGCGATGCTGACCGGCGCCATGGCCGAATTGACGATCGGCAGCCCGGCATTGCTCGCGACCGATGTCGGCCCGGTGATCGACGAGGCCGCCCGCGAACCGCTGGAGCGCCACGCCGCCCGGATGGCGCGCGAAGGCCGGCTGCTCTATCAGTGCGCCTTGCCGCCCGAAACCGGGCACGGCACCTTCTTCGCCCCCCGCGCCTTCGAGATCGACAGCGCCAGCCGGCTCGACCATGAGGTGTTCGGCCCGATCCTGCATGTCGTGCGCTGGCAGGCCGATCGCCTCGATGCGGCGCTCGACGAGATCGACGCCACCGGCTACGGCCTGACCCTCGGCATCCATAGCCGCATCGACGAGAATGTCCGCCACATCCTCGGCCGCCTGCGCATCGGCAACAATTACGTCAACCGCAACATGATCGGCGCCGTGGTCGGGGTGCAGCCATTCGGCGGCGAGCGGCTTTCCGGCACCGGTCCCAAAGCCGGCGGCCCGCGCTACCTGCACCGCTTCGCCACCGAGCGCACGGTCTCGACCGACACCACCGCCGCCGGCGGCAACGCCACGCTGTTGTCGCTGCAGGAGGATATATAACCGCCTGCAGGATTGCCGCGGGGAGGAGGCGATGGCGGATTTCCCAATCACCGTGTCGGACGGCAGCGTCGCTGCGGGCGAGGCTTATCTGCGCGACACCCCGGTGCTGCGCGCCCATGCCGGAACCCAGCCGGATCTGTTTCTGCGCTGGAACGAGATGCCGCTCGACGCCGCGGCGATGGATGTCGTCGTCCATCTTCACGGGTTCTCGCGCGAGGGCGGCGCGATGCCGCTCGCCGAGAAAGTGCCGCGCAGCGGGCTCGACCTGTCCGGCCGGTGGCGGCCGACCCTGGCGATGCTGCCGCGCGGCAACTGGCTGCGCTACAGCTGGTACGATCATCCGGCAATGCTCGCGGGCGGGATCGATCGGCTGATCGAATACGGTCTGGCGCGGTTTGCCGCGGCGTTGCCCGTGGCACCGGCAGCCGGGCTCGAAATGGACCGCTTTATCCTGACGGCGCATTCGGGTGGCGGCATGCCCGCGCTCGACACGATCGCCGATGCCCGGCAGCCGCCCGACGAACTGCACATCTTCGACGGGCTCTATGGCCGCGATCCGGCGGCCGGCGACCCGATGCGCGGCCTGGAGACGATCGATCATTGGCTCGGCGAACGGCTGGCGCGCGAGCCCGGGCGCCGGGGCGCTTTGCGCGTGGTCTATATCGAGCAGCAGACCGGCCCGTTCTCGAAGCGGGTCGGCGAACTGATCGCGCGCCATCTGGCTGCGGTCGAGCCGGCCTTGGCCGCGAGCCTGCGCCGGCGCTACCGGGTCGAGCCCTCGGCGGTGCAGCATGCCCGGGTGGCGCAGCGCTGCGGGCCCGATCTGTTGGCCGCGGCGGATGCCGAATTCGACTGGTCGCGCTGATTCTGCGGAAATGGCGGCGGCCGGCTGGCGCGCGGCACTAACAGCGACCATATGCCGCAGGAGGCGGGTCGCGAGTTCGCTCGTGACCGGCGGCCGGATTGGGAAGCCGCCACGGGTGGCCCGCGGCCCCCTGAACCAGCGGTTCGGGAGGAAACGGTGATGTTGACGATCCGCAACCCTGTCGAATGGGGCGTCGATCAGCTCAAGCATGCCGCCGTGGCGGTCGAAGCGGCGGGTCGCGCCGGCCGGCGCGTGCGCGCCAATTTGCATTCCCCGGCGCCGGCGGTCGCCCGGATCGGCGCCGCCGATCTCTGGGCCGCCCTGGCCGCCGGGTTTCGCGACTTTGCCGCCTTCCGCACCGACGTGGTCTTTCTCTGCGTCCTCTACCCGGTGGCCGGGCTGATCCTGGCGCGGCTCGCCTTTGGCTACCACATGCTGCCGCTGCTGTTCCCGCTCGCCTCCGGCTTTGCCCTGGTCGGCCCGTTCGCGGCGGTCGGCCTGTACCAGATGAGCCGGCGGCGCGAAGCCGGCGAAGAAACCGGCTGGGTCGATGCGTTCGGCGTGGTCCGCTCGCCGTCGTTTCCGGCGATCGTGCTGTTGGGTCTGGTGCTGATGGCGATCTTTCTGTTGTGGCTGCTCGCCGCGCTGAAGATCTACGCCTTGACCCTCGGCCCGACCTCGCCGGCGTCGCCCGCCGCGTTCATCCGCGACGTGTTCACCACCCATGCCGGCTGGATCCTTATCGGGGCCGGGGTCGGCGTCGGCTTCCTGTTCGCGGTGCTGGTGCTGACGATCAGCGTCGTGTCGTTTCCGCTGCTCCTCGACCGGGAGAGCGGCCTCGACACGGCGGTGCTGACCTCGGTGCGCGCGGTGATGGCCAATCCGGGCCCGATGGCGCTGTGGGGATTGATCGTCGCCGCCGGGTTGGCGCTCGGCTCGCTGCCGTTTCTGCTCGGTCTGATCATCGTCATGCCGGTGCTCGGTCATGCGACCTGGCACCTCTATCGGCGGGCGGTGCCGCGCTGACCCGCGCCACCCCCTCGGCGGCGGGCTCGACCGCGCCGACGTAGACCGCGAAACTTGCCGGACCGGCTCGTGTTTTCCTTCGCGGGCAGGGGAAACAATGGCGGGAGGACGCAATGAGCGAACAACCAGAACTGCCCGGCCCCGATTTTTCGCAGGGCGTGCCGCTGGCGGATATCGCCGAGGACGGCCTGCTGCTGGGGCACGCCGCGGGCGAGGCGGTGCTGCTCGCCCGCAGCGGCGGCGAGGTGTTGGCGATCGGCGCCGAATGCACCCATTACCACGGCCCGCTCGCCGAGGGGCTGCGCGTCGGCGACGCCATCCGCTGCCCGTGGCATCACGCCTGTTTCAGCCTGCGCACCGGCGAGGCCTTGCGCGCGCCGGCGCTCGATCCGGTTGCGTGCTGGCGGGTCGAAGAGCGCGACGGGGCGGTCTTTGTCCGGGAAAAGCGCCCGCCCGCAACCGGCGCGGCGCGCACGGCGACATCCGGCCAGCCGGAGTCGGTCGTCATCATCGGCGGCGGCGCCGCCGGCCAGGCCGCGGCCGAAATGCTGCGCCGCGAGAACTATGCCGGGCCGATCACGATGCTCAGCGCCGAAGACGAGCGGCCCTATGACCGCCCGAACCTGTCAAAGGACTATCTCGCCGGCAACGCCCCCGAAGAATGGCTGCCGTTGCGCCCGCCCGAATTTTATGCCGACCGCCGGATCGCGCTCGCGCTCGGCGCCCGCGCCGTCGCGATCGATGTCCAGGCGCGCCAGGTACAGCTCGCAAACGGCGCCCGCCATCCCTGGGGCGCGCTGCTGCTCGCCACCGGCGCGGCGCCGATCCGCCTCGATATCCCCGGGGCCGACCTCCCGCATGTCCACACCCTGCGCAGCGCCAGCGACTGCCGCGCTCTGATCGCCGGGGCGCAGGCGGCGCGGCGCGCGGTGGTGATCGGCGCCAGCTTTATCGGGCTCGAAGTGGCGGCCGCGCTGCGGGCTCGCGGGCTCGAAATCGACGTCGTGGCCCCCGAGGCGCTGCCGATGGCAGCCGTGTTCGGGGACGAAATCGGCAATCTGGTGCGCCGGGTCCATCAGCAGCACGGCGTCCGGTTTCATCTCGGCGCCACTGCCGCCGCGATCGACGGCCATCGCGTCACCTTGAATAACGGCGCGCGGCTCGACGCCGATCTGGTCGTCGTCGGCATCGGGGTGCGGCCGTCGACCGCGCTCGCCGAAGATGCCGGGATCGCGGTCGATCGCGGCGTCACGGTCGACGCCCATCTGCAAACCAACATCCCCGGCATCTGGGCCGCCGGCGACATTGCCCGCTGGCCCGACCGGCGGAGCGGCGAGGCGGTTCGCATCGAGCATTGGGTCGTCGCCGAGCGCCAGGGTCAGACCGCGGCCCGCAATATGCTGGGCGCGGCGCGAGCGGTTCGACGCGGTTCCGTTCTTCTGGACCCAGCAGCATGACCTGACGCTGTCCTATGTCGGCCATGCGCGGCAATGGGATCGGGTCGAGATCGCGGGCAGCCTCGACGACCGGAACGCCGCGGTCAGCTATTGGCGGGATGGGCGCAAGCTCGCAGTGCTGACGATCGGGCGCGACCGCGACAGCCTCGCCGCCGAACTGGAACTGGAGCAGACCATCGCGGCCGGCGCTTGAATGCCTGCGGCAGATCGGCAGGCGATGGACGCCGCGCCGCGGCTTAATGGGGAATGTGGTAAAACAGGTGCGGCCACAGGCCGAGCAGGCCGATCAGGATCAGATAGATCGCGACGACGTAATTGAGAATGCGCGGAACCAGCAGGATCAGGATGCCGGCGATCAAGGCCACCAGCGGCTGTATCGCGACCACGTCGAGGTTCATCTTGCGGGCTTTCCGTTGCGATGGATATCGGGGAAACAAGCGAGCGGCAGGGGCAGTTTCACGGCAACCGCAACGCGTTCGCAAGATTGGTGCGAGATGGAAGACGGCCTGAGTGGCGGCTGCCTGTGCGGCGATATCCGCTACCGCATCGATGCGGTTCCGGTCGAGGCGCTCTACTGCCATTGCCGGATCTGCCGCCGCGCCCACGGCGCACCGGTGGTCGCGTGGCTGAACGTATCGCTCGCCGGGTTTGCCGTGACCGCCGGCAGCCCGGCGGTCTACCGCTCCTCGCCCGCGGTGTCGCGCCAGTTCTGCGGCCGATGCGGCACCCCGCTGACCTGGCAGTCGCTCGACAATCCGCTTTCGATCGACGTCAGCATCGCCACCCTCGATGACCCGGCGACGATCGAGCCGAGCCTGCACATCTGGACCGAAAGCCGAATCGCCTGGTTCGAGACCGCCGATCAATTGCCGCGCTGCCCGACCAACCGGCGGCCCAGTCCGGCCCGATAGGATCGCGCGGCGCCGCCTTCCGGTCCGTCGCCGCTGCAAGCGATGCGCGCCAGTGATATAGTCCGGCGCGACCGACGACATCTTCCCGCCAACCGATGATCTGGACCAGGCACCTGCGATGCCGGACGGCAACCAGCCAAATCCGCCGCTAGGCGATGCCGCCGCCGCGGTCCAAGCGCGGCTGCCGGGGTCGGCGCCGGCGGTGCTCCGCGCCGTGCCGGATCAAACCGTGCTCGACCCGGCGCTCGCGGCGCCAGCGCGCCACCGGCGGCGCGTGCTGGCGGTCCTGGCGACGCTGGTCCTGGTGTTCGGCCTCTATTGGGGCGCGAGCTACGTCTTTTCTTATACCGACGACGCCTATGTCACCTCCGATCTCGTGGGGGTCGCGCCGTGGATCACCGGCCGGGTCGTCGCCGTGCCGATTGTCGACAATCAGACCGTGACCAAGGGAACCCTGCTGGCGGCGATCGATCCGACGCCGTTTCAGCTGGCGCTCGCCCAGCAGCAGGCCAAGCGCGTCGAGGCCGAGGCGCAGCTCACGGTGGACCACGATCTGATCAAATCGGCCAAGGCCGCGCGCGACGGCGCCGCCGCCAAGGAGCACATGGCAAACGACAATCTGCTTCGCGCCCGGCCGGTCGCCGCCGCCGGCTTTGTCTCGCGCCAGGCGCTCGAGGACGCCGCGACGCAGCAGCAGTCGGCGCAGGCCGCCCTGTCCGATGCCGAAGACGCCGTCGCCAAGGCGCGGCAGATGGAGGTGCTGCACCAGGCGACGGTCAAGGCGATCACCGCGCAGATCGACTATCTGCAGTGGCAGCTCGACCAGACCAAGCTGCTGGCGCCGGTCGATGGCACGATCACCAACCTGACCCTGCGGGTCGGCGACCAGGCGGTGGCGAACCGGCCGCTGGTCGGCCTCGTGGACGCCCATGCCTGGCGCATCCTGGCCAATTACAAGGAAAGCGTGATCCGTCATTTCCAGGTCGGCGCCACCGCCTGGGTCTGGCTCGACACCTACCCGTGGCATGTTCACCGCGCGGTGATCCAGGGTATCGCGCGCGGCATCAGCCGCCGGCAGACGCCCGGCAGCCTGCTGCCCTATGTGCCGCCGACGACCGACTGGATCCGGCTCGAGCGGCGCTTTCCGGTGACCTTGGTGCTGCAGGACCCGCCACCCGGTCTGGTGCTGCATATGGGGTCCGATGCGCGCACCTTGATCATCTACTAAAACGGGGCCGGCCGGTGCTGCGCGAGATCCCCGGCGCGCTCGCCAGCGAGCTGCGCTCGCTCGAATTTCGCGGCCCGCGCGGATTGGAGGCGCTGGAGGCCGCCTTGTCGGTGGCGCTGGCGGTGCTCGCGGCGCTGGCGGTGCATTCCGACGATCCCTGGTGGGCGGCAATTACCGCCTTCATGGTGACCCGCGCCTCGCTCGCGCTCGCCATCTCGCGCGGCATCATGCGCATCGCCGGCAGCGTCGCCGGCGCGGCGATCGGCGTGATCGTCCTCCGGCTGTTCGTGTACCAGTCGCTGCCGTTCTGCCTGTGCCTGTTTGTCCTGGCCTGCGTCGGGTTCTTCGGTTTCGCCACCTCCCGCTTCGGCTATGCCTGGCTGGTCGGCGCCGTCACCGGAAGCCTGGTGATGCTGATGGCCTTCACCCAGCCGCAGGGAGCGTTCACGATCGCCGTCGACCGGGTCGCCGATGTGGTGATCGGGACCGTGGCGTCGCTGGTGGTTGGCGCCCTGATGCCGGACCCGGCCAGTGCCGGGCCTCTCGCCGCGCCTGGCCAGCTCAGCCCGCCGCCGCTGGCCTTCTGGCGCCGCCGCTTCGGCGCGGAGCTGCAGCGCTGGCTGGACGGCAAATGGCCGCTGGTGATGCATGCCTGCCGCGGCGGGCTCACGGTCATGCTATTGCCGGCGCTGGCCAACTGGCTGGCGCCGGTCAGCGCCAGCACGATGGGCGTCACCGTGGTCATCGTCATGTCGATCCCGACCACGGCAATCCTCGAATCCAACAGCCGGGCGATCGTGCAGCGCGCCGCGCACCGCATCATCGGCTGTCTGCTGGGCGCGCTGGTGGGCCTCGCCTGCCTCGCCGTCGTCGGCACCGATTTCCTGCTTTGGCTGCTGTTGCTGGTCGTCGGGATCTGGCTGTGCTCGCAGGTTCAGACCGGAACCACCGGCGTCAGCTATGTCGGAACGCAGGCGATGTTCGCGTTCCTGATGAGCATGGTCCAGGGCCAGGGCCCGCCGCTGTCGATCAGCCCCGGCTTCGAGCGGCTGGTCGGGGTGATGGGCGGGCTGTCGATCCTGTTCGTCATCACCCTGATCCTGTCGCTGATCCCGCTGCCGCTGCCCTCGACCGCGCCCGCTACCGGCGATTGACAAGGCGCGCCGGCATCGGTCTGATCCGGTCCGGAATTTCCAGGAAATGGGAGGGCGCATTGGCCAAGTTCAGGATCGCCACGCCGGCGGGTGCCAGTTTCACCGTCGCCGGCGGCGGCTATGGCTACGAGATGGAGGCGCTGGCGCCGATCGACGCCGAGATCTACGAGGTCCCGGCCGGGTCCGAGGATGAATTCGTCGCCGCCGCGAAAGATGCCGACGCGCTCTACGCCAAAGGCCGGCCGATCACCAGGAAGATGATCGACGGGCTGCAGCGCTGTAAAATCATCTCGCTCGGCAGCGTCGGCGTCGATTCGGTCGATGTCGATGCCGCCACCGCCAAGGGCATCCCGGTCACCAATTGCCCCGACACCTTCATCGAGGAAGTCGCCGACCACGCGATGACCTTGATCCTGGCGACCCATCGCCGGCTGATCGAGCAGGACCGGATGGTCCGCGACGGGCGCTGGGCCGAGGGCCGGCCCGCCTTGCTCAAGATCCCGCGCCTGCGCGGCATGACCCTGGGCCTGATCGCGTTCGGCCATGTGGCGCGCGCGGTTGCCGAGCGGGCCAAGCCGTTCGGCCTGCATATCATCGCCTACGACCCGTTCATCGAAGAAATGGTGATGACCGAGCGCGGCGTCGAACCGGTCAGCCTGCCGGAGCTCTTGGCGCGCGCCGACATCATCTCGATGCATTCGCCGGCCACCGCGAGCGCGCAGCGGATGATCCGCGACGAGCATTTCCGCCAGATGAAAAAGACCGCGATCTATGTCTCGACCGGCCGCGGGCCGACCACCGACGAGGCGGCGTTGATCAAGGCGCTCGACGACGGCTTGATCGCCGGCGCCGGTCTCGACGTGCTCGAACAGGAGCCGCCGGGCGGCAATAATCCGTTGCTGCGCATGGACAAGGTGATCCTGACCGCGCATGTCGCCTCGGCCACCGCGCGCTTCGATCCGGCCCGGCGGCGGCGGGTCGGCCTCGAATTGTCGCTGGCGCTCTCCGGCAAATGGCCGATGTCCTGCGTCAACCCGTCGGTGCTGGCGAAAACCGATCTCAGGCGCTGGCAGCCGGTCTCGATGGAGCGCGGCCCGAATTCATAGCGCATTTCCCTCACCCTTCCCATCGCCAAGGCGATCGGCCCTTTCCCTCTCCCGCAATGCGGGAGAGGGTGGCGAGCAGCGCGAGCCGGGTGAGGGAATTGCGCGCTCGCTTGATGGTGGAGAGCATGGAAACTCCGATCCGCTACCCCGATCCGAACATCAGGATCCTCGACCCGCGCTTTTCGGCATTGGTCCTGGGCAACGCCGCGATCGAGCGGATCGCCGGCGATTGCCGCTTTACCGAGGGGCCGGTGTGGTTCGGCGACGGCCGGTTCCTGCTGTGGAGCGACATCCCCAACGACCGGATCATGAAATGGGAGGAGGAAACGGGTGCGGTCAGCCTGTTCCGCAAGCCATCGCATTACGCCAACGGCAACACCCGCGACCGTCAGGGCCGGCTGGTCACCTGCGAGATGGATGCGCAGCGCCTGACCCGCACCGAATATGACGGCACGATCACCGTCCTCGCCGACAGTTTCGACGGCAAGCGGTTGACCGCGCCCAACGATGTCGTGGTCAAGTCCGACGGCTCGATCTGGTTCAGCGACAACGGCGCCGGCACCCGCGGCAACTATCTGGGCCATACCGCGCCGTGGGAATTGCCGCTCCGCGTCTACCGGCTCGATCCCGCCACCGGTGAGATGACGGTGGCGGTCGGCGATATGGAGCGGCCGAACGGCCTCGCTTTTTCGCCCGACGAGAAGCTGCTTTACGTCATCGACACGCCGGGTCCGGGGCGGCGCTCGATCCAGGTCTACGACGTCGTCGACAATGGCGCCAAGACCGCCAACCGTCGCCAATTCAACAGCGCCGAGCCGGGCGGCAGCGACGGCATGCGGATCGACGTCCACGGCAATCTGTGGTGCGCCTGGTCGGGCGGCGAGGCCGAGGACGGGGTTGCCGTGTTCGCCCCCGACGGCACGATGATCGGCCGCATCATGCTGCCCGAACGCTGCGCCAATGTCTGTTTCGGCGGGGTCAAGCGCAACCGCCTGTTCATGGCCGCGAGCCAGTCGGTCTATTCGCTGTTTGTCGAGACGCAAGGCGCGGTCGGCGGGTAGTTGCAGCAACGCTGGAGGCCGGGATGAGCGACCAGGCGACGAGCTTTGTGGGCGACATCCCCGGGCATTACGACCGCGAGATGGGGCCGGTGATCTTCGCCGATTTTGCCGACGACATGGCCCGTCGCGCCGCCGCCGGCGCACCGGGCCGGCTATTGGAGCTCGCCGCCGGCACCGGCATCGTCACGCGGCGCCTGCGCGACCTGCTGCCGGCGGCCAGCCGGCTCGTCGCGACCGACCTCAACCCGCCGATGCTGGCGGTCGCCGAGACCAAGTTCCGCGCCGGCGAGGCGGTCGAGTTCCGGCAGGCCGACGCGACCGCGCTGCCGTTTGCCGATGGTGCGTTCGACACGGTGGTCTGCCAGTTCGGGGTGATGTTTTTTCCCGACAAGGCGAAATCCTATTCGGAGGCCTACCGGGTGCTGGTTCCGGGCGGACGCTATCTGTTCAGCGTCTGGGACTCGCACCGCCACAACCCGTACGGCCGTATCGCGCATCAGCTGATCGAGACGTTCTTCCCGGCCGATCCGCCGCAATTCTACCGGGCGCCGTTCAGCTATCACGCCATCGATCCGATCAAGGACGCGCTGGAAGAGGCGGGGTTTGTCGATTTCCGGGCCACCGTGCTGAGCCGGATCAAGGAGGTCGCGGATATCGCCCCCTTCGCGCGCGGCTTTGTCTACGGCAATCCGGTGATCGGGCAGATCAAGGCGCGCGGCGGGGTCGATCCGCAGACCGTGGTCGCCGCGATGGAAGCGGCCTACCGCCGCGAATGGGGCAGCAATCCGAGCCGAATGCCGCTCCAGTCGATCGTGTTCGAAGCAAGCAAGCGCTGATCGCCCAAGCGCGCCGCTCCCACCCCTGGGTTAAGACGCCGGGCGGGATGGGAGGAGCGGCGCCGGAAAATATTCAATAAGGGCTGCTGCCGCCGCCCGCTGCGGGCTTCGAGGGCGCGCCGCCGCGCATCTCGGCAACCGCCGCCTGGCCGCCCATCGTCACAAAGCGGGTGTCGCCGCCGACCGTGACGAACATAAAGCCCATCTCGATCATCTTCTTGGCATAGGCCGGCGCGCCGCAATGAATGCCGGGCTTGACGCCGTGCCGCTTGCAGCCGTCGAGCACCTTTTTCAGCGCCGTCATCATCCAGTCGTCGGGCTTGTCGCCGCCCGGCGGGTGGCCGTAGGAGATCGACAGGTCGGACGGGCCGACATAGATCGCGTCGAGCCCCTTGACCGACAGGATCTCGTCGAGCTTCTCGATCGCCTCGGCGGTCTCGATCATGCCAAAGGCGACGACGATATCATTGGCCTTGGCGTGGTAATCCGCCCCGCCATAGAGCGAGGCGCGGATCGGTCCGGAACTGCGATAGCCGAGCGGCGCATAGCGCATCGAGCCGACAAACTTTTCGGCCTCGGCGCGATTGTTGATCATCGGGCAGACGATGCCGTAGGCGCCGGCGTCGAGCGATTTTTGGATGTGCGCCGGGTCGTTCCACGGCACCCGCACCAGCGGCACCGTCTCGGTGGTCGAGATGCCCTGCAGCATCGTCACCATCATCTGGTAGTCGATCATGCCATGCTGCATGTCGACGACCAGCGAATCCCAGCCGGCATGCGCCATGACCTCGGCTGAAAAGCTGCTCGGGATGCCGAGCCAGCTGTTGATGACGGGCTTGCCCGCCTGCCACAATTCCCGCACCCGGTTCGCCCGCGCCATCCGACCCTCCTCGACAAAGCAAGGCGGCGATCCCGCCAGTTGCCGCTGCGGAAGTCAAGCCTGGCCGCTCGCTGCGGTCTCCCCGGCTTCGAGCCGCCCGAAGGCGCAGTCTCAAGGGTGCGCCGCCCCCGCGGCCCAGGCCTCCGGGCGCGCCGGCGGCGGCGCGGTTTGGGTGACGGCCATCGGCTCCTTGAACTGCCAGAAAACAATGTACCGGCCGACCGAATTTTCGGCGACCGGATTGCCCAAAGCGCCAATCGTGCGCCGGTAATCATCGAGCGACTGTTTCTTGGCGCCCTGTCCGGTGCGCCCATAGACCGCCCACAAATCGTGGCCGGGCGCCAGCTTGGCCGCCTCCGGCAGGTTCCAGGTCACGCTGACCCGGCGGCTGTCGAGACCGGCTCGGGCGGCAAAAACCGAGAACACCGAGTAGGAATAATAATTGTCGAGCAGCACCACGTCGCCCGGCTGGGCGGTAGCGGAGAGCTGCGCCGCCAGCAGGTCCCAGCGCGGTTTGGTCTCGTATCCGTAGTAGGGAGCCAGATTGACCAGACAGGCCGCCGCGAGCACCGCCGCCGCCGCGGTAAAACGCCCGACCGAAAGCCAGCCCAGACCGGCTCCGGCAAAGATGAAAAACGGACCGGCGCTCCAGGCGAAATAGCGTGGCACCAGGACCGGCACGAACGGGGTCAGCAGCAGCAGGCCCAGCGGCAATACCAGCGCGGCGCAGCCCAGGACCGCCAGCACCGTCGTCTCGCGGCGCAGCCGCCACGCGCCGAGCAGCGCCAAGGTCACGCTGACCACGGCGAGCCCGGGAACCCCGGAGGGAAGCAGTTTGAAAGTGATAAAGCTGGAGATCCGCAGCAGGTATACCGGGGCGATGATCGACCAGATGGTCTTGCCGGTCTCCGCCGGCGCCCAGCCCGCGCCATCCAGAACGGTGCCGTGGCTGCCGATATAGACCCAGGCGAGCGAGGGAAGCCAGATTGCCAGGATCAGCCCTTGGGCCACAGCCCAGTTGCGCACAAACGCGGGCCTTTTGTCGCCGGCGCGCCAGGCGATCGCGATCGCGCCGAGATTGGCTGCGAGCAGCCAGGGGATCGCCACGTTGAGCACGCTCAACGCCGCCGCCGTGCCGCAGCAATAGGCAATCCACGCGCCGCGCAGTGCGCCGTTGCGCCGCAGCGAAAGTGCCGCCGCCGCCGGCTCCTGGGCCAGCCGCACCAGCCCGAACAGCGCGGTCAGGATCAGGCAGGCGACCAGGGTATAGGAACGCGCCTCCTGCCCGAACTGAACTTCGAACGGCGAAACCGCCATCAACAGCCCGGCGATGGCGCCGCTGCGCCGGCCGGCCGCCTTGCTGCCGATCGCGCAGGTCAGCGCCGCGCCGACCGCGCCAAACACCGCCGACGGCAACCGTAACAGCCACTGCGACGTGCCGATATGCCCGATCAGCCATAACAGCAGGAAATAGCTCGGATAATGGCTGTTGTGCAGCGAGTCGGCGACCAGGTCGGGCACGGTTGCGGTGGCTCGGCGCAAACTGGTGATCTCGTCGAGCCAGAAGGGCTTGTCGCCGAGCCCATAAAGCCGCAGCGCCAGAGCGAACGCGCCGACCGCCGCCGGCAGCGCATAAGCGGGCAGGCTGCCCCTCGCCGGTTTGAGGCCCGCCCGAAAGCGCCGCTCTATCGCGGCGAAGGACCGCATTGTCCCACTCGAACCCCCATCGCTCGCCATATCGGCCGCGCGCAGGTCTTAGGCGCGAGCCGAACGCTCCATCCCCGACCGGGCGGCGACACTACGCCCGACCGCACGCCGCCGTGAAAAATCAAAAAAGGGCAGCGGCAAGGGAAGGAAGATTTCCTCGGGCTAGGCCGCGCCGCCCGATCGGTCGATCAGGTGGATGAACGAGCCGAACACCGAGCCCCGGCGCAACCCGCTCGCGCCCAGATCGGCTCCGGCTGCATCCTTCACCGACCACAACCGCTCGCCCGCTTCTTCCACAGCCACCGTCGCATAATGGAATTCATGGCCGCGAAAGCGCGAGCCGGTGCGGCCGAGCGGTCCGCCGGCGAGCAGGGTGGCGCTGCGATAGCCGAGAGACCGGCGGCGTTCGGCAAAGCTGGCGACCAGCGGCAACAGCCCCGCCATCGGCTGGCGGCGCCCATCGGCGTCGATCAGCGCCTCGCCCAGCACCATGTAGCCGCCGCATTCCCCATAGATCGGTTTGCCCTCGGCCGCGGCCCGGCGCAGGCCGGCAAAAAACGCCTCGCCGGCGGCGATCCGGCCGGCCCACAGCTCGGGATAGCCGCCCGGCAGGTAGACCGCGTCGGCAGCCGCGTCGGGCGGCTCGTCGGCGAGCGGCGAGAAGAAGGAGAGATCGGCGCCCTCGCGCCGCCATAAGTCGAGAACGGCCGGGTAGGCAAAGCCGAAGGCATCGTCGCGCGCCACGGCGATGTGCCGGCCGAGTGGCGGGATGCCGCGCCGCTCGCACCTGCCTGCGAGGCTCGAACTCCGCGCCAGCGCCAGCAGCCGATCGATCTCGAGCGCGGCGCCGACCTGGTCTGCGGCATGTTCGATGACCGCCTCGACCCCTGCGATTTCCCCGGCCGGGATCAGGCCGAGATGGCGCGACGGCAGCGCCAGCGCCGGATCCGCGGGCAGGGCGCCGAGAATGGCGAGGCCCGGCAGATGCCGCATCACCGCGCCGGTCAGCAACGTGCGATGGCGTTCGCTGGCGACCCGGTTGAAGATCACGCCGGCGAGCGGCACATCGGCCTGGTGCTGAGCGAAGCCGCGCAGCAGCGCCGCGACCGAAGCGCCCTGGCCGCGCGCGTCGACGACCAGCACCACCGGCCAGCCGGTGATCCGGGCGAGTGCTGCGGTCGAGCCCGCCTCGCCATCGGCGCCGGTCCCGTCGAACAGGCCCATGACGCCTTCGCACAGCACGATCTCTTCGGCGGCTTCAAGGCCGCAGACCAGCGCCGCCACCGTTTGCGGCCGCATCGCCCAGGCGTCGAGATTGACGCACGGCCCTCCGCTCGCCGCCGCGTGAAAGGTCGGATCGATGAAATCGGGGCCGGCCTTGGCCGCCGCGACGCGCCGCCCGCGCCGGCGCAGGTGCCGCAGCAGGCCGGCCGTGACCAAGGTCTTGCCGCTCCCCGAAGCCGGGGCGGCGAGGATCAGCCCGCGGCCGGTCATGCTCGCGGGCTTGTCGCCCCGCCCGGGTCAGGCCGGCAGCTTGTCGCCGTCGGCCGGGGCCGGCACCTCGAAGGCGTTGACCATGCCGGAGAGGAAGGCGAAATAATTCGCCGCCCCGGTCAGCTCGACCATCCACTGCGCGCCATGGCGGTCGTTGAGCCGGTCGAACAATGCCTGGTCGACCTTGTTGTTGCGGATCAGCTGGCGGGTATAATTCACCACGTCGCGCTCGTCGGCGGGCAGGGCGGCCGGGTCGCCCTTGGCGCGCAGCAGATCGATCGTCGCCTCCGGCACGCCGGCCCGGCGCGCGGCCCCGACTTGGGCGGCCCACACATAAGGCGCCTCTTTTTCGCGCACCGCGGCCAGGATCGCGTGCGAGCGCAGCTTTGCGTCGACGACGCTGCCCTCGCGGAAAAAACTGACCAATGGCAGCACCCGCTCGGCGAGCTTGGGGCTGTGCAGCATGATGCTGAACGGGCCGCGCACCCCGCCAAACACTTTGACCACATCGTCGACGACCCCATGATGCTCGGCCGGGACGTCGGCCTTGCCGGTGACCGGGTCAATTCTCGGCATGATTTCCCCCTTCGATCAGATACCGGGATAGGGTTTGCCCCACCCGTCGAGATAAACCACGTCGGATAACGGGCCGCGGCCGACCGGGCCGAAATTGCCCATCGGGTAGCCGATCGGCAGGATGGCGTAGGAATGGTAGCCGGGCGGAATGCCCATCGCCGCGTCGACCTCCTTCTCGTAACTGATGTGCCGGGTGGTCAAGGTCGAGCCGAGGCCCAGCGCGCGCGCCGCCAGCAGCATGTTCTGCACCGCCGGGTAGATCGACGAGCCGGCCGAGCGGCCCGGATTGGCGCCGTCTTCGAGGCAGGCGACGATCCACACCGGCGCCTCGTGGTAATGATCGGTCAGGTATTCGACCGCCGAGTGCTGGCGCTTGTAGCGGGCCGGGTCCGAGCCCGGCGGCGGCGGGCTCGACGCATAGCGCGGCCCGACCACCTCGTCGAACGCCTTCTTGTAATAGACCTGCACCGCCTTTTTGATCTTCGGGTCCTTCAGCACCAGAAAGCGCCAGCGCTGGGTGTTGCCGCCGCTCGCCGCCGCCTGCCCGGCGAGCAGGATCTTGCGGATCAGATCGTCGGGCACCGGGTCGGGCTTCAGCCGCCGCATCGCCCGCATCGTGTGCATGATCTCGAAAATTTCGGTTCCGCCTGGCGTTGCTTCGGGCATTCATTCCTCCATGGCCGATTGCGGCAAAGTCTAGTGGGAGTGGACGCGGCCCGACAAGAAGGTCGCGCTAGCCTCGGGCGCCGAGCGCGGCCAGCCGGCGCTGCGCATCGAGCGCGTCCGGGCCGCCCGCGGCAGCGGGTTTGAGGCGGAAATCGAACTGCGTGGTGTAGTAGGGGCCGTCGATCCCGAGCCGCCGCACCTCGCCCTCGGCGGTCTCGTGCCGGACGAAATCGCAGATCAGCGAGTCCTTGACCGCGAACACCGCATCGCTGGCGAGATACTCGTCGGTGCGGTCGAAGAGATGCGTCGTCACCGGCTCGTAGCCGTCTGCCGAAACCACGAAATGGATGTGCGCCGGACGCCACGGATGCCGGCCCGTGGCGCGCAGCATCGCGCCCACCGGGCCGTCCGACGGGATCGGGTAGTTGACCGGCAATACGGTGCGCAACAGAAACCGGCCCTCCGCATCGGTGCGGAATTTGCCGCGCATGTGCAGTTCGTGCAAATTCGGGTCCTGGGAATCATAAAGCCCGCTGCTCTGCGCCTGCCACACATCGAGCAAAGCGCCGGCGATCGGCCGGCCGTCGAGGCCGAGCACCCGCCCGCTGACCAAAGTCGGCGGGCCCTTGTGGTCGAGATGGGCGATGTTGCCGCCCGACGGCAATTCCGGCGCATTCTGGCGATGAAACGGCCCGAACACGGTCGATTCGGTCGCCCCGTCGGGTTTGCGATGGCTCAGCAGGTCGACTACCATCGACACGCCCAACGTGTCCGAGAACAGGATGAATTCCTGGCGCTTGTCGCTGCACATGCGGCCGGCTTCGGTCAGGATCTCGATCGCCTGGAACCACTCCGGCTCGGTCAGGTTCACCTCCTTGACGAAAGCGTGCAGGTGCCCGATGAGGCTCAGCATAATTTCCCTGAGCCGTGGGTCGGGCGTCTGCGCAAAGCGCTGCAGCGCCTCGGCGGTGATGTCGTCCTCGGTCTTGTTGTGCGGCATCGGCATCGCCGGCCTCCCTCCTCGCTCCCGCCCGACCAATACCACGAAAACTCCGGCCCGGGTCTGAGCGTTTGCGCTCACGCTTCCACCCGGCCTCGCTCGATGCGCTCAATTTTTTGCTGGCCGATGTGCGCGGCGCGCTCGGCCCTTACCTCAATGTCTTTCTCGTCACCCAGCAGGGTTGGAGCCAGGCGGCGGTCGGGCTGGTGACGACCGGAGGCGGGCTGCTGGCGCTCGCCGCCCAGATCCCGATCGGCGGATTGATCGACGCCACCCGGGCCAAGCGGGGTCTGATCGTGGCGGCGCTGACGGTGCTGGCGGCCGGGGCGGTCACGATCTACGCGGCGCCCTTTTTCTGGCCGGTAATGGTCGCCAACGCTCTGATGGCGGTGGTCGGCGACGTGTTCGGACCGGCGGTCGCGGCCTTGACCCTGGGCCTTTATCTGCGTGCCGCGCTGGCCCGCCGGATGGGCCGCAATTCGGCGTTCGATCACGCCGGCAATGTGGCGATCGCCGCCGCCGCGGGCCTCGTCGGCTGGGCGGTGTCGCAGCGTACCGTCTTTCTGCTGGTTCCGTTTTTCGCCGTGCTCGCCGCCGCTGCCGTGCTGTCGATCCCGGCCGGTGCGATCGACCACCTGCGGGCGCGGGGCGGCGAGCCGGAGCCTGACGGCGAGCCCCGGCCGTCCGGTCTCAAAGTGTTGCTGACCTGCCGCCCGCTGCTGCTTTATGCCGGCTGCGCAATGCTGTTCCATTTCGCCAATGCGCCGCTCTTGCCGCTGGTCGGGCAGAAGCTGGCCTTCGCGCATCAGAAATGGGCGACAGCGATGATGTCGGCCTGCATCATCGCCGCGCAGATGATCATGCTGCCGATCGCGCTGGTGGTCGGACGAACCGCCGATACGCTGGGGGCGCAAGCCGATCCTGCTTGATCGGGTTCGGCATCCTGCCGGTGCGCGCCGTGCTCTATACCTTCTCCAACAGCAGCGCTTGGTTGATCGGTGTGCAATTGCTCGATGGTGTCGGCGCCGGGATTTTCGGCGCGATAACCCCGCTGCTGGTCGCCGATCTGATGCGCGGCACCGGGCATTACAATGTGGCGCAAGGGGCGGTCGCCACCGCTCAGGGCATCGGCGCCTCGTTGAGCGGGCTCGCCGCCGGGCTGATCGTCGACCATTTCGGCTATTCGGCGGCGTTCCTGACCTCCGCCGCATTCGCCGCCGTTGCGGTCGCTCTTCTCGCCGCGGCGATGCCGGAAACAGCGCCGTATTCCGGCGCGGTGCCGCCGGTGGAAATGGCCGCCGGCTGGAAATGGCGCCGGTGGTTGGCGCCGGCTGGCCGGCTCGGGACGATTCTTGATGGCCGGGCACGATCCCTGCGCATCGCTGCGGGCGAGGCGTCGGCGCCGCGCGCTCTATCGGGTCGCCGGCGTCGCGGCATTGGCGCTGATGATCGCCGTTCTCGTTCTTGCCATATGGCGGTGGCCGGGGTTCATCGCCGGGATCGAGGCGGACCCGATGCGCGCCGCCGCCATCGCCATCTTCGCCGCGACCTACCTGGTCATCGCCATCGGCAAGTTGCCGGGGTTTTATCTCGACCGCGCCGGTGCGGCATTGCTCGGCGCCAGCCTGATGGTCGGCCTCGGCGTGCTGTCGCTCGACCAGGCATTGCGCGCGATCGATTTCGCCACGATCGCATTATTGCTCGGCATGATGATCGTCGTCGGCAATCTGCGCCTCTCCGGCTTTTTCCGCCTGGTCACCAACTGGGTCGTGCGCCGCACCCGTCACCCGCTGCTGCTGCTGGCCGCGGTGATCCTGACCTCGGGCTTCTTCTCCGCCTTTCTGGTCAACGACACGATCTGCCTGGCGTTGACCCCGCTGGTCCTCGATCTGGTGGTGCGCCTGCGCCGCGACCCGCTGCCCTATCTGCTGGCGGTGGCGATGGCGTCCAACGTCGGCAGCGTGGCCACGATCACCGGCAACCCGCAGAACATCATGATCGGCAGCTTTTCGCGGATTCCATACGGCGCTTTCGCCGGCTCGCTGGCGCCGGTCGCGGCACTCGGGCTGGTCATTACCTTTGCCCTGATCGCGCTGTTTCATCCGGCCGAGTTCGCCAGCCGCGAGCGGCTGCACGGCGCGCCGGCGCCGGCCCACGCCTACCGGCCGCTCGCGGTCAAAGCGGTGGTGGTGACCTTGGCGATGATCGTCGGGTTTTTCGCCGGTCTGGAGCCGGCCAGGCTGGCGCTGGTCGCCGGCTCGGTGCTGCTGGTGACCCGCGCGGTCAGGAGCGACAAGATCTACCGCGAGATCGACTGGCCGCTGCTGTTGATGTTCGCCGGTCTGTTCATCGTCGTTTCCGGATTTGAGAATGCGCTGTTGTCGCCGCAGGCCATCGCCGCGATCGGCCGTCAGCACCTCGACCGGATGCCGGTGCTGGCGGTAGCGACGGCGGTGCTGTCGAACCTCGTCAGCAACGTGCCGGCGGTTTTGGTGCTGAAGCCGTTCGTTGCGGCCCTGCCCGATCCGCGGCGCGCCTGGCTGGTCATCGCCATGGCGGCGACCTTGGCCGGCAATCTGACGATCCTCGGCTCGGTGGCCAATCTGATCGTGGTCCAGCGCGCCGCCCGGCGCGGCGTGACGATCGGGTTCTGGCAATATTTCCGGGTCGGCCTGCCGGTCACGGTGTTGACGATCCTGGTCGGCCTGTGGTGGCTGTGACGATCCGTCCGGTAACCGGATGCCGCCGGGCAATCAACCGAGGGCCCGCCGCCCGGGCGAATGCGCGGTTCAGCCCGACAGCGACGCCCCCAGCCGGTCGAGCAGAAAAGCCGTGCCCCGCTCGCGCGAGCCATCATCCTGATAGCCGTCGAGGAAGGCCCCCTGCTCGGTGACGACCAGCCGGGCGCCGGTTCCCGCCGGCTTGATCTCCAGGGTGGCCAGGGAGACCGAGATCTTCCGGTCGTCGAGGCGCATCTCATAGGCGTAAACCAGCCGTTCGTTCGGCACCACATCGCAGTAGACCGCATCGAATGTCGAGATCGTGCCGCTCGCCCAGCGCCCCTTGACGCGCTCGCGCCCGCCGGGGCGGACATCCATTTCGCGCTCGAGCACGGTATAGCCGTCGCCGCCGGCAAACCAGCGGGCCTTCGCCGCCGGGTCCGAGAGGGCGTGAAACACCGCTTCCGGCGAGGCGTCGTAGCTGCGCTCCACGCTGAAGCTGGCATGTACGACAGAACGGCCTTCGGCCGCCTGGAGGCGCGCGACCTCCTGTTCCAGCTTGTCCAGCGTGCCGCGCCAGCCCTCGGGGGCTCCCTCGACCGCAGCCAAAAAGCTCTCGTCGTAAATCTCGTAGGCCTGACGCACCGTCATCCGGGTCCCGGCCCCGTCGGCCTCGAAGGTGACGGTGGTGTGGGCGGTGAATTTCGGCGCGTCACCGATCGAGATCCCGCTGGTGAACACCAGCCGATCCGGCGGCGAGATCTCGAGGTATTTGCCCCTGGACCAGAAATCCTGGCCCTCGGGCGAGCGCATGCAGATGGCGCAGACCCCGCCCGGCCGAAAATCGACCTCGGCCTCGGGTACGGTATAGCCCTCGGGGCTGAACCACCGCTTCATGTGTTCGGCGCTGCTCCACGCCTTGAACACCAGCTCGCGCGGGGCTGGAAAAATGCGGGAAATCACCACAGGTTCGGGCTTTATGCCGGTCCTGATCTCATTCGTCTGAGCCATCGCCGCCTCCATTGGCTTTCAGTTGCTGAAGATAGTTGCCCAGCCGGTCGAGCCTCTGTTCCCACTCGGCGCGCCGGGCGTTGATCCATTGCTCCGCCAGGCTCAGCGCCTGGGGTTCGATCCGGCAGGTCCTGACCCGCCCGGCCTTTTCCGAGACCACCAGACCCGAGCCTTCCAGAACCGCGAGGTGCTGCATCACCGCCGGCAATGACATGGCGAGCGGGCGCGCCAGATCGCTGACCGAGGCCGGGCTGCGCGACAGCCGCTCGATCAATGCCCGTCGGGTTGGATCGGCCAGGGCCTGGAAGGTGCGGTCGAGCGGGGATAATTGGTTAAGCATTCTCTTTAGTATCAGGCCGTGAACAGATAAGCAAGTGCTTTAGTATCAGGGTCTCGGGCCGCGGTCGCGCCGGGATGCTTGCCACCACCGCGATTGTCGATCAGATCAGATCGGGTGCGGTCGTCGGAGGTGGAGAATGAGCGCGGAGCGCAGCAACGAACTCGGCCAGCCGATCGGCGCGCCGTTGCCGGACTGGTCGCCGCGGCCGTCGCCGCCGCGCATCCCGATCGAGGGGCGTTTCTGCCGGGTCGAGCCGCTCGATCCCGACCGCCACGCCATCGAACTCTTCGCCGCCAACAGCGAGGATGCGGCCGGGCGCAACTGGACCTATCTGCCCTACGGTCCGTTCGCCTCCTTCGAACTCTACCGCGGATATCTGGCGGCGGCGAGCCAGCGCGACGACCCGCTCGTCCACGCCATCGTCGACCTGGGCAGCGGGAATGCCGTCGGGGTGGCGAGCCTGATGCGGATCGACCGCGCCGCGGGCGTGATCGAAATCGGCGGCATCAATTACAGCCCGCGCCTGCAAAGACAGCCGGCGGCGACCGAGGCGATGTATCTGTTGATGCGCCGGGTGTTCGACGAGCTCGGCTATCGCCGCTACGAATGGAAATGCGATTGCTTGAACGCGCCGTCGCGGGCGGCCGCGCAGCGCCTCGGCTTTCGCTATGAGGGGCTGTTCCGTCAAGCCACGGTCTACAAGGGACGCAACCGCGACACCGCCTGGTTCTCGATCCTCGACAGCGAGTGGCCAACCCTGCGCGCCGCCTTCGAACGCTGGCTCGACCCGGCCAATTTCGACGGCGAGGGGAACCAGCGCGCCAGCCTCGCGGGCTTGCGGCCGCCGGCGAAAATCATCGGCTAAAAATCATCGGCCAAAAATCATCGGGTCAGAGAACGAATGACCGCGTTGGCCTGGCGCAACCGTTCCGACAGCGACCGCCCCACCCCGGACAGCAGCTTCGCGCGGATCTCCGGGTTATGGCGGATCACCGCGGCAAGTCCCGCCGCGCTCAGTTCCAACACCCGGGCCGGCGACGCTGCGACCACGCTCGCGGTGCGCGGATGATCGCCGAGCAGGGCAAGTTCGCCAAAGACATTACCGGCGTCGATCGAGGCCAATATCGTCGCGATCCCGTCGCCGCCGCGGACGACGCTGACATCGACCGACCCGGCGAGCAGGAAATAGAGGCTGTCGGCCGGAGCGCCTTCCTCGATGATGATCGCGCCCGGCGCATAGGTCCGCTGCTCGAGGTGCTCGGCCAAAATCCCGATCTCGGTCAAATCGAGCTCGGCCAGAAGCTTGAAATCGCCGAGCGGCAGGTCGATCGATGCCGCCTCTTCGACCGAGGCGGTCTGCCGCAGCAACCCGTCCTCGCACGCTTCGAGGGCGCTGTCGGCGGTTGGCGTAAAGACCGATGAATCGATCCGGAGTTGATCGCGGACCTCTTCGGGGACCGCGGCGAATTTGACCGTTTTGCCGGTTGCCGCGACGCCCTCATACAATTCGCGCAACAGATTGGACGCGACCGCGTCGACCGAGGTGACCCGCCCCAGATCCAGGATCAAATAATGCGCCTCGGCGGTCGACGATATCCGCCGCACCGCTTGTTCGGTGTTGCCGAAGAACAGATTGCCTTGCAGTTCGAACGCCCGGATCGTGTCGCCGAGCGAGTCGAGCCGCGCCGCCGCCGCCGCGTTGCGCAGGCGCTTGGAACGGACTTCGGCGCCGCGGTAGGTGCGCCGGATCGCCGGCCGCGCCCGGCCGCGATAGTGCAGCAGGTGAAGCTCGAGCCGATCGGCCAGTTCTTCGCAGACGCGAATGCCGCGATAACTGTTGCCGTGCTCGTCCAGCCGAGGCGAAAACACGCCGATGCCGAGCTGACCCGGCAGCACGGCCATGATCCCGCCGCCGACGCCGCTCTTGGCCGGCAGGCCGACCCGCAATTCCCACTCCCCGGCATAGTCGTACATGCCGCAGGTGGTCATGACGCTGAGCACATCTCTGACCACTTCGGCCGCGAGCGCCCGTTCGCTGGTGACCGGATGCAGACCGCCCCGGGCCAGGGTGGCGCCGATAAAGGCGAGGTCGACCGCCGATGTCAGAATCGCGCATTGGCGAAAATACAGATCGAGATGCGCCTCGGGATCGCCCTCGATCATCCCGTTGTTCAGTTCGAGATAGGCGATTGCCCGGTTGCGATGGCCGGTCGCCACCTCCGAGCGGTAGACCGCTTCGTCGATCCCGGTCGCGCGGCCGCTGAGCGCCCGGATCAGATCGAGAATCCGCGCCAGCCTGGTGGCGTCGTCATTACCGTGGACGAGCGAGGTGGTGGCGATGGCGCCGGTATTGACCATCGCGTTGAACGGGCGGTTTCGCTGGTCGTCGAAGACGATCGCGTTGAACGGATCGCCCGACGGCTCGACACCGATCCGCGCCAGCACCCGCTCGCGGCCGTGATCCTGCAGGGCGAGGCCGTAGATCAGCGGCTTGGAAATCGACTGGATCGTGAAACGCGAGCGCGACTCGCCGATCTCGTAGAGGAAGCCGTCGGCAGTGACCATGGCGATGCCGAACTGGTCGGGAGCAACCTGTTCGAGTTCCGGGATGTAGGAGGCGACCGACCCGTCCCGGACCGCCAGGAACTTCGCGTGGACCTCGCGAAGCAGACCGAAAACCGGCAATTCCAGGGTCTTGCTCAGACCGCGAGGTTCCGCCGGGCCGGTCGCGGCGGGGCTTTCCTCAAAGCCCGGCGAGCCCCGGCAATCGGGACTTCCAAGCGGACCGAACCTCGACCCCGTCGCTGCAAAGTTCTTCACCGCGATTCCTTCCGCTCGTGCCCGTGCAAGCGGCAGGCCAGTGGTGTCGATCCGCGGCGAACCAATGGTGGCGGGCGAGCCGCGCGGCGGTTTCGCAAGTTCGCGGAAAGCGGCGCCGGCCGAATTGGTCGACGCCGCCCTCCACGCCTCGGCTCAGACGCCGGGGCCGACCTGCTGGCCGTTCGGGCTGCCGAGCCCGGTGCAGGCGTCCCATCCCGGACCGGCGGCAAAGCTGCCGTTGTCGCCTTGGGTGATATCGCGCAAGGCGGCGCGGTTGGCATAGAGATGCGGGTTGATAAAGCCGACCGGATTGGCTTTGGCCGCATTGATCCGCGCGATCAGCCCGGCCCAGAGCGGCGCCACCGCGCTGGTGCCGCCGATCACCGTGTCAGTGCCGTCGACCCGCACCCGGTAGCCGCTTTCCGGATCGGCGTCGCCGCACACATCGGGGACGCCCCGCATCGCCAATGCCTGCGCCGCCCCGCCGGTCCGGGCGACCTGGAGCCCTTCCTGGTAGGAGGGCAGGGCAAAAAAGCCGCTGACCCCGCCGCCGCCGGCGCCGCCATTGGCGCCGTCGTTCCACACCGTTTCCGCGGTGATCGATGTCCCCGAGGCTTGCAGATTGGTTCCGCCGCAGGCCAGGGCGTATGGGCTCGAAGCGGGGAAATCGACGTGGTCGGCGCCGTCGCTGACGCCGTCGCTCGACCCGTTGTCGCCCGAGGCGACGCACACCGTGACCCCCATCGCCGCCGCCGCCTGAAACGCCTGATCGAACGCGGTCATCGCCTGCTGGGTCCAGCTCGATTCGGGGCCGCCCCAGCTGATCGAGATCACCGAGGGCTTGTTTTTCCGGTCCATGATCGCGGTGGTCACGGCGTTGACGAACCCCATATCGGTGTTCGGCGCAAAATAGACGACGATATGCGCCGCCGGCGCGATCGCCCCGGCCACCTCGATGTCGAGCATGACCTCGCCATCCGGCCCGTTGGCGTCGCCGGTGGCGTGGTTGCGGCCATGGTCGACCGAGACCGCCGTGACCTTTGGCGCGGTAATGTGCAGTCCGGCGAAATACGCCTTCAGGTCGGCGGTGCGATAGCCGCCGCCCAACTCGATAATGGCGATGCATTCGCCCTTGCCGTTGCCGTCGGGAAAGCCGTAGAGCGAGGCGAGCGCGGTCGGGGTGAACGAAGCCGCCGCCGCCGCCGCGGCGTGCCACTGCACATTGCCGTGCGGCCGGCGCGTGCGGAAATGCGGCTGCGCCTGCGGCCGGTTGTCGAGACCCATCACCGCGGTGACGACGCCGTGCAGTTCATCCGGCAGGTGGATCGGTCCGGTCCGGCCGCGGTAAGTGCCGCCGGCGTGCTCGAACTGCTGCAGATCGACGCCGAACGCAGCGTTGAACTGGGCGACCGTGCCGGAAGCGATCACGGTCCGGCGAACCGGGTCTTTCTGGACCACGGTCAGACCATGGGCGCTGGCGAATTGCTCGACCGCGGCGATGTCGGCCGGGTCGGCGGCGAATTGTTGGGCATATTCTTCGCGGTTCAGGTGGCGCTGCGAGCGGTCTCCGCCAGCGAGCTTTTTGACCCTTTCGGTCAGAGCCGCGCCGGCGCGAGGCCGCACCACGATCGCGGCTTCGAACCGCTCGTCCGGGTCCGATTTTCCGACCGGCTGCGCTCCCGGCAACGGCTGTCTTTCGCTCCCTGCGAGTGGATGTCTGGGCATGACTGACGGCTCCCTATCTTCGTATACGGCGCTGGCGGCCGGGACGAACCCTGGCGCCTCGCCGATTAGGTTAATATACTCCGCCTTTAAGGCGGATCGGTGGCGTAAGCCCCGTGTCATAATTAGGGAGGTGACGGTGCCGCGTACGATCATGCTGCTGTTTGTGCTCGCGGCGCTGGCGGGCAGCACCGGGGCTCGGGCGCAGGCGGTCACGCCCTATGGCATGCCGCTCGGCCTCGACGACGCCAAAAAGGCCGCGGCAGCGGCCGAGGCAGAGGCGAAAAATATCACGCCCATCCCCTACGTGATCGCGATCGTCGATCCCAGCGGCCAGCTGATCTATTTCGAGCGCATGGATAACGCCCAGAACGGTTCGGTGCCGGTGGCGATCGACAAGGCGCGGTCTGCGGCATTGTTCCGCCGCCCGACCAAAGCGTTCGAGGATGCGCTCGGCAAAGGGCGCACCGTAATCCTGGCGCTGCGCGGGGCGGTGCCGTTCGAGGGCGGATTGCCGCTGGTCGCCGGCGGCAAGATCGTCGGCGCGATCGGCGCCAGCGGCGGCAGCGGGACGCAGGACGGGCAGGTCGCCAAAGCCGGCGCCGACACGGTCAAATAGCTGGCGTTAAGCAGGCGCGCGGATCTTCAGCACGCCGGCCGGCTTCGGCCGCCGGCTAGCCGGCCGATCCGCGGCGCGGCCCAAACGGTTGCGAGCCCGGCCTTGAAGGGCTAAGACCCCCGAGCATTCAGCGAGGGAGAAACGGCGTGGCGCGCGGAGACGAGCAACACAGAAACCCGAAATCCAACATCGAGATCGCCCAGGAAGCGGTGATGCGGCCGATCGGCGAGATTGCCGGGGAAAAACTCGGCATCCCCGACGATGCGGTGTCGCCCTATGGCAAGTACAAGGCCAAGATCGCGCTCGATTACATCCGCGAACTGCCCGAGCGTCCGGGCGCCAAACTGATCCTGGTCACCGCGATCACTCCGACCCCGGCCGGCGAGGGCAAGACGACCACCACGGTCGGGCTCGGCGACGCGCTCAACCTGATCGGCAAAAAGGCGATGCTGTGCCTGCGCGAGGCGAGCCTCGGGCCGTGCTTCGGGGTCAAGGGCGGCGCCGCCGGCGGCGGCTACGCCCAGGTCGTGCCGATGGAGGACATCAACCTCCATTTCACCGGCGATATCCACGCGATCGGGGCCGCCAACAACCTGCTGGCGGCGATGGTCGACAACCACGTCTATTACGGGCTCGACCCGCGCATCGACCCGCGCCGGGTCAGCTGGCGCCGCGCCATCGACATGAACGACCGGTCGTTGCGCTCGCTGGTTTCCTCGCTTGGCGGTGTGGCCAACGGCTTTCCGCGCGAGGACGGGTTCGACATCACCGCCGCCTCGCAGGTGATGGCAACCTTCTGCCTGGCGACCAGCCTGCAGGATTTGCAGCGCCGCCTCGGCAACATCCATGTCGGCCAGACCCGCGAGCGCAAGCCGGTGACGGCCGCCGAGGTCAAGGCCGCGGGCTCGATGACCGCGTTGTTGAAAGACGCGCTCGCCCCCAATCTGGTGCAGACCATCGAGCACAACCCGGTCTTTATCCATGGCGGGCCGTTCGCCAACATCGCCCATGGCTGCAACTCGGTGATCGCCACCACATCGGCGCTGAAGCTCGCCGATTACGTCGTCACCGAGGCCGGGTTCGGCGCCGATCTCGGGGCCGAGAAGTTTCTCGACATCAAATGCCGCAAAGCCGGGATCTCGCCCGACGCGGTGGTCGTGGTGGCGACGGTGCGGGCCTTGAAGATGCATGGCGGCGTCGCCCGCGACGGGCTGCGCGAGGAAAATGTCGCCGCACTGGAAAAAGGCTTCGCCAATCTCGCCCGCCACCTCGCCAATATCCGCCAGTTCGGCGTGCCGGCGGTGGTTTCGGTCAACCGCTTCAGCGCCGACACCGCGCGCGAACACGCAAAACTCCAGGAGCTGTGCGCGGCCGAAGGGGTCAAGGCGGTGATCGCCGATCATTGGGCGCAGGGCGGCGAGGGGGCGGTCGAACTGGCCCATGCGGTCGTCGACCTCGCCGAGAGCGGCGCCGCCGATTTCCGCTTTCTCTATCCCGACGAGATGCCGCTGCTGGAAAAGGTCCGCACCATCGCCCAGCGCATCTACGGCGCCCGCGACATCGAGGCCGACAAATCGGTCGCCGACCAGTTCGCCCAGCTGCAGGATCAGGGCTACGGCCATTTCCCGGTCTGCATCGCCAAGACCCAGTTCAGCTTTACCACCGACCCGAACGCCAAAGGGGCGCCGAGCGGCCACATCGTCGGCGTGCGCGAGGTGCGGCTGTCGGCCGGGGCCGAGTTCGTCGTCGCGATCTGCGGCGACATCATGACCTTGCCGGGTCTGCCGCGCGTCCCCGCCGCGAACAATATCGAGGTCGACGCCGAAGGGCGCATCACCGGCCTGTTCTGATTGCGGGCGGGAGGGGTCGAATGAAAATCGACGAATCAATGGTAATGGCCCTCCCGCGCAAGCTCGTCGAACAAATCATCCTTGGCTTGTACGACCCGATCAACCTGCACCTCGTCAAGCTGGTCGGCTTCGATTTCGCCCCCGAATTGCGACAACATTTCCAGCGGGAATTAAGGACTTGGCTGCGCAAGATTCAACGGCTGCGCTTCAAACCTTCCAACAGAGCCGGTTCGTCTAAATTCTATTTCGATCTGTTGTTCGATTATCCGTTTGGCGGGGTCGAGGTTCGCAACATGCGCTTGATCATGGATGAAATCGCCGAGGAGTATCAGGGCGTGCGGCCGGTCAAAAATCCTGAGGAGATGGTGGCCTGGCTGAAGGCGTTTCACGAGCAGCTCGCCGAGCGCCTCCATAATGGAGAAGAGGTGCTGGAGCTGGTCCCGGAATGAAGACCTGTCACCCGGCTGTGCCCGCCGCGTCGCCGCGCGCCAACGCAAGACCGATGAGACTTTAAAGTGGATGCGGATACGGTAAAGATCTGGCGCCGTTCCGAGCGGCGGCGCCTGCTGGCGCTGCGCACCGGGACGCCTCCGGCGGAGCGCCGGGAGTGGGGCGCTCGGATCGAGGCGCGGCTGCGCGTGCTGCTGGCCGAGCGGCCGGGCATCACCCTCGGGGTCTATTGGCCGTTCCAGGCCGAGTTCGACCCGCGCCCGCTGATCGACTGGCTGATCGCCGCGGGCTCGGCGGCGGCGCTGCCGGCGGTGGTCGACAAAAAAGGCCCGCTCGAATACCGCGCCTGGCGGCCGGGCGATCCGATGGTTGACGGGGTGTGGAACATCCCGATCCCGGAACAGCGCGACATCGTGCTGCCGCAGGCGGTGCTGGCGCCACTGGTCGGCTTCGACCGGGAATTTTACCGGCTGGGCTATGGCGGCGGCTATTTCGACCGCACCCTGGCGGCGCTCGCGCCCCGGCCGCTGGCGATCGGGGTCGGCTTCGAATCGTCGCTGCTCGACACGATCCATCCGCAGCCGCACGACATCCCGATGGATCTGATCGTCACCGAGGCCTGCCTGCGCCGGCGCTGACGCCGGTGCTGATCGGGCCGCGGCGATGCTGACAAAGGCGATCCTCGGCCTGCCGGCGTCGGCCGATGCCGGTCTTGTCCTGGCCCTACTGATCGGCGGTGCGATCAAGGGCGCGATCGGGGTCGGGCTGGCGCTGGTGCTGGTGCCGCTGACCGCGCAGTTCCTGGCCGTGCCCGCCGCCGTGGCGTTGCTGAGCCTGCCGATGACGGCGGCCAATATCAGGCAGGCTTTCGAGGCCGGCGGAACCCTGGCCGCATTGCGGCGGTTGCTGCCGATGCTCGGCGCCTTGGTGCTGGGCACGGTGATCGGCGTTCATTTTCTGATCAGCGTCAACCTGCGCACCCTCGACATCGTCGTCGGCACGGCTTTTGTGCTGCTCGCGGCGATGCTGCTGTGCCTGCCGCGGCTGCGCATCAGCCGCCGCGCCGAGCGCTGGGCCGGCCCGCTGGTCGGGCTGCTGGCCGGGCTGCTCGGCGGCGTATCGGCAATCTTCGGCCCGCCGCTGATCGCCTATCAGATCGGTCTCGGCGTCGATCCGGGCAGTTTCATCAAGCACATGGCGATCCTGACCCTGGTGGCCACCTTGACCCTGGTGCTGTCGCTCGGCGGCGCAGGCGCATTGTCCGGGCCCGATCTGCTGATCTCGGCCGCGGCGATCATCCCGATCCAGCTGGGCCTGCCGCTCGGGCGCCGGCTGCGCGGCCGGGTTCCGCCCGCCCTGTTCCGCGCCGCCGTGCTGCTGATCCTCGCCTGGGCCGGGCTCGACATGCTGCGGCGCGCGTTCTTCTGATGGCTGTCGGTTCTGCGCGCCGCGGCGGTGTTGCTACGCTCAGGCCACCGACAGTTCGGCCACCAGCCGCGTGCCGCGGGTCTCCGGGCCCGCCAGCAAGGGCGAAGATAAAGCTGACCAGGCCGAGCGTGGTGCCGATGAACATCGGGATGGCAAAGCCGAGATGCCAGCTGAGCGCGAAATAGGCGATGATCGGCCCCATCAACCCGCCAAAGATCGCGCCCTGGTGATAGCAGAAACCGCTCGCCGTCGCCCGCACCTCGGTCGGAAACCGTTCGGAGAGATAGCTTGCGTTCTGCGCGTAGATACCGCCCGCGGCGAACAAGCCCTGCAACGAAAAGAACACGACGATCATCGTGTAGCTCGTGGTGAACAGATAAAACGGCGTCACGATCAGCCCGAACAGGGCCGGCAGGATCATCGCCCAGCGGCGGCCGATGCGGTCCGACACCCAGCCCCAGGCGGAGCCGGAAAGAAAGAACAGCACGCTCTGCAGCATGACCGGCAATGCCACGAGCCCCGGGCTCAGATGCAGATCCTGTTGCAGATGGGTCGGGAACAAGGCGCCGATCGAATAGCCGGTGACAAAGCCGCTCGACATCCACCAGCACGCGGTCATGGTATTGGCAAGCATGCCGCGCTTGAAGATCTTCAACAGCGGCATCCTGACCTCGCGCTGCTGGCTGCGCTGCAGCCGGCGGTTTTCGACCCAGACCGCGGGTTCCTTGACGAAGATGCGCACATAGACGATCAGCAATGCCGGCAGCACCCCGATCATCAGCAGGCCGCGCCAGCCGATCGAATTGTACAAGCAGGCCATAGGCGGCGGCCGACAATAGCGCGCCGAGACCCCACGACGATTGCAGCACGCCGGCCATCAGGCCGCGCGACCGCTGCGGCCAGGTCTCCATCGCCAAGGCCGCGCCGACCGGCCATTCCGCGCCCATGCCGATGCCCAGCAATGCCCGGAACAGGAACAGGAAGAAGAAGGTCGGCGAAAACGCCGCGATGAAATTGCACAGCGAATACCAGGCGATCGAGATCATCAGCGGCTTCTTGCGCCCGATCCGGTCGGCGAGCCAGCCCGAGCCGGTGGCGCCGACCAGCCGCATCCACAGGGTGATGGTGAAAACCGCCGTCACCGCGGTCAGCGGGACATGGAACTCCTGCGAGATCGGCAGCATGATCAACAGAAAGATCGTGAAGTCGAACGCATCCAGGGTCCAGCCCAGCCAGGCGGCGACCCAGGCATGCCATTGGTCCTTGGTCGGCTCCTTCCACCACGGAATCGGCTTGAGGGTCTCAATGACGGTCGCCATAGCAGGTACCTCCCCGTTAGAGACGGCTCCTTGCGCGGAGCCTTCAGAAATTGTTGGTGAATCGAGAAGTCTCTCGTCCTCCTCGACTTGTTGAGTCGGAACTGCCCGTCAACCCCTTCTCAAGGGCGGTCCGGCTAAAGAGTGATTTTGGTCGCCTCTGACGTCGCGGATGTCGCCAGCGGCATCCGATCACCCTGCCTCCCGGAGACGCGGCGCAAAAGGGCCGCTCCCGGCGGGCAACCGAGAACGGCCCCTGTTATTGCCGCGCGAGGGTGCTCCTCGCTCAGGCCACGACCAGATCGGGCACCATTTCGGTTCCCCGGGTCTCCGGCCCGAAACCGACCGACAGGATGAAATTGGCCAGCCCGAACATGGTCCCGATCAGCATCGGGATCGCGAACCCCAGATTCCCGGTGATCGCGAAATAGGTCAGGATCGGGGGCACCACCCCGCCGAAGATCGCGCCGACATGATAGCAGAAGCCGGTCGCGGTGGCGCGGATTTCGGTCGGGAACCGCTCGGTCAGATAGCTCGGCACCTGCCCGTACATGGCGCCGCCGGCGAACAGCCCTTGCAGCATAAAGGCGATCACCACCCAGGTGAAATTGCTGGAAAATAGATAGATCGGGACCAGCGGGATCGCACACAGCGCCGGGATGATCATTGCCGGGCGGCGGCCGATCTTATCCGACACCCAGCCCCAGCCCGAGCTGGCGAGAAACACCAGGATGTTGGCGAACGCGATCGGCGTCGCGATCAATGCCGGGCTCAGATGCAGATCGTGCTGCAGATGGGTCGCGAACAGCGCGTTGATCGAATAATAGGTGACGAACCCGGCCGCCTGGAACCAGCACGCGCTCAAGGTATTGGCGAGGACGCCGCGCTTGAAGATCGTGAACAGCGGCACCCTGACCTCACGATTCTCGACCCGCTGGCGCCGGCGGTTCTCGACCCAAACCTCGGGTTCCTTGACATAGTAGCGGATATAAACCAGCGCCAGCGCCGGCGCGATGCCGACCCACAGCATGCCGCGCCAGCCGATGTATTTATAGAAGAGGCCGTAGATCAGGGCCGACAACAAAAAGCCCAGCCCCCACGACCCTTGCAGAACGCCGCTCATAAACCCGCGCGAGCGGATCGGCCAGGTCTCCATCGCCAACGAAGCGCCGGCCGGCCATTCCGCGCCCATGAACACCCCGAGCAGCGCGCGAAACAACAGCAGAAACCAGAACGTCGGGGAAAATCCGGCAATGAAGTTGCAGACCGAGTAGCCGAGGATCGAGATCATCAGCGGGGCCTTGCGCCCCATCCGGTCGGCCATCCATCCGGAGGCGGTGGCGCCGATCAGCCGCATGAACAGCGTTATCGTGAAAACGATCGTGACAGCGGTCAGCGGCACGTTGAACGCCTTGGAGATCGGCACCATGATCAGCAAGAACACGGTGAAATCAAAGGCATCCAGGGTCCAGCCGAGCCAGGCGGCGCCAAACGCGTACCACTGGTCCCTGGTCGGCTCTTTCCACCACGGAATGTTCGTTACGGACTCGCCCGCCGTCGCCATCGCTCAAACCTCCTGTTCGAAATGGCTCCTTTGCGGAGCCTTGCAGCAAGTGTAGGTCAGCAATGCGCAAATGTCCTCGCTTTTTTTAAGGAATTTTAATGCCTGCGATTCGGCCGATTCGCCTCGCCGACACGGCCGCCGCGCCGGCTTCGAGCCCGCCGCAGCGCCGCCGGCGGCGATCGGCAGACGGAGCCGGCGTCGCCGCGCGCACGGTAATTGCAGGGGAGCGGTCACGATCTCACCGGCGCGGCCTCTGCCTAAAGCCGATGCCGATAACCGGGGCTTCCGTTACAACGCGCGGGACGGCCGAGAGCTGCGGCCCGGGCCGACCGGAAGGGCGGGGACATGGCCGAGGAGCGCGCCGACGCGATCGAGGACACCAGCCGGCAACCACCGCCCGCCGTGGCGTGGCAGAGCACCTTGTGGGCCATGGTCGGCATCCAGTTTGTGATGACCATGGCGTTTTCGATGCTGAGCCCGATCATGCCGCTGTTTCTGCCGGTGCTCGGGGTCAGGTCGGCGAGCGCCGTGGCGCTCTGGGCCGGCATCCTCGCCGGCATCACCTCGTTTGTCGCGGCCTTCGCCTCGCCCTTGTGGGGGCGGCTCGCCGACCGCCGCGGCCGCAAGCTGATGCTGCTGCGCTCGAGCATCGCCATCGGTCTGTTCGCGGCGCTGATGGGTGCCGCGGCGAATGTCTGGCAGTTCTTCGCCTTTCGCGCGCTGATGGGGGTCTTCGCCGGATTTTCCAGCTCGGCGATTGCGCTGGTCGCCAGCCAGTCGCCCGAAGACCGGCTCGGTTTCGCCCTCGGCTGGCTCAGCACCGGGCAACTCGTCGGCTCGCTGGTCGGTCCGCTGCTGGGCGGCGCTCTCGCCGATATGACCGGCAGCTACCGCATCCCGTTCTATTGCACCGGGGCAATCGTTCTGCTGTCGACGGGTCTCGTCTGGTTCGGCGTGCAGGAGCGCTTTGTGGCGCCGCCGCGCACCGGCGGCGGTCGCTCGCTGCTCGCCAGCCTGTTTGCGATCGTGCGCTCGCCGGGGCTGCTGCCGTTGTTTTTCGTGCTGCTGATGGCGCAGTTCGGAGTGCGCACGGTGCAGCCGGTCGTGACCTTGTTCGTCAAGGAGCTCGTCGGCATGCGGCCGGATCTCGCCACCCTGGGCGGGATCGCCTTTTCGGTGACCGGGCTCGCCGACGTCATCGCCTCGCCGTTTCTCGGCAAGCGCAGCGATGTGCTCGGCTACCGCCGGATCTTGCTGATCAGCCTGTTGGGGGCGACCTTGACGACCCTGCCGCAGGCCTTTGTCAGCAGCTACTGGCTGTTCACCGCCGAGCGGTTTGGCGTCGGCTTGTTCATCGGCGGCATTCTGCCGACGGCGAATGCGCTGGTCGGCCGTCTGGTGCCGCGGGCGCAGCGCGGCACGGTATACGGCATCACCGCCTCGGCGATGTTTCTCGGCAACTCGCTCGGCCCGCTTAGCGGCGGCGCGGTGGCGGCGGTGTTCGGGCTGCGCTGGGTGTTCCTGGTCACCGCCGCGGTGCTGCTGGCGAATTTGGTCTGGGTCTATTATCAGGTGCCCGAATACGATCCCGGCAAAACCGGGGAGGCCGGGTGAACCCGCCCGGCGCGGCCCGGCGCGATGCGGGTTCATCGCCGGCCGGTTCTCGGGCTATGATCCCGGCTGACGAACCGCAGGTTCGAGGAGGATGAAAGATGGACCAGGACGCCAAAAAGGCCGCGTTGCGGATGATCCCCTATGGGATCTATGTGCTGACCGCCGATGACGGGAACGGCAACGTCGCCGCCGCGACGGTCAATTGGGTGACCCAGAGCGCCTTCAACCCGCCCTTGGTGGTGGTCGGGGTCAAGACCGATTCCGGCGCCTATCCGCTGATCAAGAACACCGGGAATTTTGCTCTCAACATGCTGGGCAAGGAGCACAAGGGGGTGGCGTTCACCTTCTTCAAGCCGACCAAGCTCGAAGATGGCAAGCTCTCCGGCCAGGCGATCCACCAGGGCGGCAACGGCGCGCCGATCCTCGACGCCGCGCTGGCCGCGGTCGAGTGCAGGGTCACCAGCATCGTCGAGCAGGGCGACCACCACATCGTCGTCGGCGAGGTCGTCGAGGCGCATCTGCCAAAGCCGGTCACCGGCCGCCCCGACGCCGCGATCCTCGAAATGAAGGATCTTGGTGAAAACGTGTTTTACGGCGGCTGACCTGCCTCCGTGGTCGCCTGTTGGTGCGATGCCCTCACCCGCCTCGCTGCGTTCGGCCCAGCCGCCAGTCTGGGTGGGTGAGGGTGACCTGAACAAGGAATTTCCTCATGTCAAACCAGCCCGCACTGCAATGGCCGGCCGAGGGCAATGCCCGCGTCCCCTACCGGGTGTTTTCCGATCCGGAGATTTATCGCGAGGAATTGGCCCGCATCTTTCTCGGGCCGGTCTGGCAGTTTTTGACCCTGGCCGGCGAGTTGCCGCAGCCCGGCGATTACCTGACGACCTTCCTCGGCGAGACCCCGGTCATCGTCACCCGCGGGCATGATGGCGAGCTTCACGCGATGCTCAACCGCTGCGCCCATCGCGGCAACCTCGTCTGCCTGAAGCGTCGCGGCCATGCCGACAATCTGACCTGCGTCTATCACGCCTGGCGCTACGATCTCGAAGGCAATCTCGACAGCGTCGCCTTTCGCCGCGGCGTCGCCGGCAAGGGCGGGATGCCGGAGAGCTTCCGCCTCGACCAGCACGGGTTGAAAAAATTGCGGATCGACCGCTTTGGCGATCTCGTCTTCGGCACCTTGTCGCCCGATGCGCCGCCGCTGGGCGATTACATCGGCAATCTGATCGGCTCGCGGATTCACCGGGTCATGCACGGAAAGCCGAAGATTCTCGGCACCACCTCGCAGATCCTGCACAACAACTGGAAGCTTTATTTCGAGAATGTGCGCGACACCTATCACGCCACTTTGCTGCATTCGTTTTTTGCGACCTTCCGCATGTCGCGGCTGACCTCGGAAGGCGGTGTCGATATCGCCGAGAGCGGCATGCATCACGCGAGCTACAACAACAACCGGAGTCGACCGCGTCGGTGCCGAGGCTTCAGACGCTCTTTATGCCGGCATGCCTTCGATGCGCGAGAATTTCCGGCTCCAGGAACCCGGCTTTCTCGCGATGATCGAGGAATTCGGCGACGACACCACGACCCAGATTCTGTCGCTGTTCCCCAATTTCGTCCTGCAGCAGATCCAGAACTGCATCGCTCTGCGGTTGGTATTGCCCAAAGGGCCGGACAAGACCGAGCTGCAATGGATTTATCTCGGCTTTGAGGAGGACGATGCCGAGATGACCGCGCTGCGCCTGGCGCAGGCCAATCTCGTCGGGCCCGGCCGGCTATGTCTCGATGGAGGACGGCGCGGTCGGGAATTTCATTCAGCGCGCGATCCGCGGCTCGGAAGATCAATGCTCGGTGCTGGAAATGGGCGGTTTCGGCCATGTGTCCGAGCCCAACCGGACGACCGAGGCCTCGGTACGCGGCTTTTGGCACGCCTATCGGCCGCTGATGGGGTTCTGAGACGATGGATCTCGAGGCGGTGGTGCGGCGGATCGAGCTGGATCAGCTCTACACCGACTATGTCCACTGTCTCGACGCCGACGAACTCGAGCGCTGGCCGGATTTCTTTACCGAAGATTGCTTCTACCGGATCACCTCGGCCGAAAATTACCAGGCGGGCCTGCCGCTGGGGCTGATCTACGCGACCTCGCGCAATATGCTGAAAGACCGGGTCAGCGCCTTGCGCGAGGCCAATATCTACGAGCCGCAGCGCTATCGCCACCTGGTTTCGTCGATCAGGATCGTCGGGGAAGCCGCCGCGATGCTCGATCTCGTCGCCAATTTCCTGGTGGTGCGGACAATGCAGGATGGCGAGATGACGATCTTCGCCGCCGGGCATTATGCCGACCGGGTCAGGCAGGTCGGCGCCGACTGGAAATTCGCCGCCAAGACCGTCATTCTCGACAGCCGCCAGATCGACACCCTGCTGGCGATCCCGATTTAGCGGCCGGCGCGGCCGCTTGTCGGTTCAGCTCTTCCGGCGCAGCCGCCTGGCGTTGGCGGTAGCGCTCCGGTGCCACGGCGCCAGCGCCGCTCGCTCTCCACCACCCGACATCACCGCCAGCGCCGATTGCTGCAGCGCCGCCGCCTTTTCGGTCGCCATCAGCTGATATTCCGCGAGCGAGCACGTGCCCTGAACCATCATCAGGCTGCGCAGCGCGATGGTCTCCCACGACGCCATCATCAATTCGGCCATCATCACCGGCAGCGGGCGCCGGCGTCGCAGAGCGAGCTTTTTCATTAGCGGAAAGGCGCCTTGCTGTTAATGCCAGGGCACAAATGGCGAAGAGTGCGCCGCTGTCAAGCCGATGCCGTTGATCCGCGGCCGGTTATCGCCAGACGATCCGCGGCGCGTCGCCGAGCTTGGCCGGCCCCAGATACATCTTGCCGTTCTGGATCGTGAACGAGGTCGTGATCTGCGGCTGGCCGTCGGCTCCGGGCTTGGCCAGCGCCGACAGCGCGATCTGGGCCAGCGCGGCCTGCTCGGTGTCCAGGCGGCCGGCCTCGACCAGCGCCGACAGGATCGTGCCGAATCCCTCGATCCCGCCGGAGAAGGCGGCGATCGGCTGCAAATCCTGGTCGAGCGCGATGGTGCCGCTGGCGTTGGCCCCGAGCCCGCCCCATTTGAGCCGCAATTTATCGAGTTCGACCGTGCCGCCGGCGTCGCGCCAGGCGCTAATCGCCTGCACCAGCGGGCCGTTCGGCACCGCGCCCTTGACCGTGGCGGCGAAAGCCAGATCGTCGATCGTGTCGCTCATCGTCGCCGGCGCCGCCGGCAGATGCAGCTGGCGCAGATCGAGCGCCAGCCCGAGGCTCGGCTCGGTATCCGACTGCGGCGGCTGCCCCGGCAGGGTGATCCAGGCGTCGGCGGCCTTTATCGGGATCCGGCCGCCGGCCTCGGCGGTGATGTCCTGGAAGTTGAGCCACAGCGCAGTGGCCGCTTTGGGGCCGAGCGAAACCGTGCCTTTGGCCGCGTGCGCGGCGAGCTTTAGCGGCGGCCGGGCGCCGGCGGCGGCGAGGCCGGCCGCCAGCCCCTGCGGCGCGGTAAGACGCCAATCGGCCAGATCCCAGGGCCGGGCATCGCCGCCCAATGCCGGCAGGCGGATTTCGGGGGCGGGGTCCAGCGCCGCATCGCGCAGCGCCACGCCCGCCAGTTCGAGCCGGAAGGCGAGCGGAAAGCCGGCGACGCGCAGCCTTTGCCATGACGCGTCGATCTTGCGCGCCCGCGCCGATTGCTGCCAGGCGACCAGGCCATCCTCGATCCGTCCGGCGACGATCCGCCAATAGGCCGCGTAGGCGCCACCCAGGACCACCAGCACAACAATGGCGACGAGACCGAGACGCGTCGAACGGCGCATGCGCCGGCTTATAGCCGCCCGCTCCGGCCGCCGCCAGCCCGGCCGCGCCGGCCGCCTGGTCAGACCTTCAGCACCTCGGCATTCGGCGCCGCCTCCAATTCGCACGCGTTCACCGTCATCGCCAGCATGCTGTAATAGCCGATCGCGCCGGTCAGCTGGATGAACCCGTCATCGCCAAAGCGTTTGCGCAGCGCCTCGGCGGTGGCCTCGTCGATCCGGTGCCGGCGCAACAGCTGCCGGGTGAAATCGACGATCTGCGCGTCTTCGGCCGGGATGCCGCGCGAATGGTTGTCGCGGATCGCGGCGATCGTCGTCTCCGGCACACCCTGCCTGCGGGCGCCGCCGGTCTGCGCGCCCCAGACATAGACCGCCTCGAATTCGCGGGCGACGGTCATCGCCGCCAGCACCCGCACCCGCATGTCGAGCGAGCCTTCGAAGCGCACGAACGCGCCCAGATGCGCCAGCCGGCCGGCCAGTTCGGGGCAATGCAGGAACATCGTGAACGGGCCCTGCAACGCGCCGCGGCTCGCCACGATCGAGTCGACGGTCGCGCGGTCCTTCTCCGCCACCTGTTCCTTGCTGGTAATCAGCGGAAGCCTTGCCATGATCGCTCCTTTCCCATCGCAGGTTTGCCGGTCCGGAGACGCCGCCCTTCGCCCGAGCGCGTTTTCGCCGGCCGGCATGGCAAAGGAATAGCCGTTCGCCTCGATAAAGGCGACCATGCGCAGCAGCGCCATGCGCCGGCCGCGACCGAGGCGCGCGCCGGCGCGCGGGATATTCCCACTTGGGGGTTGCGTCCGGCCGCGGGAACCTGTTCCGTTGCGCGGGCGTCCGGGTCGTACCTGCCGCGATCCGCTGTTCGATCGGCCGGTCAGAGAGAACAATGCGTGTATTGGTCGGGCTTTATCTGGTTATCGGCATCGTGCTGCTGGCGATCGGGTTTCTGCTGCCGGGCCCCTGCCCGAACCGGAACACCGATATCGTCAATAATTTCATCTTTGTGCTGACCTGGCCGGTCGGGCTCTATGCCGAAGTCTATCACGGGCATCTGTCGGTTCAGGACTGGCTGCACGCCCAGGCCTGCGAAGGCGGCGACGGGCTCGGCACCAAAAAGATCTAGCGCCGGCTGCTCGGGTCGGGCGGTCAAATCGGCAGGGTGAAGTGGCCGGCGAGCCAGATGCCCAGCACCAGCCCGCCTTCGATCAGGCAGGCCAGCTTGTAGAGGCCCAGCGCGCGGGCGATGTCCGATGTCGCCGCCCGCGCCGTGCCGTCGCCGACCCACGGATCGAGGACCACGCCTTCGGGGTAGTGCCGCGGCCCGGCCAAGGCGAGACCGAGCGCCCCCGCCATCGCCCCTTCGGGCCATCCGGCATTGGGCGAGCGATGCTTGCGCCCATCGCGCAGCATGATCGCCAGGGCCCGGCCCGGCCGGCCGTTTTCGGCAAACAGCGCGGCGGCGGCGATCAGCAGCCCGCTGATCCGCGCCGGGATCAGATTGGCCAGATCGTCAAAGCGCGCCGCGGCCCAGCCAAAGGCGAGGTAGCGCGGTGTCTTGTGCCCGATCATGCTGTCGAGCGTGTTCGCCATCTTGTAGGCGAACAGTCCGGGCAGGCCGAGCAGCAGATACCAGAACGCCGGCGCTACCACCCCGTCGCTGAAATTCTCCGCCAGGCTTTCGATCGCGGCGCGGGCCACACCATGCCCGTCGAGGCTCATCGGGTCGCGGCCGACGATATGCCGCACCGCGTCGCGACCGGCCGCCAGCCCGCCATCGTCGAGCGCGCAGGCGACCTCGGCGACGCGCTCGAACAGGCTGCGCTGGGCGATCAGCACGGCGATCAGCAGGATCTCGACCACCGCGCCGGCCAGGCTGCCGCGGCAGATTCGCTCGATCGCCAGTCCGAGCGCGGCGGCCAACCCGACCAGCGCGACCAGGGTGACGCCGCCGCGGATGCGGCGTGCGGCCTCGCTGCGGATCTCGCGGTTGAGCTTGCGGTCGAAAGCGGCGATGGCCCGGCCGGCCAGCACCACCGGGTGGGGGATGCGGGCGAACAGCGCCGGCATGTCGCCGAACCAGGCATCGACAGCGAGGCCGGCGGCGAGCAACAGCAACGGATTGGCGTCGACGGCCGGCATCATCGCGGCGGCAGTCTCGGCCGCGGCCAGGGCGGGGTCAACCGATCGCCGGCGCCGGTATGCCGGTCGCGGGTGGTCATTATTGAGACCACGGCGTGAGCGCCGATGTTCGACAGCTTTGTCATCGTCGACTGGAGCGCCGCGAACCTGCCGCGGACCGGCCGCGACAGCGTCTGGATCTGCCGGCGCTGCGGCGAGGATGAAACCCTGGTCAACCCGCCGACCCGCCACGCCGCCAGGGCGCTGATCGCCGAATGGCTCGCGGCGGCGATGGCAAAGGGCCAGCGGGTATTGCTGGGCTTCGATTTCCCGTTCGGCTATCCCGCCGGTTTTGCCGCCCGGCTCGGCCTCTGCGGGCCGCCATGGCGGGCGGTCTGGGACGAGATCGCCGCGCTGATCGAGGATGACGCGCGCAACCGCAACAACCGCTTCGATGTCGCCGAAGCGCTGAACCGGCGCGTCTCGGGCGCGCCGTTTCCGTTCTGGGGCTGCCCGGCGGCGCCGCTCAGGACCCATCTCGCCGGCCGGCATCATCGCCGTCACGACAGCGACGGCCTGGCCGAGCGCCGTCTGGTCGATCTCTATATTCCGAGCGCGCAGCCTTGCTGGAAGTTGCTGGGCGCCGGGTCGGTCGGCGGCCAGGCATTGACCGGCATCCCGGTGGCGCGCGCCTTGCGCGACGATCCGCGCTGGCGCCTCAAGGCGCAGGTCTGGCCGTTCGAAACCGGCCTCGCATTGCCCGACGCCGCCCGGATCGTGATTGCCGAAATCTATCCCTCGCTGTGGCGGGTGTCGCCCGCATGCGGTGAACCCAAGGACCGGGCGCAGGTCCGCACCGTCGCCCGGTTCCTCGCCGCGCGCGGCCATGCCGGGGACCTTGCGGCATTGTTCGCCGGCGATCCCGGCTTGACGCCGGCCCAGCGCCATCGGGTCGAGACCGAGGAGGCGTGGACCCTGGGGGTGACCGCCGCCCGCCAGCGGCCGATCGCGGCGCTCGGGCCGCCGGCGAAATAGCCATTGCCGACGACAACGCTGTTGCCGCCTTTCCCGATCCGGCCACAATAATCAACCGGGAATACGCGGAGGGCGGTTGTGCAATCAGGAAGCGAGCGGCGCATGTTGTTCCTGTTTCGCCACGGCGAAACCGATTGGAACCGCGAGGGGCGGCTGCAAGGGCATACCGATACCCCGCTCAACGCCACCGGCCTCGCTCAGGCCGAGGCGCTGGCCGGCCGGCTGCGCCCGCACCGGCTCGATGCCGTGCTGTCGAGCGACCTGTCGCGCGCGCTGACCACCGGCCGGATCGTCGCCGAGGCCCTGGGCCTGCCGCTGGCGAGCGATCCGGGCTTGCGCGAGACCAATGTCGGCGCCGCCGAGGGACTGATCTGGGCGGACGCCAAAGCCCGTTTCGGCGCGGAATTGACCGAACGCTGGTACAGCGACAACGACGCGGCCTTTCCCGGCGGCGAGACCGGCCTCGCCACCTTGACCCGCGGGCTGGCGGCATTGCGGCGTTTCGCGAGCGCGCACCCCTATCGGCGGATCGGCGTGTCGAGCCACGGCGCGATGGTGCGCCAGCTGTTGAAACACGCGCTGCCGCCCGGCAGCCCGCCGGCCCGGGCGCCGAACACGGCGCTCTTCATCCTGCACTACGACCCGGCGGCGAACCGCCTGGTCCTGGCCGCCGAAGACGCGCCGCTCGCCGATCAAGGGTGATCGGCCGTTCCGCAAATCACGCTGTCTGTGATCGGCCCGCGCCCGCCCTTGTGCTCAGCCGCGCGCCAGGGCGTAGATTTGGGTGCCGCCGGGCGGCCGCTGGTGGGCGGTCCAGCTCTCGCCGCCATCATGGCTTGACCAGACTTCGCCGCCGTTCGTCGCGCAGGACACCAGCGCGGGTCGCCTTTCATCAAAGGCAATCTTGAACATCGTGTGTGGCACCGGTGCGCCGATATCGACCCGGCTCCAACTGTCGCCGCCGTCGCGGCTGTGCAGCAACGTGCCGGCGTCGCTCTGAAATCCGGCTCCCGCCGCGACCCAGAGATGACGCGGGTTGCCGGGCACCTCGCGGATGTCGCGGCAGTAGATGTAGCCCTTCGGGTTGAGCGGCTCCAGCGCAACGTGCTGCCAGTGGTCGCCGCCGTCGTCGCTACGGAACATGCCGGCGCGAGCGATGCCGAATACCGTGCCCGGCCGCCATCGGCTCGCAAGGACGCCGTGCATATCGACCATGTCGTCGTTGACGTATTGCCCGTGACTCAGATTCTCCCAATGCTCGCCGCCGTCTTTTGAGCGGATCGTGCCGCCGACCTCGATCGCGCCGTAGAGGCAGTCGGGCTCGCTCGCGCTGGCGTCGAGCATCAGCACGCGTTTCGCCGGGTTGGCGCCGGATGCGGTGGTGATCTCGGGAAACCGCACGCTGACCGGCAGCCGGGTCCAGCGCTCGCCGGCATCGTCGCTGCGGTAGATCTCGCAATTCTCATAGCCGACCAGGATCACGTCGGGATCGTGCGGGTGGAACAAAATCGACCACACCGGCAAACCGTGGTCGGGCAGTTCGACCTTCTCCCAATGCTCGCCGCGGTCGGCGCTGCGATAGGGGCCGGATTGGGTCCCGGCATAGACGATCTCGGGCTGTTGCGGATGCACCGCCAGCGCCCGCACCGCCGGCATCTCCGGCAGGCCGCGCTGCAGCGGCTCCCATTCGTCGCTGCCGTCGGCCATGCGGAACAGGCCGGAATCGACCACCCGGCCGCGCCCGGTTTCGCCGGCCAGGCCCGAGGTAGATGTATGATGCTTGATCGTTCGCCGCGCTGCCGGTCATCGGATCATCCTCCTTGTCCGTTGCTGAGTGCGAGCGTCACTCGAACTGCATGCTGATGGTTTCGGCGACCAGCGCCGGGCGGGAGGCGCCTTCGACCTCCATCGTGCTCTCCGAGGTGATGCGCACCCCGCCGCCCTCGACCGGCTCGACCGATTTGATCTTCTGGCGCAGCCTGACCCGCGAGCCGGCCGGCACCTGCCCGGTAAACCGCACCCGGTTCGAGCCGTAATTGAGCCCGCGCGAGCGCTTGTTGACCCGATAGAGCGTCGCCGCCAGCCGCGGCACCAGGGACAGGGTCAGATAGCCGTGGGCGATGGTCTTGCCGCCCGGCATTTCGCGCCTGGCGCGCTCGACATCGACATGGATCCATTGATGGTCGCCGGTCGCCTCGGCGAATTTGTCGATGATCGCCTGGTCGACGGTGAACCAGTCGCTGACCCCGATTTCCTTGCCGACATATTGGGCGAGATCCGCCGGCCGCTCGACCTCTATCATCTGCTCCCTCTTTCCGGCAGGTGCGCCGCTTTCCCGGCGGCGGCGTTGTCGTCTAGCCAACCACATTAGGAGCCCGGTCCCCAGGCCGCAACCGATGCGCTACACCAAGATCGCCCTGTTGACCTTTGGCGCCGGCCTGGTGCTCGGGCTGGTCGTCGTCGTCGCCGAAATCGATTGGCTCGATCGCGCCGCCAGCGGGTTGATCGCGCTGGGCCTGATCGCGGTGCCGCTCGGCATGATCGTCGATTGGCGGCTGGCGACAAGACCGCCGCGGCGCCGGTCCAAGGCGCGCGGCAGGACCCGAACCCCGCGCCCGGCCGCGCCACCCGGCCGCAATCCGCGGCCGCGCAAACCCGCCCCGCCAAACCGATCGCCAAAGCGATAGGATGACGCGGCCGCCTGCGCCGTACTAGGATCGTCTGCGGAGTGCGCGGCGCGCGGGGCCGCGACCCGATGCGGAGGAAGACGGAATGGCGAAGAACAAGATAGCGTTCGTCGGCGCCGGGGCGGTCGGCGGCTACGCCGGAGCGCATATGGTGCAGGCCGGCGAAGACGTGACCTATATCGATCCGTGGCCGGAGAATGTCGAGGCCATCCGCAAGGACGGTCTGCGCATCACCCATATCCGCGACGTCGAGCCGTTTACGGTCAAGCCGCGCGCCTTGCACCTGACCGAGGTGCAGCAGCTCGCCAAGGAGGCGCCGATCGACATCGCCTTTGTCTGCATGAAATCCTACGACACCGCCTGGGCGACGACGATGATCAAGCAGTACCTGGCGCCCGGCGGCTATATCGTCTCGCTGCAGAATTGCATGAACGAGGAAACCATCGCCGGCATCGTCGGCTGGGGCAAGACCCTGGGCTCGATCGCCAGCTCGATCACCGTCGAACTGCATGCGCCGGGCCAGGTGCGCCGGGCCGCCGGCAAATCCGGCTCGCGCCACACCGTGTTCCGCGTCGGCGAGGTGCATGGCCGGGTCACCGACCGGGCCAAGGAGGTCTGCCGGCTGGTCGCCTACGCCGATAGCGCGATGGTCACCGAGAATTTGTGGGGCGAGCGCTGGTCGAAGCTGGTGACCAACGTGATGGGCAACGGGCTGTCGGCCTGCACCGGCCTGATCTCCCGCGACATGATCAAGAACGACGCGATCCGGAATTTCTCGACCCGGCTCGGCAGCGAGGCGATCCGGGTCGGCCAGGCGCTCGGCTACACCTTCGACGAGGTCAGCCATATGGACCCGGAGACCATCGCTCGCGCCGGCGAGGGCGACGCCGCTGCGACCAAGGAAATCGACGAGCATCGTCTGGCCGAGGCCAACCGCCCCGGCGGCGGCGAGCATCGCCCGTCGACCGGCCAGGACATGTTCAAGGGACGCCGCACCGAGATCCAGTTCCTCAACGGCTTTATCGTCAAAAAGGGCGAGGAGGTCGGCATCGCCACCCCGACCAACGCGATCCTGACCGACATCGTGGCCCGCGTCGAAAAGGGCGAATTGAAGCCCGATCCCAAGCACATCGTCGATCTGCGGCTGAACTGACGCTGATCGACTGATCATCGTCATGGCCGGGCTTGCCCCGGTCATGACGGCAATAGCGATGCGGAGGGGACCACGCTCAAATGCTCGCTCTGGTCAACACCCCCGGTGGCGCCGCCCCGGTCGAATTGCGCGAGTGCCCCGAACCGGTCCCGGCAGCGGACGAGGCGGTGGTCGAGGTGCGCGCCTTCTCGCTGAACCGTGGCGAATTGCGGCTGATGCAGACCCGGCCCGAGGGCTGGCGGCCGGGCCAGGATATCGGCGGCGTAGTGCTGCGCGCGGCGGCCGATGGCAGCGGCCCAAAAGCCGGCACGCGGGTCGTCGCCATGGCCGATAATGCCGGCTGGGCGCAGCGCGCTGCGGTGCCGGTGCGGCGGCTGGCTGCTCTGCCCGACAATGTCCGCTTCGAAGAGGCGGCGGCATTGCCGATCGCCGGTCTGACCGCGTTGCGCACCCTGCGCCACGGCGCGCCGCTGCTCGGCAAGCGGGTGCTGGTCACCGGCGCCGCCGGCGGCGTCGGCCATCTGGCGGTGCAGATCGCCGCGCGGTCGGGGGCGCATGTCACCGCGATCGTCGGCAGCCCCGAGCGCGGCCGGCATCTGCGCGGCGCCGAGACGATCGTCGATGGCATCGACAAGGCCGAGGGCCGGTTCGGCCTGATCCTCGAAGCCGCCGGCGGCGCCTCGCTCGCCGCCGCGATCGCCCGGGTCGAAGCCAAGGGGACGATCGTGATCTTCGGCAATTCGTCGGGCGAGCCGACCGCGATCAATTTCCGCGACTTTGCCGAGCATCCGAACGCGCGCATCCAAAGCTTCTCCTATTTCACCTCCGAGCCGGAGGAGCGCTTTGCCCCCGATCTGGCGCTGCTGGCGGCGCTGGTCGGCGACGGCTCGCTGAAGCCCGCGCTGGTCGAAAGCAGCTGGCGCGATCTGGCCCGGATCGGTTCGCAGCTGCGCGACCGGCAGATCGCCGGCAAAGCCGTGTTCCGGGTCGAACCCGCCTGAGGGACAGCATATGGCCGCCGACCGTATCCATCTGAGCGTCGCCGAGGCGCGCGACCATGCCGAGCGCGCGCTGCGCGGCATCGGCTACGACCCCGAAGACGCCCATATCCTCGCCGATCACATGATCGACGCGGCGCTGTGCGGCTATGAATATTCGGGTCTGGCAAAGATCCTGAATATCCCCGAGCACCGCCGCTTCAAGCGGCCCCGCCAGCCGGTCAGCGTGGTGCGCGAGACCGAAATCTCGGCGCTCTACGATGGCGGCAACAATGTCGGCATGCTGGCGATGTACCACGCCACCCGCGCCGCGATCGGCAAAGCCGCAGCGCATGGGTTTTCGGTCGTCGGCGTCACCAACAGCTGGATGAGCGGGCGCAGCGCCTATTACGTCGAGATGATCGCCAACGCCGATCTCGTCGGCATTCACACCGCGAGTTCGTCGCGCAGCGTCGCCCCCTTCGGCGGGGCGCGCCCGGCGCTCGGCACCAACCCGATCGCCTTCGGCCTGCCATCGGCCGACGGGCCGGTCGTGCTCGATATGGGCACCTCGGCGTTCATGGGCACCGAATTGGCCCTGCGCGAGCGGCTCGGACAATTGCTGCCGGAGGGGGTGGCGATCGATCCGCAGGGGCAGCCCACCCGCGACCCGGCGGCGGCCCGGCTGGGCGCGCTGCTGCCGTTCGGCGGCTACAAGGGCTATGGGCTCGGCTTCATCGTCCAGGCCCTGGGCGTGCTCGCCGGCTCGGGCATGGATCCGGACCAGGATGACGGCTATCTGTTCATCGTGTTCAAGCCCGATCTGCTGGTGCCGCTCGACCAGTTCAAGCACGAGCTCAGCGGGCTGATCGACCGCATCAAAAGCATTCCGCGCCAGCCGGGCATCGCCGAAATCCGCATTCCGGGGGAGCGCTCGTTCCACAGCCGCGAGCGCCTGCTGCGCGAGGGCATCGAAATCGATCGCCTGGTCTACGACGCGCTCGCCGCGCTGCACGCCTGACCCTTGGCCGGGTCTGAAGCCTTGCAGCGCCGGCGCGACATCCGATCGGGGCCTCGCTCGTGGCTGCTGGCGCCGCTTCATCTCGCGGCACTGGCGACCGGAGCCAAGTCGTTCCGCGACAACCCGGTCATCGGCAGCCCGGCCTTGAACCGGGCGGGGCTGCATGTCGCCCGCATCCGCCTGGCGCAGCGCCTGGCCGAACGCCGCCGCCAAAGCTTGGCGGCATTGGTCGGCGATGACGACCGGGCCGCCTTTGCCCGCGACGGTTTCGTCGTCAAGCGCGACTTTCTGCGGCCCGCGGCGTTTGACGCGCTCAGCCGCCAGGTGCTGTCATATGCGGCGCCGGCGCGGCAGCAAGCCCAGGGTGACGCGATCACCCGGCGGATCGCGCTCGACCGGCGGGCGCTGGCCTGCCTGCCGGCGGTGCGCGCCATGGTCGAGAGCCCGGAATGGCTCGGTCTGGTGCGCTATATCGGCTCGTTCGCGCTCGAACCGTTCCTTTACCTGCAGACAATCTTCGCCCAGGCCCGCCAGGCGCCGCCCGATCCGCAGACCCGGCTGCATGCCGACACGTTTCATCCGACCGTCAAGGCATGGTTCTTCCTGACCGATGTCGGTGAGGATCAGGGGCCGTTGCTCTATGTCCGCGGCTCGCATCGGCCGACCCGGCGGCGTCTCGCCTGGGAGCGGCGGATGTCGCTGAGCGCCCGGTACAGCAGCGATTTCCAATCCGCGCGCGGCTCGCTGCGGATCAGCGCGCCGATGTTGCGGCGCCTGGGGTTCGACGAGCCTGAAGTGTTCGCGGTGCCGCACAATACGCTGGTCGTCGCCGATACCATGGGTTTTCACGCGCGCGGCATCGCGTCGCGTCCGTCGGCGCGGGCCGAGATCTGGGCTTACGGCCGCCGCAACCCGTTTTTGCCGTGGTCGGGGTTGGATCCCGCCGGCATGCCCTTGATCCAGGGACGTGCCGTACCGCTCTACTGGTCGGCGATGGATCTTTTGGAAAGGCTGCGGCTCAGCCGAAACCCGTGGCGCCCGGTCGGCATCGCCACCCCGCTCAGCCCGCCCGGCCGCTCCTCGCAGACCACATGAACCGCGCCGCGTAGACCGGCGTTGCCTCTGAAGATGGCGCGCCGCGGACCCAAATTGCCACGGCGGCAGCACCTTTGGTCGTCCTCGCCGCGATTGACATTGCCGCCTTCTTCGACGAGGACAAATGAGACGGTATTGCCGGCTGCCGAAAGCCCGATGCGTTGGCGGCGGCCGCAACCACGAGGGGGAAATGGGGAAAACTGCTGCTCCGGGGCGACCATCAGGCCGCTATGAGTGACCGATCGATCGCGATCGTCGGAGCATCCTGCCGATTTCCCGGGGGCGACGGCCTGGAGGAGTTTTGGCGGCTGCTCGCCTCCGGCGGGGATGCGGTCTCCGAGATCGATCCGGAGCGATGGTCGACCCGATTTTTCTACCATCCCGATCGCAACGAAACCGGCAAAAGCTACACCTGGTCGGCCGGGCTGATCGGCGGCATCGACCAGTTCGAGCCGGGGTTTTTCGGGATCTCGCCGCGCGAGGCGATGCAGATGGACCCGCAGCAGCGGCTGCTGCTGGAGCTGGTCTGGCACGCGCTCGAAGATGCCGGAATGCCGGCCAGCCGGCTCGCCGGCAACAATGTCGGCGTCTATATCGGGGCGTCGGCGACCGATTACTCCGATTTGCGGCTCGGCGATCCGGCCGGGGCCAATTCGTATTTCATGACCGGAAATACGCTCAGCATCCTCGCCAACCGCATCTCCTACGTGTTCGACCTGCGCGGGCCGAGCCTGTGCGTCGACACCGCCTGCTCGTCATCCCTGGTCGCGCTCCATCAGGCCTGCGAGGCGATCCGTGCCGGGCGGATCGCCAGCGCCATCGTCGGCGGCGTCAATCTGCTGCTGACGCCCTATCCGTTTATCGGCTTCTGCCGGGCGTCGATGCTGTCGCCGCGGGGCCGCTGCTTCGCCTTCGACGACCGCGCCGACGGTTATGTGCGCGGCGAAGGCGGCGGGGTGGTGATCGTCAAGGCGCTGGCCGACGCGCTTGCCGCCAATGACCCGATCCGTGCGGTGATCCTGGCGACCGGCACCAATTCCGACGGCCGCACCATTGGCTTGTCGCTGCCGAGCGAGGCCGCGCAGGCCTCGCTGCTGCGTTCGGTCTATGCCGAGGCGGCGATCGATCTGGACGAGCTCGCGTTTTTCGAGATGCACGGCACCGGGACCCCGGCCGGCGATCCGATCGAAGCATCGGCGGTCGGACAGGCGATCGGACAGAGGCGGCGCGAGCAGCTGCCGATCGGCTCGGTCAAGACCAATATCGGTCATCTCGAACCGGCATCGGGCATGGCCGGCCTGCTCAAGGCGGCGCTGGCGCTCGACCGGGGGGTCGTCCCGCCGACCCTCAATTGCGCCAGCCCGAACCGCAACATCGCCTTCGACGCGCTCAACCTGCGTCTGCTGCGCGAGGCCGAGCAGCTTCCTGCCGCGCGCCGGCAGCGCTGTGCCGGGGTCAACTCCTTTGGCTTCGGCGGCACCAACGCCCATGTGGTTCTCGCCGCGCCGCCGCCCCGGCAGGAGAAGCCGGGTCCGCCGGAGCCGACCCCGCCGCTGCTGATCTCGGCCGCCAGCGAGGCGTCGTTGCGCGAACTGGCGCAGGGCTGGCGCGCCGCAATCGCCGCGGCGCCCGATGAGCGGCTGGCCGGGGCGGTGCGCGCCGCCGCGCGCGGCCGCGATCACCACCGCCACCGGCTGGCTGCTCTCGGCGCCGACCGGACCGCTACCGCCGAGCGGCTCGACAACTTTCTCGACAAACGCCCGGGACCGGAGGTGATCGCCGGGACCGCGGTCGGCGAGGCAAAGCTCGCCTTCGTGTTCTCCGGCAATGGCGCCCAATTCGCCGAAATGGGGCGCGCGGCGCTATGCGCCAGCCGGGCCTTCCGCGCCGCGGTCGAGACCGTCGACGCCGTGTTGCGCGCGCCGCTCGGCTGGTCGGTCGCCGAACAGATTGCCGGCGGCGTCGACGCCGACCGGGTGGCGCGCACCGACATTGCCCAGCCGCTGCTGTTCGCGATCCAGGTCGGCATCGTCGAAGCATTGCGCGAGGCCGGCGTCACCGCTTGCGGCTATCTCGGGCACAGCGTCGGCGAGATCGCCGCCGCCTGGGCCGCCGGCGCGCTGACCCTGGCCGATGCCGGGCGCGTCGTCATCGCCCGCAGCCGCAGTCAGCAGCGCACGCAGGGCGCCGGGCGGATGGCGGCTTTGGCGCTCGACGGCGATGCCGCGCGCAGCTTTCTCGCCGAACTCGGCAGCACCGCCGAAATCGCCGCGTTCAACGCCGCGCATTCGGTGACGCTTTCGGGTTCGGTCGAGGAAATCGCTCGCCTCGGCAGCGAAGCGCGCAGCCGCAACCTTTGGTTTCGGCCGCTTGGATCTCGATTTCGCCTTCCATTCCAAATCGATGGACCCGATCCGCGACGAATTGCTGGCGAGCCTCGCCGGTATCGCGTCACGGCCGCCGGCGGCGCGCCTGGTATCGAGCGTCACCGGCGCCGCCGTCGAAGCTGCGGTGCTCGATGCCGGTCATTGGTGGCGCAACATCCGAAATCCGGTGCGCTTTACCGAGGCCGCCGCCGCATTGATCGGCGAGGGCTATCGCATTTTTGTCGAAATCGGCCCGAGCGCGATCCTGCATTCCTATCTGAGCGACGGGCTGCGCGCGGCCAACGTTGAGGGCCGGGTCGTCGCCAGCCTCGCCCGCAATGACGGCGCCGGCGATCCGTTTCCGGCGATCGCGGCGCGCTGCTATGTCGCCGGGTACGATTTGCCGGCCGCGGCGAATTTCGACGGCCCGGCCGACCCTCGCTGCCTGCCGCTCTATCCGTGGCAGCGCCAGCGGTTCTGGTTCGACAAGACGGTCGAGGCCAACGATCCGGAGAGCCCGCCTTTCGACCACCCGCTGCTCGGCTTTCGTCAACGCGGGCCGATGCCGCATTGGCTCAACCATCTGGACGAGCAGGTGCTGCCGTGGCTCGCCGACCACGCGGTCGAAGGCATGGCGGTCCTGCCGGCCGCTGCGATCCTCGAAACCGCGCTCGCCGCGGCGCGCTGGCGCTGGCCGGAAGCCGCGGTGCTGGAAGCCTTCGATGTCGAAATGCGCCGCCCGCTGCCGTTCGACAAAGGGCATATGCGCGAGCTGCGCACGACCATCGTCGCCGACGATGGCGATTGGGAACTGGCCAGCCGCCCGCGACTGTCGAGCGAGCCGCTGACGATCCATGCCGTCGGCCGGATCTCGATGGCGTCCGATGCGCGGCCGGTGCTGCGCTGGGCCGACAGCGCGCCGGACGGGCCGCGGATCGAGGCCGAGAGCCTTTATCGGCTGGCGCAGCGCGCCGGTCTCGATTACGGCAGCCGCTTCCGAACCGTCGACCATGTCGAGACCATCGCCGCGGACGGCGCCATCGTCCATCTCGATCCGGCGCCGATCGGCGAGCGGCTCGACCAGTATCTGCTGCATCCGGCTTTGCTCGATGGCGCATTGCAGGGATTGATCGGGCTGCTGGCCGGCCATCGCCAGGCATTGCCGGGGGTCGGCTTTCTGCCGTGGCGGTTCGGCCGGGTCCGGTTGCCGGCGCCGTTTGGACGCATCGCCCGCCTGGCCCGGCTGCGCCTGACCCGCAGCGGGGCGAGATCGGTGTCGGCCGACATCGCGCTCTACGATGACGCCGGCGAGATTGTCGCCGAACTCGAGGAATGCTGGTTGCGCCGCGTCGAGCTGGGCCGCCGGGCCGCCGCCGACGGACGCATGTTCCGCGTCGATCTGGTCCCGGCGCCGCTCGGCCGGCTCGACCCGCCGAGTGCGCTGGAGCAAGCCGGCGCCGCTCTGGCGCGGCTTGCCGCCGCCCGCGAACCGGACCCGCCGCGACCCGACCAGGCGCTGCTGCTCGACGCCCTGATCGGCGCCGTGGCGCTGCCCTCGTTGACCATGCTGGCGGCGCCCGGCCGGCCCTTCACGATCGGCGAACTGGTCGATCGCGGCTCGATTGCGCCGGCCTCGCGCGGTCTCGTCGAGTGCATGTTGACGGCGGTCGAACGGCTCGGCGCGGCAACCGAGATCGACGGCGAATGGCGGATCGATCCGACCAGCGATCTGCCCGGTGCGGCGGAAATCTGGCGCCTGCTGCTCGCCGATGCCCCCGATCTGGTGGCCGAGCTCGCCCTTGCCGCGACCGCGCTCGATGACCTGCCAAAGATCCTGGCCGCCGGTCCGGCGCATACCGCGCCTTGGCTGTCGCCGATGGCCGAGCATGTGCTCCAGGCCTCGCCGGCGAGCGTCGCCGGCCTCGACCTGCTGTGCGATGCGCTGGCCGAGATCGCAGCGGCGTGGCCGCCGGACCGGCCGCTGCGGATCCTGGAGGTTGGCGCGGTCGGCGGGATGACCCGCCGGGTGCTCGAACGCCTGTCCGCATCCGGGGTGGCGCTCGCCTATCTGGCGGCGAGCGCCGATCCCGAACAGGCGGGCCGGCTTTCGGCGATGGCGCAATCCTTTGTCGGCGCTGCCGCGGGCCACTGGTCGCCGCGGGATGGAGCGGACGCGCTCGGCGAAACCCGGTTCGATATCGTCTTGGCGGTGAATGCCTGCGCCCGCCTGCAGATCGATGCGGGAGCGCTGGCCACGCTGCGCGATCTCCTGGTCCCGGGCGGGTTGCTGGCGGCGGCCGATCCCGAGCCCAACGCTTTTTGGGACATCGTCTTCGGGCAGGCCGCCGCCTGGTGGCCGGCCGATCCGGGCGAGGGCGCGGCGTCGCCGCTTCGCTCGGGCGAAGAGTGGCGGGCCGAGCTCGCGGCGGCGGGTTTCGGTTCGGTCGGCGCCGCCGCTCTGGTCGCGGCGCCATGGCCCAGCGCCCTGTTCTGGGGTGTCGCCCCGATATGCGCGGAACCGCCCGGCGCCCGCCTCCCGCCCGGCGCCCGCCTCCCGGCCGGCGCCCGCCTCCCGCCCGGCATTGTCACCGTCGTCGCCGGCGATACCGTGACGCGGGCGGCGGTGGTGGACCGATTGGCGGCGGCGGGACATCACGTCGAGACCGCGCCATACCGCGATCTTCCGACTTCCGGCCCGGCTGCTGGCGATGATGCGCCGGCGGGCGCAGCCGAGAACGTGCTCTTTCTGTCGGAGCAGGGCGACGGCGACGACCGCAGCGCCGCCTGCCGGATCGCCGCGCTGGCCCGGCTCGCGGTCCAGACCGAGCAAACGGGCGGCGCGCTGTGGGTGGTCACCTGCGATGCCCAGCAGGGGACGCCCGGCAGCGCCGAGGCCGGGCCGGTCGGCGCCGCCCTTTGGGGCCTCGCCCGCGTGCTCGCCAACGAATTGCCGCGGCTGTCGGTTCGGCTTGTCGATCTCTGCGGCGCCGCCGGCCCCGGCGAGCATGCCCGCCAAATCGCCGACGAACTGGCGGCTGGTTCGGCGGAAACCGAGATCGTCTGGACCCCGCATGGGCGCCATGTGTTGCGGCTGCGGCCCGGTCTGCCGCCGCGCCGGGCCTCGCCAGCGCAGGCGCTGACCCTGGCGAGCAGCCCCTCCGGCGGCTTCGCCTCGCTGAGCTGGAAGACGCGCCCGCCGCAATCGGTCGGGCCGGGCGAGGTCGAGATCGATGTGCACGCCTCCGCCCTCAACTTCCGCGATGTGATGTGGGCGATGGGGCTGCTGCCGGAAGAGGCGCTGATCGACGGCTTTGCCGGTGCGACGTTCGGGCTCGAATGCGCCGGCATCGTGCGCGCCGTCGGATCGGCGGTGCCGGGCCTGGCGGTCGGCGACCGGGTCATGGCCTTTGCCCCGGCGGCGCTGAGCACGCGGGTCGTAACCGCGGCCGACGCGGTCGTCCCGATCCCGCCGGAAGTGAGCTTCGCCGCCGCGACCACGATGCCGGTCGCCTTCGTCACCGCGATCTATGCGCTGGGCCACCTGGCGCAGCTCGCCGCCGGGGAACATGTCCTGATCCATGCGGCGGCCGGCGGTGTCGGCCTCGCCGCGATCCAATACGCCAGGCATCGCGGCGCCATCGTCGTCGCCACCGCCGGGTCGCCGGCCAAGCGGGCGTTTCTGCGGCTGGCCGGCGCCGACCATGTGCTCGATTCGCGCGATCTCGGCTTTGCCGATCGGGTGCGCGAGATCACCGGCGGGCAGGGGGTCGACGTCGTGCTGAACTCGCTGAGCGGCGAGGCGATGGAACGCAGCCTCGAAGTGCTCAAACCGTTCGGGCGATTCCTCGAACTCGGCAAGCGCGATTTCTACTTCAACCGCCGCCTCCATCTGCGCCCGCTGCGCCAGAACCTTTCGTATTTCGCGATCGATGTCGACCAGCTGCCGTTGCGCCGGCCGGCGCTGGCCCGCACCCTGCTGGGCGAAATCGCCACCCTGCTCGCCGCCGGCGCGATCCGGCCGCTGGCGCATCGGCTGTTTCGCTTTTCCGAGATCGACGACGCCTTTCGCCTGATGCAGGCGTCGGGTCATATCGGCAAGCTCGTCCTCTGCCCCGACGCCGATGTCGGCGCGCCGGTGCGCGAACCGCCGGAATACGCCGCGCGCCGCGACGGGGCCTATCTGGTCACCGGCGGGATCGATGGCTTCGGCTGGGAAGCGGCGCGCTGGCTGGCCGCGCACGGCGCCGGCTCGATCGCGCTGCTCGGCCGCCGCGGGCTGGAAACGCCGGGCTGTGCGGCACGGATTGCCGAGCTCGAAGCGGCGGGCGCAGAGGTCAGGGTCTATCGCGGGGATGTCGCCGACCGGGCCGGCCTGGCCGCGATCCTCGATCGCATCCGGGCGGCGCAGCCGCCGCTGCGCGGGATCGTCCATGCCGCCGCGGCGATCGACGACCGGCTCGCCGGCAACATCGATATCGCCGCGATCGATCCGATCCTGCGGCCGAAGCTTGGCGGCGCGCTCGCTCTCGACGCGCTGACCCGCCAGGACCCGATCGAGTTGTTTTTGTTGTTTTCCTCGGCAACGACATTGCTCGGCGCCCCCGGGCAGGGCGTCTATGTGGCGGCGAACCTGGCGCTCGAGGCGCTGGCCCGCCGCCGTCGCGCCGAGGGCCGGCCGGCGCTGGCGGTCGCCTGGGGTCCGATCGAGGATGCCGGATATCTCGCCCAACGGCCGGAGATCCGCGCCGCCCTGGCGCGCCGGCTGGGCGCCAAGCCGATCCCCGCCGCACAGGCGCTGGCCGGCCTGCCGGCGATGATCGCGAGCGGCTTGCCGGTGGTCGGCTGCGCCGAAGCGAACTGGACCGAGGCCCGGCGTTTTCTGCCGGTCCTGGCGACCCCGCTATTCTCCGAGATCCGCGCCAAGGCCGGTCCTTCCGCCGCCGACGAGGCGCTGGCCGACCGGCTGGGCGAGATGGAGCCGCAGGCGGCGCTGGCCCTGCTGCGAACCGTCGTGGCCGAAGAGGCGGCGCGGATCCTGCGGCTGCCTGCGGACGGCGTCGATCCGCTCCGCCCGCTCTCGCAGATGGGCATGGATTCGTTGATGGCGGTCGAGCTGCGCCTCGCCCTCGAAAACCGGCTGCGCATCGATCTGCCGCTGGTGTCGCTGGTCGAAGGAACCAGCGTGGCGTCGATCGCGGCTCGGCTCGGCGGCGCGCTGAACGCCGGTGCGCAGAACGCCGAAATCATCGCCCTGGCGGCACGCTACGAAGGCGGCGACGAAACCTCGGTTGCGGCGGAATAGCCCATTGGCGGCCGGGAGAAATCTGTTTGGATTGTCGGCTCAGGCCAAGACGCGCCTGCTGGAGCGGGTGTCGGCCGCCTCGCCGCTGCGCGGAACCGGGCGCCCGCGCGCCTTCGGGCGCCGAGACGGGGCGGGGCGGGGCGGGGCGGCTCTCGGTGGCGGAGCTCGACGGGTTCAAAGAAATCCGCATGGTCCGCGAAGCAGCGGCGTTTCTCGGCATCGCCGATCCGTTTTTCCGGGTGCATCACGGCATCGCCGGCGCCGAGACCGAGATCGACGGCAAAACCTACGTCAATTTCGCCTCCTACAATTATGTCGGGCTCAACGGCCACCCGCAGATCGTCGCGGCGGCGAAGGCGGCGATCGATCGCTACGGCACCTCGGTCTCGGCGAGCCGTCCGGTCTCCGGCGAGCGCCCGGTTCATCGCGAGCTCGAACAGGCGTTGGCCCGGCTGCACGGCGCCGAAGACAGCGTCGTCCTGGTCGGCGGTCATTCGACCAATGTCAGCGTCATCGGGCATCTGCTCGGGCGCAACGACGTCATCGTCCACGACGCGCTGATCCACAACAGCATCGTCCAGGGGGCGATCCTGTCGGGCGCCCGGCGCGTCCCCTTTGCCCATCTCGACCACGAAGCCGCCGACCGGCTGCTCCGCGAGGTGCGGCCGCGCAACGGCCATGCGCTGCTGGTCATCGAGGGGCATTACAGCATGGATGGCGATGTCCCCGACCTGCCGGCCTTTGCCGCCATCGCCCGGCGCCATCGCGCCTGGCTGATGGTCGACGAGGCGCATGCGCTGGGCGTGCTGGGGCCGCGCGGCTTTGGCATCGCCGACCGGTTCGGCGTCGATCCGGGCGAGGTCGACATCTGGATGGGAACGCTCAGCAAAAGCCTCGTCTCCTGCGGCGGCTATATCGCCGGGCGCGCCGATTTGATCGACTATCTGAAGCTGGCGGCGCCCGGCTTCGTGTTCTCGGTCGGGATGGCGCCGGCGGCGGCGGCGGCGGCGCTGGCGGCGCTCGAACTGCTGGAACGCGAGCCGGGGCGGGTAGGCCTGGTCAACGACCGCGCGGCGCTGTTTCTGCGGCTGGCGCGCGAGGGCGGCCTCGATGTCGGCGGCTCGATCGGCGCCTCGATCGTGCCGATCATCACCGGCGGCTCGATCCGCGCCGCGCGGCTGGCGCAGGCGATGTTCGGGCGCGGGGTCAACGTCCAGCCGATCCTCTATCCGGCGGTGCCGGAACGCGCCGCCCGGCTCAGATTTTTTCTGACCGCGGCGCATAGCGAGGACCAGGTCAGGGACACCGTGCGGGTGCTTCTCGAAGAGAGCCGCCGGGTGGCCTCCGAACCGAGCGATCTGGCCGCGGTTGCCCGCCATCTCGGCAAAATGGCGTTGTCGCGCTAGTCCCCGGCGCGCCGCGGCGCTCGCGCCGAACCCAAGGTTATCGGGTCCTCCCGGGAAGCGCCGCGATTTGGGCGAGCAGCCCTTCGACCGCGGCAAAATGGTCCCGCCACTCGGTCGCCCTCCAGCCGGCAAGGCGGCTGAGCTGCGCCTGCCGTCGCGGCGAGGCGTCCGGCGAATAATCGAGGATCGCATCGCGCCAGGCGCGAGCGTCGAGCGGGTCGAGATATTCCGGAACCTCGCCGCCATTCTCGCGCAATGCCGCGAGATCGCTGCACAGGACGGGCACGCCGAGGGCCAGTGCCTCGACCATCGGAAAGCCGAAGCCCTCGGCAAAGGACGGCAGCAGCAAGGCGCGCGCGCCTTTGAGCAGGCGGGCCATCTCGGTGTCGGCGGCCTGGTTGCGCTCGACGACCAGTCCGCGCAGCGCCGGGCAGCGGTCGAGCATCTCGACGGCATTGCCGGTCTCCCATCCGCGGTGGCCGATCAGCACCAGGCGCGGAGCCGGCGCGCCGCCTTCCTCGGCCAGCCGGCGCCACAGATGGAGCAGCAGCAGGTGGTTCTTGCGCGGCTCGATCGTGCCGACACAGACGAAATAGGGCGCGTCCGGCAAGGGCGGGCCATCCGCCGCCAACACCGGCAGGTCGATGCCGAACGGCGACACCAGCACGCTCGGGCGTTGGCCGCCGCGGTCGAGATATGGCTGCAGAGCATCGCGGGTCGCCGCCGAGCCGACGATTACCGCGTCGGCGAGCGCGGCGGTCGTCTCGATCCGCCGGCGATGCCGCAAATCCTGGCCGGGTCGGGCGTATTCCGGGAATTCCATCGGGATCAGATCGTGGATCAGGCAGACAAAACCCGCTCCGCCCCGTCGCTTGAGCCGGCCGATCAGCCGGCGCCGTTCGAGATGGTGGTGCGATACCAGCAGATAGACCGGCCGGTCGGTGGCGGCGTGCAATTGCGCAGCGAGCGCGCGCGGCCGCGCGCCATAGCGAGGAGAACCGCAACCGCCGCGCCAGCCGGCGCACCCGCCGCCGGTGCCGGGGCGACGCCGCCCGCTCCCGCCACACCGCAGCGAGCGCGCGCGACGTAATCCTCGGCCGCCGGCCGCGGCAGCAGCGCCAACCCGCCCCAGGGGGTGACCGCGGTAAAGCATAGCGGCGCGCCGGCGGCGATCAGATGCTCGGCATAGGCGAGCTCGACGCGATCGATCCCGGTCGGCGTGCCGCGCCCGGCGCGCGACAGCAGGCGCGAAATGTCGAGGACGATCACCAGCCCCGCCTCACCGCCGCGGTAACACGCAACGCCGGGGGCGATCAGGGCCGGTGCGCGAAATAATCTTTGATGCCGTCTTCGAGGGTGTGCAGGGTTCCGGCAAAGCCGGCGGCGCGCAATTTGCCGACCTCCGCCCGGGTGAAATACTGATATTGCCGGCGCAGCATGTCGGGGGTGTCGACAAAGCGGATCTGCGGCCGATGCCCGAGCTGCGCGCCGATGGCGTCGACCAGTTCGAGAAAGCTGCGCGCGGTGCCGCTGCCGACATTGAACAATCCGTTGATCGCCGGGTTTTCCAACAGCCACCGAACCACCGCGACGCAGTCCTTGACATAGACGAAATCGCGCAGCTGCCCGCCATCGGGGTAGTCCGGATGGTGCGAGCGGAACAGGGTTATCGGTTCGCCGGCGCCGAGCACCGGCAAAATCTTGCTGAACATCGACTGCATCGGGCCTTTGTGGCTCTCGTTCGAGCCATAGACATTGAAGAATTTGAGCCCGGCCCATTGCGGCGGCGTCGGCTGGCCGCGCACCAGATCGTCGATCACCCGGCGATCGACCAGGTGCTTGCTCCAGCCATAGGGGTTGAGCGGGCGCAGCAAGGCCAGCGCCGCCGGGCTCTGGTCATCGGCAAAGCCGTCGCTGCCATCGCCATAGGTCGCCGCCGAAGACGCGTAAATGAAGCGCGCGCCATACGCCGCGCACCATTGCCACAGATCGAGGCTCAGACGGATGTTGCTGGCGACGTAACGGTCGATATCGGGCTCCGTCGTGGTCGAGACCGCCGCCATATGGACGATCGCCGTCACCTTTCCGCGATGCCGGCCGAGCCAGTCGAACAGCGCGTCGGGCCGAACCAGGTCATGGAGCTGCGCCGCCTTGATGTGGCGCCACTTTTCGCCCGAACGCAGCAGGTCCGAAGCGACGATGGTCAACCCCGCCGCGGCCAGATCGTTGACGATATGCGACCCGATGAACCCCGCGCCGCCGGTCACCACGATCACATCGTCACCCTGCAATTCCCCCGCTCATCGGCATCAGCCGGCGCGCGCCCGGCCGATGCGGCGCCGGCAGCGGCCGAGGCCGTCGGTTTCCGCGCCCGACGCTAACCCCGACCCGGTACGCAGGCAAACTTTGCTTTCGGGATATGTCCGCCGGGCGGGCGGCGCGGCGCCGGCTAAACGACCTGCAGCTGCGTCGCGATCAGGCGAGAGGCATAAACGCCCCGCCATCCGGCCGGATCGAGCCAGCCAGCCTCGTTGCGCGGCGGACGGATCGCGCGGATATGCGCGTTGGTTATTTCCGCCAGCTCGTCGATCGGATGCGGCGGGTCGAATTCGGTCGACCAGAAGAACCGCGCGCTGCCGGCGACCTCGTGTTTGGCGACCAGGCAGTTCGGCGCGCCCCCGGCCCGATTGTACAGGCCCACCGCCGAATAGCTTTCCTGATGGCTGACGATCATCACGCCCTCCGTCCCGGGAAAGGCGTATTTCATCGCCGAGAACCAGCGGCACAGCGCCGTCAGCTCCGCCTCGGTGAATTCGTAGCGGCTCGGCATGGTAAAGCATGACCTGTCCGCCGGCGCCGGCGCCCCCGGCACCGTCAGCGGAAAAGCCACGATGTTCGTGTGTTCGGACGCCTGTTCCACTTCGCCCCCGCTTCTCAGCCACATCGCCGCAGCCAAGTCCCCACTCGTACCCCGCATCCACGCTGCCGAACACTGTGCCTGGGTTCCGTTATCGCAAAGCAGCAAACCGGAGAGGCGCAGTTTCCCCGACTACTTATCGATCAGCGATCGATACAGCGCGCGGATCAAATTCGATTAGATGCAATACTATCGGGCACCGATTCCGAGTCAATCGAACCAAGGCCGCCGCATGGTTTTTCAGTACGACTGTGACCATAGAGCAACAGTGACAGAAAAGCGACACCCTGTTAAACTTGCGGTTTGGCTGGTCGCCGCGCTGAGCCGCGCGCGGAGGCTTTCGCCGGAAAGCCGGGATTGGGCTTGACCGGCGGCTGCCATTCTGTTAGCCAGCCGCCGATGTTCATTGCGCGCGACCAGCTTCGACTTACCGCCTCGGCGTCCTGACGGGCGCCGACACAGGCTGCGTTCGTTCCCGCTCAGGGAACCCGATCGGCTCGGTCTCCGCAATGCGTTCAACCCTGATCATAAACGATTCTGTCCGCTGCGGCGCCCCATGGGCCGGCTGTTCATGGGCGGGCGTTCGTGGTCTGGCCGTTCGTGGTCTGGCCGTTCGCGGGCGGGCGGCTCTCGGGCATGCCGGCGACTTAGCGGCGGCCGGCGGCGCTGACCGATCCCCGCCGGCCGTGAGGCCCCACACCGATTGCTCGGCCGCCACGGCGGCCATTCCGCACCAGGAGTTTCCGATGTCCGAGATGCCGATCCACAAATACCGCCCGTTTGCCCCGATTCATCTGCCCGACCGGCGCTGGCCGGCGCGGGTCGTCGACCGCGCGCCATTGTGGTGCAGCGTCGATCTGCGCGACGGCAACCAGGCATTGGTCGAACCGATGGGGCCCGACCGCAAGCGCCGCATGTTCGACCTGCTGGTCAAGCTTGGCTTCAAGGAGATCGAGGTCGGTTTCCCGGCCGCCTCCGAGACCGATTTCACCTTTGTCCGCGAGCTGATCGAGCAGGATCTGGTGCCCGAGGACGTGACCATTCAGGTGCTGACCCAGGCGCGCGCCGAACAGATCGAGCGCAGCTTCGAGGCGATCCGCGGCGCCCGGCGCGCGATCATGCACCTCTACAACTCGACCTCGACCTTGCAGCGCCGCGTCGTCTTCGGGCTCGACAAGGGCGGCATCGTCGACATCGCCGTCAACGCCGCGCGGCTGATCCGCGACCTCGCCGCCGCGATGCCGGAAACCGAAACCATGTACCAGTATTCGCCCGAGAGCTTTACCGGGACCGAGCTCGATTTCGCGGTCGAGATCTGCGAGGCGGTGATGGATGTGTGGCAGCCGACCCCGGCCAAAAAGACCATCCTGAACCTGCCGGCGACCGTCGAGATGGCCACGCCCAACGTCTATGCCGACCAGATCGAATGGTTCGGCCGCACCATCCGCGACCGCGACAGCATCGTCCTCAGCCTGCACCCGCACAACGACCGCGGCACCGCGGTGGCGGCTACCGAACTCGGGGTCATGGCCGGCGCGGACCGGGTCGAGGGCACCCTGTTCGGCAATGGCGAGCGCACCGGCAATGTCGACATCATGACCCTGGCCTTGAACCTGTTCAGCCAGGGGGTCGATCCGGGCCTGGTCATCAATGACATCGACGAGATCGTGCGCACCGTCGAGCACTGCAACCAATTGCCGGTTCACCCTCGCCACCCCTATGCCGGCGAACTGGTCTACACGGCATTTTCCGGCTCGCACCAGGATGCGATCAAGAAGGGCTTCGAGGCATTGGCCAAGCGCAACGATTCGCTGTGGGAGGTGCCCTATCTGCCGATCGACCCCAAGGATCTCGGCCGCAGCTACGAGGCGGTGATCCGGGTCAACAGCCAGTCCGGCAAGGGCGGGGTCGCCTATGTGCTGCAGGCCGATCACGGGCTCGACCTGCCGCGCGGATTGCAGATCGAGTTTTCCCGGCGGGTTCAGGAAGTCGCCGACCGCACCGGCAAGGAACTGACCAGCGCCGACATCTGGTCGTTGTTCCAGGACACCTATCTGCGGGGGGATGGCATCGTTCTGGTGGATTACAGCATCTTCCCCGAGCCGCGCGCGCCGGAGCAGCGCCGGATCGCCGCGACGGTGGTGGTCGACGGCGCCGAGCGGCAAATCGAGGGCGTCGGCAACGGCCCGATCGCCGCCTTTGTCGACGCCTTGCGCGGCCAATGCGGGCTCGAGCTGAGCGTCGCCGATTATCGCGAGCATGCGATCGGCGCCGGCGCCGACGCCCAGGCCACCGCCTATGTCCAGATCCGCGCCGCCGGCGACGCCACCCTCTACGGCGTCGGCATCGACGCCAACATCGTCACCGCCTCGCTCAAAGCGGTGGCCAGCGCCGCCAATCGCGCTCGGCAACGCCGATCGGAGGAGCCGGGCTGAATTCGCCGGTTCGCCCGATGCCTGGCGCGGCTCGCAGACGATGAGCGGTCCGGTTGGAACCATGCCGGGCCGCGATCGCTGACGGCTCGCCGATGAGCCTGCATCTCGACGCCGGTCGCCGGTGGCGATCGATCGCCCGCCGGCTGGCTCTCGGGTTGGGCGCCGCATTGTCATTGCTGGCGATCGCCGGCAGCTGCGGCGCGCAATCCGTGCTCGGCTATCACGGCAGCCCCGATCGCAGCGGCAATTTCGTCGTCCCGGCCCTGAACTGGCAGCGCGCCCGCGCCATCCGCCTCGACCCGGGCTTCCAGCCGCGCTTTTCGGGCCACCTTTATGCCCAGCCGCTCTACTGGCAGCCGGCGGCATCGGCGTCGGCAATGCTGATCGTCGCCACCGAGAGCGACACGGTCGAGGCGATCGACGCGCATTCGGGAAACATCGTGTGGACGCGGACCCTGGGCCGGCCGGTCGCGCTTTCGGCGCTCGCCTGCGGCAATATCGATCCGCTCGGGATTACCGGCACCCCGGTCATCGACCCGGCCACCCAGGCGGTCTATCTCGACGCGATGGTCGCCGACCCCTCGGGCCCGCGCCACCGGATCTTCGCCCTGTCGCTGCGGGACGGCGCGACCCTGCCGGGCTGGCCGGTCGACGTCGCCGCGGCGCTGGCGGCCCATGGCCAGCATTTCAACGCGCCCGATCAGAACCAGCGCGGCGCGCTCGCGATCCTCGATGGCCGGGTCTATGTCCCCTATGGCGGGCATTTCGGCGATTGCGGCGACTATCGCGGCTGGGTCGTCGGCGTCGGCCTGCACAATCCCGCCGACATCGTCAGCTGGAGCACCCGCGCGCCGGGCGGCGGGATCTGGGCGCCGGGCGGGATCGCCAGCGACGGGCGGTCATTGTTCGTCGCCACCGGCAACACCATGGATGCGCGCCGGTGGAGCGATGGCGAGGCGGTATTTCGCCTGGCTCCCGACCTTGCCCACAGCAACCGGCCGCAGGATTATTTCGCCCCGTCCGACTGGCGCGCCCTCGATCAGCGCGATGCCGATCTCGGCGGCACCAACCCGCTGCCGCTGAACCTGCCGGCCGCAACTCCCGGTGCCCGGGCATTGGTGCTGGCGCTCGGCAAGGACGCCCGCGCCTATCTGCTCGACCGCGGCAATCTCGGCGGCATCGGCGGCAGCCTCGTCGCCGAGACCGTCGCCACCGGCCCGATCCGCACCGCGGCTTCGGCCTATCCGGCCGCGGACGGGGTCTTTGTCGCCTTCGAGGGGCATGGCGCGCATTGCCCCGCACCCCGCCATGACAACGCGCTGACCGTGCTGAAGATCGGCGGCGGCTCGCCGCCCGCGCTCGCCACCGCATGGTGCGGCGCGCTCAGCGGCCGCGGTTCGCCGATCGTCACCACCACCGACGGCCGTGCCAACCCGATCGTCTGGATCCTCGGCGCCGAGGGCGACAACCGGCTGCACGGCTATCGCGGCGACACCGGCGAGCCGCTGTTCGACGGCGGCGGCCCCGGCGACAAGCTGGCCGGGCTGCACCATTTCCAGGACCTGCTGCCGGCCGGCGGCCGGCTCTATATCGGCGCCGACGACCGCCTCTACGCCTTCTCGTTCTGATCGCGCGCTCGGCTATCGCCGCTCCAGCCTGACCGTCATCCCCGGCTGCAAAGGCGTTGGCGCCGGCCGGTCAACAGGGGGGTGTCCACTAGGGGCGGGCTCGCACCCCGGGTAGTGCCGCAGCCGAAATTTATCTATAGACGGTCGGGGTGGTGTGACGGGCCAGGATGACCGTATCTCAGAGGACGATCGAGCTACTGCGCCACCTGGCGGGCAGACCCGGCCACGATGAGGTGAAGGCCGATTTCCGGCAGCTGTTGGTCGAGGATTTTGGGGTCGAGCTCAGCGCCCTGGAATTTGAGCGGCGCGTGCCGGAGGTGCGCGGCCGGCTCGATGCGATCATCGGGCGCACGGTTTTCGAGGCCAAGAGCGATCTCGACCGCGAGTGGCAGGACGTTGAACGGCGAATGCCCGACTATCTCGCCGACCGCGAGCGCGAGGAAAAGGAGCAATTTGTCGGCGTCGTCGCGTCCGATGGGCAAAAATGGGCAGTGTTCGAGCTGGAAGCGGGGAGGCTCGTCACCGTCAAGCGCACCACGCTGGATGCCGAGCGGCCTGACGAATTCCTTGCCTGGCTCGACGGCGCGGTTGCGCTCAGATCCTCGCTTCCGCCCGATGCGCTGACGATCCGTGCCGAACTCGGCAAGGATTCGATTCCCTATCGGCGCGTCAACGCGCAGCTGAGGGCGCTGTGGGCGAAGCTGGAAGACAATCCCGATGTCTTGCTGAAACGGCAACTGTGGGCGCAGCTGCTCAAGCTCGTCTATGGGCGTGAGGTGGAAAGCGAGGGGCTGTGGTTCCAGCATACGTTCCTCGTGATTGTAGCCAAATGCATCGCGATTGCCGTCATGGGCTTGAGGTCGCCGCGGCGGTGGAATTGCCTGAAGGCGTCAAGTTCCAGCGCGCCCGCGGCCTCGTTCGCGCCGCGCTCACCGAGGCAGGCCTGTCGCGACAGATCGATCAGCCTCGTGGCAAGGCTGATCGATGGTGAATCTCTCTGACGGTGATCAACCCCGGCCAGTCGGGGCCCGGCTCGCTCATTGGGCGGCGGTCAGGTCGAACAGCCGGTGCAGCCGGTCGGAGAACCAGCCGGCGACCCGATTGGCCGGTATGGTCTTGTCGAGGTCGGGCGAGGCGATCAGCTGGCCCAAGGCCTGGCGCCGGGCCAGCGCCCGGCACAGCTCCTGGGCGACCGACGGGCGCGCCTCCAGCACCGGCGCCAGATCGTCCTTGGCCAGTTCGTAGAGGATGGTCGGCGCCAGGGCCGAGATCCTGACCTCGGCGGCGGCCCCGGTCAGCAGCCCGATCTCGCCGAAATGATCGCCCGGCCCGAGGCGCATCAGCTCGATCTCGCCTTCCGATGACACGCGGGTCAAGGACAAGACGCCGGGGCCGATGATGAACAGCGAGTGCAGCACCACCCCAGGCTCGACCACGGTCTCGCCGGGTTCGTAAGTCTTTCGCTGCAGCTTTGCCGCCAGGGACCGCCGCTCGTCCGGGGTCACCGCGGCGAAGATCTCGACCAGGCCGAGCGCCCGTTCGGCGGCGCTGCGCGGCGGCGCCGCGGTGTCGGCCGGCGGCGCCCAATAGGGCAGGCTCGAGGTCGAGGCCAGCTCGATGCCGGCGGCCGTCAGGTGCCGCGAAATCAGATCGAACAGCTCGTTCTGCGCGCGGCTGGACTGGGCCAGCTCCTCGACGAAGAAGGTGATGTCAAACTCGGTGTAGCTGGCGGTTATCGACTTGACCACGATCAGCGGGGCCGGCGCCGCCAGGATCAGCCGCGAGTTCAGGATCGCGTGTTCGAGGATCTCGGCGCCGGCGGCGGGCGGCGCCTTGGCATCGAGCTGAACCGTGACCGTCATCCCGTGAATCCCCGAGGGCGAGCTCGAATTGACGATCTTGGCCTTGGCGATGGCGCTGTTCGGCACGATCGCCAGATCGCGTTTCGCGGTCAGCACCAGGGTCGCCCGCCAGTTCATCTCGATCACCCGGCCATCGGTCGCGCCGTCGATGCTGATCCAGTCGCCGGGGCGGTAGGGGCGGCTGAAATTCAGCACGATGCCGGAAAATACGTCGCTCAAGGTGCTCTGCAATGCCAGTCCGAGGATGATCGCGATCGCCCCCGAGGTCGCCAGCAGCCCCTGGATCGGCAGATCGAAAACATAGGCGATGATGGCAAAGGCGGCGGCGATGTAGATCACCCCGGCCAGCAGGTCCTGCACCAGCTTGCCCTCGCGCGGCCGATGCTCGGTGACGACGAAGGCGCGCAGCACGCCAACCAGGAACCAGGCCGCCCACAGCCACCACGCGATCTTCAAGGCGCCGCGGACCGCATCGCGGAACGGCACCCCGGTCGAGGTCAGCTTCTGATAGGGAACGACCCCGGCGCGCAGCAGCACGATGGTCAGCGCGATCAGCAAGATCACCCGCACCACCGCCCGGCTCAGCGGATGCTTGCGAATCATCAGATGGGTCAGCACCCCGGCCATGGCAAAAATGACCAGGGTGATGACCAGCGGGTCGCCAATGGCCGCCAAAATCGCCGCCCGCGGGTCGGTCATCTCGCCGTTTCTCCGCTCATCGGCCGGGTGCGACAGCGATCGGGCATGTTGCGGGCCCGCGCCATCCCCGGCCGCCGGCCTGGCCTACCGCTGCGCCCGCGCCGCGCTCAGCGCCCGGCCGCATGGCGGCGACAGCGAGGCGGCGTTGGCGCGCAGGCAGGCGATCGCCCGGCCGCCGCCCATCGGCACGCCGCCGCACCAGGCGCGGTAATCCCCGGCGCAGGATTGGCGCAGCACGATCAGCTCCTGCCGCGGCGACATCGGCGGGGCCGGCTGTGCCGCTGGCGCCGCCGCCGCTGGCGCTGCCGCCGCCGCCGGAGCCGCCGCCGCCTTCGGCGCGCCGCCGCTCGCCGCCTTGACCGCGCGTTGGCACGCCGCCGACAGGCTGGCCGCATGCTGCTGCAGGCAGGCGAGCGCCGCCTTGCCGCCGGTCGGCACCCCGGCGCAATGCGCCTGGTAATCGGCCGGGCAGGCCTGCCGGATGGCATCGCGCTGCGCCTGGCTCGGCGCCTGGGCCCAGGCCGGCGCGGACCAGGCGAGAACCAGCGCCAGCAGTAGCGCGGCGCGAGCGAAAAATCTGATCGTCAAGGTCTGATTTCTCCGCGACAAAGACATCTTCATGCCGGACTTCTTCGTGCCGGACTTCTTCGTGCCGGACGGGCGATTATAGGCGGCTTGCGCCCGGCAGGGGTTGTTGCAATGAGCCATCTGAGCTTTCGCGCCGGAGCCGATCGCCCCGGCAGCGGTCCGCCGGGCAGCCAAATCGGCTATGACCGCGCCGCGCGGGCGATGCACTGGCTCGTCGCCGCGCTCGCGGTGATGGTCGTCGCGCTGGGCTGGGCCGGGGCGACAGCGGCCCGCAACACCCCGGCGCGCGGCAGCCTGCTGCTGCTCCACGGCTCGGTCGGCCTGACCATTCTCGCGGCGATGCTGGCCCGCATGCTGTGGCGCTGGCGGCATCCCGCGCCGCCATTGCCGCGCTCCCTCGGCCATCTGCAGGCGGCGCTCGCCCGCGCGACCCATTGCGCGCTCTATCTGGTGTTTATCGCGATGCCGCTCGCCGGCTATGTCAATGCCGCGGCGCAGGGCCATGCCGTCAGCCTGTTCGGCATCGTCGCGATCCCGCCGCTGCTGCCGGTCGACGAGCGGTTGTCGCAGGCGGCGATCGCGGTGCATCTGGTCGGGCAATACCTGGTCTATCTGCTGGTCGCCGCCCATGTCGCCGCCGCGCTGCTGCACGGCATCGTCAGCCGGGACGGCGTGCTCGAACGAATGCTGCCCCGCCGGCCCGCCGGGTAGCAAACCGCCGGCGGAAAATCCTGCCTCAGCCGGAACGGGCGGCGACGAGGCTGAGGCGGGTGCGGAAAAACTCCAGGGCCTCGGCCAGGCTGCGGGCGCTGCGCAGCCGCTGCCGCCCGCTCTGGACGATGAATTCGGCCGGGCGGGCCGGTGATTGCGCGATCTTGAGGATGATAAAGGCCGGCGCCTCGTGGGTATGGCGGAATACCGAAAAGCGGGCCATGCCGGGGCCGTGATCGATCGCATAATCGCGCCACTCGCCGCAGATCACGTGGCGGCTGTAAAGGCCGAGAAGCTGGTTCAGCTCGGAGCGGGTGAAATAAAGGGTGTGCTGCCGCGTCCGGTAATCGCCGAGGGGCAGCACCACAGCAGTCTTCCGGCTCATCGCCATCCTTCGCCAATTGCCGCGCCGGAGTGTGGGCGATTTCGCCGGTGTCGTCCAGCCGCCTTGCGCGGCTGCCGGCCGGCGCCGCGCTATCTCCGCCGCGCGGCGCTTGACCTGTTCCGGTCGGCAGGCGAACAACGCCGCCCGCGGGGGTTCGCCCCGGCCGCCAACGACGGAGAGGCACGGTGGACGAGGTTGAATGTGTGGTCGTCGGCGCCGGGGTGATCGGCCTCGCTGCGGCCCGGGCCTTGGCGCTGGCCGGCCGCGAGGTGCTGGTGCTCGACCGCGCCTGGACGATCGGCTTCGAGACCTCGTCGCGCAACAGCGAGGTGATCCACAGCGGGATCTATTACCCCAAGGACAGCCTCAAGGCGACCTGCTGCGTCGCCGGGCGCCAGCTTCTCTACGCCTATTGCCGCGAGCATGGGGTCCCGCATGCCCGGCTCGGCAAATTGATCGTCGCCGCGCATCAGGGCGAGATCCCGGCATTGGCAAAGATCGCCGCCGCGGCGCGGGCCAACGGCGTCGGCGATGTCGAATGGCTCTCCGCCGCCCAGGCGCAGCGTCTCGAACCGGCGCTCGATTGCGTCGCCGCCTTGCTGTCGCCGTCGACCGGCATCGTCGACAGCCACGCGCTGATGCTCGCCTATCAGGGCGAGGCCGAGGCCGCGGGCGCGGCAATCGTGCTGCGCACCCCGATCCTCTCCGGCATCGTCCGGCACGACGGCTTCGAGCTCGCGGTCGGCGGCGACGAGCCCGGCATGATCCGCTGCCGCTATCTGGTCAACGCCGCCGGGCTCCACGCCCCGGCCCTGGCCCGCGCCCTCGCCGGGCTGCCGCCGCAGACCATCCCGCCCGCCTATTTCTGCCGCGGCGTCTATTTCACCTTGCGCGGGCCTTCGCCGTTTCGCCGGCTGGTCTACCCGGTGCCGCCGCCGGGCGGGCTCGGCGTCCACATCACCCTCGACCTCGCCGGCCAGGCGCGGTTCGGCCCCGATGTCGAATGGATTTCCGGGGTCGATTACACGGTCGACCCGGCCCGCGGCGACGCCTTCTATGCCGCGGTGCGCAGCTACTGGCCGGGGCTGCGCGACGGCGCCTTGCAGCCGGGCTATGCCGGGATCCGGCCCAAAATCAGCGGACCCGCCGAACCCGCCGCCGATTTCGTCGTGCAGGGGCCGGCAATCCACGGCGTGCCGGGCCTGGTCAACCTCTACGGCATCGAGTCGCCGGGGCTGACCGCGTCATTGCCGCTCGCCGACGAAGTCGTCAGACGCCTGGCCGAGGGCTAGCGGTGAGAATTAGACAGATGGTTCCCATTGCGCATCCTTCGTCGCCCCCGCGAAGCGTGTGAAGAAATCGAGTGGCTGGATCGGCCCTGTGCGCGAGACAGCCGCTTTGCGGCTTCCTCGGATGGTGGCTGAATGCCATCGAGATACCTATGGTGAGGACGCCAAAGGCGCGTTGAACCACGCTGACGGTTGTGCCGCGCGTTTCGTCCTGAGCCAATCTTTCACATGCTCGAAGCGGGGGTCAGAGCCTGCCTGGCGTGAACAGGGGGCGGCAGAAGGTTGGTTGCTCTGGGTTCCCGCTTCGCGGGAATGACGCAAGCAGGATCGGGTACTAACTGTCAAATTCGACCGCTAGCTTCGGCCGAGGCGGCCTTACAATGCGCGCGTGTTCCCAGATCTCGGGTCGTCACAGCGCGGCGCGCTGCCGCCGGGCGGAGGTCGAGCGATGCTGATCGGTGTCCCCAAGGAGATAAAAACCCACGAATACCGGGTCGGCCTGGTCCCCGGCAGCGTCCGCGAACTCGCCCATCACGGCCATCAGGTGGTGGTCGAAACCGGCGCCGGCGCCGCGATCGGCTTTGACGACCATGCCTATGCGGCGGCCGGCGCCCGCATCCTCGCCGACGCCGCCGCGGTCTTCGCCGCCGCCGAGCTGATCGTCAAGGTCAAGGAGCCGCAGCCGCCGGAGGTGGCGCTGCTGCGCCGCGACCAGATCCTGTTCACCTATCTGCACCTCGCCGCCGACCGGGAATTGACCCAGGGCCTGATCCGCTCGGGGGCGGTCGCGATCGGCTACGAGACCGTCACCGACGCCCGCGGCGGTCTGCCGCTGCTGGCGCCGATGAGCGAGGTCGCCGGGCGGATGTCGGTGCAGGTCGGGGCGCATTGCCTGGAGAAGGAGCAGGGCGGGATCGGCGTGCTGCTCGGCGGGGTTCCCGGCGTCGCCGCGGCCAAGGTGGTGATCCTCGGCGGCGGCGTCGCCGGCACCAACGCGGCGCGCGTGGCGATGGGGATGGAGGCGTGGGTCACCGTCCTCGACCGCTCATTGCCGCGGCTTTACGAGCTCGATCTGCAGTTCGGCGCGCAATTGCATACGCTCTATTCGACGATGGAGAATATCGAGCGCGAGGTCGCCGCGGCCGATCTGGTGATCGGCGCCGTGCTGATCCCGGGCGGCGCCGCGCCAAAGCTGGTCAGCCGCAACCTGGTCCGGGCGATGCGGCCGGGGACCGTGATCGTCGATATCTCGATCGATCAGGGCGGCTGCTTCGAGACCAGCCGGCCGACGACGCACGCCGCCCCGACCTATGTCGAGGAGGGGGTGGTGCATTACTGCGTGACCAACATGCCGGGCGCGGTGGCGCGCACCTCGACCGTGGCGCTCAACAACGCCACCCTGCCTTTCGTTCAGGCGATCGCCGATCGCGGCTGGCGGCGCGCGCTGGCCGACGACCCGCATCTGCGCGACGGGCTCAACATCTGCCGCGGCCGGGTGACCCATTCCGCCGTCGCGCACGATCTCGGCCTGCCGCTGACCGCACCCGACCAGGCCCTGGCCGATTGAACCCTGGCCGGTTGAACCCTGCCGATTGACCCTGGCCGGTTGAACCCCTGGCCGGTTGATCCCGCTGGCTCCCTCGACCGCAATGCCGGCGTTTTCGCGCCGGTCGATGTTTACCTATGGACTGGCCCGGCGCCCCTCCCTATCTCACATCAAACAGGCAAGAGACGGGGGAAATGGCGCTCCTTCCGATGTTTCCGATCACCGCGGCGGTGCCTGTCGATGAGTTTTTCGGCGGGTCCGAGCCGGCGAGCGCCAGGCATGTCGACGATGCCGCCCTCGCGGCGATCACCGATCTCTATCGCGAGATCCTGCCGGCTGGCGGCGCCATTCTCGATCTGATGTCCGGCTGGGTCAGCCACCTGCCGCCGGAAATCCCCTATTCGCGGGTCGTCGGCATCGGTCTCAACGCCTGCGAACTGGCCGAGAATCCGTTTCTCGACGAATGGCGGGTGCAGGAGCTGAACCGCAACCCGCGCCTGCCCTTCGCCGCCGGCGAATTCGACGGCGCGGCGCTGTGCGTTTCGGTGCAGCACCTGACGCGGCCCGCCGAGGTGATCCGCGAGGTCGGGCGGGTGCTCAAGCCGGGGGCGCCGCTGGTCGTCACCTTTTCCGAGCGCTGCCGTCCGGCCCGCCCGATCGGCTGCTGGTGTCTGCACGACGATGCCGGGCATTTGTGCCTGATTGCCCATCATTTCGCCGAAGCCGGCAATTGGGGCGATTTGCGCTGTCTCGACCGCACCCCGGCCGGCGGCGGCGACCCGCTTTACGCGGTGATCGGGCGCAGCCTCGGTCCCTGGCCGCCCGGCAACGACGATTGAGCGCAACCAGGATCGGTCAGGAATCGTAGGCGACCATCGCGGTAAATGGTACGTCGATGCGGCTGCGCCCCTGGAGAAAACTCAATTCGATGATGCAGCCGGCCGCGACGACGATGCCGCCCCGCCGGCGCACCAGGTCGATCGCCGCCTGCATCGTTCCCCCGGTCGCCAGCAGATCGTCGAGCACGACGACACGCTGCCCGGCGGCGACGGCGTCCTCCTGGATCTCGATCGTGTCGCTGCCGTATTCGAGGTCATAGGTAAAGCGCACGGTCTTGCCCGGCAGCTTTCCCTGCTTGCGGATCATCGCAAAGCCGCAACCCAGCTCGTAGGCGATCGGCGCGGCGACCAGAAACCCGCGCGACTCGATGCCGACCAGCAGCGCCGGCTGATGCGGCGCGCAGCGCCTCGGCAAGGCGGGCGACCGTGGCGCGCCACGCGGCCGGGTGCGCGAGCAGGGTCGAGATGTCGTAGAACAGGATACCGGGCTTGGGAAAATCGGGTATCGACCGGATGTGCTGCTTGAGGTCCATCAACCCTGTCCTCGACGATCCATCTCGGGATGGCTGCCTGCCTGGGCGTTGCGGCATAGCCGTTTTTGCCATAGTTGAAAAGGCTTCGCCCCGGCGCGTCGGGATTTTGTAGGCACCATGGCGTCGACCGCTGCCACTCTCGTCGAAACCGAAGTTGCTGGCTCTGTGGTCCTGGCGGCGGCCGGGGAATGGCTGGTGGCGACCGCCGCCGAACTCGACCGCAGGCTGCTCGCATTGGAAGTGCCGGCGGGCAAGCGGGTGACCCTCGACCTCGCCGGCATCGAGCGGATCGATACCGCCGGCGCCTGGCTGCTGCTGCGCACCGAGCACGATCTGTCGGCGCGCGGCAACGCCGTCGAAATGCGCAATCTGCAGCCGAGCTTCGCACCATTGCTCGACCAGGTCCGCGCCGGCGGCTTTCTGACCCCGGCTGTCCATCCGTGGCCGGCAAATCATACGCTGATCGGCTTTCTCGCCCAGATCGGCGAGATCTCGCTCGGTGTTCTCGCCCGCGCCTACCGCATCCTCGGCTTTGTCGGCCTGGTCTTCGCCACCACGCTGCGCCTGCTGCGCCGCCCCGGCCGGCTCAGGCTGACCGCCTTGGTCGCCCAGATGGAGCAGACCGGGGTCAATGCGCTGGCCGATCGTCGGCTTGCTGTCATTTCTGGTCGGGGTGGTCATCGCCTATCAGGGCGCCGACCAGCTGCGCCGCTTCGGCGCGCAGATCTATACGGTCGACCTGCTGGGCGTCGGCATCCTGCGCGAATTGGGCGTGCTGATGACCGCGATCATCGTCGCCGGCCGCTCGGGCAGCGCCTTTACCGCCCAGATCGGCACGATGCAGGTCAACGAGGAAGTCGACGCCCTGCGCACCATCGGCCTCGACCCGATCGAGGTGCTGGTGATCCCGCGCCTGTTCGGATTGGTGCTGACCTTGCCGATGCTGACCCTCTACGCGAATTTGATGGGGCTGCTCGGCGGCTGTCTGATGGCCTGGGGCGTGCTCGGGATCACGATCCCGCAATTTCTTCGCGAATTGCAGACCTCGCTCAGCCCGAGAACCTTCTGGATCGGGGTGATCAAGGCGCCGTTCTTCGCCGCGATCATCGCCAATATCGGCTGCTATGAGGGGTTTCAGGTGTCGCGCAGCGCCGAGAGCGTCGGCAGCCTGACCACGCTGTCGGTGGTCGAGTCGATCTTTCTGGTGATCGTGACCGATGCCGCCTTTTCCGTGTTCTTTTCCATCTTGAGGATTTGACGGTGTCGAACGCTCCGGCCGAAGCGATCATCAGCATCCGCGGCCTGGTCAACCGCTTCGGCGCCGAGACGGTTCACGACCATCTCGATCTCGATGTGCGCCGCGGCGAGGTCCTCGGCGTGGTCGGCGGCTCGGGGAGCGGCAAGTCGGTGCTGCTGCGCACCATCGTCGGGCTCAACCGGCCGGTCGAAGGCCGCGTCGAGGTGTTCGGCACCGACGTTCTGGAGATCGGCGATGCCGGCCGGCGCGAGCTGGAAAAGCGCTGGGGGGTGCTGTTCCAGGACGGGGCCTTGTTCAGCTCATTGACCGTCGCCCAGAATATCGAGGTGCCGCTCGGCGAATATTTACGATATGCCGCTGCGCCTGATGGACGAGATCGCGGCGTTCAAGACCGGCATGGTCGGCCTGCCCGAGGAGGCGGGCTGCAAATATCCGGCACAGCTGTCGGGCGGCATGCGCAAGCGGGCCGGGCTCGCCCGCGCCCTGGCGCTCGATCCGGAGATCGTCTTTCTCGACGAGCCGACCGCCGGGCTCGATCCGATCGCCGCCGGCGAGTTCGACCAGCTGATTCGCGATCTGACCGGCAGCCTGGGCCTTACCGTCTTCATGGTGACCCACGACCTCGACAGCCTGTTCGCGATTTGCGATCGCGTCGCGGTGCTGGTCGACAAAAAGATCCGAATCGGCACCCTCGACCAGCTGCTGCAGGACGATCATCCCTGGATCCATTCGTATTTTCACGGTCCGCGCGGGCGGGCGGCGTTGCAGGCCGAAACCGGTCATCGGCCGCAACCGGCGGCCGGGGTAGCCGCTGCGGCTTCGGCCTGAGCGGTTCGGCGGCCGGGCTAGACAGATGGAGACGCGGGCACACTACGTCGCCGTCGGCATCTTCGTCCTGGTGGTCGTCGCGCTGGCCTTCGGCGCCGTGCTGTGGCTCGGCCGCGTCGAATTTTCCCAGGCGGCCTCGACCTATTACATCTTTTTTCGAGGATCGGTGTCCGGTCTCAGCAAGGGCTCCCCGGTCCAGTACAACGGCATCCCGGTCGGCCGCGTCGCCGATATTCGCGTCGATCCCGACAATATCGCGCAAATCCAGGTCAGGGTCGAAATCGACACCAGTCTCGTCACGATCAAGTCGGATGCGCGTGCGTTTCTCGACACCAATCTATTGAGCGGGGTTTCGACGGTGCAGATTCGCGGCGGTACGCAGGAGGCGCCGGTTCTGCAGCCGAAGCCCGGACATCACTTCCCGATCATCAGGCCGGAGAAATCGGAAATCGAGGAGGTCAAGGCCTCGCTCCCCGAGCTGACCGGCGAGCTCAAGGCCGTTGCCGGCAATCTCAACGCCCTGCTCAATCCGCAGAACCGCCAGGCGATTAGCGACAGCCTGCAGAACGTGCGCACGGTAACCGCGGCGCTGGCCGGCCACAGCCAGGATCTCGGCATGATCCTCGACAACGCCAACGCCACGGTGCTCGCGATCAAATCGCTGATCCACAATATCGATCAGAGCTATGCCGGGCGCGGCGGGCTGAAGGACCAGGTCTCGCAAACCCTCAAGGACTACGACCGGGTGGCCGCCAATCTGATCGACACCAGCCGGCAGCTCCGGTTGACGATCGCCGAGGCCCGGCCCGGAATCCGCAACTTCAGCCAACAGACCCTGCCCGGAGTTGACGATCTGGTCAGCGACGCGCAGCGGCTGGCGGAAAACTTGAACCGGCTGGTGGACCAGCTCGAGCGGGATCCGACCCGCCTGCTGTTCGGCGACCGGCGCAAAGGGTATCAGCCGCCATGACCGGGTCGCCTTTCCGCATCATCGCCCGGCGCTGGCTGGCCGGCGCGGCGATGCTGGGGCTGGCCGGCTGCGCCAGCCTGTTTGTCGCCGCCCCGCCGGCGCATCTGTACCGCCTGACCGCGGTCAGCGACTTTCCGGCAGATCTCCCCCGGGTCAGCGCCCAGCTCGTCGTCGACCTGCCGCAGGCCCCGGCCGGCATCGACACCGCCCGGATCGCGCTCAGCCGGTCGCCGCTCTCGCTCGACTATTACGCCGATTCGGCGTGGACCGACCGCGTCCCGGCCCTGTTGCAGAACGCGCTGCTGGCCTCGTTCGAGAACAGCAAGGCAATTGCCGCGGTCGATCGCGAATCGAGCGGCCTGCGGGCGGATTTCATCCTCGAAACCGAAATCCGCCATTTCGAGGCGGTGTACGATCAGACCGGCGCTCCGCCGCGGGTCTGGGCCTCGGTCGTGGTCCGCCTGGTGGCGCTGCCGCAGCGCCGGATCGTCGCCCAGACCGTGTTCGACCAGCGGGTTCCGGCGGCGGCGGCAGATATCCCGGCGGTGATCGCCGCGTTCGACGCCGCCGCCGACGCCGTGATCGGCGACATCGTCCGCTGGACCGTCGCCGATCCCGCTTTATCCCGGGTGCGGCGCTAGCTATGGTGGACCTGTTTCGTTCGCATCGGGGGGAGCGGGTGGCGTCTACCGACAACATGGCCGAGCTGAAAGTCGGCCCGGCCGAACTCGCGCAAATGCATATGGCGGCGGCGGTCGTGGCCGAGTGCCGTTCGCTGCTCGCGCATCCAGCCGGGCTTCTCGGCGAGATCGCAGCGGGTGCGGCGCCGCTCGCCGAATGGCGGCATTATCCCGCCGGAGAAATCTTCGATCCGGCGAGCCACGCCCAATATTTTTACCACATCCATCCGGACATGGCCCGCGCCGGCGGCGAACACGGCCACTTCCACACCTTTCTGCGCGCCGAGGGCATGCCGGCGGGCATGGCCCCGCTGGTCCTGCCGGAAACCGCGCTCGCCGCCATGCCGGCGCCGCCGCCGCAAGCGGCGCCGCTGAAGCACGGCGTCCGCGATGAGGTCAGCCACCTCGTCGCCATCGCCCTCGATGCCCAGGGCGAGGCGATCCGCCTGTTCACCACCAACCGCTGGGTCACCGGCGAGACCTGGTACCGCGCCGAAGACGTCATCGCCATGCTCGACCGCTTCACCATCGGCGAGGTCGGCGGGTCGCCCGTCCTCAACCGCTGGATCGTCGCCATGCTCGCCCTGTTCCGCCCCCAGATCGTTGCCCTGCTGCGGGCCCGCGACGACGCGGTGATGGCCTGGCGCCGCCGCCGGCGGACCAACGTCTTCGAGGATTCGCGGCTCGAAATCACCTCGAGCGTCGAGATCGACCTCGGCGCCCAGCTCGCTTTTCTCGAGCGGTTCGGACCCGGCGCCGGCGCCCCGCACCGGGCCTCGCGCCTGCCGCAGATGGCCGAAGGCTGGGGCGAGGGTCACGCCGGCTGAGCCGCCCCCCGGTCATCCCGATCGCTCAGCGCCCCGATCGCTCAGCGCGGCGGCGGCGGCGACAGCGGCTCGCGCGGCGGCAGATTGTTGGCGTTCAGGCAGTCCTGCAGCTTGGCGTCGCGTTTGGCGTTGTCGTCGGGGGTAAAATCGGGATAGGCCGCCTGGGCCTGCCTGGCGCAAGTGTCCATGGTCTTCCACTTGGCGATCGCCGTCACCCCCTGCTGGGTCGCCTTGGCCGTGCCCGCGGCCACAGCCAGCGCCATCGCCGCCGCCAGCGCTAATCTATAAACCGACCGCTTCATGCTCGCCTCTTCGCCTGCGCGGGACCGGGCATGCGCCGATCCCGCGCGACGATTATACCCGATTGCGGCGAGGCTGCGGTTGCGCCCGGCCACAGCAGTTTCCGACCGGATCGAACCGCGGCGCCAGAGGTCATTGCGAGCGAAGCGAAGCAATCTAGCGCCGATGCCGCGCTACCAGCCGGGATTGCCGCGTCGCGCGCTGCGCTCCTCGCAATGACATCGGTTTGTCTGCCGAGGATATCGCGCCAACTCGATCGCAAACTGCTAAACTCGGGCTCCATGGGACCGGGCGATAGGATCGATCGGAGAGGCGGCGATGCTGAAGATCTGGGGCAGGGCGACCTCGTCAAACGTGCAGAAAGTGCTGTGGTGCTGCGGCGAACTCGGCATCCCCTTCGAGCGGGTCGATATCGGCGGACCGTTCGGCGGCAACCAGGATGCCGAATATCTCGCGCTGAACCCGAACGGGCTGGTGCCGACGGTCCGCGACGGCGATCTGGTGCTGTGGGAATCGAATACGATCTGCCGCTACCTCGCCGCCACCCATCGCGGCGAGCGGCTGTATCCGGCGCCGCCTGCCGCCCGCGCGCTGGTCGAGCGCTGGATGGATTGGCAGCTTTCGACCCTCGGCCCGCCGATGGGCACGCTGCTTTACGGGCTGATCCGCAGCAAGCCCGAAGCGCGCGATCACGCCGCGATCGAGGCGGCGCGGCGCAAGGCGCTGGTTGCCTGGACCATCGTCGAGGATGCGCTCGAAGGCCGCTCCTTTCTCGCCGGCGCCGAACTGAGCCTCGCCGAAATCGTCATGGGGACCTTCGTCTATCGCTGGCACGCCTTTTCGATCGAGCGGCCGCAATTGAAGAACCTCAAATCCTGGTACGATCGGATGCGCGAGCGCCCCGCCTTCAAGACCCATATCGAGATCCCGATCACTTGATCGTGAGCCTGTCACCCGGCGGTTGCGCCGCCCCGAACCTCAGCTAGTCTAGAGATTCCGGGCGGTTGCGACCCGGGTCGCGGATGGCAGGGGGGCAAATGATACGATCGGTGAAGCTGTGGACGCTTGGCGCGGCGCTGCTGGTTTCGCTCGCCGGCATTCCGGCGATGGCGGTGCCGGACGCCGCAGCCATTGTCAAGCAGCGGCAGGACGCGATGCGGCTCCAATATCGGCAGCTCCTGGTGATCAAGAACTTTATGGAGGGCAAGGGCGAGCAGTCCGCGGCTGTCGCCGCCGCCGACGATCTGACCCGGACCGTCCCCAAAATCCCCGATCTGTTCCCGCCGGGGACGGGGATGGCTCCGCCCAAGGGGCGGTTCCAGCCAAAGCCCGAGGTGTGGACCCAGTGGGATAAGTTCCTCGCCGCCAGCAAGACCGTTGTCGGCAAGGTCACCGTCCTGGATGCGGCGGTGAAAAGCGGCGACAAGCAGCGGATCAAGACCGCGTTCACCGACCTCAATGGCTGTAACGCCTGCCACGACGACTTCCGCGAAAAGGTCCCGCAGTAAGGCGATCGGCCTGGCGATCGCGCTGTCGGTCGCGGGGCTGCCCATGGCGGCGCAGGCTGCCGCGGGGCTGCCCATCGCGGCGCAGGCGGGCGCGGTCGAGCGCGGCGGCTACCTCGCCGCTGCGGCCGGCTGCGACCGCTGCCACACCGATACCGAGCATGGCGGGCGGCCCTATGCCGGCGGGCGGGCGCTCGAAACCGCGTTCGGCACCATCGTTTCGCCGAACATCACGCCCGACCGCCAGACCGGGATCGGCGGCTGGAGCCCCTCTGATTTCGCCCGGGCGATGCGCTGGGGCGTCGCCCCCGACGCCTCGCATTATCTGCCGGCCTTCCCGTTTGCCTTTTTCAATCGCCTGAGCGCGCGCGATCTCGCCGATCTCGAGGCGTTTCTCGACAGCCTGCCGGCGGTGTCCCAGGTCAACCGCGCCGGTGATCGCGCCCCCTTTGCCGCGGCGCGCGGCGCCGTCGCCAGCCTCGCCTCGCGCTTTCCCGGACCGTTCCAGCCCGATCCGAAACAGGACGCGGTATGGAATCGGGGCGCCTATCTGGTCGCCACGATCGGCCGCTGCGGCGATTGCCACACCCCGCGCAACTGGCTCGGCGCTCCCGATCCGGATCGCTTTCTCGCCGGCGCGCCGGCCGGCCTCGACGGCAAGAAGGTCCCGAACATCACGCCTGATCCCAAGACCGGGATCGGCAAGTGGACCGTCGACGACATCGTCGGCGTCCTGACCGACGGCCATACGCCCGATTTCGACTTCGTCGGCGGCAGCATGGCCGAAATCGTCAAGAACACCACCCGCCTCGACGCCGCCGACCGGCGCGCCATCGCCGTCTATCTGCAATCGCTGCCGCCGGTCGGTTCGGCATCGGTCGCTGCGCCAAAGAAAGACTGAGCGGCGCAGCGTTTCGACACTGGACGCTTGGTCGAGACCTCTTATGATGGCGGGCGTTTCGACACAGAGCAGTGGGAAACCGGCCCGGCATCGCCGCCGGCGCAGTCGCCGGGCGGGCCGAGCCTGGGAGTAGACCGAGCCTGGCGCGGCCAATCGCCGCGTCCGGTCGATCGCTGGCGGTAGGAGCGGGTAGTGGCGCGAGGGCGACCGGATAAGAGCTTGGCCCGCTTCGAGCGGATCGCGCTGGTCCTGTCCGGCGGCGAGGCGCTCGGCGCCTATCAGGCGGGCGCCTATGCCGCGCTCGAAAAGAGCGGGGTGCGGCCGAACTGGATCGCCGGGACCGCAATCGGCGCGGTCAATGCCGCGATCATTGCCGGCAACCTGCCGCACGAGCGAATATTGCGCTTGCGCCAATTCTGGCAGGAGGTCAGCCGCCGCGCCGCGCATGGCTGCCCGCGCCGGCTCGGGCGCTGGGCGCAGCGGACGACCGGCCGCTGCTGGTCCTTGCTGCGCCGCAGCGCCGGGTTCGCGCCGATGATGGCCGAGCCGATGGTTTCGGCCGGCGACTTGCGCGAACTGATCGCCCAGGCGGTCGATTTCGAGCGGGTCAATTCCGGCGCCATCCGCGTCGTTCTCGGCGCGGTCAATCTGGCGACCGGGGCGGAAACGTTTTTCGACAACGACCGGCACGTGCTCGGCCTCGACCATGTGCTGGCCGGCATGCCGCTGGCGGGGCTGCCGCCGGTCGCCATCGGCCAGCAGCTTTTCGCCGGCAGCGCCGTCCCGGTATCGGCATTGGAAGACGCCCGCCCGGCCGATACCTTGTGCTTTGCGGTTGACGGCTACGATCCGGTGCCCGGCAGTGATGGCGGGATCAGCCGCACCACCCGCGAGATCGCCGCGCTGCGCCGCAGCCACGATTTGCGCCGGATGATCGCGCTGCTCGGTGAGCGCCTGCCGCCGGCGGCGCGGGGCGAGATCGACATCCGCCGATGTCTCGCCGAGGCCAGCAACGCGACGATGACCATCCTGCACCTGGTTCACGAGGGCGAGGTCGCCGATCTCGCGGCGAAGATGGCTGATTTCTCGACCGGCGCGGTGACCCGGCGGTGGAAGGCGGGAGAACGCGACGTCGCCACCAGCCTGGCTCACCCGCGCTGGCTGGCGCCGCCGCCCCGCCTCTCCGGGGTCGTCGTCCACGAGGTTCGCGACGGCGTCGTCGCCCCGCCACGCTGAACCCGGCCTGTCCACCGGATAGGCAATATCGCGGTCGCCGCCTGCAAAAGCGGCTGTTTTGATCGCCGGCCAAGAAACAATCGACGAACATCAAGCGCTCGCCCCAGCCCGGCAAGGCGATCGCGTCACCCCTTGCCTAAACGCTTGTCAAGACAAATATAAGCTTGAATTAAAAGGATTTTCGAGATGGGATGCTTTCGCCTGATAATCGATCGAAACGGGGAGCCGTTTCGCTTCTTCGGACGCTTGCGCCCTCGCCGGCTTCCGGCATCTACGAGGATATATGCTTTACGACGCCTACCAGGCTCAAAACGACATTTTCGGTCCGGTCCGGCTGATGGCCGAAACCGCCCATGACTGGCTGAGCCATCCGTGGCTGCCGGTCGGGGACCTGCCCTGCGTGCGCAGCGCCGCGGCGGCGATGGAGCTGCTGTCCCACGCCGGCCTGTCGCATGAACGGCCGGCTTTCGGCATCCGCTCGGTCATCATCGGCGGCAAGGAGATCGCTGTCAGCGAGGAGGTCGTCGCCTCGCATCCGTTCTGCAACCTGCTCCATTTCCGCAAGGATTCGACGCGCGAGGAGCCGACCGTGCTGGTCGTGGCGCCGCTGTCGGGGCATTTCCCGACCTTGCTGCGCGGCACCGTCGAAACCCTGCTGGCCGATCACAACGTCTACCTGACCGATTGGCGGAACGCGCGCGACGTGCCGCTGCTCTATGGCCGGTTCGATTTTGACGATTTCGCCGCCTTGGTGATCCGCTTCACCCGTCTGCTCGGGCCGCGCATCCATGTGATGGCGGTATGCCAGCCATCGGTCCCGGTGCTGGCGGCCGCGTCCCTGATGGCGGCCGAAAACGATCCGTGTCAGCCGGCCTCGATGATCCTGATGGGCGGGCCGATCGATACCAGGGTCAATCCGACCGCGGTCAACCGCTTCGCCGAGGCGCATCCGCTCGACTGGTTCGAGCGGACCGTCATCACCGCCGTGCCGGCGCGTTATCCCGGCCGCTTCCGCTGCGTCTATCCGGGATTCCTGCAGCTCGCCGGGTTTCTCAGCATGAATCTCGACCGCCATGTCTCGGCGCATTGGACCATGTTCCGCGACCTCGCCCGCGGCAGCGGCGACAGTGCGGCGGCAACCCGCGCCTTTTACGACGAGTACACCGCGGTCATGGATCTGCCGGCGGATTTCTACCTGCAGACCATCGAGCGGGTGTTTCACCAGCACGACCTGCCGCGCGGCCGGTTGCAGGTGCACGGCCAGCCGGTCGTGCCGGCGGCGATCGAGCGCACCGCGCTGATGACCGTCGAGGGCGAGCGCGACGATGTCTGCGGGCCCGGTCAGACCGTCGCCGCGCATGATCTGTGCACCGGGCTCCCGCCGGCGAAAAAGACCCAACACCTCCAGCTCAAAGTCGGCCATTATGGCGTCTTTCATGGCCGCCGGTGGCAGACCGAGACCTACCCCAAGGTCAAGTCGTTCATCCGGGCGCAGGGCTAGCCGCCCCGCCCGCGGCGGCGCGACGGCCGGCCAGCGTTGACGGGAGGAAAACCATGGCTATGGGTGGCAAGGTCGTCATCACCTGCGCCGTCACCGGGTCGATCCATACCCCGACGATGAGCCCCTATCTGCCGTTGACCCCGGACGAGATCGCCCGCGACGCGATCGCCGCGGCCGAGGCCGGGGCGGCGATCCTGCACCTCCATGCCCGCGATCCGAAAGACGGGCGGCCGACCCCCGATCCGGGCGTATTCATGCAGTTCCTGCCGCGGATCAAGCAGGCGACCAACGCCGTCGTCAACATCACCACCGGCGGCGGCCACGGCATGTCGCTCGACGAACGGCTCGCCGCCCCGCTGCGCGCCAAGCCCGAAATGTGCTCGTTGAACATGGGCTCGATGAATTTCGGGCTCTATCCGATGCTCTCCCGCTACAAGGATTGGCGATATCCGTGGGAGACGCAGCATCTCGAAATGACCCGCGATTTCATCTTCCGCAACACCTTCGCCGATATCGAGCGCATCCTGAAGGACCTCGGCGAGGGCTGCGGCACCCGCTTCGAGTTCGAATGCTACGATGTCGGCCACCTCTACAACCTGGCGCACTTCCTCGACCGCGGCCTGGTCAAGCCGCCCCTGTTCGTGCAGACGATCTTCGGCATTCTCGGCGGCATCGGCGCCGATCCCGACAATCTGGTCCATATGAAGCATATCGCCGACAAACTGTTCGGCGATGCCTATGCCTGGTCGATCCTCGCCGCCGGCCGCCACCAATTGCCGCTGGTGACGATGGGCGCGGTGATGGGCGGCAATGTCCGGGTCGGGCTCGAAGATTCCCTGTGGATCGGCCGCGGCAAGCTCGCCACCAGCAATGCCGACCAGGTCAGCCGGATCCGCACCATCGTCGAAAATCTGTCGCTCGAAATCGCCACTCCGGACGAGGCGCGGGCCATGCTGGCGCTCAAGGGCGGCGACGCCGTCGCTTTCTAATCGGGGCGGGTGAACCATGATCGATAAGCGGGTGCGCGACCTGGCCGAGGCGGTGGCCGGGGTCAAGGACGGCGCGGTGATCCTGTGCGCCGGGTTTGGCGGCGCCGGGCTGCCCGACGCCTTGTGCGAAGCCTTGGTCGAGCAGGGGGCCCGCGATCTGACGGTGGTCGCCAACAACGCCGGCACCGGGCGTGCCGGGCTCGCCGCGCTGATGGCCGCCGGACGGGTGCGCAAGATCATCTGCTCGTTTCCGCGCAGCTCGGGCTCGGTGGTGTTCGAGGAGCTCTACGCCGCCGGCAGGATCGAGCTCGAACTCTTGCCGCAAGGCACCCTCAGCGAGCGCATGCGCTGCGCCGCCGCCGGGCTCGGCGGCTTCTATTCGCCGGTCTCGGTCGGAACCCGGCTCGCCGAAGGCAAGGAGCACCGCGAGATCGACGGCCGCATTTATGTGCTCGAACAGCCGCTCAAGGGCGATGTGGCGCTGCTCTGCGCCGACCGCGCCGATCGCTGGGGCAATCTGACCTACCGCAAATCGGCCCGCAATTTCAACCCGACCATGGCGATGGCCGCCGACCTCGCCATCGCCCAGGTGCGTCACATCGTCGAATTGGGCGAGATCGACCCGGAGATGATCATCACCCCCGGCATCTTCGTCGACCGCCTGGTCCAGGTGCCGGGCTAGTTCCGGCGAATCGAGTGCAACCCTGATGGCATCACCGGGCTTGACCCGGTGATCCACGCCTCTACCCTCGGCTCCGCAACGCGTGGATGGCCGGCTCGGAGGCGGGCCATGACAAATATCTGTTCGGAGCAACCCCGATGCCGCTCAAACGTCGCCAAATCGCCTGGCGGGCCGCCCAGGACCTCGCCGACGGCGCCTATGTGAACCTCGGGATCGGCCTGCCGACCCTGGTGTCGGACTTCATCCCGGAAGGTCGCGAGATCGTCCTGCACAGCGAGAACGGCATCCTCGGCGTCGGCCCGGCGCCCGGCGCCAACGCGGTCGATCCGGACCTGATCAACGCCGGCAAGCAGCCGGTCACGCTGGTCACCGGCGGCAGCTATGTGCACCACACCGACTCGTTTCTGATGATCCGCGGCGGCCATCTCGACCTCGCCCTGCTCGGCGCTTTCGAGGTGTCCGAGAATGGCGATCTGGCCAATTGGACAACCGACGATCCCGGCTTTCCGCCCGGCGTCGGGGGTGCGATGGACCTCGCGGTCGGCGCCAAGGAGATCCGCGTCCTGGTCGAGCACACCACCAAGACCGGCGCCCCGCGGATCCGGCGGCGCTGCGAGTACCCGTTGACCGCCGCCGCCGCGGTGCGCCGCATCTACACCGACCTCGCGGTGATCGACGTCACCCCGGACGGCCTCCTGGTCCGCGAAATCGCCGAGGACATCGACTTTGCCGCGCTGCAGGCCAAGACCGAAGCCGCGCTGCGCCCCGCCCCGGACCTGCGCCCGCTGCGTGCCCCGCCGCTCTGAACGGGAAGCCGGTGGAACCGACGATCCGCATCGCCGTCCTGATCCCCTGCTACAACGAAGAAACCACGATCGCCTCGGTGGTCGGCGATTTTTACGCTTCGCTGCCGAATTGCTCGGTATACGTGTACGACAACAACTCGACCGATAATACCGCGGCAGTCGCCGCGACCGCCGGCGCCGTCGTCCGCCGCGAACCGATGCAGGGCAAGGGCAATGTGGTCCGCCGCATGCTGGCCGATGTCGAAGCCGACGTCTTTGTCGTCGTCGATGGCGATGCCACCTACGACGCGGCGGCGTGCCCGGCAATGATCGAGAAGCTCTTGAGCGATGGCCTCGATCTGGTCAACGGCGTGCGCGTGGCCACCGCCCGGGCCGCCTTCCGGCGCGGGCATCGTTTTGGCAATGTCGTGCTGACCGGGCTGATCAAATTGATCTTCGGCTCCGGTCTCGACGACATCCTGTCCGGCTACAAGGTAATGTCGCGGCGCTTCGTCAAATCGATCCCGTTGCTGAGCGGCGGCTTCGAAACCGAGACCGAATTGGCGATCCATGCGCTGTCGCTGCACATGCCGATCGTGGAAATGCCGACCAGCTATCGCGACCGCCCGCACGGCTCGAACAGCAAGCTCAATACCTACCGCGACGGGATAAAGATCCTGCGCGCCATCATCTGGCTGATGAAGGAAGAGCGTCCGCTGCTGTTCTTCTCGATCGCCGCGGCGGCCTTTGCCGCCGTCGCGCTGATCCTCGGGGTGCCGGTGGTGGCGACGTTTCTGCAGACCGGGCTGGTGCCGCGGCTGCCGACCGCGGTTCTGGCCGCATCGATCATGCTGCTGTCTTTTCTGAGCCTGTGTTGCGGCCTGATCCTCGACACCGTCACCCGCGGCCGGCGCGAGATGAAGCGGATGTTCTATTTGGCCACGCCGACCCGACCGCTGCCCCAACCCGATCAATGACCGATTACACCGGGATCGACAATCTGGAGGTGATGAGCGAGGCCAGGCATTATAACGCCTATCTGCATTCGCTGATCGAAGCGCAGATCCGGTCGAATGATAAGGTCGCCGATTTCGGCGCCGGATCGGGCACCTTTGCCGTCCCGCTGCTGGAGCGCGGCGTCGATCTGGTCTGCGTCGAACCGGATGCGCGGCTGCGGCAACATTTGCGGCAGGCGAGGCTCTGCGTGGTCGCCAGCATCGACGAGATTGCCCCCGCCAGCCTGGATCTGGTCTACAGCCTGAATGTCCTCGAACATATCGGCGACGACCGCGACGCCTTGCGCGGGCTCGCCGGCCGGCTCAAGGATGGCGGCCGGCTGCTGCTTTACGTGCCGGCCTTTCCGGTGCTGTTTTCGGCGATGGACCGCAAGGTCGGGCACCATCGGCGCTATCGCCGCGGACCGTTGGTGGCGTTGTTGAACGAGGCGGGGTTTCGCGTCTGCCGCGCGGTTTATGTGGACAGCCTCGGCTTCGCCCTGACCATCGGCTATCGTCTGGTCGGCAACGATACCGGCGACGTCAACCGCAATGCGCTGAAGCTCTACGACCGGCTATTCTTTCGCCTCAGCCGCGCCCTCGACCGCGCCTTGCAGCATCGGCTCGGCAAGAACCTGCTGATCCTTGCCGAGAAGCGGAACAGCCCGCCCTGATCCGTCCCCTCGGCCCGGCCCGGCCCGTCCGGCGGGGCCGGGCCGCGGCCGGGAAAGCCTGGCGCTACACCAGCGCCTTCAGCATTGCCTCGGCGCTGGAGGCGTCGACCTGGCCCGGCTGGGTCTCGACGTTGAGCGACTTGACGACGCCGTTATCGACCAGCATCGAATAGCGCTTCGAGCGCACCCCGAGCCCGCCTTTGCTCAGATCCAGTTCGAGCCCGAGCGCGCGAACGAAATCGCCGCTGCCATCGGCCAGCATCGTCACCTTGCCCTCGGTCTTCTGGTCCTTGCCCCAGGCGCCCATCACCGCGGCGTCGTTGACCGCGACGCAGGCGACCTCGTCGATCCCCTTGCCCCTGATCTCGGCCGCCTTGTCGACATAGCCCGGCAGATGCCGCTGCGAGCAGGCCGGGGTGAACGCGCCCGGCACCGCGAACAGCACGACCTTGCGGCCACGGAAGAATTCGTCGGTGCTGACCTCTTTCGGCCCCTCCGCGGTCACCTGCCTGAGCGTCGCCGATGGCAGCTTGTCGCCGACTTGGATCGTCATGGGAAGTCCCTCCGATGCTGGTGCAGATGCGAAAGCCCGAGCGATAGCACAGCGGCGACTGCCGGGCAAACCGGACCGCCCGCCGGCGCCGTCCCGCCGGCCATCGCCGGCCGCCGCCGGTCCGCCGCCGCATGCCGGTTTTTTGTGCGCCGGCCGGCAACGAAACCCCTATGATCGGCCGTACCCGTGAGTATCGGCCGCGGCAATCGAAAGGGCGGGCATGATGGACGACGGATCGCATCGGAGGGCACGATGAGTTCGCTCGCGGGCCAGCTCCTGGTGGCAATGCCGCAGATGGGCGATCCGCGCTTTGCCCGCTCGGTGATTTATCTGTGCGCGCACAGCGGCGATGCCGGGGCGATGGGGCTGGTGATCAACAAATTGGTGGGCTCGCTGACCATGGCCGAGCTGTTCGCCCAGCTCGAAATCGAGCCCGGCAGTCTCGCCGATACCCGCCCGGTGCATTTCGGCGGGCCGGTCGAAATCGGGCGCGGCTTTGTTTTGCACACCGGCGACTATCGCGAGGAGGCGACCCTGCCGGTCGCCGACAACATCTCGGTCACCGCCACCCTCGAAATCCTGCGCGCGATCGGCAGAGGCGGCGGGCCGCGGCAATGCCTGTTCGCGCTCGGCTATGCCGGGTGGGCGCCGGGCCAGCTCGACGCCGAGATCCAGGCCAATGGCTGGCTGTCGGTCGCCGCCGACGAGCAGATCGTGTTCGACCCCGATCACGACGGCAAATGGCGCCGCGCGCTGGCCAAGCTCGGGATCGAGCCGTCGACCTTGTCGAGCGACGCCGGCCACGCCTGACCCGCGCCAAACGGAGATGGCCGGGGCTAATTCGCCTCCGGTTTCGCCGGCGGCGGCCGGTCGGGCTGCGGCGCTATGGTGAACACGGCGTAATCGGCGTTGCGAAACACCTCCTTCGCCCCCTCGACCGCATCGGCGCGGCAAAACTCCAGCCCCGGACAGTCGGAAAAATCGTATTTCCAGTGCGGCGCGGAGTATTTGATCGCGACCGCCGTGACCCCGTAACGACGCAGCCACGGCAGCAGATCCGCGGGCGGGCGGTACGGAAATCGGATCGTCGTCCGCTGGGTGAACAGGTGAAAACTGCGATCCATCGTGGCGGCGAGGATGGCGTCGGCGGGAATGTGGTTGCGGATAAAGGCAAAGGTCTGGCGGGCCGGCGCCGCCGTCGCGCCGAAATCCCAATGGCCCGCGGGCAGCGGATCGGGACTGAGCCCAGCCAGCAGCACCGCCGCCGCCGCGGTGCCGATCGGCAGGATCGGCGTATTACGCAGTCGGCCGCGGAGAAGGCCGGCGATCAAGCTGGCGCCCCTGACCGCGAAGGCGCCGAAAACCAGAAGTTGCGGAAACAGATAGCGCGCGCCCGCATCAAAATCGGGCAATACCAGCAACATCGCGGTGTAACAGATGATGAAAACGGCGACCACCATGCCTTTGGCCGCCTCGTAGACGACGCCGCACAGCGCCAGGGCCGCTAATGCGATCAGTACCGCGAGCGCCACTCTCGGCAGGGCCGACTGCGTCAGCGGGATGGCGAGCGACCAATAAAATTGCCGAATGTTGTCGAGCGGCGTGAAAAACCGATATCTCAGCACCAATCCATAAGAAAATACCGAGTGGAACATAACGGACTGGGCGAGCCACAGCACCGCGATCGTGGCCACCGGCACGCTCAGCTTCAGCCAGCGCACCCGGCGGTGGACGATCAGATCGGCGAGAAACAGCGCCGGCAACAGCGGCGCCGCCGCGGTTCGCATCGCGACCGCCAGGAATATCGCGATCCCCGAGATAATGCCGAACGTAAATTCGCTGCCGTTCTTCTCGACCAAGGCCTGCGCCGCCATCAGCGCCAGCACCAGAAAAAATATCGATGGCAGATCGCTGTCGATCGTGTTCACCGACTGGCGGATTTCGGCGCACAGCGTCATCAGCAATACCGAAACCGATATTTCCAGCACGGTAAATCGCCACCGCCGCATCGCATAGCAGAAAAGCAACAACCCAGCCAAAAACATGGCCAGTTGAATCATCTTGAATACTATAATATTGATCCCGAATATATTAACCGGCAATGCAAAAATCAACGGTAATAAGGGGGGATAAACAAACGGTGTCGTTCTCAGCAGCGGTCGGCCTGGATCGATATATTGAATCACGCCCATCTGTTGCATGGGCGCGTGGTGCACGATGTTCCACGCCTGCTGCAGATAAACCGCATAATCTTCATTGAACAAATGGCCGTCACTGACGATCGAGTACAGGTAGCAGACGGTGCCGATGACCAGCAGGTACGGGACCGATTCCAGCAATGCCGCGGCCGACCGCGACCGGAATTTGGGCATTTCACCAGCGCCTTGGGTCAGGAGAAATTCACGCAGTCGAGGGTCGCGGCGGCGGGACCGGACGATGGCGGGCTACCGCCGGGTTCGCCCGGGATCAGGTCAGATTGACCGAAGTGCTAGTGTTCAGACGAAAATTCACTTGCGTAGCCTTCGTCCCCCCGCGAAAGTGGGGGTGGGCTGGCAAACCAGGTTTTGGTGCTCGGGTTCCCGCTTTCGCGGGAATGACGCAAGAAGGGACCGAGTACCAACTGTCAAATTCGCACCACTGCGTCCAGACGATACCTCGGTCGTCTGGCCTGCTCGTCGGACGCCCGCGCAAGCCACTACGAGTCCCGAGCGGCGTGTCCGACGGTTCCGCGAACCCGGTTGCAGTGCAGCGCAATGCCTTTGCTCCTCGTCGTCATCACCGGGCTCGTCCCGGTGATCCACGCTCTCTTCGGCACCCTCGATCGAGGTCACATCGGACTGGCCGGAATCAACGCCTCTGTTCGACTCCGGCCATGACGGCCTCAGGAGAAGCGAGCTATTTCGAATACCCGGTGAACTTGCATACGGACCGTAGAACCGGACAGCCTGGACCAAATCCGTGCATGACGCGATATTTCGTGCCGTGCACCACCTGAATGCATCTGAACAACTGGAAAATGATGTCGGGATAATGCTCCGGGCGCATCGGAGAAGGCCGGTTGCCGCGCCGCCGCCGGGCCTGCCGCAACCGGCCTGCCGCAGCCGGGCCGCAAGACGCCCGCTAACCGGACGTTCCGGTCTAACCGCAGCGGCGGCAAACCTCAGCTTCGCACGACCAGGATTATCGGGTATCGAGCTGGCCCTCGCGAACCAGCCGCTCGTGCCCGTCGGCCGCGCTCTTGATCCGGTATTGCGGGGTGTTGCCTTCGAGCGGAAGCAGGCGGACGATCGTATAGCGGCCCCGGCTCAGCCGATCGACGCCCGGGTCGGGAGAGAAATCCACCGCTTGCCCGACGCGGAATTTGTGCTGTGACATATTGTTCTCCCCGATTTGGTCTCCCGGACCGCCGCGCTGGGCGGCGCCGGCGACCAATGGCGGCGTTGGCCGCCTGGCCTATGCTGCGTGTAGATCGACCGCCGCGATCTTGCCCTGCTGGCCGTGCTCGATCTGGTAGCTGATCTTTTGCCCCTCCCACAGGCTGCCGATGCCGGCGCGCTCGACCGCCGAGACATGGACGAACACGTCCTTCGAGCCGTCCTCGGGTGCGATAAAGCCGTAGCCCTTGCGCGCGTCGAACCATTTAACGGTACCGATATTCATCGACCAACCTCAATACGGAATTTGCGGTCCGACGCTGCTCGCCGGGCCGGATCGCAGCTCAATTCGGGGAAGCGCCGTTCGGTTGCCCGCGAGCGCGATGGCTGGAGCCATGCCCTTATCGAAACTCGATTTCTTCAAAATGGGGCCGCCGCGGCGAACCTGCAACCACTCAGCGGCATGGAGGGCGCGTAGCCGCTTCGCAGCGCCGAAATCCCGGCCGACCCGCGGGCGTCGCTCCGCCTGTACCGACGATGCCCGGCTCGCGTGGCGCTATTCGCAACGGCGCCGCGTCAGCCGAACCGCCTTCTACTCGGTATCCGGGATCGGTTCGGTGGCAGGCGGCGATGTGCTGCGGGCGAGCCGGGCCAGTTTCGCCCGAACCTGCTCGATCGCCTCGTCGGCGGTGACCGAGGCCGTGGGATCGGCGGCTGCCGTCACCGCGCGCGGATCGATTTTGCGCAGGATCTCGAACAACAGCTTGGTGGCGGCGAGATCGGCCTTGACCGATTTGTTGACCAGCTGCTCCACCACCAGATCACGCTTGGTCCGCCGCCGCTGCTGACCGTTTTCGGCGACGACGACCGGCTCGTCGAGCGCGCGCTCGAGCAGCGTCGCCAGGTTCTTCGAGGCCGGTCGGCGACCGCCTGGGTTCGCGTTATTGCCCTTTTTGAACCGGGTTTCGACCGGCGGCTTCTTATAGCCGACCGGATAATCGCGCGGACCGTCAACCGGCAATCGTCCGCCTCATCGCTGATCCTCTTGGCAAGCGGGGTGGGGCACCCCAGATTGGCGTCAACCTAGCGTAATTCTCATGGATTGTCAATATCGCAATGTCCTTTCGACCCTTCCCGGCTCGGCCGTTCGGGTTCCCGGCCCGGCTGGAACAATTCCCGTTTCCCAAACCGCGGGAATTGCCGATAAGCCCTTGCCGCGCCGCCGCTGCTGGCGCCGCCGGCCGGCCCGATCCGGCCTGCGGCGGGGAAATTCCCGGTTATTTTCCCGTTGAACCGGGAATTCGCCCCGATCCCGAGCCGCCCCCGCCTCAATAGCCGAGGTCGTGAAAGCTCTGCGGCGCCGGGTCGACCACGACATTGCCCTGGGGCTCGACCTCGATCACCGCGAGGGCGCGCTGCACCAGCCCGTCCGGGGTGAAGCGGAACAGCCCGTCGACCCCGCTGAAGCCGTTCGGGTCGAGCAGCGCCTCGCGCGAAAAGGGCGGGCCGTTGGAGCTGCGGGCCAGCACCGCGGCGAGCGCCGCGGCGTCGTAGCCGAGCGCAGCCAGCCGCGGCGGCTCGCGGCCATAGGTGGCGCGGTAGCGCTGCTCGAAATCGCGCCGCGCCTCGGGCGGCGAGGCGGCGAACCAGCCGCCGTCGAGCGCCGGCTGGTCGCCGATGTCGGGCACGTCCCACAACCCGCTGCCGAGCAGCCGCGTCGCCTTGGTGTCGAGCCCGGCCGCGGTCAGCGCCCGGGCGATGCGCTTCAGCTGGTCGCCGCCCTCGGGCAACAGCAGCGCGTCGAAATCCGGCACCGCCGGCGGCGCCGGCGCGGTTTGATCCGGCGCGGCGGCGGCGTCTGGCGGGGCGGCGCGCCTGGCGGGGCGGCGCCTGGTGGGGCGGCGCCGGGCAGCAGGCGGCCGATCGCGGCTGCGGCATCGCCGCCGCCCGGATGGTAGAATTCGATTTTCGCGGCGGCGCCGCCGGTCGACGACGCGGTGTCGCGCAGCGCATCCGCCATCAGATGGCCGTAGGCGGTATCGGGGGCCAGTGCGGCGAACCGGGCGATGCCGCGCTGGCGGGCATAGGCGACCTCGCGCACCACTTCCTGCCGCGGCAGGAAGCCGATCAGAAACGTATTGCCGCCGGCGAGGCCGGTCACCGTCGAAAAAGCGATGACGTTGATGTGGGCGTCGTGCGCGATCGGCTTGACCGCTTCGACCTCGGCGGCGAGCAGCGGGCCGAGGATCAGGCTGACCCCTTCGGCCACCGCCGCACGGGCGGCGTCGGCCGCACCGCCCGGGGTCCCCTTGGTGTCGCGCGGGACCAGGGTCAGCTGGTCGCCGCCGACCTCGAACAGGGCCAGCTGCGCGGCGTTGAGGATCGCCTGGCCGAGCCCGGCATTGGGCCCCGACAATGGCACCAGCAGGGCGACTTTGGCGGGTCCGGCCGCGGCGACCGGTTTCGGCGGCGCCGGGGGCGGCGGCGGGCCGTAGGGTGGTTGCGGCGGGGCGACCGGGGCCGCTACCATCGGCGGCGGGACGCAGGAGGCCAGTGCGGCGACGGCGACGAGGACGACAAAAGGTGAAGCGAACCGGGGGAAACACCAGCGCGGCACGGGCGACCTCGGGCGACAGCGGCGAGGGTTGCGAGCCTAGCGGCGCTCCGACTCCGAGTAAACCCGACCCGGCCGAGCCGTCGGCCGCCGGCGCGGAATTGTCCCCGGGCCTGCATTTGGTGGCGACCCCGATCGGCAATCTCGGCGATGTCAGTTCGCGGGCGCTCGGCGTGCTGCGCGCCGCCGAGCGGATCTATTGCGAGGATACCCGGATTACCGCCCGGCTGCTCGCCCGCTACCAGATCAGGACGCCGCTCGAAACCTACCACGACCACAACGCCGAACAGGTGCGGCCGGCGATTTTGGCGGCGTTGCGCCGCGGCGGGCGGGTGGCGTTGGTCAGCGACGCCGGAACGCCGCTGGTCTGCGATCCCGGCTACAAGCTGGTCCGTGCGGCGATCGCCGAGGGTCTGCCGGTGACCGCGGCTCCCGGCCCGTCCGCGGCGCTGACCGCGCTGATCCTCTCCGGCCTACCGCCAGATGCCTTCCTGTTCGCTGGTTTTCTGCCAAAGCCGCAGGCTGCTCGGCGCCAGGCGCTGGCGCGCTGGGCAACGCTTGCGGCAACCCTGATTTTCTACGAGGCGCCGCCTCGCCTTGCCACTTCCCTGGCCGACCTCAGCGAAATCCTCGGACCCCGGCAGGCCGCGGTTGCGCGCGAGCTGACCAAGCTGCACGAGGAGGTCCGGCGCGGGCCTCTCGCCGATCTTGCCGGCCATTATCGGCAGGTCGGGCCGCCGCGCGGCGAGATCGTCATCGTCGTCGGCCCGCCCGAGCCGGCCCTGCCGGACGCGAACGAGGTCGATCGGCGGCTGCGCGCGGTGCTCGGCGAACTCGGCGTGCGCGACGCGGCGGCTCAGCTCGCGGCGGAGACCGGCCTGCCGCGCAGCGAGCTCTATCGGCGCGCATTGGCGATCCGGGACCAGCGGCGATGAGACGCGTCGAACATCGCAACATCGTCCGGCGGCGGCGTGCCGAGCGCCGCGGGCGGCTCGCGGAATGGCTCTGCCTATGGCATCTGCGGCTGCGCGGCTGGCGCATTGTCGCGCGCGGCTGGCGCTGCCCGTCGGGCGAGATCGACATTATCGCCCGGCGCGGCCGGGTGCTCGCGATCATCGAGGTCAAATCGCGCGGCGAAATCGGCGTGGCGGCGACCGCGCTCGCGCCGCGCCAGCGCCGCCGCATCGCGCGTGCCGCCGAAGCCTTCTTGGGAGCCCGGCCCGACCTCGCCGGGCTCGACCTCCGATTCGATGTGATGCTGGTCGCCCGGCGTCGCCTGCCGCGCCATTGGCACGACGCCTGGCGCGCCGGCGAATAGTGGCGTCTGGTCGCAACCGGTCCGCCTCCTCTCGCTGGCAACTCCTTGCCAGAGCATCAGATTCGATCGGGTCCTCGAGGCGCCGGCCATCCGATCAACCGCAGCGGCGTGGCTGTCGTCGGGATCGCCATCGGCCTCGCCATTGGAAATGGCTGCGATTTATCGGAAAATCCGGCCGGACACATTGGTGCCGGGGGGTGATCGGTGTCGAATTTCCGCCTTGTCCTGTGGCTTGCGCTGAGTCTCGGGCTGACCCCCGCCCTCGGCGGCTGCGCGTTGGCCATCGTCGGCGGGCTCGCAGCCGCCGGCGGGGCGGGCTACGCCGCCGATCAGGAGCGCGGGGTCAAGGGCACGGCCAACGATTTTGCGCTCAAGACCGACATTCAGAGCGCGTGGATTCAGACTGACCCGCAGATGCAGGCGGATCTCAACGTGACCGTCTATGAGGGTAGGACCTTGTTGACCGGCACCGCCCCTACGCCGGAGATGAAGGCCCAGGCCCAGGAAGTCGCCAGCCGGGTGCCGGGAGTCCGCGCGGTCTATAACGAGATCGAGGTGGCGCCGCCCGAAGGCGCCTGGAACTCTGCCAAGGACGCCTGGATCACTTCACGGGTGAAATCGGACCTCGTCTTCGACAGCCATGTTCGCTCGGTCAATTACACGGTCGAGACGGTCGACCGTTCGGTCTATTTGATCGGCTCGGCCCGCAGCCAGGCCGAACTCGACAGCGCGACCAACACGGCGCGATACGTTCCGGGCGTGAAGCGGGTGGTCTCCTATGTCGAGATCCGTCCGGGCTCGCCGCCGGGCTCGCCGCCGCCAGGGCCCTATCCATCCGCCGGAAGCGAACCTGGCCCAGATATGCCTGCCGCTGCGCCGACGACCCCGGTCGAGGTTCAGAAGCTGTGAATGTCGGGTCCCGTTCGCCGGAGCGGCGCCGGGGCTCTTGAGAGTGGACAGCTAACGGTCCGAAAAATATTGTTCGGTTCCAATCGCCCCTTCGACGATCAGCGATCCGCAATATGAACGAGCCGCCTGAACGTCCCGATCCCGAGAGTTGCGTGCGCTTTCTGCGCGAGCTGGGCGCCTCGGAAGGGCGCGAGCTGCCGATCGCCGAGGCGGCGCTGGTCCTGGCTTCGTTCGAGCGCCAGCGCGTCGACTTCGCCCGCTACCGCGATCATCTGCGGCTGATCGCCCGCGATGTCGCGCGCCATCCCGGGGCATCGGGCGATCTTGCCGGCCGGGCCCGTGCGCTCAACGAAATCATCCTGTTGAAGTACGGCTATTCCGGCGACGAGCTAACCTACGATGATCTGCAGAACGCCAATCTGATGCGGGTGATCGACCGGCGGAAGGGGCTGCCGGTGGTGCTCGGGATCCTGTTCATCGACGCCGCCCGGGCGCAGGGCTGGGAAGCGGCCGGGCTCGCCTTTCCCGGCCATTTTCTGATCCGCCTCTCCGACCGGGCGGAGCGGCTGATCCTCGATCCTTTCCACAGCGGCCAAGTCTGCGGCGCGGCTGAGCTGCGCGAGCTGCTGAAGGCGGTCATCGGCGGCGACAGCGAGCTGACGCCGGATTTTTATGCGCCGGTCTCCGACCGTGATGTGCTGTTGCGTCTGCAAAACAACCTCAAATCGCGGCTATTGCAGGAGCAGCGCCACGAGCGGGCGCTCAAAATCGTCGAGACGATGCTGATGCTGGCCCCCGACCTTGCCGATCTATGGCGCGAAGCCGGCATCCTGCACCGCCATCTCGGCAATCTGCGAGCCGCCGCCGCCGCGTTCGAGCAATATATCATTCGCGCCCCCGACGACATGGCGCGCCATCAGGCTGCGGCGATCCTGCAGCAGCTGCGCGCGCAATTGAACTGAGGTCCGCGCATGGCGGGGCGAAGCCGCGTATAATCGCCGACAGCGTATTCGGGAGGTCGGCATGGGTCTTGCCGTCGCGATCCAGATGGATCCGATTGAAACAATCAATATCGATGCGGATTCGACCTTCGCCCTCGCCCTCGAAGCCCGGGCGCGCGGCCATGCCCTGTTCCACTACCTGCCCGAGGCGCTGACCCTGCGCGATGGGCGGCTCTACGCCCGCGGCCGGCCGCTCGACGTCGTCCGCCGTCACGGTCGCCATCACCGGTTCGGCGCCTTCGAGGAACTCGACCTCGGCGGGTTCGATGTGGTGCTGATGCGCCAGGACCCGCCTTTCGACATGGCCTACATCACCGCGACGCATTTGCTGGAGCTGCTGCCCGACGACGGCCCTCTCGTCGTCAATGATCCGGCGGCGGTGCGCAACGCGCCGGAAAAGCTCTTTGTGCTGCGGTTCAGGGAATTGATGCCGCCGACCTTGCTGACCCGCGATCGCGGGGAAATCCGCGCCTTCTGGAAGGAGCACGGCGATATTATTCTCAAGCCGCTGTTCGGTAATGGCGGGGCCGGCGTGTTCCGCTTGCGACCGGGCGACGAGAACCTGACCGCGCTGCTGGAGATGTACGAATCGATCCAGCGCGAGCCGGTCATGGTGCAGCGCTATCTGCCCGAGATCCGCCAGGGCGACAAGCGCATCATTCTGGTCGACGGCGAGCCGATGGGCGGCGTGCTGCGGGTGCCGGCCGAAGGCGAGGCGCGGGCCAATCTGCATGTCGGCGGGCGTCCGCTGAAGACCGAACTGACCCGGCGCGAACGCGAAATCTGCGCGGCGATCGGGCCAACCCTGCGCGCCCAGGGGCTGGTCTTTGTCGGTATCGACGTGATCGGCGACTGGATGACCGAGATCAACGTCACCTCGCCGACCGGTATCCAGGAGATCGCTCGGCTAGACGGCGTCGATATCGCCGGCAAGATCTGGGATGCGATCGAGGCTCGGCTCGCCGAGCGTGCCGATCGCCGCCCGGCCTGATCTCGACGGATCGCGGAAAAATTTTCGCGGCGGCCCGCCGCTCGACCATAACTCATTGGCTCTGCCGGGATAACATTGCGGCGGTTGCGAGGGGAGGCGGCCGGCACAGATTTGCCACAACTATGCGCAACCCTCGATCGCGGATTATCGGCGGCCAGGGAGAGGGAGCGTGAGCGTGAGCAGCACTGCGCGAACACCGTTCCGGATCACGGTCTGCGGGCTCGATGAACTCGCCGGCCATCGCGCCCGCAATGTGACCCATATCCTCTCGATTCTCGATCCGGGCTGGCCCGAACCCGAGGCGTTGCACGCCTTCGACGTCCATCGGCGATTGAAACTGCACTTTCACGATGTGATCGAGCCGCTGCCGGGCTGGATCGCGCCGGAGCGCTGGGATCTCGAGCTTCTGCTCGCCTTTGGCCGCGATCTCGGTGCGATCCCGTCCGAGACCGGCGAGGAGCCGACCTATCCGCACCTTCTCGTGCATTGCCATGCCGGGGTTTCGCGCTCGACCGCAGCGGCGATCCTGATCCTGGCGCAGCGTGATCCAGCCCGTCCAGCACGCGACGCGGTTGGTGAAGTCATCCGAGCACGTCCGCGCGCATGGCCCAATTTGCGCATGATCGAACTGGGCGACGCGCTGCTCGGCCGCCGCGGCGAAATCGTCGCTGCCGTGCGAACCCTTTACCGTTTGGTGCTCGCTCGCGAACCGTGGCTGGCCGAGGCGATGATCGATGGCGGGCGCGGGCGCGAGGTCGCGGCGGCGGGGAAATCTTAAGCGGGGTCATGTCCCGGAATGGGCACCGCCGAAATCGCGTTGCTCGGCGGTGGGGTTCCGTCGCGCTGGTATAATACCTTCAGCACGACGAACCAGTGATGGTCGGGGTCGAGCACGACGCCGTCCGGCCCGGCGAGGTGGCCGTCGGCGGTGACCGGGATGTATTTCATCGCTACCGCGTTTTGGACGTTGCCGCCGATGACGTCGAGCTGGCCCGGCTTGATGCCGACGACGATGTCGCAATGGCCCGGAAAGCGGCCAGCCGGCAACTCGTCGAAGGTAACCGGCCGCCGGCCGCGCCATAGACAGATCAAATCGCCACGCTGCGGCGCGTAGACCTCTACTCGCTCGGCCGTCAGCGCCACGCCGGGATCATGGCGGCTTGCGGCGTCGATGTAATCGGAATGATTCTCCGAATAGGGAAAGCTGTCGCCGGCACCGGCCAGCCGCATCACATACGAGATGAAGGCCGCCGACCAGGCGTAAAAGCCGTCGCGGTCGGCTGGAAAGACTTGGCCGTTCTCGTCATGCATGCCGGTCCAGCCGCTTTGGCGCCAGCTCGGGTCGAGGCCGAGCCACCAATAGAGACCGACCCGCTGCCACAAGCCTTCTTCGCGCTCTTCGTCCTCTGGCAGCTCGATGTTCGGGAAAACCACCGGCTGGCGAAAGGCCCGCCATTCGCCAAGGGCGATCTGAACTGCCGCTTCGCGCGAAAACGGCTCATAAGGCGAGCGCGCGAATGGTGGGATATGGGCGTTCAGCGCCGTTGTCGGCGCTGCCGGCGCCCGTGCCCGGGGAGGCGGTGATGGTGCAACGGCGCAGCCGGCCAGTACGAACGTCAGCAGTATCGCCGCCGAGTGCCGCATACCCTCATATCCTGCGAATGTGCTTTGGGAACCGAGTTTCTCAGACTGGGGCTGCGGCCGGGAGCTCACTTTCGCCGGAAGTGGCGGTGCCGGCACCGGCCGGTTCATCGTCGGCGGCGGTGCCGGCAGCGGTGTGCGGCGGCGGATCCGCTCGCCATAAGCCGATGCCGCCGGTCAGGCCGTCGGTGTTCGGCACGATCGACACATCGTCCGGTAAAGGAGCAGCTAAATCCTTGGCGTTGCCGCCGCCGATATAAAGGTGATCGAAACGCACGACCTCGCGCAGGATGTCGATCACCCTGGCGACGCGCTTGTTCCACGCCTTCTTGCCCTTCCTGCGGCGGGCGGCGTTGCCGATGTATTCGTCGTAGGTTTTGTCGCCGCTGACCGGATGGTGGGCGAGCTCGAGATGCGGCATGACCTCGCCGTCGCGAAATATCGCCGTGCCGGCGCCGGTGCCCAAGGTCAGCACCATCTCGATCCCGTCACCCTTGATCGCGCCGAAGCCCTGCACGTCAGCATCGTTGAGCACCCGGACCGGCTTTCCCCAGTGCTCTGCCAGCGCCGCTTGCAGGTCGAAGCCGGCTAGAGCCGCGGTGCCGAGATTGGGCGCGGTCAATACCCGTCCCTCGCGCACATAGCCCGGAAAGCCGACCGACACCCGCTCGAAGGTACCAAGCGGCGTCGCCACCTCGTCGATGGCATGCACCAGTGCCGCGGGTGCTACCGGTTTCGACGGAGTTGGCACCCGCCGACGCTCGGTAATCAACCGTCCGGCATCGTCGAGCAAAGCAGCTTTGATCCCGGTGCCGCCGATATCGATCGCCAACGTGCGAGGTTCGTTCATGACTTCCCTTCCTGGCCGGCTTCCGCGAGGAGGCGCGGCGCAACGCTAACGATAGCGCAGCCCTGGGTCCGCTGCCAGCGCAGTCGCCGCACAATCTGCTCAGATTTGCCTAGTCAGCGCTGCATCGCCTGGGTCACCGCGCCGCCGACCGCGGTTCGCCCGCCATCGACGACATATTGCGCGCCGGTAATGGCCGCGGCGAGATCGGAACACAGGAACAGCACCGTATTGGCGATTTCGTCCGCGGTGACATAGCGGCCCATCGGGATCGCCGCCTGATAGCGTCGGCTGACGCTCGCCGGGTCGGCCGGGTTGAGCTGGGCCTCGAGCGAATGGATCATCCGGGTGTCGACCGGGCCGGGGCAGACCGCGTTGACCCGCACCCCCTGACGGGCAACCTCGCCGGCGGCGGTCTTGGTCAGCCCGATCACCGCGTGTTTGGAGGCGACATAGGCAGGCATGCCGGGCGTCGCCACCAACCCGGCGACCGAGGCGGTGTTGACCACCGCACCCCGCTTCTGCCGCAGCATTACCGGCAGCACGTGACGCAGGCCCAGGAACACGCCCTTGACGTTAACGCCGATCACCGCATCGAACATGTCCTCGTCATATTCCGCGGTATGGGCCCATTTGCCCTCGATGCCGGCATTGTTGAAAAAACAGTCGATGGCGCCGTAGGCGTCGAGCGCCGCCTTGACGTAATCCTGCACCTCCGCCGATTTGGTGACGTCGGCCTTGGCGAACCGGGCCTCGCCGCCCTGTTGCCGGATGATTCCGGCGGTCGCCTCGCCGCCGGCTACGTCGTGGTCGACCAGCACGACCTTGGCCCTGCCCTTGGCGAAACCGAGCGCTGTAGCTCGGCCGATGCCGTTTCCCGCCCCGGTGATCAGCGCCACCTTGCCGGTAAAATCGAGCTCCATAACGTCTCCTCCCGTTTGCTTCAGGCTTTCCGACCGATCAGCCTGGTCCAGCTTTCGAGCGCCACCAGCAGATCGCGAATAAAGCCGCGCCCGGCCTCATCGGCAAAGCGGCCCGAGGCGTCGAATTTGGTGTGGGCCTGGCCGATCAGCACCTCGGGCTCGGGCGGGCGCGAGGCCCAGTCGATCGCGTTTTTGAGCACCCCGGATATCGAGTAATTGCATTGGGACTGACAAAGAGCAACCCGTCGGCGCCGGCGATCTGCCGCCGCAAGGTCTCGACCGGCGCTGGAAAGCCCTGGGCACGCACATCTTCATTGTAGAGCGGGATGGCGCCGATCTCGGCGATCTCGATGGTCATCTCCGGCGGCTTCAATTCGATCGCAGTGCGCGGCGCCGCCATATTGTACGAGGCTTTGCGCAGGCTGCCGCAAATGCCGGAACGGTGATCGCCTTGGCGTCGCTCATTCGCCTCTCCCGTCCGATGCCGCCGTGCGTTCGCCCAACGACCCCCTTATCGTACACCTGGACCGCCGGCAAGCCGCTTGCCCGAAATCCGGCTTGTGCAGCCGGGCAGTTGGCTCTAAACCTCGTTTTCGCCAGCAGAACGCGGCTCGACGTTGGGAGGAACGATGATTAGACGCATCGACCGGCGCAGGCTTTTGAAGCTTTCCGGCGTCGGCGCGATCGCAGCCGGAAGCGGCCTCGCCGGCATCCTGGTCTCGGGGCGGGCGCCTGCTTACGCCCAGGCCTCGACCGTCCATTGGCTGCGCTGGTCCGATTTCATCCCTGCCTCCGATCAATTGCTGCGCAGCCAGATCGTGCCGGAATGCCAAAAGGCGCTCGGCATCAAACTCAACGTCGAGATGGTCAACGCCAACGATATTCAGGCGCGCGTCACCTCGGCGGTCCAGTCCGGATCGGGGCCGGACATCATCCTGGCCCTGAACAACTGGCCGCAGCTCTATACCGACAGCCTTGCCGACGTCAGCGACGTGGCCGAGAAGCTCGGCGCCGATCAGGGCGGTTATTACCCGATATCGAAGGCGGTAGCGACCAAGGACGGCAAGTGGATCGGCGTGCCGTGGTGCATCGGCGGCGGGCTCGTCGCCTGGCGCAAATCCTGGTTTCAGGAGATCGGCCACGACAAGTTTCCGGACACGTGGGATGGGCTGCAGGCTGCCGGCAAGATCCTGAAAGCCAAAGGCCGCCCGATCGGCCAGGCGCTCAGCCATTCCTTTGGCGACCCACCCGGTTTTTGGTATCCGTGGCTGTGGTCGTGGGGCGGCAAGGAAGTCGACGCCGACGGTAAAACCGTGGCGCTCAATAGCAAAGAAACGGTGGCCTCGGTCGAGGCCGCGGTCCCGTTCTGGAACGATGCCTGCGACACGGGCGGGCTCGCCTGGGACAATTCGAGCAACAACCGGGCATTTCTGTCCGGCAGCATCAGCGCCACAAACAATGGCGCTTCGATCTATCTCGAAGCCAAGCGCAAGCCGGATGTCTACCTGACCGAGAAGGGGACTCCGATGTATCAGGACATCCTGCATGCGCCGCTGCCCAAGGGCCCGGGCGGTCAGTTCAACCTGCCTGGCCCGTTCACGAACATGCTGATGGGCTATTCGAAGAACCAAACGGCGGCCAAGCAGCTTATCGCCTGGGTCAACTCGAAGCCGATCTTCGAGCAATGGTTCACCTCGCAGCAGGGCTACACCCTTGGCGCGACCAAGGATTGGGCCCAGGACCCGCTGTGGCAGAAAGACCCGGTGCTCCTGCCATTCCGCAGTCTGCCGGACGAGGGTCGGCTGATGGGCTACGCCGGGCCGCCGGGTCGCGCCTCAGCCGAGGCTCAGACCAAGTACATCATCGTCGATATGTACGCCAAGGCGGTGCAAGGCATGGCGCCCGCCGACGCCGTCAAATGGGCGCATGGCGAGTTGGTGAAGGTTTACGCGTGACCTCAGCCTCGGCCGGCTTGGAGACCCCGAAATGACTTTCACCACGATCGCTGCCCCGCATGCCTACGCCGGATCACCGAAGCGCGGGCCGATCACCCGGCTGCTCGAGGACGAGCGCTGGCTGGCGCTGCTGCTGCTGCTGCCGACTATCGTGCTGCTCGGCCTGTTTATCGCCTACCCGTTCGTCAAGGGGATCATGCTGTCGGTGACCGACACCAGGGTCGGCGTGCCGGGCCATTTCGTCGGGCTGCAAAATTTCGAGGACGTCTGGAACGACAGCATCTTTCGCGTCGCGGTGTGGAACACCTGCATCTATACCCTCGTCGCTACGGTGTTCAAGCTGGCGCTGGGCCTGTGGCTGGCGGTGCTGCTCAACCATCATTTCAAGGGCAAGGCCTTCACCCGGGCGTTCATCCTGCTTCCCTTCATCATTCCGACGGTGTTGTCGACGCTCGCCTGGAAATGGATGTTCGACCCGACCTTCAGCGTGATCAACTGGGGGCTGTTCAGGCTCGGCGCGATCGACCACCGGATCAATTGGCTGGGCGATCCGGATTTGGCGCTGATCTCGGTGATCATCGTCAATGTCTGGCGCGGCGTTCCGTTTTTCGCGATCAGCCTGCTCGCCGGGTTGCAGACGATCAGCCCCGAACTGCACGAGGCCGCGGCCATCGACGGCGCCCGGCCGTGGCAGCGCTTCTTGCACGTGACCTGGCCGTTGCTGTTGCCGGTGACCTTGGTGGTGATGCTGTTCTCGGTGATCCAGACCTTTGCCGACTTTCAGCTCGTCTATGTGCTGACCGGCGGTGGACCGGCCAACGCCACGCAGCTTTTCGCCACCTACGCCTATCAGATCGGCATCGGTACCGGGCTGTTGAGCCAGGGTGCGACGATCTCGCTCGCCGTCTTCCCGGTGCTGCTGCTCGTCGTCATCGTCCAGCTTTTTTACATCCGTAAGGCGGAGACCCACTGAGCCATGATCGAGGGTTCTGTTTGGCGACGCTGGGTCTTCTTTTACGTCCCATTGACCGCCTTCGTCGTCGGCCTGTTATTTCCGTTCTACTGGATGGTGATCACCACGATCCGGCCGGACAGCGAACTCTACCATCCCTGGAACGCGCCAAACTACAACCCGTTCTGGACCTGGCACCCGACCCTGTCGCACATCGAAGATCTGCTGACCCAGACTCTGTTCTCCACCTGGCTGCTGAACACGATGATCATCGCCTTGTCGGCGACGGCGATCTCGCTGTTCTGCGGGCTCCTCGCCGGCTATGCGCTGTCGCGATTGAAGTTTCCGTTTGCCGGTACGTTGGGGACCGGGATCTTCATCACCTATCTCGTGCCGCAGACCCTGCTGTTCATTCCGCTCGCCGACATCATTCGCAATTTTCGCCTCGGCGATACGCGTTGGGCCCTGATCCTGACCTATCCGACTTTTCTGATCCCGTTCTGCACCTGGCTGATGATGGGATATTTTAAATCCATTCCCAAAGAACTCGAAGAATGCGCCCGTATCGATGGCGCCACCCGCTGGAAGGCGATGCTGTACATCGTTTTTCCGATCGCCGTGCCGGGCATTCTGTCGGCGGGAATTTTTGCCTTCACCTTGTCGTGGAACGAGTTTATCTATGCCTTGGTCTTCCTATCCTCGCCTGGCGAAAAGACGGTCCCGGTCGGGGTGACTTCTGAACTGATCCGCGGCGACGTGTTCTATTGGGGCGAGCTGATGGCCGGGGCATTGCTCGGCTCGATCCCGGTCGCCTTTGTTTATTCCTTCTTTGTCGAGCACTACGTTGCCAGCGTGACCGGCTCGGTCAAGGGTTAGCATCACGACGCGAGAGAGCGATGGCTGAAGTAGTCCTCCAGAACGTCAACAAGAACTTTGACGAAGTCTACGCCGTCAAGGACGTCAACCTGTCGATCCGCGACAAGGAGTTCATGGTGCTGGTCGGCCCGTCCGGCTGCGGCAAGACCACGACGTTGCGCATGGTGGCCGGCCTCGAATCGATCTCGTCGGGGCGCATCCTGATCGACGACAAGGTCATTAACGAGCTGTCGCCGATGGATCGCGACATCGCGATGGTGTTTCAGAACTATGCGCTCTACCCGCATATGAGCGTCTACGACAACATGGCCTTCGGCCTTAAAATGCGAAAATTCGACCGCGCCGACATCGCCCAACGGGTGCAGGAAGCGGCCGAGATCCTAGGCATGCAGGATCTGCTGAAGCGAAAGCCGCGGCAGCTGTCGGGCGGTCAGCGCCAGCGCGTCGCCCTCGGCCGCGCAATCGTGCGCCATCCGCAGGTGTTCCTGTTCGACGAGCCGCTGTCTAACCTTGACGCCAAGTTGCGCGTGCAGATGCGGGTCGAGCTCAAAAAGCTGCACGACCGGCTCGGCACTACGGCGATCTACGTGACCCACGACCAGGTCGAGGCGATGACCCTGGGCGACCGGGTGGTCGTCATGCGCGACGGCCTGGTGCAGCAGGTCGGCGAGCCGCTCGAACTCTATAACGAGCCCGCCAACCGCTTTGTCGCCGGCTTTCTTGGCTCCCCGGCGATGAATTTTGCCACGGTGACCATGCGTGAGGCCGATGGGGCTTTGTGGGCCGAGGATGACGGTATCGGCATCCGGGTGCCGGGGCAAATCGCCGGCCGCCTCGGCCGCTATGCCGGCAAGCAGGTGACGATGGGCATTCGCCCCGAGGATCTGCATGTGGCCACCGGCGATGATCCGGCCGATCTCGGTTTCGATGCCGCGGTCGAAGTCGTCGAGAAGCTCGGCTCGGAGATCCTGCTCGACGTCGCGGTCGGGAGCAACACCATGGTGGCCTCGGTCGAGCCCAGCATCCGGGTCAATGTTCGCGACCGCCTGCGCCTGGCGCTGAACCCGGAGCGATTGCACTTCTTCGACGCAACCTCCGAAGCGGTGATTTGATCCGGGGGCGAGCGGGCGATCTCGGCCAGGTTCACGACGGTTAGTTGCTCGTCTTCTGAACAGGCGGATTTGCGGTTCCAAGACGAACCTGCGCGAGACGGGAGGGCGAAGAGCCCGAAAATGGGAGGTCGGCGCATGCGGAAGAGCATTGGATGGTTGTGGATCGTCGGATTTTTCGGTTTGCTTGCCACCGCCAATGCGCAGACGCCTGCGCCTTCGACCGCCGGCACGCAGTTTGATGGCACCTACGCGCTGGTCTCTTCGGTCAAAGTCACTCAAACCTACCGGACCAGGGGAGGACAGATGGGCGTGTGTGCTGACCGGGTCGCCGGGCCGCTTACCATAGCCCAGGGTCAGGCGCAGTACACTACTGCCACCGGCTACCAGCTCGTCGGGACCGGTCGGGGCGCAGGGCCAGCTGGCGATGCGATCGCTGACACCACCTGGCAGCAACGGCTACCAGCCACTCGACATAATCGTCAGCGGCAATATAGATAGCACCGGCACGGCGCGTGCCCGCCAGATCAGCAACTCTTGCAGTTATGATTTTGTTTGGCGAAAAAATCCAAATAAAATCCGAACGGAGGAACAATGATGCATTACATCGGTCGTCGCCGCTTCTTGCGGGTTTCCGGGGCGGGGGCGCTCGCCGCCGGTACCGGCGGGCTCGCCGGGATCCTCGCTTCGGGACGGGCGCCGGCCTATGCCCAGACGACATCCTTGCACTGGCTAAAATTTGTCGATTTCGTGCCGGTCTCCGATCAGCTGCTGCGCGGCAAGATCACCGAGGAGTGCAAGAAGGCGCTCGGCATCGACCTGCGCATCGAGACCATCAATGGCGACGGCGTGCAGGCGCGGATCAGCTCGGCGATCCAGTCCAAAACCGGTCCCGATATCATGATGGCGGTCAACAACTGGTCGCAGCTCTACGCCAACAGCGTCGTCGATGTCAGCGACGTGGCCGAGGAGATCGGCAAGGCGCAGGGCGGCTATTACGAAACCGCGCACGCCGTCGCCAATGACGGCAAAAAATGGATTGCGGTGCCTTTCACGATCCTCGGCGTGTTGATGGCCAACCGGACTTCGTGGTTCAAGGAAGTCGGCTCCGGCCCCGACAAATTCCCTCAGACATGGGACGAGTATCGCGCCGTCGGCAAGCAACTGAAACCCAAGCAGCATCCCTATGGTCAAACTCTCGCCCACGCGTTTGGCGACGGACCGGCGTTCTGGTACCCCTATTTATGGTCTTGGGGGGGCAAGGAAGTCGAGGCCGACGGCAAGACCGTCGTCCTAAATAGCAAAGAGACTGTCGAGTCGGTCAAATTCGCGGTCCCATTCTGGAAGGAATGCTTCGACGAGGGTGCGCTGTCCTGGGACGATGCTGGCAATAATCGCGCGTTTCTCGCCAATACGATCAGTTCGACCAGCAACGCCGCATCGATTTATCTGCTGGCCCGAAGCAAACCGGACACCTATCTGACCGAAACCGGAACGCCGATGTATAAGGACATTTTCCACGCCCCACTGCCCAAGGGTCCGGCCGGCCAATTCAGCTATCACGTGCCGTTTTCGAACATTGTCCCGGCCTATACGTCGAACCAGAAGGCGGCCAAGGATTTCCTGCGCTGGTTCCAGTCCAAGCCGATTTATGAACAGTGGTTCACCTCGCAGCAGGGCTTCTCGGTAGGCAGCACCAAGGTGTGGGAACAGGACCCACTATGGAAGATCGACCCGGTGGTGGCCCCGTTCCGGACCGCGGCCGAGAGCGGCCGCTTCGCCGGCTATGCCGGCCCGGCCGGACGTGCGGCGGCCGAGACCATCTCCAAATTCATCATCGTCGACATGTACACCAAGGCGGTCCAGGGCATGGCGCCAGAGGACTCGGTCAAATGGGCGCATGGCGAGCTGTTGAAGATTTATAACGGTTAGTGGGCGGGGCCGCGCCGAGATAGGGTCGACTCCCCCGGTTTGCGCGGTCGAGCGCGACCTGGCCCGACCAACCACTGAGCGTTGAACCGCCGATTACCCGGCGCTCTGCCGATCGATGATCGATCTGAGCTTGGCGACGGCGCTGCCGGGGCTGGTCAGAACCGGGGCGTCGACTACCGCGGCGACCGCCGGCGCCGCGCGCGAGGTCGAGAAATGCGCCAGCAGCACCGCGTCGCAATCTTCGAAACGCGGCGCCGCTTCCGCGATCAGCCCGTTATGGTTCGCCGCGTCGCCGGCCTTGAGCGCCGCCATCGCTCCCGGCACGCAGTAGGTCTCGATCGTCGCTGGTGAGCCGTGCGTTTCGGCCATCGCGCGGAACTCGTCTTCCATCGATGCGACGCTCGGCGCGAAAGTCGCCAGCATGCCGATGCGTCGGCCGGCCGCCAGTGCCGCTTCAAACATCGCTTCGTTGGGCTTGAGCACCGGGACCTGGGTACGCGCCGCCGCGGCATCGATCGCCTCGCCGAACGCCGAGCAGGTAAATAGGATGCCGCGGGCGCCGATGGCGGCGGCATATTCCGCCAGCGTCAGGATGCGCTGTGTCATCGCCGCGGTCAGCATCCCGTCGCGCTCGCGGTCGAGGCTCAGCAAATCATCGAGAATGTTGCCGCATTCGGCTTCCGGCCACAGCGCCTGAAATGCCTCCTGCACCGGCTGGATCGCGACGCTGACGGCGTGAATCAAGGCGATGCGGGTGTTCATCTCCGGCTCCTTTGCGCGGCGGCTGACGACCGGTGCGGGCCTGGGTGAGGGGCCTTACTGCCGCTCGTTCAGGCGGCTTCGTCCAGGGTCGAGCGGATGTCGAGCGTGGTCGCCCGGCGCAGATCGCGGGGATGGGAATCGTCGTGCGGGCGGCCGCGATGCATCGTGTCGCGGTTGTCCCAGATCACCAGATCGCCGACCCGCCATTTGTGGCTGTAGACGAATTCCGGACGGGTCGCGTGCAGATTGAGGTCGTAGAGCAGGATGCGGCCATCGGCCACCGGCCAGCCGACAATGTGCGAGGCGTGCGCCGACAGATAGACCGTCTTGCGTCCCGAACCCGGGTGCCGGCGCACCAGCCGCTGCGGCGAGGGCGGATATTTCTCGCGCTCGCCCGGCGCGAATTCGGTAAAGCCGATTTGCCCGCGCGACCAAGTGATGTCGTGCTCGGCAATCAGCTCGTCGATCGCCGCCCTCATCGCTCCCGGCAAAGCATCATAGGCCGCGCGCATATCGGCGAATTCGGTTTCGCCGCCGCCTAAGGCATTGGCCGGCGGCACCGCCACCGCATGCAGCATCCCCAGCACCACCGGCACCGGCATATAGGACGCATCGGTGTGCCACAGCCGGTTGCCGAGGCTGTCGAGCCGGCGCCGGTCGTCGAGCGCGCGCAGCCTGCCGTCCTCGTCCAGGTTCGAGATATCGCCGATCTCCGGGTGCTCCAGGCGCCGCCGGCCGCCGCTCGCCGCCGAGCGGCCGATCTCCAGCGGGCCGAACCGGGCCGCGAAATCGCGCAGTTGAGTGTCGCTAAGGCGCTGGTCGCGAAACACCAGCACGGCATAAATGTCGATTGCCCGCCAGATCGCGTCGACCATGGCCGCGTCGACCGGCTGGGCCAGGTCGATGCCATCTGCCTCGGCGGCAAACAGCGGATGAAGCTGGCGCAATTCGAGCGTCATGCGATATTTCCTCCAGCACGGCAACTGCTGCAGCATCGCGCCGCCGACAGATCCGAGTCAATCGAGCGAGCAGATCATGGACGCCTGGTTTCATTGCGAGAACCCGTACCCGTTTGTGCCCGAGGAGGTGCTCGGTGCGGCGGATTCAGTGCGGGCCAGCCTGCCGAACCGCTATTGCGATCCCAAAGTTGCGGCGCAGCTGTTCGAGGAGACGCTCGACGAATATCTCCTGTGCGACGAACTCGGGCTCAACATTACCTCGAGCGAGCACCACGCCGGGATCAATTGTCTCTATGGTGCGAGCCCCGTCATCCTCGGCATCGTCGCACGGCAGACCCACAATATTCGCCTGCTCAGCATGGGGACCTTGGTCACGGTGCGTCAGGACCCGGTGCGGGTGGCCGAGGAATACGCGACTGCCGATGTAATCTCGCGCGGCCGGCTCGAAATCGGCTTTGTCAAATCGGGGGGCACCGAGATGGCCTCGGGCAATGCCAACCCGATCGGGGTGCGCGAGCGCTTCTGGGAGGCGATCGACCTAATCGGCAAGAGCCTGACCCATCACGAAGGCCCGTTCAGCTGGGAGGGCAAGCATTTCACCCACCGCCACGTCAACATCTGGCCGCGTCCGTATCAGCAGCCGCATCCGCCGATGTGGGCGGCGACCTCCGACCCCGAGGACACCGCTGAACTCGGCCGCCGCGGCATGGTCAACATCATGGTCATGCGCGGGGTCGACGTGACCAGGCGGGCCTGGGCGTCCTACCGTCAGGCACGGGTCGAGGCCGGTCTTTCGAAACCCGCCACCGACCGGTTCGGCTATTCGGCCTTTGTTTATGTCGGCGACAGCGACGAGGAAGGCGTGCGCGTCGGCTCGAAGCTGCTGTGGTTTGTCAACACCAGCATGAAATCGGCCCCGCAATACGCCAAGCTCCTGCCCGGCCAGACATCGCCGGAATTCGCTCCGCAGCTTTTCCGCAACCCCGCGACGGCGAGCGGGATCGGTCGGCCGGGGCGCGACTCGGCATTGAATCGGCCAGGTGTGACGGCGGAGATGGCGATGGCCGGCGGCCGCATGTATGCCGGCAACCCCGACACGGTGTACCGGCAGATCATGGAGTTCTACGACAAGGTTGGCGGCTTCGGCCATCTGATCATGGTCGGCAAGACCGGCTTCATCACCCATGCCGAGGCGGTCAAGAACATCACCCTGTTCTCGAAGGAAGTGCTTCCCAGGCTGCGCGAAATCAGGCCGGTCGTCGATTGAACCGCCAGCGCCGTTGTTGCGCTCAGCCTTCGATTGGCGTGGAGGCGCTCGCTCGGATCGCCCCGGCCCCGACCAAGGCAGCCGCTGCCAAAGCCTCCGGAGATCCAGCCCTCGGCTGGCAGACCGATTACGGCCCTCGATACCGGCTTTTGCCGAGATTGCCGAGCTGCGCAGCTTGGGGTAGTGTGCGGCTCTACGTGGATCGCGGATCGGCGCTTGTTATGCGCCGGCGACCACAGCGCAGGAGAGGTGCCGGAGCGGTCGATCGGGGCGGTCTCGAAAACCGTTGTCCCCCTTGCGGGGGACCGAGGGTTCGAATCCCTCCCTCTCCGCCACTTCGGTCCAAAGCTGGGCACGCCGGCCGTAGCCGGATTTACGCCCGATGCGGCGGCGAGCGTCCGCAGCAGATTGGTCCTCGATCCCATGATCTTGACTTCGCGCTCAGCGACCTCGACGCGCTGCGCGAGTGCGCGCAGATGATCGCGGCGATAGCGTCCATCCGGGCCGCGTAGGCGCTGGCGAGCGGCATCCGCGAAAGAGCGCAGCTTGGCAGGTGTGATCTCGGCGCCGACACTCTCCAAGGCGATGACAGCTCGCTCGGCGTCAGCCTGGGCCTGGGATTTCAGCGCTCGCAGTTCGGCGATGCGTTCCTTGAGCGACTCGTCGTCGATATCAGCCACGCCCTTCTCGATCGCGTCATAGAGCCGTTTCAGCCGGACCTCGGCTTCGGCCGCCTTCTTGCGCAACTCGATCGCGTCAGCGGCCCGGCGCTCGGCCCGCTCCTGGCGGCGATCGAGGACGACGCTCAGGACCTCCTCCAGCCGCTCGGGATCGAGCAGCCGTTCTTCCAGATGTGCGGCGACCAGATCGTCCAGCCGTTCCATCGGGATCGAGCGGCTCTGGCATCCTGTGGCGCCCTGCCGCGCAGCGATGGAGCAGGTGTAGTAGCGATAGCCGGTGCGAATGGTCATGGCCCCGCCACAGTCGGCGCAAAAGCAGATGCCGGTCAGCATGGTGGGGCCGCCGCCCACTTGCGGCGGGGTGACTTTGGGGTTGCGCGATTTGAGGTGGGCCTGGACGGCATCGAAGGTCGCCTGGTCGATCAGCGGCAGGACCGGGACGGCAATGATCTGATCGGCGGGCTTGAGCGTCTTGCCCTTGCTCCGCTTATTGAACTCATGGCGGCCGATGTAGGTCGGGCGGGTCAGCATTCGGTGGACCGCACCCACGCCCCAGCGTCCGCCCGTCCGGGTGTGGAGCTTGCGTTCGTTCAGGTATTTGACGATCGCCTTGACGCCCATGCTGCCGGAACGCCGTCCCCCTCCAGGGCCAACCTGAAGGCCAGTCGCACGGTGTCGGCGTGCAGCGGATCGATCTCCGGCTTCTTCTTGACCTTGGCGCCGCGTTTCTCGGCATCGACCACGCGATAGCCGATGGGCGGCAGGGAGCCGTTCCAGAACCCCTGGCGAGCGTTCTCCTTCAAGGCCCTGAGCGTATGCTTGGCCGTCTCCTTGGATGGTATTCGTCGAACAGCGCCATGATCTGGCGCATCATGACGTGCATGGGATCGTCGCCAAGCTCCTGGGTCATCGAGACGAGCCGGACGCCGTTCTTGGCGAGCTTCCTGACGTAGAACTCCAGCTCGAAGGGATCGCGGAAGAAACGGCTGAACGAATGGACGATCACCAATTCGAAGGCCGGGCTTAGCCGTGCCGGCCTCCATCATTTTCTGAAACTCGGGACGGCGATCGTTGGTCGCGGTCGCGCCCGGCTCCACATAGGTCTCGATGAGTTGGTAGCCGCGCGCCTGGCAATAGGCTTCGCCCTCCCGGCGTTGGTCGGGGATCGAGACGTCGTGCTCGGCCTGCCGGGGCGTCGAGACGCGAAGGTAGAGTGCGGCGCGAAGTGGAACGCTGGTGGTCATGCCGCCCTCAGCGCCTTCTGGACGGCCTTGGGGTTGCGGTCGATGACCAGGAGATAGGCGCGGGTCGGCCCTTCGGGCACGCGGCGACCCTGCTCCCAATGACGCAGGGTGTTGATGCTGAACCCGAACCGCCCGGCAAACTCTTCCTGGGTCATGTTGAGCTTGGTCCGGATCGCCTTCACGTCGATATCGGCCGGGACGTGAATGCCGTAGCGGCCGGTGTCCGCCGTGCCGTCGGCATAGGCCAGCGCCTCCTCCAGACCGCGCCGGATGCTCTCGGCCACTTTGCTCGTCATCGTGTTCTCCTCGCGTAACGCTCGACCAGGAGCGCGGTCAGCCGGCGGAAGTCATTGCGGTCGGCTTGGCTGAGGTCCGCCCGCTCGTTCTTGGCGTAGGCGGTCAGGGCGAAGATCGGCATCGCGTCGCTGTGGTAGTAGTAAACCACCCGCGCGCCGCCTCGCTTGCCACGTCCCTCCAGACCCCAGCGGAGCTTGCGGACGCCGCCCGTGCCAGGGATCAGGTCGCCGGCGAGCGGATTGCGGGCGAGAAAATCTACCAACACGCCGCGCTCGTCATCGTCCATGATCCGCCGTGTCGCGGCCAGAAATTCAGGCGTCTCGACGACGCTGACGGGGACTGGCCTCGACATGGTGGATACTACTCCAATGGATGACTTACAAGCAAGGGTTATGATGATCCAATGGACGATCCGGCGTCCGGCTACGTTGCGCCGAACAGTTCGTCGAGGATGTCGCCGAACCATGCCTCGAACACGTCCACCTCGCGCTCGGTGACGGGCACGCGCTGGGGCCAGTCGTCGGTGACGCGCCAGCCGGCGAGGTCATGCTTCACCGGCCGCCCCGACCGGCGCACCGATGGC
>CAVZKP010000027.1:0-7268 GCA_963775875.1 uncultured Alphaproteobacteria bacterium
CGACCAGCCCGGCCGCACCCTCACCACCGCGGGCCTCCGCCAAGAAAATATCCAGGTCCAGCCGGGCTGCCTCGGTCCCGGCCTGCATCCGCACCACCCGCAGCCCGGTCAGCTGACCCGAAGGCGGGGTGTCTTGTGCCCTTTTTCCTGCACGGTGACCAGGACCTGGAACAGCGGGTGCCGGGCCAGCGACCGGTCCGGCGCCAGGTCCTCCACCAGCCGCTCGAACGGCACATCCTGATGCTCCAGCGCATCCAGCCAGAACTCCCGCACCCGCCCCAGCAGCCCGGTGAACGACGGATCCCCGGACACATCGGTGCGCAGCACCAGCGTGTTGACGAAGAACCCGATCAGCTCATCCAGCGCGGTATCGGGCCGGCCCGCCACACGGTCCCGGCCGTGATGTCGTCACCCGCGCCCAGCTTCGACAGCAGCACCGCCACCGCGGCCTGGATCACCATGAACAACGTCACGCCCTGGTTCCGGGCCAGGCGGGCCAGCACCGGTGGGCCTCCGCCGGGACCTCGAACGCCACCGCGTGCCCGCGGTGGCTCGCGACCGCCGGGCGCGGCCGGTCGGCCGGCAGCGCCAGCTCCGCTGGCGCCCTCGCCAGCGTCTTCCGCCACCAGGTCACTTGCCGCGTCAGCACGCTGCCGGGGTCGGCAGGGTCGCCGAGTAGCTCCCGCTGCCAGATCGCGTAATCGGCGTACTGCACCGGCAGCGGCGCCCACCCCGGCGCCCGGCCCTGCCGCCGCGCCGCGTACGCCGTCCCCAGGTCCCGCGCCAAGATCGCGGTGGACCAGCCATCGGTCGCCACGTGATGAATCACCAGCACCAGCACGTGCACCCGCGGGCCCGCCGCCAGCAGCCGCGCCCGCACCGGCACCTGCACCAGCAGATCGAACGGCTCGGCGGCGATCCGCGCCGCCGTCTCCGCCAGGTCCGCCTCCGCCACCGGCAGCACCGGCAGCTGCCAGCCCAGCTCCGCCATCCCCAGCACCCGCTGGTACGGCTGCCCGCCCTCGGCGGGCAGGATCGTCCGCAGCACCTCGTGCCGGATGATCACATCGGCCAGCGCCGCCTCCATATGGTCGGTCCAGCCGGGCGCCAGCGCCGGGATCAGCGCCCGGGCCTCGGCGAGGAGGTCGGCATAGGAGCGGTCGTCGAGGTTGGGCAGAGTGACCGGCAAGGCAGATCTCCGGCGCTAGCCCGGCGGCTCTCGCTCGCCGCCGCCGACCAAGGCGATCTCGATGGCACCGGCATGGACCAGAGCCAGCGAGTGTTCGGGCGGCTGGGGCGTCTCGGTAAAGGTCAGCGAACGGACGTGGTCGACCCCGGCGATCTCGCCGATGCGCCGCAGCAGATCGGATTTTTGCGGCCTGCGTCCGAAATCCCACCCGGCGCCGTCGAAGCCGCCGGTCAGCGGGTGCAGGAAGCGCGCCAGCGAGTCGACAATGCGGGGCTGGATTTCGGCGGCGCGGTCGATCGAGATCAGCGCGACCTCGGCTTTGACAATATCGACCCGCAGATAATTGGGACCGACGATTCGCAGGTCGACGACCGGGAGGCGGCGGGCGTCGAGATAGTTTCCGACCCGCTCCAGCAGCGCGCGGCTCGGCTCGGGCTTTGCCTGCGTCGAGCGCGGCACGATGATCACGCTCACCATGCCGAGGCGCTTGCGCTTCGGGTCGGGAACCGGATCGGCGGATAGATCGTAGAGCGGCACGCACTTCGCCCGCGCGACTTCGGGCGATGCAAGCATCGCCAGGTCCTCGTAGTCCTCGATCGTCACCGCGCGGTTACGGTGGCGGATCTGCCGCGGCCCGCGTTCGCGCAGCGAGTCCATGGTCTCGGCGTCGGCGCCGCCGCGCGCCGGCTCGGGATTGGTCACCTTGTCGACATAGGGAATGGTCGTCTTGAGCTGCACGATCGTGCTCGCCGGGCAATTTCCGGCATCGCCGCCGCCGCTGCGATAGCGGGCGAGAACCAGGTTTCCCGTGCCGGGCGGCGGCACCAGCCCGTTGATGCCGTCGCCGAAGCTGACCGTTCCGCTCACATGGTCGAAGACATAGTGCCGGTCGCGCGGTCCCGAGCCGAAGAAATCCTCCGCCTCTTGCCAACGCACCCAGACCTCGAGCGGCCGGCCGCTCGCGTCGCGCGCTACCGTGACCGCATCCTCGCCCGCTGCCGCTTCGAGGGCGGCGCGCTCCTCGGCCGAGGGCAGGTCCGGCTCGCGCACGCGCAGCTCCTCCCGGTCATGGAGCACCGGGCGGCGCGTCGTCAGGTAGCGCTGATTCTGGCTTCCGTCGCTCGACCCCAGCGTCTCGTCGAGGATTGTCGCGGCGTGCTCGGCCATCATCGTGTTGAGCAGAACCCGCTGTAGCCGCGGCTCGAAGGCGAAGCGGCCTGCCGCCAACCGGCAGCGCAGCCAATAGCGCTCCGCCCCGAACTCCTGACGCCGCGCGAAACCCGCGGGTGCGAGGAACTCGACGACGCCGGACCGGGTCAGGCCCCGTGTGCCGTCGCGCAGCCCGGGCGGCCGCCAAGCGCTGTCCGCCTCCCAGCACTCCCAGACGAGGCGCGGCGGGCTGGCCAGGGATTGGACGTCCGGCCGGGTGCCGGGCTCGGCTTCCGCGATGTCGAAATAGAGCGCAATCGGCCGGTTGGGAAAGGCGGACCGGCTGAGGGGGAGCGCGAAGCCGAGATAGAGCGTCGGGTCGCGGTCCGCGATCGGGCGAAACGGCTCGAAAAAATTGCCCTGTTGTATTTCAGTATAGGCAAAGTTGTTGCAAGTGAGAATCTGGTCGGCGCGCTGCTCCAACAGCGTCTCATATTCAACGAAAATCGAATCGACAAAAGGTGGCGCAAAGCTCTCCGAAACGTAATTGTAGCCTTGCTTCGCGTCTTTAGGATCAACCGGCTCATATTTCGCATCGGCGCCGTAGCCTCCGGCCACGATTCGCACCCGCAGCCAATAGCCCTCGGTGCCGACAACCATCAGCCGGGCGGGGCTCGGGCCGAGCTTGAACTTGACCTCGCCGCCTTTCATCAGCGCGCCGGTGGCGTCGCTGAATGCCCGGTCGGGGGCAGAAGCCGAACTCGCCGGCCGCGACGTGCCGAGCAGCTCCCACTGGCCGCCATCCCAATATTCCCAGCTGAGCTCGAGCGTCGAATCTGGTGGCCGCTTTGCCAAGGCTTTGACCTGGAGCGTCACCTGCGCCCCCGCGACCCCGAAGGCGTCGCCGGCCGACAGGTAGAGCGCGTCGCCCAATTTCGGCCGCTCGCCGAACGGAAGGAATCCCTTTTTCGGGTCGAGCGGGGTTGCGTTGCCAAAGGCCCGGTCGACGATCAGGGCCTTCCCGACCAGAACCGCCGAAATGCCGATGAGCAGCTTGGGAAGGCTTACGGTCCGGTCTGCGGCGATAATCGGGGTCTTGAGGCGGCCGCTCAGCCAGCGGGACTGGCGTCCGTCGACGCTCTGGCGCGGCACCTCTGCAAGACCCGGTATCGGAAAAGCAAAGGCGATCAGGCCGGAACGAGTGAGGCCGCTGGTGGCGTCGCTGGTCGGCCGGATCGGCATTTCGCCGGTCCTGCCGTCCGCCATCGGCTCGGTCGGTGGCCCGTTCGTGCCATCGATGATCGACCAGGACACCTCCAGCGGCCTCGAAGCGCCGGCAGCGATGTTGAAGTCGAGGCGTAGCTCATGCAGGTCACGGCGACCGAGGAGACCGTCCAGACCGATGTAGAGGCGGTGATCGATCGCCGACGTTCCCCGGAACGCGCGGCGGTCGCCGGCCACCGGCGCGGATCGGGAAAGATCGGTAAAGCTGTCGGTGCCGGGTTCGCAGGCGAATATCTGATCGAGCGTCGCCGCGACCACCGCCAATTCCCGCTCGGTCTCGAAAATCAGCGGAGCGGTGTCTCCCTCGGCCGGCGGCGCTGCGACCTGGGTCGCGGCCGGCACCTCGCCATCCGCAGCGCTGCCCGCGGCAAGCGAGAAGGTCAGCGGCACCCTCGCCGGCTGGGGCGGCAGCAGGGAGGCGCCGAGAAGATCGAGATAGGCGAGCAGGTTCTTGTCGGGGGTGCGGTTGAGACGCTCGATCACGATCTCGGCGTAGCGCGCGAAGATGCGCACCAGCGCCTCGCCGAAATCCCCCGGGGAAGCCTTCCACCCGGGCGCGTAGGTGTTCAGCAGGGCGCGGAGTTGCTGTTCGATGTCGCTCGCGCTGCGGCTGTCGATCCGCGGCGCCGGGATCACGCTGTGCTCCGCTCAAGGTAGAACGGATAGACCAAGTTGAACACGTTGTCGGTGGCGCGGACCTCGTAATCGATGCTGATCAGCATGACCTCGCCCGCGCCGTCCGGCCGCACCGCGACATCGATGACGTCGATGCGCGGCTCGAAGAACAGGAGCGCCTCGCGGACCGCATGGGACACCTTGGCGGCGGTCGCGGCGCTGTTGACCTCGAAGACGAGATCGTAGATCCCGCATCCGAAATCGGGCCGCATGACGCGCTCGCCCTTGGCGGTGCCGAGAATGATCCAGATCGACTGGCGCACGCTGTCTTCGTATTCGGCGCAACCGATCATGCCGGCATCGTCGGCCTGCACCGGAAAGCGCCAGCCTCTGCCGAGAAATGACCGCGCCATTGCTGCCCTCAGCCGATCAAGACCGTGCCGGCGGCGACGACCGTGCCGACCGGCAGATCCGCGGGATCGTTGCAGGTCATCGCCCGATCGCCATTGCGTGCGGCGGCTTTGCCATTGATCCTGACGGTGGCGCTGCCGGCCTGCACCGTCGCCTTGTTGGCCGGCGGCTTCTGAAAGCCGGCGCCGGGCGGCATCGGGATGTGCGACGGGAGATTGTCGGCGGTGCTCCCGACCGTCGCCGCGCCAAGACCCATGATCCGGACGTTGTCGCTCAGGCCGCCGCCGATCGGCCCGACAAAGGGGTGCGGAAGAGGCGTTGGCACCGGCGGCGGCCCCGGCACGATCACGATGTGGGTGTCGACCGCGACGATGCTGTCGCCCTGCTTGGCTGCGGGCTGTCCCACGGGTCAGTTCAGATCGATGGTTGCGCCCTTGAGCGTCAGCCCGCCGGTCGCCTGCACGCCGATGCTCGAATTGGCATCGATCTTGACGGAATCGGACGAAGCGATCTCGATCGCTTTCGCGTCGAGCCTGATCGTCCCGTTCGCGGCGGTGAGGGTGATGTCTTGGCCGCTCTCGATCTTTATCAGTTTCGCCACGGGATCGAAGACGAGGCTATTCTTGCCGCTCTGGTCGATGATCTCGATTTTCTCGGCCCCGTCTTTGTCGGTCAGGCGGATCACATGACCGCTGCGCGACTTGATGACGCATACGTCATTATTCTTTGCCGGCGGAGAATCCTGGCCGTTCCACAGCGCGCCGAGGATCAACGGAAAGCGCGGATTGCCGTGCTCGAAAGCGACGAGCACCTCGTCGTCGATTTGCGGCAGGAAATAGACCCCCCGGTCCTTGCCCGCCATCGGCGCGGCGATGCGCGCCCAATTGCTTTCATCGGCGTTGCTGAAAGAGGGCAGGCGCACCTTGATCCGCCCCATCCCGTCGGGATCCTGGTTGTTGGTCACGATCCCAACGACGACGCCGTGGATGCGCGCAGGCCCGGGCTCGCGTGGCGAGTCCGTGAACAGTTCGTCCATCACAGCGCTGTCCTCCGTACCTGAAATCGGGTCTCGTACCCGCGATCGGCGGTGTAGCGATGGATCGCCCGCGTCACGTAGTAGGATCCGCTGAAACGCTTGCCGAGGCCGCGCAGGCCGATCACCTTGCCGGCGCGCAGTTCGGCGCGGCCGTCGCAGGCGCCTTCGCCGACGATCAGCTCCAGCGCCGTCCGGTTGAACAGCCCGCGGGCGATCTGGTCGGCCTCCGCCTGGCTGGTGACCGGCCCGATCTCGATCAGCGCTGCCGGACCGAATCGGCGACGAGATCCGCGCCGCTTCGCTGGCCGCCCATGCGCGAGTTGAGGCGGTCCACGGTGCTCTCGATCGGCTGCTTGTTCTTGAGATCCCAACCGCGCACGCTGACCTTGCGGACCTGCCCCGCCGTGGACAGCCGCGGCGAAAATTCGGCAAGATCCTCGCCGAGGGTCAGGATCAACGCTTCACTCTGGGCAATCCGGGCCGGACGGAAGAACAGCGTCTGTCCTGCACGACGACCTCCCAGCCGATCTGCGCTGCACGTTCCTGCAACAGTTCGAGATCGGTGCAGTTATTCTGGAGAACATAGTCGAAAACCACGCTGGTGTTCTCCGGATTCCGCGCTCAATCCGGCTTCGCCGGCGATCTGCGCGGCGATGTCGCTGTCCTTGCGCTGGACAAATGTGCGCGTCTTGCGTCCGCGCTGCAGGCGATGGCGGCGGTCGTAGCCGCGCACCGTCAGCGAGGGTAGCCCCGCTTCGGCGAAATCGGCCTCGAGCGCGGTGATCTCCCCGCACATGATCTTGGCCATGGCGCCGGCATGACCGAAGCGGATTTCCACCGCATTGCCGATCGCGAACAGCCGGTCGTCGTCGACCGAACGGAAGCCCGTCAGGACATCGTCGGCTTCCGCCAGGCGCAGCATGAAGGCTCGGCACCGAGACATCCTCGTCGACCGTGACCTCGATCAGGTGCAGCTCCGCGTCGTTGGGCAGCGGCGAGCCGTTCACCAAGACGCGCAGACCGCTCTCTTGCGCGACCGCCCTCGCTTGCCCGACCGTCATCGCGTCGATCCTCAGGCCGATCTTCGGAATAGCCAGCCGCCGCCGGATCTCGAGCGTGCGGCGGCATCGTCGAGGCGGTTGGCTTGCGCGACCACCCGCCACAGCGCCGGGTCGCCGAAGTTTCGCCGCGATGCCGCTCAACGTGTCGCCGCGCTTCACCACCCGCGCGGCGAATTCCGGATCGAGCTTGCGCTGGTCGATCTCGGGGCAGGGAATCGGCGCAAGGCTACGTTGAGGGTGGCCCGCACGGCGTGCCGTTGGCCTTGGCAGGCGCAGGATCTGGGTGAGCCGGCGCACCACCCGACAGTCGCAATCGTTGCCGGCGGCCGCGTCCCACCGACACCCGCGACCACCGGCGGTTCTCGTTATACGCGGTCCTCGCGGGCCAGGGTGACGACCTTGTTGGTCTCCTTGCGCACATCGTCGATCCGGGTGCCGTCGATCCGCTCGGCGACGTCATAAACAGCTCGAAGTGTCAGCGTTCGGCTCGCGCCTTGGCCATAGGGTCAGCTATGGCGCGTTC
>CAVZKP010000028.1:0-155533 GCA_963775875.1 uncultured Alphaproteobacteria bacterium
CGACGAATTCACCGAAATAGCCTCCTACCAGCGCTGTGAATCCTTCAATATATTGAATACGAGTTCGGTTGCCCGTCCGATAACGGCGTCCCGCCGATCGAGACCCGTCCAATCAACCTGCCACCCTTGCAGATCTTCTTCCCGGTGAATTTTCCATGATCCAGCACAAAACAGAACGTGCAACCCTTCAAGCTCCACCTGCCGTGGTTATCCCCCAAGCCGAGGTATATTTGAACGGGATTTTCACTTGACCAGAACGAGGCTACGTGGGTTATCTTCAGATTGAACGTACCATCGGCGTGATACACTGTCGTAAACTCAAAGTGCCCAGCCGACCAAAGGGGTGATTCTTCACTCAATGAGTTCACGGCCGTCTCAAGGGGTGGCCCCTGGCACGAAGCTGACTGTGGGACAGTCGGGGTCCCTTGCTGCTGTCCGATGCTTGAACTCGATGGGGCAAGCACTAGTAGTACACCTACCACAAGCATCAACTGGGTCGGCGTCAGCGCATCGGTAAACCGAATCCCCCGTTTTCGACCGAGATCCATTGCCTGCCCCCCAGAAACCGATTGCCGCCGCGCCCCATCCGCCTCTTTATTGCAACGATATTGGACGCCGGATGCGCAGCCGGTCAAGGCGGCCCTCACCGCGGCGGATCGCGATCGAGCTGCATGGCGAAGGCGGTCAAGCAGCGCCGCGGTCGCGGCGTAATTGCCCATCAGCGCGACGAGATCGACGAGCTTGGCGTTTGCCGAATTGCTGGAGCGCGCGGGCGTAGGTCTGTCGGCGACACCTGGCGGGCGGCGAAGATTTCGCGGGCGAGCTCGATGACGATGGCGTCGGGCTCGGCGAGCCCGCGCGGTGGCGCCGCGCCACCGGATCAAGTCGATAATCTGCGGCGATATGCCCTCGGCCGATGCCGCGGGCTCGTGCGCGGCCCATTCGAAGGCGTTGTCGTGTTCGCGCGCGGTCGCCAGGATCGCCAATTCGCGCACCCGGCCGCCGAGCCCCGCCTGGTGCCGCAGATAATGGTTGAGCGGCCGCGCTCGGCGCGCGAGTTCCGGGCTGTGCAGTTGAATGCCGCCCGGGCCCCTGAGCCCGCGCAAGCTGCCGCCATCGGGGCTGGCCAGCCGGTCCCAGGCCTGCTGTCCCTCGGCGTCGAGCTCCTCGCGCCGCGGCAAGGGCAGCCGGCAGCCCGGATTGCGGATCGATTTCCCCGGCCTCGGCCATCGGCGGGCGATGGTGCGTCGACAAACAGCTCGACCAGCCGCTCGCAGCCCTCGCGATCGGTCTCGTCGAAACGCGCCAGTGCGCGGGCTGTCGAGGTCGAGCACCCCAATCACTTCGCCATTCTCGATCAACGGCACCACCAGCTCCGAGCGCGAATCCGGGTCGCAAGCGATATGGCCCGGAAATTCATGCACATCCCTGACCAGCACGGCCGCGCCGCGCGCCGCCGCGGCGCCGCACACGCCCTCGCCGATCGCGATGCGCAGGCAGGCGGGCTTGCCCTGGAACGGCCCGAGCACCAGCACCTCGCCCTGGCGGAAATAGAACCCGGCCCAATTGAGGTCGGGCAGGCGCTGATAGATCAGCGCCGCCATGTTCGCGGCGTTGGCGACCCGATCGGTTTCGCCGTGGAGCAGCGCCGCCAATTCTACGGCGAGGTCATGGTAAAGCTGTGGTTTCGACGTCGCTCATGCCGATTTCCGTCCTGCCGGGGCGCGGTTGGCGATATCCTGACGCAAATCCTGACCGATGCGCAAAAGGATCCCCCCATGAACGACGTCATCGATCCGAACCTGTTTGAACTCGACGAGAAATTCGCCATCGGCCAGCCGGTGCCGCGCTCCGAGGACCCGGTGCTGCTGCGCGGCGAAGGGCATTATTCCGACGATATCAGCCTGCCCGGTCAGGCCTATGCGGTGATGGTGCGCAGCCACCATGCGCACGGGCTGATCCGCGGCATCGACACCGCGGCGGCGCGCGCCATGCCGGGCGTGCTGGCGATCTACACCGCGGCCGATCTGGCGGCCGGCGGCATCGGCCGCTTGCCGGCGCGGCAGGTGATGAACAACCGCGACGGCACGCCGATGCTGACCCCGCCCCATTACCCGCTCGCCACCGGCAAGGTGCGCCATGTCGGCGAAGCGGTCGCCGCGGTGGTCGCCCTGACCGTCGCCGCCGCCAAGGACGCCGCCGAACTGGTCGAAATCGACATCGACCCGTTGCCGGCGGTGACCGCCCCGGGCGCCGCGGCGGCGGCCGATGCCCCGCTGCTCTACGACGAGGTCCCGGCCAATGTCGGGCTCGATTTCCACTATGGCGACAGCGACCAGGTCGCCGCCGCCTTTGCCGGCGCCGCCCATGTCACCCGCCTGGTGCTGCGCAACAACCGCATCGTCGTCAACCCGATGGAGCCGCGCGCGGCGATCGCCCGCTACGACCCCGAGCGCCGGCACTGGACCCTCAATGTCGGCTGCCAGGGGGTGTTCGGCTTTCGCAACTACGTCGCCCAGGTGCTCGGCATCGGCCGCGACCAGCTGCGCATCCTGACCGACCGGGTCGGCGGCTCGTTCGGCATGAAGCAGCCGACCTATGGCGAATATTACTGCATCCTGCACGCGGCGCGCGAATTGGGCCGCCCGGTCAAATGGACCGACGAGCGCTCGGGCAGCTTCGTCTCCGACAGCCACGGCCGCGACCACGAGATGACCGCCGAATTGGCGCTCGACCGCGACGGCAATTTCCTCGCGGTGCGGCTGACCGGCTACGGCAATCTCGGCGCCGCCTATGGCGCTCCCGGCCCGGCGACCCGCAACGCCGTCCGCAACACGCTCGGCGTTTACCGGACCCCGCTGATCGAAGTCTCGACCAAATGCACCTTCACCAACACGACGCCGGTCGGCGCCTATCGCGGCGCCGGCCGCCCCGAGGCCAATTACTATATGGAGCGGCTGGTCGATACCGCGGCGGCCGAAACCGGCATCGACCGCATCGCGCTGCGCCGCCGCAACCACATCCCGCCGCAGGCGATGCCGTATAAAAGCCCGAACGGCGCCACCTATGACAGCGGCGACTTCACCGCCCTGCTGGATCAGGCCTTGGCCCTGGCCGATTGGGACGGCTTTGCCATGCGCCAGGCCGAGAGCCGGGGGCGCGGCCGGCTGCGCGGCCGCGGCATCGGCGACTATCTCGAACTGACCGGCCCGCCCGGCCGCGAGATGGGCGGCATCCGCTTCGAAGCCAATGGCGATGTGACGATCATCACCGGCACCCTCGATTATGGCCAGGGCCACGCCTCGCCCTTTGCCCAGGTGCTGGCCACCCGGCTCGGCATCCCGTTCCGCCGCATCCGCCTGTTGCAGGGCGACAGCGACGAATTGATCGCCGGCGGCGGCACCGGCGGCTCCAAATCGATGATGACCAGCGGCCTGGCGATCGTCGAGGCCGGCGAAAAAGTCGTCGCGGCCGGCAAACAGATCGCCGCCCATGTGCTGGAGGCGGCGGTCGCCGACATCGAGTTCCGCGCCGGCCGCTTCGTCATCGCCGGCACCGACCGCTCGCTCGGCATCATGGAATTGGCGGCCCAGATCCATGCCGGGCTCGAATTGCCGGCGGGCCTGCCGCAGAGCCTCGACATCGCCAATATCTCGAACGGCCCGCCCTCGGCCTTTCCCAATGGCGTGTCACATCGCCGAGGTCGAGGTCGACCCCGAAACCGGCGTCGCCGAGGTGGTGCGCTACAGCTTCGTCAACGATTTCGGCGTGGTCATCAACCCGCTGCTGGTCGCCGGCCAGGCGCATGGCGGCATCGTCCAGGGCATCGGCCAGGCCTTGCGCGAGCACACCATCTACGACGCCCAGGGCCAGCTGTTGACCGGCTCCTACATGGATTACGCGATGCCGCGGGCCGAGGACGCGCCGATGTTCGCCAGCGCCAGCCACCCGGTCCCGGCCACCACCAACCCGTTGGGCGCCAAGGGCTGCGGCGAAGCCGGCTGCGCCGGCGCGCTGCCCTCGGTGATGAACGCGCTGATCGACGCGCTCTCGCCCTACGGCATCCGCCACCTCGACATGCCCGCCACCCCCGAACGCCTCTGGCGCGCCATCCGCGCGGCGAACTGACCCTCGCCGCTATTGCGACGCCCTTAGGCCGGGTCGCGCAAACCAGCCGCAAATCGGGCTGCGGCCCAGGCTTGTGAGCTGCGGCGCATTGACAAAAATGTCCTATTGTGCTTAGTGACTAGACCAGAGGTCATATCTGGCGGCGAATGACCGGAAATGAGTTCCTCCGTCGGCTCAGGAGGCTCGGCACCGAGCGCGGCGTCGCGGTACGGCTCGATGAGTTGATGGGCAAGGGTAGCCACGCCGCGCTCTACTATGGCTCGCGCCGGACGACGCTGAAGGACCGGCGGAAGGAGATCGGCCGCGGTCTGTTGCGCGAGATGTTGCGCCAACTCGGCCTTAGCCCGCGCGACTTGGAGTAGGAAAGCAATCAGGCAATGATCCCGACAGTTTACAGCTACCCCGCCCGGCTGGAGCCGGATGAAGAGGGGCGCCTCGTCGTCCATTTCCCGGATTTGCCCGAGGCGCTGACTGACGGCGCGGACGAGGTCGAAGCATTGAGCGAGGCCGCCGATTGCCTGTCGACGGCGCTCGCCGCTCGCATCTCCATTGATGAAGAAATCCCGTCGCCGAGCCGATTGCGCCGTGGGCAATACCTGATCTCGCCCGATCCGACGATGGCGCTGAAGGCGGCGCTCCATAATGCCCTGCGCGCTCGCCAGATGACCGTCGCCGACCTCGCCCGCCGGCTCGACATCGACTACCGCCAGGCGGCGCGTCTGGTCGACCCGCGCGCCGCCAGCAAGCTGACCAGCCTCGAAGCGGCGCTGTCGGCGCTCGGCTACGCGATCGCCATCGAGGTGCACGAAAAGCCGGCAGCGTAATCGCGTCCCATGCCGCGCGGCGCAATCGAGGCTCCGGGGCGAGGCCAGCTGCTGACCGGCTCCCAGATGGATTACGCGATGCCCCGGGCCGAGGGTGCGCCGATATTCGCGAGCGCCAGCCATCCGGTCCCGGCCACCACCAACCCATTGGGCGCCAAGGGCTGCGGCGAAGCCGGCTGCGCCGGCGCGCTGCCCTCGGTGATGAACGCGCTGATCGACGCCCTCTCGCCCTACGGCATCCGCCACCTCGACATGCCCGCCACCCCCGAACGCCTCTGGCGCGCCATCCGCGCGGCCCGCGCCAAATAGCCTCGGGGTTATGCAGGTTGTGCAGGGAAAAAGTGTGATCGCGGCGGGTGTTCGCTGCAGTTGCCGGGCGGAGCGCTGGAATCTCGTCCCGCCGTCATGCCGGACTTTCGGCCATCCACGTGCCCGATCGGGGCAAGGTGGACCCGGGCGAGCCGGTGATGACGACGAGGGTATTGCGCTGCACGCACCGGATTGGAACCGGACGCCGGGCTTGGCCCGGCCATCCACGCCTTCCTTTGCCCGTAACAAAGACGTGGATACGCGGGACAAGCCCGCGCAAGACGATCTCAACTTCTCTCCCCGGAGACATACAAAATCTTCAGTTGCCGGAATGATTTCTCCGGACAGCCTTGCCGCGCTATGCGGTCGTCGATGCGTCACCCCTTTTGCACCAAAGCTGTTTCGGCCTCGGTCAAACCGTAAAGCCGGTTCACCAGCGCGTTCATGCTCGCGCGTGACGCGTCGACTGCCGGCAGCTCGACGTCGAGCGCGATGATCGCTGGACAGCGCCGGATCGTCGGGGACCGCGAGGTTCCGCAAAGCGTGGCGAGCTTCCTGCCACCGTCCTGGACGGTGAGGCGCGGGTCTGCGCCGCGTCGCTTCGGCGGAGATTCGACGCGACCCGCGACACTGAGCGCTCACGCCTAGACCTCGCACCCGCCCGCGGCGATCGCCTCTTGTTCGCGACGAAGGTGCAGCCTTTCTGTTGTCCGAGCCGTGCAAGAGGCACGATCCTGCGTTACGGAACCAGCCGGGATCTGGCGAATGTCGGCTCAAACTCGCGAAATTCGCCCTCGCCGGGCACTGAATTGTCGCCGAGGTTCGAGGCGCTATCGCCGTCGGACGCCAGGGAAGAATGCGAATGGCTTGGAGAACGGACGGAATCCACTCTTCCCAAGACGATTTCTCAACGAACGGTCCACTCAACTCTGCAAACTGGGACTTCAACCGTTGGGAGGCGCAGAACAACCCATCGTACCTCGGCCTGACGCAGATGCGCCAATCCCTTCCGCTTGCGCAGAACGGGGTGGCTCGCATCCAGTTGGATACCTGGCTCGACGGGAACGCCTTTAGCGGGTCGGAGGCGATCACTCGTCTGGCGTTTGCTCTACCTGGCAATGGCGGAGGCATTGCCTTCGAAGCCAAGCTCAAATTTGAAGGGACCCAGTGTGGCATGATCGCGGGGTTCTTTACCTATCAGCAATTTCCCCCGGGCGCGAACCGCGATATTCATGACGAGATCGACGTCGAAATCCTCACTAGCGCCCTCACTACTAGCGACCACTATAGAATCTCGACCAATGTCTATGCGCATGAATCTGGACAAAAGACAGCGCATCCTCAATCGCTCCCTGTAACACCGGGCACGTTCTCGGCTTGGCATACCTACCGTATGGAGTGGTTTCCGGACCATGTCAGTTGGTTCATTGATGGCTACCTCCTCCGGACCGAAAAGGATTATGTTCCGACCCAACCCCAGCAGCTCCACATGAACTTGTGGGGGGTGCCCACAAACTGGGGCCCCTCTCCGGGCGACCCCGGTGGTCCGAACATCGGCTGTCCAAGTCTCACGCCCGCCACGAGCGCAAGCGGCAACGTGACCTACTTCTTCGACGTGACCGCGGTGAAAGTTGAACAGTTGAACCCCTAGTCCAGTGGGCTCGCTGTCTCCAACGAGTGGCCCGAGGCGACCTCACCGCCAAAAGCTGAAACGGTGTCCGCCAGACCGATAACGACCACGGTCTGTCAAATCTTGCTTCGGCGATCAGACGGTCCGGGTTAGCGGATCAGCGCGTAGCGCGTAGGATGGGTTAAGCGGAGCGCAACCCATCGTCTTCTTGACGGGAGGGCGGGGTTGCGCCGCGCGCTCGACCCACCCGACCTATCGCGAGCGGCGCTAGAGTTGCCGTATTCGCATCCTATGTTGCGATCCGAAAGCGATGCTCGGCAGGCGGGCATCGTCGCAGCAGGGGAGATGCCGATGCGGTCGGATCGGGCAGGGGGACCGGCAGATCACCGGCAAAAGCAGGCCGGCGGGCATTCCGGTCTCGGCGGATTTTTTCCCGGTCAGGCCACGGCAAATTCCCGGTTCCGTGGCCACGGGAATTCCCCGGCAAGCCGTTGCCCCGGCGTGCCGTTTTCCCGGCGGGCGGCGGTCGCCGGGGGCGGGAGCGGCAAAATTCCCGGTTAATTCCCGTCACACGGGAATTTCGCGGCATCGGCGGCGGGCGGCGGCAACCGGTCCTTAATCTGCGCCCGCTATCCTGCGATGCGTGATCTCGGCGGCTCTGTTGCTGGCGTTCGGAGTGGTCGCGGCGGGCCTGCCGGCGGTGGCGACCGTGCCGGGGGCGACGATCGCGGTGTGCTTTGCCCCGGAAGAGGATTGCGCCGCCCTGGCGGTCGCGGCGATCGACCGGGCGCGGCGGCAGATCCTGGTCAGCGCCTACAATCTGACGCTCGGCTCGGGCATCGTCGAGGCGCTGCTGCGGGCCCGCGAGCGCGGCGTCGATGTCCGCCTGATCGCCGACAAGCGCACCCCCTGCGAGCGCAAGGGCGGCATCGAGGCATTGGCCGCGATCGGCACGCCGATCTGGATCGACCGCACGGTGCCGATCGCCCACGCCAAGACGATGGTGATCGACGGCGCCTTTACCCTGATGGGCTCCTACAACTGGACCCGCAACGCGGCGCGCAATTCGGAGGATTTGAACCTGGTCGCCTCGCGCCCGCTGGCGGCCGCCTATGCCGCGCAGTGGCGCAGCCGCCGCGCCGTCTCGGTCCCGTTCGCCGGCCGCGAGGATTGGTGCCGGCCCCGCCGCCAGCGGCGCAATTCCCTGGACGGCGGCGGCTGAACCCCGGAAACTGGCCCGGTCTGCCGGCCGCGCCGGGACCGCGCCGAAAAGGGGATGCCATATGTTCGACCTGATCGTTTCCGGGGGGTTGGCGGTGCTGCCGGCCGCCACCGAACCCGCCGATATCGGCGTCGCCGGCGGCCGGATCGCGGCCATCGGCGCCCCCGGCAGCCTGGCCGCCGCCGGCGCGGCGCGCACCCTCGACGCCGCCGGGCAGATCGTCATTCCGGGCGGGGTCGACCCGCATATCCATTGCAGTTCGCCGATCCCGTTTCCCGGCCGCAATGAGGACATGCTGAGCGCGCCGCCGGAGCAGGTCAGCCGCGCCGCGCTCCATGGCGGCACCACCACCTTGCTCGATTTCGCCACCTGCCCGCCCGACCAGCCATTGCAGCGATCGATCGAGGCGCGCCAGCAGGAATGGGCCGGCGCCTGCTATTGCGATTACGGCTTTCACCTGCTGCTGCACGGCAAGCTGTCATTGGGCGTGCTCGGCGCCCTGCCCGAGGCGATCCAGGCCGGCCACGCCTCGGTCAAGATGTTCACCACCGATATCCGGCCGAACCGGCTGGGCCGGATGGTGCAGTTCGGCGACATCTGGGAGGTGTTGCAGATCCTCGGCGCGCAGGGCGGCATTGCCGCGATCCATGCCGAGGACAACGACATCGTCATGCACATGTATGAAAAGCTGATCCGCGAAGACCGGGTCGGTTTCGAGCACATGGCCGAGGTGCACAACACCCTCAGCGAGGATCTGTCGTTCAACCGGGTGATCCGGCTCGCCGAAAATGTCGAGGGGGCGGCGCTCTACATGGTGCATGTCTCGGCCGCGACCGGGGCCGCGGCGATCGCCGGGTCGCGGGCAAGGGGCTTTCCGATCTATGGCGAGACCCTGCACCAATACCTGCTCTACAACGCCGAGGACTACAAGCGGCCGGGCGGGCAGATGTTCCATACCTACCCGTCGCTCAAATTCGCCAGGGACCAGGAGGCGCTGTGGGCGGCGACCCGGCATGGCGCGATCCAGGCGATCGCCACCGACGAGGTGTGCTGCCCGCTCCAGGTCAAACTGCAGGGCAGCCGCATCGACGACACCACCGGCGGCAATTCCGGGGTCGAGCCGCGGCTCTCCCTGATGTACACGCATATGGTCGAAAAGCGCGGCTACAGCCTCGCCGATTTTGTCGGCCTGGTTTCGGCGAATGCGGCGCGGATCATGGGCCTCTATCCGCGCAAGGGGGCGCTGGCGGTCGGCTCGGACGCCGATATCGTGTTGCTCGACCCGCGGGCCCGGCGGGTGATCCGCAAGGAGGATCTGCACGAGACCGACTACACCCCGTGGGAGGGCCACGAAGTCGCCGCCTGGCCGAGCATGACCATCCTGCGCGGCAAGGTGGTCGTCGACAGGGGCAATTTCCTCGCCGCGCCGAGCGACGGTCAATTTCTGCCGCGCAAGATCGGCGGCGACATCCGCTCGCGTCCGGCGCTCTGAGCGCTGCAGGGCTTTGAGCGCTGCAGGGCGGCGGCGGCGCCGGCTGCCGGCGATCCGTTGCGCTGCGCCGCGGCCGATGCCGGGGCGGGCCCTCGGACGCCTCGGCTCCGGCCGCGCCCGGTCAGTAGCGCGGCTTGAGCGGGCGTGCCGGCGGGTCGCGGTAGATCTGCAAGCGGGTGACCCTCAGCCCGGCGACGCCGTGCGCTTCGATCGCCCGCTGCCAGCCGTGGAATTCTTCGATCGACAGCTGGTAGCGCTTGCACGCCTCTTCCAGGCTGAGGGCGCCGATGCGCACGGCGTTGACGATGACCGCCTTGCGCCGCGCGACCCAGCGCTTGGTGTCCGGCGCCGGCAAACCATTGTCGGCCGGCAAACCGTCCTGCGTTTCACTCTCGTCCATGGCGGCAGGTTAGCCGCGCACGCCTTAAAGAATTCCTACGCTGAAGCCGCCGGCATCGCTCTGGCAAACAGCAATCCTGCTCAATTGATCAGATAGCTATGGACCGGTGGCGATGCCCGGCCGGCGGGCCGACCGGCCGCGGCGCCCGCCGCGCCCGTCCGAGTTGCGGCGGCGGGGCGCGGCCGCCGGGCAAGTTCTCTCCCGCCGCGCCGCGCGGCGCGCCCGGAGAAGTTTTTGGCTCGTGCAGAATCGCCTGCGGAATCAATATTCTCCATGCGATTCTCGCGCTTGAAGCGGGACAACGCAATTCATATACTCCGGCGCTTTTGTTCACGGAGGTTCGGGGAGACCGATGCGTCCGTCGCTTCCGCCAGATTATCGTCCGTCCGACGATGAAGAGTTTATGAGCCCGCTGCAGGTCGAATATTTCCGGCAGAAGCTGTTGCTGTGGCGTGCCGCGCTGTTGGCCGAGTCTTCGGACACCTTGCAGCACCTGAAGGAGGAGAGCCTGCTCAAGCCCGATCTGACCGACCGCGCCACGCTCGAGGCCGACCGCGCGATCGAGCTGCGCACCCGGGCGCGCGAGCGCAAGCTGATCTCGAAGATCGATGCCGCACTCGACCGTATCGATGGCGGCACCTACGGCTATTGCGAGGAAACCGAAGAGCCGATCGGCATCCGCCGTCTCGAAGCCCGGCCGATCGCCACCCTCAGCATCGAGGCGCAGGAGCGTCACGAGCGCATGGAACGAACCCACCGCGACGACTGACAGCCCGAACCGGCAAGCTGCCGCGCTCCGGCGGCCCGGCGAGCCACAGCAGAGGCTCGCTCGCTGGCGGCGCGAACGCAATGGTGGCGTGATCGCTTATCTGTGGTAGTGTCGGGCGGTTCAGAAACCGCTACGGACGCGAAACATGGCGGTCGAAGCAGGAACTGCGCATGGCGGGCAGTCGTCCGACAGAGCCGTGCGGTCTCGCGGCCCGCGCGGATCCGCCGGGTTTCGGGCGTGGCGCCCCTGGTCCGCGCCGGCAGCTTTGGCGCTCCTCGCCGCGGCGGTGCTGGCCATGCTGTGCGTCGGACCGTCCGCCCTCGGGTCTCCCGCCTGGTTTGCGGCGCTGGCGCCGATCGGTCTTGCCGCGCTCGCCGCCGCCGCCTTTGCCGCGCTCAGGGCAGGCGCCGCACTTTCCGCCCGGCTGGATCGTTTCGGCGGCGCGCTCGATACCGCTGCCGAAATACCGGCCGTCGGCGGCCCGGCCCGGACCGGGGCCGCCAGCAGAGGGCGCGCCGCAATCCGCGCCGGCCGCAATCCGCGAACCCTTTCAACGGCTGTTTGCCAAGGCCCCGGTCGGCATCGCCGTGGTCGACCGGTTTGGCAGGTTCGTCGAGGCGAACCGCGCCGCCGGCGAACTCCTGGGCGTCTCGCCGCCGGCATTGCTCGGAGCCGAGCTGATCGGTTTTCTAAGCGAGGGCGAGCGCGTCGGAATTGCCGCCAGGCTCGCTGCGGCGGCGGACGGGCAGGTCGATCGCGAACCGATCGAAATCCGCCTTGATCGCCCGCGAGAGCGAACCGTCGTCCTCATGCTCAGCCGGTTCGACCAGGAAGAGAATGACACGCCTGATTCGGGAATCATCGCCCGCGGCGCCGCTGTCCATAGCGCTGCCGCGATAGAGACGCGCGGCGACGACTCCGATGGCGGCCTGATGCTCTATCTGATCGACGTCACCGAGCAGAAAAAGCTCGAAGCCCAGTTTGTGCAGTCGCAGAAAATGCTGGCAGTCGGCCAGCTCGCCGGCGGGGTGGCGCATGATTTCAACAACCTTTTGACCGCGATGATCGGGTTTTGCGATTTGCTGCTGTTGCGCTCGCGGCCCGGCGACCCGGCCTTTGCCGACATCATGCAGATCAAGCAGAACGCCAACCGCGCGGCCAATCTGGTGCGCCAGCTTTTGGCGTTCTCGCGGCAGCAGACACTGCAGCCGCGAGTGCTCGACATCACCGACGTGCTGGTCGAACTCGCCCATCTGCTGCGCCGGCTGATCGGCGAAAACATCGCGCTCGAATTCGTGCACGGCCGCGACCTCGGCCTGGCCAAGGTCGACCAGGGCCAACTCGAGCAGGTCGTCATCAATCTCGCGGTCAATGCCCGCGACGCGATGCCGGAAGGCGGCCGGCTGACGATCCGCACCGCTAATGTTCATCAGGCCGCCGCGTTGCGCCGCGGGCACGAAGTCATGCCGGCCGGCGACTACGTGTCGATCGTAGTGGTCGACACCGGGGTCGGGATCTCCGCCGACAATCTCCAACGCATTTTCGAGCCGTTTTTCTCGACCAAGGAACTGGGGTCGGGAACCGGCCTCGGGCTGTCGACGGTTTACGGCATCGTCAAGCAGACCGGCGGCTTTGTCTTTGCCGACAGCACTCCTGGCCAGGGATCCGTATTCGAAATCTATCTGCCGCGCCATCACGCCGGCGAAACCGTGATCCCAGGCCGCGCCGAACCCGCCGAGCCCAAGGATCTGACCGGCTCCGGCACCGTGATGCTGGTCGAGGATGACGACGCGGTGCGGATGTTCGCGGCGCGGGCATTGCGTAACAAAGGCTACCGGGTGATCGAGGCAAAAAGCGGCGAGACTGCGCTCGACCTGATCCGGGACGCGGCCGACAAAATCAATCTGTTGATCACCGACGTGGTGATGCCGCAGATGGATGGGCCGGCGCTGATCCGGCAAGTGCGCCAGATCGATCCCGACATCAAGGTCATCTTCATCTCGGGCTACACCGAGGAGGCTTTCCGCCAACGGCTCGACAGCGACCGGGAGATCCATTTTCTGGCCAAGCCGTTCAGCTTGAAGCAGCTCGCCATTAAGGTTAAAGACGTCGTCGGCGCGAACGCGACGGAGCATTCGAGTTTATGATTGCATAACGGAACAAACGGAGTACATTCGGGGCTCCGGGTCGCATTGAACCGCGTCGCCGGCTGTGAAATAACGGAGGGCCTCGACATGCAGGCGGCATTGCGCCTTTTGGACAAGGAAGCGATGGACAAGCAGCGGGCTTTGGATGCGGCGCTCGGGCAGATCGAGCGGGCCTTTGGTAAGGGCTCGATCATGAAGCTTGGCTCTCATGAGACCGCCGGCGATGTCGAGGTGATATCGACCGGCTCGCTCGGGCTCGACATCGCCCTCGGCATCGGCGGGTTGCCGCGCGGCCGCGTCGTCGAAATTTACGGGCCGGAATCCTCGGGTAAGACCACCCTGGCCTTGCACGTTATCGCCGAAGCGCAGCGCGCCGGCGGCACCTGCGCCTTTATCGACGCCGAGCACGCGCTCGATCCGGCCTATGCCCGCAAGCTCGGGGTCAATATCGACGATCTGCTGATATCACAGCCCGATGCCGGCGAGCAGGCGCTCGAAATCACCGACACCTTGGTCCGCTCCGGGGCGATCGACGTGCTGGTCATCGATTCGGTCGCGGCCCTGGTGCCGCGCGCCGAACTCGAAGGCGAGATGGGCGACAGCCATATGGGTCTGCACGCCCGGCTGATGAGCCAGGCCTTGCGCAAACTTACCGGGTCGATCTCGCGGTCGCGGGCGACGGTCATCTTCATCAATCAGATCCGTCACAAGATCGGGGTCATGTTCGGCAATCCCGAAACCACGACCGGCGGTAACGCGCTCAAATTCTACGCCTCGGTCCGGCTCGATATCCGCCGCATCGGTGCGATCAAGGAGCGCGATCAGGTGATTGGCAATCAGACCCGGGTCAAGGTGGTCAAGAACAAGATGGCGCCGCCGTTCAAGGTCATCGATTTCGACATCATGTACGGCGAAGGCGTGTCGAAGCGCGGCGAACTGATCGACCTTGGGGTCCAGGCGGGGGTCGTCGAGAAATCGGGCTCGTGGTTCTCCTACGAGGGCCAGCGCGTCGGCCAAGGCCGCGAAAACGCCAAGGCCTATCTGCGCGACCATGCCGATGTCGGCGAGGCGATCGAGCGCGCGATTCGCGCCAATGCCGGTCTCGTCGCCGAAGCAATGATGGCGGTGCCGGGGGAAGCGGCGGCGGCCGACGAGTAGGGCCGATCCGCGGGCGCCCTGGCGGAGTTGGAGAGGAGCGAGATGCGCGCTGCGGTTCTGACCGAGGTCAACACGCCCTTGCAGATCCTCGATCTCGACCAGGAGCCGCCCCGTACCGGGGAAGTGCGGGTCAAGGTCAAGGCTGCCGGCGTGTGCATGAGCGACTGGCACATCATCAATGGCGATTGGCCGTTGCCCTTGCCGATGGTGCTGGGCCACGAGGCGGCCGGCATCGTCGCCGAGTGCGGCCCCGGCGTCGTCGGGCTGATGCCCGGCGACCATGTGATCTTCTCGTTCCGGCCGCATTGCGGGCATTGCCGCTATTGCTCGTCGGGGCAGACGGTACTGTGCATCGGCCACAACAATTCGCCGCGCTGGCTGATGCATGACGGCACGGCGCGGGTCCGCCTCAACGGCGAGCCGGTCAACCAGATGGCGCGGATCGGCACCTTCTCCGAGGAGGTCGTGTGTCCCGCCGAGCAGGTGGTCAAGATCCGGCCCGACCTGCCGTTCACCCACGCCGCGATCATCGGCTGCAGCGTCGCCACCGGGATTGGCGCGGTCATCCGCCACGCCCGAGTCCCGGCCGGATCGAGCGTGCTGATCATCGGCTGCGGCGGCGTCGGGCTCAACATCGTGCAGGGCGCCCGGCTGGCTGGCGCCAACCCGATCATCGCCTGCGACCTGCGCGACAACAAGCTCGACTACGCCCGAGCCTTCGGCGCGACGCACACGATCAATGCCGGTTCGGACGATGTCGTCAGGCAGGTGCGCGAATTGACCGGCGGGCTCGGGGTCGACACCGCGTTCGATGCGATTGGCGGCGAGGCGACCGCATTGCAGGCGGTTGACGCCATTGCGCCGGGCGGGCATGCGGTGCTGGTCGGCATCCCGGCCTTTTCGACGCGGGCGCCGATCAGCCCGGCGCAGATGGTCTATGGCGAGAAGATAATCAGCGGCACCTATTACGGTTCGGTGCGGCCGAATATCGATTTTCCGATGCTGGCCGATCTCGATCTCGAGAAAAGGATCGACCTCGACCGCCTGATCAGCCGGACCTACCGCTTCGACGAGATCAATGAGGGCTTTCGGCTGATGCTGGACGGGGCGGTGGCTCGCGGGATCATCGTGTTCGATTGAGCGGCCGGCACGGGATTTCGCTCGTCGAGCGGCTGGACATCGAGCCGCCACTTCCCTTATAAGCGCCGCTCGCCGGAGCGCCCAGGTAGCTCAGTTGGTAGAGCAACGGACTGAAAATCCGTGTGTCGGTGGTTCAATTCCTCCCCTGGGCACCACCTTCGCCATTCCGCTCCCGACCGCTCAGTGGTTGATCCACTCCTTTTCGAAGCGGGCATGACACTCGCGTTCGCCCGGCATCTTCAGCCAGCCGGCGAGCAGCCGCGGCGTCGCCAGCAGCAGGCGGTCGCGCAGATGGGTCGAGTTTTGCCCGTACTCCTCGAAGGTCGAAACCGTGATCTTCTGGTTGTGCGGGTCGTCCTGAAAGCGGCAGGCGCAGAGTGCCACGGTTTCCTGGTAGGCGCGGCGGTCGGCCCCCGATTGCAGATAGGCATTGGCGATCGCGGTGGCGCGCGGGTAGTCCAATGCCATGATCGCGCCGTCGAGATCGGCCAGCAATGCCTGCGGCGCGCGGCCCGCTGCATCGAAGCCGGCGCATTCCTTTTCGATGACCGAGCTGTACAGCTTGTTCTCGTGCGCCACGTCGTTGATGAAGCTGGCCATCAGATAGAGGATGCGCGGCGAATACGGGTTGTCCCGCGTCCGCATCCAATTATTGGCGACATTGCAGTAATCGAACGGGTGCTGGCCGTTGGTGAACTGGCGCGGCACCGTGGTGCGCAGGATCAGCTCGGCGGCGCCGATCTGAATGGTATCGCCGAGGCTCCTCATCGACTTGCCGTTCTTCAGATGCGTGGTCAGCGTGTTCCAGACCGCGTCCGAATCCGCGGTCATCAGCTGCTCGACCATCGCCTCGACCTCGGCCGCCGCGAGCGGCGCCTTATTCGTGCGCACGAGGCTCTTGCCGGCGTCTTCGGGAAATTCGGCGGCAATCCGCACGCAGACCGAATCGTACAGCGAGTAGTAGAGCGGCCCGACCGCCATATCCGGCACGCCCATGTAATAGACGCCGTGGGCCTGCTCCCAGCCGATAAAATCGGCGAGATCGGTGATCGCGCGGGCGCGGATCGCCTTGTGGCCGGTGTTACGCGCCTTGCGGCCGACCACCGTGTCCTGCAGGTCGATCAGGCCGAGAAACTCGATCTGGTCGCGCAGCGCCGGGCGCAGCTGCTCGTCTTCGGCCATACCGAGAAACAGGCCGTAGGACCGCCGCGAATCGCCGCTGACCGTGGCGATCATATGCGAATGCAGCCGCTCCTCGACGGTCCCCGCCTCATGGATCGGCTCGTGGTCCTGCTGCCATACGACCGGGCCATAGCTCGGCGGCGGCACGTTCATGCCCTTCATCGTCGCATAGCGACCGGGGTATTTGCCGGCCAGCTGGTTCCAGATATCGAGCCCGGCCGGGATGTACCACACGCTCTGCAATAGCGGCAGCAGCCGATATTTTTCCGGAAGATAGGGCATCAGATAGGCAGATGCGCGCAGCCCGAGGATCGTGTGGTCGTTGTTGATCAGCGAGATCTGGCCATCTTTGACATTGATGTGGCTCGGCACCTGGACAAAAGGCGCCTCCGCCGCGGTCACCACGGCAAGCGCGTCGCCGATTGGCCGCCCCTCCCGCGCCACCATGCGAAAGAACAGATCAGCGGTGCGCGGCTGATCGCGCTCGAGGATCGCATCGGTCAGCATGCCAAAGGATTTGTCCTTACTGATCTCGTCTCGGCTCCGTAACATCACTGCGCTCCGTTTGTTCGCGGCCGGAGTTCTGCGTTTTGCGGCCGACGATTGCGCCCGCCAGCCGCCCGGCATCGCCAAGGTAGCGCCGCGGTAGGCGCCGCGTAAAGCGAACTATCCCGCTTACCGCTCGTCTTCGGATAGGTGCTCCGGCATAGTGAAAGCGATGCACCAGCAGATTGCGATCACTCAGGATCTCGTGCTCGTCGGCGGTGGCCACGCCCATGTCCATGTGCTGAAAAGTTTTGCCATGCGGCCGGTGCCGGGGGTGCGTGTGACCCTCGTTGCCCGTGATGTCGAGACGCCCTATTCGGGGATGCTGCCGGGCTGGGTCGCCGGCCATTACCGATTTGACGAGTGTCATATCGATCTCGGCCGGCTGGCGCGGTTTGCCGGTGCCCGGCTGATCCATGACGAGGCGATCGGCGTCGAGCGCGGCGACCGCCATGTGTTGTGCCGGGCGCATCCGCCGATCCGCTACGATCTGCTGTCGCTCGACATCGGCTCGACCCCGCGTGCAGATGATGTTCCCGGCGCCATCGAGCACACGATCGCGGTCAAGCCGATCGCCCATTTCGCGGCGCGCTGGGAAGCCTTGCTGGGCCGCGCCCGGGCGATGCGGCGACTGCGCCTCGCCGTGGTCGGCGGCGGCGCCGGCGGCGTCGAGCTGGCATTGTCGGCGCAACATCGCCTCTCGGGGCTGTGCGACGGACCGGTCGAGATCACCCTCGTCACCCGCGATGCATTGCTGCCGTCGCACAACCGCCGGGTCCGCCTTCGGTTCGAGCGGATTTTCGCCGAGCGCGGCATCGCCCTGCTGACCGGCAGTGACGATCATCCGGGTCGAGCCCGGCGCGCTGATCTGCGCCGACGGCCGCCGGATCGGTTTCGACGAGGCGCTGTGGGTGACCGAGGCGGGTGCTGCATCCTGGCTCGCCGAGACCGGGCTGCCATTGACCGCGGACGGCTTTGTCGCGATCGACGAGACCCTCCGCTCGCCAGCCGATAGGCGCATCTTCGCCGCCGGCGATGTCGCGACGATGATCGCTCATCCGCGCGACAAGGCCGGGGTCTACGCCGTCCGCCAAGGCCGGCCGCTCGCCGCCAATCTGCGCCGCGCGCTCGCCGGCGAGCGGCTGCGGCGCGCCGTGCCGCAGCGCCGCGGGCTGGCCTTGATCGGCACCGGCGACGAGCATGCCGTCGCCTCGCGCGGGCCCTTCGCGGCCCAAGGGGCGTATCTGTGGCGGCTCAAGGACTGGATCGACCGGCGCTGGATGCGGCGCTATCGCGAATTGCCGGAAATGCGCTCCGAGCCGGATCGAGGAGCCGATGCGCTGCGGCGGCTGCGCCGCCAAGGTGCCGGCCGCGGTGCTGGGCCGCGTCATGGCGCGGCTGCGGCCGGCGGTCAGCGACGGGTGACGATCGGCCTGGACAGCCCCGACGACGCCGCGCTGATCTCCTTCCCTGGCGCGCCGCCGCTGCTGCAGACCGTCGATTTCTTCCGCGCGATGGTCGACGATCCCTATCTGTTCGGCCGGATCGCCGCGACCCATGCGCTCGAACGACATCTATGCGATGGGCGGCGCTGCCGGAAACCGCGCTCGCCATCGCCACCCTGCCGCCGGCGCGCCCGCCGATCGTCGAGCACGACCTCTTTCACATGCTGCGGGGCGGCGCTCGACGTGCTCGAAGCCGGCGGGCGCCGTGCTGATCGGCGGGCACAGCGCCGAGGGCGCCGAGCTGGCGCTCGGCTTTGCCGTGACCGGGCGCGCACCCGCCGGGAAAACTCCTGCGCAAGGGCGGGCTGCGTCCCGGCGACCGGCTGATCCTGACCAAGCCGCTCGGCACCGGCGTGATCCTCGCCGCCGACGGGCGCGGCCGGCGCCGGCAGGCGCGGTCGAGGACGCGATCGCGACGATGCTGCAATCCGCCGCCGCTTCGGCGATTTGCCTGCTCCGCCACGGCGCCACCGCCTGCACCGACGTGACCGGGTTCGGGTTGCTCGGCCATCTTGCTCGAAATGCTGCGCGCCTCGCAGATGGATGCGATGCTCGACCCCGACGGCGATCCCGGCGCTGGACGGCGCCTTCGACCTCTTCAGCCTCGGCATCACCAGCTCGCTGCATACCGACAATCTGGCGGCGATGACTGCGCTCGACGCGGGCGAGGCGGACCCGATCGCCTCCTTGCTGATCGATCCGCAGACCGCCGGCGGGCTGCTTGCCGGCCTTCCGGCCGAGCGCGCCGCGTCCTGTTTCGGCGAATTGCGCGCACCTCGGCTATCGCGCCGCGCTGATCGGCCGGATCGAGCGCGCCAGCGGTCCCGACCCGCGCGTGCGTTTCGAAGCCGGAGCGCGGCGTCGCTGGCGCCCGAGGCCGCCATCGCCTGATGACCGCCGCCGATCGCCATGGCCGCTCCGCCTTGCCGGCGGTGGACCGCATCCTGCGCTCCGAGGGCGGCGCCGCGCTGATCGCGCGATATGGGCGCACCCTGGCGCTCGATGCCGTCCGGGCGGCGCTGGCCGAGCGGCGGACGACCGGCGCAGCTGCTTCGGTGGCAGCGATCGTCGAACAGAGCGCGCGGGCGCTCGCGCGGCTTACCGCGCCCGTCGCAGCGCCGCGTCTTCAACCTGACCGGCACCGTGCTCCACACCAATCTCGGCCGCGCACCTCTGCCCGAGGCGGCGATCGCCGCGGCGGCGGCGGCGATGCGCGATCCCACGACGCTCGAATACGACATCGAGACCGGCCGTCGCGGCGAGCGCGACGACCATGTTTCGGGCTGGCTGAAACGGCTGACCGGGGCCGAGGCCGCGCTCGCCGTCAACAACAACGCCGGGGCGTTGGTGCTGGCGTTGAACGCGCTGGCCGACGGGCGAGAGACGATCGTCTCGCGCGGCGAGCTGATCGAGATCGGCGGCTCGTTCCGCCTGCCCGACATCATGGCGCGTGCCGGCACGCGGTTGCGCGAGGTCGGCACCACCAACCGCACCCATCTCGCCGATTACGCCGCGGCGATCGGGCCGCAGACCGGACTGATCCTCAAGGTGCATACCAGCAATTACGCGATCCAGAGGCTTTACCGCCGCGGCGCCGGCGGCAAAGCTCGCCGCGCTCGCCCGCCAGCACGCGGTGCCGTTTGTCGAGGATCTCGGCAGCGGCTCGCTGGTCGATCTCGAAGCCTGGGGTCTGCCGCACGAGCCGACCGTCGCCGAGGCGTTGGCGCAGGGCGCCGATCTCGTCACCTTCAGCGGCGACAAACTGCTCGGCGGGCCGCAGGCGGGGCTGGTCGTCGGCCGCGCCGATCTGGTCGCCCGGCTCGCCCGGAACCCGCTGAAACGCGCGCTGCGCCTCGACAAGATCCGCCTCGCCGCACTCGAAGCGGTGTTGCGCCTGTACGCCGACCCGACCGGCTGGCCGCGCGACTGCCGACATTGCGGCTGTTGACCCGCCCGAAGCCGCGAGATCGAAGCGCTCGGCCGGCGCTTGCTGCCCGCGCTCCGGGAGGCCCTCGCCGGCATCGCCGACAGTCGAGCCTGATCGAGACCCGCAGCCAGATCGGCAGCGGCGCCTTGCCGGTGTCGTTGCTGCCGAGCGCGGCATTGGCCTTGCGCCCGATCGGCGTGAAATCCGGCGCCGCGGTCGAGAGCCTGGCGCGCGCGCTGCGTGCCCTGCCGATCCCGGTCATCGGCCATATCGAGGCCGGCAACGTCGTGCTCGATTTGCGCTGCCTCGAGGACGAGGCCGCCTTCCTCGCCCAACTCGGCGAACTGATTATCGCCGCTCCGACATGATCCTCGCCACCGCCGGCCATATCGATCACGGCAAGACCGCGCTGGTGCAGGCGCTGACCGGGGTCGATGCCGACCGCCTGCCCGAGGAGAAAAGGCGCGGGCTGACGATCGATCTCGGCTTTGCCTATGCGACTTTGCCCGACGGCACCGAGCTCGGCTTTGTCGACGTGCCCGGCCACGAGCGGTTCCTGCCCAACATGCTGGCCGGCGTGCTGTCGATCGACCGGGTGTTGCTGGTCGTCGCCGCCGATGACGGGCCACGCCCGCAGACCATCGAGCATCTCGACATTCTCGACCTGATCGGAGTGGCCGAGATCACCGGGGTCGTCACCAAGATCGACCGGGTCGAGCCCGAGCGGGTCGCGGCGGTGGTCGGCGAAGTCGAGGAATTGCTCGCCGCGGCCGGATACGCCGAGCGCCCGATCTTCCCGGTGTCGAGCCGGACCGGCGATGGCATCGCCGCGCTGACCCGGCATCTGCAGGAGAACGCTCGCGCCGCCAAGGCCGTCCGCAGCGCCGGACCGCCCGCCGGCTTGTTCCGGATGCCGATCGACCGCGCCTTCACCCTTCCCGGGATCGGCCTCGTGGTGACCGGCACGGTGACCGCCGGCGCGGTCGCGATCGGCGATCGGCTGGTGCTCAGCCCCGGCGGCATCGCGCTGCGGGTGCGCGGGTTGCACGCGCAGAACCGGACGATCGAGACCGCCGCCGCTGGCGAGCGCTGCGCGGTCAACATCGCCGGGTCGTTTCCCGATGGCGCCGAGCCGCGGCGCGGCGACTGGCTCGTGGCGCCGGAACGGCACATGCCGGCCGCGCGGATCGACCTGCGCCTGCGCATCTCGCGTTTTGCCGAGGCGCCATTGCGCGACGGGCTGCCGGTGCACCTCCATCTCGGCACCGCTGATGTCGTCGGCCGCCTGGCGGTGCTCGGCGCCCGCACCATCGCTCCCGGCGAGACCGGCTTTGCCCAGATCGATCTCGATCATCGGATCGGCGCGCTGCACGGCGACCGCGCGCTGCTGCGCGACCATGCCGCCCGCCACACCCTGGCTGGTGGCCGGGTCGTCGACCCGTTCGCGCCACGCCGCGGGCGCCGTCTCGCGGACCGGCTGGCGCTGCTCGAAGCAATGACCCCGGCCGATCCGGCAACCGCACTCGCCCGGTTGCTTGCCGCCAAGGGTGCGGTCGACCTCGCTCATTTCGCGCTGGTGCGAAACCTCGCGCCAGTCGAACTGGCGGCGCTTACCGGTGCCGGGTTTCTGCGCATCGGACCGGATCGCGCGCCGGTGGCGGTGACCCCCGAACGGCTGGCGGCGCTCGGCGAGGCGATCGCCGAAGCACTCGCCGCCTGGCATCAGGCACAGCCCGATGCGCTCGGGCCGACGCGCCCGGCTCTGTTCGAAAAATTGCGCGGTGCGGCCCCGGAATCGGCGCTCGACGCGGCGCTCTCGCAGCTCGCCGATGCCGGCCGGGTGGTGCGCGAGGGCGGCATGTGGCGCCTGCCGGGACATCGGCCGCGCCTGACCAATGCCGATGAAAAACTGTGGGAGCGGGTCCGTCCGCTGCTCGCCGCCGCCGGACTGCGCCCGCCGCGGGTGCGCGAAATCGCCGCCGCGCTGTCGCTCGAACCCGAGGCGGCCGGGCGCTTTCTGCACCCGCGCCGAACGCCTGGGTCGGATCGCCAAGGTCGCCGACAATCGGTTCTTTTTGCCGGAAACCCTGGCGCAGCTGGTCGCGATCGCGCACGAACTGGCCGCGGCTTCGCCCGAGGGCGCCTTCACCGCGCAGATGTTCAAGGAACGCTCCGGGGTCGGCCGCAATCTGACGATCCACATTCTCGAATATCTCGATAGAATGGGGACCAGCCGCCGCATCGGCGATGCCCGCATCGTGCTGGACGGCGGCGATCTGTTAGGCTGACCGGCCGGTCGGGATAGGGAAGAGTATCGTCCCCGGTGGGGCGCGCGGTCTTCAAAACCGTTGGGGGGCGCGAAGGCGTCCCCGGTAGGTTCGACTCCTGCCTCTTCCGCCATCGCCTGATTGGCCCGGATTTCTCGCGGTCTTGATCGTTAGCCGGTTCGCCCTGCCACCTCCCGCTCGGAGCTGTTCGCAATGAAGTCTAATTCCCCCGCCTCGCGCAGCGGCCGGCATTTCCTGCAGATCCCTGGCCCGACCAATGTGCCGGATCGCGTGCTGCAGGCGATCGCGATGCCGGTTATCGACCATCGCGGGCCGGACTTTGCCGAGCTGGGCAAGGAAATCGTCGCCGGCATGAAGCGGGTGTTTCAGACCAGCGAGACCGTGATCGTCTACCCGTCCTCGGGGACCGGGGCGTGGGAGGCGGCGCTGTCGAACACCCTGTCGCCGGGCGACCGGGTGCTGATGTTCGAGACCGGCCAGTTCGCGACCTTGTGGCGGGTGATGGCCGGGCGGCTCGGGCTCGATGTCGAATTCGTGCCGGGCGACTGGCGGCACGGGGTCGATCCGGCATTGGTCGAGGAAAGGCTGGTTGCCGACCGGGCGCACCTGGTCAAGGCGCTTTGCGTCGTTCACAACGAGACTTCGACCGGGGTTGCGAGCCGCATCGCCGAAATCCGCGCCGCGATCGATCGCGCCCGTCACCCGGCATTGTTCATGGTCGACACCATCTCGTCATTAGCCTCGACCGATTATCGCCATGACGAATGGCGGGTCGACGTCACGGTCGCCGGTTCGCAGAAGGGGCTGATGCTGCCGCCCGGGCTCGGCTTCAACGCGGTGTCGAAAAAGGCGCTGGCCGCCGCCGAGACGGCGAAATTGCCGCGCTCCTATTGGGACTGGCAGGCGATGCGCGAGGTCGCGCAGACCGGGTTTTTTCCCTATACGCCGGCGACCAATTTGCTGTTCGGGCTGCGCGAATCGTTGCACATGCTGCTCGAAGAAGAGGGTCTGCCGGCCGTCTTCCGCCGCCATGCCCGCCACGCCGAGGCGACCCGCCGCGCCGTCGCCGGCTGGGGTCTCGAAGTGCTGTGCGCCGATCCGCGCGAGCATTCGAGTTCGCTGACCGCGGTGCTGGTTCCCGATGGGTTCGACGCCGACCGGCTGCGCGAGATCATCCTCGATAGCTTCGACATGTCGCTCGGCACCGGTCTCGGTCGATTGAAGGGCAAGATCTTCCGCATCGGCCATCTCGGCTGGTTCAACGATCTGATGCTGTGCGGCACCTTGAGCGGGGTCGAGATGGGGCTGCACCGGGCCGGCATCCCCCACCACCCGGGCGGCGTCGCCGCGGCCCTCGAGTTTCTGGCCGCGCCTTAGTTGCGCTGAGGGAGGACGATCGATGCTTGCCGAACAATGCCGAAGAAGCAGCGCGGCTGTTGGCTGCGGCGCGCGGCGGGGAGCCGGTGGCCGAACTACCGGCGGAATGCCGGCCGCAATCGGATGCCGACGCCTATCAGATCCAGGACGCCGTCACCCGCCGGCTCGGCGAAACCATCGGCGGCTGGAAAATCGGCGTCGCCTCGCCGGCGACCGCGGCGTTCTGTGCGCCGATCTTTGCCCGGATGATCCGGCCGAGCCCGGCTTCCTACGCCGCCCACGAACTGCGGCTGATCGGCATCGAGGGCGAAATCGCGTTTCGCCTCGGCCATGATCTGCCGGCGCGGCCGGCGCCCTATGAGCGCGCCGAGGTCATCGCCGGCGCCAGCCTGCACCCGGCCATCGAGGTTGTCGATTCGCGCTACGCCGATTTCCCGTCGCGCGGCCGGCCCTCGATCCTCGCCGACAATTTTTCGAATGGCGGGCTGGTCTGGGGATTGGCGGTGCCGGGATGGGAGGCGCTCGACCTCTCGCGCACGCAAATGACGCTGACCGAGGACGGCAAGCCCTTCGCCGACAGCAGCATGGGGGCCGCCCGCGACCCGGTGGCCGCGCTCGTCGAATTCGCCAATCTGATGCGCAGCCGCGGCGGCGCCAAGGCCGGCGCCTTCGTCACCACGGGCTCGTGGACCGGCATGGTCTTCACCCGGCAGGGCACCCGGATCGCCGCCGATTTCGGCCCGCTCGGCCGCGTCGAAATCGCCTTCCCCGCCGCCTGAGCCGCCAGGACTCCGGACATCGCCGTTGGCTCCCGCTGCGCGGTCTGGTCCCGGAATTGCCGCGAGTTACTCGAAAAATTCTTCGTCGATTTTCTTGATTTCAAGTGTCTGCTCGGTGCGACATCCAACGCTATACCGGATCATCAGCATGGCAAGCTGCTCTCCGTCTATTAGCACGATCCGTTTGCTTAGAAATTCCGCTGTTTCTCGTGCGGATGCTGAAAAACTCGACGTTGTTACAAACAGCCCTTTGGTCGCCTTATGACGATCCAAGCTGCCGAAAAAATCGCGGATCGCGCCGCTTCCAATATTGTTCCCATTTGCGTACCGCTTTGCCTGTATGTATACGCGGTCCAAGCCGAGAGCATCTTGGTCAATCACGCCATCGACGCCGTCGTCACCACTGCGGCCGAGCGCGCGTCCGGCATTAGCCGTTGACCCCCCGTAACCCATAGCCAATAAAAGCTTGACCATCAGCCGCTCAAAAAATTCCGGGCGCGCTTTGCAGATTCGGTCCAAAAGTTCCTGCGCGAGTGCCGTTTCAATCTGGCGATGTGCGTCTCCCATTAGCTCGTCCGGGGTCTGCGCCCGATTCCCCGGGACCGCAGAAGCAATTTGGGTCCTTTGTTCGGCTTCCCCTGACGACCTTTCCCTGAACTCGCGAAATTCCGAAAATTGCGCTAGCAAATTGTTGTCGATGCGAGCGGGCTGCGATCGAAGAACGTCCTTTCCACGATCTGTGATCTTAAAATGCCCACGGCGGGTTATCTCGATCAGATGTGCCTTACTAAGATAAGTCTTTGCCCAATGAACGCGGTTACTGAAAAGTGTTTGCTTACCGGAGGGCAATAGCTCGCTACGTTCTTCTGGACTGAGATTGGCCTCGTCCGCGAGCTGAGTGACGGCATCTCCAATGCGTATCTCGCCTTTGGAGGAAGCTGCAAGCACGGGGAGCATTAATGACTGATAATCCGGGATTGCCATAGATGTGCGATATCCCCCTTCGGTTCGTAGCGCCAGGCTTAGCTCGGTTTTCCTTCGAGATTTCCTAGGTCGGGATTGGGCGCGGAAACTGCGCGACGGCCGATGTCGCGGCGGCAAAAGCCTTCGGGCCAGCGGATCTGGTCGATCGCGGCGTAGGCGCGGTCGCGGGCTTGGGTCAGGTCGCTGCCCAATGCGGTGACGCCGAGGACGCGGCCGCCATCGGCGAGGAGGCGATTGCCTTCGCGGCGGGTGGCGGCGTGGAAGATCTTGGTTGCGGGGTCGGCGCCGGCGATGTCGAGGCCGCCGATCTCGCTGCCGCGCAGGGGCTCCTCCGGATAGCCCTGCGCCGCCATCACTACGCACAGCGCCGCATCGGCATGCCAGCGCAGATCGACCTGGCGCAAGATCCCGTCATGCGCCGCGATCAGCGCCGGCAGCGGGTCGCTGATCAGCCGCATCATCAGCACCTGCGCCTCGGGGTCGCCAAAGCGGACATTGTATTCGAGCAGCATCGGCCCTTTTTCGGTCAGCATCAGCCCGGCATAGAGGATGCCCTTGAACACCCGCCCCTGGTCCCGCATCGCTGCGATCGTGGGCATGATGATGGTGTCCATGACCTGGGCTTCGCGCGCCGGGGTCAGGGCGGGGGCCGGGGAAAAGGCGCCCATGCCGCCGGTGTTCGGCCCGGTGTCGCCGTCGCCCAGCCGCTTGTGGTCCTGTGCCGTGGCGAGGGGCAGGGCGTCCGTACCGTCGGTGAGCGCGAAAAAGCTCGCTTCCTCGCCTTCGAGAAAATCCTCGACGACGATCTCCATCCCGGCGGCGCTGAAGCGGCGCTCGACCAGGGCGGCGTCGACGGCGCGAAAGGCGGTGTCGAGATCCATCGCGACCGTGACGCCCTTGCCGGCAGCGAGACCGTCGGCCTTGACGACGATCGGTGCGCCACGCCCGGCGATATAGGCCTTGGCCGCCGCCGGATCGCGAAAACAGCGGTAGGGCGCGGTCGGAACCCCGGCCCGGGCGCATAAATCCTTGGCGAAGGATTTCGAGGTTTCGAGCGCCGCGGCTGCGGCGCTCGGGCCAAAGGCGGCAATGCCCTCGGCTTCGAGCGCGTCGGCGAGCCCGATGCCGAGCGGCGCCTCCGGCCCGACCACGACGAAATCGACCCGTTCGCGCCGGCAGAAGCCGACCAGTGCCGCGATGTCGGTCGCGCGGATCGGCACGCATTCGGCCTCCTCGGCAATCCCGGCATTGCCCGGCGCACAGTAGAGCCGGTCGACCAGCGGCGAGGCGCCAATCGCCCAGGCGAGCGCGTGCTCGCGTCCGCCCGAACCTACGACCAGCACCCGCATCGCCCTTGCTCCCATGCTCGGCTATCATGTGGGGATGGACGATCTGCTGGTCGCGGCCCCGCCCCGCACAAATCTGACCGAATATACCGTCTCGGAACTGTCGCTGGCACTGAAGCGCGCGATCGAGGATGGTTTCGGCTTCGTCCGGGTGCGCGGCGAAGTTTCCGGCTTCAAGCGCCACGGCTCGGGGCATTGCTATCTCGCCCTCAAAGATGCCGATTCGGTGCTCGACGCGGTGTGCTGGCGAGCCACGGCAATGCGGCTCGCGGTCAAGCCCGAGGACGGGATGGAGGTGGTGTGCACCGGGCGGCTGACCACCTTTCCCGGCCGCTCGAAATATCAGCTCGTCATCGACACGATCGAGCTGGCGGGGGTCGGCGCGCTGCTCAAGCTGCTCGAAGAGCGGCGCCGGCGGCTGGCCGCCGAGGGGCTATTCGCGGCCGAGCACAAAAAGCCCCTGCCATATCTGCCCGGTGTGATCGGGGTGGTGACCTCGCCGACCGGGGCGGTGATTCGCGACATCCTGCACCGTCTCGCCGACCGCTTTCCGCGCCGGGTGCTGATCTGGCCGGTGGCGGTGCAGGGCGAAGGGGCGGCGGCTCAGGTGGCGGCGGCGATCGACGGCTTCAACCGCCTGCCCTCGGGCAATGTGCCGCGGCCCGACCTGATCATCGTCGCCCGCGGCGGCGGCAGCCTCGAAGATCTGATGGCGTTCAACGAGGAGATCGTGGTGCGCGCCGCTGCGGCGTCGCTGATCCCGCTGATCTCGGCGGTCGGACACGAGACCGACACGACCCTGATCGACCATGCCAGCGACCGCCGCGCGCCGACCCCGACCGCCGCGGCCGAGATGGCGGTCCCGGTGCGGCTCGATCTGATCGCCGAACTCGCCGGCAAAGCCTCGCGGCTGTCGGGCGGTCTCGCCCGGCTCCTCGCCGAGCGCCGGCTGCATCTGGCCGGGCTAGCGCGCGGGCTGCCGTCGCCGCAGGACCTGATCGGCAATGCGGCGCAGCGCCTCGACGACCGCGCCGAGCGGTTGCGCCTCGCCGCCGAACGCCATCTGCGCGCGGCGCGGCACCGCCTCGACCTGGCCGCGGTGCGGCTACGGCCGGAGATGCTGGCGGCCGATCTCGCCCGCGCCGACGCCCGCCTGATCGAGACCGAGACCCGGCTGCGCGCGGCGATGGCGCGGTCGATCGCGGCCAGGCACGATGCGCTCGACAATTTCGCCGGCCGGCTCGCGACCCATTCGGAACGGCATGAGAGCCTGTTGGCGCGCGGCTATGTCGTGGTTCGTGACGGCGACGCCCGGGTCGTCACCGAGGCCGCCTCGGTCCGGCCAGGCGCGGCGCTCGATCTCGAATTCTACGACGGCAAAGTGGGCGCCATTGCCGGCCGCACTCCGCGGCGGCCGATCCGCCGCGCGCCGCCCCGCCCCGAGCAGGGAAGCCTGTTCTAGTGGGGCTTGTCGGCGAGCCGCCGGTCGATGACCAGCGCGAGACGATCGCCTTTCTCGGCCGGCCGTCCTCCTATGGGGCGGGGATCGAGCGGGTCGAACTCATCGAGACCCATGTTTCCCTGGTTTTTCTCGCGGGAGAGTGGGCCTACAAGCTGAAGCGCGCCGTAAAGCTCCCCTATCTCGACTTTTCGACCGCCGAGTTGCGGCGTGTGGCCTGTGCGGCCGAGCTGGCGCTGAACCGGCGGACGGCGCCGGCGCTCTATGTGAACCTCCGCCCTCTAGGCCGCGACCCGGCGGGAGCCGTGGGCTTTTCGGACCGGGAGCCGGCCATCGACTGGGTTGTCACGATGCGCCGCTTCGACCAGGCGCTGCTGTTCGATGCGCTCGCCAAGACCGGCGGCCTCGGCCCGCGGGTCATGGACGCGCTCGCCGATCACATCGCCGCCTTTCATGACGCGGCCGAGCCGCGCCCCGAGCAGGGCGGGGCGATGGCGATGACCGAAATCGCCGTGACCAACCACCAGGTCCTCGCCGCCCTGCAGGGGGCCGGTTTCGCCGCCGAGCAGGTCGAGGCCATCCTCGAAAAATGGCGCGCGGCGTTGACCCTCGCCGGCGGGCTGCTCGAAGCGCGCCGCTCGGCCGGCAAGGTGCGGCGCTGTCACGGCGATCTGCATCTGCGCAATATCTGCCTGCTCGATGGCCAGCCGACCCTGTTCGACTGCCTCGAATTCTCCGACGCTCTGGCCAGCATCGATGTTCTCTACGATCTCGCCTTTCTGCTGATGGACCTCGAACATCGCGGGCTCGGGCAGCTCGCCAACCGGGTGCTGAACCGCTATCTCGACCGCACCGGCGAGGATGGCGGGCTGGCGGCGATGCCGCTGTTTATGTCATTGCGCGCCGGCATCCGGTCGCATGTCGCCGCAACGACGGCGGCGCGGACCGCGGCTTTGCAGGAGGCGGCGCAAACCGTCGCCGAGGCGCGCCGCTATCTCGATCTGGCATGTCGCCTGCTGGAGCCGCAACCGGTCCGGCTGGTTGCGATCGGCGGCTTGAGCGGCAGCGGCAAATCGACCCTCGCCGCCGGCCTGGCCCCCGAACTCGGCATGCGGCCCGGCGCCCGTGTGCTGCGCAGCGACGTGATCCGCAAGCTGCTGCTCGGCGCGGCGCCCGAAGCCAAACTGCCGGCCGACGCCTATACGCCCAAGGTCACTCGCCGGGTCTACGACGCCTTGCGCGAGAAAGCCGCGACCGCACTCGCCGCCGGGTATTCGGCGGTCATCGATGCGGTGTCCCTGACCCCGGCGCAGCGCCGCTCGTTTGCCGGGATCGCCGCCAAAGCCGGCGTGCCCTTCCTCGGCCTGTGGCTCGAAGCCGGGTCGGAGGCGATGGCCGAGCGCATCCGCAACCGCCGCGGCGATGCGTCCGACGCCACCCCGGAGATTCTGGCGGAGCAATTGCGCCGCGACCCTGGACCGATCGAGTGGGTCCGCATCGGGGCCGGCGCCAGCCCCGAACAGTGCCTCGCCGCGGCGCGCCACGCTCTCGCCCTCGGCTGAGCCGGCGAGTTACTCCATCGGCAGGCCCGGATGGACGGAGCGGCTGTCGAGCGGAGTGAATTGCGGCGCCAGTGCCGGGATCGCGATTTCGGCCAGGGTCTCCGGGGTCCAGCCGCCCTGGCGGTGCACCGTCCGAACCGGCCGCATATGGCCATAGAGCGACAATTCGCCGGCGCGCTGGTGAAACACCTGACCGTTGACTTGGGCGGCCTGCTCGGAGGCGAGAAAAACGCAGAGCGGGGCGATTGCATCGGCCCGGCTGCGGCGCAGCCGCTCCTCGCGCAGGGCGGCGGCCTGCGGGTCCTTCGGCGTCGGCACCGAGCGGGTCATCCGGGTGTCGGCCGACGGGCAGATGACGTTGACCGTGATCCCCCGCGACGCGTTTTCCATCGCGACGATGCGCGCCAAGGCGACGATGCCGAGCTTGGCCGCACCGTAATTGCACTGCCCGACATTGCCGAGCAGCCCCGAAGTCGACGACACCATGATCATCCGCCCGTAATTCTGCTCGCGGAACAGGTTTATCGCGGCCCGGTTGATGTTGAAATGGCCGTTCAGATGGACATCGATGACCGCCTGCCAGTCCTCCGGGAACATGTTGTGGAACATCTTGTCGCGCAGGATCCCGGCGGCGTCGAATACGATGTGCAGCCCGCCAAAGGTGTCGCGCGCCTGCTGGACCATCGCCAGGCAATCGTCGAACTTGGCGACGGAGCCGTAATTGGCCGTGGCCTCACCGCCCGCCGCCTTGATCTGGTCGACAATCTCCTGTGCCGGCGTCCGGTCGGAACCCTCGCCGCTGCCGCTGGTGCCGGGGTCGTTGACCACGACCTTCGCCCCATGCTCCGCCATCAGCTTGGCGACCTCGGCCCCGACCCCGCGACCCGCGCCGGCGCAAATCGCCACCCGTCCCTCGAGCATGCCCATCCCTCGACCCCTTCGGTTCTTGTCTCGTCGCGCGGGTTGTCGGGGGGTATGCCGGTTTTGTCAATCCGTGCCGCCCGCGCTTTGATGATTGGCCTTTGATGGAGGCGCGATAATGAGGTTTGCAACCCGGCGGATTGCCGCCGCACCCGATGCGATCGCTCCCGACGGCTCCGAGGTGCGGGTGCTGTGCAGCCTTTCCCGCGGCGGCCTCGCCGTTTTTTCACTATCGCCCAAGGCCGTGTCGAAGGCGGTCGCTCATCGCACCGTCGACGAGGTCTGGTACGTCGTCTCCGGCTACGGGCGGATGTGGCGCAGGCTCGCGGAGACGGAAGAGACGGTCGAGATCGGCCCAGGCGTATCGCTCAGCCTGCCGGTGGGCACCCATTTCCAGTTCCGCTGCGACGGCCCGGAGCCGCTGACCGTGCTCGGCGCGACGATGCCGCCCTGGCCCGGCCCGGACGAAGCCTACGCGGTCGAAGGCATCTGGGAGGTTCCGCCCTGACTGGAGGGCCGGCTCCTTCCCCTCACAGAAGATGTCCGCTGCGGGTGGCTTTGGTGCGCAGATAGCGCTCATTGTGCCCGTTCGACGGGAACACATGCGGCACCCGCTCGACGACGCGGATGCCATAGCGTTGCAGCGCCGCCATCTTGTCGGGGTTGTTGGTCAGCAGGCGGATCGTGCCGAAACCCAATTGGCGCAGCATTTCCGCGGCCGGCAGGTAGACCCGCTCATCGGCGTCGAAGCCCAGCTGCTCGTTGGCGTCGAGCGTGTCGAAGCCGGCATCCTGCAGCTGGTAGGCCCGCAGCTTGTTGACGAGGCCGATGCCGCGCCCTTCCTGCGCCAGATAGAGCAGCACGCCTCCACCGGCCTGCGCGATGGTCGCGATGGCGCCGCGCAGCTGGTCGCCGCAATCGCAGCGCAGACTCGCCAGCAGATCGCCGGTAAAGCATTCCGAATGCAGCCGCACCAGCACCGGCGCCGCCGGATCGGGCGCCCCGATCAATATCGCCAGGTGCTCGACGCCGCCATCGCCGGGCCGGAACGCGATCAGGCGAGCGTTTTCGGCGTCGGCCAGCGGCACCCGCGCCTCGGCGACACGGGTCAAAGCGGCGGTCGCGGCATGACGCTCGAATACCGCCGCGGCATCGATCGCCGCGAGATCGCCGCGCCGGGCCAGCAGCGCCGCCTCGGCGGCGCCGACCCGCATCACCAGCGCCGCCGGCAGCAGCGAGGCGAGCTTTGCTAGGGTGACCGCGGCCAATGCCCCGCCTCTGGCGGGGACCGCCACCGGCCCCAGCCCCGGCGGCTCGGCGCCGAGCGAGGCCGCCGGATCGGCCAGATTGCGGATCACTGTCGCCGCCAATTGCGGGGCGACCGGGATCGACAATGCACCCGACAGATCCTCGCGCGGGGCAAGTCCGAGCGCCACGGCGCGCCGCCGGGTCAAAACCACGCGCGCGCGCCCTGCCGCCGTTTGGTGGAGCCGGCGCAAGTTTTCTTCGCCGACAAGTTCGGCAGCGATGGCCAGCACGCTGAGCCTGTCCTCGCGGATCAGCACCGGCTCGCCCCGGCGCAGAGCGGTGATCGCCCGGCCGAGGTCGCGGCCAGCATTGGTCTGCGCCGGCGGGCCGCCGTCGCGCGCTGCGGTCGGAATGGTCGTGAACTCGGGCACCCGCTTCTCCTTCACGCCGGGCGCGCATCATATGGGGAGCCGGCCGCAGCGCCAGCAGACTTATTCGCATGGGAGCTCTCCCGACACGCTCGGGGCGAACGCCGTCCTCCCGCAGCCGATCGTCCACAGCCTCAATTCGCCGGTAGGGCCGCCGGCAGGCCGCTGGCTGGCGCAGGCCCCGGCGATCGGCTAAGATTGGCCCGCTCGTATCGGGGATGAGACGGATGGATCCGGCGGATAATGGCCGGCTTCGACAGCGCGGCCCGATGGTGACGCAGGAATGGCCATGCTGGTCTTCCCAACCCGGCGGGTAGGGTCATGAGGGCTGGTTGCAGGATATTGATCGTCGACGACGACAGCGCGTTGCGGCAGTCGCTCGTGGAACAATTGGAGCTCAACGAGGAGTTCGTGACCGTCGAATGCGACTCCGGGCAACGGGCGCTAGAGATCGCCGGACACGAGCGGTTCGACGTGATTCTGCTCGATGTCGGGCTCCCCGACATGGATGGGCGGGAACTCTGCCGGCGGCTGCGCGATGCCGCGGTACAAGTGCCGATCGTCATGCTGACCGGGTCGGACAGCGATGCCGACACCATTCTCGGCCTCGATGCGGGCGCCGACGATTACGTCACCAAGCCGTTTCGGCTGAGCGTGCTACTCGCCCGGCTGCGCGCGCATTTGCGCCAAAGCCAGCACCATGACGACGCCGAATTCACCATCGGCCCCTATACTTTCCGGCCTGGCGCCAAGCTGCTGGTCGACCCGGGCGGGCGCAAGAAGGTCAGGCTGACCGAAAAGGAGACCGCGATCCTGAAATACCTTTATCGCGCCGGCGATCGGGTGATCGGGCGCGGCACCTTGCTCGGCGAGGTGTGGGGTTACAATGCCGGGGTGACGACGCACACGCTCGAGACCCATGTCTATCGCCTGCGCCAAAAGATCGAGCGTGATCCGACCCGCGCCGAGATCCTGGTGACCGAGCCCGGCGGCTATCGCCTCGTGCCCTGAGGCGCGCCGACGCCAGCCGGTGAATCCGTCCGACCGCCTGTTGATCGTCAGCGGGGCGGACCGCGCCTATTTCCCGCTGTTGCGCGACACCGTGCTGTCGGTACAGGCGCAGCGCCCGGATGCGGCGATCGGCATCCTCGATGTCGGGCTCGAACCGGAGCAGCGCGCCTGGCTCGCCCGATGCGTGACTCACCTCGTCCATCCCGGCTGGGACTTCGATTTTCCGGATCGCGAGCGCACGGCGGAGGTGCGCAAGGCGCAGTTCGCGCGACCCTTTCTGCCGCGTCATTTCCCCGGCTACGACACCTATCTGTGGATCGACGCGGATGCCTGGCTGCAGGACTGGCGCGCTGTCGAGCTTTATGCCGCGGCCGCGGCTGGCGGCAGGCTGGCGATCGTCCCGGAGATCGACCGCGCCTATAAGCGCCACTACAAGCGGCCCAAGCTGTTCGGCTGGACTTTGGCGTGGAAGAACTATCGCGAGGCCTTCGGCTGGCGCGCCGCCGACCGGCTCGGCCGCAATCCGATGGTCAATTGCGGCGTCTTTGCCCTGCGCGGCGATGCCCCGCACTGGCAAATATGGGCGCGGATCATGGCGCAGGTGGCGCAGCGGACACGGTTTTTCTTCGCCGAGCAGACGGCGCTCAACTATGCGATCTTTGCCGAGCAACTGCCGGTCGACTTTTTGCCGGCCTATTGCAACTGGATGCCTGGCGACGCCGCTCCCGCCTTCGACGCCGCGCGCGGCCTGTTCGTCGAGCCCTACTCGCCGCATGAGGTGATTGGCGTCATGCATCTCGCCGGCCGCGAGCAGAAGACTCATCGCTTTCGGCTGAACCGGCTCGATGGCGGCACGATCGAGACCTCGCTGCGCTATGGCGAGAGCCGCGCCTTCGGCGACCAGCCGGCGACCGCCGTCGCCGCGCCGTCGACGGGTGGGACCGGGCTCGGCTTCACGACGACGTGAACGGAATTTTCGATTTGGATTACCGTATTTTAAGTTTTCAGCTTCTCGCCGAGCCGCCTGTTCAATAGTCTCCGCCGCCGATGCAAGCCAGGGAGGAAAGTATGCGTCAGCTGCGAGTTTTGGTTTTCGGGGTTTTTGCCCTGTGTCTCGTCGGTGGTGCGGCCCAGGCCGCGACAAAAATCTTCAAGGCGACCCTCAACGCCGCCAGCGAGGTTCCGCCGACCACCAGCACCGGCACCGGCGCTGCGACGGTGACGCTCGATACGGCTACGATGAAAGTGACCTGGGACGTGACCTATTCGGGGCTGAGCGGCCCGGCGATGGCGGCCCATATTCATGGCCCGGCAGACCCGGGACAGAATGCGCCGGTGGTGGTTCCGTTTAAAGTCAAGGCCAGCCCGATCAAAGGCTCGAAGATCTTGACCGCCGCGCAGGTCGCCGACCTCGAAGCCGGAAAGTATTACGTCAACATCCATACTGCGGCGAATAAGGGTGGGGAAATACGCGGCCAGCTGATGCCGGCTCAATAACCCGCCATCGCCCCGATAGCGCCCGCCGGCGCGGCGACCCCGAGTCGGCCCGGCGGGCGATGCGCGGGGCGATGCATGGCAGCGAGCGCGCGTAACTGGCTCTAAGGTGGAACTTCCTCGCCTTGGCCGGAGCGGCTTGCGGCAGGATTAATGCGGGGCGCGCGCAATCGATAGGATCGCGGTCGATCGCATCCCCGCAGCGAAGCGCCGCACCGCCGATTGCTGATCCGACCTTCCCGCCACGATCCGTCAGCCGATGTCCAGTCGGGATCCGGCGCGGTTCCCCGATCGCCGGCCGGAGCTAAGTCGAAGCGCTTTGCTTGGCCGCTTGGAACTTAGCGATCGCCCGAGCGGTTTACGATTGCCGTCACTGGCGAAGCAATCCCACCGCCGCGTGAAGCCTGCCTCTCGGTGACTGCCAGGGTACACAGCGACAGACCGAGGGGCCTCTAAACCATGAGGATTGCGCAGGTTTCGCCTTTATACGAGAGCTGCCCGCCGCAATTGTACGGCGGGACCGAGCGGGTGGTTTCGCATCTGACCGAAGAACTGGTGCGCCAGGGACACCACGTCACCCTGTTTGCCAGTGGGGATTCGCAGACTTCGGCGGTTCTTCATTCGCCGTGCGAAACGGCCCTTCGCCTCGATCCGAAATGCCAGGACCCGATCCCCTATCACTTGATCATGTTGAACCGGATCGCGCGCCAGGCCAATAATTTCGACATTATTCATTTCCATGCAGACTTCCTGCATTTTCCGATATTCGCCCGCTCCCGCAGCAAGACCTTGACGACGTTGCACGGGCGGCTCGACCTGCCGGACCTGCCGCCACTGCTGCGCGAATTCCCAACGATGCCCCTGGTCTCGATCTCGAACGCGCAGCGCGCCCCGGTCCCGTGGGCGAACTGGTCCGGCACGGTCTATCATGGGCTGCCCCCCGATCTTTACGCCCCGGGCTGCGGCGAGGGTGGCTATCTCGCCTTTATCGGCCGTATCAGCCCGGAAAAGGGGCCGGAGCGCGCGATCGAGATCGCCCGCCGCGCGGGGGTGCCGCTGATCATGGCGGCCAAGGTCGACAAGGTCGACCAGCTCTACTACAAGGCCAAGGTCGAGCCGCTGCTCGACGATCCGCTGATCGAATTCATCGGCGAAATCGGCGACGACGAGAAAGGTGCGTTTTTGGGCGATGCGATGGCGCTGTTGTTTCCGATCGATTGGGCCGAGCCGTTCGGCCTCGTCATGATCGAGGCGATGGCGAACGGGACGCCGGTGATCGCTTTTGGGCGCGGTTCGGTGCCTGAAATTGTCGAGGACGGCGTGACCGGCTTTATCGTCGCCAATGTCGAGGCGGCGGTGGCGGCGATCCCACGGGCCAGGGCGCTCGATCGCAAACTGATCCGGCGCCGCTTCGACGAACGCTTCTCGGCCGAGCGGATGGCGGGCGATTACTTGGCTTTGTATGCGGAATTGCTGCGCGGCGCCGGAGATCAGCAGCCGATAGCCGGCGCCGCCACGGCAAACCAAGCGCGCGACGCCGCGTGATCGCCGCCGATACCCCGGCCACGCGGTCGGAAGCACGGCCCGCGGCCGACGAGGCCTCGCGTTTCTCGATCGAGTCGAGCGCGCCGTTTCAGGAACGCCGGCCCCGCACCTTGAAGCAGGGGCATACCTTTGCCGTGTTCAACCCGCGCGGCGATATCGTGGCATCCGAGGGCAGTCGTGACGGCATCTACCACCACGACACCCGTTTCCTGTCACGGCTCGAACTGCGCCTCAACGACTCGCCGTTGTTGCTGCTCAGTTCGAACGTCCAGGAAGATAACGTCGTTCTGGCGGTGGATCTGACCAACCCGGATCTCGGCCGCGCCGACGGGGCCGCGCTGCGGGGCGAACTGATCCACGTCAACCGGCGCAAATACATCTGGCAGAATTGCTGCTACGAGCGGTTGCTGGTGAATAATTTCGATGTCGTCGCCCATGATCTGACCCTGAGCATCGGCTTTGGCGCCGATTTTGCCGATTTGTTCGAGGTACGCGGGCAAAAGCGGTCGAGACGCGGCCGGCGCTGGGTCGAACGGGGCTCGAACGCTGCGGTGGCGCTGCACTATCTGGGGCTGGACGAGGTCGAGCGTATCACCAGGCTCAGCTTCGAACCGGCGCCGACCCGGCTCGATGACGACAATGCGCGGTTTGAGCTGTCGCTCGGTCCGGGCGAGGCGAGGGGCTTGGTATTAAAGATTGCCTGCGATGATCCCGCTGCCGACACCGGTCTTGGCCTACGCTTCTACAGCGCGCTGCGCCTGGCGCGCCGGGCGATGCGCGCGTCGAGCGGGCGCGCCGCCAGCCTCGAAAGCTCGAACTCGGTGCTCAACGAATTGGCGCGGCGTTCGGTCGCCGATCTTTACATGCTGGTGACCGATACCGATCAGGGCCCCTATCCCTTTGCCGGCATCCCGTGGTTCAGCACCGTTTTCGGCCGCGACGGGATCATCAGCGCGCTGTTTGCGCTGTGGATCGACCCGATGGTGGCCAAGGGAGTGCTCAAATTTCTCGCCGCGATGCAGGCGGGACAGGTCGATCCCGAGCACGATGCCGAACCCGGCAAGATCCTGCACGAAATGCGCGACGGCGAGATGGCGCGGCTGGGCGAGGTGCCGTTCTCGCGCTACTACGGCAGCGTCGATGCGACCCCGCTCTTCGTCATGCTGATGGGGGAATATTTCCAGCGCACCGGCGATCTCGAAACGGTCCGGGCATTGTGGCCGAATGTCGAAGCGGCGCTGCGCTGGTGCGACACCTATGGCGACCCGGACGGCGACGGATTTGTCGAATATTATCATAAAAACGCCAATGGCCTGGTCAATCAGGGGTGGAAGGACTCGCAGGATGCGATCTTTCACCAGGATGGCCGCCTGGCCGAGGGCCCGATCGCGCTGTGCGAGGTGCAGGGCTATGTCTACGCCGCCAAGCAGCATGCCGCCCTGCTGGCGGTGGCATTAGGCCGGCCGCAGGTGGCCGCCGCCTTGGCGCAGCAGGCGCAAACCTTGCGCGAAAAATTCGAAGCTGCGTTCTGGTGCGAGGAGCTGTCGACTTATGCGCTGGCGCTAGACGGGGCGAAAAACCCTTGCCGGGTCGTCGCCTCGAATGCCGGGCACGCGCTGCTGACCGGGATCGCGGCGCCAGACCGCGCCGCCCGGGTCGCCGAAACCCTGCTCGGCATGGCCTGCTTTTCCGGCTGGGGAGTGCGCACCGTCGCGGTGTCGGCGGCGCGGTACAACCCGATGTCGTATCACAACGGCTCGGTCTGGCCGCACGACAACGCGCTGATCGCGCTGGGTCTCGCCCGCTACGGGCTCAAATCGGGGGTGCTGAGGATCTTCAAGGGTCTGTTCGAGGCCGCCGGATACATGGATCTGCGGCGACTGCCCGAATTGTTCTGCGGTTTTCCCTGGCGCAAGCTCAACGCGCCGACCCTTTATCCGGTGGCGTGCAGCCCGCAGGCCTGGGCGAGCGCCGCGTTCTTCGCGGTGGTTCAGGCGAGCCTGGGCCTCGGGTTCGACCGCGCCGCCGGCGGAATCCGGTTCGACCGTCCGGTGCTGCCCGATTTTGTCGACGAGCTTCACCTGCGTGGCCTGCAAGCCAGGAATGGCGCGGCCGACGTGCTGCTGCGTCGCCATGGCGACGAGGTCGCGGTCACCATCACCCGGCGGCAGGGCGAGGTGCCGATCCTCGTCTCGCACTGAGGCGACCGGCGCGAAACAAGCTCAGGGATCGGCGCAGCGCGGTCAGAAACCGACGCCCAGCCTGGCCACCGCCGGGCCGAAATAGGCCTGCGGTTGGGAGGGCCGCTCGCCGAGCGAGTGCTCCTCGCGGCTGACGCAGCTGCTGGTTCCGCGGAAAACCACCTGCCAATTCGCCGCTTTCGGCAAGGCGTCGAGCAGGCACTGATCGAAAAACGTATAGGTCCGCTCGGCTTGACAGCCGAAGGAGGGCCGGTCCCGGCTCGCCGCGGTCAGGATGATGCGGTTGGGTTTATCCATTGTCCCGGCGGCAAAGCCGCCAGTGTAGCAGCCCGAGACGATGACCACCGTCGGCACCGCGGCACAGCCGCGCGACAGCGCCTCGCCGAGTTCCTCCGGACGCAGCGCCCGGTCGGACCGGGCGAGCCACAATCCCGCGTTGTGCTCGCCATGCGACGTCAGAAAAACCAGGCAGCGGTCGCCGGCACGCGCCGGCAGATCGGCGATGCGCCGCAGCAGTTTCTCTGCGGTTGCCGGCTCGACCCCGCGGCGGATCTCGGCAGGGCTGGCGCTCAGCCGGTAAATGTTGGCAACCGGCACGCCCGATGCGATCAGCCGCCGCGCCAGCGCGCGGGTGGCGTCGTCGAATACCGGCTGGGCGTCGTCCCCGGCGGCGAGCACGGCCTGCCACCGGCCGACGGGCGGGGCCGCCGACGCGCCGCAGCAGGCCAGCAGCATCAGGGCCAGAAGACCGGCCGACGCCCCGCCAAAGATCCTGGACCTCATCGCACCCAGCCTCCGCACTCGCCCGCATTTCGTGCTATGTTGGGCTATTCCGGTAAAGGTTACAAACCGCTATGGCGCTCGTCGAGAAGCGCCGCATCAGCAAAGGGAGGGATGTCATGCCAACTTATATCATGCTCGCCAATTGGACCGATCAGGGCGCGCAAAAGGCCAAGGAATTGCCACGCCGGGTCGACACCGCCAAAAAAGCGCTGGTCGACATGGGTGGCGAGTTCAAGAGCTTTTACATGACGATGGGCGATTACGATCTGATCGCGGTCTACGAGGCTCCCGACGACGCGGTGGCGGCGCGCTTTACCTTGCTGCTCGGCATGCAGGGGACGGTGCGGACCAAAACCTTGAAGGCGTTTCCCGAGGCGGCCTATCGCCAGATCATCGCCTCGCTCGGCTAATCGAGGGCGGCGACAGCTGCGCCTCGAGGAACCGACGGGGGCCGGCGCAGCAGCAGCAGCAATGGCAATGCGGCGATAACCAGGATCATCATCAGCATGAAATCGTCGACATAGGCGACCATCGCCGCCTGGCGGGTCGCCTCGGCGTTGAGGGCGGCGACGCCCGACGGCGTCGTCAGGCTGAAGGATGGCCCGAGCTGCGGCGCGCGGGCGAGCGGGTTGTCGGGCCGCAGGCGCTCGACCAGGCGCGAGTGGACGATCTGGGTGTTCTGGGCGAGCAGCGCCTCGACGATGGCGATGCCCACGCTGCCGCCGATATTGCGCATCAGGCTGAAGATCGCCGTCCCCTGGGTCAAAAGGTGCCGCGGCAGAGTCGAAAAGGTAATGATGCTCAGCGGGGTAAAGACAAAGCCGAGTCCGAAGCCCTGCATCAATCCGGTCGAGATGACCGGCCCCATTCCCATTTGCAGCGAAAACCCGGTCATCTGCCACAATGCGGCGGCGGTCAGCACCAGCCCCATCAGGATCAGCAGCCTGGTATCGACGCGGCCGACCAGGCGGGCCACCGCGATCATCGCGATCATCGTGCCGACGCCGCGCGGCACCGTCACCAATCCGGTCGTAAACACCGGGTAGTTCATCAAATTCTGCAACATCGTCGGCAACAAGGTCATGGTCCCGTAGAGCGGGATGCCGATCAGAAACATCAGCAGGGTGCCGGCGACACAGTTGGAGTCCTTCATCAGATCGCGGTTGAGAAACGACCGGTCGGTGGCGGTCGCGGTATGGACGACAAAGAGATAAAGGCATAGCCCGGCGATCGCGGCCTCGATCCAGATCTCGGTCGAGCCGAACCAGTCCTTCAGCTCGCCGCGGTCGAGCAGCATCTGCAAGCTGCCGATCGCCACGCTCAAGGTGGCAAAGCCGAAGAAGTCGAACGCCTCGCGCTGGGCCCGCCGCGTTTCGTGGATGAAGATCATGATGCCGGCGGAGGCGAGAATTCCCACTGGCAGGTTGATGTAGAACACCCAGCGCCAACTGTAGTCTTCGGTCAGCCAGCCGCCGAGCGCCGGGCCGATGATCGGGCCGAGGATGACCCCCATGCCCCAGACCGCCATCGCCTGGGCGTGCCGGTGCGGCGGGTTGATCTGCAACAACACCGCTTGCGACAGCGGCACCAGCGCCGCGCCGCAGATGCCCTGCAGCAGGCGATAAATCACTAGTTGGGTGAGGCTCGTGGCCATGCCGCACAGCGCCGAGGCCACGGTGAAACCGACGACCGAGATCAAAAACACGTATTTGATGCCGAAACGGCCGGCCAGCCAGCCGGTCAGCGGCGTCATGATCGCCGCGGCGACGATATAGGAAGTCACCACCCAGGCGATCTGATCCTGGGCCACCGAAAAGCTGCCCTGCATGTGCGGCAGCGCCACGTTGGCAATAGTGGTGTCGACCCCCTGCATGAAGGTCGCCAGCATGATCGAGACCGTGATCCAGCCCCGGTTCGGCACCGGGGCCGGGGTGCTGTCGCTCACCGCTCCGCCGTTTGCGGCGCCCGACCGCTGAGCCATGCGAACAGCCGGTTGATGCGGTCGAGCCAGGGTCGGTGGAACTCGGTATCGACCTCGACGACCGCGCTGAGCCCGGCGGCGAGCGGGTGGTTCGGGTCGAGATTGTCAAAACTGAGGCGCACCGGCAAGCGCTGCACCACTTTGACCCAGTTGCCGGTCGCGTTCTCCGCCGGCAGCAGCGAGAAGGTCAGTCCCGTGCCCGGGCTCAAGCTCTGCACCTTGGCCGGGAATACGACACCGGGATAGGTGTCGATCTCGATCGTTGCGGTCTGACCGGGCCGCATATGGGTGAGCTCGGTCTCCTTGAAATTGGCGGTCACCCAAAGACGTTTGGTCGACACCAGCGAGAACAGCGCGGTCGGCATCGAGCCGGTGTTTACGCCCTGTACCCAGTCGCCGACCTGGAGCTGATCCACCTTGGTGACGATACCCGATTCAGGGGCATGCACCACCGTGTAGGAAAGGTTGAGCTCGGCGCGATCGAGGGCCGACTGGGCATGCTGCACCATCGGGTGCTGAGCGACCGGGATATCGGGATCGCCGCCGAGGCTGGCGAGCGTGCTGGCGACGTCCTGCTCCTTCGAGGCCAGCTGCTCGCGGGCGATCTTGTAGGCGTGGTTCGACTGGTCGAACTGCGACTGCGATGCGGTGCCCGAGGCGAGCAGCCGACGCTGCCGCTCCAATTCGCGCTGCTGATAGATCAGAGTGGCCTCGGTAGCGGCAGCGTCGGCCTTCTTCTGCTGATAGGTCGCCTTCATCGCCTCGATCTGCAGCTTGATCGAGGCGAGCTGCGCCTTGGCCTCCTCGACGGCGATGCGGAACGGCCGCTGATCGAGGGTGAACAGCACCTGTCCGGCCTTGACCCGCTCGTTGTCACGAACCGAGATTTCGGCGACGCGGCCCGAAACCTCGTTGCTGATCGAGATCCTTGCCGCGTCGACATAGGCATCGTCGGTCGAGATGTAGCGTCCGGTGGTCAGATACCAATAGGTCGCGGCGAGTAGCACGACGATCGGCCCGAGCAGCATCAGCGGCAGCCGCAGCCGCTGCCGCCAGGAGCGCCGCCGGCTGATGATCGCCGGCCGGCCCTCGACCGCGGCGCGAAGCGTGCCGATCGCCGCAGACGCCTCGTTGTCGGCCGAGGTGGTCATTGGTGGCTCCCGACCGGCGCCAGATCGGCCGGCGCTCGCACCCGGCGCGGGGCGGTTCGATCGCCTTGCGGGCCGGCCATTGGCGGCGGGCTCAATCTCGGCGCCGGCGCCGGGTCGGAGAGGTTACCGTGAACCCGACGCAGCAGATCCAGCAGATGCCGCCCATCCTCCTCGGAAAGATTGGCGAAAGCCTCGCTGCGGACCTCGCTCGACAGGTCGAGGATGCGCGCGAGAATCGGGCGCGCCTTTTCCGACAGCATCAGCCGCCGGGCCCGGCGGTCCGCGGGATCGGGCCGGCGCTCGATCCAGCCATCCTCCTCCATGCGGTCGAGCTGGCGCACCAAGGTCATCGGCTTGATTTCGAGCAGGTCGGCGAGGCCGGCCTGGTTGATCCCCTCATGCCGGGCGAGGTAGCCCAGCACCCGGCATTGCGACCGGGTGAGGCCGAGAAACAGCAGCGCGCGCTGATTGAAACGACGGGCGAACAGGCGCGCCACGTCGTGGATGAGATAACCGAAGTTGCGGTCGAGTTTCATGGATGGCAGACCAAAAAAGAACGCCCCAAGGGTGATAATAAGCTATGATAGGGAAAATGCGAGCCCGGCCAACTGTTCAGTTCGCGCGGCTGGTAGAAACGAATTCGATGGCTCGCTGTCGCCGCCCTCAGCCGGCGCGCAGGCTACGGGCGGCGGCCGGCACCGCCACGGCACGGACGCGCCGCGGCGGACGCACCACCAGCAGCACCGGGATCATCAGGATAACGATCGCCATCATAAAGGTGAACACATCGATATAGGCGACCATCGAGGCCTGCCGAGTGACCTCGGCGTTCAGCGCCGAGAGGCCGGACGGGTTGGTCAGGCTGAACCGCGGCGCCAAATACGGGGCTCGGGCGAGCGGGTTGTCCGGGCGCAGATGCTCGACCAGACGGGAATGGACGATCTGGGTGTTCTGGATCAGCAGGGTCTCGAACACCGAGATGCCGATGCTGCCGCCCAGATTGCGCATCAGGCTGCGCAGCGCCGTGCCCTGGGTCAGAATGTGCCGCGGCAGGTTGGATAGCGCCAAGGTGTTGAGCGGGACAAAGGTGCAGCCCAATCCGAACCCTTGCAACAGCCCCGAGGTAATGACCGGCGCCATCCCCATCTGCAGCGAAAATCCGGTCATCTGCCACAAGGAAAGCACCGTCATCAGCAGCCCGGTCAGGATGATCAGCCGGTTGTCGACGCGGTTGATCAGCCGCCCGACCAGGAACATCGCCGCCATCGTGCCGATGCCGCGCGGCGCGGTCACCAGGCCGGTGGTGAAAACCGGGTAGTCCATCAAGGATTGCAGCATCGTCGGCACCAGCGCCAATGTGCCGCTGAGGATGCCGCCGACAAAGAACATCAGGATGGTTCCGGCCGCGAAGTTCAGGTTCCTCAACAAATCCCGGTTCAGAAACGACCGCTCGCCGGCGGTTGCGGTGTGGACGACGAACAGATAGCCGGCGACCGCGGCGACCCCCGCCTCGCCCCAGATTTCGGTCGAGCCGAACCAGTCCTTGAGTTCGCCGCGATCGAGCAGCATCTGCAATGCGCCGACCGCGACGCTCAGGGTGGCGAAGCCGAAAAAATCGAAGGCCTCGCGATGGGCGTGCCGCGCTTCCCGGATGAACACCATGATGCCGATCGAGGCGACAATCCCGACCGGCAGATTGATGTAGAATATCCATCGCCAATTGTAGTTCTCGGTCAGCCAGCCACCCAGCATCGGACCAAAGATGGGTCCCAGCATCACCCCGATGCCCCAGACCGCGATGGCCTGGCCGTGCCGCTCGGGCGGGTTGATCTGGAGCAATACCGATTGCGACAGCGGCACCAGCCCGGCGCCGGCGATTCCTTGCAGCACGCGGTAGAATACCAGCTGGGTCAGGCTGGTGGCGCTGCCGCACAAGGCCGAGGCCACGGTGAAGCCCACCACCGAGAATAGAAAGACGTATTTGATGCCGAAGCGGCCGGCCAGCCAGCCGGTCAGCGGCATCATGATCGCCGCGGCGACGATGTACGAGGTTAGCACCCAGGCGATCTGGTCCTGGGCCGCCGACAGGCTGCCCTGAATATGCGGCAGCGCCACATTGGCGATCGTGTTGTCGACGCCCTGCATGATCGTCGCCAGCATGATCGAGACCGTGATCGCGGTGCGATTGCCGAGCGGGCTGCGCGCCTCGGTCCTCACCGCGGTTTCCGGTTTCCAGGCATCGCTGCCGGCAGGCGAAAGTCGGCCATCGGTTGATGATACGCAAAAAACCGGGCCGCCGCCCGCACTGTTCGCATGTGCAGCAATTCTCCGGAGATTCGTTCAGGCGGCACCGCGCCTCAGAGTTCGGGTCTAGCCCGCTCGGCGCGGCCGCATCCTTCTGGAATCGAGAGCGGGCGGGCCGGGATCCGATCGGTTCGGGCAAATCAGCAGCAGCAGAAAGGCTGAGCCGATGGCGATGATCATCATCAGCGCAAAATTGTTGATGTAGGCGACCATCGCCGCCTGCCGGGTAACCTCGGCGTTGAGCGCGGCGATCCCCGGCGGCGTGGTCAGGCTGTAGGGTGCGGCCAGATAGGGCGCGCGCGCCAGCGGGTTGTCCGGCCGCAGCTGCTCGACCAGGCGGGAATGCACGATCTGGGTGTTCTGGGTCAGCAAGGCTTCGAGCACGGCGATGCCGATGCTGCCGCCGAGATTGCGCATCAGGCTGCGTAGCGCCGTGCCCTGGGTCAGGATGTGCCGCGGCAGGTTGGACAGCGCAATCGTGTTCAACGGCACAAACGTGCAGCCGAGGCCAAACCCCTGCAGCAAGCCCGAGACGATGATCGGCTCCATCCCCATCGCCAGCGAGAACTGGGTCATCTGCCACATCGAAACCGCGGTCAGCAGCAGCCCGATCAGGATGATCAGCCGGTTGTCGACCCGGTCGATCGCGCGGGCGACGGCGAACATCGCGATCATCGAGCCGACGCCGCGCGGCGCGGTCACCAGCCCGGTGGTCAGCACCGGGTAGTTCATCAGATCCTGCAGCATCGTCGGCAACAGCGCCAAGGTGCCGTTCATGATCAGCCCGACCATGAACATCAGCACCGTACCGACGGTGAAATTGAGGTTTTTCAGCAGGTCGCGATTTACAAACGATCGGTCGGTAGCCGTCGCGGTATGAACGATGAACAGGTAGAACGCCAGGCTGGAGATCGCGGCTTCGACCCAGATCTCGGTCGAGCCGAACCAATCCTTCAACTCGCCGCGGTCGAGCAGCATCTGCAGAGCGCCGATCGCCAGGCTCAGGGTGACAAAGCCGAGCAGGTCGAACGGCTCGCGGTGACCATGGCGGCTTTCGCGGCCAAAAATCAGCATGCCGAGCGTGGCGATAATCCCGACCGGCAGGTTGATATAGAAAACCCAACGCCAGTTGTAGTCGTAGGTCAGCCAGCCGCCGAGCACCGGGCCGCAGATCGGCCCCAATATTGTGCCGATGCCGAACACCGCCATCGCCTGACCATGCCGCTCTACCGGGTTGATCTGCAGCAGCACCGCCTGGGATAGCGGCACCAGTCCGGCGCCGCAGATGCCTTGCAGCCCGCGATAGATCACCAGTTGGGTCAGGCTGGTGGCGCTGCCGCACAGCACCGAGGCCAGGGTGAAACCCGCGACCGACAGCACAAAGACGATTTTGATGCCGAAGCGGCCGGCCAGCCAGCCGGTCAGCGGCATCATGATCGCCGCGGCGACAATGTACGAGGTCAGCACCCAGGAGATCTGGTCCAGCGAGGCCGACAGGCTGCCGCGGATATGCGGGAGCGCCACGTTGGCGATCGTGGTGTCGAGCCCCTGCATGATGTTTGCCAGCATGATCGCGAAGGTCAGCGGCCCGCGATTGGCGATCGACGGCCGGGTTTCGATCCTCACCGCGCGGTGTCCGGAGATCCGGCCCTACCACGTCCGGCGAAGGAGCGGACATCGTCCAACCCCAAACTCAAAACCGCGTTCCCTCCCCGGTCGATTCGGGGCGTTCACCCTGTCATCCAACCGTCATGCGATCATAGGCAGCCGCGACCAAAAGACAAAAACCCGGATCACCCTGCCGTCGCGGGGCTGGTAGTCGTAAATTCGATGGCTTGACGGCAAATCTTGTTTCGCGCCGAGAATGATCCGAGACTGACGTCTAGCGGCTTTGCCTCTTTACCGGATGCGCGTTTTTCCGATGCCCGGCCGATGGCGGTCCTGACCCTGATCGAGGCGCTGATCCAGAGTGCCGATGCCGAGCTGTGGGCGCGCTATTGCCGCCTCGCCGCCGCCGAATCCGACATCGGCTCTCGCGAGTCGCCAGCCTGGGCGCCCGGCTCGGTCGAATGGCAGGCGCAGCAGGACCGCCAAGTCGCCGCCGAACCGGTCTTGCCGGCTTCGGCAGTCGAATCCGGCCGCAGCCGGCTGGCGCGGCGCGGCGCGCCGCCGCCGTTTGCTGGGATGCCCTCACCCCTCGGCGCCGCCGGGGCAGGGGCGTTCGACGCCTTTGTCGCGGGCCATCGCGGACCCCAATCGCTGACGGCGCAGACCGACGCTGTCGAGGCGCAGCTGATCGCCGCCTTCGAAGCTTCGGGCCGCGCCGGCCGATACCGCGCCAGCGGGTTTGGCGGCGGCGGCATGACCGAATTGATCGCGGATTGGTTCGGTCGGATGCGGCTTGATTTCGCGCGCAATGCGGTCGTCCTGCCCGACGGCTCCGAGATCGCCGCCATCGAGGTGATGACGGGTCCGCCCGCCATCGCTGCCGGTCGCGGTCGCGAGCGTCCGGCTCAGGCCATGCTGCGCCAGGCGCTGATCGCCTTATGGGCGCGCGGCGCGTTCACCGCGGGCACCGGCAACGAACGGGTGCTGGGGCTGGCGCTGCGCGAACTGGGCCTCTCGCCCGCCGACCCGCCTTATGGCTTCAAGAGCGCCGAAACCGTGCGCAAACTCAGAAAAGCGCTGAAGATGTCGCTTTAGGCGTCCTCCCGATCGGCCCAGCCGGCAAACCTGCAAGCTCGGAACCTCGCTGCTGCGACTCCCCCCGCGGCCGTCTATCTGTGGCTCCGGGTCACGCATGGCCCGCCCGGCAATCGCAGGCCAAAAGGGGATAGGCGCCTATGGATGGCTCGATCGATCTCGTCTGCCAATCCGCATCGGCGGCGAACAACAGCGGGGTAGCGCGGCAAGATGGTGAAACGGCCGGCTCGCCTGCCCGGGCTCGGCTGGCCGCAGCGGCAGCCGAACTCGCCGCCGCCCTGGCCGAGCTGGCCGCGGCGCAGGAGCCGGCAACCCGGCTCGGCGCGGTGCTCGCCGAAGCGGCCGGGCTGGAGGCCGAGCTCGCGGCGCTGCGGTCGGTCGACAAAGCCCGGCTCGGCGCCTGGCTGGCCGGGGACTCCGCCGAGCCTCGCCCCGAACCGGACCCGGCGACGAGCGCGGCCGAGAAGCGCCTGGGAGCGTTGGCCGCCGATATTGTCGCCGCGCGGGCGGCGCTTGCCCGCCGCGGAGCGGTCTTTTCAACATTGCGCCGAGCGGGTGCGCGAAGTGCAGCACCGGCGGGATGCGGCGCTTTTTGGCGCCGCGATCGACGCGGCGGCCGGCTTTGCCGGGTGTTACCGGGCAGCGTTGGCCGCGGCGCTCGAGCACGAGGCCGTCTTGCACGGTCTGCGCGACGAACTGCTGATGCGCGGCAACCGCGCCGACGCCGAGCCGGGGGCGATGGATGCCGCGGCGCGCATCGGCGATCTGATCGCGGCAACCAAGCGCGGCGCCGCCGTCCGCCGCAATCCGGAGGCCGGCCGCCGGCTTCTCGCCCGATTGCTGTCAGACCCCGAAGCGACGCTCTGAGCGAGGTGCGAGATGATTTGCCATCGACTGATCGCGCCGGCGGGAATGGCGCCAACCACGATCGAATTGACCGGTGGAGACCAGCTCGCGGTCCCGCCGAGCGGCGTCGTCGCGATCCCGCGGGTGCTCACCATGCCGGGTGACGGCGGCGTGTTCGAGCCGGTCGAGCTGACGGTCGAAACCGCGTGGCTGCGCCAACTGCTCGATCTCGGCTTTCGCCAGCTGCCGCCCTCGGGCCCGACCGCCGAGCGCCCGCCCGCCGGCCGCTACCCTGGCGACACCTTCTTCGACGAGACCCTGGGGCGGCCATTATGGTGGTCCGCCGGCGCCTGGCGCGCCGCCGACGGCGCCCTGGTCTAAACTTCCGCACCTGGGCTTCTCGCGCGATCGAGGATTTCCGCCGGCTGCACGCCGGCCACGCGCATTGCCCGGATCGTCAGCGCGTGGTCGCGTTTGGCGAGGCGGCGGCCGGTCGCGTCGGTCAGTAGCGGGTGGTGGCGATAGCGCGGTGTCGGCAGGCCCAGCAGAGCCTGCAGCAGGCGATGGAGATGCGTCGCCGGCGCCAGATCGTCGCCGCGGGTGACCAGCGACACCCCCTGGCTCGCGTCGTCGACGGTCACCGCCAGGTGATAGCTCGCCGGTATCTTCTTGCGCGCCAGGACGACATCGCCGAGCCCCGCCGGGTCGGCCCGAACCCGGTGCTCCCCGCCGCTTTCCTCGACCCAGTCGAGCGGGCCGGCGATGGCCAGCGCATGGGCAAGATCGAGCCGCAGGGCAAAGTCGAGCCCGGCGTCCAGCTTCTCGCCGCGCTCGGCCGGATCGAGCCGCCGGCAGACGCCCGGATAGGGCGGCCCTGGCTCGCCCTGCGGCGCGCCGCCGGCCCGCGCGATCTCGGCCTGGATCTCGCGCCGGGTACAAAAGCACGGGTATAGCACTCCGATCGCCGCGAGCCGGTCGAGCGCCCGGCGATACTCGTCGAAATGCTCGGACTGGCGGCGCACCTCTCCGTCCCAGCCGAGCCCCAGCCAGGCCAGATCGTCACGGATCGCCTCGGCGTATTCATCGCGGCAGCGCTCTCGATCGATATCCTCGAGCCGCAACAGAAACCGCCCGCCGGCAGCGCGCGCCGCCCGCCACCCTTCCAGCGCCGAGCGGACATGGCCCAGATGCAGATACCCGGTCGGGCTTGGGGCGAACCGCGTCACCACCGGGGCGCCGGTCATCGCTATCGCCGCCGCGGATGACAGCGGGCCGGTCTTTCGGCTATGCCTAAGCGCTTGCGCCGGCTTTTTGAAAGACCGCACCGATGATGTCCAAACTGTCCGGACCGTCCCGGCCGCCCGCCTCCGGTGGCAAGCCCGGCCGTCTGGTGATCCTGCTGCACGGGCTTGGGGCCGATGGCAACGATCTGATCGGGCTCGCCCCCTATTGGGCGCCGCTGCTGCCCGAGGCCGAGTTCCTGTCGCCGAATGCGCCATTCCCGTGCGACATGGCGCCCTATGGCTACCAATGGTACAGTTCGCAGGATCGCAGCCCGGCGGCGCAGCTGGCCGGGGTGCGGGCGGCGGCGCCGATCCTCGACGCCTTTATCGACGAGGCGCTGGCCGAGCGCGGGCTCGACGACAGCGCCCTGGCGCTGGTCGGCTTTTCGCAGGGCTCGGTCATGTCGCTCTATCTCGGACCGCGGCGGGCACAACCGGCGGCCGGCATTGTCGGCTATTCCGGCCGGCTGGTCGCTCCCGAATTGCTGCCGGGCGAGCTGCGCTCGCGGCCGCGCATCCTGATCGTGCACGGCACCGAGGACCCGCTCGTCCCCTTTACCGCACTCGCCGAGGCCGAAGCCGGCCTCAAAGCTGCCGGCATCCCGGTGGAAAGCCTGGCCTGCCCCGGCATCGGTCATTCGATTGACGAGCACGGATTGCGGGCCGCCGGCCACTTTCTCAGGGATGTGCTTGCGGAAACGACGTCTTGATCAACTCGTCGCGCGCCAGCAACGGGTCGAGGATCGCCAGCATCTTTGGCGAATCCCATTCCGCCCCGCCTTCGACCCGGCCGAGCACGCGTCCCTGCCGATCGATCAGAAAGCTGGTCGGCAAACCGTCGACCTTGAACGCGCGCCCCACCGCGCTGTCCGGGTCGAGATAGGTCTTGACGGCCTTGAGCCCGAATGTGGCGACAAACGGCGCCACGGCCTTGCTGCCGCCGCGATCCTCGGATATCGCCAGGATTGCGATCTTGTCGCCGAGGCGGGTTTGCAGCCGCTCGAGCGACGGCATCTCCTGGCGGCACGGCGCGCACCAGGTAGCCCAGAGGTTGACCAGAACGAGCCTGCCGGTGAAATCGGAAAGGCTGAGGTTCCTTCCCGCCGCATCGGCGAAGCTGACCGTCGGGGCGCGCCAGGGCGGCTTGGCCGGGATGAATTCGCCCAATGGAGTCTGCCCGTTCGAAATCAGCTCGCGCCGCCGAAGCGAGCCCCGGCAAAACCAGCAGCAAGGCCAGCAAGAGAGCCCGGCCCGATCTCACCTTGTCCTCCTTGCGCCGCCGTCTTGCCGAGCCATGAGCGGCGTCAAGAAACCTGGCGAGAGCGCAGCGAATGCGCAATGGGGCGGCCGTTTCACCGCAGGGCCGGCCGAGATCATGCGCCATATCAATGCCTCGATCGATTTCGACCGGCGACTGTGGGCCGAGGACATCGACGGCTCCAAGGCGCATTGCGCGATGCTGGTCGACACAGAACATTCTGTCGGCGGAAGATGGCGCGGCAATCGCCGCCGGTCTAGAGCAAATCCGGGCGGAAATCGAAAGCGGCAGCTTTGTCTTCAGCGACGCGCATGAGGACATTCACATGAATGTCGAGGCGCGCCTCGCCGAATTGATCGGGCCGGTTGCCGGCCGGCTTCATACCGCGCGCTCGCGCAACGATCAGGTCGCGACCGATCTGCGGCTGTGGCTGCGCGCGGCGATCGACCGCCTCGACAGCGCGATGCGCGCGTTGCAGCAGGCGCTGATCGACCGGGCCGAGAGCGAAGCCGATACGGTAATGCCCGGCTTCACCCATCTCCAGATCGCCCAGCCGGTGACCTTCGGCCACCATCTGATGGCCTATGTCGAAATGATCGGGCGCGATCGCGGCCGGCTCGCCGATTGCCGGCGCCGGCTGAACGAATCGCCGCTGGGGGCTGCGGCGCTGGCCGGCACCTCGTTTCCGATCGACCGCGAAGCGACCGCCGTGGCGTTGGGCTTCGACCGTCCGGCGGCAAATTCGCTCGATGCTGTCTCCGACCGCGATTTCGCGATCGAATTCCTGGCTGCGGCGGCGCTGGCCGGCACCCATCTGTCGCGTTTTGCCGAGGAGATCGTGATCTGGTGCAGCGAAGGGTTCGGTTTTGTCGCGCTGAGCGACGCCTTCACCACCGGCAGCTCGATCATGCCGCAAAAGCGCAACCCCGATGCGGCCGAGCTGGTCCGGGCCAAGACCGGCCGGCTCAACGGCGCGCTGATCGCGCTGCTGACGGTGATGAAGGGTCTGCCGCTCGCCTATGGCAAGGACATGCAGGAGGACAAGGTTCCGGTGTTCGAGGCCGCCGACACGCTCGAACTGTGTCTCGCCGCGACGACCGGGATGGTGCGCGATCTGCGGCCGAACCACGAGCGCCTGCGCGCGGCGGCCGGGCGCGGCTTTGCGACCGCGACCGACCTCGCCGACTGGCTGGTGCGGGTCGCCGGCCTGCCGTTCCGCCAGGCGCACCACGCCACCGGACGCATCGTCAAGCGCGCCGAGGAAATCGGTTGCACCCTCGCCGAGCTGCCGTTCGCCGAGCTGCTCGCGGTCGAGCCGGCGATCACCGGCGCGGTCTACGACGTGCTCGACCCGGAGCGCTCGGTTGCCAGCCGAACCAGCTTTGGCGGCACCGCCCCCGGGCAAGTCCGCGCCGCCGTCGCCGCCGCGCGCAAGCGGTTTCTCGAATGATTCGACGCCGATGCCAGCCCTCCGCCCTCCGGCTGGGCCGATCCCTCGCGATCCTCGCCCTCTTCTTGGCCCTGGCGCTGCAATTGGCCGGCTGCGGCAAAAAGGGTCCGCCGACCCCGCCGCCGGGCGCGCCCAACACCTATCCGCGGTCCTACCCGCGTGAGTGAGTTCTTTTCCCATCGCGGCGGCGAACTGCACGCCGAGGACGTGCCGATCGCCCGGATCGCCGCGGCGGTCGGGACCCCGTTCTATGTCTACTCGACGGCGTCGTTCGCGCGCGCAATACCGCCGCTTTGCCGAGGCGTTCGCCGATCAGCCGCCGCTGATCTGCTATGCGGTCAAGGCGAATTCGAACCTCGCCGTGCTGCGCCTGTTCGCCGGGCTCGGCGCCGGCGCCGATGTCGTCTCCGAGGGCGAGCTGCGCCGTGCCCTCGCCGCCGGCGTGCCGCCCGAGCGCATCGTCTTTTCCGGCGTCGGCAAGACCTCGCAGGAAATGGCGGCGGCGCTCGCCGCCGGCATCCATCAGATCAACGTCGAGTCGGTTTCGGAGCTGCGCCGGCTCAGCGCCGTCGCCACCGAACTCGGCCGGACCGCGCCGGTGGCGCTGCGCATCAATCCGGATGTCGATGCGCTGACCCACGCCAAGATCGCGACCGGCAAAAAGGAGAACAAGTTCGGCATCGAGCTCGCCGAGGCAGCGGCGGCCTATCGGCTGGCCGCCTCGCTGCCCGGTATCGCGCCCCTGGGGCTCGCCGTCCATATCGGCTCGCAGGCCGGCGGGCTCGGGCCGTTCCGCGAAGCCTTCACCCGGCTGGCCGTCCTGGTACGCGCGCTGCGGGCGGGCGGGCTCGCGGTCGCCGGCGTCGATCTCGGCGGCGGCCTCGGCATCCGCTACCGCGACGAACAGCCGCCCGAAATGGCCGATTATGCGAAGATGGTCCGCGAGATCTTCGCGCCCCTCGATCTCGCCCTCGCTTTCGAGCCGGGGCGGGTGCTGGCGGGTCCGGCCGGGGTGCTCGTCACCCGCGTGCTTTATATCAAAAACGCGCCGGGCAAGCGGTTCGTCATCGTCGATGCGGCGATGAACGATCTGATCCGCCCGGCGCTCTACGACGCGTGGCACGAGATCCTGCCGGTCCGTCTCCCGGAGCCTGGCACGCGGCATTTCCCGGCCGACGTCGTCGGCCCGGTCTGCGAAACCGGCGACACCTTCGCCGTCGATCGCGATCTGCCAGCATTGGACGAGGACGACCTCGTCGCCTTCACCGCCGCCGGCGCCTATGGCGCGGTCATGAGCTCGACCTACAACAGCCGCCTGCTGGTGCCGGAAATATTGGTCGCCGGCGACCGTTTCGACGTGATCCGGGCGCGGCCGAGCTATCGGGAATTGCTGTCGCTGGATACAATTCCGGACTGGCTCGGGGCCCGGCTCGAGGACGGCGTCCCCGACCCGGCAGGGAAGCGAGGTGCCGCATGATCGCCCGCCCGGAAGATCCCCCCATCGAGTTTGCCGCTCCGTTTGCGGCACGGCTGCGCCTCGCCCGCGCCGCGCTGCTGTGGGAACGGGTCTGGCCCGCCTGCTGGCCGGCGCTCGCGATTCTCGGCTCCTTCCTCGTCCTCGCCCTGTTCAACCTGCTGCCGCTGCTGCCGGGCCTCGCCCACGCCGCGGTGCTGCTTGGCCTTCGGCGCCGGTTTTCTGCTGGTCCTTGCCGCGGGGTTCCGGGGCGTCGTGCTCCCCGACCGTACCGCCGCCCGCCGCCATATCGAGCGCGCGAGCGGGCTTGCGCACCGCCCGCTGGAGGCGCTTGCCGACCGGCCGGCGATGCCGCTCGACCCGCAGGCGGCGCAGCTCTGGGAGGCGCACCGGCGGCGCATGCAGGCGCTGGCGCGCCGGCTGCGGATCGGGATGCCCGCCGCCGGGCTTGCCGCCCGCGACCCGTGGGGCTTGCGGGCGGTGCTGGCGATGCTGCTGCTGATCGGCGCGATCGATGCCGGCGGCGATTGGCGCGACCGCCTGGTGCGCGCGGTGACGCCGAGCCTCGAAGGCGGCCCGCCGGCGATCGCCGCCAGTCTCGACATCTGGGTCACCCCGCCCGAATATACCGGGCTTCCGCCGCTATTCCTGCGCGCGGAGAACCGGCAGACGATCCCGGTCCCGACCGGCAGCAAGCTGCTCGCTCAGGTGCATGGTGGAGGGTCTCCACCGCTTCTGGCGATCGATAGCGCGGCGAGCGAGTTTGCCACGATCGACAAGCAGGATTTTCGCGCCCAGGCGACCTTGACCGCGGGCAAGCGGGTCGAGGTCTCGCAGGCCGGGACCGTGCTCGGCAGCTGGCCGATCCGGATCATCCCCGACCATCCGCCGGTCGTCGCCTTCGCCAAACCGCCGGCAACGACGGCCCGGCAGGCGCTGCGGATCGACTATCAGGCGGCGGATGATTATGGGGTGGAAAGCGTCAAGGCGGTGATCCGCCGCCCGGGGCAACCGGCGGCAAACCCGGCGGAGAAATCGAGCTCGATCTGCCGCTGCCCGGGCTGCATCTGAAGCAGGCGCAGGCGACCAGCTATCACGATCTGACGCCGCATCCCTGGGCCGGGCTGCCGGTCGAAATCCGGCTCGTCGCCAAGGACGCGCTGGGGCAGACCGGGGAGAGCGAGCCGGTGCGGATCAAGCTGCCGGAACGCGTCTTCACCAACCCGGTCGCACGGGCGATCATCGAGCAGCGCAGGGAACTGGCGGCCGACCCCGGTTCGCGCCTCGCGGTGGCCGAGATCCTCGGCGATCTGCGCTCGCGACCGGAGCTCTACCGCAATGACCTGGTCGTGTTTCTCGGCCTTCGCGTCGCCCAGGAGCGGCTGCGGCTGCACGACGACGCGGCGGCGATCGCCCAGGTCGAGCAGCTGCTGTGGGACACGGCGCTGCGCATCGAGGACGGGCAAGCCTCATTGGCCCAGAACGAGCTGCGGCGGTTGCAGCAGCAATTGCAGGACGCGCTGGCGAAAAACGCGCCGGACCGCGAGATCGACCGCCTGATGAGCGAGCTGAAGCAGGCGCTCGACCGCTATTTGCAGGCGCTCGCGGCAAACCAGGCGCGCAATCCGCAGCCGGGCCAGCCGCCGAGCGACCAGCCGCGGCAGGCGCTGACCAGCCGCGACCTGGAACGCATGCTCGACCGCGCCGCCGAGCTGGCGCGCAGCGGCGCTCGCGACCAGGCGCGCCAACTATTGTCCCAGCTGCAAAACATGCTCGAAAATCTGCGTCTGGCCCGCCCGGGACAGATGCAGCAGCAGGAGTCCGGCGAGGCGCAGCAGATGATGCAGGGCATGCGCGAGCTGATGCAGCGGCAGCAGCAGCTGCTCGATCACAGCTTCCGCGCCCAGCAACAGGCCGAGGAGGGGCAGATGGGGGTTCCCGGCGGCCAGAACGGGAGCCAGCCGAATGGGGGCGGCGATAGCGGCGACACGGCGCGGCAGCAGGAGGCGCTGCGCCATGCGCTGGGCGAGATGATGCGGCGGATGGGCGATGGGCTCGGTCAGATCCCGGACCCGCTGGGCCGTGCCGAGCGGGCGATGCACGACGCGGTGCAGGCGTTGCGCGGCGGCCGGCCCGGCGCGGCGATCGGGCCGCAGACCGACGCGCTCGATCAACTGCAGCAGGCGGCGCGCGAATTCGCCCGGCAGATGCAGCAGCGCCTGGGCAACGCCTGGGGCGAGCCCGCCGATCGCGGCGACGGAACCGGCCAGCCGCGGGAACGGGGCGAGCGCGACCCGCTCGGCCGGCCGACGGCCAATAGCGGCGCCTACGATCAGGGGGACGTCAAGATCCCGGATCAGGACACGATGGACAAGGCCCGTCAGATCCTCGACGAGTTGCGCCGTCGCGCCGGCGAGACCTATCGGCCGCAGATCGAGCGCGACTATATCGACCGGCTGCTGCGGCAGTTTTGAGCGCGCGGCGGCGCCAAATCGCCGCACCGGATCGGCGCCGGGCGGCCCGACCGGGCCTGCGCCCGGATCTGGTCGCGGACCATCGGGACCCCGAACCGGATCAGAGAAAATCTCTGATCAAATCGAGAAATGCGTCGAGCCGGTCGTGATGCACCCAGTGGCCGGCGTTGTCGAAGGTGACCACCCTGGCGGCGCGGAAGTGCCGCACCCGCCCGTCATCGGCCGGGTTCGAGGCCCAGCTTTCCCGGCCGTAGACCAGCAAAGTCGGACAGGCGATATGGCTCCACAATTCCTCGATTTCGGCGATCGTCATTTCATAGGGCAGCTCGGCGCGCACGTAATTGTCGAATTTCCAGCTATAGGTGCCGTCCTCGTTCTGATTGACCCCGTGCTGGGTCAGATGGCGCGCCTGCTCGGGTGACAGATGCTGGTTTTCTTCCTGCATCCGGCGGAATGCGTCCTCGATCGATAAATAGCGGCGCGGCAGCCGGCCGGAGAGCCCGCGCTGCTCGTCGATCCAGCTCTGCATGCGAACCGCAATGCTGCGCTGCCGGCGTTCGCGCACCCGCCGCGGCGAGGCGCCGAGCCCCTCGATGGCGACGAGCTTGGCGACAAAGTCCGGGTAGATCCCGGCATAGCGCAGCGCGATCACCCCGCCGAGCGAATGGGCGACGATGGTGACCGGCGCCAGCTCCTGCTGGTGGATCAGTTGGGCGAGATCATAGACGTAGCCGGCGATCGTGTAGTTGCCGTCGGGCGACCACTGGCTGTCGCCGTGGCCGCGCAGATCAGGCGCCAGAACGTGCCAGTCGCGCCGCAGGGCGCCGGCGACCCAGTCCCAGTTTCGGCAGTGGTCGCGGCCGCCATGAACCAGCAGCAGCGGCGGGGCGCCGGGATTGCCCCAATCGACGTAATGCAGCCTCAGGCGCTGCGAGAAATAGATCCGCGAGGTCGGACCGGAGCTGTCGAGGGTCATCCTGGGGTTCCGTGGTTCTTTGATCGCGCGCCGCGACCCTAACGCCGGGCGAGGCCGTCGAAAAGCCGGGTCGACCGGTTTCGACATGCAAAGGCCCCCGCGCGCTCTAAGCGTCGGACGGGGGCCGCTGGTGCGAAGCCGAACTTCGCGCCCAGGCTCGAAGCCCAGGCTATATCTTGGTCTTTATGCTCGGTTGCCGATGCCAAGCGGTCGGCAACTCGGACTTCCCAGGTGGATTCATGTCGTTGCGGACACCCTCCTGCTGAGTTGACGACGATCAGGATTTAGGGCGCTTCGCCGGCGAGGTCAAGGGGTGCGAGCGGCCCGGCGGAGCCCGCAGGCCACAGGTTTCCGGGTTAATTTTTGTTAGCACTCGCTATTGAAGAGTGCTACAAGCGGAGCTTACGCAAAATCTCAACGGAGGTACCCCGTGACATTTCGACCGTTGCAGGATCGTGTTCTGGTTCGGCGCATCGAGGAAGAAGAGAAAAGCAGGGGCGGCATCATCATCCCGGATACGGCGCGGGAAAAACCGATGGAAGGCGAGGTTCTCGCCGCCGGGCCGGGCAGCAGGGGCGAGGACGGGAAACTGCATCCGCTCGACGTCAAGATCGGCGACCGCGTGCTGTTCGGCAAATGGTCCGGGACCGAGATCAAGATCGACGGCGAGGATCTCGTCGTCATGAAGGAAAGCGACATCATGGGTGTCGTTGAAAAGACCGCCTGAGGAGACGATCATGGCAGCAAAGGAAGTCCGGTTTCACGGCGACGCGCGCGATCGCATGCTGCGCGGCGTCGATATTCTCGCCAACGCGGTCAAGGTGACCCTGGGGCCGAAGGGCCGCAACGTGGTGCTCGACAAATCCTACGGCGCGCCGCGGATCAGCAAGGACGGGGTCACCGTCGCCAAGGAGATCGAGCTCTCCGACAAGTTCGAGAACATGGGCGCGCAGATGGTCAAGGAGGTCGCCTCGAAGACCAGCGATCTCGCCGGCGACGGCACCACCACCGCGACCGTGCTGGCCCAGGCGATCGTGCGCGAGGGCGCCAAGGCGGTGGCCGCCGGGATGAACCCGATGGATCTGAAGCGCGGCATCGACCGGGCGGTCGAAACCGTGGTCAAGGACATCGAAAAGCGCTCGAAAAAGGTCTCGACCAATGACGAGATCGCCCAGGTCGGCACGATTTCGGCCAACAACGACCGTGAGATCGGCCGGATGATCGCCGAGGCGATGCAGAAGGTCGGCAATGAGGGGGTGATCACGGTCGAGGAGGCCAAGAGCCTCGAAACCGAACTCGACGTGGTCGAGGGCATGCAGTTCGACCGCGGCTATATCAGCCCGTATTTCGTTACCAATGCCGAAAAGATGGTCGCCGAACTCGACGATCCCTACATCCTGCTCAACGAGAAAAAGCTGTCGAGCCTGCAATCGCTGCTGCCCTTGCTCGAGGCGGTGGTGCAGAGCGGCAAGCCGCTGCTGATCGTCTCCGAGGATGTCGAGGGCGAGGCGCTGGCCACCCTGGTGGTCAACAAATTGCGCGGCGGGCTCAAGGTGGCGGCGGTCAAGGCGCCGGGCTTTGGCGACCGGCGCAAGGCGATGCTCGAAGACATCGCGATCCTGACCGGCGGCCAGGTGATCAGCGAAGACCTCGGCATCAAGCTCGAAAACGTCACCCTCGACATGCTCGGCAAAGCCAAGCGGGTGCGGATCGAGAAAGAGAACACGACGGTCATCGACGGCGCCGGCGCCAAGGACGACATCCAGGGCCGGATCGCCCAGATCCGCCAGCAGATCGAGGAGACCACCTCGGATTACGACCGCGAGAAATTGCAGGAGCGGCTGGCCAAGCTCGCCGGCGGCGTCGCGGTGATCCGGGTCGGCGGCGCCACCGAGGTCGAGGTCAAGGAGCGCAAGGACCGGGTCGACGACGCCACTCACGCAACCCGCGCCGCGGTCGAGGAAGGCGTCGTACCCGGCGGCGGCGTGGCGCTCCTCTATGCGGCCAAGGCGCTCGACGGGTTGACCCCGGAAAACAGCGACCAGAAGGTCGGCATCGACATCGTCCGCCGCGCCTTGCAGGCGCCGGTCCGCCAGGTCGCCGAAAACGCCGGCAACGAGGGCTCGGTGGTGGTCGGCAAGTTGCTCGACAGCAAGGACCCGAATTACGGCTTCGATGCGCAGTCGGGCGAATATGTCGACATGGTCAAGGCCGGCATCATCGATCCGACCAAAGTCGTGCGGCTGGCCCTGCAGAATGCCGCATCGGTGGCGGGCCTGTTGGTGACGACCGAGGCGATGGTCGCCGAAAAGCCCGAGAAGAGAGCCTGCGCCGGGAATGCCGCACGATCACGGCATGGATGGTATGGACGACTACTAGAACCTGTCGCAGTTCACGACCAAGGCCGATGCCCCGCGCGGGTGTCGGCCTCTTTTTTTGCTGACGCCCTGGCCTCAGCGCGTCAGCGCCACGACCATTTGCGCGGCGCCGGCCGCGATCTGCGCGACAGCAACGCCATCGACGGCGTGCGGCCAGCGGTCCTGCGGCAGGTGGAACAGCGGATTGGTGCCGACCAAGGTGACATAATGCCCGCCGGCGCGGTGGATATCGCGCGTCTCCCCGGACGGGACCAGGCTCGGCGAGGCGACCCGATCCGGCTTGCGGCCGGCGCGGGTCAATTCGGCCGCCATCTGCGCCGCCAGATCGGCGCTCGCCGATTGCACCGACAACTCGCCGCCGACGGCGCCGATATTGGCCCCGTAATGCACCCAGACCGCACCTCCGGCGCCTGTTGGCTGTTCCCAGCCGGGGCGGCGGGCGATGAAGTCGTCGAGGCCGAGATGGCCGAGTTCGTGTCCGCTGTTGGCGGTAAAGACCACGTCGCAGACCGGCGGCGCGGCGCTGAGCGCGCGCAGCGTTTCGAGCCAGCACACCAGCCCGCCGCCGCGCTCGGCGGTCGATTGCCACCATGAGCTGCGCGGGGTCATGACCACGACCGGCGCCCGCATTCGATCGCGGCCGGGCATGGTAATCACGAGGTTGCACGCGCGAGCCGCAGTGCGTCGGCTTTCGGCCACCAGCCGCGCCGCGGTTCCGTGCATGGCGGCGGCGAGAACCGCCTCCCGCGCTTCGCTCGCGACCTGGATCGCCGGCGCGCCGTAGGGGCGGCGAAACTGTTCGGCATTCAACAGCCCGAGCCCGGGCTGCTCGCCCCGGCAGACGATCGCCAGCCCGCGATGGTTAGAATCCCGCCGTAACCCCTCGTAATCCGGCAGATAGACGATGCGGGGCGACAGTTCGGCCACGGCAATGGCGGCGCCGCTCCCGACCGGGCCGAGCATGCCGGAAACGCCGTCGGCGGTGGTCGCCGGCGCATCAAATACCGGGACCCCGGCGATGCGCTCGCCGCCGATCTCCAGAAAGGCCGCGATCGTGTCGAGGCGGTCGAGCGCGAAATCTTCGGTAGTTGCGGTGACGCCCAGCCTTGCGACCTCGCCGATCAGCCAGTCGGCGCCGGCCGCGTCGCCGGCTGTGGCGGTACGGTGGATGCCCTGCGCATCCCAGGCGGCGAGCCATTCGGCGGCACGTGCTTCCCCGTCCTCGCGCATATTCCCTCCTCGCCTGGCCCGAGCGCCACGATATCGGCTGCGGTGCGGCGGCCTGCGGGCTCACCGCTCGTCGTAAAGATACGCCGTCACCGAGGCTCCCTGCGGATACCCCTCGCTCGAACTCGGCGACGATGACAAAACCGTCGGCGCCGGCGGCGGCCATCAGCCCGCCCTCGGCAAAGCCGGCGATCGGCTCGATCTCGCGGTCGGAGCACAGGCGCACCGGGCAGATCTCGGTCACCCCGATCGATGAGACGATCTTGCGCGCGGTCGTCAGCACGCATGGGCGCTGGGGCAGCGCCGGATCGCGGCCGCCAAACCGGCGGATGGCGCGCCCGGCGAACAGCTCGTAGCTCCACAGGCAGCCCGCCGGCGTTCCCGGCAGCAGCAGCACCGGCGCCCCGGCGGCGGTATGGCCGAAACCCGCCGTCTCGCCCGGACATAGCGCCACGCCGTGGATCTCGATCCTGCCCGCCTCGGCGAGCGCATCAGCCGATCTGTCCTGATCGCCCGGCCCGGTGCCGCCGACCACCAGAACGAGATCGGCCCCGGCGCCGAAGGCTTCGGCCAGCGGCGATTCGAGGCTGAGCCCGCCATCGCGCTCGATCGCGGCGCGCAGCATCGGGCCGTCGCTGTCCGCCGCGGCGCCCGAGCGCACCGCGCCGGCAATCGCCAGCCGCACCCGCGGCTGCCGGACCAACGGCACGCGGGCCAGGCCGGCGGCGGCGATCAGCCCGATGTGCCGCGGCATCAGCCGCGTGCCTGCGCCCACCAGCAACGCTGCCGCGGCAGCGACAGCGCCCTGCCGATCGACATTGGCGCCGGGGGCCATCGGATCGACCGTGACGACATCGCCGCGATCGCCGGATTCCGCCTGGTCGAGCCGGACCACGGCATCGGCCCACGCCGGCAGGGCTTCGCCCGCCGCCACCGCGGCCGATCGAACCGTCAGCGGGTTGTAGGCGCCGGCGCCGATGGTTTCGGCCGCCCGCACCGCGAACCCGTCGACAGCGGCGCAGTCGGCGGGCGGGACCGGCGCGGCCGCGCGGACGTCCTCGCCGAGCACCCGGCCCGATGCCTGGTTCAACCTGGCCAGCTCGGTTTCCAGGCGGCAGGCCGCGCCGTCGATCCAGGCGATCGCTGTTCCGACCGAGGCTGGATCGGACCGGCTCACGATAGCGACGCCAAGGCCTGGTCGAGATCGGCGATCAGGTCGCCGGGATCCTCGATGCCGATCGATAAGCGGATCAGGCTGTCGCCGATGCCGATGGCGCGGCGCTGCTCGGCCGGCACCGAGGCATGGGTCATGATCGCCGGATGCTCGATCAGGCTGTCGGCGCCGCCGAGGCTCTCGGCCAGGGTGAACAGGCGCACCCGTTCGAGCACCCGCTTGCAGCCGGCGAGGTCGGTCGCCAGCTCGGCGCTGACCATGCCGCCGAACCCGTTCATCTGACGCTGCGCCAATGCGTGCTGCGGATGGCTCGGCAGCCCCGGATAGACCGTGCGGCGGACCGCGGGATGACGGTCGAGCCATCCGGCGATGGCCAGCGCGTTGGCGCAGTGGCGCTCCATCCGCAACGCCAGGGTCTTGACCCCGCGCAATGCCAGAAAACAGTCGAACGGGCCGGCGATGCCGCCGACCGCGTTTTGCAGAAATTTGAGCCGCTCGGCCAGTTCGCGATCGTCGCCGACGACCGCGATCCCGCCGATCATGTCGGAATGGCCGTTCAGGTATTTGGTCGTCGAATGAACCACGGCATTGAAGCCGTGGTCCAACGGCCGCTGCACCCAGGGGCTGGCAAAGGTGTTGTCGGCGGCGGTCCAGATGCCGCGGCGCCGGCCGATATCGGCGATCGCGGCGAGGTCGACCAGCTTCAGCATCGGGTTGGTCGGGGTCTCGACCCAGATCAGCCTGGTCTGCGGGCGGATCGCCGCCTCGACCGCGCCTGGCTGCGACATATCGACCAGCGTCGTTTCGAGACCCGCCGAGCGTCGCCGCACCCGCTCGAACAGCCGCAGGGTGCCGCCATAGAGATCGTCGGTGGCGATGACATGGGCGCCGTGGTCGAGACATTCGAGCATCGCGGCGATCGCCGCCGAGCCGGAAGCAAAGGCGAACCCGGCGCTGCCGTTTTCGAGATCGGCGACGCAGCGCTCGAGTGCCTCGCGGGTCGGGTTGCGGGTGCGGGCATATTCGTAGCCCTTATGGACCCCGGGGCTCTGCTGGGCGTAGGTCGAGGTCGCATAGATCGGCACGGTTACGGCGCCGGTGGTCGGATCGGGCTCGCCGCCGCCATGCACGGCTCGGGTGGCAAAGGCGTGTCGATTGGGTTTCATCTCTCGGCGCTGCTCCCAGGGTCGCAGCGCGACCCTCTGACGCATCTTAGCCGGAGCCAGGGGCAATGTGTGACATGCCGGGTAGCGGGCAGGGTAATGGGCAGCGTATCGGGTCAACGGCGCGGGCAGCGCGCAGGCTCGCCGCCCTTGCGCTCATCGCGGCCTGCGGCATCTCGCCGGTTTCCGATCGCCTCGCGGCGATCAATCGCGCCATTCTCGGACAAAGGCCGAGCTATGGCCCGGCCTCGGTCAGTGCGGCGCCCAACCTCGCCGCGCTCGATCGGCTGATCTGGATGCCGGGGCTGGACCAGGGCTGGGACCCGCAGGGCCTGGCGGTCGTCGAGGGCAATCTCCTGGTATCGGCCTATCGCAGCGACGGCTATTTTGTGAACCGCGGCCCGTGCCGGGTGTTTCGCATCGACCCGGCAACCGGGAAAGAGACCGGCCATTTCGATGTGCCGCCACCCTGCGGTCACGCCGGAGGGCTCGCCTATGCGGGCGGCGGAAAGCTGTTTGTCGCCGACACGCACACGCTGTTCGAAGTGGATCTCGACCGGGCGTTTGCCGAGGCCGCCCCGGTGTTCCGGATCTTCCCGCTCGGCCCGGGGGTCAAGGGCGCATTCGCGGTTTCAGCCAACGGCGCGATCTGGATCGGCGATTATCAGAAGGGCCGGCGGGGCAAAATTCTCAGATACGACCTTGCCGCTTTCGAAGCACTGGCCGACGGCGCCGTGCTCGACATCGCCGCGGCCGCCGCCGTGGCGCCGATTCCGAGCTACGCGCAGGGCGGGGCGATCGGGCGGTCAGGCAGGCTGTTGATCGCGCGCAGCGATCTCGGCTGGGGCTTTCTCGACAAGCTCGACGCCGCTACCGGGCGCCTCGTCGAGCGCTATGCCATCGCCGGCGGCGCCGAGGGCATCGCCTTCGACCCGGCCGGGCGATTGTGGTGCGTGTCCGAGGCGGGCGCGCGCCATCTGCCGCTGCGCTACCCGTTCTTCCCGCTGATCTTTCGGCTCGACCCGGCCCGGCTCAGCCCCGCCATTCCCGCCGATTGAGCCGCCGGCAGCTCAGGCGCGGACCGGGACGCCGTTCTGTTCGAGAACCTGCTGCAATTCGCCGGTCTCGTACATCTCGCGAATGATGTCGCAGCCGCCGACAAATTCGCCTTTGACATAAAGCTGCGGGATCGTCGGCCAGTTCGAGAATTCCTTGATCCCCTGGCGGATCTGCGGATCGGCGAGAACGTCGACGCCTTTGAACTTGACCCCGAGCTGGCTGAGGATCTGCACCACTGCTGCGGAAAACCCGCATTGCGGAAACACCGGCGAGCCCTTCATGTAGAGCACGACCGGGGTGTCGTCGATTTCCTGGCGGATGCGTTGTTGAACGGTAATGTCCATGGTGTCCTCGGTTTCGGGAAGCTGTGGTTGGTGACGCGCGGCCTCGGTTCTCGATTTAATCCTCGGGCGCGCCGGTTTGCAGGGCGAGTGCGTGCAGTTCGTTGCCCATCCGGCCGTGCAGCGCCTGATACACCATCTGATGCTGCTGGACCCGGGTCTTGCCGCGGAACGAGCCGGAAACGACATGGGCGGCGTAATGGTCGCCGTCGCCGCGCAGATCCTCGATCGAAACCTCCGCGTCGGGCAGGCTCTCCTTGATCAGCCGCTCGATCATTGCCGCGTCCATCGCCATCGCCCGATCCCCTCGCTCAAGCCTGATCCATATACCCCGGCAGCCAAGCCTCGTTCGCGGCCTTTAGCGTGTTAACGGATATGGCACCAGCTTCGGGTAGTGTCAACGCGGCCCCGCCGACCACGCCGATGACGCGAGCCGGGACCCCTGCGGCCTCCGCCGCGGCCAGCATCGCCGCGGGCTCGGCCGTCTCGATCAGATAGCGCCCCTGGTCTTCGCCGAACAGCCAGGCATGGCCCGGCAGGTCGGTCGGCAGCCGGTCGAGCGCGACACCGCGGCCGCCGGGCATCGCCATCTCGGCAATGGCGACGAGCAATCCGCCATCGGCCAGATCGTGACACGCCACGACCCGGCCCGCGCGAATCTGGGCGCGGACGAAATCGCCGTTGCGCCGCTCGGCGACGAGATCGGTCGATGGCGGCGGGCCGGCTTCGCGGCCCTCGATCTCGCGCAGATAGAGCGAGGCGCCGAGATGCCCCCGCGTCTCGCCGATCAGGATCAGCGTGTCGCCATCGTGTTTTAGCGCCGCATCGACCGCCTGCCGCGCATTTTCGATCAGGCCGACGCCGCCGATCACCGGGGTCGGCAGGATGGCGTTGCCGCTGGTCTCGTTATAGAGCGACACGTTGCCCGACACGACCGGATAGTCGAGCGCCAGGCAGGCCTCGCGGATGCCTTCGATCGCGCCGACGAACTGGCCCATGATCTCGGGCCGCTCGGGGTTTCCGAAATTCATATTATCGGTCAGCGCCACCGGCTCGGCGCCGACCGCGGTCAGGTTGCGCCAGCTCTCGGCGACGGCCTGCGTCCCGCCGCGCACCGGATCGGCCCGGCAATAGCGCGGCGTGCAATCGGTTGCCAGGGCCAGCGCCTTGTTTTCGCCGACCCGGATCACCGCGGCGTCGCCGCCCGGACGCCTGACCGTGTTGCCCATGACCAGGTGATCGTACTGCTCCCAGATCCAGCGCTTGGAGGCCAGAGCCGGCGAAGCGATCAGCGTTTTCAGGCATTCGAGCGGGTCGCGGTCGGGCAGGGAGGCCGGGTCGATCTCCGGCTCGGGCGCGGCGCGCCGCCATGGCCGCTGGTAGAGCGGCGCCTCGCTCACCAGCGGGCCGATCGGGATGTCGGCGGCCACATTCCGATTCATCCGCAGCACCAGGCGCCCGCTATCGGTGATCCGGCCGATCACCGCGAAATCGAGCTGCCATTTCTCAAAGATGCGCCGCGCCTCGGCCTCGCTGCCCGGGCGCAGCACCATCAGCATCCGCTCCTGGCTTTCGCTGAGCATGATCTCGTAGGCGGTCATGCCGGTCTCGCGCACCGGCACCTGATCGAGATCGAGGGTGATGCCGAGCCCGCCCTTGCCGGCCATCTCGACCGAGGACGAGGTCAGCCCGGCGGCGCCCATGTCCTGGATCGCGACGACCGCGTCGCCCTGCATCAGCTCGAGGCAGGCCTCGATCAGCAATTTCTCGGTGAACGGGTCGCCGACCTGCACCGTCGGCCGTTTTTCACCAAGGGCCTCTGGGGCGTCGCCGCCGAACTCGGCCGAGGCCATGGTCGCGCCGTGAATCCCGTCGCGCCCGGTCTTGGCCCCGACATAGACGACCGCGTTCCCCGGTCCCGAAGCCGCCGAATAGAAGATCCGGTCGGCGCGGGCGATGCCGACGCACATCGCATTGACCAGGATGTTGCCGTTGTAGGAAGGGTCGAACTCGCACTCGCCGCCGACCGTCGGCACGCCGACGCAATTGCCGTAGCCGCCGATCCCGGCAACCACGCCGGCGACGAGATGCCGGGTGCGCGGATGGTCCGGGCTGCCGAAGCGCAGCGAATCGAGGATCGCCACCGGCCGTGCGCCCATCGTGAACACATCGCGCAGGATGCCGCCGACCCCGGTCGCCGACCCCTGATAGGGCTCGATAAAGGATGGATGGTTGTGGCTCTCGATCTTGAACACGACCGCGTCGCCGTCGCCGATATCGACCACCCCGGCATTCTCGCCCGGCCCGCAGATCACCCGCGGCCCAGTGGTCGGCAGGGTCTTCAGCCACATCTTCGAGGATTTGTACGAGCAGTGCTCGCTCCACATCACCGAGAAGATGCCGAGTTCGGTCAGGTTGGGAGAGCGGCCCAGGATCGCGACCGCGCGGTCGAACTCGTCCTGCGTCAGCCCATGCTCGGCGGCGACGTCCGGCGTGACGTTGCTGCCGCCTTTCACGACAAGGCGCTCGCCAGACCTTCGAAGAAAGCCGTACCGTCGGTGCCGCCGAGCAGCGGGTCGGTGGCGTTTTCGGGATGCGGCATCAGCCCGAGAACGGTGCGGCTGGCGCTGAAGATGCCGGCGATGGCGCGGGCCGAGCCGTTGAAATTCGCCGCGTCGTCGAGGCTGCCATCGGCGGCGCAGTAGCGGAAGGCGACGCGGCCCTCGCCTTCAAGTCGGTCGAGCGTATCGGGATCGGCAGTGTAGTTGCCGTCGTGATGGGCGACCGGCACCCGGATCGTCCGGCCGGCATCGTAGCCACAGGTAAAGATCGTCTGGTTGTTTTCGACCCGAAGATACACGTCACGGCAGGTAAATCGCAACGACCGGTTCGGCAATAGCGCGCCCGGCAAAATCCCGGCCTCGGTCAGGATCTGAAAGCCGTTGCAGATGCCGAGCACCGGCGTGCCGCGATCGGCCTGCGTGCGCACCTCGCGCATGATCGGCGAGTGCGCCGCCATCGCTCCGCAGCGCAGATAGTCGCCATAGGCAAAGCCGCCCGGCAGCACGATCAGGTCGACCGGCGGCAGGGTTTGGTCGCCGTGCCAGACCTGGATCGGCTGGTGACCGGTCGCGCGCGACAGCGCGGCAGAGACATCGCGCTCCCGGTTCGAGCCCGGAAAGATGACGATCGCGGCTCTCATCGACATGCCTCGGCGGGGATGGCTGACAGATACGCCCCGGCGCCGCGGCGTTCAAGGCGGCACAGCGGCGTTCGATGCGGCGGATGGAACCTTGGGCGCGACCGCATGTTGATGGAGCGAGCCGGCGGCGTCCGCACCCGACAGCATGACTGCGTCCCGCGCATCGGCGCAGAATCAGGGCGTCGGCTCGGTTTGACAGAAGGTCGGCAGCGGCTATCGCTCGCAGCCGGCAGATCGCCAAGGCTACCGGCGGCGCCGCGCCCGTCGAGAGCAGAAAGGGCGTCGCTACGATGATGCGCATCCAGATCCCGCGAAAGGATGGCCCGCTCGCCGAGCCGGAGGCGTCGGCGGACCGGCATTCCGGCGCGGCGGCTGGCGGCGAGCGGATCCTCGTCGTCGAAGACGATCCCGATGTCCGCGAGATGACCCTCGAAATGCTGTCGGAACTCGGTTATCGGGTGTCGGTCGCGCGATCCGGCGCCGAGGCGCTGGCCATTCTGCGTCAGAAGGGCGAAATCGACCTCTTATTCACCGATATCGTGATGCCGGGCGGCATCAGCGGCACCGATCTGGCGCGCACCGCGAGCCGATTGCGGCCCGATCTGAAGATCCTGCTGACCTCCGGATATGAACCCGGCGCGCGAGCGGCGCGCAAAGACTTTGCATTCATCGCCAAACCGTACCGGGCGCCGGCGCTCGGCAGGAAGCTCAGGGAGATCCTGGCCGCGGGGGCGTAGCCGTGGCCGCCGGGCTGATTTCGATCGCGTAGTCCTCGATGACCGGGTTGGCGAGCAGCCCCCGGCACATCGCCTCCAGTTCGGCGCGGGCGCGAACCGGATCGGTTTCGCTCAGATCGATCTCGATCAGCTTGCCCTGGCGGACCTCGGCGATGCCGGCAAAGCCCAGCCCGCCGAGCGCGTTGGCGATCGCCTTGCCCTGCGGATCGAGCACCTCGGCTTTGAGGGTGATGCGTATCCGCGCTTTCATCGCGGCGCCCGGCGCGGCAATTGTCCGACCGCCGATATCGCAGCCCGGATCCTGGCGAACAAATCGGAAAATCCCCAGCCGAATCGGTTCATCCCAGCTTCACATCCTGCCATGGGGTCGCCTCGGGCAGCCAGCCGGCAAAGCGGAAATGGGCCCGGCGGGCGGGCTCGCCTCGAGCCGGAAGCGCGATCAATGCGCTCGACACGGTGCCATAGCCATCGGTGTGAAAGCGCATTGCCGCGGTCGCCGGTTCGCCCGGCGGCGCCCGGCTGCTCCCGAGCAGCGCCTCCCAGCCGACCCAATCGTCGCGATCGGGGTCGGGCGCCGGCCATTCGCGAAAGGCCGGCATGGCCAGTTCGAGACGCCGCGTGCCGAGATCGTCGAGATCGCCGGCCGCGATCATCGACAAGCCCTCCTTCAGCGGGTGGATCTCGATGCGGGCTCCGCCGGCGTGGCGCAGCCAGAACCCGTCGCGTTCGTCGGCGACGATCAGGTTGAAGCTGCGGTAGGAATCGGGGTCGAGATGCGACAAGGCCTCGGCCGCCGCGACCGCATCGGCATGATCGAGCGCTTCCAGCACGATCTCGCCGCGCGACCGCCGGCCGGGCGCGGGGCCGAGCGAGCCGGTCCGGTTGAGCACCGCGGCGGCGACGCCCCAATCGTTGATCCCCAGCCATGATCCGCCGGCGAGGACATCGAGCCCGGCCACCACCTCCGGCCGGTCGGGCCAATGCCGGGCCGGCGCCTGCCATGGCCGGGCGGTCATCTCGTCGCGATTGGCGCCGATCAGCAGCGGCCAGCGGTGGTCGGGCCGGCGCAGAATCACCACGGTACACATTCGGCCTCTGACATTCCTGCCTTGCCGCCATCGAATCGCCGCGCCATATCGCCGGAAGCGACAATCGCGCCGCGCCATATTACCCGGGGTGAGAGGACCATGCCGACTTTTCCCGACCGTGAGAAGGAGTTCGAGGCCCGGTTCAAGCACGACGAAGAGTTGCGCTTCAAGGCCACCGCGCGGCGCAACGGGATGCTGGGGCGGTGGGCGGCAGGGCTTCTCGGCCTCACCGGCGAAGCTGCCGAGGCCTATGCCAGGGAGGTCGTCGCTGCGCAGTTCGAGCCGCATGGCAATCAGCGGGTCGTCGCCAAGCTCACCGCCGACCTTGCCGCCAAGGACCCGGGCATCACCCCGGCCCGCATCACCTTCGAACTCGAGCACTTCGCCGAACAGGCAAAGCAGCAGCTGATGAAGGAGTAGCGCGCCGCCCGTGCCGGGGGCGGTTCGGGCGGGGCCGGTTTGTCTCAGACCGGCCGGTCGCCCTTGACCGTGACCCGGTTTCCGGAACGGGTGTGCGGCCAGTAATCCCACATCGCGTGGTGCTGGACGCAGCGATTGTCCCAGAAGGCGATCGAATTCGCCTGCCAGCGAAAGCGGCACTGGAACAGCGGGTTCGCCATGTGCTGGTACAGATAGCCGAGGATGCCCTCGCTCTCATCGATCGGGATGCCGAGGATGCGCCGGGTGAACCCCTGGTTGACGTAGAGCGCCTTGCGCCCGGTAACCGGATGGGTGCGCACCACCGGATGCTCGGCGCGCGGGTATTCCGCCTTGTCGGCGATGCCGTAATTGGCGTACTGGCCGCGATAGTGGTCGCCGCTATGCTCGGCGCTGAGCCCATCGAGATAGGCCTTCATGCGCTCGCTGAGCGCGTCATAGGCGGCGTACATGCTGGCGAACAAGGTGTCGCCGCCATGCGGCGGGCATTGGCGGATGTAGAGGATGCTGCCCATTGGCGGCTCGGGGTCGCAGGAAACGTCGCTGTGCCAGCCTTCGCCATTGGCGCGCGGCGAATCCTTGTCGGCGTGGATGATCATCAATTCGGGCTTGCCGGGCGCCGAAGGGGCCGCCGGGTGGATGTGCAGTTCGCCGAACAGCCGGCCAAAGCCCAGATGCTGATCCTCGGTCAGGTGCTGGTCGCGGAAGAAGATCACCGAATTCTCGGCCAGCGCCCGATGGATCTCGTCGAGGGTGCGGTTGCCGAGCGGCTGCGACAGATCGACCCCGCCGACCTCGCCGCCGATGATCGGCGTCAGCTTGTCGACGGTGATCGTATCGTAAGGGCCTCCCTCTTCAGCGGCGTATTTGAGCCGGGGACCGTCGCGGCGGCGTAACGAGCTCATTCCATTCCTCCTCTTGGTTGGCTATTCGCCGAACACGCGGCGAAAGATCGTGTCGATATGCTTCAGATGATAGGCGGGATCGAACAGCCCGTCGATCGTCTGGGCCGACAGGTTATGGGTGATCTGCGGGTCGGCCTTCAACCTTTCGACAAAGCGGCCTTCGCCATGCCAAGCCGCCATCGCGTGGCGCTGAACCGCGGCGTAGGCCTCCTCGCGGCTGATCCCGGCCTGGGTCAGGGCCAGCAATACGCGCTGCGAATCGACCAGACCGCCCAATGAGTTCGAGGTTCTCGCGCATCCGCTCGGGATAGATCACCAGGCGGTCGATCAGCCCGGTCAGCCGCGCCAGCGCAAAATCGAGCGCGATCGTCGCATCGGGCGCGATCACCCGCTCGACCGAGGAATGCGAGATGTCGCGCTCGTGCCACAGCGCCACGTTTTCGAGCGCCGGCCCGACCGTCGAGCGGATCAGCCGCGCCAGCCCGGTCAAATTCTCGGCGAGCACCGGGTTGCGCTTGTGCGGCATCGCCGAGGAGCCCTTTTGCCCGGGCGCGAAATATTCCTCGGCCTCGCGCACTTCGGTGCGCTGCAGGTGGCGGATCTCGGTGGCCAGCCGCTCGACGCCCGCGGCGATCAGGGCGAGCGTCATGAAATACTGGGCATGGCGATCGCGCGGGATCACCTGGGTCGAGATCGGCTCGGGTTCGAGACCGAACTGTGCGGCGACATGCGCCTCGACCGCCGGGTCGATATTGGCGAAGGTCCCGACCGCACCGGAGATCGCGCAGGTGGCAATCTCCTTGCGCGCGTCGACCAGCCGCTCGCGGTTGCGGGCGAATTCGGCGTAATGCCCGGCGAGCTTTAGGCCAAAGGTGGTCGGCTCAGCGTGGATGCCGTGGCTGCGCCCGACCGTCGGCGTGTATTTGTGCTCGAAAGCGCGCTTTTTCAGCGCCGCCAGCAGCGCATCGAGATCGCTCAGCAGCAGGTCCGCCGCCTCTTTCAGCTGCACCGCAAAGCAAGTGTCGAGGACGTCGCTCGAGGTCATCCCCTGGTGCACAAAGCGCGCCTGCGGGCCGACATGCTCGGCGAGGTTGGTCAGAAACGCGATCACGTCGTGATGCGTCTCGCGCTCGATCTCCTCGATCCGTTCGACCTCGAAGGCGCCCCGTTCCCACACCGCCCGCGCCGCACTCTGCGGAATGATCCCGAGCGCCGCCTGGGCGTCGCAGGCATGGGCCTCGATCTCGAACCAGATCCGAAACCGGTTCTCGGGCGCCCAGATCCGGGTCATCTGCGGGCGGCTGTAACGCGGAATCATGATCGGGCCACCTCCGCCGGCAGGAGCGGCCTGGCCATCAGCACCTCATCCCAGTAGCGTCCATCCTGCTTCAGCGAATTCTTCTCGAACCCATACTCGGTGAAGCCGAGGCTGGCATATAGGCGCCGCGCCGGTTCATTACCGTCGACCACGGTCAATTGGATTAATTCGACGCACCGGCTCGCATCGGCGATGACCGCCTCGACGAGGCGCCTGCCGAGGCCGTTGTTTCGTGCCTTCGGTCGCACATACATCCCCCAGAGCATGGCCTTGTGAGCCTCTTTGCGAGTTTGTCCGATCCGGAAGCCGACAATGCCGAGCAGGTCGGAACCAGCGAATGCGCCAAATACCGCGGAGCGGTCCAGTCGCCCGGCGAACCAATCCAGTGGCGCGGAATTTTCCGCGCAGAAGGTGCTGCTGAACGCTTCCGGGCTGAGCTTCAGCGCTTCGAGCCGGATTTCCCGGTAGATGGCGGCGTCCGCGGGCAGCAGGCGCCGCACCTCGATCTCCGCGACAGCCACGTCGGCGGTGCTCCATCGAAATCCTGCTGGCCGAAACATAGCCGAACCGCCCGGCAACCGCGAGCATCAGCGCGGCGCCGGCCGCTCCGGCGCAACCCTCGCTACCGATATATGGCGGGACCGGTGGCGAGACCGGTCCCCCCGCGCTCAGCCGGGCCTGTGGTCTAGTCTGTGCCGCCGCCCATCAGCAGGCCGAGTTCGCGCTCGCCGGCGCCGGGACCGAGGGCGCCGACGATCCGCCCGCCTTCGATGACCAGGATGCGGTCGGCGAGCGCGCGGATCTCGTCGAGATCGGACGACACCAGCAGGATCGCCGCACCCGCCGCCTTCAGCGCCAGCAGGCCTTGGTGGATCAGATCAGCGGCGCCGATATCGACGCCGCGGGTCGGCTCGCCAGCGATCAGGCAGCGCGGCTGGCGGGCCATCTCGCGGGCGCAGAGCAGCTTTTGCTGGTTGCCGCCGGACAGCGCGGCGGCCGGCGCGTCCGGTTCAGCCGGGCGGATGTCGTAATCGCGCATCTGCCGCGCGGCTGCGGCGGTGATCGCCATTGGCGAAGTCAGCCAGCCTCGCGCGAAAGGCGGCTGCCGATGGTCGCCGAGGATCGTGTTTTCCGCGGCGGTGAATTCGTCGATCAGCCCGGAATCAAGACGATCCTGCGGGACCGCGGCGAGGCCGAGCGCGCGCCGCGCCGCGACCCCGAGATGCGCCGCCTGATGCCCGGCGATCCGCAGCGAACCGCGCATCGGGATTATGCCGGCGAGCGCCGCCAACAATTCGGACTGGCCGTTGCCGGCGACCCCGGCGATCGCGACGATTTCGCCGCCGTGAACCGCGAAGCCGATATCGCAAGGCCCGGCGCCGTTCGCGCCGCTGGCGATCCGCGCCGCGACTTCGAGCATCGGCATGCCCGGGATCGCCGCAGCCGGCGGTTCGCGGCCGGGCAGGCGGCGGCCGATCATCAGCTCGCCCAAGCTCTGCGCATCGCTCGCCGCGGTCTCGATGGTGGCGACGACACGGCCCGCCCGCATGACGCTGACCCGGTCGGTCACGGCGAGGATCTCGCGCAATTTGTGGGTGACCAACAGCACCGTCCGCCCCTCGGCGGCGAGCCGGCGCAGCACCTCGAAAAGGCGCTCGCTCTCCTGCGGCGTCAATACCGCGGTCGGCTCGTCGAGGATCAGAATATCGGTGCCGGGCAGCAGCGCTTTCAGGATTTCCAGGCGCTGGCGCAACCCGACCGGCAGCGCGCCGGCAATCGCATCAGGGTCGAGCGCCAGATCAAAATCGCGGGCAAAGCGCGCCAGCTGGTCGCGCACCCGTTCGGCAGCGCGCCGCAGCCGCCGCCCGCCCGCGCCGCCGAGCAGCAGGTTTTCCAGCACGCTGAAGGTCTCCACCAGTACGAAATGCTGATGGACCATGCCGATGCCGGCGGCGATCGCGTCCTTTGGCGAACGCAGGCGAACGGATCGCCCATGGATGCGCAATTCGCCGGCATCGGGTCTGAGATGGCCGTAGAGCAGGCCCATCAGGGTCGATTTGCCGGCGCCGTTCTCGCCGATGATTCCGTGCACCTCGCCACGCCGGACGATCAGGTCAACCCCGTCATTCGCCGGGATATCGCCGAAATGCTTGTGAATGCCGCGGAATTCGACGGCGGGGATCAACGGCCGGCCATTGCGCCGGGCTTGATCTTGCCGGCGATGATCAGGGCGCGGGCCTCCTCGGCCTTGGCCCGCATCCGCGGTGTGATCAGCGCCTTGTCGTTGTCGTCAATCGCGTAATCGACGCCGTGCTCGCTCAGGCCGAGGCTCTTCACCCCCGGCGACCAGGTGCCGGCGCGGGCGCTGCTGAAGGCATCGTAGACGGCATTGTCGACATGCTTGACCAGCGAGGTCAGCACCGTCCCAGGAAACAGCCCGTTCTGGTTCGCATCCATGCCGATGGCGAGCCTGCCCTCGTCCCTGGCCGCCTGTAACGCGCCAAAGCCGGTGATGCCGGCGGCGGCAAAGATCACGTCGACGCCGCGGTCGAACTGGCTGCGGGCGAGCTCGGCGCCGCGCGCCGGGTCGGTAAAGGCGGCCGGCGTCGTGCCGGTGACATTGTCGATTATCTTGATCCCTGGCACTGCCCAGCGCGCGCCCTCGGCATAACCTTCGCCGATGCGCCGGATGATCGGGATGTCCATGCCGCCCAGATAGCCAATCGTGCCGCTCTTCGACGCCATCGCGCCGAGCACCCCGACCAGAAACGCCCCCTCCTGCTCGCGGAACACGACCGACTGGACGTTGGGCTGATCGACGATCGTGTCGATGATCGTAATCCTCGCCTGGGGGAACCGGCCAGCGACGGTTTCGACCGCCGCCCGCTGGTCAAAGCCCACCGCCACTACCACCGGCGCGCCATGCCGGATCAATTCCGACAAGGCCTGGACGCGCTGATTGTCGTTGGCGATCTCGATCTCGTGATAGGCGATGCCGGTCTGCGCCTTGAACCGCTCCGCCCCGCGCCATGCCGATTCGTTGAACGATTTGTCGAATTTGGTGCCGAGCGCATAGACGATGCCGGGCGGCCGGTCGTCGGCCGGCGCGGCGGCCGCATCGGCCAGGGAGACGATCGCGAGGATCAGCACGCCAAAGGCTCGCAGCTGCATCGATCCTCCCGCTCCTTGCCGGCCGACCGGCCGCCGCCGATCCTATACGATACCGGTGCTGGCGCGGCACTCTCCCGGGATGGCGCGGCGCCGCTTTTCCCTGTGCCCGGCTTCTATACGGCCGGCGATCGATGGCATCGGTCCGCGAATTTCACCCGATACCGGTCAGACAACGTCCGCCGGCTACAACTTTATGCGCTGTTTATGCTTAGGAGGGCCAATCCCTCTCGATCCTTAACGCGGCGACGTGCACTTGATGCGCGATGCCTGATCCCGCTTTGGGCTTGGCGCTTCGGGCTCGCCCATCGCGGACACATTCCTGGGTTATCGCCATGCTTGATTTCCTGATGATCGCCTACGGCATCGGCTTCTTCGCCGTCTCGATCCTCTATGCGCTTGCCTGCGAGAGAATGTGAGGCGGATATGCTGCTCGATTACATCCTCGGCGGGATCGTGACCGTCGTGATCACGGTCTATCTGGTCTATGCGCTGATCAACCCCGAGCGGTTCTAGGAGCGCCTTGATGACGATCAGCGGATGGGTTCAGATCGCGCTGTTCGGCGCGATTGTCATCGCCATTACCCGGCCGTTCGGCGGTTATATGACCCGCGTCTTTGCCGGCGAGCGGACATTTCTGAGCCCGGTACTACGGCCGCTCGAGCGCGCCGTCTATTGGTGCTGCGGCGTCGACGAAAAAGAGGAGCAGCACTGGCTGACCTATGCGGTCGCAGTGCTGCTATTCAGCGTCGTCGGATTTGTCACGCTCTACGCGTTGCAGCGGCTGCAATGGTATCTGCCGTTCAACCCGGAAGGCCAGACCGGGGTCGAGCAGAGCCTCGCCCTCAATACCTCGGTCAGCTTTATCACCAACACCAACTGGCAATCATACGTGCCCGAAACCACGATGGGCTACCTGGTGCAGATGGCCGGGCTCACCGTGCACAATTTCGTTTCGGCCGCCACCGGCATCGCCTTGGCATTGGCGCTGATCCGTGGCTTTGTCCGGCGCGAGGCCAAGGCGATCGGCAATTTCTGGGTCGATCTGACCCGCTGCACGCTTTACATCCTGTTGCCGATCTCGGTGGTCATCGCGCTCTTTTATGTCTGGCAGGGCATCCCGCAGAATCTCGGCGCCTATGTCGATGCGACGACGCTCGAAGGCGCCAAGCAGACCATCGCGCAAGGCCCGATCGCCTCGCAGGAGGCGATCAAGATCCTCGGCACCAATGGCGGCGGCTTCTTGAACGCCAACTCCTCGCATCCCTACGAGAACCCGAACGCGCTGACCAATCTCGTTGAACTGGTCTCGATCTTCTCGATCGGCGCGGCATTGACCAATGTGCTGGGCCGCATGGTCGGCGACGAGCGCCAGGGCTGGGCGATCTTCGCCGCAATGGGTCTGCTGTTCCTGGCCGGGGTGACCACAGCCTACTGGGCCGAATCGCATGGCAACCCGGCTTTTGCCGCGTTCGGGGTCAATTCGGCGGCGAATTCGCAGCAGGCGGGCGGCAATATGGAAGGCAAGGAGGTGCGGTTCGGCCCCGCCCTGTCGGCTCTTTACGCCACGGTGACGACCGACACGTCGTGCGGCGCGGTCAACTCGATGCATGACAGCTATCTGCCATTGGGCGGGATGGTACCGCTGATCAACATGCAGCTCGGCGAGGTGATCTTTGGCGGCGTCGGGTCGGGCCTTTACGGAATACTCGGCTTCGCCATCGTGGCAATGTTCGTCGCCGGGCTGATGGTCGGGCGCACCCCCGAATATCTCGGCAAGAAGCTCGAATCGAAGGAGGTCAAGATGACCATCCTGGCACTTCTGAGCCTGCCCTTGTCGATCCTCGGCTGGACTGCGCTGGCCGTGGTCTTGCCGGCCGGGCTCGCCGGCATCGCCAATCCCGGGCCGCACGGTTTCAGCGAGATCCTCTATGCCTATACCGAGGGCACCGGCAATAACGGCAGCGCCTTCGCCGGATTGTCGGCCAATACCCTCTTCTACAATACGACGATCGCCGCGGCGATGCTGATCGGCCGGTTCATCTTTGTCATCCCGTTATTGGCGGTCGCCGGGTCATTGGCGCAGAAAAAGCTGCTGGCGCCGTCGGCTGGCACCTTCCCGACCAACCGGCCGCTGTTTGTCGGCCTGCTTGTCGGCGTAATCCTGATCATCGGCGGCCTGACTTATTTCCCGGCAATCTCCCTGGGCCCGGCGGTCGAACAGGTCGCGATGAACCAGGGCAAGCTCTTTGCCAGCCCGTGAGCCGCTGAACTCCCAAGGAACAATACGATGACCGATCTTTCCCCGATCATTGGCATTCCGCCGACCGGGCTCTACAAGCGCAATCTGCGGCCGATGGCATTGTTCGACCGGTCGCTGATCGTGCCGGCGGTCTGGGGCTCGTTCAAAAAGCTCGACCCGCGCACCCTGGTCAAGAACCCGGTCATGTTCTGCGTCGAGATCGTCTCGGTGCTGACCACGATATTCTTTCTGCGCGACCTGTTTGTCGGCGGCGGCAGGGTGGTCGGCAGCAGCGCGCTGTTTTCCGGCCAGATCACCATCTGGCTGTGGTTCACCGTGCTGTTCGCCAATTTCGCCGAAGCGGTGGCCGAGGGTCGCGGCAAGGCGCAGGCCGACACCTTGCGCCGGACCCGGACCGAAACCAAGGCGAAGCGGATCGAGGCGGCCCGGTCGCGCGCCTTCGACCTGGTCGACGCCGCGGCGTTGAAGCCCGGCGACCTCGTCCTGGTCGAGACCGGCGATCTGATCCCGAGCGATGGCGAAGTCATCGAGGGTGTCGCCTCGGTCGACGAATCGGCGATCACCGGTGAATCGGCGCCGGTCATCCGCGAGAGCGGCGGCGACCGCTCGGCGGTGACCGGCGGCACCCGGGTGACCTCGGACTGGCTCAAGGTACGGATCACCGCGGCCCAGGGCTCGACCTTTCTCGACCGGATGATCGCGCTGGTCGAGGGCGCGGTGCGGCAGAAGACGCCGAACGAGATCGCGCTCAACATCCTGCTCGCCGGCATGACCCTGATCTTCGTCTTCGCCACCGTGACGATCCCGAGCTTTGCCGCTTACGCCGGGGGTGCGGTGTCGGTGGTCGTCCTGATCGCGCTGTTCGTCTGCCTGATCCCGACGACGATCGGCGCGCTGTTGTCGGCGATCGGCATTGCCGGCATGGACCGGCTGGTGCGCTTCAACGTGCTGGCGATGTCGGGCCGCGCGGTCGAGGCCGCCGGCGATGTCGACACCCTGCTGCTCGACAAGACCGGTACGATCACCCTCGGCAACCGGCAGGCGACCGAGTTTCTGGCGCTGCCCGGGATCGACGAAGCCGAGCTCGCCGATGCGGCGCAGTTCGCCTCGCTGTCCGACGAGACGCCGGAGGGACGCTCGATCGTGGTCCTGGCCAAGGAGAAATACGGCCTGCGCGGGCGCGAGATGGCGCCGCTCGACGCCCGGTTCGTCGCGTTTTCGGCGCAGACCCGGATGAGCGGCATCGATGTCGACGGCGTTTCGATCCGCAAGGGCGCGGTCGAGTCGATCATCGCCTTTGCCGAAGGCGGCAGCGCCGGCCCGGTGTCGCGCAGCGCCGCGCCCGGCGCTCAGGCGGTATTGCGCGCGATGCCGGTTTCCGAGGCGGTGCGGCAGACGACGCTGATCTCCGAACGCATCGCCAAGGAGGGCGGCACCCCGCTCGCCGTAGCCAAGGACCAGCGGCTCTTGGGCGTCATCCACCTCAAGGACATCGTCAAGGGCGGCATCCGCGAGCGCTTTGCCGAATTGCGCCGGATGGGCATCCGCACGGTCATGATCACCGGCGACAATCCATTGACCGCGGCGGCGATCGCCGCCGAATCCGGGGTCGACGATTTCCTTGCCCAGGCGACGCCCGAGGACAAGCTGGCGTTGATCCGCGAGGAGCAGGCCAAGGGCAAGCTGGTCGCGATGTGCGGCGACGGCACCAACGACGCGCCGGCATTGGCCCAGTCGGATGTCGGGGTGGCGATGAACACCGGCACGATGGCCGCGCGCGAGGCCGGCAATATGGTCGATCTCGACAGCGACCCGACCAAGCTGATCGAGATCGTCGAGATCGGCAAGCAGCTGCTGATCACCCGCGGCGCCTTGACCACGTTCTCGATCGCCAACGACGTGGCGAAATATTTCGCGATCATCCCGGCGATGTTCGCCGCGTTCTATCCGCAGCTGGGCGTGCTCAACATCATGCGCCTGCACAGCCCGGAGAGCGCGATCCTCGCGGCGATCATCTTCAACGCGCTGATCATCATCGCGCTGATCCCATTGGCGTTGCGCGGCGTGCAGTACCGGCCGACCGGCGCCGCCAGCCTGCTGCGCCGCAACCTTCTGATCTACGGCATCGGCGGGCTGATCGTGCCGTTCATCGGCATCAAGCTGATCGATCTCGCCGTCAGCGCCATCGGCCTTGCCTAAAGGAACCCGCCCATGCTGCGGCAAATCCGCCCGGCGATCATGATGATCGTCGTCATGACTGCGATCACCGGCCTCGTCTATCCGCTCGGCATGACCGGGCTCGCGCAACTTCTGTTTCCCCACCAGGCTAATGGCAGCCTGATCGAGAAGGACGGCAAGGTGATCGGATCAAATCTGATCGGCCAGAACTTTACCTCCGACAAATATTTTCATGGTCGTCCGTCGGCGACCACCGAGCCCGATCCAAAGGATCCGACCAAGACCATTTCGGTGCCCTATGCCGCCGATAATTCGGGCGGTTCGAACCTCGGGCCGACCAATCAGGCATTGGTCGACCGGGTCAAGGGCGATGCCGCCAAGCTGGCCAAGGAGAACCCCGGAACGCCGATCCCGGTCGATCTGGTGACCACTTCGGCGAGCGGCCTCGACCCCGACATCACCCCGGCCGCCGCGCTGTTCCAGGTGCCGCGGGTGGCGAAGGCGCGCCATCTCGACCCCGAGAAGCTGCGCGCCTTCATCGCCGCGGAGACGCACGATAGGTTGCTCGGCATTCTCGGCGAGAAGCGGGTCAACGTCCTGGAATTGAACCTCGCCCTCGACCAGTTGCATTGAGCACCGGACGCTCGCGCACCGGCTCTCAATACTCCTTGTACGGCAGAAACTTGCCGCTCAGGGTCAGCTTGACGCGGTCGCCTTTAGGGTCGGGCTGGCGCTCGATCGTCATGTCGAAATCGATCGCGCTCATGATGCCGTCGCCAAATTCCTCCTGGATCAGCTCCTTCCAGGTTGTGCCGTAGACCTGCACCAGCTCGTAAAAGCGGTAGATCAGCGGGTCGGTCGGCGCCGCGCCCGGCCCCATGGCCGGCAATGAGCCGCGATAGGGGATTTCCTGCAGCAGGCTCTGCTCCTCGGCATCGAGGCCAAGTAATTTGGCGGCGCGTTCGGCCTGCTCGGGCCGCAACTTCATCTGCCCGATCAATGCCGCGGTCAGATAGACCGCCGTGCCGCCGCCGATCTCGGCGGCGATCGTCTTCCAGGTCAGGCCCTTGGCGCGCTTGGCGGCGCGGATCTTGCGGGTCAGCTCGTCTCGGGTCATTGGCGCTTCTCCTGCAGCTATGATCATCGCCTGCGAGCAATGCGCGTGCCATCGGGCCGATCAACCCCGCCCGGCCTGTCGCGATGGCCATTCTGTTCGCTCGACCGGGCGCCGCGAACTTGCCCAGGATCGGCTTTGCGCACAGAGTTGGGGGCCTGAGCGAGGAGCCCGCCATGACCAGCCCGCACCGCCCGAACATCATTTTCATTGTCGTCGACGATTGCGGTTACGCCGATCTCGGCTGCACCGGACAAACCGGTTACCGGACGCCGGCGCTCGACCGGCTGGCCGGCGAAGGGGTTCGCTTCACCCAGGCCTATGCCAATGCGCCGCTATGCACCAATACGCGGGTGGCGATGATCACCGGGCGCTACCAGTACCGCCTCAAGATCGGCCTTGTCGAGCCGTTGCGCGGCGCCAATCGCGGCGACCCTGAAATGGGCATTCCGGCCGGCTTCCCGACATTGCCCGAGCTGCTGCGCGCGGCCGGCTATCGCACCGCGCTGATCGGCAAATGGCATCTCGGCTTTCTGCCGAAATACGGCCCCTTAAAGAGCGGCTACGACGAATTCTTTGGCATCATGGGCGGGTTTACCGGCTACTACACCCATCAGGGCGAGGGCGGCGAACCCGATCTTTACGAGGGCGAACTGCCGGTCGAGCGGGCAGGCTATGTCACCGACCTGCTGAGCGAGCGCGGACTTGCCTATGTCGAAGCCGCTGCTGCGTCGCCCGATCCGTATTTCCTCAGCCTGCACTACAACGCGCCGCACTGGCCGTGGTCGGCCCCCTCGATCGAGGCGGCGGCGCGGCAGCGGGAGGCGGATCCGGCGGAAATCATGGAGGGCGGCAGCCCGCGCATCTATGGCGAGATGATGCAGATCCTCGATGCCGGGATCGGCCGGATCGTCGATGCGGTGCGCCGTTCCGGCCGGGACACCCTGGTGGTCTTTACCAGCGACAATGGCGGCGAGCGGTATTCGAATATCTGGCCCTTCGTCGGCCGCAAATGGGACCTGCTGGAGGGCGGTTTGCGGGTGCCGCAGATCGTCTGGCGGCCGGGGCATGTCAAAATGGGCCACGTCACCGACCAGGTGAGCATAACCATGGACCTGACCGCGACCTGCCTGGCCGCGGCTGACGTAAGTCCCAATTCCGAATATCCGCTGGACGGGAGGGACCTGCTTCCGGTGTTGACCGGTCAGGCGCCGGTCAGCGAGCGCACGCTTTATTGGCGGATGGCCAACCGCAGCCAGCGGGCGGTGCGCCGCGGCGATTGGAAATATCTGAAGGTGAGCGACCGCGAGTTCCTGTTCGATATCGGCTGGGACCCGCGCGAGCGCGGCGATCTGGCCAAGAAACGCCCCGATCTGCTGGGGGAGCTGCGCGGCCTCTGGGAAGATTGGAACCGCGGGATGCGGCCCGTCCCGGACAGCATGATTCCACCGCTCTCGAATTTGCAGGAGATGCTGTGGTGACCGCATCAACGGGACGGACGCGGCAGCCCAGTCTTATGAAACCCGCCGCCGGCTGACCGGGACTTTCGGGCTCGAGTGCCGGGCGTGGGGACGGCGCCTTGCATCGGCCATTTTCGGCAAGGCCTATCGGCTGTAGATTCCGCCAAGCCGTTTCAGGAGGGTGCGATGACGGACGATTTTGCGGGAAAAGTCGCCTTGGTCACCGGCGGCGGCAACGGGATCGGCGCGGCGACCTGCCGGGCCTTTGCCGAACGGGGCGCTCGGGTGGCGGTCCTCGATCGCGATGCGGCGGCGGCCGAACGGGTCGCGGCTGAGATCACCGGACGCGGCGGCAAGGCTGAAGCGCACCCGCTCGACGTCAGCGACCGCGACGACTTCACCCGTCTCGCCGCCGGGATCACCGAGGCGGAGGGCGGCATCGACATCCTGGTCAACGGCGCTGGCGTCACCGTGCGGCGGATGATCGCCGAGATGGGCGCCGATGATTGGGACCGGGTCATCGCCGTCAACCTGACCGGCGCGTTCAACGGCATCCGGGCGGTATTGCCGCATATGCGGGCGCGCGGCGGCGGCGCCATCGTCAATGTCGCCTCGATCGCCGGGCTGCGGATTTCGTTTGGCGGGACCGCGAATTATTCGGCGTCGAAGGCGGGGCTGCTCGGCCTGACCCGCCATGCCGCCTATGAGCTGGCCCCCGATCACATCCGGGTCAACGCCGTCTGCCCCGGGGCGACGGCGACAGCGTTCGGCGGAGCGATGCCGAATGCGGAGAGCAAGGCTGAGCGGGCGCGTAAAATCCCGCTCGGCCGGATGTGCGAGCCGGAGGACATCGCCGACCCGATCCTGTTCCTGGCGGGCGATGCGGCGCGCATGATCACCGGCGTGGCATTGACCGTCGATGGCGGCCTGCTGATCAAGAACGACACCCCCTATGAGGAATATTTTCGTCCCAGATAAAGCAGGTGAACGATCTTCATCTCCGTCGAGACGCTGAAATCGTTGCAGTTCGAGCGCAGGTGTCCGATTCACTTGCGATTCCCCGCAAAAGTAGGCCGCCATCTTCCATCTTCGTCTTCCCGGCGCAGGCCGGGACCCATGCCAGCCATGGGCGCCGGCCGCCGCCGGTGTGACGAGAAGGGCGCGCGGGATCTGTCGAAGTAATCGACCAGGTGGCCGCATCGCTGGACCTCATTCCGGGCTCTTATTTCTCTCGGCGCATGCGCGCGGCGGCGGCTTGGCTGAGGACGCCGGCGGGCGGCTTGGCTTTGCTGATCCTTGGCACCTCTGTGCTGCGGCTGCTGTTCGCCGCGTCGCTCGGTCTGGGGATCGACGAGAGCTACATGGTGGCGGCCGGGCGCCGGCTGCAGCTGAGCTATTTCGATCATCCGCCGATTGCCTGGTGGCTGGCCTGGGCGGCGGCGCACCTCTTCGGCAGCGACGCCGCGATCGTCGTGCGTCTCCCGTTCATCGCGCTGTTCGCGGTGACGACCTGGTTGATGTACCGGGTCGCGGCGGCGCTGTTTGGTGCGCGGGCCGGCCTGTGGGCGGCGGTGCTGGCCAATTTGTGCCCGGTCATCGGCGTCACCGCCGGGACCTGGGTGCTGCCCGACGGCCCGCTATTCGCCGCCTTGCTCGGGGCCACCCTCTGCCTGATCGCGGCGTTGCCGGCCCGGGGCGGGGCGGCCTGGGGCTGGTGGCTCGGCGCCGGCGTCTGCGCCGGGCTGGCGCTCTCTTCCAAATATTCGGCTGGGCTGACGATCATCGGCGCGATCGGGTTCCTGCTGACCGAGCGGGACAGCCGCCGCTGGCTGCTGCGGCCGCATCCTTATGTCGCCGGGCTCGCCGCGCTGGCGATGTTTGCGCCGGTGTTGCTGTGGAACGCCCGGCACGGCTGGGTCTCGCTGCTGTTCCAGGGAAGCCGGGCGGCGGGCCGCTTCAACCCGCTCGGACCGGTTCTGACGCTCGCCGGCGGGGCGCTGTTCATGCTGCCATGGGTGTGGCTGCCACTGATGCTGTGCGGGTTCGACGCGCTGCGCCGAGGGCCGGCCGACAAAGGGCGATGGCTTCTGCTGTGCCTGGCCGCGCCGCCGATCATCTTCTTCGCCGTGGTCGCGCTATGGAGCCACGTGCTGTTTCACTGGGCCGCACCCGGCTATCTGCTGCTGCTGCCATTGCTCGGCGCCGCGATCGCCCGCCGCCAGAAGAACCGCCGCTGGCTCGCGGCGAGCGGGGCTGTCGTCGTGATCGGCGTCGCCTTTGTCGCCAGCGAAGTGCGGTTCGACTGGTTGCCGGCGATGATCCCGCTCGCCAAGGATCCCGCGATCGATGCCGTCGACTGGACCTCGCTGCCCAAGCAGCTCGCCGAGCGCGGCCTGCTCGGCCGGCCGGGGCTGGTGGTCGGGGCGACCCGATGGCTCGATGCCGGAAAGATCGATTATGCCCTGCGCGGCCGGGCGACGGTGATCTGTCTCGGTGACGATCCGCGGGAATACGGGATCATCGCGCCGGTCGCCGAATATGCCGGCGCGGACGTCGTGATCGTCGCCCCGCGGGTCTCGCCGGCCGAAATCGCCGCTCGCTTTGGCCAGCAGTTCGATGCGATCGACACCCTGGCGCCGGCGGCCGTGCTGCATGACGGGCGCCCGGCGCTGAGCCTGCCGCTCTATCTCGGACGCCGCCTGCACGCCCCCGCGTCAGCGGCGGCTAATGGCGGTATTGCGGGTAGCCGTTGAAATTGTAGGCGAGATAGAGCGCGTAGACCCGCGTCTCGCCCGGTCCGACCGGGATCGAGATCGACGGCAGCGGGTCGATCGCGGCAAAGCTCGGCCGCATCTCGTCGACCAGGCCGTGCTCGGACACCAGCAGCAGATTGCCGCCGCGATATTTGCGCAAATTGTTGGTCAGGTCCCACTGGTCCTTGACCCGGTCCATCAGTTCCCACTTGACCGCATCGAACGGGTGCGGATGGACGTAATAGATCAGCTCGGCAAGCAATTCCCGATCATCGGCGAACAGCCGGAAACCCGGATGCCGGGCGAGCACGGCGCCGACCTGCGAGCCCAGCTGGCGCCAGCCGCGCAGGCGGTGCAGCGGGTCGTATTGCTCGGGCAGCTTGATGCCGATGGCGGCGAGCGTCTGGTGGCCGGTAAACAAGATGATGGCGGCGGCGAGATGACCCGCGACCGAGAACCCGACAAGCTTGCGCCAGCCGCGCTGCAAGGCCCAGGCGACGACCAGCACGATGGCGGAAACATAGGCGGGTGCGGCCCAATTGGCATGGGCGCGCGACACAAAGGCGACCGTCAGCATCATCGCCAGGGTCGGCAGGGCAAAGGCGGCGAGCAGGCGCGCCCGCGGCTCGGCCAACGCCCGCGGCTTCGCCGCAATGGCGATCAGCCAGGCGAAGAACAGCGGGCCGAACACCGCGAATTGCGAGACGAAAAATTCGAGAAACTCACCGGGATTGAGCAGCGGGCCATTGAGATCGGCATTGTCCGAGGTATGCAGATAGCTGACGAACCCGTTTTGCCAATTCCACCACAGATTGGGCAGGTAGAGCAGCATGGCGATGCCGATGGCGGCGAGCAGCCGCGGCAGATGACGGCGCTCGGCGCGGCACAGCAGGACGAAACCGGCCGCCGACAGCAGCCAATAGGCCATCGCGTATTTTGCCAGCAGGCCGAGCCCGGCGGCGATTCCGGCGGCGAGCCACCAGCGCCAGCGGTCGCCCTCGCATGCCCGGATAAAGGCGTAGAGCGCGGCGGCCCAGCACAGCACCAGCGGCGCATCGGTCGAGATGACAAAGGCCGACACCGATGCTCCGGGCAGGCTGGCGAAGGCGATCGCCGACCAGAACCCGACGCGGCGGTCATAGAGCCGGGCGCCGATCGCATAGACGAAGATAGCAGCCCCGGCCGCGAGAAACGGCGCCGACAACCGGACCGCAAACTCGCTGTCGCCAAACAGGCCGGTGGTCAACGCGATCAGCCAGGCGACGAGCGGCGGCTTCGAGTAATAGCCAAAGGCCAGATGTTTTGACCAGAACCAGTATTGCGCCTCGTCCGGATAGAGGCCGGCCGGCTGCACCCACAGCCACAACACCCGCAGCGCGGTGATCGCGGCGACAAACGCCAGCATCGCCGCCGGATAGCTGCGCGCGAGCGACAATCGCAGCCGGGTCGGGGCCGCGGCGGATGCGGTGCGCCCGATGCTCATCGGCTATTCATGTCGGCTATTCATGCCGGCGGCGCTCCGGCGCTCCGATCGGCGATATCTGCCTTTCGCGTTAGTGCGGCCTCGTGCTGGCGGTCGGCGAGGCGGGCCGACGGATCGCAAGCCCGGGATCGCTACCACGCCAGGGCCCAGCCGTCGCGGCGCGGGTCGGAGCCGGCCAGCAGCATGCCGGTCGCCGGGTCGCGGCGGATGATTTCGACGCTGCACGGCCCATCGAGGTCGCCGACGCTGTCGACCGGATGGCCGCGGCGCGCGAGCTGCTGGCGCACCGCCTCGGGAAAGCGGCGCTCGATCGTCAGCACATCCTGCCCGTCATGCGGATAATTGGCGTATTGGCCGGGCAGGTTCGAGGCCCAGCGCGGCATTTCGGCCGCCTGCTGCGGGTCCAGCCCGAAATCGATCATCGCGGTCAATACCTGCAGATTGACCTGCACCTGGTTGTCGGCGCCGGGGGTGCCGAACACGCACCACAACGCCCCGTCCTTGAGCACGATCGGCGGGTTCATCGTATGCCTTACCCGCCGCCCGGGGGTGAGCCGGTTCGGGTGCCCGGGCTCGAGGTGCCAATAGGCCATGCGGTTGTTGAGCAGGATGCCGGTGTCGCCGGCGATCACCCCCGCACCGAAACCGCTGTTGATGCTCTGAACCCCCGAGACCGCGTTGCCCTCGCTGTCGGCGGTGCAGAAATAGGTGGTGTCGCCGGCCGCTGTTTCCCGCGCGATCCCGGTCGGCGCGGCCTGGCGCATGTCGATCCGGGCGGCTAGCCCGGCGGTGTAGTCGGCGGACAGCAGCCGGTCGAGCGGCGCCTCGACCGAGCGCGGGTCGGCGGCCCAGCGCTCGCGGTCGGCAAAGGCGAGCTTTTTTGCTTCGACCAGCAGGTGGACCAGATCGGCCGACATCAAGCCGATCCGGCCGAGATCGAAATGCTCGACGATCTTCAGCTCTTCGAGCAACACGAAACCGGTCGAGTTGGGTGGCGCCTCGAGCACGGTATAGCCGCGATAGTCGATCGCGATCGGCTGCTGCTCCTCGGCGGCGAAGGCGGCGAGGTCGGCTGCCGAGACCAGGGTTCCAGCCGCTGCGAGACCGGCGGCGAGCCGGCGCGCCAGCCTTCCCCGGTAGAAACATTCGGCCCCGTCGGCCGCGATCTCTTCGAGGCTGCGGGCGAGATCGGGCTGGACGATCGGCGGCGCCGAGCGCCGGCGCTCTGCCATCGGCGAGAAAGATCGCGGTCGCGCGCGGGTCTACCATCAGGGTCGCGCGGTACTCGTCGGCGAAGTGGCTGTAGGCGCGGGTGGCGGCAAACCCGTCGCGGGCAAAGCCGATCGCCTCGGCGAACAGGTCGCGCCACGCCAGCCGCCCGAACCTGCGATGCATCAGGTCGAGCCCGGCGAGCGTGCCCGGGACCGAGACCGACAATGGCCCGACCCGCGGAATGCCGCCGGCATAACGCTCGGGGGTCGCCGCGGCCGGGGCAGGCCCGGTGCCGTTGAATACGACGGCGCGCCCGGTCGATTGCTGATAGACCTGATAAAAGCCGTCGCCGCCGAGCCCCGACATCATCGGCTCGACCACAGCCAATGCCGCCGCCGTCGCCACCGCCGCATCGACCGCGTTGCCCCCCGCCCGCAACGCCAGGAGCCCGGCCTGCGCGGCCAGCGGATGGTTGGCCGCGACGGCGCCGCGGCGCCCGATGTTCAGCGGCCGATACGAGCGCGTTTCAACAGCCACATTCTGTCTCCTGCTTGCCGAGCATGGCATATTATCGAAGAAACCGGCCGGAGGCGGTATGGGTAAGAAGATCGCGTCCTCCCTGGCGCTGATGATCCTGCTGCTGCTCGCCGGCTGTGCGGCTGGCGGCAATGGCTCGAACACCGGCAAGCAGGGCAGTTTCTACGGCGGGGTGTTCGGCGGCGGGGGCCCGCCATGACCGCGAAGACGACGAGCTGCGGGGTCGTCGTCGGCGACGGGGAGCAGATCCTGCTCGGCCATGCGACCCGCTCGCCGCGCTGGGACATCCCCAAGGGCGAGGCCGAGCCGGGCGAAGGCTTTGCCGCAGCCGCCGCGCGCGAATTGCAGGAGGAGACCGGGCTGATCGTACCGCCATCGGCGCTGACCGCGCTCGGCGTCCACGCCTATCGGCGCGGCAAGGATCTGGCGCTGTTCGCCTGGACGCCGCCGCACCTGCCCGATCCGAAGAGCCTCGTCTGCAGCTCGCATTTTGCGCTGCCCGACGGCACGCTGCTGCCCGAATTCGACCGCTTCGGCCTGTTTTCCTGGGAAGAAGCGCTGGGCCGGGTCGGCAAGAGCCTGGCGCAACTTCTGGCCTCGATCCCACACGGCGCTTCGAGATGACCCGGCGGTCGTGATAGGCTAACGCGATTTCCAACCCGAGGAGCCCGCCGATGCCCAAGCTGCGCCACATCGCCATTGCCGCCGAAGACCCCGAAGCAATGGCCGAATTCTACAAGAAGGCGTTTGATTTTGAGGAGGTCGGCCGGCCGAACGGCGTGCTTGCCGACGGCGTGTTCCTGAGCGACGGCACGCTCAACATGGCGATCCTCAAATTCAAGACCGACCAGCTCGGCAAGGGCATGGACTATCGCGGCATCCACCATTTCGGCGTGCTGGTCGAGGATGTCGACGCATTCTCGAAGAAGCTCGAAGGCCTGGGTGCGCAGCACTACATCGACCAGGGCCAGGGCGGGCACCAGGCCGGTTATTTCGAGAAGAAGTTCTACGGCCCGGAAGGTATCCTGTTTGACATCGCCGAGCATGGCTGGGCCGGGGCGGAGCCGCTCCCTGCCGAGATAAAAGAGGCGGCCGAATAACCAGAAGCCAAAAAAGGAGGTGAGTATGCCCAAACTACGCCACATCGCGATCGCCGCGAAGGACCCCGACGCGATGGCCGATTTCTATGTAAAGGCGTTTGACTTCAAGATCGTCCGCTCGAATGACGGGCCGCTCGCCTATGGCCACCATCTGAGCGACGGCACGATCGATCTGGCGATCCTGCGGTTCAAGACCGACCAGCTCGGCAAGGGCCTCGACTATACCGGCCTGCACCATTTCGGCGTGCTGGTCGAGGATGTCGACGAGGCCGGCAAAAAGCTCGAGAGCCTGGGCGGCAAGCACTACATGAACCAGAGCGAGGCCGAACGCATCGGCGGCTTCGAGGTCAAGTTCTACGGCCCCGAAGGCATCCTGTTCGATGTCGCCGAGCATCCCTGGACCGGCACCGAGCCGCTCCCGGTCGAGCCGGAGCGGGCCGAAGCCGCCGAATAGCCGGCAGCGCCGTCGCGGGCGGGCGTCTGCGGACGCTCCTCCGCCGGCGCAGCGGTCGCGGTCGCGGCATCCGCCGCCGAGGTTTGACCGGACCCAGCGACACCCCACATCTAAGCAGGCGAGACAGGTGAGGACCGCAGGGCGGCGAGGCCCGCCGGCGCGGCGCCGGGCGCGTCTCCACCTCGCGGCTTTCCGGGGTGATCCTTGCGATGAGCGAAACCAAGAATTTGTTTACGGTGTTGCGGCAATCGGCCGACCCCGGCGCGGTGAGCGCGATCGAGGAACTGGTGCGCGACGCCCCGGACCGCCGGCTTTGCCGCATCAACGCGCTCGATTTCGCGGCCAAGTCGGGAATCGATCAGGAGCGGATTATCGCCGCCTTTCTCCATGCGGCCCGGCTCGGCTTGTTCGAATTGTCGTGGAACGTGCTTTGCCCCGGCTGCGGCGGGGTGCTGCAAACCAGCGCGACATTGAAGAGCGTCAACAAGGATGAATATGCCTGCGCCTGGTGCGCCGCAGGCTATACGCCGACCCTCGACGAAGTCGTCGAAGTCACCTTCACCGTCAGCCGGCGGGTGCGCCGGATCGCCGCGCACGACCCCGACGAACTACCGTTCAACGAGTATTTTCGCCAGGTGTTCTGGGGTTCCGGCATCGACGTGCCGGACGATTTCGAGGCGCTGATCCAGGAAATCGTCCTCGAATCGGTCGAGCTGCCGCCGGGCGGCAAGGCGCTGCTGTCGCTGCAATTGCCGGCGGAATTTGTGATCGTCATCGACCCGGTGACGCATGCGACCCAATTCCTCGATGTCAAAGGCGAACCGACCCGCGAGCGGCAGAACCTGACCATCGTTTTGGACAAGGTGCGGGCGCCGACCGGGACCGAGACGATGCGCCCCGGCCCGCTGCGGCTGTCTCTGGAAAACCGCACCGATAGCCGGGTGCTGCCGGGACTCTGGATCGCCGATGACAAGCTCCACCAGCTGCTCGGCCGGCGCCGCCCGTTCCTGACCGCCAAGCGGCTGCTGACCAACCAGGTGTTCCGCGACATCTACGGCACCGACACGATCGATCTCGACCAGCGCCTCAAGATCACCAGCATGACCTTTCTGTTCACCGACCTCAAAGGCTCGACCGAGCTTTATGAGCGGGTCGGCGATCTGGTCGCCTTCGACCTGGTGCGCGCCCATTTTCACGTGCTCAACGAAATCGTCGCCGCCGAGGCCGGGGCCGTGGTCAAGACCATCGGCGACGCGGTGATGGCGACTTTCTCGACCCCCGACCGGGCGGTTGCCGCCGCGTTGCGCATGCGCGAGGCGATGCGCGATCTGGGCAACGGGCACAAGGGCGAGGATCTGCTGCTCAAGATCGGCATTCATGAGGGGCCGTGCCTGGCGGTGGTGCTGAACGACCGGCAGGATTATTTCGGGCAGACCGTCAACATCGCCGCCCGGGTGCAGGCGCTCGCCGATTCGCGCTCGATCCTGGCGACCGGTTCGGTCGTGACCAACCCGCTGGCCTCGACCTTGCTGGCCAAGAGCGGGCTGCATCCGATGCCGCAGTCGCGCGCGCTGCGCGGCATCGCCGACGAGATGGCGGTCTACGAGATCCCGTAGCTGCGAGGCTGCCGGCCGCGGCGGTGGCCCGGACCCGTTGGGCGATCGCCGGCGAAAAGAGGAAAAATGCCGGCGGCGTGCCGCGTCGGCTTGCCGCCCACAGGCTGAGGCCGCATCATCCCGGCTATGGCGACGAGGAAAAGCATGGCCAAGCTCGGTGAGCTTTATGAACAGGATTTCGTGCTCTGGACCAAGCAACAAGCGGCGGGTCTGCGCCGCGCCAAGGGTTCCAACCTGCTGCTCGATTGGGAGAACCTGGCCGAGGAGATCGAGAGCTTGGGCAGATCGGACCGCCGCGAACTGAGGTCGCAGATCAGAAGGGTCCTTCGGCACCTGCTGAAACTCGAAAGCTCCCCGGCGGAAAACCCGCGGGCGGGTTGGCGGGCGAGCATTAACGAGTTCGCGCAAGGAACTGCGGGATTTGCTACGCGACAGTCCCAGCCTCAAAAACGAGGTCGACGAATCGATCAGCGAGGAAATATCACTTGCGGCGGAGCTTGCCGCGGCTGACCTCGGCCAGCACGGCGAGCCGGCGGATGCCGTGTGGGCGCGGCTCGAACAAGGCGGGTTCACCGCCGAGCAGGTGCTCGGCGACTGGTTTCCCGCAATGCCCGGCTGATTTGCCGGCGCTGGTCCGGCCGGCATTGGGCGCGGGCGCTCCGCCGCAACGCCGGGCCGCAACGCCGGCGGCGCGGCTCAGCCGTCGTTACCGTCCGGGCGGGCAGGGCGGCCATGGATGTGCACGTGTTGGCCGCCGGCTTCTTCGAGGATGCGGGTGGCGGCGAGTTCGCGGTCGGGATCCTCGCAGCGCACCCATAGGAGCGCCGCGCCGGCCGCGAGCGCCGCCTTGAAATCCTGGCTGTGGCGTGGCGCGGTATAATCGTCGAACAGCTCCTTCAGCGCCGCGCCGCCCAGCCCCGCGCCGATCAGCGCGGCGACGACGGCGGCGATCGGCCCGCCCGACAGCAAGACGATCCCGGCCACCGTCAGCGGGCCGATATATTTGATCTCGTCGCTGAGGCCGGCGGGCACGACCGAGCCCTCGGCGCCGCCCGGCTCGCCCGCGGCGGCCAGCGAATCGTGCGAGGCCAGCACCGACAGGTCGCTCGGCGCAAATCCCGCCGCCAGCAGGCTCGACACCGCGCGGTGAAAATGGTCGCGATCGGGGAACGAGGCGACCGCCTCGCGAACGATCGGGAATGCTTCCGCAGCCTCGGTCATGCCGATCCTCTCTTTCGTGCTCGCGTGCCGCGCATGCTACCGTCAAATGGCCGCTTCTGTCCGCCATCCTCACAGCTGCCGCCGATGCCCGCCGCCGATTCCCCCTCGCCGATGCAGCGAACCTTCCCGCCCCGATGCCGGCGCGCCCGCCGCCGCAGGATCGCCGGTGATGGTCCAGTATCACCAGATCAAAGCCGCCAACCCGGGCTGCCTGCTGTTTTTCCGGATGGGCGATTTCTTCGAGCTGTTTTTTGACGATGCGGTCGCCGCGGCGCAGGCGCTTGACATCGCGCTGACCAAGCGCGGCCGGCATGACGGCGTCGACATTCCGATGTGCGGGGTGCCGGTCCATACCGCCGAGACCTACCTCGCCCGCCTGATCCGGGCCGGGTTCAAGGTCGCGATCTGCGAGCAGATCGAGGACCCGGCCGAGGCCCGAAAACGCGGCGGCAAAGGGCCGGTGCGCCGCGCGGTGGTCCGTGTCGTGACCGCCGGCACCCTGACCGAGGAGGGCCTGCTCGACGCGCGGCGACACAACTACCTGGTTGGCCTCGCCGAGGCCGGCGGCGAGATCGGTCTCGCCTGGCTTGATTTGTCGACCGGCGCCTTTGCCCTGGCGCCGACCAGCGAACCAGCATTGCCGGGCGAACTCGCCCGCCTCTCGCCCGGCGAAATCCTGCTGCCGGAGCGGATGCTGACCCGCCCGGCGCTCTACGAGCTGTTGACCGAATGGAAGCCGGTCCTGACCCCGCTACCCAACCCCCGTTTCGAGAGCGACGCGGCCCGCCGCCGGCTGGAGAATTTCTATGGGGTCGGAGCGCTCGACGGGTTCGGCAATTTCGGCCGGGCCGAGATCGCCGCCGCCGGGGCATTGGTCGATTACGTCGGCCTGACCCAGCATGGGCGCACCCCGCATCTCGAACCGCCGCGGCGGGTGATCCCCGGCTCGGTCATGCAGATCGACGCGGCGACCCGGCGCAATCTCGAACTGGTGGTGAATTCGGTGGGCGAGCGCCGCGGCAGCCTGCTGGCGGTGATCGACCGCACCGTCACCGCCGCGGGCGCGCGCCTGCTGGCCGAACATCTCGCCGCGCCCTTGACCGCGCCACCGGCGATAGGCGCCCGCCTCGACGCGGTCGAATTCTTCATCGATGGCCCGGATCTGCGCCGGTCGGTGCGCGAGAGGCTGCGCCATTGCCCGGATATCGAGCGCGCCTTGACCCGGTTGAGCCTGGGGCGCGGCGGCCCGCGCGACCTCGCGGCATTGCGCCAATCCCTGGGCGAGACCGCTTCGTTGCGCGAGATGCTGGCCGAACCCGGCCTGGTGCCCTTGCCCGAGCGGCTCGCCGCCGCGCGCCGCGGCCTTGGCGAGCACGGCGTCCTGGTCGACCGGCTCGGCCGGGCGCTCGCCGACGAATTGCCGCTCTTCGCCCGCGACGGCGGCTTCATCGCCGCCGGATATGCCGACGAGCTCGACGAATGGCGCCGGCTGCGCGACGAGAGCCGCCGCACCATCGCCGCCCTGCAGGCGCGCTACGCCGCCGAGACCGCGGTCGCGGCCTTGAAGATCCGCCACAACAATGTGATCGGCTATTACATCGAGGTGTCGGCCAACCACGCCGCCAAGCTCGGCCCGGAATTCATCCACCGCCAGACCATGGCCGGGGCGCAGCGCTACACCACGACCGAACTGGCCGAACTCGAAACCAGGATCGCCAGCGCCGCCGAACGGGCCCTGGCCTTGGAACTGCGGCTTTACGACGATTTGGTCGGCGAAATCATCGCCAGGCGCAGCGACATCGCCGCGACCGCCGCTTCACTGGCCACCCTCGATCTGGCGGCGGCGCTGGCCGAGCGCGCGGCGGAGGGCGGCTGGGTGCGGCCCGCGGTCGAGGATGGCGCCGCTTTCGAGATCCGCGGCGGGCGTCACCCGATGGTCGAGGCCGGACTGACGGCTTCGGGCAGTGGCGGCAGTTTTGTCGCCAACGACTGCACCCTGGCCGACGCCCGGATCTGGCTGGTCACCGGCCCCAACATGGCCGGCAAGAGCACCTTTCTGCGGCAGAACGCGCTGATCGCGATCCTGGCGCAGATCGGCTCCCACGTGCCGGCCCGCTCGGCGCGGATCGGCATCGTCGATCGCCTGTTCAGCCGGGTCGGCGCCGCCGATGATCTGGCCCGCGGCCGCTCGACCTTTATGGTCGAGATGGTCGAGACCGCGGCGATCCTGAACCAGGCCGGGCCGAATGCATTTGTGATCCTCGACGAGATCGGCCGCGGCACCGCCACCTATGACGGGCTGTCGATCGCCTGGGCGGCGCTCGAGCATCTGCACATGGTCAATCGCTGCCGCACCCTGTTCGCGACCCATTACCATGAATTGACCGCCTTGGCGGCCAAGCTGCCGGCGCTCGCCTGCCATACGATGCGGGTCAAGGAATGGAAAGGCGACGTGGTCTTTCTGCACGAGGTCGGCCCCGGCACCGCCGACCGTTCCTACGGCATTCATGTCGCCAGGCTCGCCGGATTGCCGAACAGCGTGACGACGCGCGCCGAAGAGGTGCTGGAAATATTGGAGAAGGGCGAGCAAGGCGGCGCGCTCGCCCGCCTCGCCGACGACCTCCCGCTGTTCACCGCCGCCCGCCGCCGCGCCGAGCCCGCTCCACCGCCCGAATCCGCCGCCGAATCACTGCTGCGCGAAACCCGCCCCGACGAACTCACCCCGCGCGCGGCCCTCGACTTCTTTACCGACTGAAGTTGCTGGTCGCAGGATGATTCTCGTGCAGGCTATCCGAGCAGCCGCAGCAGTGCCGCCACGCCGAGGATCGCCAGCGTCTGCAAGCCGACAGCGCCGAACGTCCATTGGAGCATCGCGCCCTTGGCCTCGGCAATTTCGACCTTTGTGGCCATCGCGGTGCGGATCTCGCCGAGGCGCAAATCGAGTTCGGCACGCAGCTCGCCGAGGCGCAGATCAAGGTATTCGCGGGTAACGACGACCCGCCGATCGTGTCCGACAGAGCGCTCGCCACGTCCTGCGCTTGTCTCGGCGGCAGGCCCGCCGCGGTCATCGCGCCGCTGCGGAATTCCCGTGGCGCGTGGCGTCTTGGCGGCGAATTCCTGGAGGAGGGCGTCGCGCACCGTGTCGAGGTCGAGGTTGTGGGCGGCGATCAGCGGGGTGGTTTCGGCGATGATGTCGTCGATCTCGCCGATCAGCTTCAGCCGCTTGTAGAGGTCCTCGGCATGAAGGCCGAGGCCGGCGCCGAGGATTTCCATGAAGTTGACGATCTCGAAGCTGCGCCCGTCGCCGGCGTCGCACAATTCGCGGTGACAGGCATGGTAGACCGTAGCCAGGGTCGTCACCCCGGCATCGGCGACGGCGGCGAGTTCGCGCTGCACCAATTCGCGTTTGAACGCCGGCAATACCGCGAGGCTGTTGGCCTGGGTCCCGACCCGCGGCACGTCGATATCGACCAGCTCGACGCCGGGCACGATCGACAGCAGCTTTTTCACCGCTGCCATTACCTGCGGCAATACCGGCCGCTCGTGCAGGGCGACGCGCTTGTCGACCCGGTGCTGCATCATCCCGGCCAATTCGTCGGCATGATCGGCGAGAAACACCAGGAACGGGTTGAGGTCGAACGGCCGCGCGCCGAATTGCGATTCGTAGCTCGGCAACGCCACCTCGCCGATCTGCAACTGGCAGCTCGGGCACCAGGACAGCACGGTCGAGGTGCCGGCCTGGGCGAGGCCGTCGATCGTGGCGAAGCCGACCCGCGCGGTATTGGCGAAATCGCCTTCGCGGAACTGGTAGACGCCGCAGCACTGGCCTGGCCCGCCCATGACCTCGTAATCGACGCCCAACAGATCGAGGGTGTCGAGACATAACAGCGCGATGTGCGGCGTCTTCAGGATATTGCAGCCGGTATAGAACACCACCTCGGGCGGGCTGGTGCGGGGCGGCATGTCGAGCCCGCGGAGGCGGGCCAGGGTTTCGGGCGGCATCTGCAGCCGCGACAGGATGCGCACGCCGCGGCTCATCCCCTGGAAAGGCTGACGCCAGCGCGCGTTAAGCGGCGTGTCGCCGGCCTGGGCGCGGGCAAAACCGCGGGCCAGCTGGACCATGAAGCGCGGGTTGATCCCGTAATTGCAGGCCGGGATGCAGTTGCCGCTGCCGCTGCATACCGAGGCCCAGCGGATCGCGTCGTCATTGCCGGCGCCGCCGGTGATCAGGTCGACGATGGCCGCGGTGGTTTCGCCCGCATCGGCCTCGCCGATCCCGGCCGGCTCGACCATCGGGCAGGCGCGAAAGCACTCGCCGCAGCGGGTGCAGGCATCGGCGATCGCCTCTCCCCGGGCCCGGAACTCGTCGACATACCCGGCCGTCAGGCTGCCGTCACTCATCGCCCACCTCGGCTGCATCGTTGCGCGCCCAAGCTACAGCAAAGTTGACAACTGGGAAACCGGGGCAAGGATCAGGCGATTGTTTCGATGCCGGGGCGGCGTTACCCTGCGGCCGGGGCGGTTCACCATCAGGGGAAGGGCGGGTGTCATGGCTAGGGCGTCGGTGGGACAGCGAGGCGGCGTTGGCGCCGCACAATACGCATATGATTATGACTATATCCCGCCATTGGCGCTGATCAAATCCGTTCCGGGCCTGGGGTTTTCGCTCGAATGGGCGTTGCTGGTCGTCGCGGTGGCGCTCAGGGTGCTGGTGAACCTGATCGCGCTGAAGATCGACGAGGATCTGACCGATCTCGATCAAAAACTGGCGGCGATTATTGAAGAGATCGAACAAGGCGAGTTTGCGGCGGCGCTCCTTTCGGTTCTGGGCGTGATCGCGGATATCGTCCTCGCCTATGGCGGCGCCAGGCTGATCGAACAACAGGCCGCCCTCATCGCGGCGGACCTTGCCAGCAAGAATTTTGACAAGGCGAAGCAGGATTTCGCCGCGCTGTTCGCCACCTTGGCCGGGCTGATCAGCGCCGGGCTGCCGTCGGGGCCGGCCAAGAGCCTCGACGACTACAAGAACCTGTTCAAGACATTGCCGCTGCCGGCGATCGCCAGCACCTTCCAGGACGACGCGGTGTTTGCCGATATGCGCGTCGCCGGTCCCAACCCGCTGGTGATCGCCAAAATGACCGGCCCAATCGGCAAGTTTCCCGTCACCGATCAGCAGTTTCAGAGCGTGATGGGCAGCAATGACGATCTCGCTGCGGCAATCACCCAGGGGCGCGTCTATGTCGCCGATTACGGCGCGCTCGATTGGCTGGTCAATGGCAGCTTTTCGACCTATCAGAAGTATCTCTGGGCGCCGATCGCAATGTTCGCAGTAACATCGGGGACCGGCGCCAACCGCCGACTGGTGCCAGTAGCGATCCAAACCGGCCAGCAACCCGGAACCAATAATCCGATCGTCACCCGGCCGGCGCCTGGCGTCTCATCCCCGGATTGGGACAAGGCCAAGACCGCCGTTCAGATTGCCGACGGCAATTATCACGAGGCGGTCAGCCATCTGGGCCAGACCCATTTGGTGGTCGAAGCCTTTATCATGGCGACCAATAACCAGCTTTCCGGCCATCCCGTCTACAATCTGCTGTGGCCGCATTTCGAGGGCACGTTGTTCATCAACAACGCGGCGCAGGCAAAGCTGATCGCCCCGGGCGGGACGGTAGACGCGATCCTCAGCGGCACCATCGACAGCTCGCGCGTCGCCGCAGTCAAGGCGGCGCAGGCGATGCTGTTCGATTTCAGTGCATACTCGGTTCCCGAACGGCTCGCCGGCCGAGGCGTCGACAATCTGCAGCAGTTGCCCTATTACCCCTACCGGGACATTGCCCTCAATATCTGGAATGCGGTTCTCGGCTGGACCACTGATTATGCCGCGGCGGTCTATGCGACCGATGACGGCCCGGCCAATGACCCGCAATTGCAGAAATGGGTGGGCGAGTTGGTCTCGCATCAGGGCGGGCGGGTCAGGAATGTCGGCGAGGCGGCTGCCGGGACGGAAATCATCCGGACCCGGGCACAGCTCGCCAAAGTCTTGGCGATCATCATCTTCACCGCGAGCGCTCAGCATTCGGCGGTGAATTTTCCTCAGGCTTCGATCATGAGCTTTGCCCCGGCGATGCCGCTCGCCGGCTACGCTGCGGTGCCGTCCGGCGAGCCGTGGCTGGGGATGCTGCCGCCGCTCGACCAGGCGCTGACCCAGCTCAATCTCGGGACCCTGCTCGGTTCGGTTCACTATACCAGGCTCGGGCAATACGGCAGCGGCTACTTCACCGACCCGAAGATCCAGGCTGCACTCGGCAAATTTCAAACCGCGCTGACCGCGATCGAGGACAGCATGAATAGCAGCGGTCTCGCGACCACCTATCCTTATCTTTTGCCCAGCCTCATTCCGCAAAGCATCAACATCTGATCCCCGCGACGTCGCGTCGTGAGACATCGAAGTCTTGCGCTTCCCAGAAACGCGCCGGCGTGCCATCCTCTCTTTTACTTGGCTGAGGCCCAGGCAATTGCGGGGAGGCGATTTATGAGATTCCTGGTCAAGATTTCGATCCCGGTCGAGGCGGGGAACGCGGCGGCCAAGGACGGATTCAAGGTGATCGGCGCCATCCTCGAACAGCAGAAGCCCGAAGCGGCCTATTTCATCGCCGAGGGCGGCCGTCGCACCGGCATCCTGATCGTCGATCTCGAAGACGCTTCAGATCTCCCGCGGATTGCCGAGCCGTGGTTTCTGGCATTGAACGCTGGCGTCGAGGCAACCCCGGCGATGATCCCCGAAGACCTGCAAAAGGCGGCCCCGGCGATCGAACAGGCGGTCAAAAATTTCGGCTAGCCGCGATGAGGCCACCGCCGATTTAGAGCGGGATCACCAGCAGGGTGTCGATCTTCTGGCTGTCGAGGATGACCAGGCGCTCGATCAGGCGATAGGGCTCGGCCGAGATGTCGATCCGGTCGAGATAGCGGCCGGCGGCGAACAGGCTCATCTCGCCGTCATGCATGATTCTGACGGCGATGAAGTTGGAGCGTGCTTCGGCCGCCCCGCCCTCGATCTTGCCCACCCGGATCGGGCCGACGATGTGGCGGTAGCGGTGCGGCTCGAAGATGTTGGCGCGGCGCAAGGCCAGGATCCGGTCTTTCAGCATGCCCTTCGAGGCGGCGTAGACGATGCCGTGGCGATAGCCGGCCTCGTGGCTCTGCCGGCTGGTGATCAGGTAACGGCATTTCTCGACAAAGAAATCCGGCCATTCTTCGAGCCGGTCCTCGTCGATGCACTCGGCATAGGCGGCGATCAGTTCGTGGATGCCGAGCCGTACCGCCGTATCGTCCATGACCCGCCCCGCTTCGCGCGTCAGTCGCCGACGAGCGCGCGGTATTTCTTCCAGAAGCCGCGGATCGCGGCTTCGCTCGACCGGAACGGCTGGGTCTGGGCCTCGTAGCCGCCCATCATGACGACGCCGCTGTCCTCGTCGTTGTAGCGCAGCGCACGCTGCACAAAGCCGCCGACGCAGCCATCCTCCATCGAAATGTAGCCCGCCGCACCCACCAGGTTGCCCTGGCGCAGGCGGCGCTCGGTCATTGCCTCGTCGTCGCCGGCGAAACCGAGATGGATCCAGTCGAGTTCGGTCTTTTCGAGCCCGCGCGGCTGGATCACCCGGACCGCGATCGAATTGCGGATCTGTTGCAGGATCATGCCGGGAAAGATGGTCAGGATCTGCACCGAGACGCCGTCGCCATACTCATCGACCAATTCGACGACCGAGGGGTCATCGAGCCGCATGTCGGTGTCGGCGCGCAGCCCCTCGCGCTGGTAGTCGGCGTCCTCGGCGGCGTAGTCGAGCTTTGCCTGGCTGAAATGGTGCCCGCCGCTGTCGTCGATATGGATCCCGCCCGGCATGCTCAGCCGGTTGATGCGGAAGGTCGTCAGAAAGGCGTGCAGGATGCTGGCGTGATAGGTGTCCTTGGTATTCTCGGCGTAGAGCTTCCAGTTGTTGGGCAATACCTGGGTGCTGCGACCGAGGATATGGACCGGGCGGTTTAAGACGCGGCGGATGCCGCCGACGACCTGCGGCCCGAGATAGCTTTCGAGGTCCGGCGCGCGTTCGCTGAACGTGCCGAACACCAAGCCGGCCAATTCGGCGACCCGCAGCCGCGGCAGATCGTGGTCGTCCTTGCGGAATTCGGGCGGCATCCCGCCCTGCCGTTTAACCCCGCGCTCGAAAGCGACGCCAGTCAGCCTGCCGCCGAGGTCATAGGTCCAGCCGTGATAGATGCACTTGATTTCCTTGGCGTTGCCCTGGCGCTCGATGCACAACAGATTGCCGCGATGGGCACAGCGATTGGCAAAGGCGTTGATGCCGCCCTCGGCGTCGCGGGTGACGACCACCGCGGTCTCGCCGATCGTCGTGGCGACGTAATCGCCGGCATTCGGGATCTCGGCCGCCAGGCATAGAAAACTCCAGGCCGGGCCCTTGAAGATCCGCTCCTGCTCGAGCCGGTATTGCTCGGGGTCGGTGTAGAGCCGGAACGGGATCTCGCTCAGCCCGTTCGAAGGCCACGAAACGCCCCGCATCGCATCGGCGCCGAGTTCGGACATCATCTTCTCCCAGGGGTAAACCACGGCTGATCGCCAAGCATAACATCGGGCGCCGGATCAGGTACAGGCGCGGCGAACCCTCCGCATTCCGGCACGGCTCAAGGATCGATAATATCCTGTTCGCGGCGTACCCGACCAAGCGCCGTCTGCGGGAGAGGCCGATGAAATTCGCGATCGCCATTCCGACCGATGCCGATTCATGGCGGCTGGTGCGGCGCGCCGAGGAGCTGGGGTTCAGCCGCGCCTGGTTCTACGACACCCAGATGCTGAGCGCCGACCCGTTTGTCGCGATGGCCGTGGCGGCGATCAAGACCAGCCATATCCGGCTCGGCACCGGGGTCCTGATCCCGTCCAACCGCATCGCCGCGGTGGCGGCCAACGCGTTTGCCTCGCTCAACAAGCTGGCGCCCGGACGGATCGATTTCGGCGTCGGCACCGGCTTTACCGGGCGGCGGGCGATGGGGCTCGGCGCGATCCGGCTGGCGGAACTGGAAGAATATGCCCGGGTCGTCACGGCATTGCTGCGCGAGGAGACCGTCGAAGCCGAGATCGAAGGCAAGCACCGCCTGATCCGCTTGCTCAACCCCGATCTCGGCCTGATCAACACGCGCGATCCGATCCCGCTCTACCTCGCCGCGTCCGGTCCGCGAGCGCGGGCGTTGACGGCCAGGCTCGGCGCCGGCTGGATCAACACGGCCGGCGATGTCGCGGGTGCGCTCGCCGCCCTGCATGACATCGAGAGGCGCCGGGAAGCCGCCGGCCACAGCGCCGATGCGCTCGACGCGGTGGTGCTGACCGGCGGCGCCATCCTGGAGGCGGGGAGCCCGCCGACAGCCCGCGCGCCATCGCCCAGGCGGGTCCGCGCGCCGCGATGCTGCTGCACCGCGCCGCCGACCAGGCGCTGGCCGGATTGCCAAACACGACACCGGTCCCGCCCGCGATCGCCGAGACGGTCGCCCTCTATGTCGAGCTGGCGCGCAATTTCCGCCCGCAAGGCGCCCATTATCTCGAGAACCATCGCGGCCATCTGATGTTCGTCAAGCCAGAGGAGCGGCCGTTCGTCACCGCCGAGCTGATCCGCCTGACCACCTTCACCGCGACCGAGAACGAGATCCGCCAGCGGATCGAAGCCCTCGCCGCCGCCGGCTACACCGAGATCGCGATCCAGATCGTCCCCGGCCAGGAGCACGCGATCGAAGATTGGGGCAAGATCCGCCGCGCTTTTGTTTGAGCCAAGCTTGTCCGAGCCGGGTTTGTTTCAGCCCGGGTTTGTTTCAGTTCGGGTTTGTTTTCGGCTCGGGCCGATCCTGAAGGACCAACCGGTGAGGATCGCCGCAGGGGGCGCGTCTTGCTGCTTGCGAAATTGCTCGAATGGAGCCTCATTTTGCGCCGGTGGGGCGCCCCGCTGACCGCCGACCCCGATTGTCCGATGCGGCGACGGCGCGAAGCGGAGAATCGACCCACCCCGTCGCGACGCCCCTGCCGTGCACCAGCGAGCCGGATGTGCCGTCCCTGTCGATGCTTCGCATCCCCGTTCTGACCGGCGTCCTCGGCCTGATCGCGGTGCTGGGCGGATGCGCCGGCTACCACGCCGAGCCGCTGCCGCGGATGGCCGATCTGGCGCCGGGTCTGGCGGCGCTCGATGTGGACTTTCCGGCGGTGGGGCCTGGACGGCGATCGCCGACTATCGATCTCGGCCGGCCGCTCACCCTCGACGAGATCGCCCTGCTGGTCATTCTCAACAACCCGGACCTTAAATCCGCGCATGGTGAGACCGGCGTCGCCGCGGCCAAGCTGCTGCAGGCGAGCCTGCTGCCCAACCCTGCGGCCACGCTCGGATACGGAGCGCTGATCGCTGGGCCGGGCACCACCCCGTCCTACATCGTCTCGCTGTCGCAGGACATCGCCGCCCTGGTCACCTATCACGCCCGGGTCGCCGCGGCGCGGGCCCAGCTCGCTCAAATCGGCGCCGATCAGTTGTGGCGGGCGTGGCAGATGGCGCAGAAGGCGCGGGTGCTGGCGCTCGACATCTATTTCGCCGATCGATCGATCGGCCTCAGCCGGCGCGGGCTCGCTCTCGTCTCGCATGAACTGGCCACGGTGCAGGCGGCGACCTCGGCCGGCGACCTCGGCCTCGCCGCGCTGTCGCCGCTGCTGGCCGCCGAGGCTGCGGCCGAACAATCGCTGGCAGCGCTGCGGCTCGACCGGCAGAAGAACTGGCAGGCTCTCGACGCCCTGCTCGGCCTCGTCGCCGATGTGCGGTTTTCGATCGCCCCGCCCGAATTGCCTGCGTTGCCGCCCGATCTCGGTCCGCTGATCGCCAGCCTGCCCGGGCGCCGCCCCGATCTGGTGGCGCTGCGGCTCGGCTATCGCGCGTCCGAGGAAAATGTGCGCGCCGCGATTTTGGCTCAATTTCCGGCTTTCGTGCTTGGCGGCTCCTGGGGTTCGGATACTACGGGGGTCGTCTCCGCCGGCCCCAACGCCACGTTCGACCTGCCGATCTTCAACCATAACCAGGGCCAGATCGCCCAGACCCGAGCGACCCGTGAGCTGCTTCGCGCACAATATCAGGCCCGACTGGACAGCGCCGTTGGAACGATCCGCGGTCTCGCCGCGCAGGCGCAGAAGCTGTCCGCCGCTCTCGGCCCGGCGCGGCAGGCGGCGGCCACCGCCCGATCGCAGGCCGACACCGCACGCGCCGCCTATGACCAGGGCAATCTCGATCAACGCAGCTTGACCGATTATCAAACCACCGCCCTCCAGCGCGAATTGGAGGTAGCCGCTCTCGAACGCAGCCTCGGCGAGGATCGGATCGTTCTCGCCATCGAGCTGGGCCTCGGGCTGCCGGATACCGCCGCTGCCGCGCTCGACGGCATGAAACCCCAATGAAATCCCGATGAAACGCCGGTTCGCGGTCGCGGTCGCCGGCGGCGTGCTGGCGGCGCTGCCGGCGCGTCCGGCGGCGCCGGCCGATAGCCAGCCCAGCGTCCTGGTGCAATTGACCAGGCTGGAAAAGGGCAGCCTGCCGCAGATCGTCGTCGCCTATGGCAGCGTCCGGCCGAGCGCCGCCGCGCGGCAGACCGTGATGGCGCCGCTCGCGGCCATGGTGGACGCGGTCTATGTTCGGGTCGGCGCGGAAGTCGCCAAGGGCGAGCCGCTGGTCCGCCTGGCGCCGAGCCCGGCGACAGCCGCCGCCTATGACCAGGCCCGCTCGGCGCTGCGGGCCGCCGGCCAATTGGCGGCTAGCACCGGCAAGCTCGTCGCCGGGCACCTGGCTACAAGGCAACAGCTGACCGACGCCGAGAAATCCGCAGGCCGATGCGCGCTCGGCGCTGGCCGCGCTCCAGGCGCAGGGCGCGGACGGGCCGCATAGCTTGCGCGCGCCGTTTCGCGCCATCGTCACCGGGCTGTCGACCAGCCCGGGCGCGCTGGTCACGCCGGGCTCGGCGCTGCTCGATCTCGCCCGCCCGGACGGGCTGGTCCTCCAGGTCGGGGCGGTGCCGGCCCAGGCCGCCCAGGTGGCGCCCGGCGACAAGGCGGCGGTCACCCCGCTCGGCGGGCGCGCGACATTTCCCGGCACGGTCCTGTCGGCCGGGTCAGTGGTCGAACCGGGCAGCGGCCTGGTGCCGATCGATATCGGCCTGCCCGCGAACCGATGGCTGCCGGGCGAAATGGCCGAGGCCGCCATCACCACCGGGCAGCTGACGGGTTATGTCGTGCCGCGCCAGGCGATCCTGGTCGACGACACCGGCGCCTCCTATGTCGTCCAGGCGGTCAACGGGGCGGCGAGCCGGATCCCGGTGCGCGTCCTCGGTACGCAGGGCGGCAAGGCGGCGATCGAAGGGCCGCTCGATGCCGCGTCGCCGCTGGTCCTGGCGGGAAACTACCAGCTCGAAAACGGCATGAAGGTGCGGGTCGCCGATCCGGAAGGCAGCGCCGGAAAATGAACCTGATCGGGTGGATCGAAACCCATCGCCGATCCTTGCTGTTCGTCGCCTTTGCCCTGTCGCTGGCCGGTCTGTTCGCCGGTGTCGCCCTGCCGGTGGGTCTGTTCCCGGTTACCAGCTTTCCGCGCATCCGGGTCGAAATCAGCACCGGCAGCATGCCGGCCAGGCAGATGCTGATCAATGCGACCGAACCGCTGGAGGAGGTGGCCCGCGCGGTCCCGGGAGCCGTCGGGGTGACCTCGACGACATCGCGCGGCTCGGCGGAGATCTTTGTCGATTTCCCCTGGGGCGCGGACATGAAGCAGGCGCTGTTGAGCGTCGACGCGGCGTTCGCGCAGAAGCTTCCCGATCTGCCGCAAGGGACCAGCTACGAGATCATTCAGATGAGCCCGAACGTGATCATGCCGTTCGTCTCCTATGCGCTGATCTCGAACAAAGTGCCGCCGGCCGAGCTGCGCCGCCTCGCCAAGTACCAGATTGCGCCGCTGCTCACCGGTATCGCCGGCGTCCGCCGGGTCGGCGTGCTCGGCGGGCAGACGCCCGAGGTCCAGGTGATCGTCAGCCCGCAGAAGCTGCGGGCCTATGGGCTGACCCTCGCCGATGTCGCGAAAGCGATCTCCCAGACCAATGCGGTGACTGCCGTCGGCCGGCTCGAAGACAATGATCTGCTCTATCTGGCGATCAGCAACAATGCCTTCGCATCGGTGGCCTCGGTGCGCGATGTCGCCTTGCGCACCGGAAAGGACGGCGTCGTTCGCCTCGGCGACATCGCCAAAGTTACGATGGGCGCGGTGCCGCAATGGCTGCTCGTCGACGATAACGGGCAGCCGGCGGTCACCTTCGACGTCTATCAGCAGGACAGCGCCGATTCGCTGAGCCTGGCCAGGGCGGTCGGCCGGCAGCTCGACTCGTTCATGCAGTCCCAGCCGAAATCGATCCGACCTTTACAAATGGTACGATCAGACCGAGCTGGTCCGCTCCTCGATCGGCGCGGTCGAGGAGGCGATCCTGATCGGCCTGGCGTTTGCGGCGCTGGTGATCCTCGCTTTCCTGCGCAACTGGCGGGTGACCCTGGTGGCGATCATGGCGGTGCCGCTGTCGGTCACGATCACCGTGCTGCTGCTGTCGGTATTGGGCATGACGTTCAACATCATGACCCTGGGCGGGTTGGCGGCGGCGATCGGGCTGTTGATCGACGATGCGGTGGTGATGATCGAGCACATCGTGCGCCGCGCCGGGGTGCCCGGGGTCGAGCAGTCGCGGATGGCGGTATTGCTGGCGGCGCGGGAATTTTTCGCCCCGCTATTCGGTTCGAGCCTGGCGACGATCATCATCTTTGCCCCGCTCGCCTTTCTGTCCGGCGTGACCGGGGCGTTTTTCAAGTTCCTGTCGCTGACCATGGCCTCGGCATTGATCATCTCCTTCATGCTGACGGCACTGGTCGTGCCGCTGCTGGCGCACGGCATCATCGATTTCAGCAAATGGCAGGATCCCGATCACGGGCGCGAAACCTGGCTCAGGCGAAATCATGGCCGGGCCTTGCGCGGGCTGTTCGCGCATCCCTCGCTGATCGCCATCGGGGTATTGATCCTGGCCGGGGCCGGCTATCTCGCCTACGGCCGGGTCGGCACCGGCTTTCTGCCGCGGATGGACGAGGGCGGGTTCGTGCTCGACTACCAGACCGCCCCCGGCACCTCGCTCGCCGAGACCAATCGCGAACTCGAAGAGGTCGAGGCGATCCTCCGGCAGAACCCCTATGTCTGCGACCTACTCGCGCCGCACCGGGGCGGGTCTGGGCGGCGATCTGGTCGAGAGCTACCAGGGCGATTTCTTCGTCCGCCTGAAGAGTTCCGCGCCGCGCCCGCCGATCTGGCAGGTGATGGACGAGATCGCCAAGGAGGTCACCAACCAGGTGCCGGGGATCAACTTCGATACCCATCAGCTGCTGAGCGACATGATCGGCGACATGGTCGGCCGGCGCCAGCCGGTGGTGATCGAGCTGAGCGCCAAGGACCCGGAGGTTCTGGGCGGCGTCGCCAAGCAGCTGGCGGCCGCGCTCGCCAAGATCCCGGGCATCGAACCGGCCTCGGTCAATGACGGCGTCGTCCCGGCCGGCGACGCGCTGGAGATCCGGGTCGATCCGGCATCGGCGGCATTGGAGGGCGTCACCCCGGCCGAGGTCGAAGCCCAGGTGTACAATTATCTGCATGGCGCCGTCGTCACCCGCTATCTGGGCGCGGTGCAGGACGGTCGGCGTGCGGCTGTGGCTCGACCCGCCGGAGCAGCGGATCTATCGCGACCGGCTCGGGCAGCTGCCGATCCGCTCGCCGGACGGGCATCTGTTTCCGCTGGAGACGATCGCCCGGATCAGCTTTGTCGCCGGTCAGCCCGAGATCACCCGCGACAATCTCGCCCAGATCGTCGCGGTCACCGCGCAGATCGGCGGCGGCCAGGATCTTGGCTCGACCATCGCCGCGGTGCAGCGGGTGCTGCGCCAGCCGGGGCTGCTGCCGGCCGGCGTCTACTACACGATCGGCGGCGCCTATAAGCAGCAGCAGATGGCGGTCCGCGGCATGATCAAGGTGTTCGCCGCCGCCGCGGTCGCCGAGTTCGTGCTGCTGCTGTTTCTCTACGAACGGCTTCGTGGCTGCCGGTCATCATCATCGTCAGTTCGCTGGTCTCGAGCAGCGCGGTCTTTATCGGGCTGTGGCTGACCGGCATCGAGCTCAACATCACCGCGATGATGGGCATGGTGATGATCATCGGCATCGCCACCGAGATGGCGATCTTTCTGGTCTCGGAATACCGGCTGCTGGAGCGGTCGATGCCGCCGCGCCAGGCGCTATATGAGGCGGCGCTCAACCGGCTGCGGCCGATCACGATGAGCACCTTGGCGATGATCCTGGCGCTGATCCCGCTGGGCGCCGCGCTCAGCGGATCGGGCGACCAGATGCTGCAGCCGCTGGCGATCGCGATCATCGCCGGCATCATCGTCCAGCTGCCATTGGTGTTGCTGGCGATGCCGGTGGTGATCGGGCTGACCCTGCGCGCCGACCCTGTCCCTCCGGCTGCTGGAGGCTAAACCCGCGCGACCGACCGCGATCTCCCGGCGACCGGCAGCGCCCGGGAAGCGCCAGGCGGCGATATGGCTGGCTCCGGCATGCCGGGTCGCGGCCCCGAAACGCCATCGTCGGTAAACCCCATCAGCCTTCTCAGGGCTTCCCGACCGCGCGACAGCCGGGACCGGACGGTGCCGACCGGCACGTCGAGAACCGCCGCGACCTCCTCATAGCGCATGCCTTCCAACCCGACGAGGAGGATGGCCGAGCGTTGCTCCTCGGGCAGCCTGGCCATGGCGCGTTCGAGATCGCGCAATTCGAGCTGGCGTCCCTGACGCGGCGCGCTGGTCAGCGATGGCTCGTTGTCGCTCAAGCCGACTGTCGCTCCCTCGCGCACGCAACGGCGCACATGATTGACGTATTGGTTATGAAGGATGGTGAACAACCACGCGCGTAAATCCGTACCCTTTTGCCACAGATGGAGTTTTCCGAGGGCGCGGGTCAGGCAGTCCTGGACGAGATCGTCGGCGAGGACCACGTCGCGGGTCAGCGCGAGCGCGTAGCGGCGAAGACGCGGGATTTCGGCTTCGACTTCCCGATAGTAAGTATCGGCCACGAAAGCCTCCCGATGCTGGTGGCGAACGGCGCTGGCGCCGCTCAAGGCCGGGAAGCTATTGCCGTGGTGTAATCCAATAATGTCAGCCAGGCTGGTTTTCTGTAAGAATTTGTAACCATATGTATGGTGCATCCTCGGGCTCGTATGTCCTCCGCGCCACGCGCTCGCCGGGACCGGCCCCGTTTGCACCGGTAGGCAAAGCGGACCCGAAATGAGCGATAATGGTCATATCCTGGTTGTCGACGATCAACGCGAGATCTGCGACGTCGTCCAGGACTATCTGTCCGGCGAGGGCTATCGGGTCTCCACCGCGCAGGACGGCGCCGGGATGCGCCGCGCCCTGGCGCAGTCGCCGGTCGATCTGGTCATCCTCGATCTGATGTTGCCTGGCGAGGACGGGCTGACGCTCGCCCGCTCCCTGCGCGAGGAATCGGACGTCGGAATTATCATCCTGACCGGGCGCGGCGAGACTGTCGATCGCATCATCGGTCTCGAAATGGGCGCCGACGACTATCTTCCGAAGCCTTTCCACCTTCGCGAATTGTTGGCGCGGGTCAAGAGCGTGCTCCGCCGGGCTTCGAGCCGGAGCGCGGAGCGAGGCCCGGCTCCGCGAGCCAAGGCGCGGTTCGCCGGCTGGAACCTCGATCTGTCGAGCCGCGAGCTCTATTCGCCCACAGGCGCCGAGATCCGGCTGACGACCGGCGAATTCGACCTGCTGGCCGCGTTTGTCAACAACGCCAACCAGGTGCTGACCCGCGACCGGCTGTTGGACCTGGCGCGCAACCGCGAGGCTGGTCCGTTCGACCGAACCATCGACGTGCAGGTCGGACGCCTGCGCCGCAAGCTCGAGGACGATCCGCAAAGACCATCGATGATCAAGACCGTGCGCGGCACCGGCTACATCTTCACCCCGACGGTCGAGACCAGCTGACGGCAGCCCCCGTCACACCGTCAAAAAGCCGCGCACCGCCGTTTCGTCCATGTCCTCGCGGCGGCCGGCGGCGACGACTTCGCCGCGCTGCATGACGAGGTAGGAGGCGGCAAGGTCGCGGGCAAATTCGAAATACTGCTCGACCAGCAGGATCGCCATGTCGCCGCGAGCCGCCAGATCGCGAATGACCCGTTCGATGTCCTTGATGATCGATGGCTGGATGCCTTCGGTCGGCTCGTCCAGCACCAGCAGCCGGGGACGGGTGATCAGCGCGCGGGCGATCGCCAGCTGCTGCTGCTGGCCACCGGAGAGGTCGCCGCCGCGGCGGCCCAGCATCTCCTTGAGCACCGGGAACAGCGCAAAGATCTCGTCCGGGATGTGACGCAGCGCGCGCGGCAGCGGCGCGAACCCGGTGGCCAGGTTCTCGGCCACGGTCAGCCGGGCAAAAATCTCGCGGCCCTGCGGCACCAGGGCCAGCCCGGCGCGGGCCCGCTGATACGGCGGCAGGCCGTTCAATTCGCGATCCTCCCAGGCGATCTGACCGGCGCGGATCGGGTGAAGCCCGAAAATCGCCCGCAGCAGGCTGGTCTTGCCGACGCCGTTGCGGCCGAGGACGCAGGTGACTTCGCCCTTTTTTGCGGTCAGGCTGACCCGGCGCAACGCCTGGCTCGCGCCGTAATAGAGATCGACCGCCTCGACCGAAAGCATGGGTCAGCGTCCCAGATAGACTTCGATCACGCGCGGATCGTTCTGGACATGGTCGATCGAGCCTTCGGCCAGCACCGATCCCTCGTGCAGGACCGTGACCCGCGCGCCGAGGCTGCGCACAAAGGCCATGTCGTGTTCGACCACGACCAGGCTGCGGCTGCGGTTGATCTCGCGCAGCAATTCGGCGGTATCCGCGGTCTCGGCGTCGGTCATGCCGGCCGCCGGCTCGTCGACCAGCAGCAATTTTGGCTCCTGGGCCAGTAGCATGCCGATCTCGAGCCATTGCTTCTGGCCGTGCGAAAGTTCGCCGGCGCGCCGGTCGCGCTCGCCGGCCAGGCGGATCGTCACCAGGATCTCTTCGATCCGACCGCGCTCGGCCTTCGTCTCGCGCGCCGACAGCGCGAAGCCGGGACCGCGATCGCCGGCCAGCGCCAGCAGCAGATTGTCCCGCACCGATAACGGCTCGAAGACCGTGGGCTGCTGGAATTTGCGGCCGATGCCGAGGCGGGCGATCGCCGGTTCGTCGAGGCGGGTGAGGTCGGTGTCGAGGCCGAATACGACGCGCCCGGAATCGGGTTTGGTCTTGCCGGTGATCACGTCCATCATCGTCGTCTTGCCGGCCCCGTTGGGGCCGATCACGGCGCGCATCTCTCCCTCTTCGAGCACCAGCGAAAGCCCGTTGAGCGCCTTGAAGCCGTCGAACGAGACGGTGACGCCGTCGAGATAGAGAAGCGTCGGCTGGCTCATCCGGTGACCTCGCGCGCCGCCGCCTCGGCCGCGGCCGACTGGAGCGCGGGTGCGGCGCCGGGCCGGCGCGCGGCGAACAGGCCGATGATGCCGCGCGGCAGAAACACCGTTACCAGGATGAACAGCCCGCCCATTGCATAGAGCCAGATCTCGGGCAGGGCGCTGGTCAGCCAGGTCTTGCCCAGATTGACCAGAACGGCGCCCAGGATCGCGCCGGCGAGTGTGGCCCGGCCGCCGACCGCAACCCAGATCACCGCCTCGATCGAATTGCCGGGGGCGAATTCCGAGGGGTTGATGATGCCGACTTGCGGGACGTAGAGCGCGCCGCCGATCGCGGCGATCACCGCCGAGATCACCCAGACGGTAAGCTTGTAGGATTCCGGTCGGTAGCCGAGAAAGCGGGTGCGCGCCTCCGCGTCGCGAACCGCCAGCAGCACCTTGCCAAAGCGCGAGCCGGTGATGGCGCGGGCGAGCAGGAATGCCGCCGCGAGGATGATGGCGGTGACCAGCATCAGCCCGACCGAGGTGCTGTCCTTGTCGAGCGGCACGCCCAGAATGTCCTTGAAATCGGTCATCCCGTTATTGCCGCCGAACCCCATCTCGTTGCGGAAGAAGGCGAGCATCAGCGCATAGGTCAGCGCCTGGGTGATGATCGACAGATAGACTCCAGTCACCCGCGAGCGGAAGGCGAACCAGCCGAACACCGCGGCCAAGACGCCGGGCACCAGCATCACCATCGCCACGGCGACCCAGAAATGGTCGAACCCGTACCAGTACCAGGGCAATTCCTTCCAGCCGATGAACACCATGAAATCGGGCAATACCGGGTTGGCGTAGACGCCGCGCGCGCCGATCTCGCGCATCAGGTACATGCCCATCGCGTAACCGCCCAAGGCGAAAAACGCGGCATGGCCCAGGGTCAGGATGCCGGCATAGCCCCACACCAGGTCGACCGCGAGGGCCAGCAGGGCGTAGCAGAGGTACTTGCCGGCCAGAGAGATCGCGAATGCCGGGACATGCAATGCACTGGCCGCCGGGGCCAGCTGGTTCAGGGCCGCCATCAGCGCGGCGCCGCCGAGGACGCAGGCGAGCGTCAGGATTGTGGTGCGGTCCCGGCAGATCATGCCTCCGCCACCCGTCCCTTGACCGGAAACAGGCCGCGCGGCCGGCGCTGAATGAACAGAATCACCAGCACCAGCACCATGATCTTACCCAGCACCGCACCGGCGAAGGGTTCGACCAGCTTATCGACCACGCCCAGCGTCATGGCGCCGAACACCGTGCCCCATAGATTGCCGACCCCGCCCAGCACCACCACCATGAAACTGTCGATGATGTAGTTTTGGCCGAGATTGGGGCTGACATTGTCGATCTGGCTCAGCGCCACCCCGGCGATGCCGGCGATGCCGGAGCCGAGGCCAAAGGTCAGCGCGTCGATCAGCGGGGTGCGGATGCCCATCACCGCCGCCATGCGCCGGTTCTGCATCACCGCGCGGATGCTGCGCCCGAGCCCGCCCCACCGCAGCACCCCCATCAGGGCGCCGAGCACCAGCGCGGCGAACAGAATGATCCACAGCCGGTTCACCGTCAGGGTGAGCCCGCCCAAGCTCACCGCGCCGCTCATCCAAGGCGGCGAGCTCACATCCTGGTTGGTCGGACCAAAGATGCTGCGCACCGCCTGCTGTAGGATCAGGCTGAGCCCCCAGGTGGCGAGAAGGGTCTCCAGCGGCCGGCCGTACAGAAAGCGGATCAGCGTCCGCTCGATCACCACGCCGAGCGCGCCCGCCACCAGAAACGCCGCCGGCACGGCAAAAATCAGGCCGAAATTGGTAAGCGCCGGGGCCGAGGCCGCGATCAACTGCTGGACCACAAAGGTGGTGTAGGCGCCGATCATCACCATCTCGCCATGCGCCATGTTGATGACCCCCATCACCCCGAAGGTGATGGCCAGGCCGGCGGCGGCGAGCAGCAGTACGGCGCCGAGGCTGACGCCGTAATAGACGTTTTCGAGAAGACCCCAGAGTTGGAGGCGCCGGTCGATGTCGCGGATCGCTTTTTGGATCGCCGCCGCGACCGGAGCCGGCTGTCCCTGCAGCGACTGCAACAGGCTGCGGGTCGAAAGATCGGCCCGCGCCGCCAGCTCCTGCACCGCGGCGAGGCGCGCCGCGTCGCTGCCGGTTCCCGATTTCAACAGCGCCGCGGCGCGCGCCTGGCGCAGCATGCCGGCGACGGCCGGGTCGCGTTCGCCGGCCAATGCCCGGTCGATCAGCGGCAATGCGCCGGCCTGGGCCGATTGATAGAGTTCCTCTGCCGCAGCGAGCCGCACTGCCTGCTTCGGCGAGGCCAGATCGAGCGCGCCTTCCGCGGCGGCAATAGCCGAGCGCACCGAATCGTTGACGATCACCAAGCGTAAATTCATCGGCGGCGGGGCGGCGACCGGCGCGCCGGTGCGGGCGTCGACAAAGCCCTTGCTGGTGCGGATGTAGAGCGGCGAGTCCGGCCGCGGCCAGCGCCAGGCAAATAATCGGCTGTCGCGCAGCGCGTTGACCACCGGGATCGCGCGCGGGCTGCCGGAAACGGCCAGCGCCGACACGCCGGCCGCTACCTTGTCGAAATTCGCATCGGCGATATCCGCGAATGGGTCGCCGGCCGCGCCCGCCGGCCGGGCCAGCAGCAGCATCAGCAGCACCAGCAGGACGGCAAGGACCGGGCCGTGCGGCGACCAGCGCCGCCGCCGGCTCTCGCCGCTGCTGTCGCACATCGCGATCAGGCCTTGCCCTTACCCAGGCATTTGCCGGCGACCACGTCGTAGCTGCCGCAGGACATCGGCGGCAGCCAGTCGCCGATCAGGTTCTTGCTCTCCGGCAGATAGGGCGACCACGGTTGGGCGACGACCAGGCCCGGCGTCTGCCAGACCACGTTGAACATGCCATTGTCCTGCACCTCGCCGATCAAGACCGGCTTGGTCAGGTGATGATTCGGCATCATCGTGGCGAAATCGCCGGTGAGGTTGGGATGGGCGACGCCGATCATTGCCTCGATCACCGCGTCGTGATCGGTGGTGCCGGCCTTCTCCACCGCTTTGACCCACATGTTAAAACCGATGTAGTGGGCTTCCATCGGGTCGTTGAACACCCGCTTGTCGTTGTTCATGAACGTCTTGAAGGCGGCGACGACCTCCTTGTTGGCCGGGGTGTCGACGCTCTCGAAATAATTCCAGGCCGCCAGATGGCCGACCAGCGGCTTGGTGTCGATGCCGGCGAGTTCCTGTTCGCCGACGCTGAAGGCCACCACCGGGATGTCGGTCGCCTTGATGCCCTGGTTGCCGAGTTCCTTGTAGAACGGCACATTGGCGTCGCCGTTGATCGTCGACACCACCGCGGTCTTCTTGCCGGCGGAGCCGAACCCTTTGATCTTGGCGACAATCGCCTGCCAGTCCGAATAGCCGAACGGCGTATAATTGATCATGATGTCGGCATCGGCGACGCCCTTGGCCTTGAGGTAGGCGGCAAGGATCTTGTTGGTGGTGCGCGGATAGACATAGTCGGTGCCGGCCAGCACCCAGCGTTTCACCCCGACCTGGTTCATCAGGTAATCGACCGCCGGGATCGCCTGCTGGTTCGGGGCCGCGCCGGTATAGAACACGTTGCGGCTGCATTCCTGGCCCTCGTATTGCACCGGGTACAACAGGATGCCGTTCAATTGTTCGAAGACCGGCAGCACCGATTTTCGTGAGACCGAGGTCCAGCAGCCGAACACCGCGGCCACCTTGTCCACCGACAGCAATTGCTTCGCCTTTTCCGCGAACAACGGCCAGTTGGAGGCGGGATCGACCACCACCGGCTGGATCGTGCGGCCCATGATGCCGCCCTTTTTGTTCTGCTCGGTGATCAGCATCATCATCACGTCTTTGAGCGGCGCCTCGCTGATCGCCATGGTGCCGGAGAGCGAATGCAGGATGCCGACCTTGATCGGCCCGGTCTCGGGCGCGGCCGGGCGCCGCTTTCGCCGCTGGCGCCAGGCCGGCGATCGCGCCGAGGCCGGAGGCGGCGACCGCCAGGCTGGCGCCGAGCACCCCAAGTTGACGACGATCGATGGTGAAGCCTTCAGAAGGCATAAAATCCCCCTCAAAATGCGGTTGTTACAGATTGTTCCGATGGAGCGGAGCAAGATCGAGGCCAAGCGCGGCGAAACCGGGCGCCAGCGGGCGCACTCTGGTCGCGCGCGATCGCCCGGGATTGATCGGTCGCGCCGGCCGATCACCGATGACCCGGCAAAACCCGGGCGTCGCCTTTGTCGTCGACGGCCGGCCGCAGACCGTTGCGGCTATTGCCTAATAATTAGGCAATAGATGCCGCATCCAGCGCCACCTGCCGTCATCCGGCAGCACGTAGCGCGTGGCAAGCGCGGGCGCTATGCTGAGGCAAATCCCGACAAACCAGCTGACAGGCATCGGCGATGACCGACCATGATGCGGTACTGGCCGCCAACCTCGAATTCTACCGCGCGTTCACGGCACGCGACGCCGCCGCCATGGATGCGTTATGGGCGAGGCGGGCGCCGGTCGCCTGCCTCCATCCGGGATGGACGGTGCTGACCGACCGGGAGGCGATCGTTTCGAGCTGGCGCGGGATTCTGACCAATCCGGACGCGCCGCGCATCGCCTGTTTTGACGAGCGTGTCCTGCTTTACGGCGACACGGCCTTGGTGCTGTGTGAAGAGGAGCTGGCCGGCGGCACCCTTGCCGCCAGCAATTTTTTTGTCCGCGAAGATGGTGGCTGGCGGATCGCCCACCACCATGCCGGCCAGATTGTCCGCCGTCAGGCGGAGCAGCGCCCGCCATCGTCGCGTCTCAACTGATCGTATCAGAGGCCGAGAATCACCGCCTCGGCCGTCAGTTTCAAGCGGTGCCGGACGCGAGCCATGCCGCGCGCGATTGGGCGAAGGCTGCCTGCACCTCGGCGAGGCGGATCACGGTCGCCGAGTTGATCGAGCCATCGACGCAGCTGCGGCGAAAACGCCGCTGGAAAGCGCCAATGGCGGCGGCCTCCGCAGCCGGAGCCGTGCAGTAGCCGATGGCGGCGAGGTCGGCGAGAGCCCGGGCCCGGTCCGGCGCGGCGCCAAGCCTTCGCGGTGACGGTTCGGGCCAGACGCCAATGCCGGCGCGGGCGAGACGCGGCCAGTCGAAAAGCTCACCCGGATCGATCTTGCGCTGCGGAGCGATGTCGGAATGGCCGACGATTCGATGCGGCGGGATCGGATGCCGGGACAGGATGCCGCGGCAGAGCTTTTCGAGCGCCGCCATCTGCGCCTCGGGAAACGGACGGTAACCCCATTCGTGGCCGGGGTTGACGATCTCGACCCCGATCGACACGAAATTGAGGTCTGCCTCGCCGCCCCAACACGAGACCCCGGCGTGAAACGCGCGCCGCGCTTCGGGCACCAGCTGCCAGACCGCGCCATCCTCCTCGACGACATAATGGGCGCTGACCCGCGCTGCCGGATCGCACAACCGGTCGAGCGCCGCCGCCGCGCTCTGCATCCCGGTGTAATGCAGCACCAGCATGTCGATGCGCGGCGCGGCGCCGCGACTGTCCTGGTTGGGCGATGGCCGCTGGCAGATCGTGAGCGGGCTCATCCGGCGGAGGAACGGGGCAATTTCGGCAGCTCAGATGTCGTGAACGTCGACGATCCCGGGCAGGGATTTGACCGCAGCGCGGACCTTCGGGTCGACGCGGAAGCCGCCGGGGATCGCGATCTCGACCTCGCGCTCGGCCAGGCCGAGCACGACCGATACGCGGCCACGGCCGCCGGCCTCGCGTCCGATCAGGCTCTTCAGATGGGCAAGCGCCCGCGCCTCGCCAAGAAACACCCGCAGCCCCGCCGAGGCGTGGGCGACGACGTCATCAAGCGGCTCGACCTTTTGCACGATCAGCCGCAGGCTGTCTTCCTCGCTGCGCACATCGACGGTGACGGCGAGCGGCCGGCCGTCCTCGAACAATGCCCGCGCCTCCTTTAGCAGGTCGCCAAACAGGGTCACCTCGAAGACTCCGCTCGGGTCGGACATCTGGACAAACGCAAACCGGTTGCCGCGGGCCGAGGTTCGCTCCTTGCGGCCGACGACGATGCCGGCGAGCCGGAACCGGGTCGCCGCGTTGGCCGCCAATGCCGCCGGCAGATCGGCCGAGCGCAGGATGCCGGCGCGTTCGAGGCTGTTGCCATAGGCGTCGAGCGGATGACTCGACAGATAAAATCCGATCGCGGCGAATTCGTGCTGCAATTTCTCGACCGGCGGCCAGTCGTCGATCAGCGGCAATGCGGGGCGATCGCCAAGGCCGAGGCCGAACAAGGTTCCCTGACCGTCGTGCCGCTCGGCCGCGCTGCGGTTCGCCTCTCGCAGCAACAGATCGGCCGCGGCAAAGGCCTGCGCCCGGTTCGGATCGAGGCATTCCAGAGCCCCGGCCCTGGCCAGGCTCTCGACTTGTCCGCGGTTGAACGTCCTGGCGTCGAGCCGCCGCGCCAGATCGAACAGATCCTTGAACCGGCCGTTCGCCTCGCGCTCGCGCACCAGCTCGGCAATTGCCTGCTCGCCGACCCCCTTGACCGCGGCCAGCGCATAGCGGATCGCCGGTTTGCCGGTCTTGGGATCGGGCTCGACCGTGAAGGTCGGGTGCGAGCGGTTGATGTCTGGCGGCAACAACCGCACCGCGAGCCGGTCGGCCTCCTGCCGAAACTGGTTCAGCTTGTCGGTGTTGCCCATGTCGAGCGTCATCGACGCGGCGAGAAATTCGACCGGGTAGTTGGCCTTCAGATAGGCGGTCTGATAGGCGATCAGCGCATAGGGCGCCGAATGGGATTTGTTGAACCCATAGCCGGAAAATTTTTCCATCAGATCGAACACGAAATTCGCCTGCTGGTCGTCGACCCCTCGCTGCGCTGCGCCGGCAACGAAATTCCCGCGCTGAGCCGCCATTTCGGACGCGTTCTTCTTGCCCATCGCGCGGCGCAGCAGATCGGCGCTGCCGAGGCTGTAGCCGGCCATGGTCTGCGCGGCCTGGATCACCTGCTCCTGATAGGTGAAGACGCCAAAGGTATCCTTTAAAATCGGCTCCAGCAGCGGGTGCGGATAGTAAACCGGCTCCTCGCCATTTTTGCATTTGATATACTTCGGAATACTCTCCATCGGCCCCGGCCGGTAGAGCGCATTCATGGCGATGATGTCCTCGAAGCGGTTGGGCTTCAGCCGGCGCAGACTGTCGCGCATCCCCGCACTTTCGAGCTGGAACACCCCGGTGGTGTCGCCCCGGGCAATCAGCGCGTAGGTCTTGGCATCGTCCAGCGGCAGGTTCGCGAGATCGATTGCCACGTCGCGCGCCTTGAGCAGTGCAACCGCCTGCTGCAGTACATCGAGCGTCTTCAGTCCCAGAAAGTCGAATTTTACCAGCCCCGCCAGTTCGACCCATTTCATATTGAACTGGGTGACCGGCATGTCGGAGCGCGGATCGCGATACAGCGGCACCAGTTCGGCCAAAGGACGATCGCCGATCACCACGCCTGCGGCATGGGTCGAGGCGTGGCGGTAGAGGCCTTCGAGCTTCAGCGCGATCTCGATCAGCCGAGCGACGGTCTCGTCGCCGTCGCGCAGCTGCTGCAAGGCCGGCTCGCCGGCGATTGCCTGCGCGAGGCTCACCGGATGGGCCGGGTTGTTGGGCACGAGCTTGCACAGCCGGTCGACCTGGCCATAGGGCATGGCCAATACCCGGCCGACGTCGCGCAATACCGCGCGGGCCTGCAATTTGCCGAAGGTGATGATCTGGGCAACCCGGTCCGGTCCGTATTTCTGCTGAACGTAGCGGATCACCTCGTCGCGCCGGTCCTGGCAGAAATCGATGTCGAAATCCGGCATCGACACCCGCTCGGGGTTCAGGAACCGCTCGAACAGCAGGCCAAAACGCAGCGGGTCGAGATCGGTGATGGTCAATGCCCAGGCGACGACCGAGCCCGCGCCCGAGCCGCGGCCGGGGCCGACCGGAATGCCTGCGCGCTTGGCCCATTGGATGAAGTCGGCGACGATCAGGAAATAGCCGGCAAAGCCCATCGCGATGATCGTGCCGAGCTCGAATTCGAGCCGCTGGTGATAGGGCCCAGTCTCGTCGTCGCCGATCTCGAGGCGAGCGAGCCGCGCGGCGAGGCCGGCCAGTGCCGCGCGGCGCAATGCGGTTTCCTCGGTCTCGCCGTTCTCGGTCGGGAAGGCGGGCAGGATCGGCTGGCGCGGCTGCGGCATAAAAGCACAACGCCTGGCGATGACCAGGGTGTTGTCGCAGGCCTCGGGCAGATCGGCGAACAACGCCCGCATCTCCGCCGCCGGACGGAAATAATGTAGTGGCGTCAATCGCTTGCGATTGTTGTCGGCAACCACCGTGGCCTGCGCGATGCACATCAGTGCGTCGTGCGCCTGATAGAACGCGCGGTCCGGGAAATACGCATCATTGGTCGCGACCAGCGGCAGGTCATGGCGATAGGCGAGGTCGATCAGCCCGGCTTCGCTGGACGCCTCGGCCACCTCGTCATGACGCATCAGTTCGATATAGAGCCGTCCCGGGAACGCCGCCATCAGTTGGCGCAGCAGCGCCTCGGCGGCATCCGCCTGACCCTCGGCGAGCAATCGTCCCACCGGCCCTCTGGGTCCGCCGGTGAGGCAGATCAGGCCCTCTCCGGCCGCGGTCAGATCGGCGAGGTCGACCGCCGGCTCCGCGCCCGGCTCGCCTGCCAGATAGGACCGGCTGGAAAGCGCGAGCAGATTGCGATATCCGGTCTCGTTCTGCGCCAACAATACGATGCGGTCGGGCTCGGTCGCGGCGGCTCCCGGCGAAATTTTGCCTCGCGCCGTCTGGCTGTCGGCGGCGAGCCCAACCTCGCTGCCGATGATCGGCTGCACCCCGGAAGCGGCGCAGGCGGTGGCGAATTCGAGCGCGCCGAACAGATTGTCAGTATCGGTGATGGCCACGGCCGGCATCCGCTCGGTCTTGCACCGGCGCGCCAGCTCCTTGACCGGGATCGCCCCGGCCGACAGCGAATAGGCGGTATGGACGCGGAGATGAACGAAATCGGCGAGCGGCATGCCCGACCATCGCACGCCCCGTCGCAAATTTCACGCTTCCCGCAACATCCCGGCAGCCGCCGCCTGATCGAGCGCTTGTTCAAAGCGCTTTTTCAAAGAGCTAGACCATCGATCGTCTGGCTTGGCGCCGGCCGGTCGTCGGCCCAGGCCGCAATCAGATCGCGATCACCACATCGGCCATTAGCCCGATCAATGGCCAATATATTGATATCGCGCGAAGAATTCCGGGTGAGACGCAGGCCGAATCGACCGCTCGGCGCAGGCGATCGGGCCGGCGCTATCCGATCCGGCACCGCCATGGCCGATCCGGGAAAAATGCCGGCGGGCGCTCCGGCTGCGCCCGCCAGCGGCGGGTGAAGCTCAGGAATGGAACAGGTTGAGCGCGGAGCCCTTGCGGAACCATTCGAGCTGCGAGGCGCTGAAGGTATGGTTGAGGCGCAGCGTCTCGCTCGACCCGTCGGCGTGCTTGATGCGGCATTCGACCGGCTGACCGGGCGCCATCTCCTCCAATCCCACCAGGCTCAGCCGATCGTCGGCGCGGATGCGGTCGTAATCGGCCGGGTCCTGAAAGGTCAGCGCGAGAAGCCCTTGCTTTTTGAGGTTCGATTCGTGGATGCGGGCAAAGCTGCGGGCGATCACCGCGCAGCCGCCCAGCAGGCGCGGCGACAATGCCGCGTGCTCGCGACTGCTGCCCTCGCCGTAATTGTGGTCGCCGATCGCCACCCATTTGACCCCGTGCGCCTTGTAGTCACGGGCGATCTTGGCGATTGCCACAGCTTTCTCGCCGGTCAGCACATTGGCGCTGGTCCCGGCCTCGCCGGTAAAAGCGTTGACCGCGCCCATGAACATGTTGTCGCTGAACTTGTCCAAATGGCCGCGATAGCGCAGCCACGGCCCCGCCGGCGAGATGTGGTCGGTCGTGGTCTTGCCCTTGGTCTTGACCAGTACCGGGCAATCGACGAAATCCTTGTGGTCCCAGGCCAGCCATGGGCTCATCAGCTGCAGCCGCTCGCTGTTGGGATCGACCGCCAAGGTGATGGCGCTGCCATCGGCCGGCGGGGCGATATAGGTCGCCTGGCCGCGGTCGAAGTTTTTGGGCGGCACGTCGGGGGCGGGCTTTGGCGGATCGAGGCGGAACGATTTGCCGGCGGCGTCGGTAACGCTGTCGGTCAGCGGGTTGAACGACAATCGCCCGGCCAGCGCCATCGCGGTCACGATCTCCGGGCTGCCGATGAAGTTCATCGTCGTCGGCTGGCCGTCGTTGCGGCGCGGGAAATTGCGGTTGTACGAAGTGACGATCGTATTCGGCACCGCGCCTTCCGCGGCGGAGCGGCGCCACTGGCCGATGCAGGGACCACAGGCATTGGCCAGCACGGTGCCGTCGATCTCCTTGAGCGACTGCATCTGGCCGTCGCGCTCGATCGTTGCGCGCACCTGCTCGGAGCCGGGCGTGACCAGAAACGGCACTCCGGCCTTGATGCCGTGCGCCTTGGCCTGTTCGGCGATATCGGCTGACCGGCTCATATCCTCGTAAGAGGAATTGGTGCAGCTGCCGATAAGGGCGGTCGAGATCTGGTCGATAAAGCCGTTGGCGCTGTCGGCGACCTCCGCGGCGAGGCGCGAGATCGGGCGGGCGCGGTCGGGCGAGTGCGGGCCGACGATGTAGGGTTCGAGCTTCGAGAGGTCGAGTTCGACGACGCGGTCGTAATATTTCGCCGGGTCGGCCTCGACCTCGCGGTCCGGCTCCAACAGCTCGCGATGCTGCTCCATCAGCGGGACCAGCGCGCCCTTGCCGGTCGCCCGCAGATAGCGCGCCATGCGCTCATCGGCCGGGAACATCGAGGTGGTGGCGCCGAGCTCGGCGCCCATATTGGTGATCGTCGCCTTGCCGGTGGCGCTGATCGTGCGCGCGCCGGGGCCGATATATTCGACGATGGCGTTGGTGGCGCCGGAGACCGTCAGCTGGCCGGCGACATAGAGGATCACGTCCTTGGGCGCGGTCCAGCCGTTGAGCTGGCCGGTCAGATAGACCGCGATATGCCGGGGATAAAGCACCTCCCAGGGCAGCCCGGCGATGACCTCGACCGCATCGGCGCCGCCGACGCCGACCGAGCATGCCCCGAGGCCTCCGGCGTTGGGCGTGTGCGAATCGGTGCCGATGATCAGTTCGCCCGGAAAGGCATAATTCTCCAGCACCACCTGATGCACGATGCCGGCGCCCGGTCCCCAGAAGCCCAGCCCGAATTTCGCCGCCGCCGAGCGCAGAAAATCGTAGACTTCCTTGTTTTCAGCCAAAGATTCGCGCAGATCCGCGGCGCCTTCGACCCGCGCCTGGATCAGATGATCGCAATGGATCGTGGCTGGAACCGCGACCTTGTCGCGCCGGGTCTGCATGAACTGCAAAAGGCCGGTCTGGCCCAGCACGTCCTGAAACACCACACGGTCGGGACGCAGCAGCAGATAGCTGTCGCCAGGGATCAGCTCCTGGTTCTCCGGATCGTCGAGATGGCCGAGCAGCACCTTGTCCGCCAAGGTCAGCGGTTTGTCGAGCCGGCGGCGGACCACCGCGAGGTTGCGCGCCATGGTCGCATAGATGGCGGCCGCCATTTCCGGGGTCGATTCGATAGAAACCATTATCCAGCCTTTCTTGCCGATCCTTGAAGGCGTCGGAACGAGGGATCTCGCATCGACCCGGAAGTGCGGAAACCGCGGCTCGGTCCGCGAGTTCCGCCGCGAATCCCGCCGCGAATCCCGGTCGAACGACAGCGCCGGAATGATGCCCGACCCGACCGAAACCGTCCAGGAAATCTTCGGTCGGCAGCCCTCTTGCGGCCGCCCGATCTGCCGGCGTCCCGCCGGCAGCATCGCTCAGCGCGCTGTCTCGAACCGATCGGCCGCGACAGTTTCGGGCATCAGCACGCTGGGAAAGCAGATCGCGAATATGGCGCCGCCGCCTGGTCGCTCGTCGACATCCACCCTGGCCCCGTGCATCGCGGCGATGCGGGCGACGATCGCCAGCCCGAGCCCGGCATTCCCGCCGCGGCGACGGTCGCGGCGCCAGAAGCGCTGAAAGATGTGCTCACGATCGGCTCTCGGGACCCCCGGGCCGCGATCCATCACGCGAATGACGCCATCGCTCGCCACGGCAATTTCGACGGTTGTCCCAGGACAGGTGTGGGCGAGCGCATTTTCCACCAGATTTCGCACGGCGCGGACGAGCGCGTCGCCATTGCCGCGCACCCGCACCGGGCGCCGCGCGCCGGTCACCGCAATGGTCTTGCGCTGCGATAAGGCGAGCGGGGCGAGAAATTCCGCAACTTCGGTTGAAATCTGCGCGAGGTCGGCGTGTTCATCCTCGGCGAGGACAAGGGTGTCCAATTCGGAGATCTCGAGCAGCTGGTTTACCAGGCGGCTCATGCTTTCGACGTCGTGGCGCAGCGGCTCGGCGACTTCGAGGTCCTCCATCATGTCGATCTGGGTGCGCAGGATCGCCAGCGGCGTGCGCAGCTCATGCGCGGCATCGGCGGTGAACTCGCGCTGGGCGCGGTACCCGGCATCGAGCCGATCGAGCGCGTCATTGACCGCTCGAACCAGCGGCAGCACCTCGCGCGGGATGCCCGCTTGCGGCAGTCGGAGTTCGGTGTGGTCGGGGCCGATTTCCTCGGCCAGCGCCGAGGCCGCCACGATCGGCTGCATCGCCCGGCGAAAAATCAGGACGTCGATGACCAGCAGCAGCAGCAGCACCGGAACGGTGATCCACCCGACATTGGTAAAAAACTCGGCGACGATATCGTCGATCAGCACATCGCGATGGGCGAGGTCCTCGGAGACTTGGACCCATAGCGGCCGGCCGCCGACCGCGGCAGCCACCGTCACGCCAAAATATTCATCGCTGCCCCGTCGTGCCGAAAAGAATTCGAGCGGGATATCTTTTGCCGGCGCCGGCTCGATCGGGTGATTTCCCGGCAGCGAGGAGAACCGCACCCGGCCATCGCCATCGAGCACCGCAAAGGCGACGCGTCCATAGGCTTGCGAATAAAACGCGGCGAGATCGGGCGGCAGCGACAATCGAAGCGCCCCGTTCGGCCCACGATCGACATAGTGCAGGATCTCGGCCGCCTGGGCGCGCAATGCCCGCCGGTGCAGCCCTAGCGCCGCATGGTTCAGCATCAAGTACAGCGCCAGCGGCATGCAAATCGAGGTGGCGATAATCGCCAGTAGATGAAACCCGACGATCCGCGAAACGACCGAGCGGAATCGGATCACCTCATTTTCTTTCGGAGATCAGATAGCCGACGCCGCGCAAGGTATGGATCTGGATCGAGGCGTCGACTTCGGCGAGGCGCTTGCGCAGCCGGTGGATGTAGACTTCGACAGCATTCGACCCGATCTCCTGCGACAGACCGTAGAGGTTGTTTTCCAGGAGGTTCTTGCCCACGACGCGTCCGCTGCGGCGCAACAGATGCTCGAGGACGGCGATCTCGCGCGGCGAAAAGAAAATCGGCTGTTCGCCGACAAAAACCTGGCGAGCCACGGTGTCGAGCGTCAGGTTGCCCAGTTCGAGCGGGACCCCCAGCAGATTGCCGGGCCGACGCAGCAATGCTCGAAGGCGGGCGATCAGCTCCTCGAGCGCGAAAGGTTTGACCAGATAATCGTCGGCGCCGGCGCCCAGACCGCTGACCCGATCCTTCAGGCTGCCGCGCGCAGTCAGGATCAAGACCGGCGTTGCGTCGCGTCGGCGGCGCATCTCGCCCAGCACATCGAGCCCATCGGCGTCCGGCAGTCCGAGATCGAGCACGACGATCTCGAAACGGCTGGTGCGCAGCACCGCGGTTGCGTCCGCTGCGGTCGGCAGCACGTCGACCACGAACCCGGCCGCGGCCAGACCACGTTTGAGCAGTTCGGCGAAGCGCTCGTTATCTTCTATGAGCAGCAACCGCATCGGGTTTTCCCTTGTCGGGCTCGCCCGCCCCGTTTATGGAGCACGCTCTCCTGTTCGATGAATGCCGGGATTGTCGTCGCGCCGACACGCGTTCCTCGATGTCGTCCGCCGATCGGCGACCGGGCAGAGCGTCACCCGGCGCCGCGCCGCTCGCCCGATCTTCCCCGACCGCAGTCCTTTTCGGTCAGATCGCGTCGAGCTGCCAGGCGACGTCGTTGCCGATTCCCCAGAGATAACCGATATTTGCCTGGCCGACCAGGGCATAGGCGCGCCCTTGATGGCGCCAATAGATCAAGTTGACATCCTGGCGGCGGTCAAAAGTAGGCGAGATATCCGGCTGTTTCGACGACCCGATGATTAGCGCCAACGGGCCGATTGCCTTGTTGTCGGTCGTATAGACGAGCTGGGCCGCCGGATGGCCGTCGACCACGATCAGCCGGGCGCCGCGGAAATTCAGCCCCCAGGGTTTGAGGTCGGGCAGGCGCACCTGCTGCGGCAAGCTCTGGCTGATCTTTTGCAATGCCTCACGGGGATCGCCGGTCGAGGGTACATCGACGAGCGCGTTGTCGCCGGCGCTGACGAACAGCTTGAAGTAGCCGGCGGCGCTGTCGAGCCAGAGGTTGTTGGCGACTGCCGCCTCGATCGCGGGCCGCCCGAGCGCCGCGGTGGCGCCGCCCGGGACAAATTTGCCGATTGCGAAATAGCCGCCGGCGCCGCCGACCAGCAGGCCGAAGAGTGCGGCAGCGGCCGGCAATCCCGCACCCCATCGCGGCAAGCGAGCCAACCGGCCGAACCGTCGGTGCGGGTCGAAGCGCGGCGTCGCAGCGGCCTGCGCCGCGACACTCTCGCCGCGCGCCGCGGCGATCAGGCGGTCGGGCAGTTTCTCGTGCAGGATATCGGCATAGGCGCGGCGCACCAGTTCGGTCCCCAGCGTCAGCGCGGCCAACCGATCGCGCGCGGCCGGATCGCCGTCGAGCCAGGCTTCGACCTCGCGCTCCTCGGCTTCCTCGAGTTCGCCATCGAGATAGGCGAGGAGACGGTCGTCACTGCGCTTCTGCATCCTTCCTACTCCTGCGCACCGCGCCGGCGGTTTCGAGCTGGAGCTGCAGCGCGATCCGGGCGCGGGCGAGACGGCTCATGATCGTCCCGACCGGCACCTGCGCCACCTCGGCAGCCTCCCTGTAGCTGAGCCCATCGACCGTCACCAACAGCAATGCCGCCCGCTGGTCCGGCGACAGATGCTCGACCGCGCGTCGCACCTCGGCCAGCGCCAGGCGCGCTTCGACGCGGCGCACCGGCTCGTCCGAGCCGAGGCGGTCCTCAGCGCTGTTGGCGTCCTCTTTGCGCACCTCGCGCGAGCGAATCTGATCGATCCATATTGTCTGCACGATGCGGAACATCCAGCTGTCGAATCGGGTGCCCTCCTGAAACTGATGGCGACGGGCGAGCGCCCGCTCGCAGGCCGCCTGAACCAGATCGTCGGCCTCCACGGCAGCCCGCGTCAGCCCGCGCGCGAACCGGCGAAGCCGCGGCAGCACCGCGATCAGCTGATCGCCGAACCGCCGGCGCTCCGCATCCTCCTCGGCAACCAGGCGCGCCGGCGAACCCGCCATTCTCTGGCCGAAGGACAACGTACCCCCTCAAAGGTTATTCCCGGCGGCACCGAACTGCCGGCTGATGCGAGGCGCTCGGTTCGCCCGCCTGCGGCGGCCGGGGGCTCGATGTCCCCGGCCAGCGCCACCGGGCTCCGTTGGCCAAGTTAGCACGGCGGCGGAATGGGGCGAAAGGATGACGCACCGGCCCGGCTTCGCCACCCGCCGGGCGGCCATAAGGCAGCGGCGTGGGCGCCGCGCCCCGAACAGCGCAATGGCGAACCCGCTGCCCGGGATCGCACTTCACAAACCGCGGCCTTCGCTGCATTGTGCGGCCCCGCCGGCCCGCGCATTCAGGAACCGCTGCTCGATGAAGGTTGCCGTCGTCAAGGAAAGACGGGCGCATGAGCGCCGCGTCGCGGCCTCGCCCGACACCGTCAAGCGGATGCTGGCGATGGGGCTCGAGGTCATCGCCGAACGCGGCGCCGGCGAAGCAGCCGGCATCACCGATGCGGCCTTTGCCGCGGCCGGCGCGACGATCGAAGCGGATCCGCCGGCGATGCTCGGCGACGCCGACATCGTGCTCAAGGTGCAGCGCCCGCTGACCTCCGGCGAGGCCGAGTTCGACGAACTCGGCTATCTTAAACGCGGCGCGGTGCTGATCGGCCTGCTGCAGCCGCTGCAGAACCCGGCCGCGACCGAGGCTTATGCCGCGGCCGGGGTCACCGCCTTCGCGGTTGAGCTGCTGCCGCGGATCACCCGCGCGCAGGCGATGGATGTGCTGTCCTCGCAGGCGAACCTCGCCGGCTACAAGGCGGTCATCGACGCCGCCGACGAGTTCGGCCGCGCCTTTCCGATGATGATGACCGCGGCCGGCACGATCAAGGCGGCGCGCGTGCTGGTGATGGGCGCCGGCGTCGCCGGATTGCAGGCGATCGCCACCGCACGCCGGCTCGGCGCCATCGTCTCGGCAACCGATGTGCGCGCCGCCGCCAAGGAACAGGTCGAAAGCCTCGGCGCCAGCTTTATCAGCGTCGACGAAGCGGCGGCCCGTTCGGCCGAGACCGCCCAGGGCTACGCCCGCGAAATGGGCGAGGACTACCAATTGCGGCAGCGCGAAAAGGTCACCGAGGCGCTGAAACGCACCGACGTGGTCATCTGCACCGCGCTGATCCCGGGTCGCCCTGCGCCGGTGCTGCTGACCGAAGCAATGGTCGCCGCATTGGCGCCGGGATCGGTGGTGGTCGATCTCGCGGTCGAGGCCGGAGGCAATGTCGAGGGCAGCCGCCCGGGCGAGACCATTGTTACCCCGAACGGCGTCAAGATCATCGGCCATCTCAACATGCCGTCCCGGATCGCCGCCGATGCAAGCCAGCTCTACGCGCGAAACCTGTTGGCGTTTCTGGCATTGCTGATCGACAAGGATGGCCGGCTGGCGATCGACACCGGCGACGAGATCGTCAAATCGGCCCTGCTGACCCGCGATGGGGCGGTGGTCAACCCGGCGCTGCTGCCGGCACCCGCGGCGGCGACCCCGGTTTCGGTCCCGGACAACTGACGGAGAAAGCAATGGCAGACCCCGCCTCTCTGGCCGAGCGCGCCAGGGAGCTTGCCGGCGATGCCGGCGTGCTGGCCCATAATCTCGACGCCCTGGCCCGGCAATTGGCGGTGCAGGCGCCGCCGACATCGGTCGCCGGCAGCCCGTTTGTCTTCGAGCTGACGATCTTCGCGCTGGCGGTCTTCGTCGGCTATCACGTGGTGTGGCGGGTGACCCCGGCATTGCACTCGCCGCTGATGAGCGTAACCAACGCGATTTCGAGCGTGATCATCGTCGGCGCGCTGATCGCCGCCGGCCCGCTCGGCCTCAGCTTTGCAAAGATCGCCGGGTTCGTCGCCGTCACCTTGGCCGCGGTCAACATCTTCGGCGGCTTCATCGTCACCCAGCGCATGCTCCAGATGTTCCAAAGAAAGAAATAGCGGGGCCGCGGCGGTGAGCGACAATCTTTCGGCCTTTTTCTATCTGATCGCCTCGATCTGCTTCATCCTGGCGCTGCGCGGCCTGTCCTCGCCGCAGACGGCGCGCGCCGGCAATTTCTACGGCATCGCCGGCATGGTGATCGCCGTCCTCACCACCCTGCTGACCCCGCATGTGGTCAGCTATTGGCTGATCATCCTCGGCATTGTGATCGGCGGCGGCGTCGGCGCGTATGTCGCGCTGCGCATCCATATGACGGCGCTGCCGCAGCTGGTGGCGGCGTTTCACAGCCTGGTCGGCCTCGCCGCGGTCTGCGTCGCGCTTGCCGCCTTCAGCGCGCCGGCGGAATATGGGATCGGGATACCGGGCGCGATCGAGCGCGCCAGCCTGGTCGAGATGTCGATCGGCATGGCGATCGGGGCGATCACCTTTACCGGTTCGATCGTCGCCTTTGGCAAGTTGCAGGGGCTGGTCACCGGCCGGCCGCTGGTCTTTTTCGGCCAGCACCTGCTCAACGCCGGCCTCGGAATATTGCTGATCCTGCTGATCGCGATCTTTGTCTCGACCGGCGCGGCGGCGGTGTTTGGGCTGATCCTGCTGGTGTCGCTGGCGCTGGGCTTTCTGCTGATCCTGCCGATCGGCGGGGCCGACATGCCGGTCGTGATCTCGATGCTGAACTCCTATTCGGGGTGGGCGGCCTGCGGCATCGGCTTCACCCTGTCGAACAACCTCTTGATCATCACCGGCGCGCTGGTCGGCTCGTCGGGCGCCATCCTCAGCTACATCATGTGCAAAGGGATGAACCGCTCGATTATCAATGTGATCCTCGGCGGGTTCGGCACCGAGGGCGGGACGGTCGCCGCCGGCGCCGGGGTTGGCGACCGTTCGGTCAAGTCGGGCAGCGCCGAAGACGCCGCCTTCATTCTGAAGAACGCCGGCTCGGTGATCATCGTGCCGGGCTACGGCATGGCGGTGGCCCAGGCGCAGCACGCCCTGCGCGAAATGGCCGACACGCTGAAAAAGGAAGGGGTCAAGGTGCGCTACGCGATCCACCCGGTCGCCGGGCGCATGCCGGGGCATATGAACGTGCTGTTGGCCGAAGCCAATGTGCCTTACGACGAGGTCCTGGAGCTCGACGAGATCAACCGCGACTTTCCGTCGACCGATGTCGCCTTTGTCATCGGCGCCAACGACGTGACCAACCCGGCGGCCAAGACCGATCCGTCGTCGCCGATCTACGGCATGCCGATCCTCGATGTCGAGCGCGCCAAGACGGTGCTGTTCGTCAAGCGCTCGATGGCCTCGGGCTATGCCGGGGTCGAGAACGAGTTGTTCTACCGCAACAACACGATGATGCTGTTCGGCGACGCCAAAAAAATGTCCGAGGAGATCGTCAAGGCGATGGAGTGAGCCCTTCGGACGGACCCTCGCTCCCCCGTCAACCGAAGATGCAGGGCCGCCGCCCGCGTTCCGGGCGCACGCTCCGGCCTCAGTAGCCCTCGCGCTCCATGCGCTTGCGCAGCAGCTTGCGGTAGCGGCGGACCGCCTCGGCCCGTTCCCGCGCCCGCCGCTCCGAGGGCTTTTCGTAGCTGCGCCGCAGCTTCATTTCGCGGAACACGCCTTCGCGCTGCATTTTTTTCTTCAATGCCCGGAGGGCCTGGTCGACATTGTTGTCACGAACGAGGACTTGCACGGGGGGGCTTCTCCAGTAAGGGTCGTCGGGCCGCAGCACGCGGCGTTGCACTGGAACGCTCGTTTAGCACCTCGGCCGCCGGTTGTGAAGGCGGGCCGATCGCGATCAGCCGGGTGCGGCTTTACCGGGATCGCCGCCGGCCGCATAGTGCCGGCATGGCATTGCTGAAGATTGCCCGGATGGGCAACCCGGTGCTGCGCCGGCGCGCGGCCAGGGTCGAGGATCCACAGGCGCCCTGGGTGCGCCGCCTGGTCGATGACATGATCGAGACGATGGCCGATGCCGGCGGCACCGGCCTTGCCGCGCCCCAGGTGCACCAGCCCTGGCGGATCGTCGTGTTCTTCGTTTCCGGCGAGCGCCTGACCGGGATGCCGGGCGACGTCGCCCAGGATCTGACCGTGCTGATCAACCCGGCGGTCGAGTTGTTGGGCGGCGAGCGGGCCTTCGGCTGGGAAGGCTGCCTGTCGGTCCCGGGTCTGCGCGGCGTCGTCCCGCGCCATCTGCGGATCCGCTACCGCGCCACCGGCCTCGACGGCCAAACCATCGAGCGGGAGGCCGCAGGGTTCCACGCCCGGATCGTCCAGCACGAATGCGATCACCTCGACGGCGTCCTCTATCCGCAGCGCATCACCGACCATCGGCTGCTGGTCTTTATCGAGGAGCTGCAGCGCCATCCGATCGACCTCGCGGCTTTTCTCGCCGAAGCGGGACCGGAATGCTGAGCCCGCTCGCCGAGCGCCGGCGCGAGGCATTGATCGAAGCGATGCTGCCCGAAGTCGCGTTCGACGGCTGGTCGCGCACCGCATTGCGCGCCGCCGCCCGGCGGCTCGGGGTTCCGGCCGGCGAGGCGCTGGCGCTATTCCCGCGCGGGTCCGCCGACCTCGTCGCCGGTTTCAGCCGATGGGCCGACCGGCGCATGCTCGACCGGCTCGAAGCCTTGCCGCTCGACCCGCTGCGGGTGCCCGAACGCATCGCGCTGGCGATCGGCGCCCGGCTCGAAATCGTCGAGCCGTGGCGCGAGGCGGTGCGCCGGGCATTGAGCGTCCTGGCGCTGCCGCAGCACGCGCCGTTGGCCCTGCGCCTGGTCTATCAGACAGTCGACGGCATCTGGTACGCCGCGGGCGATGCCGCCACCGATTTCAGCTTTTATACCAAGCGTATGACCTTGGCCGCGATCTATGGCGCGACGGTGCTGCGCTGGCTCGACGACCGCTCCGAAGGCTTTGCCGAAACCCGCGCCTTTCTCGACCGCCGCCTCGCCGGCATGGCCCGCATCGGCCGCGCCCGGCGCGATCTCGAAACCCTTGCCGGGCAACTGCCAAACCCGTTCCGCCTGCTGCGCCCGCCGCGCTGACGCCGCGCGCTCAGCGGTGGGGGATGAGCCGGGTCACGTGCCCCATCTTGCGCCCGGGCTGGATTTCACTCTTGCCGTAGAGGTGGAGCTTGGCCAATGGGTCGGCGAGCGCGTCGCGCCACTTCTCGACTTCGCTGCCGATCAGATTCTTCATGACCGCGTCGGAATGGTGCGCGACCGAGCCGAGCGGCAGTCCGCACAAGGCTCGCACCAGCTGCTCGAACTGGCTGGTGACGCAGGCGTCGATCGTCCAATGCCCCGAATTGTGCGGCCGCGGCGCCAGTTCGTTGACGAGGATGTCGCCCGACTGGGTCACGAACATTTCGACCGCCAGCAGCCCGACCAGATCGAGCTTTTCGGCAATATGGCGCGCGATCGCCTCGGCCCGCATCGCGGTCTCGGCCCCGATCCGCGCCGGGGCGATGGTGGTGTCGAGGATATGGGCGCTGTGCTGATTTTCGACCGGCGGATAGGTTGCCCAGGCTCCGTTGCCGCCGCGCGCGACGATGACCGAGATCTCGCAGGCGAAATCGACAAAGCCTTCGAGAATGCCGATATCGCCGCCCATGTGGCGCCAGGCGTCCTCGGCCCTGGTCTCGGGGCCGAGCGTCATCTGCCCTTTGCCGTCATAGCCCATGCGCACGCTCTTCAGCACCGCCGGGTAGCCGAAATCGCGCATCGCGCGGACCAGCGCGGTCACGTCGGACACCTCCCGATAGGCGGCGGTCGCGATATCAATCGAATGCAGGAAATCCTTCTCCCGCAAACGGTCCTGGGCGATTTCGAGAATTTCGGCGCGCGGCATGACCGGCGTCGACGCCGCCACCCAGCGCACCGCTTCGGCCGGGATGTTTTCGAACTCGAAGGTGACGACGTCGACGGCGCCGGCGAAGCGGCCGAGTGCGGCCAGATCGGAGAAATCGGCGACGGTCGCGGCGCCGCACACCTGCGCCGCCGGGCTGTCCGGCTCGGCGGCGAAGACATGGCAGCGATAGCCTAGCCGGGCCGCGGCGAGCGCCGTCATCCGCCCGAGCTGGCCGCCACCCAAAATCCCGATCGTCGCTCCCGGAGCGAGCACCGGCGGCGGCATTACAACGGGCCCGGCCGGTCGGCCACATTCTGGGTTTGGGCCTGCCGCCAGGCATCGATCGCCCGTGCCGCGGTCTCGTCGGACAGCCCGAGGATCGCCGCAGCAAACAGGGCCGCGTTGACGGCGCCGGCCTCGCCGATGGCAAAGGTCGCAACCGGCACCCCCGCCGGCATCTGCACGATCGACAAGAGGCTGTCGACGCCCTTAAGCACCCGGCTTTCGATCGGCACCCCGAGCACCGGCAGGGGCGTCAGGGCGGCGGCCATGCCGGGCAGATGGGCAGCGCCCCCGGCGCCCGCGATAATCACCCGCAAGCCGCGCTCGCGCGCGGTGTGGGCGTAGTCATACAACCGGTCCGGGGTGCGGTGCGCGGAGACGATCCGCGCCTCGTGCGCGATGCCCAGCCGATCGAGCGTCTCGGCCGCGTGGAGCATCGTGCGCCAGTCGGATTGGCTGCCCATGATGATGCCCACCGCCGGGCCGGCCTCGCTCATTCGGCTCCTTCCCCGATTGGAACGCGGGACGCCGGTATTATAGGGGCCGGACTGTTGCGTACAACCACACCTTGGCGGCGGCGTCAGGCGATGATGTCGGGCAACAGCTCGCTTTCGATCTTCAAGATCTGGTCTTTCAGCAGCAGCTTGCGCTTTTTCAGCCGCTGCAGGCGAAGCTGGTCGAACGGGGCGTGCTCGGACAAGCGCGCGATCACGTCGTCGAGGTCGCGGTGCTCGCTTTTCAGCACAGCGAGCTTTGCCTTTAAGGCATCGGTGTCGAGGTCCATGGGCGGTCGGCACGAAATTCAAGCACCATCATATCACCTGATCAATCGCCGCCATAATCCGCTGAGCCACCAAAGTATCCGGACGATCGCTCATGCTTCGCCCCAGCGGCGGACGGTTCCGCTGTCGAGCCCGAACAGGTCGAGGACGCGCCCGAGGGTCTGGTCGATCATCGCCGCGATCGTCGCCGGCTTGGCGTAAAAGGCCGGGACCGGCGGCGCGATGATCGCGCCCATCTCCGAGAGCGCCGTCATCGTGCGCAGATGTCCGGTGTGCAGCGGGGTTTCGCGGACCATCAGCACCAGACGCCGCCGCTCCTTCAGCACCACATCCGCCGCCCGCGTCAGCAATGTCGTCGTCACCCCGCTGGCGATCTCGGCCATGCTGCGGATCGAGCAGGGCGCAACCACCATCCCGATCGTGCGAAACGAGCCCGATGAGATCGGCGCCGCGATGTCGCCGATCGCATGCACGACATCGGCGCGGGCGCGCACCGCCGCCGGCTTCAGATCGGTCTCGAACGCCAGGGTCACTTCGGCCGCCCGGCTGATCACCAGATGGGTCTCGACCGGCAATGGCCGCAGCAGTTCGAGCAGACGCGCGCCGTAGATCACCCCGGAAGCGCCGCTGATCCCGACGATCATGCGCGGAATTTCGGATGTTTCTCCCATCGGGACCTCTGTGAAATTTGCGATCTTGACATATTTTCGTCATCGGGGCCGGGTGACCCCTGGCCGCCCCGTTGGGCAGGCGTTACCATCGGGCGCGGTCATCGTCTATCAGGAGGGAAAATGCATGTCGCTGCAGGATCGCATCGTAGCGCTGAGGGAGAAGCACGCGGCCCTCGAACGCGCCATCGATGAGGAAAACAGCCGGCCGCATCCGGATGACGACGCGATCTCCGATCTGAAGCGCCAGAAGCTCCGCATCAAGGACGAAATCTTCCAATTGGAGAGCCACTAGCGCGCCACGATCGGCAGGCTGGGGTGGCCAGACCGGGAGAGCAGGCAACTCTCCCGGTTTTTGTTGCCGGGATGCCGGCGGCAGGCTGGCGCGGCGCAGTGGCCGGCAGCGGCGTCAGGCGTCGCTTTTGGCGCGCTCGCGCAGCATAAATTTCTGGATTTTGCCGGTCGAGGTTTTGGGCAGCGGGCCGAAGATCACATTGCGCGGCGCCTTGAAGCGGGCAAGGTGCTCGCGGCAGAAGGCGATGATGTCGTCAGCGGTGGCGGATGCCTCGGGCTTCAAAGTGACGAAGGCGCAGGGGGTTTCGCCCCACATCGGGTCGGGGCGGGCGACCACCGCCGCCTCGAAGACGGCAGGATGGCGGTAGAGCACGCTTTCGACCTCGACCGTGGAGATGTTCTCGCCGCCGGAGATGATGATGTCTTTCGAGCGGTCCTTCAGTTCGATATAGCCGTCGGCATGGACGACGCCGAGATCGCCGGTGTGAAACCAGCCGCCGGCAAAGGCTTCCTCGGTCGCCCGCGGGTTTTTCAGATATCCCTTCATCACGATATTGCCACGCATGAAGATCTCGCCCATCGTCGCACCATCGGCCGGGACCGGCGCCAGGCTCGCCGGGTCGGCGACCATCAGCCCGTCCAGCACCGGATAGTTGACCCCCTGCCGCGCCTTCAGCCGCGAGCGCTCCTCGGTCGGCAGCGCGTCCCATTCGCCGTGCCAGGCGCAGATCGTCGCCGGGCCGTAGACCTCGGTCAGGCCGTAGACATGGGTGATGTGAAAGCCGATCCCTTCCATTCCCTCGATCACCGCGGCCGGCGGCGAGGCCCCGGCGGTCATCATCTCGATCCGCCGATCTAGCGCGCGCGATACCCCGGCGCCGGGGTTGAGCAGCATGTTCATGACCACCGGCGCCCCGCACATATGGGTGACGCCGTCGCGCGCGATCGTCTGATAGATCGCCGCCGCCTCGACCCGGCGCAGGCAGACATGGGTCCCGGCCAGCGCGGTAATCGTCCACGGAAAGCACCAGCCGTTGCAGTGGAACATCGGCAGGGTCCACAGATAGACCGGATGCTGCCGCAGGCCCCAGACCAGGATATTGCCGAGCGCGTTCAGATAGGCGCCGCGATGGTGATAGACCACACCCTTCGGGTTGCCGGTGGTGCCCGAGGTGTAGTTCAGTGCGATCGCGTCCCATTCGTCGGTGGGCGCGAGTTCGGCAAAGCCGGGTTCGCCGGTGGCGAGAAAGGCTTCGTAATCGATGGCGCCGAGGCGCTCGCCGCCGGGACTCGCCGGATCGATGATGTCGACGACCAGCGGCTTGCGCTCCAGCCGGGCCAATGCCTGCTTGACGACCGGGGCGAATTCGCTGTCGGTGATCAAGACCTTGGCCTCGCCGTGGCGCAGGATGAAGGCGATGGTTTCGGCGTCGAGCCGGATGTTCAGCGCATTCAGCACCGCGCCGGCCATCGGCACGCCGAAATGCGCTTCGAACATTTCGGGGATATTGGGCGCTATTACCGCCACCGTGTCGCCGCGTTCGATGCCTGCCGCCGCCAATGCCGCAGCCAGCCGCCGGCAGCGGTCGAGCGCCTCGCGCCAGCCGTAGCGGCGGCTGCCATAAACCACCGCCGGGTGGTTGGGATAGACCGCGGCGCTGCGCAGCAGGAAGCCGATCGGGCTCAGCGGCACGAAATTGGCCGCGTTCTTGTCGAGCCCGATTGCGTAAGGCCCGTTTCCGTAAGGACTGGTTTCGCCGGTCGTCATCCTGCGCGCTCCTCCCGAACACTCCATATTTGACACCCGCGAGGACGCTGTCGAGCGGCTTCGAGGATCCGCGCCGCGGGGTTCCGGTCCTTGACGCCGTGCGTCGCAGCGGCGTAGAAGACGCACCCGCGTGGGGCGCCAAATCAGCCGGCGCGCAGATATCAGCGGCTTTGTTGGGTAGAGGTGCGGCAATGGCGCGCAGATGCGCAATCACCGGCAAGGGTGTCCAGGTCGGGCACAATGTAAGCCATGCCAACAACAAGACAAAACGTCGCTTTCTGCCCAATCTCCAACAGGTTTCGGTGCTGTCGGACGTGCTCGGGCCGATCCGGATGCGGATCACCGCGGCGGCGGTCCGTACCATCGAGCACAAGGGCGGCATCGACGCCCTGTTGCGCAGCACCCCGAACCGCAAACTGACACCGGAGATCCGCCGGCTGAAACGCCGGGTCGAGGCGGCGGCGGCGCGCCGAACCGAGTAAGCCCGGCCCGGTGCGGCCCCGCTGCGGGGCGTTTGCCCGGGGCTGGATGCGGGGACGGATGCGGGTTCGGCGGCTTCTGCCGGCGCTGGCCCTGACCGCGGCGTTCTTTCCTGCGGTCGCCGGTCGGGCGGACATCCGCTACGAGACGGCGATTACCGGCGCCGGCAACAGCGATCTCGCCGACCTCCTGGACAAGGTCTCCGAACTGAAGACGCTCGAGGCCCGGCTGCCGGCCTCAGAGGAGGCGTTGCGGCGCCGCGCTGACCGCGATCTCGGCCGGCTCGCCGATGCGGCGCGAAGCCTCGGCTATTGGGATGCCCGGTTCGCCTACAACGTCGATGCCGCGGCGGACCCGCAAAAGGTCACGGTCAAGGTCACGCCGGGGCCACTCTATCGTGTCGCCTCGGTTGCGGTGCTTGGCCCCGACGGTCAGCCGCTGTCGCTCCCGCCCGCTGCTCCGCCGCTGCCGCTGAAGCCCGGCGACCCGGCGCGCACCGCCCCGGTGGTGGCGGCGCAAGCCTCGCTGCTGACGGCGTTCAACAATAGCGGCCACCCCTTTGCGAAGATCGAACAGCGGCAGGTCGTGATCGACCATCGCAACCGCACGATGGAGGTGACTTACCGGCTCGCCCCCGGCCCGGCGATGCGCTTTGGCGCCATCTCGGTCAAAGGCCTGAAAACCCTAAATCCCGGTTATGTCGAACGCCGCCTGCGCTGGCGCCGAGGCGAGGCCTATGATGCGGCCAAGGTCGAGGAGACGCGCCGCGCGCTGATCGAAAGCGGCCTGTTCAGCACGGTGCGGATCACGCCCGAGGCGGAGCCCGGCCGGCCGGACAGCGCGCAAATGACCATCGATGCCACCGAGCGCCCGCGTCGCACGATCGGCGCCGGGGTCGGCTACAACACCAGCCAGGGCGCCGCTGCCCGGGTTTTCTGGGAAAATCGCAACCTGTTCGGCAATGCCGAATATCTGAAGCTGTCGGCAACCGCCGGCCAGCAGGTCTATGGCGTCAACGCGAATTTCCGCCGGCCCGATTTTCTGGTCGCCGACCAGGATTTCCTGGCGACCGCCGAGATCGCCGATGACACCCCGGTCGCCTATCACAGCCGCCGCGCGCTCGCCACCGCCGGGCTGGAACGCCGTTTCGGCCGGCTGCTGACCGGCGGCGTGTTGCTCGAGGCCGAAGAGGCCAACGTCCGGCAGCTCGCGAATGTCTCGACCAATACCTCGGCGCAGCGCACCCAGCGTTACACGCTGTTCGGCATCCCGGCCTATTTGAAGCTCGACACCACCGACAATCTGTTGAGCCCGACCCGTGGCTGGCGCGCTCAGCTTTCGGTCACGCCGGCCCACATCTTTTCCAGCCCGAGCCTGACCTACGTCACTAATCTGCTGTCGGCCAGCACCTATTGGAAGGTCGATGACGGGCGGGCAATCCTCGCCGGCCGGGTGGCGCTCGGCTCGCTCGACGGCGCGCCGCTGGCGCCGCTCCCGGCCGACCAGCGGATCTATGTCGGCGGCGGCGGAACGATCCGCCCCTATGGCTATCAGATGGCCGGGCCGCTCGCCTCCAACGACGATCCGATCGGCGGCAAATCGAGCCTGGTGATGAATTTCGAGGCCCGGGTCAAAGTCACCGATACGATCGGCATCGTCCCGTTCGTCGATGCCGGCAGCTATTACGAGACCAGCCTGCCGCAATTGAGCCAGCGCCTGCTGTACGGCGTCGGGCTGGGCCTGCGCTACTATACCCCGTTCGGCCCGCTCCGGCTCGATCTGGCAACCCCGCTCTACAAGCGCAGCGCCAATTCCTGGGTCCAGGTCTATGTCAGCCTCGGCGAGGCGTTCTGATGCGCGCTGTTGCCCGCTGGCTCGCATTCGCCATCGCCGGCGCGATCCTGTTCGCGATCGGCATGTTCGGATTGCTGCAAACCCGAGCCGGGCAGGATTGGCTGGCCGGGGTTATCGCGCGCGCCGCGAGCGGCCCCGGGTTTTCCCTGGCGATCGAGGGGCTGCGCGGAACCGTGCCGTTCCGGATGACCGCCGCGCGCATCGAAATCGGCGACCGCACCGGCGTTTGGCTTACCCTGCGCGATGTCGCCCTCGATCTCGCGCCGGCCGATCTGCTCGCCGGGAAAGTGCATGTCCGATCGCTGACAATGGCCGAGATCGATGTGGCGCGAGCGCCATCGAGCTCCTCGGCGCCAGCCGGATCGGTTCACCTGCCGCAGCTGCCGGTCGCTTTGGCCGTCGACCGGCTGACGATCACCCGCCTCGAACTGGCGCCTGCGGTGTTGGGCGAAAGCGTCGTCGCCACGATCACCGGCAATGCCGCGATCGAAGGCGAAGCGGCGCGTGCCATCCTCGACCTTCACCGCACCGACGGCTTTCCCGGCAATATCGCACTGCAAATGGCGCTGGCCGGCGCCCACCCGGCGCTGCAGCTGAGGCTGCGCGCGAACGAGCCGACCGGGATCCTGGCCGACCGCTGGCTCGGACGGACCGATCGCCTGCCGCTGACCCTGTCGGTCGATGGCGACGGAAAGCTGGCGGACTGGCATGGCCGGCTGACCGCCTCGGCTGGCGGGCTGGCCCATCTCGACGCCGATATCGCGCTTGCCGCCGGCTCCGAAACCGCGCTCGGCCTGTCCGGACAGGCGGCGCTGGCGCCGCTGCTGCCGGCCGGTCTCGCACCGGTCGTCGGTGACCGGGCGACCTTCTTGCTGCGCGCGAGCTTTGGCAAACGGATCGCGATCAACCGCCTGAGGATCGGCATCGCCGCCGCCACCATCACCGGCGATTCCTCCTTCGACGCGCCCGACGAGGCCATCGCCGCACATCTGGCCGTGCATATACCCGACCTTGCGCCGCTGTCGGCGGTAGCGGGCGCGCCGCTGCGTGGCTCGGCCACGTTGCAGGTGGCGGTGACCGGGAGCCAAACCCGTCCGGTGGCAAAGGCGGATCTGTCGGCCGCCGGGATCGAAGTTTCCGGTTCGGCGGCGGAGCGCGTCGAGGCCCATGTATCGGCTACGCCGACCGGTGCGCTCGACTAACGCGGCAACCCGCATTGCCGTCGCGGCAAATGGCCGGATCGAAGGGCTCGCGGTTCCCGAGGCGGCTTCGCTGGCCCCTGGGCTCGGCCGCGGCATCGATTGGACGCTGGCCGCGACCGCCGATCGTGATGCGGGCGCCGTCGAGGTGACGCATCTTTCGGTGCAGGCCGACGGCCTCGCTCTGAGCGGATCCGGGCGCCTTGCGACCGTTGGCCAGACCGTCGCCGGGAATCTCGATTTTGCCGGTTCGGCGAGCGGGGCGCGGACCGGGATCGCCGCCGTCGACGCGCTGATCGGCGGCAAGGCCTCGTTCGCCGGCGCCCTTCGCCGCGACCCGGCGGGCATGGTAACCCTCGGCAATCTCACGCTCGACGGCAGTGCCGCAAAACTCTCGGGCAATGCGCGGTTCGATCCCGCCTCGCATCTTCTGAGCGCGGCGGCGAGCCTCGACGTGCCGCGATTGCAGCCGCTCGGCGCGGTGCTCGGCGGCGCGATCGCCGGCGCCCTGACCGCCCGGGCGAAGCTGGAGGGGCCGCTCGATCGGCTGCGGCTGCAGAGCGAGATCGAAGGCCGCCGCATCACCGCCGGCGGGGTGGCGGTCGACCGCTTCCGGCTCACCGGCGAAATCGCCGATTTGTCCCGGCCCAAAGCGGCGATCGCCGGCAGCTTTCGCCTGGCCGCGCTGGACGGCACTGTGGCTCTGGCAGGCGAGCTGAACGGCAACTCGCTGGTGGTGCCGCGGCTGCGCATAACCGCCGCGGACAGCACGCTCGACGGCGATCTGCGGATCGCCCTCGCCACCGGTCTCGCTCAGGGCTCGCTGGCCGCGCGGTTCCCCGATCTGTCGCGCTGGTCGGCGCTGGCCGGCCGGGCGCTCGGCGGCAGCCTCGATCTGAATGCCAGGCTTGCCGCGGCCGGCGGTGGCCAGGGGCTCGATCTTTCGGTCACCGGAGTGCGGCTGAGTGCCGGCGCCGGCGCCGGCCGCATCGCAATCGGCAGCCTTGGAGCAACCGCTCGCCTCGCCGACATCTGGCGCAGGCCGTCGGCGACGGGGCAGCTATCGCTGCGTGCAGCGCAATTCGCCGCCGTCGATTTCACCAGGGTTGCCGCGACCGTTTCCAGCCCGCGCCCCGGCCGTTTCGGGTTCGCCGGCACCGCCGACGGGCGGCCGCTGACGGTGGCCTTTGCCGGCGAAGGCGGGTTCGCGCCGGGCGGCGGCGAACTGCGTCTGACCCGGTTCGCCGGCACGCTCGGCAGCGACCAATACCGGCTGGAGCAGCCGCTCGATCTGACCCGCCGAGGCGCCGATCTGGCCTTTTCCGGCCTCGATCTGCGGCTCGGCGCCGGGCGGGTCACCGGCGGCGGCGCGGTAAAGGGCGAAGCCCTGTCCTTGGCGCTGAATGCCGCCGATCTGCCGGTCGCGACCGCCGCCCGACTGCTCGGCTATCCCGGAGAGCATGGCAGCTTGTCGCTCGCCGCGAGCTTGGGCGGAACCTTGCGCGCGCCGCGCGGCCACCTTGTCGCCAATGCGCGGGAGCTGTCGCTCGCCGTGGCGCGGCATGCGCGGGCGCCGCGGCTGGGGCTGACGGTGGTCGGCGACTGGAACGGCCGGAGCGTCGAGATGCAGGGCCGGGTGACCGGGCTCGAAGGCGATCGGGTGGCTTTCACCGGCTCGCTGCCGCTGCTGCTGATCCCGGCGCCGCTCGGCTTCTCGGTGCCGCCGCAGGGGCCGCTTGCGCTGCGACTTCAGGGCAGCGGCGATATCGGCCACCTCGCCGACCTGCTGCCGCTGGGCGAGGATCGGCTCAGCGGCCATTTCGCCGCCGATGTCGCGGTCGGCGGCACCGTCGCCTCACCGGCGGCGAGCGGCCGGCTGCAGCTGACCGGCGCGCGCTACGAGAATTTCGCCACCGGGGCGGTGCTGACCGACATCGCCGCCGAGCTGGTCGGCGACCGCGACCGGTTCCGCTTGACCACATTCTCGGCCGGTGACGGGGCCGGCGGGAAAATGACGGCGCAGGGCAGCCTGGTGCTGAGCGGGGCGGCCGGGCCGACCGCCGAATTGTCGGCAAAGCTCGCCGATTTCCGCGTGGCAGCGCGCGACGAAGCGCTGGTCGCGGCGAGCGGCACGATCTCGGTCACCGGACATCTGGCGGCGCCCCGGGTGGTCGCGGTGCTGAGCGTCGATCGGGCCGAGATCAATCTGCCCGACAATCTGCCGCCGAGCGTCGTCGTCCTGCACGTCACCGAAATCGGCGGCAAGACCGCGAAACCGGCGGAAGCCGTCGCCACCCCCGCTCCGGCGCTGCCCGCGGTGCTCGATATTACCCTGCAAATGCCCGGCCAGGTGTTTGTGCGCGGCCATGGCCTCAACAGCGACTGGCACGGCCGGCTCAAGATCACCGGAACCAGCGCCGCGCCGCAGATCGCCGGCGTATTGGTGGCGAGCCGCGGCAATGTCGATCTGCTGGGCAAGAGCTTCCGCCTGACGCGCGGCGCGATCACCTTCGACGGCAGCGCCCGGCTCGATCCGGCTCTCGACATCGTCGCCGAGGCGAGTGCTGCCGATATCACCGCGCAAGTGATCATCAGCGGCTTTGCCTCGGCGCCCAAGATCACCCTGGCCTCGACCCCGCCGGTGCCGCAGGACGAGATCCTGTCGCGCATATTGTTCAACCAAGGGGTGGGGCAGATTACCGCCGGGCAGGGGCTGCAACTCGCTCAGGCCGCCGCCACCCTGGCCGGCGGCGGTCCGGGCGTGCTCGACCGGCTGCGCGGCAAGCTCGGGCTCGACTGGCTCGGGTTCGGCCAGGGCCCGACCGGGGCGGCGAGCCCGATCCTGAACCCGAGCGTGGTCACGCCCACGAATTCGAGCGCGACCGCGCTCAGCGCCGGAAAATATATCATGCCCGGGGTCTCGGTCGGGGTGACCCAGGGCGTCTCGCCGCCGACCAGCAAGGTCACGGTCGAGATCGAGGTCGGGCATCATGTGACCGTCGATACCGAGGCCGGCCAGAATGGCGGCACCGGCATCGGGACTCAATTACAAATACGATTATTGAACGGGCGATTGGCCGATCATATCGCGACGGCGCGGCCGCCCGTGCGGCCGCTACAGCCGGGCCAGCACCTGCTCCTTGAAGCGGCGCATCTCGGCGATCGAGGCGTCGGGGTCGGGCCGTTCGAAATCGATGTCGACAGCGCTGACCCCGAGATCCCGCAATGCCCGGAAATCGTTAACGATATCGGCGGTGCCGCCGGAGAACAGGCGGCGTTCGCCATCGGACGCCTTGTCCGGCACCGCCTCGCCATAGCGCTTGATCCGGTAGGTCAGCGCAACGCTCGCCGGGTCGCGGCCGGCCTCGGCGGTGAAGCGGCGCAGCCGGTCGATGCCGGCGCGATAGCGCGGCAGGCTGTCGAGCAAATGCTTGTTGTTGCTGCCGATCGGATACCAGGCGTCGCCGAGCCGGGCGGCGCGGCGCAAGGCCGGCCCGCTTTCGCCGCCGACCCAGATCGGCGGGTGCGGCTGCTGCACCGGCTTTGGTTCGAACCGGATCTCGTCGAATTTAACCCAATTGCCGTCGAGGCGCGGCGCTGCCTCGGTCCACAGGGTGCGGAACGCATGGATGTATTCGTCGGTGACCGCGCCGCGCCTGGCGAAAGGGGTCACCGCGACCGCGTCGAATTCCGCTTCGAGCCAGCCGGCGCCGATGCCGATGGTGAGCCTGCCCGCCGACAATATGTCGATCGTCGCCAGCATCTTCGCGGCGAGCACGGCCGGCCGGTACGGCACCACCATGACCGCCAGCACCAGCCGGATCTGCGAGGTCTTGGCGGCGATGTAGGCGGCCGCGGTCAGCTGGTCGTGCCGGTGCTGCGGGCCTTCGCCAAAGAACTCGCCGCTCTCGGAATAGGGGTAGCCCGGCACCTTGAGGTTGGGCAGCAGGATATGGTCGGTCAGGGTCAGATAGTCGTAGCCCAGCGCCTCGCCCTGCTGTGCGATCCGGGTCGCGATCGCTGGCTCCGACATCGGGCCGCTGATCGGCAGGTTGAAGCCAATCTGCATGCTCTTCCTCCTGGCAGGTCTGCGGGCGCACAATAGCCGCGATGCGCGCCGCGGCGCCATCCGCCCGGACGCAGGGGCAATGACGAATATGGAGGGCTGTCCGATGCAGCTGGGGTTTGTCGGCACCGGCACGATGGGGACGCCGATCGCGGGCTGCCTGATCGACGCCGGCCATCGGCTGACCGTTTACGATGTCCGCCCCGCAGCGACCGCCGCATTGTCCGGTCGGGGTGCGGCCGCGGTCGACCATCCGCGCACCGTCGCTGAAGCGAGCGAAATCGTGTTCACCTCGCTGCCCGGTCCCGACGAGATGGAACCGGCCGTGCTCGATCCGGCGACCGGCATTCTGGCCGGGCTGCGTGCCGGCGCCGCCTATATCGATCTGACCACCAACGCGCCGATGGTGTCGCGGCGGGTGGCCGAGGCCTGTCGGATGCGGGGCATCGACATGCTCGACGCCCCGGTCAGCGGCCGGCCGCCGGGAATGACGGTGATGGTCGGCGGCGACGAGGCGGTCTTTGCCAGATGCCGCCCGCTGTTCGAGGCCATCGCCCAAAATATTTTCTATGTCGGCGCGGCGGGTGCCGGCTGCATCGCCAAACTGGTCACCCAGTATCTCGGCTATACGAATTTTGTCGCCGCCCTCGAAGGCTTGTTGATCGGCGCCAGGGCCGGGGTCGATCCCGGTGTGCTGGCCCAGATCGTGCCGTTCAGCGCCGGCGCCAGCCGCACCTTCGACAACATCCCGCGTTCGGTGCTGACCGGCGCCTTCACCGCCGGCGGCACCCTCGACATCGTCGCCAAGGATCTGCATCTGGCCTGCGAACTCGCCCGCGCGGTCGCCGCCCCGGCCAATCTCGGCCTGCTCGCCCATGATATATTTCATCGCGCCCAGGCGCAGGGCTGGGGCCAGGACGGTTTCCCGATCGCCGCCCGCATCCTCGAGGCGATGGCCGGCTGCGAGCTGCGTTCGCCGACCGGGCAGAATACGGTAAGCTATCAGGCAGACGATCCGAGGCGAGGAGGGCGATCATGACAACCGCGCGGGCATCGGGCTATCGGAGCGGGCTCGTCGACGCGGCGACCGGTCAAATCAGCCGCGAGATCTTTGTCAATGACGAGATCTATGCGCAGGAGCAGGAGCGGCTGTTCGCCCGCGCCTGGCTGTTTGTCGGGCATCAGAGCCAGGTCCCCAACCCCGGCGATTTCTTTGTCTCCGGCATGGGCGAGGAGTCGGTGATCCTATGCCGCGACCGCGCCGGCGAGATCCACGTTTTCCTGAATTCGTGCCGGCATCGCGGCATGAAGGTGTGCCGCTACGACGAGGGCAACACCCCGATCTTCACCTGCCCGTACCACGGCTGGAGCTATGGCACCGACGGCAAGCTGGTCGGCGTGCCGTATTTCCGCGAGGCCTATCACTCCAAGCTCGACCGCGGGCAGTGGGGTTTGGTCGAGGTCGCGCAACTGTGCAACTACAAGGGGGCGATCTGGGCCACCTGGGACCCCGCCGCCCCGTCCTTCACCGAATATCTCGGCGATTTCGCGCGCTATCTCGATCTGATCCTCGACGGCCGCGACGGGCGCGAGGGCCAGGCCGAGGTGCTGGGCGGCGTGCAGAAATGGCTGATCCCGTGCAACTGGAAATTTCCGGCCGAGAATTTCAGCGGCGACAGCTATCACAACATCAGCCACCGCTCGGTCGATCTCGCCGGCATCGGGCCTTCGGGCGCCGGCCGCCGCGACATGGGCGAATTGCTGGCCGGCCGCAAACTGCATGTCTGCATCCCCGACCGCGGCCACCAGACCATCGTCTATGCCTTGCCCAAGGATCGGCCGCCGCCACCCACCTATCAGCATTCGCCGGTGGTTTCCGAATATTTCCGGCATTGCGACGAGGAACGCCGCCGCACCCGCGGCGATGAGGCCCGGCTGCTCGGCGCGCCGGGAGAAATCTTTCCCAATATCGCATTGTTGCCGCGCCAGCCGCGCACGATCGCGGTATGGCATCCGCGCGGACCCCACCAGACCGAGGTGTGGCGCTGGTTCCTGGTCGACCGCGAAGCGCCGCAGGAGGTCAAGGATTTCCTGCGCGACTATTACATCCGCTATTCCGGTCCGGCCGGGATGACCGAGCAGGACGACATGGAAAACTGGAATTACGCCCATCAGGCGAGCCGCGGCATCATCGCCCGCCGCCATCCCTATTCCTACGAGATGGGGCTGGGCGCCGCGGTCGAGAATTTCGAATGGGACGGGCTGCGCCTTCCCGGCCGGGTCATCGACATCACCCAGGCGCAATCGAGCGAGGAGCCGATGCGCAACCTCTACCGCCGCTGGGCCCAGTTCATGGAAGCCGACAGCTGGGACGAACTGGCGACGTGGCGCGATCCGGTGCCGGGCGTCGCCCAAGCCGCCGAATGACGCTCGCGGCCGTTCGCGGCCGCGCGAGCGCACCCGCTCGTCACCCGACGCAGGCGGAGATCTTCGATCGGATGGCGGCCCCGGTTTCCCGGTGAGCAAATTGTGTCCGGCCGATCCTCGCGTTGCCCGCTTAATGGTTGCGACGTAAGGTTACGGTAAGGTTGGCAACCGCCGAACGCGTTGCCGAACCCGCCTTGGTTGGCAATCCTTGAGCTCGCGTTCACCGCTGGTATTCTGCGCAGGATCGCAGCGAGCTGCGCATCGCCGATTTCGATGAACCGGCCGCCGGCAGCTTCTTTGGCTGTCAGGCCGGCCGAAACAGCATCACGGTCTCTGTCGACGGCGAGATCTCGCCATGTTCGAAAATTCTCGCCTTGAACAATAAAGACATCTTGGCGAAACTGGGGGATGTTTCTTATGGTCTCTATAACCTGCATCACCGGCTGGAACTGATAGGCTGCTCGCAGCTCAAAAAGAATTGCGAGGAGGCAGGAATCGCGGCGGAGTTCCAAGGCGGTTGTTTTGCCTCGAACTACGAAGCCAGTAAAGATCTATACCGGCCCAACCTCCAAGACTACGAGTTTTCGTTGCTGGAACGATCGGCCTGCGCCGGCTGCGCCACCCATCGCTGACTTGTCGGGTTCGCCAATCTGATCGCCAGGCGTCGGGCGAAAATTGGAACCCGTTCGGCCGGAGCGGGTGGCAACGCAATCGGCGGCGGGTTGGCCCTCGGCCCGCCGACCCGTGGTCTAGGCCAGGCTCTTCGACACCATTTCGTAGGTGTTCTTGCTGAGGCCGGCGGTGGCGAGCACCCGTTCGAGTTCGTGCCGCATCAATGCCTGGCGGGCCGGGTCGTGCCGTCGCCACGGACCGAATGCCTGGACCAGCCGCGCGGCTGTCGTCGGATTGCTCGGGTCGAGGGCGATGACCTCATCGGCGAGAAAGCCGTAGCCGGCGCCGCTCGGGTCGTGAAACCGCACCTGATTGCCCTGCGCGAAAGCCCCGATCAGCGCGCGCACCCGGTTCGGGTTGCCGCGCTCAAAGGCCGGGTGCCTGGCCAGTTCGCGCACCCGATCGACGGTTCCGGGCAAGGTCGAGCGCGCCTGCAGGCTGAACCATTTGTCGACGACCAGCGGGTCATGCGCCCAGCCGGCGAAAAAATCCGCCAATGCCGCCGCCCGCTCGGGGCAGTCGAGATCGGCCAGTACCGCCAGCGCCGCCAGGACGTCGGTCATGTTGGCGGCGGCGTCGAACTGCGCCTTGGCCAGCGCCGCTCCGCGCTCGGGATCGGCGGCGGCGAGATAGGCGAGGCTGGTGTTGCGCAACCCCCGCCGGCCGATCGCCGCGCCGTCGATCCGGTAGGGTCCGGGATCGGCCAGCGCCGTGTAGGCGGCAGCGAATTCCGCGGTCAACGCCCGGCCGATCTCGGCGCGGGCGGCCTCGCGTGCGGCGTGCACGGCGTCGACATCGACCACCGCGAGCTGGTCGGCGAGAAACGACTCGCTCGGCAGGCTCAATGCCTCGGCGGCAAAGGCCGGGTCTGGCCCGGCATCGGCGAGGGTCTGGCGCATCGCCATCACCAGATCGGCATCGAGCGGCGCCGCGGCGCCGCCATGGCGCAGCACCTCGATCCGGTCGAGCAGGGCCCGGGCCGCCACCTCCTGGCCCGCCTCCCAGCGTGCGAACGGCTCGGCATCGTGCACCGCGAGGAATTTCAGCCGCTCCAGCGCCACGCCCTTCAGCTTGACCGGGGCGGAAAAGCCGCGCAGCACCGAGGGCACCGGCGCCGCCGGCAAACCGACAAAGCGGAAGGTCTGCCGCGCCTCGCTCAGCGCCAGCACCCGCGTTCCGGCCGGGCCTGCGCCCTCGGTCACGGCCTCGCCCGCCAGCCGGGCCGGCAATTCGCCGCCATCGGCGCCGAGCAGCCCGATCGCCAGCGGGATCAGCATTGGCAGCTTGTCGGGCTGCCCCGGCGTCGGCGGCACCTGCTGCGCCACGGTCAGCTCATAGACGTTCCTCGCCGCGTCCCAGCGGTCCTCGACCGTGAGCTCGGGCGTCCCGGCCTGCGCGTACCACCGCTTGAACCGGCCGAGATCGACCCCGCCCGCCTGCTGCATCGCCGCGACGAAATCCTCGATCGTCGCCGCATGGTTGTCGTGCCGGGCGATATAGAGGTCCATGCCGCGGCGGAACCCGTCCGCGCCGACCAGGGTGTGGATCATCCGCACCAGCTCGGCCCCCTTGTTGTAGACCGTCGCCGTATAGAAATTATCGATCCGCAGATAACTCTCGGGTCGCACCGGATGGGCCAGCGGCCCGTCATCCTCGGGAAACTGGATCGCCCGCAGGGTGCGCACCTCGCCGATCCGCCTGACCGCGCGGCTCCCCTGATCGGCCGAGAATTCCTGGTCGCGAAACACGGTCAGCCCTTCCTTCAGCGACAATTGGAACCAGTCGCGGCAGGTCACCCGGTTGCCGGTCCAATTGTGAAAGTATTCGTGGGCGATTACCGATTCGATGTTCTGGTAGTCCAGGTCGGTCGCGGTGTCGGGCTTGGCCAATACATAGCGGGTGTTGAAGATATTGAGCCCCTTGTTCTCCATCGCCCCCATATTGAAATCGCTGACCGCGACGATATTGAAGACATCGAGATCGTATTCGAGGCCAAACACGTCTTCGTCCCAGCGCATCGCCTTTTTCAGCGACGCCATCGCGTGGCCGCATTTGTCCTCGTCGCCGCGCCGCACCCAGATCGCCAGCGCCACCTCGCGGCCCGAGCGGGTGGTAAACCGGTCGCGCACCGCCACCAAATCGCCGGCGACCAGCGCGAACAGGTATGACGGCTTGGGGTGCGGATCGACCCATTTCACCCAATGCCGCCCATCCTCTGCCTGGCCGCCCTCGGCCGCGCCCGACCCGGCCGGATTGCCGTTCGACAGCAGCACCGGGAACCGCGCCTGGTCGGCGACGATCGTCGTCGCATAGCGCGCCATCACATCCGGCCGGTCGATGAAATAGGTGATCCGGCGAAACCCCTCGGGCTCGCACTGGGTGCAGAAATTGCCGCCCGACATGTAGAGCCCCGACAGCGCGGTGTTTTTGTCGGGCGCGATGATGGTTTCGATTTCGAGGGCGAACGCGTCCGGCACATCGTCGATGACCAGCCCGCCCTCCGCCGGCAGCCGGTAGCGGTTCGTCCCCAGCGCCTCGCCATCGAGCGCCACCGCGACCAGTTCCAACTCCTCGCCGTCGAGTTCGAGCGCCGCTTTCGGGTCCGCGCCTTCCGGGTTGCGCCGGATGCCGAGCCGCGCCTTGACCCGGGTGTTCGCACCGTCGAGGTCGAAAACCAGATCGACGCTATCGACCAGAAATTCGGGCGGCCGGTAATCCGCCAGCCGCACCGGCTGCGGCGGCGCGATATCGGGTGAAAGGTCGAGCATGGTGGCCTGCCGCGTTCGGGTTCAGAAGCGCTCAGCCTATCCCGCCGGCGCATCCGTGAAAATCCCCGAGGAATGTCATTTCAATCTGGCACATTTTAATCGAGCGTCTACAGACAAAAGCCCAAAGCCCGCATAACGGCGATTCTGGAAAATCCGATAATCCCTTTTATGGAAAATCGCTCCACCAAGAAAAGAACGTGTGTACCGTAGCCCCTCCGATAGTGCGAACTAGCCTAAGTTCTTCGTCACCCTTTGGCTCTCGACCAAGGAGGTTCCAGACGATCCACCACCCAAGAGCATCGGAGGCAATAAAGCGCGGGTCAGCGTGAGCGTTCGTTAGCCCATCAAATGTTCGCTCGAACATTGCCTTGCAATCCTCAAAGCCACGAAGACCATTTTGCTGGTCCCAACCAGTTAAGCCACGCGCAACTATATCCATCACCTCTTCTTCCTGCGTATCGTCCTTCTTCAAATTCCTAAGGCGTGTTGCGGCTATGACAACGGATGCAATCGTGACCACGAAGTCCCATTGATCGGGTTTCACGTTCCGCAGTAACGGAAACTGATCGAGCATGGGCACGAACAGCGAGCTGGCATGCATATTGGCTGATGGAACTAGCCGCTCGGCGCATTCGCGTAAAGTATCTGTCTTCGCCTTGCCGAGAAATGATTTAAGCCATGCGAACATCATCTATGGGCGACCTTGGCTGTGGGCAGGGCCGCTCCCATCTTTGTGCGGCATGTCTGCCGATCAGAACCAACATTACCTACCCCAAAGCTACCAGCGCGGATGGATCGACGCCTCCGGGCGGCTGCACGTCTACCGGTGGGTTTACAACAAGCTAGTGGTATGAACGATACAGAAGATTCCCTTGGATCGGATTTTGTGCGATGATCCTGGGATGCAAAAGGGCATCGAAGTCCGGCTTGGACCGGGGGATCGGGAGCGGCTGGAAGCGGTCGTGGCCGATCGCAACAGCGCGCAAAAGCATGTGTGGCGGGCGCAGATCATCCTGGCGACGGCCGAAGGCTGCGGCACGGTCGAGGTCATGCGCCGGGCCGGGGTGTCCAAACCCAGCGTGTGGCGCTGGCAACACCGCTTTATGGCGGCCGGGGTTGAGGGGCTGTTGCGCGACAAGACGCGGAAGCCCGGCAAAGCGCCGGTCCCCGACCCGGTGGTCGGCTGCTTGATCGCCCGCACGCTCGGCGCGCCGCCGGGCGAGACGACGCATTGGACCAGTCGCGCGATGGCCGAGGCGATGGGGCTGGCGATCAGCACAGTGCAGAAAATCTGGCGCGCCCATGGCCTCGCCCCACACCGGCTGCGGGTCTTCAAGCTCAGCCGTGATCCGCAATTTGCCGTCAAGGTGCGCGACGTGGTCGGACTTTATGTCGACCCGCCGGCGCACAGCCTGGTGCTCTCGGTCGATGAGAAAAGCCAGATCCAGGCCCTCGATCGTACCCAGCCCGGCTTGCCGATGAAGCCGGGCCGCGCCGGGACGATGACCCACGACTATATCCGCAATAGCCTGCCCCGAGCGAAAGCCGGGGGCACGACAACCTTGTTCGCCGCCCTCAACGTGCTCGACGGCACGATCGTCGGCCAGTGCATGCAGCGGCACCGCCACCAGGAGTTTCTGCGTTTTCTCAACCGCCTCGAGCGCGACATCCCGGCCGGCAAACTGGTCCATGTGATCCTCGACAATTACGGCAGCCACAAGCACCCCAAAGTCAGAGCTTGGCTGGCCCGGCATCCGCGCTGGACGTTCCACTTCACCCCGACCTCGGCATCCTGGCTCAACGCGGTTGAGGGGTTCTTCGCCAAGCTCACCCGCCGCCGCCTCAGTCGCGGCATCTTCCATTCGCTCGTCGACCTGCAGGCCACCATCAACCGCTACTTGGCCGAACACAACCGCAGCCCAAAACCATTCATTTGGACCGCCGACCCCGATCGCATCATCGCCGCGGCAAACCGAGGGTACCAAGCGTTAGATTCGATCCACTAGGCACTGGTAAGTGCGGCCAGCCGCCGATTACCGGTCCCGTTTGCGCAATGCGACCGCTCTACCCATAGCGAAAATCTTCGGCGACAGCCGGCACAAGAGGTGGTCGATACTGTCAACGATCCTTAGCAGCGGGGTCGGCAATTCAATGGTTTTGGCTTTTGCCGTCACGCCTCCCGATAAAGGAAACATCGTACATTCGGTGAAACGATCATGAACAACCTCGAAATCCTCGCACATTTTCCTGGAACCTTAGCCGATCACAAAATATAAGGTCGCTGATCGCGTTGTTGCCGGACCACGGATCTGCTGGATCGTTTACCGGAGCCGACGGATCAAAGGCGTCAACGTCGAACGACCAGCCTTCATGTCGCATGAGACGAAGCGCGAGCAGCAATAGCACACTCGGATTGGGTTCGAAGATCAGGACGTGACCGCCGGGCTTCAGGCATCTGTGGAGATCAATTAGAAATCTTATTGGGTGAGCAAAATGATGCAACACGTTTGTACATATCAATACATCGATCTTATCTATACCAAATGGTAAATTCATCCCATCTACGCACATATCAACCCATTGGTACGGAGAGATTTCGGTAAGTATCACGTTTGTTTTAATGAACTGCTGGGAAAATCCCGCTCCCGCTCCGACTTCAACAACAATATCAGAGAGGTTGATAAACTCGTTCATCCACTCATACCGATTTTTAAGCAGGTAATGGAGGTTGTTATGCTTTCGCAGCAGGAATTCGGCGCGTGCTCGTCGGAGGTCTCCTTCCGACCCCATCCTGTTTTTGGCATGGCGCGGAAAATACGTACTCGGCAATAGGTTAAAAAGAAACTGCATCTGCCGGCTTTCTCCGCCTTCCGTGTTCAGCAAAACAGCCTTTGCATGGCATTTGCCGGCATTAGCAGATCATGCATGCTCGGAGATTTTGGAACATAAACCGAATAGACTTAACGATCAGTAAACTCAACATCAGACTCTGCATTCGGTCTTTACCTTGAATTAAGGCTCTAAAATTAGGCTCCTCCAATGCGGCCGAGCGCAAAGGAAATCGTGGCAATCGATCCAGGTGTTTCGGCCCTCTCTACTCGACGGCGATTGGTCTGCCGATCGGTGATCCCCGCGGCCGCGCTTTGCGCTTTTGCAGCGCTCGCGCTGTTGTGGCGGTCGGGTCCGCACAGCCTGTATTTCGACACGCTGGGGCTGTTCGGTTTCGAGCCGTTCCGCTTTCCGTTTCTCGACATCCACGCGGTTCTCGCCGCGGCGCAATGCCATCGACAGGGGATCGACGTCTACCTCTACAATCCCTGCGACGTGCTCGGCCGCCCGCATGTGTATTCGCCGCTATGGCTGACCCTGACCCCGAGCTTCCTCGGCACTTCGGCGACGACCGCGGTCGGCGTCAGCCTCGACCTGTTGGTCATTCTGTCGCTGGCCTTGGTGATCCGTCCCGCAACCGGCGGCGAGGCGCTGGTGCTGGGCCTGGCGGCGCTGTCGCCGATGACGGTCTACGCGCTCGAGCGGGCCAATTGCGATCTCGTCATCTTCCTGCTGATCGTCGGCGGCTGCGTCCTCGACCGCGCGCCGCGGCCGTGGCGCTTTGGCTGCTATGCCCTCTATCTCCTCGCCGGGTTGCTCAAATATTACCCGCTGGTGCTGCTGGTGCTGATGATTCGCGAGCGCCGGCGCGAAGCCGTCGCCGGCGCTGCCATCGCCGCGCTGGTCGTGCTCGGCCTTGCCGGCTTCGATCACGCGGATTTGGCCAAGGCGCTGGCAAACATCCCCGCGCTTTCCTATTTTTTCGGTTCGTTTTCCGCGCAGGATCTGCCTTTCGGCTTTGCCGAAGCGGTCGGCGCCCCAGACTTGCGTCATATGATCTCGGTCCTGCTGCTGAGCATGCTGGCGGCTCTTGCCGTCGCCCGAGCCCGGCGAACCTTGCGGCTGTTGGACATGGCGGCGATCGACTGGAATGGCGAGGAGGCGCTATGCCTCCTGGTCGGCGCGCTGCTGGTCGCGGCCTGCTTCTTCGCCGGCCAGAACATCAATTACCGCGGCATATATTTTGTGCTGGTGATGCCCGGGCTGGTGCGTTTCTACCGATCGGCCGGCGAACCGGCGATCCGGCAGTTTCTGGCGCGGATGATCGCCGCCGTGCTGTTCGTCGCCTGGGAACAGCCGATGCGCCGGACGATCGACACGATCGCCGCCGCGATATTCGGCCAGTGGCTGTCGCTGCGCATCGAGCTGTTGCTGTGGATCGGTTGCGAACTGGTGTGGTGGTGGCTGGTCGCCGGCCTTGCCGCGATCATTCTGCGCGGTGTGCTGCGGGCGCCGTGCTTTGGCTGCGATCCCGCCGCTATCGCGCCGATGCGTCTGATCTTTGGCGTATCGCCAAACCGCGAGCGAATCGGCTCCGCGCTGCGGGAGTGACCGACCCGAACCCGGAGGGGACGGCGTCAGCCGGCGCGCTGGCGCAGCCGTCCCGCCACCGCCGGCAGGCCGGCGATGTCGATGCCGTGGCGCGCTGCTTCGGCGATCAGGCCGAGCGGATCGGCGCCGTCGCGCATCCGGGTCAATGCCCATAGCAGGGTCGAGCGGGTGCCGCTGCGGCAATGGGCGACGACCGGCGCCGCGGCGTCGCGCAGGGTCGCGGCGAACGCATCGACATCGGCGCGCGTCAAACTCGCCGCGGTGATCGGGATATGGTGATAGGCGATGCCCTGCGCCTCGGCGAGCCGTTTCGCCTCGGCCGCCGGCAATTGCCCGGGGTCTTCGCCGTCGGGCCGGTTGTTGACGATCGTGCGCACCCCGGCCTGCGCCAGCGCGTCGATGTCCGCGCGATCGAGCCGGCCGGCGACGCTCAGCCCTGGTGTCAGCTCA
>CAVZKP010000029.1:0-78339 GCA_963775875.1 uncultured Alphaproteobacteria bacterium
ATGTCTGACGTTTCCCGAACATGCGGCGAATTCAATCTGGCACTTGCGGTCCACGGGCCTTGAACTGAATCATCTGTCGAATTCGCTATGGATGCGAAGTTGAGGGTGTGGATTGGAGGATAAACCGATGTCCAACGGCAAGAATGACGCTCACTACGCCGGCGGCAAGCTGAAACGCAAGGAATACGAGCGCGAACTTGCCCGTCTCCATGTCGAGTTCGTTGGGTGGTGGATAAGGGGGTGAAGGCCTGCATCGTTTTCGAGGGGCGCGAGGCGGGGAAAGGCGGCACGATCCAGGCGATGACCGAGCGGGTCAGCCCGCGTAACTTCCGGGTTGTGGCGCTTCCAGTGCCGATCGAACGCGAAAAGACTCAGATGTACACCCAGCGCTACCTTCCCCATCTGCCGGCAGCCGGGGAGACCGTGATTTTGACCGCAGTGGTACAACCGGGCCGGCGTTGAGCGCGTAATGAGCTTCTGCACCGAGGACCAAGCCAACCTCTTCCTGCGAATGATCCCGGGAGTCGGAAAAGCCATCATCGACTCTGGCATAATATTATTAAAATATTTGTTGGAGGTTATACCGGAAGAGCAGACTAGACGATTTGAGGCGCGCCTCAATGACGACCGAAATATTTGTAAATTATCCGACATGGACCTCATATCTTATTCTCTCTGGTGCCGCTATTCGCGGGCGCGCGATGAAATGTTCCTCGTCACCGACACGTCATGGGCGCCGTGGTATGTCGTCCATTCCGACAATAAGCGCCGGGCGCGGCTGAATGCTTTCACTCACATCCTGAGCGAAATTCCCTATAAGGATCTAATGCGCCCAAAGGTCGAATTGCCAAAACGCCAACATCGTGGCGACCATAAGGAGACCGACTACCCGTTCAGGGTCATCCCTGAGGTATCCTGAAGCGGTTTTTTGACCTTACGGACGCCCTTATTGAAAGGTCTTTGGATAACCGGAGGTTGCGCACAAGCCGGGTGCTCTCCGCTTGCCCAGCGATTTGCGCCGGTGCCAAGGCCTCGCTGGCCAGAATGGCGAGGTCGGCCGGCATATAGCGGATCCTCGCTGATTGACGACATAAAGATATCTGAATATCTTTCTTCGAAATTTAAAAGCCAGCGCAAAGCCGCCGCACGGCGGCAATGCCGAGAGGAGAGCTCAAATGCCCGCTTCGACAGATTATAAGGTTGCCGACATCTCTCTCGCCGATTGGGGGCGGCGTGAAATCGCGATCGCCGAAACCGAGATGCCGGGGCTGATGGCGTTGCGTGAGGAGTTCGGCTCGGCCCAGCCGCTCGCGGGCGCGCGCATCGTCGGCTGCCTGCATATGACAATTCAGACTGCGGTGCTGATCGAAACCTTAACCCATCTCGGCGCCACGGTGCGCTGGAGCTCGTGCAACATCTTCTCGACCCAGGACCACGCCGCCGCCGCGATCGCCGCGCGCGGCGTCCCGGTCTTCGCCTGGAAAGGGGAGACCGAGGAGGAGTACGAATGGTGCATCGAGCAGACCCTGCGCGGACCAGATGGTTGGACCCCGAACATGGTGCTCGACGATGGCGGCGACGCGACCAAGATCCTGCACGACCAGCACCCCGATCTGTTGCGCCATGTCCGCGGCATCTCCGAGGAGACCACGACCGGGGTCAACCGGCTTTATGAGATGATGCGCGAAGGGGCGTTGAAGGCGCCGGCGATCAACGTCAATGACAGCGTCACCAAGTCGAAATTCGACAATCTTTACGGCTGCCGCGAGAGCCTGGTCGACGGGATCAAGCGCGCCACCGACGTGATGCTCGCCGGTAAGCTCGCGGTGGTCTGCGGCTTCGGCAATGTGGGCAAGGGCTCGGCCGCGAGCCTCAGGAGTCAGGGCGCCCGCGTCATGGTCACCGAGATCGACCCGATCTGCGCGCTGCAGGCGGCGATGGAGGGCTACCAGGTGACGACGATGGAGGACGCGGCAGCAGCGGGCGACATCTTCGTCACCGCCACCGGCGACATCGATGTGATTACTATCGACCATATGCGCCAGATGAAGGATCGCGCCATCGTCTGCAACATCGGCCATTTCGACAGCGAGATCCAGATCGACGCCTTGCGCAACTACCCCTGGGAGGAAGTGAAACCACAGGTCGACGAGGTCGTCTTTCCCGATGGCAGGCGGTTGATCGTTCTCGCCAAGGGCCGGTTGGTCAATCTAGGTTGCGCAACCGGCCATCCGAGCTTTGTGATGAGCGCGTCGTTTACCAACCAGGTACTTGCCCAGATCGAGCTGTGGACCAACCATGGCAAATACGAGAACAAGGTTTATGTGCTGCCCAAGCACCTCGACGAAAAGGTGGCCGCGCTCCACCTCGACAAGCTCGGGGTCAAGCTGACCCGCCTCAGCCCGGCCCAGGCCGGCTATCTCGGCCTCGACCGCACGGGTCCGTTCAAACCTGAGCATTACCGCTACTAATCCCTTTAGCGAAAAATTAGCGACATGGGATGGACAAATCGGAAACAAATCTCTTTTCATTTGGAAATTTCGCCCCATAATAGCCGTACCGGGAGGTCGGCATAACCGCCTCCATAACCACCGGTGGTAAATGGGGTGGTCATGGTCACAGCAAGCGCCAGCACATTCGCGACCATGCTCGCAATCGGCTTCGGCGCGTTGTGGTTCGATTGCCAGCGCCGATTGCGCGCGCGCGGCCGGATGATCGCCGAGATCGAGGGCGGCCGTATCGAGGCGGCAGCAACCGCGCAGCACGCGAGCGAGGAGGCTGCAAGGTTGCGCGAGGCGCTCGATGCGCTGGCGACCCCGGTTTGGCGGCGCAACCGGGATCGTGCTCTCGTCGATTGCAATCGCAACTATGCCGCTGCGCTTGGCGCGAGCCGCGAAGTAGTGCTTGCCGAAGGTCTTGAGCTCGTTCGCGCCGGCCGCGGGAAACCAGTCGCGCCAGACGCCATTACCGCGCCTCCGGTCAGGATCCACATCGTCATCGATGGCCGGCGGCGACTGCTCGAAGTGAGCGAAGTGGCCTGCGCCGACGGTGGCGCGATCAACTATGCCCTCGACCGCACCGATGTTGAAAGCGCGGCGGCCGAGCTGCGGCGGCATCTCGACGCGCACGCCGCAGTGCTCGAAGGTATTTCTGCCGCAGTCGCGATTTTCGGACCGGATCAGCGACTCCACTTCTTCAATACCGCCTTTACTCGACTGTGGGCGCTCGACGCAACCTGGCTCGCCGCGGAGCCGACGCTCGGCGAGTTACTCGACCAATTGCGGGCGTCGCGGAGTTTTCCGGAATTTGCCGATTTCCGCGCGTTCAAGCGCGAGCGCGGCGAAATGTTCACCTCGCTGATCGAGCCGCGGCATGAACTGATCCATCTGCCGGACGGGCGCACCTTGCAGCTGACTGTGTCGCCGCACCCGTTTGGCGGACTAACCTTTGCGTACGACGATGTCAGCGAACGGCTGGCGCTCGAATGCTCATACAACACACTGATCCAGGTGCAGCGCGCGACCCTCGACCATCTCTTCGAAGGGATTGCCGTCTATGGCAGCGATGGCCGGCTCAAGCTTCACAATCCCGCTTTTCGGGCGATGTGGGGATTGTTGGAAGCGGATGTCGCCGGTGAACCGCACATCAGCGAAATCATCGAGAAAACCCGCGATCTCATCGACGACGGCGGTGATTGGGCGGCTCATAAAGCGCGCATCGTCGCCGAAGTCACGACGCGGATCTTGAGCAGCGGTCCTCTCTATCGCCGCGATGGCTCGGTGCTGCAGGTAGCGAGCGTGCCGCTGCCCGATGGCGAGGTGCTGCTGACTTATCTCGATGTCAGCGACACCGCCCGGGTGGAGCGTGCGTTACGCGAGCGCAACGAAGCGCTCGAGACTGCCGGGCGCCTCAAGAGCGAATTCATTGCCAGCGTCTCGCACGAGCTGCGCACCCCGCTTAATACTATTATTGGCTTTGCCGAGATTCTGCATAACCAGTATTTCGGGTCGCTCAACTCGAGCCAGGCTGAATACGGCCGCGGCATCCTCGACAGCTCGCATCAGCTGATGACTTTGATCGACGACATCCTCGACCTGGCGACGATCGAAGCTGGCTACATGGAACTCGAGCGGGATCGGCTCGAAATCCCCGAAATGCTACATGCTGTGAGGAACCTGACTCGCGAGCGCGCGCGTAGCCGGGGGCTCGAAATCAGCTTGCGATGCCCCTCGCAGATCGGCGTCATCGAGGCTGACGAGCGCCGCCTCAAACAGGCTCTCTTCAATCTGATTTCCAATGCGATCAAATTCACCCCGCCCGGTGGTGCAATCAGCATCGGGGCCGAGCGCTGCGGCGGCGATCTGCTGCTGAGCGTCGCCGATACCGGTATCGGCATCGCGCCGGCAGACCAGCTGCGAGTTTTCGATAAATTCGCGCGCCGTAAGCGGCACTCGAGCTCCGGGCTCGGGCTGTCCCTGGTCAAGAGCCTGATCGAACTGCATGGCGGAGCGGTGGAAATCGAATCGGCTTTGGGGCGCGGAACCCGCGTCATCTGCCGGCTGCCGACGGGCCATGAACCGGCCGCGTATCATGCAAACGCGACAACACAAGCCGCCGACGGCACTGACGATGCGTCGGTAGCAACCGAGACCGAACCGGCATCGGTTTATTAAATCGCGGTCCGATGTTGATCCGCGAATGAACGCGGGGCGGTGTCTCGCCCGGACAAGCGCAATCGATGCGGCGTCGATTTGCTCGAGCGCGCGGCAGAACAGCGGCCGGCGCGATGCAGCAAACAGTTGGCCCCGATCAGGTTTCGGCGCGAACCTGAGCTCGGGCGGGGGAGGATGATCGTGGTTCCTGGCAAATCTTGCGTATTTCGCCGGCAACCCTATACAACGCTTGGGTGACGCCCGTATTCGATCTGCCCAAAGAAGCCGCCACTGCGGCGCTCGCTGCCCGGCTCGCGGCGGTAGCCCGACCTGGCGACATTATCGCACTCAAAGGCGATCTCGGCGTCGGCAAGACAAGCTTCGCGCGGGCCTTTATCCGTGCCCGCACCAAAGCCCAGGAGGAGGTGCCGAGCCCAACTTTCACCCTGGTCCAGACCTATCAGACTGAGGGCGCCGCTATCTGGCATTTTGATCTCTATCGCCTCCGCTCCGCCGAGGAGGTCTGGGAACTTGGTATCGAGGACGCCTTCGGCTCCGGCATTTCGCTGATCGAATGGCCGGACCGTCTCGGCCCCCTGCTGCCACAGCGCCGTCTCGAAATCTCCCTGAGCTTTGGCGATCGGCCGGAAGCGCGGCGTGCCATCATCTTCGGCGGCGCCGAATGGCGAGATCGCCTGGAAGGGATGGCCGGCGATGGCTGACCCCGGTGCAGCGGGTATCCCAAACAGATCAGGCGATGGCTTCGTCGCACCCCGATCGGCTCTTTCCTCGCGGAAGCCGGCCATGGCGGCATTTCTCGAAGCCAATGGCTGGGGCGGTATCGTGCCGACCCCGCTCGCCGGCGACGCGTCTTTTCGCTCCTATTATCGGGTCTGCCGTGGCCACCGCAGCGCGGTGGTAATGGACGCGCCGCCGCCGCAGGAGGAGGTCGGCCCGTTTATCGCAGTCGCGGCGATCCTGCGCGATCTCGGGCTCAGCGCCCCGGAGGTGCTCGCCGAAAATCGCGTCGAAGGCTTTCTGCTGATCGAGGATTTCGGCGACGATACGTATACCCGGCTGTTGCGACGCGGCGCCGACGAACCCGCTCTCTACGCGCTTGCGATCGACACATTGGTGACGCTGCAGCGCGCGGTCGAGGTGACAGGCTGCCCGGATTTGGGGCCTTACGACGTAGAGCGGCTTCTGGCCGAGGCAGCCTTGCTGGTCGATTGGTATATGCCATCGGTGCTCGGGGTGCCGGTCGGCCGCGCGCTTCGCCAGGAGTATCTGGCGCTGTGGCGGTCGGTCTTGAGCGAGGTTGCCAGCCACTTCCGCCCGACCATCGTGCTCCGCGACTTTCATATCGACAATCTGATGCTGCTGCCGAACCGAGCGGGAGTCCGAGGCTGCGGGCTCCTGGATTTCCAGGACGCCGTGTTGGGCGCGCCCGCTTATGACTTGGTCTCGCTTTTGAGGGATGCGCGCCGGGACGTGTCCGAGGGGCTGCGCCAAGCTATGACCGAACACTACCTCGCCGCCTTCCCTGCGGCCGACCGCGCAAACCTCGAAGGTTCCACTGCGATTCTGGCCGCCCACCGCAACTGCAAGATCCTCGGGATCTTCTCCCGGCTGTGGAGGCGCGACGGCAAACCCGGCTATCTCGTGCACATCCCCCGGCTGTGGCGCATGCTCGATGCCGATCTTCGCGACCCGGCGCTCGGCGCTATCGCGCGTTGGCTCGATCGCCATCTGCCGCCGGCGGCGCGACGCGTGCCCGACCTCCAGGGTGGCTTGTGATCGCGCCGCCAGGGCGGGCGATGGTACTGGCCGCCGGACTCGGGACCCGGCTGCGCCCGCTGACTGACACGGTGCCCAAGCCGCTGGTCGAACTCGACGGCCGCACCTTGCTCGACCATGCAATCGACCGCTTGGTGATGACGGGTGTCGAGCAGGTCGTCGTTAACACCCATTATCTGGCGGCGATGATCGCCGAGCATCTCGCCAAGCGCGCCCATCCACGGATTGAAATTTCCGAAGAACCCGAATTGCTCGACACCGGCGGTGGCGTCGCCCAGGTTCTACCCTCGCTGGGCGAAGCATTTTTCGTCGTCAATGCCGATGTATTCTGGCTCGACGGCAAGGATTCGGCGTTGCTGCGTCTGGCTCGCGCCTTCGATCCCGAGCGGATGGATGCGGTCTTGCTGCTGCAGCGCACCGTCAGTGCGGTCGGCTACGAGGGCAGCGGCGATTACCTGCTCGACCCGGCCGGATGTCCGCGCCGCCGCCGCGAGCGCGAAATCGCCCCTTATCTGTTCGCCGGCATCCAGTTGTTGCATCGCCGCTTATTCGACGGTTGGACCGACCGCGTGTTCTCGCTGGTCCGCTTGTTCGACCAGGCCGAACAGGCGGGCCGCCTGCACGCGATCGTGCATGATGGTGAGTGGTATCACATCGGCACCCCGGCGGGGCTGGAGACCACCCGCTCGCGGCTCGCTTCCCACCGCATCGAGCGCTGACAATCCGCGAGGAGTAGCGGGGTGCAGCCCCCCAGGCTCTACACGATCGCGCCAGACCGCCCGTTTCTCGCGACATTGGCCGAGGCGCTATTGGCGACCACCGGCGATGATCCGCTTGCGCTGTCGCGCATCACCATTTTGTTGCCCACCCGGCGCGCGGTGCGCGCCTTGCGCGAGGCATTTCTGCGAACCCGCCCTGTTGGGAGGGCACCGGGAACGCCGCTGTTGCTGCCGCGGATGCGGCCGATCGGTGACCTCGATTCGGACGAATTGTCGCTGGTTGAGGGTGTGGCGGGCGAGGGAGGCCTGGCGGTGCCACCGGCGATCCCGGAAATGCGCCGCCAATTGCTGTTGACTCGGCTGGTGCTGGAATGGGGCAGCAGGCGCGGCCGCGACCCGATATTGCCGGGCCAGGCCGCCGCGCTTGCCGCCAGCCTGGCGCGATTTCTCGACACGGTGGCAACAGAGGGCGCGAGCTTTGCCCGGCTCGCCAAGCTCGCGCCCGCCGATCTGGCCGAGCATTGGCAGATCGTGCGCAGTTTTCTCGAAATCCTGCCGAAGTCCTGGCCTGACATCCTCGCCGCAGAAGGCGCCATCGATCCCGCCGATCGGCGCAACCGACTGCTGGCGCAGCAGGCGGCAATTTGGCGCCGGGTGCCTCCCCGCGACCCGGTGATCGCCGCCGGCCTGACCGGCGGCATCCCGGCGATGACCGAGCTGATCGCGGTCGTCGCCGCGCTTGATCTGGGCGCGGTGGTTCTGCCCGGGCTCGACCGCCTCTGCGACGCGGCGCGATGGGCGGCAATCGAAGGCGATGAAGCTCATCCGCAATATCTGATGGCGTCACTGCTGAAAGCGCTCGGCCTCGCCCCGGCCGATATCCGCGACTGGGACGGAACTGCCCTAGCCCGCTCAACCCCGGGGGTCGAGTCTTCACCCTCCCGCGATGCGGGAGAGTGTGCCGAACACGGCGAGGCTGGTGAGGGTAGCTCGCTCGACGCATCCCGCTCTCGGCGGGTGCGGCTGATCACCGAGGCGATGCGCCCGGCGAACACAACCGATGCCTGGCGCGGACTGGAGCCGCAAACCGCCGATGCCCTTGTCGGGCTCAGCCGTTACGATTGCGCCGGCGCGCATGAGGAAGCGCTGACCATCGCGCTGCTATTGCGCCGCAAGCTCGAAACCCCCGGCGCCACTGCCGCGCTGGTCACCCCCGACCGCGCGCTCGCTCGTCGGGTCGCGGCCGAATTGCGCCGCTGGGATATCGAGATCGACGATTCGGCCGGTCTGCCGTTGAACCGCACGCCGCCGGGCGTATTTCTGCGCCTGGTACTCGATCTTGCTGCGAGCGGCTTGGCCCCGGTGCCGTTGCTGGCTGCGCTGAAGCACCCGCTGGCCGCCGGCGGGTTGGCCCCGGTAGTCTTTCGCGACCTGACCCGAGCGCTCGAAGCGGCGATCCTGGGGCCGCGCCCCTCGCCCGGCTTTGCCGGTCTGAGAAAGGCTCTCGGTCTCGACATCAGGCTGGTCCGCTTCGCCGACCTGCTCGAATCCTGCCTCGGCAGCCTGCCGAATCTGCTCGCGGTCGATGCGGCGCCACTCGCCCGTCTGGTCGCCGCGCATGTCGAGGCGGCCGAACGCCTGGCGGCGACCGACACAGAAGCCGGCAGCGCGCGGCTGTGGCGCGAAGCCGCGGGCGACACCGCGGCCCGCTTTTGCCACGAACTGATCGATGCCGCCGGCGATTTCCCGTCGCTTTCCGGCCGTCATTACCCGGCATTGTTCGAGGCGCTTGCTGCTGGCGTCGCCGTCCGCCCGGCCTATGGCCGCCATCCGAGGCTGGCGATCTGGGGGCTTGTCGAGGCGCGGCTGCAGCAAGCCGACCTCGTTGTTCTCGGCGGGCTCAACGAAGGCACCTGGCCTGGCTCGGCCACTCACGATCCGTGGATGTCGCGACAGATGCGGCGCGAGTTCGAGATCGCCGTACCGGAGCGGGCGATCGGCATCGCCGCTCATGATTTCACCCAGGGCATCGCGGCGCCGGAAGTCGCGCTGACCCGCGCCGCGCGCAGCGCAGGGGTGCCAACCGTCCCGTCGCGCTGGCTGCTGCGCTTCGACACGGTATTGCGCGCGGTCGGCCTTGACGGTGCCCTTGAGCCGGATGCAGAGGTGCAGGCCGCCGGCCTGCTGCTCGATGCCGCCGAATATCAACCGCCGCCACCGCCCGAGCCGCGCCCGCCGCTCGCCGCTCGACCGCGACGGCTGTCGGTGACCCAGGTGGAGACCTGGCTCGGCGACCCCTACGCGATCTATGCCCGTCATATTCTGAACCTGAGGGCGCTGGACGAGCTTGACGCCGATCCCGGACGCGCCGATCTCGGCATCCGCATTCATGAGGCGCTCGCCGAATTCGTCCACCGCTATCCGCACGAGCTGCCGGGGGACGCCGCCGAACGGCTGCTGATAATCGGCCGCAAGGCCTTTGGGCCGGTGTTGTCGCGCCCTGGCGCCTGGGCCTTCTGGTGGCCGCGTTTCGAACGCATCGTGCGATGGCTGGTGGCCGAGGAGGAGACGCATCGTGTGGCGACCGTCGAAAGCTCGAGCGAATGCGACGGCCTGCTGACCCTGCACGGGCCCGGCGGGCCGTTCGAATTGACCGCCAAAGCCGACCGGATCGACCGGCTTACCTCGGGCGGCTTTCTGCTAGTCGATTATAAGACTGGTGCGGTGCCGACCAGGCGGAGAATCCAGGCTGGGTTCGCGCCACAGTTGCCGCTCGAAGGCGCGATCCTGCGCGACGGCAGCTTTGGCACGCTAAGCGGTACGGTTTCGGGGCTCGAATATTGGCGGCTCGGCGGCGGCGATCCTGCCGGTGAACGTTGCCTGATCGACGACGGGAACCCGGCCGCGCTGGTCGACCGCGCGATCGGTCGGCTGCAGGCATTGATCGAACGTTTCGACGATCCCGCGACCCCTTATCTCGCGGCGCCGGTTCAGGAATGGGAGCCACGCTTTTCCGATTATCGCCATCTCGAACGGGTCGACCGCAGCGAGGCCGAGGAATGAGCGCTGCAGCGGAAACCGCGCGGCGGGCCGCGGGGCCACGCAGCTCGGTCTGGGTATCCGCCTCGGCCGGGACCGGCAAAACCACGGTGCTGACCGAGCGACTATTGCGGCTGATGCTCGACGGCACGGATCCGGCGCGGCTGTTGTGCCTGACCTTTACCCGCGCCGCCGCCGCCGAGATGGCGAACCGGCTCGACGCCGAACTCGCCCGCTGGGCCACGATGCCGCCCGGCGCGCTGACCCAGCGGCTGGTGGCGCTGACCGGGCAGTTCCCCGACGAAACCTCGATCGCTCGCGCACGCCAGCTTTTCGCCCGGGTTCTCGATACTCCGGGCGGGATCAAGATCGCGACGATCCACGCCTTCTGCCAGACCCTGCTGCGACGCTTTCCGCTCGAAGCTGGGGTGTCGCCGGAATTCGCCGTGATCGAGGAGCGCGGTGCTGGGGAGGCGCTGGCTGAGGCCGCCCAGAAGGTGATCCTCGCCGCACGCGACGGGCATGACCCGGCCCTCGCCGAGGCGCTCGCCATCGTCGCCGACCATGCTGCCGAGGAGCGCTTTGCGGTGCTGATGGGGGCGCTTGCCAGCGAGCGCGGCAAGCTGCGCCGGGCCTTGGCCGAGGGCCATGCCGCCCTGCGCCAAAAGCTGTCGGCAGCGCTGGGCGTGTCACTCGAGGCGACTGCCGAGAGCTTGACCGCCGAATTCTGCGCTGCCGGTGCTGGTGACGAAGCCGGATTGCGCGCCGCCGCCGCGGCCCTTGCCGCCGGGTCGCCCGCCGACTGCAAACGTGGTGCGGTGATCGCCGCTTGGTGCGCGCAGCCGCAACACCGAAGCGCGATGCTCGCAGCCTGCGCATGCGTCTATCTGACCGAGAAGGGCGAGGTTCGAGAAACGCTGATCACCAAACCCGCGGCCACCAAAGCCGTCTGCGATGCCAGAGCCATCCTCGCCGCGGAGGCCGAGCGGCTGCAAGGGCTGCGGGAGGCGCGGGCCGCGATAGCATTGCGCGAGGCGACCTGCGCCCTCGCCCGCCTCGGCGAGGCGCTATTGCACGCCTATGACGAAGGCAAAAGGCTCGCCGGCGCACTCGATTTCGACGATCTGGTGCTGGCCGCGCGCGACCTGTTGCGGCGCCCGGGGGTGGCGCCCTGGGTGTTGTTCAAGCTCGACGGCGGTCTCGACCACATCCTGATCGACGAGGCGCAGGACACCAACCCCGAGCAATGGGAAATCGTGGCTGCGCTGGCCGAAGAATTCTTCGCCGGCGAGGGCGCGCGCGACCGGATCCGCACGGTCTTTGCCGTTGGCGACGCGAAACAGTCAATCTTCAGCTTTCAACGCGCCGACCCGCACACCTTTGCCCAGATGCGGCAGCATTTTCAGGAACGGGTGACCAACGCCAACCAGGATTGGCAGATCCTGCCGCTCGACATCTCGTTCCGCTCGACCGAACCGGTGCTGCGCGCCGTCGATGCGATCTTTCGCCAGCCCGCGGCGCGGGATGGGGTCGCGCTCGACAACAGCGAGATCCGCCATTTCGCCGCCCGGGCCGGGCATGCCGGGTTGGTCGAGCTGTGGCCGCCGGTCGTGCCGGAACCAGACGACGAACCCGATCCGGAGGCGTTGCCGGTCGCCCGACGCCGGGTGGTCGAACCTTATGCCCGGCTTGCCCGAGCCATCGCGGCCAGGATCAGGCATTGGCTCGACAGCGGAGAGCGGCTGGCGGCGCGCGGGCGCCCGCTGCGCCCCGGCGACATCATGGTGCTGGTGCGCCGTCGCGACCAATTCGTCGGCGAGTTGCTGCGTGCGCTCAAGCAAGCCCGCATCCCGGTCGCCGGCGCCGATCGCCTGGTCCTGACCGCACAATTGGCAGTACAGGATCTGGCCGCTCTCGGCCGGTTTCTGCTGTTCCCCGAGGATGATCTGACCCTCGCCACAGTGCTGAAAGGGCCGCTTTTCGATATTGACGAAAATGCTCTTTTCGATTTGTGCCACGGCCGCGGCAAGGAGAAATTGTGGAATCGGCTGCGCGCCCGCGCCGGGTCGGGCGCCGAACTGAGCCGCGCTGCCGAGCATCTTTCGGCGTGGCTGGCGCGGGTCGATTTCGTCCCGCCTTACGAGCTTTACGCCGAGATTCTCGGCGCCGAGGGCGGCCGGCAAGCCCTGCTCCGCCGGCTCGGCCCCGAGGCCGAAGACCCGATCGAGGAATTCCTCGGGCTGGCGCTCGCCTACGAGCGCGAGCATGTGCCGTCATTGCAAGGCTTTCTGCGTTGGCTCGTCGCCGGCGATACCGAGGTCAAGCGCGATTTCGCCGCGCGCCGCCGCGACGAGGTCCGTATCCTGACGGTACACGGCGCCAAGGGGCTCGAAGCGCCGGTCGTCTTTCTGCCGGATACGATGGCCGTGCCGGATCAAAAGGTGGCGCTGCTGTGGACCGAGCCTGGCGAATTGCCGCTGTGGAAGCCTCCGGGCGATCACATCGCCGCGTTCTACCGCGCCGAAAAGACCGCCTGGCGCGATCGCCAGCTGGAGGAATATCGCCGCCTGCTCTATGTCGGCCTGACCCGGGCGCAGGACCGACTCTATATCTGCGGCTGGCAGACCCGCCGGGCGCCGTCGGAGGTCTGCTGGCACACCCTCTGTCGGGCCGGGCTCGCTGGAACTGCCCAACCCTTCGCCTTCGATATGACGGCGCTGATCGACGGTGACGGCTGGTTGGGCGAAGGACTGCGGCTGGAAAACGCGCAGACCGCGCCGCCACTCCGTGAACCGGTTTTAGAAGAGGCGAGCGCAGCGGCGCTGCCGGCTTGGGCGACGGCGCCGCCGCCCAAAGAGCCCGACCCGCCGCGGCCATTGTTCCCGTCACGGCCGGACGGCGACGAGCCGCCGACCTTGTCGCCACTGGCGTTTGGCGGCCGCGATCGGTTTAAGCGCGGGCTGCTGGTCCATCGGCTGTTGCAGAGTCTACCCGAACTACCGCAAGCCGAACGCGACCCGGCGGCCCGGCGCTTTCTAGCATTACCGACCCACGGCCTCACCATCGACGAGCAGGACGAGATCTGCCACGAGACTCTGGCGGTGCTTGGCCATTCCGACTTCGGGGCTCTGTTCGGCCCGGATTCGCAAGCCGAGGTACCGCTCGTGGGTCTCGTCGGTCGGCACGCGCTGTCAGGGCAGATCGACCGCCTCGTCGTCAGCCCCGACCAGGTGCTGATCGTCGACTACAAGACAACGCGCCCGGTGCCGGCGAGCGATGCCGAGGTAGCGCCGCTCTATCTACGCCAACTGGCGATCTATCGCGCCGCACTCGCCCGGATCTATCCCGGCCGCAACATTCGCTGCGCCCTTCTATGGACGCAAGGGCCGCTGCTGATGCCGATCAGTCCCGAGCGGCTCGCAGCACACCCGCCCTGACGCCAGCCGCGCGCTGCGCTCGATTCAAACCTTGATATCTTGGGGCAGCATCTTGATGGCTAACCCCTCACCCAAGCGCCTTGCCCGAGATCGTCGCAAGCATCCACGCCCTGGTTCACCGGACCCAGCACCCGCCTTGACGCCGCTTTTTCACTACCTCTAATGTCTGAAGGGCCTTTTTGGAGAAAAGCAATGAAGCCGACCGCCGTCACCGACAGCAGCTTCGATAAGGACGTGCTTCACGCCGAGGGGCCGGTTCTAGTCGATTTTTGGGCCGAATGGTGCGGCCCATGCAAGATGATCGCCCCGTTTCTCGAAGATCTTGCCGCCGACAAGGCCGGCAAGCTGAGCATTGCCAAGGTCAATATCGACGAGAACCCGCAATCGCCGATGAAATACGGTATCCGCAGCATCCCGACGATGATCCTGTTCAAAGCCGGCCAGGTTGCCGCCACCAAGATCGGGGCGCTGCCCAAGAGCAAGCTTTATGAATGGATCAACTCGGTACTGTGATCGGCGGACATCCCAATTGGACCAGATTTGAGGGCGGCCCACCAAGCCGAACACCGAGTTAGAGGCTCGCCGGCGGTGATTGCCTACAAAAGATAAAATCGCAGACGCGGACTTGGCCTTTGCTCTGAAACTCGGCCATTTGCCGGCGCCTCGCTAGGCGTCGAGGTCGGCCGCCATTTCCTGTTCGGACAGAATGCCCCGCACGCTCTGATTGCTGTGTCGGGCTCTTCAATCAGGCCGCGCGCTTGCGAGCTAGAGCAGCGCCTCTGATCGGGCGGCTACAAATCCAATTCGAGAATCGGGGTCTTGGCGCGCGAGCAACAGATCAGGACATAGCGCCGGCGATCGTTGTCGGTGAGGATCTGGTCGCGATGGTCCGGCTCGCCGGCGAGGTAACGGGTCAGGCAGACGCCGCAATAGCCGAGTTCGCACGAAGCCTTGACCGGGACATCGTGACGGCGCAGCACGTCGATGATGGTCTCGCGCGGCGGAATTTCATACTCGTCGCCGCTCTTTGTCAGCCTGACGCGGAACGCGCGGTCGTCGGTTAGTTGTTCCGGCGGCCGGGCGGCCGGGCCGGTGAAATATTCGCAATGCACGCTGCCGGCTGGCCAATGCGCCGCGGCGGCGGCAGCGGTGGCCATCATGCCGGCCGGGCCGCAATAGTAGAGGTGGGTCCCTGGCTGCGGATCGCGCAATAACGCCGCGATATCGAGGCCCCGCGCCGGCACGCCGCCATCGTGATGAAAGCAGACCTTCCCCTGTGCGGCGAGCAGGTCCAGTTCTTCGCGGAACGCGGTCGCCTCGGGCGAACGGGTGCAGTAATGCAGCAGAAACTCGGCGCCGCGGCGGCGCAACTCGGCGATCATCGCCATGATCGGGGTGATGCCGATGCCGCCGGCGAGGAACAGGTGCCGCTCGGCTTCCTCGGCGAGCGGAAAATTATTGCGCGGCAGCGAAACCTCTACCGGGTCGCCGACATGCACCGCCTCATACAGCCGGCGCGAGCCCTCGCCGTCACGCTCCCGCAACACCGCGACGCAATAATGTCGGCGCTCGGCCGGGTCGTTCCACAACGAATAGTCGCGCAGCAATCCGCTGCCAAGCCGCACCGCGATGTGCGATCCAGCCGTAAAGCGCGGCAGGTCGCGCCCGCGCGGATCGACGAACTCGTAGCCGTTGATCGCTTCGGCGAGATAGGTGATCGAGCGGACGCGCAACAGCATGTGAGGGTCTCCGCGCCGGGTGTCCCGACTATGCGCGCCTCGCGCCTCGGGCGCATCTGCCGATGTTGCAGATTGCGTATTTCCTGGGCGATGATCCGACGGCAGACACCCGCCTCAGCCGAGGAGATCGACGATGCCGCTCAAATTGCGCCGGGTCGTGACCGGCCACGACGCCGACGGACATGCCATCGTCCAGATCGACGAGCTGGCGACAAACCTGGCCGCCTCGCGGCCCGGCGCAACCGCCTGCGTCGTTTGGACGAGCGAGGGTTTTCCGGTCGACAATAACGGCGGCGAAGACCAAGGGCTGCGCCGCACCGGCACGACCTTGGCGAACGGCACCGTGTTTCGCGTGCTCGAACTCGCGCCCGGTTCGGCCCCGCGCAACCATCGCACCGACTCGATTGATTACGCGGTCGTGATGTCGGGCGAAATCGATATGGAGCTCGACGACTCGAGCGTCCATCTAAAGGCGGGCGATGTGCTGGTGCAGCGCGGTACGATCCACAATTGGATCAACCGCGGGACCGAGCCCTGCGTCATCGCCTTTGTACTGATCGCCGCCAACCCGGTCACCGCCGGCGGCAAGATGCTGCACGCTCAAGGATAGGTCGGTGGAAAGGGGAGCGGGCGGGGAGGCACGGGCCCCGCCTCCCCCGCCGACCCCCTGGGTGGACCGCCAGGGTAACCCGGGATCCCGCGGCTCGTACCCAAGCTCATGTTGATCCGACTATAGCCGGTTTCCCCAGCGCTGTGGCTAGACTGAATCAGGCTTCCTCATCCCCGGTTTCCCCGATCAGCACCGAGACCGGGAAATCGGCGAACAGGTCGGCGATCGCAACCCGATCATGTCCGTCGATCCGGCGGCCGGTGAACGTATCTTGCCAAGCGCCACCCGAAGGCAGCACGATCTGCGCAGCGCCCCAATCGGCAACCGCGCCGCCTCGGTAGAGCTGGTGCACGAGGCGCGGGACAACGACGATCAGCGAAATCCCTTGATGGCTGCGGATGAAAGCGCACAGATGAGCGCTCTGACCGCCCGCGGCCTCAATCGGCTGATAGCTGCCCGCAGCGAAGAGTTGCGGGTGGACGCCTCGCAATGCGAGTAGATGGCAGATCACGAACAGCTTTTCGCGACCATCATGCCATTGTCGGGAGAGGTCGGTCGGCTGCATCGCCGCCATCTCGTCGAGCAGCGCGCGACGCATTCGCCAATCCACCGGTCGGCGATTGTCCGGATCGACGAGGCTGAAATCCCACAATTCTCCACCTTGATAGATGTCCGGCACGCCGGGCACGGTCAGCTTCAGCACCAGTTGGGCGAGCGCGGCGATCGCCCCCTCGCGGGCGAGCCCGGCGACGAAATCATGAAATTCGGCGAGGAACGGGTTCGGCCGCGACGCGTCGAGCACCGTGCGGACAAAGCGCTCGAGCGCCGCTTCGTACTCGGCATTGGGGTTGCTCCAGCTGGTTTCGAGCTTTCTCTCGCGGGCCGCCTTGGTCATATAGACCGCCATCCGATTGGCGAGACCTTCGACCCCGGCGGAGTCGCTCGGCGCGAGATCGGCCGGCCAAGCTCCGAACAGGGCTTGATAAAACAGGTATTCGACATTGCGGTCGGGCACACTCTCGCCGTCGATCTCCGACCGGCGCGACCGGTTCAGTCGCATCCACTGAAAAACGCGGCGGCCCCAGTCGCGCGGTATTTCTGACAGAAGCGCGAGGCGGGCGCGGGCGTCCTCGCCGCGCTTGGTGTCGTGTGTCGCAGTCGTCACCATCGCTCGCGGCAATTGCTTTAGGCGCTGCTGCGCCAGGTGATGAAAGGCCGCGACCGACATGCCGAAGCGGCGGGGATCGCCACCGACCTCGTTCAGCGCCAACAGCCGCACATAGCGGTAGAAGGCTGTGTCCTCGGCCGCCTTGGCCATTACCGGACCGGTCACCTGCTGAAAGTGCATCGCCGTGTGCAGTGCGCTACCGGGGCTCGGATCGTGCTCCGGTTCGGCAGCCTCGCCGGTCAGCACGCCCCGCAAAAAATCGAAGATGCTGGTATCGGCGCCTCGCCATCCTTTTCGCGCCTGACCAATCGCCCAGTCGATATAGCGGCGATCGTCGGCCGTGGCGCCCCGCGCCGAGACGTAGGTACGGTAGACCGGGAACGCGGCGACGACTTCCTCGAGCGCCGCCAGCATTCCGTTCAAGGTAAAGTCGCGGGTGCGCCAGTCGCGCATTGCCAGCTGGTGAAATTCGCGCGCGACCACGTTCATCTCGCTGGCAAGGTTGACCTGCATAATGCGCTTCTTGCAGGCATAGAGAACATCGTCAAAGCTCTCGTCGCGCGGGGCGAACCGGCGATAGAGCCGCGTCATTGCCGCCTCACCTTCGGGATCGACAAAGATCGCCAGCACCTGGTTGACGAAATCGTATCCGGTGGTGCCGGCGACCGGCCAATCCGGCAATATCTCGTAGCGTGCCAGGATCTTTTCGACGAGCACGTAAAGCGGCGCGACGCGTTGCTGCTGCAGCCGCTCGCAATAGCCCTGCGGATCGAACAGCCCGTCGATGTGGTCGATGCGCAGGCCATGCAGATCGTTGCGCTCGATCATGCCGAAGATCAGCCGGTGGGTTTCCTCGAACAGTTCGGGCAACTCCATCCGCAGCCCGGCCAGATCGTTGATGTTGAAGAAACGGCGGTAATTGATCTCCTCGGCCGCAACTCGCCAATCGGCGATCCGGTAAGATTGGGCTTCCAGTAACCGGTGCAAGGCGCCAAAGCTGTCAGGCTTTCCAGGGCATCCGGTAAACCGTTGCAGCACCCCTTCGATCGCGCCGGCGACCGCTGGATCGCGGGCACGATCGGCCAAGCCCCGCTTCAGCTCGACCGCGCATTCGCGAGCCGCCGCCGCCGAGAGGTTCCCGATCGCCGCAAACTCGCGCGTCGATCTGGCCAGCAATTCCCCGCCTTCGCCGAGGATCGCCGCGTAAGAATGTGGCGAGATCGGAAAGCGATGATCGAAATACCAGGCGCTGAAGCTTCCCTCACCCAAATCGAACCGCAAAGCGATCTCGCCTGCTTCGAGGATAACCCCGTATTGCCCGCCCAGAACCGGCAACAGCACGCGGCCTTCAAGGTCGGCGCGAAGGGCATGCCAGTTGATGTCGAAATAGCGGGCGTATGGTGATTGCTCACCCCATTCCAGGACATCCAGCCACCAGGCGTTGTCGGCTCCGATCCCCATATGGTTCGGGACGAAATCGACGATCAGGCCCAGGCCGTGCGCCTGCAATGTTTCGGAGAGTGCGCGAAAATCCTCTTCGCTGCCGATTTCAGGGTTTAGCCGGTTGTGGTGAATGATGTCGTAACCATGAGTTGAGCCGGGCCGCGCCTCGGTAATCGGCGAGGCATAAACATGGCTGATCCCCAGCGCGGCGAGATACGGCACCAGAGCCGTTGCGTCGCGAAAGGTGAAACCGCGGTGGAATTGCAAGCGGTAGGTAGCGCGGATTGGCGTCTCATCCACGGGGCGCTCGTTCATATCCCGACCGAGCGGGTCCGCTCCTGCTCGACCAGCAGTGAAATCCGGCGCAATTCGGGGCCGTCAATGATCTCCTCGAGAGTGCGGCTGAGACGCCGGCGCCAATTGGGATGTTCGTCGGTTGTGCCTGGCAGATTCGCCTGCTCGCTCTCGCCGATCACGTCCTCGAGTTGAACCAGCATCAGCCTCGCTCGCGAGCAGGCGAGATAGCGCTGGATTGCGTCGCCGAGGTCAGGCGTATAGCTGGGTTCGCCCGCTTCGGAGAGGAACCGAACGAAATCTTCCGGCGCCAGCAGTCCCTCGGCCACCAGCGCTTGCAACAAAAGCCGCCGGTCACCGCTGCGCTCGGTCGTCTCGGCCGCCTCGGCATCCGCGTCCGGATAAAGTCCCAGCCGCCGGCGCCAGGCGATGTCCCGGCCCAGCCAAAATCCTGCGATGGTGGCAAGATCGTGCGTCGCCCACGACGCGGCGGCAAGCGGCGGATACTCGCCTGGCGGCAGAAAGCCGCCGTCCCGACGCCGTTCGAACATCATGATCCGATATGACGACATATTGGCCGCATGCATGGTCTCGCGAAAGCCTTTCGGCACGGTGCCCAAATCCTCGCCGATCACCGCGCAGCCCTGGCGGCGGCTTTCGAGCGCGACAAGCCGCAAGAGATCGTCGAACGGATATTTTACATAGCATCCATCAGTAGCCGCCATTCCGTTCGGTATCCAATAGAGGCGGTAGAGCGACATGACATGGTCGATCCGCAATACCCCGGCATGCTGCATATTGGCGCGCAGGCAGGCGACGAACGGGGCGAAAGCCTGCCGGCGCAGCACTAGCGGATTGACCGGCGCCAGACCCCAATTCTGTCCGGCGCGGCTCAGCAAGTCGGGGGGTGCGCCGATCGACGCGCGCGGCGCCACCAGTTCCTGATCGGCCCAGGCGTCGGCGCCGTTCGGGTCGGCGCCGACCGCGAGATCGCGATAGAGCCCGATTGCCAGCCCGGCCTGAAGCCCGGCCTCGGCCGCCGCGGCAAGCTGACGATTGGCCTCCCATTGTAGAAATTGAAAAAATTCGACCCGGTCGGCATGCGCGGCGGCGAATTCGGCGATCTCGGCCGAGCGTGGATTGCGCATCGGCGCCGGCCAATTGCGCCATGAAAACCCGCGCTGCTGGCGGCAATAATGCTCATGCAACAATTCGAAGATCGCGAAATCGAGCAGCTCCTGCCGGCCATCCCGTTGAAACTGGCGGAAGTTGCCGCCGAGCGCGGTCTGCGCCGTACCGTTGTCGCCAAGATCGGTCACCCGAAAGCGGCGCCACAGCGCCTCCAGCACCGGCCTTTTGCAGGCGGCGGCTGCACCGTAATCGATCAGTTCGGCCGAACGGGCGGCCCAACGTGTGGCGCCGAACCATTCGCTCGCGATCAGTGCCCGCACGAATTCGTCCTCGGCAAAGCCGGGTACGGCGGTCGGGTCTATATTCAGGTAATCGAGCCGGGTCCGGCTCGACGGCGAATAGGGGCTGAAATGCCATGGCTCGGCGGCGAACCGAGCATGCAGCGGGTTGGAGCCGAGCACTGCGGCGCCGCCCGATCCCGCGGCGGCGGCGAGCGATGCGAGGTCGGTAAAGTCTCCGACGCCCCAATCACGAGCACTGCGCAGCCCGTATAGCTGGCAGGTCAGCCCCCAGCTGCGCGCATCCGGTCCGAGCCGAGGCGGCAGATGACACCGCGCCGGGGCGACGATCAGATCGAGCTGCGCCGCAATGCGGCCGACCTCCAGCGCCAGCCGGTGATAGCCGAGCGGCAAACCCACCGGCAGCGGCAGAGCGAAGCGCCCGTCCTCGGACATGGCTTCCGCTCTCACTCTGCCGACGCGCTCTTCGCCGCCTTCGAGACGACAGGTCCAGGCGATCTCGCGAGTTCCGGACGGAATGTACAAGGTCAGTTCGGGGCGTGCTGTTTCGGCGTGAACCAGATGCACCGGATCGAGCCCGAGGGGTGCGGCGCGCTGCCGTTCGGCGATCTCGGCGGCCGCCTGCCTCGGATCGGCAGACAGCCCAAAGGCGGCGATCACCGCCAACAGGCTTTCGTCTGAGGCTTCGCGGGGTTGACCGAGGACGTCGGTATAGGCCGTCTCGATGCCGACAAGCCCGGCCAGGCGGACCAGCGCGGCGCGGTCGGTCATGTTAGCGCGGCCGGCGGCGACAACAAGAAACTGGCGCTGACCGGTGCGCCGGGGATGGCAGAGGTATAAATCAACCGCCCGCCGCTCGCTTCCGCCGGGACCGCAATCGCCTTAGGGGCGAAATTGGCCACCAGCGTCAGCCGCGAATCGTCACGGAGACGCCACTCGACGATGAGCGCCAGCGGTCCCAGCACACGATACCGGCCGGCGAAGGCGGGCATGCCGGGGAGCCGCGGTACGATCTCGCGCCGGCGGATCTCCAGCAACTTCCGATAGCGGGCGAGCCATCGGGCATGGCCTGCCTTTTCTGGTTCGCTCCAGTCGAGCCGGGACATCGCGAATGTTTCCGCTACCGTGGGGTCGGGGATGGCCATTCGCGCGGCCTCGTCGTGAAATTCGGGGAAATGGGCGAATTCACGGCGGCGTCCCTCGCGCACGGCGTCCGCCAGTTCCGGCTCGAAATCGCAGAAATATGCGAACGGCTGCTGGCTCGCCCATTCCTCGCCCATGAACAGCAGCGGGATTTGCGGCGACAGCAGCACGATCGCGGCGCCGGCATGCAATGCCGCTTCGCTGACATGCGTGGCGAGCCGTGTCCCGAACGGGTGGTTGCCGATCTGGTCGTGGTTCTGCAGAAACGCGACGAAGGCGCTCGCCGGAAGCGCGGCCGATGGTTCACCGCGCGGCCTGCCGCCACGAAACGCAGACGGCTCGCCTTGATAAGCAAAGCCCTCGGCCAGCGCGCGGCCGAGATGCCGGGCCGGATCGACGGCGTAATCCAGGTAAAACCCTGATGTCTCGCCAGTGATCAACACATGCAGAGCATGGTGCACATCGTCATTCCATTGCGCGCTGAAATGCCCGCTCCGGCCCTTGGACCGCGAAAGGCGGCGGGCCTCGTTTCGATCATTTTCGAGCACCAGATGAATGTCTCGATCTTTGATACGGCGCCGCACGGTGTCGCCTATCTCATCAATGACGTCAGGAATATCATCGTCGAATATTGCGTGGATCGCATCGAGACGCAATCCGTCCAAATGGAACTCTTCGAGCCAATAGAGCGCGTTGTCGATAAAGAAATCGCGCACTACACGGCTTCTCGGCCCACTAAAAGCAAGGGCGGCGCCCCACGGCGTATGGTGCCGCTCGGTAAAGAAATCTGGCGCAATCGCCGGCAGATAATTCCCCTCAGGGCCAAAATGATTGTAGACGACATCGAGCAGGATCGCGAGACCGCGGGCGTGACAAGCCTCGACGAGCGACTTCAGATCCTCCGGCCGACCGTAACGCGACGACGGGGCGTAGGGAAAGACCCCGTCATAGCCCCAGTTGCAACCGCCGGGAAACTCGGCGATCGGCATCAACTCGACCGCGGTCACCCCGAGCCGGCAAAGGTGATCGAGATGCCGTGCAGCTCCGGCGAAATCGCCGGTTTCAGAAAATGTGCCGAGGTGCAACTCGTAAAGCACAATCTCTTCCCATCGCCGGCCGCGCCAGCCGAGATCATTCCAATCGTAAGCCCGCGGATCGACCACCTCGCTCGGACCATGCACTCCCTCCGGTTGATAGCTCGAAGCGGGATCGGGAACGCCTTTGCCGTCGATGAGATAGCGATACCGCGTGCCGGGACCGGCAAGCGCGGTCGTCAGCGCGAACCAGCCTTCGCCCTCTCGATTCATCGGCGCCGCGCTCTGGCTCGGTCCTTCGAGTTGCAGCGACACGGATTCGGCGCGGGGCGCCCACAACCGGAAGCGGACACCACCGGTCAGCGGTTCGGCGCCGAAAGGCCTCTCATACCAGCGGTGCATCGGGCTCTCCCCCCTCCGCCGCGGCACCTCCCTCCGCATCATAAAATCCACGTCGCCGGTCATCCTGCAGCGGGTCGGCAATCTCGCGGGCAAGCTGCGCTTTCTCCGGCAATTCCGGGCGAGGCGCCCGGTTGATGAACAAGGCAAAGGAGTGAGGCTGCAGCCGGTACACCTCGCCGGGCGCGTAGAGCCGGCGATCGACCACCCGTCCGGTCGGCTTGGCAGTGTCGACCAACGGCTGCCACGACATCGGCGCGGCCAGATCCGGGATGCAGAAATCGAGATCGCCGTAATAGGCGTTCATCATCACCAAAAAACTCTCGTCGATATCGCGCTGGCCGCCCGGCGTGAAAAATTCCCCGGCGGCGCCGCTCAGCACATAGCCGAGCGATAGGGCAACCGGGTTACCCCAGTCTTCGTCCGTTGCCTCTCTCCCGGACGGGGTGACCCAGGTGATGTCCTTGACCCCAGCCTCGGAGAGCACCTCGCCGCGTAGAAAACGGGGGCGCGAAAAGACCCGATGGTTGCGGCGCAGATGGATCAGATAGCTGACAAATCGGCCCGTCTCCTGGTCTTCGGGCCTGATCTTCGCCCAATCGGTCCAGGAAATTTCATTGTCCTGGCAATAGGCATTGTTGTTGCCCTGCTGGGTACGCCCAATCTCGTCGCCGGCGAGCAACATCGGCACCCCGAGCGACAACAGCAAACTCGCCAGCATGTTGCGCTTTTGCCGATCGCGCAATGAAACGATCGCCGGGTCGTCGGATGGGCCCTCGACCCCGCAATTCCAGCTGAGGTTCGCGTCGATGCCGTCGCGGCCATCTTCGCCATTCTTTTCATTGTGCTTGTCGTTGTAACTGACCAGATCCTGCAAGGTGAACCCGTCATGCGCAGTAATAAAATTGATGCTGGCCCAAGGCCGCCGCCCGCGGTAACCGAAAATATCGGACGAGCCGGCGATGCGTGAGGCTACATCGGCGACCACGCCTTGATCGCCCTTCCAAAACCGTCTCAGGGTGTCACGGTATTGCGCATTCCACTCCGCCCATCCCGGCGGAAAATTGCCGAGTTGATAACCATAGGGGCCAAGGTCCCAAGGTTCGGCGATCAGCTTGAGCCCGGCCATGACCGGGTCCTGGCGAACCGCGTCGAAAAACGCGCTGCCCTGCCCGTAATCGCCGTTCTCGCGGGCGAGCGTGGTGCACAGATCGAAGCGGAAGCCGTCGACATGCATTTCCGTGGCCCAATAGCGCAGCGAATCCATCACCAGTTCCAACACCCTCGGATGGTCGAGGTTCAGCGTATTGCCGGTGCCAGTGAAGTCCTGGTAAAAGCGCGGATCGGTGTCGAGCCGATAATATGATGCATTGTCGATGCCACGAAACGACAGGGTTGGGCCAAGATGGTTGCCCTCGCCGCTGTGGTTGTAGACGACATCGAGCAAGACCTCGATCCCGGCATCGTGCAGGCGTCTGACCGTCGTCTTGAAATCGGCAATCGAGCCGGTCGCCAGTAGGCGTGGGTCCGGCGCGAAGAAGCCGATCGTGTTGTAGCCCCAATAATTCGCCAGCCCGCGATCGACCAGCTGGCGGTCGTCGACCGTGGCATGAATCGGCAGCAATTCGACCGCGGTGACCCCGAGGCCGACGAGGTAGTCGATCATCGCCGGCGAGGAGAGCCCGGCGAAGGTGCCGCGATGCTCCAAATCTACGCCGGGATGAATCATTGTGATTCCCCGAACGTTCAATTCGAAAATTACCGTCTCCTCCCAGGGGGTCTGCGGACGGTGCTCTTCATCCCAGGTAAAGGCCGGTTCGATGACCCGGCATTTGGGGATGTAGCGCGAATTGTCACGTCGATCGATCGCCAAATCCTCACGCGGGCCACCGAGACGATAGCCAAAATCGGCATCGGCCCAGCGTAGCCGGCCGTGCAGCGACCTCGCATAAGGATCGATCAGCAATTTATTCGGATTGAAACGATGTCCATTGGCCGGATCGTATGGTCCATGGACCCGATAGCCGTAGAGCAGGTCGGGGCGCGCATCCGGCAGATAGACGTGCCAGACCTCGTCGGTGTATTCGGGCAAGACAATTCGCGCCTCTTCGCGCAAACCGGCGCGGTCGAACAGGCATAGTTCGACTTTTTCCGCATGGGCCGAAAACAGCGCGAAATTGACCCCTTTTCCATCCCAGGTTGCACCCAGCGGATAGGGACGTCCCGGCCATACCTTCCTCGGCGACGCCACTTGCCCTCAGCGCGTCGGATGGCAATATGGTGCCGCGCGGCCGAAAGCCGAAGCCGGCGACCCAATGCGGTCAGTCGAGCCGGGCAATTGGCCGCTAATCCGCGGTGAAGATCAGTACGCCGAGCGGCGGCAGCCGCAGACGAATCGCGTGCTGATGGCCGTGCATCGGATGCGGTTCAGAGTGCACCTCTCCGGCGTTGCCGACACCGCTGCCGCCGTAATCGACGGCATCGGTGTTGATACGCTCGCGATAGCGGCCGGGCCGGGGAACCCCGATCCAATAATCCTCGCGCGGCACCGGGGTAAAGTTGCACACGACGATCGCCAGCTCGTGTGGGTCGTGGCCGCGGCGCTGGTAGGAGACAACGCTCTCCGCCGCATTGGCCACATCGATCCACGCGAAGCCGTCCGGGTCGCAATCGAGCCGGTGCAATGCCGGCGTATCGCGATAGACCCGATTCAGATCGCGCACAACCCGTCTCACTCCCTCGTGCAGCGGATCGCCGAGGAGCTGCCAGTCGAGACCGATATCGTGATTCCACTCGCGTTCCTGCGCGAACTCGTCACCCATGAACATCAGTTTCTTGCCGGGGTGGGTCCACATAAAGGCGAAATAGGCGCGCAGATTGGCGAAACGCTGCCATTCGTCGCCCGGCATCTTGGCAATCAGCGATCCCTTGCCGTGCACGACTTCGTCGTGACTTAGCGGCAATATGAAATTCTCATGATAGGCATAGAGCAGCCCAAAGCTGAGGTCGTTATGGCGATATTTGCGGTAGATCGGGTCGGTCGCCATATAGCGCAGCGTATCGTGCATCCAACCCAAGTTCCACTTGTAGCCGAAGCCGAGCCCGCCGACATAGGTCGGTCGCGACACCATCGGCCAGGCGGTCAATTCCTCGGCGGCCGAGGTCGCGCCGTTCGCCTCGCCAAAGATCAGCTCGTTCATCCGCCGCAGAAAGGCGATCGCCTCGAGGTTCTCCCGGCCGCCGAAAGCGTTCGGGATCCATTCGCCCGCCGGGCGGCTGTAGTCGAGATACAGCATCGAGGCGACAGCATCGACGCGGATGCCGTCGATGTGAAATTCGCGCAGCCAATAAAGCGCGCTCGACAGCAGAAAGTTGGCGACCTCGCGCCGGCCGTAATTGTAGATCAGCGTGTTCCAGTCGCGGTGAAAACCCTGACGCGGGTCGGCATGCTCGTAAAGTGCCGTACCGTCGAAGCGGCCGAGCCCGTGCGGGTCGTTCGGGAAATGACCGGGGACCCAGTCGAGGAGCACGCCGATCCCCGCCTGATGGCAAGCCTCGACCAGCGCCCGGAAATCGTCGGGAGCCCCATAGCGGCTGGTAGGGGCGAACAGCGACACCGGTTGATACCCCCACGAACCGTCGAATGGATATTCCATGATCGGCATGATCTCGATATGGGTGAACCCCATCTCGACGACGTAGGGGACGAGCTGGCCTGCCAGCTCGCGATAACTCAGGTACCGTCCATTTTCGGCGAGGTTGCGGCGCCAGGAGCCCAAATGGACTTCATAAATCGCCAACGGGGCCTCGCGATCGTTGTGCCGCCAGCGCTCGGCCACCCACGTCCCGTCGTGCCAGACATGACGCGAGGGATCGGCCACGATCGATGCCGTGCCCGGCGGTCTCTCGGTCCGCTCGGCATGCGGATCGGCCTTTAGCGGCAGCAGCTCACCATCCGGGCCATGTATCTGATATTTGTAAAGATGGCCGGGGCGCAGGCCCGGCACGAAGAGTTCCCAAAATCCGCTGGGGCCGCGCCGCCGCATCGGCATCCGCCTGCCGTCCCAGGCATTGAAATCGCCGACGACGCTGACCGCTTGCGCGTTGGGCGCCCAAACAGCAAAGGCCACGCCTTCAACGCCCTCATGTTCCAACGAATGGGCGCCGAGCTTGCGGTAGCTTGCCAGATGGTTGCCCTCGGCGAGGAGATGGAGATCAAGCTCGCCCAGCACCGGAGAGAAGCGGTAGATGTCGTCGATCTCGCGCATAATGCCGCCGCCCGAGATTCGCAGCCGGTACCGAAACGGCTCCTGCCGGTCGGGGATCTCGGCAACAAAAAAACCTTCGCGATGAACCCGCCTGCCCTCGGCCACGACGGTGCCGGTGGCGCTGTCGAGCACCGCCATTTGCTGCGCCGCCGGCAATATCGCCCGCACGCAAATTCCGGTGTTCGTCTTATGCAATCCGAGGAATGCGAACGGATCGCCGTGGCGCGCCGCGACAATGGCCTCGATCTCAGGATCGGGGCGGTTCGGCTCGGGCCGATCTGGCTCAACCGGCCCCGGCTCGGGTGGTTCCGGCCCGAGGCGCTCTGCCGTTGCCGGATGCTCCTCCGGCGCGAGCCGTTCCGGCCTCGGACCCGGCGAGTTAGGGCGCTTCGCCACCGGCTCCGGCCTTTGTCTTGTCGAGAATGCCGAGGATGCCTTCGAGCGGGATATCGACCCATGAGGGCCGGTTCGCCAGTTCGTAAGACACCTCGTAAACCGCCTTTTCGAGGGTGAAGAAGGCGGTTATGTCGCGCGCCTGCCTTTTGCTGGCCGGGTACGCGGCACAGCCGCGCATGGTCTTGCGATAAGCGGCGCGAAATCCATCGACCGCCCGTTGGCGCCAGGTTTCGGCCAGCTCCATCATTCGCGGCGCCGCCCCCGGCCGAGTCTCGGCCAGATGGCGCACCGCGGCGACGGCGGCGTAGTCGAACGAGCGGATCATTCCGGCCACGTCGCGCAATGGCGAACTTTTGGCGCGGCGCGCCGCGAGCGGGCGCGACGGCTCGCCCTCGAAATCGACGATGAAGAAATCATTCTGCACGACGATGACTTGCCCCAGATGGAAATCGCCGTGGAGCCGGGTCTTCTGCGCCGCGACCTCGTCGGGAAGTAGGGTGCGGATCTGCGCCAAAAACCGGTCGCGCAGTGCCAGCAATCGCTCGGCCCGCTCATGCGCCGGCGCCGGCAGCCCCGCCCGCTCGCGCTCCAATTTCGCCAGCATCGCCGCGGCTTCGGTTTCGAGCGCGTTCCGCCATCCGGCGATATCCTCGCGAGTGATCGGCTCGGGCGCGAAATCGGGATCCTCGCCACCGTGCTCGGCCAATGCGCGGTGCATCTCGGCGGTGCGGATGCCGATCTGGCGCGCCAGGGCCAGAAAGAACAGGTCCGGATCGGCCAGCTCGGATGACCGCGCGTCGGTCGCTATCAGTGCGTCGTCGAGATAACGGGTCAAGTAGTTCAACGCCTGAGTCCAGCCATCTCCCTGGTTGCGGACAAAGCCGAACAGCACACCGAGCGCCATCGTCTGCGGCCGGCTTTCGCCGTCGAGAGTCAGCTCGATGGTCGCGAGCGGCGGCGGCGTATTGGCAAAACCAGCCCGCTCGGCGAGAAACCGGGACATCTCGATTTCCGGGTGAGGGCCGGGTTCGAGCCGGCGGTAGATCTTGAGCATCCCGAATTCGTCGAAGAAGACCGAGCTGTTCGACTGTTCTACCCCGCCGCGGCGGACCGTCAGCCGTTCGGGTGCGGCTGCCCGTTGGTAGTTTGGGGTCTTGAGACAGCGGATTTCGCCGCCCTCTAGCGGCAACCGCACCTCGCGCGCAATCGCATCCATCAGCGCCAAAGGGAAACCATCTTGCGACATGGCGTCGACCAGCGCGCCTTCACGACGAAACTGGCGCAGTTCGGCAAGGGTTACCGAAACAAGCGCCTGGCGCTGATCGGTCTCGGCCGGCGCCCACACCCTGGCGAGAGGCAGGAAATAATGCTGCCGTTCATCCCCGCCGAACCCTACCTCCACCACGGTCGCGAGATACGTCTCCGCTGCCGAGCCTTCCTCAGCCGGCCGCGTGATCTCTCCGCGAGCCTCGGCGGTTACCTCGCGGATTCGCCGATCCTTGGCGGCAAACCAGCGCTGGCGGGCCAGAAAGGTCGGCATCACCTCGCCTTCGAGCTGCACCAGATTGTGCGGGCGGAACAGGTCGGCCCAGCCTTGCGGCATCACCAGAGTGACCAACTCGGGCGGCGAGGATTGCAAATTCGCTGCCTCCAAAGCGCTCAGCTGCAGCTCGAACCAGAAGAAGCTGTGCCCTTGCAGGGTCAACAGGTAGGGGATGTCGCCAATGATTGGAAAGACGCTGCGACCGAGCAACTCCACCGGCTGTCGACCGCGAAATTCGGCCAGATCGAGCTCGACCGCCTGCGGTGAGCGCGACAGATTGACCACGCACAAGATGATCTCGTCGCCAAGGCGGCGCAGATAGGCGATGACCTTGCGGTTCGAGGGATACAGAAACCGCAAGTCGCCGCGGCCGAAAGCGCGGCGCGAACGGCGCGCCGCGATCAGCCGTTTCATCCAGTTCAGCAAGGAAGAGGGCGAGCGGCTCTGCGCCTCGACATTAACCGCCTCGAAGCCGTAAACCGAATCCATGATCGGCGGCAGATAGAGGCTGGCTGGGTCGGCGCGGGAGAACCCGCCGTTGCGGTCAAACGACCATTGCATCGGGGTACGCACGCCATCGCGGTCGCGCAGAAAGACGTTGTCGCCCATGCCGATCTCGTCGCCGTAATAAAACACCGGGGTGCCCGGCATTGAAATCAGCAGCGCGTTCAACAGCTCGATCCGGCGGCGGTCATTCTCCATCAACGGCGCCAGGCGACGGCGGATCCCGAGGTTGATCCGCGCGCGCCGATCTGCCGCATAGTGGTTCCACAGGTAGTCGCGCTCGCGATCGGTGACCATCTCCAAGGTCAGCTCGTCGTGATTGCGCAGAAACACCGCCCATTGGCAGGAATCCGGGATGTCCGGGGTCTGGCGCATGATGTCGGTGATCGGATGGCGGTCTTCGGTCGAGACCGCCATGTAGATGCGTGGCATCAGCGGAAAATGGAACGCCATGTGGCACTCATCGCCGGCGCCGAAATATTGCAGCACATCCTCGGGCCACTGATTGGCCTCGGCGAGCAGCATCCGATCGCCATAGCGCTGGTCCAACTCGCGGCGCAGCCGGCGCAGGATCTCATGGGTCTCGGGCAGGTTCTCGTTGATCGTGCCTTCTCGCTCGATCAGATAGGGCACCGCGTCAAGCCGCAAGCCGTCGACCCCGAGATCGAGCCAGAACCGCATCACATCGGCAACCGCGCGAAACACCCGCGGATTGTCGAAATTCAGATCGGGCTGATGCGCATAGAACCGATGCCAGTAATAGGCCTGGGCCACCTGGTCCCATGCCCAATTGGATTTTTCCGCGTCGACAAAGATGATGCGGGTCTCAGGGAATTTCTGGTCGGTTTCGCTCCAGACGTAAAAGTCCCGCAGATGCGAGCCCCGCTTTGCCTGACGCGCGCGCAGGAACCACGGATGCTGGTCGGAAGTGTGGTTGATCACCAGTTCGGTAATGACGCGCAGGTTGCGACGGTGCGCCTCCCGGATAAACGCCTTGAAATCGCCCATCCGCCCATAGGACGGATTGATGCTCTTGTAATCGGAGATGTCGTAGCCGTCGTCGCGCAGCGGCGAGGGGTAGAACGGCAACAGCCACAGGGCGGTAACGCCGAGATCCTGCAAATAATCGAGCTTGCGGCACAGCCCTTGGAAATCGCCGATGCCGTCGTCGTCGGCATCGAAGAAAGCCTTGACATGCAGCTGATAGATGATCGCGTCCTTGTACCATAACGGATCCGAGGTCGCGGGGCGCGCGAGTTCGCCGCTACCGAACAGCGCGGCGGAGGCGTCGTCAGGGGGGCTCATTGGGGCTCGGGGTGAAGCAGGCGAAAGATCAGGGCGGGGTTGGTCTCGGGGTCGAGGCGAAACCGCTGGCTCGCGCCGCGGCAGGTGGCGAGGGTTCGGGTAAACACTTCCTCGAGTTCGAAGGGGCGATCCGGTTCAAGCCCAAGCAACGCCAGCGGCAGTTCGATATCGGCCTGATGGGCGGCGTGCGGATCGAGATTGACGAGGACGATGATGGCATTGCTCCGATCGGCAGAGATTTTCAGATAAGCCAGGACATCTGGATCGGCGCATCCGAGAAAGTGCAGGTTCAGAAACTCGTGCAGCGCCGGATTGTCGCGGCGACAACGGTTCAGCGCCCGGATGTCATCCTTGATGTTGCCGGGGCGGTCCCAATCCCAGACCTTGTATTCGTATTTCTCCGAATGCAGGTATTCCTCGCGCTCGGGGATCGGCGTGTTCTCGCATAATTCGAAGCCATTATAGATCCCGTAGGCAGGTGACAACGTCGCCGCCAGCACCAGGCGGATGCGAAACGCCGGGCGTCCGCCCTCCTGCAGAAATACCGGCAAAATATCGGGCGTGTTGGTGAAGAAATTTGGGCGAAAATATTCGGTGGCCGGGTATTGGGTGAGCTCGGTCAGGTATTCAATGAGCTCGGTCTTGGTATTACGCCAGGTGAAATAGGTGTAGGACTGGCTGAACCCAGCCTTGGCCAGGGCTCGCATCATCTTCGGCCGGGTGAACGCCTCGGACAGGAAGATCGCCTCAGGGCAGCGCGCTTTAACCTCGCGGATCAGCCACTCCCAGAACGGCAGTGGCTTGGTATGCGGGTTGTCGACGCGAAAGATGCGCACCCCCTCGCCGATCCAGAACAGGACGATGTCGCGCAACTCCGTCCACAAGCCCGCTCGATCGGCGCTGCCGAAATCGACATTTACGATGTCCTCGTATTTCTTGGGTGGGTTTTCGGCGTATTTGATCGTACCGTCCGGGCGAAGACGGAACCATCGCGGATGTTCGCGCACCCAGGGGTGGTCGGGCGCGCACTGAACCGCAAAATCGAGCGCGACCTCGATCCCCTCGCTCGCGGCGGCGCCCACAAAGCGGCGAAAATCGGCGAGGGCGCCGAGTTCGGGGTTGACTGCGCGATGCCCGCCATCGACCGAACCGATCGCATAGGGGCTGCCCGGATCGCCGCGTCCCGCCACGGTGCTGTTGTCCCGGCCTTTGCGGTTGACGCGCCCGATCGGATGAATCGGGGGCAGATAAACGACATCGAACCCGAGTGCGGCGATCTCGGGGAGCCGAGCGATGCAATCATCGAAGCTCGCGCTCTTACCGGGTTCGCGCCCCTGGCTGCGCGGGAACATCTCGTACCAGGAGGAAAAGCGCGCGGCTTTGCGGTCAACGACAATTTCCAGTTCGCGCGGGTAGCGCACCAGCCCGGTGCGCGGCTGCGAGCGCGCCATCGCCTCGCGCAGCGCCGGCGATAGCAGCAACTCGGTCCGCCGGGCGGCGTCGCCGCGCTGGTATTCCTGCGGCAATGCCGCAGCGGCTGCCACGTCGTCGCCCTCGCTCGATGCTAATCCCGCCTCGACGATCGTCCAACCTTCGACCAGTTCGAGGGCGATGTCCTGGTCGGCTTCGCGTTTCTTGTCGAGTTCCTCGCGCCAGCTTTCGAACCGGTCGGTCCAGGCTTCGATCGTGTACCGCCACAGCCCGACCCGATCGAGGTGAAAGCGGGCGACCCAGCGGTCGTTGTCGAAAAAACTCAGCGGCGTCTCCCGCCATGGTTCGTCCTCGTGCCGGTATTTGACGACCCCGCGCAGCCGGTCGTGGCCGTCGCGAAACAGATCGGCCCAGACCTCGAAAGTATCCCCGAGGATCCGTTTGACCGGATAGCGGCCGCCGTCAAGTTCCGGATAAACCTCCTCGATCTGAATACCCGCTTCCGCCTGCCACAGCGGGTGCATCGCGATGGCGCCCTCGACTGCTGCCGGGGCTGTCGCGTGCAGTACCCGCAAGCCGAGCGGATCGACTATCAGCGAACCCGGCGGCGACCCCGCTTCCGCCCACTCGGCCGCCAGAGCCGGCCCGATCTCGCGCGATCGGCGGCGATCCCGGTTGACAACGATAAGGGCTCGGTCGTCGCCACTCTCGGTCTGCCGCTCCAGCACCACCAAATCGGCGTTGCCGCTGTCGAGCCGCCGCTGTGGTCCCTCCTCGTTCAAGGCCGGGATCGCCCGCTTCATCGCATTGATCTGGGCAATGTATTGGCTGAGGTCAAAGCGCTGCGGCTCCGGGGCTGCATCATCGCCCATCACCACGGCAAGTCGCCGCCCCCACCCAAATTCGAACCCCATCGGCATCAGTACGCCGGTCGAATACGCCGCGGCAAAGGCATAAGCTTGGCGATAGCGTGGCTCGATCTCGCTTTCGGCAATGCCGGCGGCGCGCAGTTCGGTCACCAGCCGCTCGGTGTCGTGGCTCTCGGGAAAGCCGATCGACGGCGCGATACGGCGGAAGGCTCCGTATTGGTCGAGCAGCCATGGACTTTCGAAATCCCACCATTTGCCGCTGTTGAAGAGATAGTCGAAGCCTGCATCGGCAAGGGCCAGCACCGCTTCCTTGGGGGCACCTACGGTCTCGGCACAGAACACCGCATCGGATGCGATCGCCTTTGCGGCGCCGATCAGACCGCGCCACACCTCGGACGGCACCTTGTAGGCCGCATCGCACCGGAAGCCGCCAAAGCCGAGGCCGACATAGTGACGCACGAGATCCCGGAAATAGGCGAGGATCTGGCTGCGCTGCGGTGTTTGGTAATCGAGTTCAGCGAGATCACCCCACACGGTTTTGCGACTCGGGTCGGCGGGATCGGTCGCGTAGGGTGAGACGATTTCACCTTTGGCATCGCGGGCAAACCAGCCGGGGTGGGCGGCGATCAGCTCGCTATCCTTGGAAGTATGATTGACGACGAGATCCATGATCACGCGCAGGCCGTGCGCCGCCGCCGCCTGCGTAAACTCACGCAGCAAGCTATCGTCGTCAGCTCGCTCGTCGCCGCGAAAGCGCGGGTTCAGGCGGTAATAGTCCTTGACGGCGTAGAGGCTGCCGGAGAACCCCGGATAATGGAACGGATTGAGATAGACGGCATTGAATTGCATCGCCGCGATCCGCGGCAGATGCTGGCGCCATTGCCGTATCGTCCCAGCCAGGGTCGGAAACAGGTTGTAGATGCGCAGACCTTCGCGCACCGCAGCCGCCCCGGTTTCGCGCACACCCGACCGTTCGATCATCCGCCACCAAATGTGAACCGGCACCGGTCAGCGCAACATGGCAGCGCGCGCCAAAGTTCCCCTAATCCATCTTCCCCCGCGCGATGCCGGCCCGGCGGCCGCGCCAATCCGGGCATGCGCCGATCAGGCCTCGACGTGATCGAGAATGGCCCCGCCCGGGTCGAAACAGGCGGCGAGCAGCCCACCGCCCCGCCCCGCGCCGCCATCTAGCGAGGCCGCAAATTCGCGCTCGACGAGACCTCGCTGCTGGCGGTCGGTGCCCCTGACGACGCGGCGGAACCCCTCGAACGGGGCGGCGAGATCGAGGATGTCGTCGCGGCCCCACCAGAAAGCGTCACCTTGCGCAGCGAGCGGACGCGACGGGTCGATCGCGGCGTGAACGAACAGCAGCCCGCGATCTTCGGTAAAGGCGGCATGGCGCAGCGCCAAAAACAGGTTGGTGTGGCCGGGGGTTGCGTTCATCGCGCTGAGCAGCGCCGCGGTCCAGCGGGTGATCGTGCGCGGGCCGTCACGGGAGGCGGCTAAACCCTGCCGCAAATCGCCGCCATAGGCGCGCACCGTGGTTTCGACGCCGGCCTTGACCATCCATTGCAGCACCTCGCCCGGATTGGGCGCAAATTGCAGCTGAAGCAGTTTTTGCCACATCTCTTCCTGTGCGCCGCGCAGATAGGCCACGTCGCAGCCAAAGCCGCGCTGGCGTCCGAGAACCCGACGGCGAAAATCGAGCAGTTCGTCGATCGTGGCTCGCACCGCCTCGCCATGCCCGAGGTAGTTGCCGAGATAGACGACCCGGTCGCCGGTACGAAAGCGCTCGCTCAGCCGATCGTGCAGGCGGACCAGACGCGAGGCCTGGGCATGGATCGCGGCGACCGCCCACACCCGCTTCGCCATCCGAAGCCGAGCAAAATTCTGCGGCGGCCGTGCGACGTTCACCCCGCGTCCCGCCTCGGCATTGCCGCTCCGCTCAGGCGGTCAGCAATTGCTCGACCCGCTGGGTCGCCGTGGTCTCGTCGATCCGCTCGACGGCGGCAAACTCGCGGACAAAGCGGTCGAGCGCCGCCTGATAGATCTGCCGCTCGCTGTAGGATTGTTCGGGCTGGCCGGAATTCCGATAAAGATCGCGCACCACCTCGGCGATCGAGCCCGGATCGCCCGAGGCGATCTTGGCCTGATATTCCTGGGCGCGCCGGCTCCACATCGTGCGCTTGGCCCGCGAGCGGCCACGCAGCTTGGCGAGGGCGGCATCCATCTCCTTGCGGCTTGACAATCGTCGCAAGCCGGACGCCTTGGCCTTGGCCAGCGGCACCCGCAAGGTCATCCGGTCCTTGTCGAAAGCCACGACGAACACGCTTAGCGTATATCCGGCGATCTCCTGGATCTCGATGCCGGTAATCTGGCCGACGCCATGGGTCGGATAGACGACGAGGTCACCCGTAGAGAATAGCGGCTTTTCCGACGTCATGTCCGTCTCTCACAATCGACCCGAGTGGTAATGCCGGGACGCCTCAGCCGTCGCCGCAACATGGCAACGGCGATCGTCCACAACTCGACGAAGAGCGCGGAACCGGAAGGGAACGCGTCAATCGCACCGCAGCAACGTTACCATGAAAAGCCTGTCCAAAGCCAGCGGGTCACGCATGCCCGCAACGCATATCCCGGGCCGGCCCGCCTTCGCCCGCATCCCGCCTCTCAGCTGCCGCCGGGTTTGGGGCTGAATTCCTTCTCGTATTTGTCGGGGACGTCCTTCCACGAATCGGCGTCTTCGGGATACGGCTTTTTGCGGGTGATGTTCGGCCAGCTTGCCGCATACTCGCGGTTCAACTCGACCCATCGCTCGGCTTCGGCCTCACTGTCCGGAATGATCGCGTCGACCGGGCATTCCGGCTCGCATACCCCACAATCAATGCATTCGTCCGGATGGATCACCAGCATGTTCTCCCCCTCGTAGAAGCAATCGACGGGGCAGACCTCCACGCAATCCATATACTTGCAGCGGATGCAGGCTTCGGTGACGACATAAGTCATGGTGGTGGCTTCTTCTCCTGAACTTCCCAGGCCAGCGGGCGCGGGTCAGATCGTCGCGTCGAGCCCAAGCCGCCCGAGGACGCGCCGCCGTGCCATGCCGCGCTCGCGATCGGGCACATAGATCAGCCCGCCGACACGGCGCAGCAGGCTGTCTTCGTACTGATCGAGCACGCCGTCCGCATAGGCGACTTCCCATAGCATCTCGACGAGTTCGATCCGTTGCTCGAAGGACAGTCGCTCGTTGATGATGCGGGTAAAGTGAAACAGCTCCACGGCGTGGCCCGCCTCGCGTTCGCCGGCGGCGAGCAAGATCCGGGCATCGGCGTGCGACAGTTTGAAGCGCCGTTCGAGCAATTGTGCGACGACCGCGCGATCCTTTTCGTCGAAATGGTCGTCGCTGTTGGCCACCTCGACCAGCAGCGCGGCCAAAGCGAGCTGCAGTTCGTCCTTCGGCGCCGAGGCACCGTCAGGCGCAGCCCCCGTCAGCCATCCGAGAATGCTGTCGATCATCACTGCGTGCCTAGCATGCCGAGCCCTAGACGGGCAACCCCACGTGGTTTGGGGTCTTGCCGGCTTGCCGCATTTTCGAGCGGCGGGTTCGCCGCTGCACCCGGCCAGCGAAATGAATCAACGCGCCGGCCGTTGTGGCATCGGGACCTCGACAACAGGTGCGAACCTTGAGCAAGCGCGGCACGATCCTCGTTCTCCATTTTGCCGGCCAGATGCCGCTCGCCGGCATCGCCTGGCAGGCGATACACTACCTGCTCGGCCTGCAACAGCTCGGTTACAAGGTCTGGTATATCGAGGATGGTGGGGCCAACCCCTACGACCCCCGGGTTGCCAGCGTCATGATGGAATGCGAGTACAACGTCGCCTACCTGCGGCGGGCGATGGAAAGCTATGGGCTTGCCGGCCGGTGGGCCTATTGGGACGCGATCCACGATGTGTGGCACGGGCTGGGGCGCGAACGGGTGGCGCGGCTCTACGCCGAGGCGGACGGGCTGATCAACCTGTGCGGCGCCACCAGGCTTCGCGAGGAGCACCAGGCCTGCCCGGTTCGCATCATGATCGATACCGATCCCGTCTACGAGCAGATCAAATATGCCAAGGCCGACCGCGCGGCCCGAGCCTATCTCGACGCCCACACCCACTTTTTCAGCTACGGCGAGAATTTGGGAGCGGCCGATTGCCCGGTGCCGCTGTCCGGGATCGTCTGGCGGCCGACCCGACCGCCGGTGGTGCCCGCGCTGTGGCCCGAGGCGAGGGACATCCCCCGCTGCTTCACCACCGTCGCCACCTGGGAAAACCGGGGCAAGGACATCGAATTCGACGGTGCCGGCTATGTCTGGTCGAAGCATGTGAACTTTTTGCGGTTTCTCGACCTGCCGCGCGATCGGCCCGAGACTGGTTTTGCGCTGGCGATGGATCCACCGGACGCGGCGGTGCGCCAAAGGGTCGCCGGCGGCGGCTGGAGCCTGCTCGATCCCGGCCCGATCTCCGCCGGCATGGCGCCGTATCGCGATTTTATCGCCAGATCGCGCGGCGAGTTCACCGTCGCCAAGGACATCTATGTGCGGCCAAACAGCGGCTGGTTTAGCGATCGCAGCGTGTGCTACCTCGCCGCCGGGCGGCCGGTGGTGACGATGCGCACCGGGTTTAGCAAGTTCTATCCGGTCGGGCGCGGCCTATTCGAATATTCGGACGCGGAGGAGGCGCTCGCCTCCATCGACGCGATCGCCACCGATTACCCACTCCATAGCCGTGCGGCGCGGGAGCTGGCCGAGGAGCATTTCGCCGCCGATCGGGTCATCGGCGGGTTGATGGCGGCGGCCGGCCTCTGAGCCCCGATCGGTGGTAAAATCTTCAGACCTCGCGGCAATGATCCATTTGCGGCGGCGAGCCGGCGGCGATCCACCCGGATGAGAGCAATGGCGGTCTATTATGCGAGCCTCGCGGCAGCGATCCTGCTCGGCATCGCCGGTCAGATCGCGCTGAAATCGGCGGCCGAAGATTCAGCGACGCTTGCCGCGCAGTTTTTGAACCCGCTGACCCTGGTCGGATTCGCGATCTATGTCTTTGCCGCGCTCCTCTACATCGTCGCGCTAAAGCGGATCCCGGTCTCGCTGGCCTTTCCCTCGGTCTCGGCCAGCTACGCCGTCGTCGCCGTGCTCGCGCACATTTTATGGGGCGAGCCCTTCGGCTGGCCTCAGATCGCGGGCATCGCGCTGATCGGCGGCGGGGTGATTCTGATCCACCAGCATTGACCCGCCATCCCTCAGCCGGTGACTTGGTCAGGAGGAGGCGAAACCCTCGAAGGCATCGGGAATGCGGCGGATCTCGGATAGCAGCTCGCGCTGCAGCCCGGCCGGCGTGCGGGTGGGGAAGTTGATCTCGATCGAATCGGCGAGGCCGCCAAAGCGGTCCGCAATCGCCGGCACAATATCGCGGTAGGTGCCGCAGGCGGCGAACAGGCGCACCACATCGTCCGAGACCAGGGCCGGCATTTCGCCCCAGCGGGCCTCGAGCGACAGGCGATGCAGCTTCAGCCCGAGATCATCGAGCCCGTGCAGGGAGAGGATCGACCGATAGGTGCGGGTCGAGCCATAAAAAGCGATGCGGCGGCGCGCCTGGTCGATCGCCGCGGCGACCGCTTGCTCGTCGGCGCCGGTGGCGACAAACCCGCCGCCGTGGAGGTCGAACTGCGCTCGGCGGCGCCCGCCCCGCCGCATCCCCTCGCGGATCTGCGGCAGGCACACCTCGTCGAGATAGCGGCGCGAGCATAGCGGATGCAGGCGCACCCCATCGCCAACCTCGCCGGCGAGGCGCAGCATCGCCGGTCCAACCGCGGCGATGGTCACCGGCACCGGCGCGAGCCCGGTGGGCTCCGGCGAAAAATCTGGGGGCATCAGACTGAGCCGGTAATGCTCGCTCTGATAGTCGAGCCGTTCGCCGGTCTCCCAGCAGCGCCAAACTGCGCGCAATGCGCCGATGTAGTCGCGCAACCTTGGCGCCGGCGGGCTCCAGGCAATGCCGAAGCGACGCTCGTTATGGCCTTTGACCTGGCTGCCGAGCCCGAGAACGAAGCGCCCGCCCGCGTTCGCATTGAGATCCCAGGCCTGGCTCGCCAGCACCGTCGGGCTGCGCGGAAAAGCCACCGCGACCGAACTCGTCAGCTCGATCCGGCTGGTGGCGACCGCGGCGAAGGCGAGCGGGGTAAACGGGTCGTGGCCAAGTTCGACGGTGGTCACCGCGGCGAAGCCGGCCTCCTCCGCCGTCGCGGCGAACGGTCCCGCGTCGCGCCAATACCGCAACGGCAAGGCGGTGAAGACGCGCATCAGCGCGCTGGCTCGGCGACGCGCGATCCGCCGCTACCCACGGCCGCCCGCGCCATCACCAGAATCAGGAACAACGAGAACCATAAGGTGCCCTGCCACCATTCCTCCCAGATCCCGTAAGTCGCGAGAGTGGCGACACACCCGGTCGCGAGACTGCCACCGACCGCCGCGGCAAACCGACGCGGCCATTCGGCCCGAGCCAGCGCAAGCCAGGCGTAAGCGGCCACCAGCGCCAGCAGCACGGCGCCCGGCACGCCGAGTTCGAGCCAGAGCTGAAGTGGAGCGTTGTGCGGGTGGAGCGGCAGCCAGCTCGCGCCCGGCTCGATCGGATCCTTGCCGCCGGGGATCGCGCGCGACGAATTGAGGCCCCAGCCGGCGAGCGGGTGCTCGGCAATGCGATCGCCGACAAAGGACCAGATCAACAGCCGGTGGGCGGCCGAAAACTTCACGGCATCGGCGGTGACGACCAGATCGGACACCCGCTCGAGCCTGGCGAAGGTCAGCGGCGCGCTGATCGCGACAAGAACCGATACCAGCGCCGCAGCCCGCGCCGTACGGGCGCGCCAGCCGTAGCAGAGCAGTGCTGCCGGCAACCCGGCGGCGAGCGCAACCTTCGCGGCGGTTCCGGCGAGTGCGCACACCGTTATGGCGGCGGCGCCCGCGAACACCAGGCCTGACATCCTGCGGCCGCGCGCAATCAAAGCGGCGCTCGTCGGCAATAACAGGATCGCGAATGCGACCGAGGCCTGGTTCAGCCAGCTGGCCTGATAAGAGCGGGTCGAGAACGGTTTGCTCACCGCCCCATGGGTGGCCAGATCGGTCAGCAGCCATCGCGATCCCGAGGACAAAACCGGCGACCAGAAACCCAGTCAGCCGGTCCGGTGCCACAACCAGTTCGGCCGCGGCCGCCAGCGCCAATCCGGCAGCGAACAGGCCGGCGAGGCGGGCCGCAAGCTCAAGCGAGCGCAGCGGATCGATCGACCAGATCGCGGAGATTACTCCCCAGGTCAGCAGCGCTCCGAGCAACGCCGCCGGAGCAGCAAGACGCTGTCGCGACAGCGCTCCGCCCCTCGATAGAACCAAGAGAGCGGCAAACAACCCGGCGACCGAGGCGAGCGGCGCGATCCCTCGCGGCACCACCACGAGCAGCGGAAAGAACAGCAGCGCGGCAAGATCGAGACCGGCCTCGAACCCGATCGCCAACCGTCGCCGGATCACCGAAACCGGGATACGCAGCCTGGTACGGACGTCTGCCGTCTCGAAAGGTCCGCCGGCCCGCACTAGGGAATGATTTCGATCGCCGGAAAGAAGAAAGCGATCTCCTGGGCGGCGTTCGCGGCGGAATCCGAGCCGTGCACCGAATTCGCCTCGATCAATTCGGCAAAATCCTTGCGAATCGTGCCCGGTGAGGCGTTCGCCGGGTCCGTCGCACCCATGACCTCGCGGCTCAGCGCGACCGCCTCAGGCCCTTCGAGCACCTGAACGACGACCGGGCCGGAGGTCATGAAGGCAACGAGCCCGCGATAAAACGGCCGCTCGGCATGGACCTGGTAAAACTGCTCGGCCTGCACCTCGGTCAGCCGGATCCGTTTTTGCGCGACGATGCGCAGCCCGCGCCGCTCGAAGCGGTCGTTGATCGCCCCGGTCAAATTGCGCCGGGTCGCGTCCGGCTTGAGGATTGACAGGGTCCGTTCGATGGCCATCGGCAGCTTCTCTCGGTAGGGCGCGGGCGGCCGGTTTATAGCCCCAGCCGGTACCGGCGGCAATCGGCGCCACGATCGCCCGCGCTCAGCCGCGGCGTTCCCAGCCCGATGCCGTCTGCTGCCAATAAGTCAGGCTATGGCCGGCCTCGCGGGCATGGCGCCAGCGCTCGCGCGCCGCCGCGACGGCGCTGTCGCTGTTGCCGTCGAACATATCGGCGCAGCGGGTGTAGGACGACAGATCGCCGGCCGCGACGCCATCGACCAGCACCAGCATCGACGCGCGGTTCGGGTTTTCGTCGCCATTGGTCAGCCAGATCGGCTGCAACGCGGGATTGCCGTCGCGGGCCGAGCCATGCGGCAGAAAGCTCGCCTCTTCGTAGGTCCACAACAGCGCGTCGAGCTGGACCACGCGTTCGGCCGAACCGGCCCTGACCACGATCGGGTAACCCTGCGCGCGGGCGCGTTCGAGAAGTTTCGGCAATGCCCGTTCGAGCGGCGTCGACAACAGGTGGTAGAAGCCGATCTCGGCCAAGCGCGGCTAGTCTTTCTCGTAATGCTGCGCCACGAAGCGGTCGAGCAGTCGCACGCCAAAGGCCGTGGCGCCCTTGGGCACGGTAGCAGCATCCTTGCTCGACCACGCCATGCCGGCGATGTCGAGATGGGCCCAGGGCACCTTGTTGACGAAACGCTGCAAAAACTGGGCGGCGGTGATGCTGCCGGCGGCGCGGCCACCGCCGATATTCTTCACGTCGGCGGCGTCACTGTCGATGTCGCGATCGTAGCTGTCGGCGAGCGGCAAGCGCCAGAGCTCCTCGCCGACCGCCTTGCCGGCCTCGGTCAGCCGAGCCGCCAGCTCGTCGTCATTCGCGAACAGTCCGGCGTGGTGATGGCCGAGCGCCACGATGACGGCGCCGGTCAGCGTCGCGAGGTCGATCATCAGCTGCGGCTTGAAGCGGTCCTGGCAGTACCACATCGCATCGGCGAGAACGAGCCGGCCCTCGGCGTCGGTGTTCAGGACCTCGATGGTTTGACCGGACATCGAGGTGACGATGTCGCCCGGACGCTGCGCGGTGCCGGATGGCATGTTCTCGACCAGACCGACGATGCCGACCGCGTCGATCTTGGCCTTGCGTGCGGCGAGCAGCCGCATCAGGCCGATGACCACAGCCGAGCCGGCCATGTCCCACTTCATGTCGCCCATGCCCGCGGCCGGCTTGATCGAGATGCCGCCGGTGTCGAAGGTGACGCCCTTGCCGATAAAGGCGAGCGGCGCTGCGGGCCGGCCTGCGTGCCCGGCGCCGTGCCATTCCATGACGACAAGGCGCGGGGGCCGGGCGCTGCCCTGCGCCACCCCGAGCAACGCCCCCATCCCAAGCTTGCGCATCGCCTTCTCGTCGAGAATCTCGACCCTGACTCCCTGCTCCTCGAGGGTCCGCGCTTGCTCGGCCAGCGTCTCCGGAAAGATCACGTTGGCTGGCTCGGAGACGAGGTCGCGGGTAAAAAACACCGCCTCCACCGTCTTTTCGAGCGGCCGCCAGGCCCGTTTTGCCGCGCCCGCCGCATCGGTCGACACGGTTAATCGACCCAAGGAAAGTTTCTGCTCGGGCTTTTGCTTAGTCTTGTATTTGTCGAAGCGATAGGATCTGAGCTGGGCGCCAAAGGCGAGTTGGGCCGCCGCCCGGGCCGCGTCGATCGGCGATCCCTCGGCGAGGTCGACGGCGACCGTCGCCTCAGTTTCCCCGGCGCCGTTGAGATGTGCGGTCAGCGCACCGCCGAGCTCCTCAAAGACCTTGGCGCCGGCCTGCTCGGGTTTGCCGAGGCCGATTAGCACGATTCGGCTCAGCGTTAGATTTGCCGGCGCCACGATCGGCAAAAGCTCGCCCTTTTTGCCGCTGAAGCGGGCGGCCTGGGCGAGCGCGCGGGTAATTGCGCCACCGCTCGCCTCGTCGAGGCGGCGAGCGGCGGGGGTCAAATTCCGCTCCTCCCAGATCCCCGCCACTGCGGCGCCGGAATGAGGCAGGTCAGGCTCGGCAAAGCTGATTTTCATCGCACGACCTCGAACAATATCGCCGTGCCTGGCCGACCGGCGGCCCCGACTACCGGCATGCTGCTCCGATAGATACATCAGGCCCGCGGGTCGGCGCCAGACACCCGGCCACGGATGGTGTCTCCCTGAGACATTGCCCGGCCCATCGGTCTCGCCGGCGATGGCAGGCCGCTCCGGGAAATCTCTCTGGCCGGGCTCCGAACCCCTGCCTATGATCGGCCGCCGATGACGAGTCTTAACCGCTATATTCTGCGTCAGTGCTTCGGCGTCATGATCTTTGTCACCGCGGCGTTGAGCGCTGCGGTCTGGCTGACCCAGTCGCTGCGCCTGATCGACCTGATCGTCAATCGTGGCTTGTCGATCGAGCTGTTTCTTTATCTGGCGGCGCTGATCCTGCCCCGCTTTCTCGACGTCGTCCTGCCGATCGGCGTGTTCATCGCAGTGCTGTTCACCTTCAACCGGTTGATCGCGGAGAGCGAGCTCGTCGTCATGCGCGCTGCGGGGTTGAGCCCGCTGGCGCTGGCCAAGCCGGTGCTGATCCTGGCGGTAATCGCCTTTGCCTTTCTGATGGGCCTGTCGGCCTATATCCTGCCGGTGGCGAACCGGGCGTTCAGGGATTTGCAGTTCGAAATCCGCAACCGCTTCGTCTCCAGCCTGATCCAGGAAGGCACCTTCACCACCGTATCGGACAAGCTGACCTTCTATATCCGCAGCCGTGAAGCCGATGGCGATGTCGTCGGTCTGTTGATCAACGACAGCCGCGACCCGCGCCGGCCGGTCACGATCCTGGCCGAGCGCGCTGCCTTTGCCGACACGCCGGCCGGCCCCCGCATCATCATGGTCAACGGTGACCGCCAGGAATTCGACCCGCAGACCCGAAAGCTTTCGATCCTGACCTTCGCGCGCTACACGCTCGATCTCGGCAGCTTGCAGGATGCGCCGGTTGTGCGTTTCCGCGAAGCTCCGGAGCGCTTTCTCCCCGATCTGTTTTTTCCTCCAAGGTCGTTGGATTCGGACCCCTTCCTGCGCCACAGCTTTATCATGGAGGCGCAGCAGCGCATCCTGATCCCGCTTTCCGCGTTCAGCTTCGCGCTGATCCCGCTGGCCTGCCTGTTGACCGGGGAATTCAACCGCAGGGGGCAGACCAAACGTGTCATTCTGGCGATCGCTGCTGCCTTTTTATTCGAAACGATCGACCTCGGCGTCAACGATCTCGCCGCCCGCTATAGCGCGGCCATCCCGCTGATGTATGTTATCAACCTGCTGCCGTTCGCCCTTGGAATCGCAAGCCTGCTACCCGGACGGCTTAGGCTCGGTTGGCGCTGGCCGACGCTCGCCGGCGTCCGCGCGCGCTGACTCTGGCGGCGATGTCTGGGCGACTGCCGGTGCACCTCGCAAAAACCCTGTCCGCCTATATCGCCCGGCAGTTCTTCGGGTGGTTCTGCGGCGTCTTCGGGGCGATCGGCGTCATCACCTTTCTGGCCGATTATGTCGAGTTGATCCGCCGCGGCGGCGAGAAGCCGCAGGCGACCCTCGGGCGCTTGTTCATGATGGCCCTGCTGCAGTCGCCGCAGACCGCGCAGGAGGCGCTGCCCTTTGCCGTCCTGTTCGGCACGATGCTCGCCTTTTGGCGGCTGACGCGCAACAACGAGCTGGTCGTGGCGCGGGCGGCCGGGGTCTCGGTCTGGCAATTTCTGACCCCAGCCGTGCTGGTCGCGCTGCTCGTCGGCATTTTCGCGGTGACGGTTTTCAATCCGATCGCCTCGGTTACCGAGGCGAACTTTGAAAGGCTTGAGAGCAGTATCTTCAACCAAGGTTCCGACGAGCTATCATTGTCGAGCGCGGGTTTGTGGCTGCGCCAGAGCGACGGGTCTGGCAATCAGATCATCATCCATGCCGGCAGGCTTGCCTCCCCGGACCTGGTTCTGGACGATGTCACCCTGTTCTTTTTCAACCGACTGAGCCAATTTACCGAACGTATCGATGCGCGCACGGTGCGGCTCGAAACCGGCGACTGGCTGATCGAGAACGGCACGCGCTGGCGGCCGGGCAAGGAGCCCCCCGAATCGTTCGCCAGCTGGCGCCTGCCCACCCAACTGACCCTGCACAAGATCGAGGAAAGCTTCGCTTCGCCGGATACGATTTCATTTTGGGAATTGCCGGGCTTCATCGCGTTGCTCAAGGAATCGGGTTTTCCGGCGCAGCGCCATCGCCTGCATTACAATGCGCTGCTCGCCCGCCCGTTTTTGTTGTGCGCGATGGTCCTGGTCGCGGCGACCTTCAGCCTGCGCATGCAGCGGCGCGGTGGCGTCACCTTGATGGTCGTCGGCGGTGTGGCCGCCGGGTTTTTTCTGTACGTCCTGTCCGATGTGATCTTTGCCCTCGGGATCTCCGCCAAGGTTCCGGTCGTCCTCGCCGCCTGGACGCCGGCCGGGGTCAGCCTGATCTTCGGCGCCACGATGCTGCTCCACCTGGAAGACGGTTGATGGGAAAGGGCCGCGGCCTCGATCGCCGTCGGCGCAGCCCCCGCTGGGTCCCGTGGCGGCGGTTCACCGGCGCTTTGCTGGGCGTTTTGGTCGTGGCCGCAACTGCCTTTCCGGCCGCCGCCCAGCTCCGCCTGAGCCACGGGACGAGGCAGAATCGCAACGCTCCGATCGTCGTTCGCGCCGACCAGATCGAATACGATCAGGACCTCGCGCTGACGGTCGCCCGCGGGCACGTCGAAATCTCCCAGAACGGCGAGGTTCTGCTCGCTGATGCGGTCACCTACAACCAGCGCACCGACACCATCACGGCATCGGGCAATGTCAGCCTGTCGCAGCCTACCGGCGAGATTTTGTTTGCCGACTACATGGAACTGCGCGAGTCGATGAACGATGGATTCGCCAAGGATGTGCGCATGCTGCTCGCCGACCGATCGCGGCTGGCGGCCAATACCGCGCGTCTGACCAACGGCAACCGGATCGAATTGCGGCGAGCCGTCTTCTCGCCCTGCGATCTGTGCCGCAAGGACCCGAGCGCACCGCCGGGGTGGCAGTTGCAGGCGCGCGAGATCGATGATGATCGGGAGTTCAAGCAGGTCGAATTTCGCGACGCCACGATGCAAATCGACGGCTGGCCGGTGTTCTACACCCCGTACATTTCGGCGCCCGACCCGACGGTCAGGCGCGCGAGCGGGTTCCTGCCGCCTTCGTTCGGCAGCTCGAATACGGTCGGAGCGCATGTGACGATCCCGTACTTCCTGGTGCTCGGGCCGGATAAGGATCTTGACCGTGGCGCCTCGCTTCACCACCAAGGCGGGACCGCTGCTGGCCGGCGAATACGAGGAGCGCTTTGGAAACGGCATGATCGACGCTCTCGGCAGCATCAATTTCAGCAACCCTGACGAGATCAGCGGGTCAGGCAAGCAGCTGCGCGGCAACATCAACGCGCACAGCGAATTCGATCTAAACGACGACTGGCGCACCGGTCTCGACCTGCAGCGCGTCTCCGACCAGACCTATCTGCTGGAATTCGGCTTTGGCAACCCGCTGTTGAATGCCGAGATCAGCCACGGCTACATCCAGGGCTTCGGGGCGCGCTCGTCGACCGACGTCGACACCTATGCCTTTCAGCCGCTGCTTCCCGGCCTCGGAGTCTCGACCCAGCCGATCGTGCTGCCGGTGATCAACCGCGACTGGCAGAGCGAGCCGGACAAGTTCGGCGGCCGCTGGAACCTCAACGCCAACCTGCTCAACATCGTCCGCGCGGAAGGCACGCAGACCAAGCGCCTGTCGCTCGGCTCCGAATGGGAGCGCAGCTTCCGCGACGGCATCGGCGGGCAGTATCTGTTTTCGGCGAGCCTGCGCGGCGACGGCTACGCGGTCAATAATTTGAGCCCGGTGTCGAACCCCGACTTGCCCTCGGCCTACTTCCCGATCGACGGAGCGCCGGCGGCCGAGCCGATCAACCCGAATTTCCTGACCGGCCGCGCCTTTCCGCAGGTCGGGCTCAAATGGAGCTACCCGCTGATCCATCCGGGCGAAACCCTGACGCCGATGATCGAACCGATCGTCGGCGTCTATGCCGGTCCCAATGGCGGCAATCAGCGGAAGATCCCGAATGAGGACAGCCTGTCCTTCGACTACGACGATTCGATGTTGTTCCGGGCCGACCGCCTGGCCGGATATGATGTCGTCGATACCGGGCAGCGGCTCGATTACGGGGCTAAGCTCGGTCTCTATGACAATACCGGCGGCAGCTATCGGGTGCTGGTTGGGCAAAGTTATCGGGGTGAGACCAATCCCTTTCTGCCGCCCGGCTCGGGCGCCGAAAAGCGGCTCTCCGACGTGGTCGGGCGGGTCGTGCTGTCGCCGAGCGGCTATCTCGATCTGATCTATCGCTTCCGCCTCGACGGCACCGACCTCAGTTATCGCGAACAGCAGGCGGCGATCACAACCGGGCCGCAGAACCTGCGGGTCAGCGTAAACTATGTCTTGATCCCGGCGCAGGTCGCGAGCGACGTCGTAACCAATCCGGTCACCGGCCAGAATGTCCTTTATGGCAAACAGGAGCAGTTGACGCTTTCGGCCACGGCGAAACTGACCCGCTATTGGTCGCTGCAAGGCAGCGAGACCTTGAACCTGACCAACAGCTCGAACCTGGTCAACGGGGTGGTGACCCCGGAATCGAGCAGCAACAGCCTCTATGCTTCGGTCTCGGCGATCTATCAGGACGAATGCATGGCCTTTGTCGGCTCGCTGACCCAGTCGGGAATCCGCAACGGTGCCGTCACCCCGGGCATCGGGGTGCTGTTCAGCGTGGTGTTCAAGGATCTCGGCGAAGTCGGCGGCACCGTCGCATCGATCGCCGGCGGCGGGTAATCCTGGATTTGATGCGATCCTGCCTTTGCCGGACCGCTTCGCACCGGCGACAGCGCGGCTGGGAAAGTGTATGGTCGGGCCTCTGCAAGCGGCATGGAACTGCGGATCGATGAAGGGGATCTGTCGTCTCTGCGTCATTCTGATCGTGCTCTGCGGCTTTTCGCAGACGTTGATCGCGGCCTCGCCGCAGGCGCCGAAACCCTATGCGGCGGAGCCGGGAGCGGCACAGCCGCCGGCGGGGTCATATCCCGAAGTCCGGATTGCCGCGGTCGTCAATGACGAGGTGATTTCGGTTGCCGATCTCGCTTCGCGGATCCGGATGGTCATGCTCTCGACCAGCATCCCCGATACGCCGCAGGCGCGCCAGCACCTCGCCGCCCAGGTTTTGCGGCAGCTGATTGATGAAAGACTGCAAATCCAGGAGGCAAAGCGCAAAAACATCACTGCGACCGACGCCGAGATCAAAAAGGCGGTCGCCACGATCGAGCAGCAGAACAACATGAAACCCGGACAGCTCGATGAGGTGCTCAAGGCGAACGGCATCGAGCGCAGCGCGCTGATCCAGCAGGTAACGGCGTCGATCGTGTGGGCAAAGCTGGTGCGGCAGATCGCGGCCGATACCGACCCGGTCTCCGACGCGGAGGTCGACGAGACGCTGAAACGCCTCAAGCAAGACGAAAACCAGCCGCAGATCCGGGTCGCCGAGATCTTTCTCGCGGTCGACAACCCGCAACAGGATGCCGAGGTACAGGCGCTGGCGCAACGGCTGATCGACCAGATGAAGCAGGGCGCGCGGTTTTCGGCGGTCGCCCAGCAATTCTCGCAATCCGCGACCGCCGCCGTCGGCGGCGACATCGGCTGGATCGAGCCCGACGAACTCAGCCCGCCGCTGGCAAAGGCGGTGGCGCAGATGCGCCCGGGCGAGCTGTCGCCGCCGATCCGGACCCCGGCGGGTTATTACATCATGCTGGTTCTCGACCAGCGCAACGGCCGCACCGCCAGTCCGGATGATGCGGTGTTGCACATCGTGCAGGTGGTCTTTCCGCTGGCCCCGCAAGCCAGCGACGAAGCGCGGCGGGCGGCGCTGGCGGAAGCGGAAGCGGCCAGGGCCAATGCCAAAAGCTGCCAGGATATGCTGACGATCGGCCGGGAGAAGGCGCCGCAGCTGTCGAGCGAGGGCGATCTGCGGGTCAGTCAGATTTCCCCGGCAATGCGCAGCGTCGTGCTCGGCCTCGGGGTCGGGCAGCCCTCGGAGCCGATCATCCAGAAAAACGGGATCGGCGTGATCATGGTCTGCAAAAAGACCGAACCGCAACCGGTTGTGGCAACCCGCGATGACGTCTTCGAGACCCTGATGCGCGAGCGGCTCGATGCGCTGGCCCGGCGCTATATGCGCGACTTGCGGCGCGAGGCCTATGTCGATGTCCGGGTTTGATCGGTGACATTGCCGCTCGCCTTAACCATGGGCGAGCCCGCCGGGATCGGCGGCGAGATCGCGTTGAAGGCTTGGCTCGCCCGCCGCCCGGGGGACCCGGTTTTTTATCTGATTGACGATCCCGATCGCCTCGCCGATCTGGCGGCTAAGCTCGGTTGGCCGGTGCCGGTGCGGGTCATCGCCGCACCAGCCGAGGCATCTGAAATCTTCTGCGAGGCCTTGCCGGTAACGCCGATCGGGGTGGCGCTGCGCGGCCGGCCGGGACAGGCCGATCCCGCCGACACGTCGGCAATATTGGGGGCGATCGCGGCCGCGGTCGCCGATGTGCGCGGCGGCCGCGCCGCGGCGCTGGTCACCAACCCGATCCATAAGGACAACCTCTATCGCGGCGGCTTCCACCATCCTGGGCATACCGAATACCTGGCCGAGCTCGCCGGTGGGGATGCGACGCCGATCATGATGCTGGTCTGCCCGCAGCTGCGGGTCGTCCCGGTAACGATCCATCTGGCGCTGCGGCGCGCGGTCGAAACCCTGAGCGCAGCAAAGATCGTCGAAGCCGGACGGGTGGCCGACGCGGCCTTGCGCCGGGATTTCGGCATCGCCGCCCCGGTTCTCGCGGTCGCCGGGCTCAACCCGCATGCCGGCGAGGCGGGCGGGCTCGGCCGTGAGGAAATCGAGATCGTGGCGCCGGCCGTTGCCGAGCTGCGCGCCCTTGGGATCGACGCGCGCGGGCCGTTGGCGGCCGACACGATGTTTCACCCCGAGGCGCGCCGTTCCTATGACGCGGCCCTGTGCATGTATCACGACCAGGCGCTGATCCCGATCAAGACCATCGATTTCGACGGCGGCGTCAATGTGACCCTGGGGTTGCCGTTCGTACGCACGTCGCCCGACCACGGCACCGCGTTCGCGATCGCCGGCAAGGGCGTCGCCCGCGAAGGCAGCCTGGTCGCCGCGCTGCGTTTGGCGGCCGAGATGGCGGCGAGGCGGCAGAATCCGGGCTGAGGTGTCCGAGCTGTCCGGGCCGGCGCCGGCCGCGCTGCCGCCGCTGCGCGAAATCATCGCTCGGCACGGGATCGCCGCCCAGCGCCGGCTCGGCCAGCATTTCCTCCTCGACCTCAACCTGACGGGCCGGATCGCCCGCGCCGCGGGACCACTCGACCAGGCCACGATCATCGAGATCGGCGCCGGTCCCGGCGGACTGACCCGCGCGCTGCTCGCCGAGGGCGCCCGCCACGTCGTCGCGATCGAGCGCGACCCGCGCTGCCTCGCGGCATTGGCCGAGCTTGCCGCCGCCTATCCCGGGCGTCTCGACCTCGTCGCCGGCGACGCGCTGGCGCTCGACCCGGTGGCGCTCAGCACCCCGCCGCGCAAGATCGTCGCCAATCTGCCCTACAACATCGCCACCGCGCTGCTGCTCCTTTGGCTCCGCCGGATCGGCGAATTCGCCAGCCTGACCCTGATGTTCCAGCGCGAGGTGGCCTTGCGCCTGACCGCGGCGCCGCGCACCAAATCCTATGGCCGACTGTCGGTGCTGACCCAATGGCTGGCCGAGCCCCGCATCCTGTTCGACGTGCCGGCCCGCGCCTTCACCCCGCCGCCCCAGGTGATTTCGACCCTGGTCGGCATCGTACCCCGCCCTACACCGCTGGCTCCGGCCGCCAGACCCGTCCTCGAACGCGTGACCGCCGCCGCCTTCGGCCAGCGCCGCAAGATGCTGCGCTCGAGCCTCGAAACTCTCGGCCTGCCGGTCAAGCCGCTGCTCGACCGCGCCGGCATCCCGCCAACCGCCCGCGCCGAGGAACTCACGGTCGCCCAATTCTGCGCCCTGGCCCAAGCGATCGAGGATGGATAGCCGGACCAGCCTGCCGCAGCGGATTGGACCTGCTCCCTGCTGTGCGGCGAATCTCCCGGTAAGGCGCTGCTCGCCATATCCCAGCGGGACTCCCAAGCAACGGTCGATCGGATGTTTTCCCTCCGCGCGAAATACTGCGACGGCGGAGGGGAATGCGTTGCACCGTCCCGCCTTACGCTCTGCATCACTTCCATCTTGCTAGCAGACAAACCGGCGAATATCAGCGCACTCCTGTAACACTCCGATTTCGGCAACAGGCTGTCTGCGGCAATTGCGGGCCAGCCGAGCAAAACCAATGGGAATGTCAAAAGCATCAGAAACGCTTCGCGACAGTATGCCGCCACCGTCCGCGGCGACCGCCACGCTGTCCGCGATCCTGGAATGGCATGTTGGATTGCCCAAATCGCAAAACTAATAACGGAGAATAGAATCCCACCATGCCGCTGGACACCGAAGACGGTGAAACCTCGATCTTCAAGTTCTATCGCCATACCTGCCACCGTCCATCGGCGAAAATCGACCACGTCACACTCTCCGTACATGAATGGAAAGCTGAAAAGTACGCGCCCGCCCGGTCGCAATACACGTATCATTTCATCGAGAGCAAGGTGATATTGCGCGATGTGCTGCAGTACCTCGAAGCAAACCACGAGATCGATCGATTGGTCGCGAATTGGCAAAGTGCGCGCATCTGCAATCAAATCAACCGAACCGCCAGAGGTGAAATCGAGGCTGAGATAATGTCTTACCCCGAAATGTCTCAAAATCTGTTTCCGGTAGGGCGCATTTCCCGCTCCGACGTCGAGACAGACATCGACGCCGCCTGAAGAGCTAATGCTAGCTCCCCGTGCAATGAACCTGCGGGTAAGAAACGAGTCAGCCTGCGTATATCTAATAGACCTGCGATAGAGTCTCAGAAACCAATTAGCAGCCATGGGTGCTTGCTAGCGGGGCGCGTAAAAGGGTTGCTGATTTTGCGCATTGCTGGCCCTTTGGGGTGGGCATGGGAGTGGTGCCGAGGCCTATTTCAGTTTGTCATAATATATCAGACCTGGAAGCGAGTTTGGGCGGGAAATATCACCGTGCTCCAGAGACCCGCGGAGAAATGGTCGCACTGCTCGAGGTTAGTCCGTAAGACAAGATCCGGCTAGTCGGCGGGTAAGCCGCCAAACCGGCCCTCGAACGCGCGACCGCCGCCGCCTTTGGCCAGCACCGCAAGATGCTGCGCTCGAGCCTCGAACCCCTCGGCCGCCCAGTCGGCCCGCTGCTCGACCGCGCTGGCATCCCGCCAACAGCCAGCGCCGAGCGAATTGTCGGTCGGCCAATTCTGGGCGATCACCCGCGCCGTCGACGAAATCGATCGGTGAGCCCGCTGCAGCAGGTCGCGATACTGCCATCTCGACGTAATCAAACTGTCGTTGGGGTGACACGCTTGCCGCATAGCTTCTTCCGCGCATTCGGCAATATAGGAGCGGGCCATGCGGATATTATGGCGAAGTGCGGTATTGGGCGCGGGGCTGCTGGCGGCTTCGGCCGGTCCGCAGGTTTACGCCGACGAGGGCGGCGATTTCGGCGGGCACGGCATCCGGCGGGTGCTGCTGATCAGCATCGACGGCATGCATGCGGTCGATTTCGCGAATTGCACGAGCGGGCTCGCCGGCGTCAATGGCGGCAGCCTCCTACTGTCCTAACCTCGCAGCACTCGGCGAGACCGGCACCACCTACACCGACACGTCCACCTCCAAGCCGTCCGACTCGTTCCCCGGATTGATGGCGCTGGTGACCGGCGGCTCGCCGCGCACGGTGGGCGCGTTCTACGACGTCGCCTACGACCGCTCGCTCGATCCGCCGGCGACGACGACCGGCAACGGCGTTGCCGGAGCGCCGGACCTGTGCACGCCCGCCGCGGCACCGCCAACTGGTACGAGGACCGAGTTCGACGAGGGCATCGATATCGACCAGACCCAGCTAAACGGGGGAGCGCCTGCCGGCGTGGACGGCGGCATCGCGTCGATCGATCCGAGCCGACTCGAACGCGATCCGGCGCATGGCTGCGCTCCGGTCTACCCGTGGAACTTCATTCGTACGAACACGATTTTTGGCGTGGTGCATGCCGCGGGCGGCTACACCGCTTGGTCGGACAAGCACCCGGCCTACTCGGCGGTCTCCGGCCCCGGAAACGGGAAGAACGTGGACGATTATTACGCGCCCGAAATCAACTCGATCCGTGATAGCGCTGCGCCGGCGTGCCCAACTGCAATCCGATCCCGGACCAGACCGCAGTAATCCAGGCTCGTGGACCGACAGCTTTGCCAACATCCAGTGCTACGACAGCCTGAAGGTGCAGGCGATCGTCAACGAGATCGACGGCCGGAACCATAGCGGCGCGAAGCGGCGGCCGGTTCCGAACGTCTTCGGGATGAATTTCCAGGCGGTCAGCGTCGGGCAGAAGCTGATCGAAAAGACGCATCGGCGTAGCCGGTGGCTATCTGGACAATATCGGCACCCCGAGCCCGGCGCTGCTCGGCGAGATCGAGTTCGCCGACAGCTCGATCGGCAAAATGGTCACCGCGCTCAAAAAGCGCGGGCTCTATCGATCGACGCTGATCATCATCTCGGCCAAGCATGGCCAGAGCCCGATCGACTCGGCTCGGTATCTGGGCATATCGACCAGCTCCTGGCGACCCGATCACGACCTCGCCGGCGACCATCCTGGCAAACCTGCTGCCATTTTCCGAATCCCCGGCCAACCCAACCGGGATCGGCCCGACCGAGGACGATGTTTCGCTGCTCTGGCTGACGGATTCGACGCAGACCGCGAATGCGGTGCAGATGTTGGAAAGTCAGTCGCCTGCGACCAACAACATCGCCGGCATCGGCGAGATTTTCTCTGGACCAGGGATCGGCCAGTTGTTCAACCTGCCGGGACTGCCGCCGAACGGCGATCCGCGCACACCGGACATCATCGTCACCCCGAATATCGGCGTCACCTACTCCGGAAGCGGCAAGAAGCTCGCCGAACATGGCGGCTTCGCCCATGACGACACCAACGTAATGATGTTGGTCTCCAATCCGTCGATGTCTCCCTGGACGGTGACCAGCCCGGTCGAGACCTACCAGATCGCGCCGACCATCCTGGCGGCGCTCGGCCTCGATCCCGACAAGCTGACCGCGGTCCAGAAAGAAGGCACGCAGGTCCTGCCCGGCCTCGGGCTCGACAGCGGACACTCGCATTTCTGACCGAAAACCAAGCTGAGGGGCACCCCCGCGTTACGGGGATGCCCCATTTCCCTGTAGATCAGGCCCCGCGCAGGCTGGCGACGAATTCGGCGAGGCCGGGCTGGCGGTCGCGGCGCAGCCTTTCGGCGGTGAGGATGGCGCGGGCCTGGACGAGGCTGTCCTCGACCGTGTTGTTGACGATCACATAGTCGTATTCGGACCAGTGGCTCAGTTCCTCGGCCGATTTCGCCATTCGTGCGGCGACGATCGAATCGCTGTCCTGGGCCCGCGCGCGCAGCCGTTGTTCGAGTGCGGCGACGCTCGGCGGCAGGACAAACACCGCGACCAGGTCCGGCCGCACCTTTTCGGCCAGCTGCTGGGTTCCCTGCCAGTCGAGATCGCCGACGATGTCACGCCCGGCGGCCAGCGCCTCTTCGATCGGCCGGCGCGGCGTGCCGTAGCAATGGCCGAAGACGCGCGCATGCTCCAAGAATTCGCCCCCGGCGACCATTTCGTCGAAGCGGGGCTGGTCGATAAACCGGTAGTCGCGGCCGTCAACCTCGCCCGGCCGCTGCGCGCGGGTGGTCACCGAAACCGACAGGGTGAGGCTCGGATCGTCGTCGACGAGCCGGCGGGTGATCGTCGTCTTGCCCGCGCCGGAGGGCGAGGAAAGGACGAGCAGCAGCCCGCGCCGCCGGATCGGTGCCGCGCTCATTCGATGTTCTGCACCTGCTCGCGGAACTGCTCGACCACCGCCTTGAGCGCCAGCCCGGTGCGGGTCAGCTCGATATCGGCCGATTTCGAGCACAGGGTGTTGGCCTCGCGGTTCAGCTCCTGGCAGAGAAAATCAAGGCGCCGGCCGACCGCCTCACCCTCTTGCAATAATTCCCCGGCCTGCTCGAGATGGGCGCGCAGCCGCTCCAACTCCTCGCGGATGTCCGAGCGCGCGGCGAGCAGCGCCACCTCCTGGGCGACCCGCTCCTCGGGCATCCCCGGCGTCAGATCGGCGAGGCTTGCCAGCACCATGCGCAATCGCTCGCGGATCGCCGCCGGCTGAGCCGCCGCACCGGTTGCGGCCGCGGCGACCAGCGCCGCCATCTCGTCGAGCTGGGCGCGCAGCAGCGCGGCGATGCGCACCCCCTCCTCGGTGCGGGCCACCGCGAGCTGGTCGAGGGCCGCAATCCAGCCGGCCAGCACGGCGCGCCGCCGCGCCTCGACCACCGCCTCCTCCTCGTCCTCGACGGTCTCGACGACGCCGCGCAAGGCCAGCAGCCCGTCGAGCCGCGCCGGTGCGGCTTCGATCTCGCCGCTCAGTTGATTGATCAGGGCGACGAGCTGGGACAGCGCCTCGCGGTTGACCCGCAGCACCGGCGCGGTGGTCCGGGTGATCGAGAGGCCGGCCGAAAAATTGCCGCGGCGAAACCGCTGCGCCAGCGCCGCGCGCAATTCGGGCTCCAGCGCGTCGAAGCCGGGGCCGAGCCGCAGCCGCAGATCGAGGGCGCGGCCGTTGACGCTCTTGACCTCCCATACCCAGGAGATCCCGGGCGCCTCGCCCTGCGTCCGGGCGAACCCGGTCATGCTGGCCACGCCCACGCCGTCACACTCCCCCGGTTGTCGATCCGGCGTTATAGCGGTCCCTCCCGTGGCGCGCCACCAGCGCCGCGCGGCCGTCGCCTCAGCGGGCGGGGGCCGGCGGCGGGTCGGCGGCGACCGCGGCGCTGCGGCGATACTGGGCGACGTTGCGGTTGTGCTCGGCCAGGGTCTCGGCAAAGACGTGCCCGCCCGATCCATCGGCGACGAAATAGAGGTCGTCGGTCGGGGTCGGCCGGGCAGCGGCGCGCAGTGCCGCCATTCCCGGATTGTCGATCGGGCCGGGCGGCAGCCCCTTCTCGACATAGGTGTTGTAGGGCGAGGCGAGCGCCAGATCGGCGCGGGTCAGCGGGCGGTCGATTTTCTGCGCGCCGTCGTCGCTCAACGCATAGAGCACGGTCGGGTCCGATTGCAGGCGCATGCCGAGGCGCAGCCGATTGACGAAGACCGCGGCGATCAACGCCCGCTCATCGGCGCGCTTGGCTTCCCGCTCGACCAGCGAGGCGAGGATCAGCAGCTGTTCCGGGTTCGCCAGCGGCAGGTCGGGCCGCCGCTCGGCCCAGGCCGATTGCAACGCGCGCGCCATCGCCTGCTGCATCCGACCGAGCAATGCCTGGCGGGTGTTGCCGTAGCTGTAGATGTAGGTGTCCGGCATCAGCGCGCCTTCGGGCGGCAGCTTGCCGATGTCGCCGTCGAGGGCCGGGGCCGCCCGCACCAGCGCCACGATTTGCGCGCTGGTCAGACCTTCGGGAATGGTCAGCCGGTGCCTGACGGTTTTGCCGCTGGCGAGGATGCCGGCCGCGTCGAGGGCGCTGGTCCCGGCCGGGAACGCGTATTCCCCGGCCAACAGCGCCCCACCCTTGCCGGCGAGCGTGGCTCCGACCTCGAACGGCAGCTGGTGCCGGATCACCCCCTGCTGCGCCAGCAGCGCGGCGATTTCGCCGAGGCCGGTGCGCGGCGGGATCACCACCGTGCGGGCCTGGGTCAGCGGGCCCGGGCCGGTCACGTCGCGGTAGAGCCACCAGCCGGCCCCGCCGGCCGCCGCGAGGATCGCCGAAACGGCCAGCAGCGCCCAGCCGAACAGACGAAGCATGCCGCGCATGGTTCAGAAATCCAGGACGTGCCGGCTGGATCGGCCGCTTACGGCGGACCGGTAAACACCAGAGACGCGTTGGTGCCGCCGAACCCGAAAGAATTCGTCAGCACATAGCTGACCCGGCGCTCCTTGGCCTGGTTCGGAACCAGGTCGATGTCGCAGGACGGCGACGGGTTGTCGAGGTTCAAGGTCGGCGGGACCACCCCGTCGCGCATGGCGAGGATCGAAAAGATCGCTTCGACGCTGCCGGCGGCGCCGAGCAGGTGTCCGATCGCCGATTTGGTCGACGACATCGACAGTTCGTAGGCGTGGCGGCCGAATAGCCGCTTGACCGCGCCCAATTCAATTTCGTCGCCGAGCGGGGTCGATGTGCCATGCGCGTTGATGTAGTCGATCTGTTCCGCGGCGATGCCGGCGCGGCGCAACGCGTTGCGCATCGAGCGAAAGGCGCCGTTGCCGTCCTCGGCCGGCGCAGTCAGGTGAAAGGCGTCGCCCGACATGCCGTAGCCGATCACCTCGGCATAGATCCGGGCGTCACGCCGCCGGGCGTGCTCGAGCTCTTCGAGCACCAGAATCCCGGCGCCCTCGCCCATCACGAAACCGTCGCGGGCCTGGTCCCACGGCCGCGAGGCGCGCGGCGGATCGTCGTTGAACCCGGTCGACAGGGCCCGCGCCGCGGCAAATCCGGCGAGACCGAGCCGGCAGATCGCCGCTTCGGTGCCGCCGCACACCATCACATCGGCATCGTCGAGCATGATCAGCCGGGCAGCGTCGCCGATCGCGTGCGCCCCGGTCGAGCAGGCCGTCACCACCGCATGGTTCGGCCCGCAAAAGCCATAGCGGATCGAGACGTGACCGGAGGCGAGGTTGATCAGATTGGCCGGTATGAAAAACGGCGACAGACGGCGCGGGCCGCGCTCGTGCAGGGTCAGCGCGCCCTCGGTGATGCCAGAGAGGCCGCCGATGCCGGAGCCGATCATGACACCGGTGCGCTCGCGCTCGTATTCGTCGTCCGGCGTCCAACCGGCATCCTCGACCGCCTGCGCGGCCGCGGCCAACGCGTAGACGATAAAGCCGTCCATCTTGCGCTGGTCTTTGGGCGGCACCCAGTCATCGACGTTGAACAGCCCGGACGCGGTCTCGCCGCGCGGCACCTGGGCGGCGATCCGCGCCGGCAGATCGGAAACGTCGAAAGACTGGATCGCGCTCACCCCCGAAGCGCCACCGATCAGCCGCTGCCAATTTCGCTCAAGGCCGATGCCGAGGGGCGTCACCAGCCCCATGCCGGTTACGACGGCGCGTCGCATCCCGTTCTCACGGACGGCCGGACGGTCGAGGGATCACGGGCGGGAGCCTCTCGCAGGATTTGGCAAAGGCGGGGCGAGGTAACGGTTCAACTGTGCGATTCGATAAAGCTGACCGCATCCTTGACCGTGACGATCTTTTCCGCCGCATCATCCGGGATCTCGCAACCGAATTCCTCTTCGAAAGCCATTACGAGTTCGACCGTGTCGAGGCTGTCGGCGCCGAGATCGTCGATAAAGCTGGCGTTCTCGGTCACCTTCAATTCATCGACGCCCAAATGTTCGACGACGATCTTTTTGACCCGCTCGGCGACATCGCTCATCCGTTCTTCCCCCTCAGTGGCTGGCTGAAATTGGGCTCGATACACAAATACGGGCGCCGTCCGCGGTCATAGTGTCGCCGTCGAGGGCCACGATCAAGGCGCGGGTCACATAACATGGATTCCCCAACCGTGCCAATTCGGCTGAACCGGGCTGCCGGACGCGCGATGCTATAGCATGGCCATGCCGCCGTTGACGTGCAAGGTTTGGCCGGTGACGTAGGCGGCCTCGGCGCTAGCCAGATAGACGATCGCGGCGGCGACGTCCTCGGACGTACCGAACCGGCCGGCGGGAATCGCCGCGCCGAGGCGGGCGCGCTGATCCGCGGTCAGCTTGTCGGTCATCGCCGTCGCGATCAGGCCCGGGGCGACGCAGTTGACGGTGACGCCGCGGCCCGCAACTTCGGCCGCGATCGATTTCGACATGCCGATGATCCCCGCCTTGGCCGCGGCATAATTCGCCTGGCCGGGGTTGCCGGTGACGCCGACGATCGAGGTCACCGCGATGATCCGGCCGTGCCGCCGCCGCACCATGCCACGCAGCACTGCGCGGGTGAGGCGAAAGGCAGCGGTCAGATCCACCTCGAGCACCGCCTGCCAATCCGCATCGGTCATCCGCAAGGCCAGCGCATCGCGGGTCAGGCCGGCGTTGTTGACCAGGATGTCGATATGGCCGAGCGCCGCCTCCGCTTGCTTGATCAGCTGGTCGCAGGCGTCCGGTTGGGCGAGATCGGCAAGCCCGACATGGGCGCCCTCAGCGAATTCGGCGGCGAGCGTCTGGAGCGCTGCGGCGCGCGTCCCGGCCAGCATCAGCACCGCCCCCTGGGCGTGCAATGCCCGGGCGATGGCCCCGCCGATGCCGCCGGAGGCTCCGGTGACCAGTGCCGTGCGACCCGACAGATCGAACATCGCCATAGCCGTTCGACCAATCCGTCTCTAGAGGTCTTCGATCAGGGCCCCGACCTCGGCGGGGGTGCCGACGGAACGCGCCGCGAGCGCCGGCGCGATGCGCTTGACGAGCCCGGCGAGCACCCGCCCGGCGCCAATCTCGACGATCTCCTCGACCCCGGAGGCGGCCAGGAACAGCACGCTCTCGCGCCACCGCACCATCGCCGTCACCTGCTCGACCAGCAGGCGCCTGATCGCGTCGGGATTGGCGACCGCGCTTGCCGAGACATTGGCGACGAGCGGCACCAGCGGCGGGCGCAGGGCCACCTTTTCGAGCGCCTCGGCCATCGCTGCGGCGGCCGGCATCAGTAGCGGCGAATGAAACGGCGCGCTGACCGCCAGCATGATCGAGCGGCGCGCACCGCGCTCGCGGGCGATTGCGATCGCCCGTTCGACCGCGCCGCGATGGCCGCTGACCACGACCTGTCCCGGAGCGTTGTCGTTGGCCACCGCGCAGATCTCGTCGTGATCGAGCCCGGCGCGCGTCGCCTCGGCGGCAATGGCGCGCGCCACCGCGACCTCGAGCCCGATCAGCGCCGCCATCGCTCCCTCACCGACCGGCACCGCACGCTGCATCGCCTGTCCGCGTAATTTGAGCAGCCGCGCCGCGTCGCCAACCGAAAGCGCCCCGGCCGCGGCCAGCGCCGAATATTCGCCGAGCGAATGCCCGGCGACAAAGGCGACGTGCCGGCCGAAGTCGAGCCCGCCTTCGGCTTCGAGCACCCGGATCGCCGCGAGGCTCGCCGCCATCAGCGCCGGCTGGGCATTTTCGGTCAGCACCAGTTCGTTCTCCGGTCCCTCGAACATCAACCGCGAGAGAGGCTGCGACAGCGCGTCGTCGACCTCGTCGAAAAGGCGCCGCGCCGTCGGAAAGGCCCCGGCGAGGCCGCCTCCCATGCCGACCGCCTGCGAGCCCTGCCCCGGAAATACCAATGCACGCTTCATCGCCGACAATTCCCCCGTTCCCCCTCGCCGGTATCGACCTGAAACCGGCGGCCATATCTTGTTCCGCGGACCGGTTTCTGTATAGTGCGCGGCTGGCCCTTGCCGGGATATACCGGCTCGGCCCGGCCGGCGCGCGCGCTCCGGGCCACCATCAGCCAAAAGGGATACGCTCTATATGCCTCTCTACGAGAATGTATTCATCGCCCGCCAGGATATCTCCGGCGCGCAGGTCGATGCCCTCGCCGACGGCTTTGCCCAGCTGATCGCCGAAAATGGCGGCGAGATCAAGAAGCGGGAATATTGGGGCCTGCGCAATCTGGCCTACCGCATGCGAAAAAACCGCAAGGGGCACTTCGTGCTGATGAACCTGTCGGCGCCGCCGCCGGCGATCGCCGAGCTTGAGCGCACCATGCGGATCAATGAGGACGTACTGCGCTATCTGACCATCCGGGTCGAAGCGTTCGACGAGGGGCCATCGGCGATCATGCAGAATCGCGGCAGCCGCGAGGACCGCCCGCGGCGGGGTCCCGGCGACCGGGACCGGGAGCGTTATGGCGAGCCGCGCGACGGCGGCGAGCGGACCGAACGACCGGTGATCGTGCCCGAACGCGCGGTGGCCGAAGTGGTGGAGCCTTAAATGGAAAGCCAGGGCGCGGGCGGACCGGGTCGCGGCGCCGCGACCCGCCGGCCGTTTTTCCGGCGCCGCAAATCGTGCCCGTTCTCGGGTCCGAACGCGCCCAAGATCGACTATAAGGACATCAAGCTGTTGCAGCGCTTTGTATCCGAGCGGGGCAAGATCGTGCCGAGCCGCATTACCGCGGTCTCGACCAAGCGCCAGCGTGAGCTCGCCCAGGCGATCAAGCGGGCGCGGTTTCTGGGCCTCCTCCCCTATATGGTGAAATAGGCGGCCAGGTCACGCAGGTCGACGTGCGGCGGCAATTGTCATGGGCCGGCCGGGGATCGCCGCAACCGGCGCTCTATTGGGCGCGCTTGGCGCCGCTCTCTATCTGACGGTGCTGACCGGTTCGCCGGGCGCGTTGATCCTGGTCTATCTCGCCCAGCTACCGCTGTTCGCCGCCGGGCTGTGGCTCGGGGTCGCCGCCGCGGCGGCGGCCGCGCTTACCGCGTCGATGGTCCTGCTGGCGGCGGGCGGCATGGTCGCGGCCATGCTGTTTGCCGGGCTCTATGCCGCGCCGGTGGTCCTGTTGGTGCGCCAGGCCCTGTTGGCCCGGAGCGGACCGGAAGGCGCCATCGAATGGTATCCGCCGGGAATGCTGACAGCATGGCTGACCGGGCTCGGTCTCGCGGCGTTTGCTGTGGCGCTGCTGCTCTTCGGCGGCCCGAACGGGGTCGAGGCTTTGCTGCGCGAGACTCTGGCGCCGGCGATCGACCGCTTCGTCGACGAAAGCGACGCCAGCCGCGATGCGCTGACCGAGGACCTGGCGCGGATTATTCCCGGCGTCGTCGCCGCTTCCTGGATGGTGATGACCGCGAGCACGGCAACTCTCGCGCAGGGGGTGCTGGCGCGCTTCGGGGCGAGCTGGCGGCCCACGCCCGATCTCGCCGCGCTGACCCTGCCGATCTGGATCCCGCTGCTGTTCGGCGCTGCGGCCGCGGCCATCGCGATTGGCGGCGTCGCGGGATTTATGGGCGTCAACGTGGCGATCGTGCTGTCGATCCCGTTCTGCCTCGCAGGCTTGGCGGTATTGCATAGCCTGGTCCGCCGGCTGCAGCGGCCGCAGATCCCGCTGGTCGCATTTTATGTGCTGGCCGGGTTGTTCGGCTGGCCTCTGTTGGTGATTGCCGTCGTCGGGCTGCTCGACGCCCTGTTCGGGCTGCGGCGGCGTTTTGCCCAGCCCTGACCGGACGGTCGCCAATCCTGATAAGCCGCTCACACTGCTAAGTCGGAGGAATTTGCAATGATTGAACTGATCCTGCTCGAACGGGTCGAAAAGCTCGGCCAGATGGGCCAGTTGGTCAAGGTCAAGCCGGGCTATGCCCGCAACTATCTGCTGCCGCAGAAAAAGGCGCTGCGCGCGACCAAGGAGAACCTGACCTATTTCGACAGCCAGCGCGCTCAGCTCGAAGCCAACAATCTGCAGCGCAGGGCCGAGGCGATCGAGGTGGGCAACAAGCTCGAAGGGCTGAGCGTCGTGATCGTTCGCCAGGCGGGCGAGAGCGGGCAGCTCTACGGCTCGGTCTCGGCTCGCGACATCGCCGATGCGGTCACCGCTGGAGGCTTTACCATCGAGAAGCGCCAGGTCGTCCTCGACCGGCCGATCAAGACCTTGGGGATTCATCCGCTGCGGGTGGTGTTGCACCCCGAAGTCTCGGTCACGGTCAGCGCCAATGTCGCGCAGTCAGCCGAAGAGGCGGCGATGCAGGCGCGCGGTATCGATCCGCTGCGCATGGCCGACGAGGACGAAGCCGAAGACCAAGCCGCCAGGCCAGCCCCGCCGGCGGCAGCCGCCGCGGACGAGGTCTGATCGGGCCGCCTGGTCGGAGCGGCGAACGTCTTGCGTTTGCTCTGCCACTTAATGGATAGTGGCGTGTCGATATCCTCTTCGGTCTCGTCACGATGCTGCTCACGCGTCTTTTCGAGCGAATCATCACCATCGGCCGGCTGCGCATCGCGGACGCCAATGGCAGGTCCCACGACATTTCGGCGGCGCCGGGGCCGAGCGTGGCCATCCGTCTTCACGACCCGGCGTTGCATTGGAAGCTCGCGGTCCGGCCGCGCCTTTTCCTGCCCGAAGCGTATATGGACGGCACCCTGACGATCGAGGAAGGCAGCCTCTACGATCTGCTCGACCTGTTCGCCCTCAATCTCGAGGTCCTGCCCCAGGGCATCCTGTCGGATTTGTTCAACGGCTATTTCACCCTCTGGCGTCGGGTCCATCAATACAATCCGCTGTCCCGCGCCCGCCAGAATGTAGCGCACCATTACGATCTGTCGGATCAGCTCTACGATCTTTTTCTCGACCGGGACCGCCAGTATTCCTGCGCCTATTTTCACGATCGGGTCGATGATCTCGACACCGCCCAGCTCGACAAAAAGCGTCATATCGCCGCCAAGCTGCTGATCCGTCCCGGACAGAAAGTGCTCGACATCGGCTCGGGCTGGGGCGGCCTCGCGCTCTACCTCGCCCGCGAGTGCGGCGCCGACGTGACCGGGGTGACCCTTTCGGTCGAGCAGCACAAGGAGGCGACGCGACGCGCCGCCACGGCGGGGCTGTCCGACCGCGTCCGCTTTCATTTGCGCGACTATCGCGAGGAAGACGGAGAGTATGACCGGATCGTCTCGGTCGGCATGTTCGAGCATGTCGGCATCAACCATTACGGCGCATTTTTCGCCAAGATGAAGTCGCTGCTCGCGCCGGACGGGGTGGCGCTGCTGCACTCGATCGGCCGGATGGACGGGCCGGGCTCGACCCATCCGTGGATCCGCAAATACATCTTTCCGGGCGGCTACGCGCCGGCCCTCTCCGAGGTCGTCCCGGTGGTCGAGCGGTCGCGGCTGTGGATCACCGATATCGAGGTCCTGCGCCTGCATTACGCCCGGACGCTGAGATTGTGGCGGCGCCGGTTCGAGCAAAACCGCGATCGCCTGCGCACGATCTATGACGAGCGCTTCTGCCGGATGTGGGAGTTGTACCTCGCCGGTTCGGAGATCGCGTTCCGCCGCGCCGGCCACCTGGTCTTTCAGATGCAGCTCGCCAAAACGGTCGACGCGGTGCCGCTGACCCGCGATTACATGCTCGATTGGGAGCGCGCCCGCAGCGCCGTCGCCGAGCGCGCCGCCTGAGCCTCATTCCGGGCAGGCCAAGCTGACGGGGAAAGCATCCACGCCTTGCACAGGGTGTTAGTCCTTCTGGAGGCGTCGTCGCCGCGCGGCCGGTGGTAGCTTGCCGTCCATGGAAACGATAACGGCCTCCCGGGTCACGCCGCTGCGTGACACCGATCCCGAACTGATCCGTACCCCGCCCTACAACACCGAAGCCGAGCAGGCATTGCTGGGCGCGCTGCTGATCAACAATATGGCCTATCCGCGGGTCTCGGAGTTCCTGCAGCCCGAGCATTTCGGCAACGCCGTGCACGCCCGGATCTTCGCCGCGATCGGCAAGCTGATCGAGCGCGGGCAGATCGCCAACCCGGTCACCCTCAAAAACCTGTTTGACCAGGATGGCGCGCTGCTGGAGATCGGCGGGGCGCAATATCTCGCCCGGCTCGCCGGCACCGCGGTGACCATCATCAACGCCGAGGATTACGGGCGCGCGATCCATGACCTCTACCTGCGGCGCCAGCTGATCGCGCTGGGCGAGGACGTGGTCAACGACGCCTTCCGCCACGATCTCGACGACCGCGCGGTCGAGCAGATCGAGCGGGCGGAGAAAAAGCTGTTCGATCTCGCCACCGCTGGGCAAGCCGAAGGCGGCTTTCGCGCCTTCAGCGTGCCTCTGACCAGCGCGATCAATATGGCCGAGGCGGCATTCAAGCGCAGCGGCAAGACCGTCGGCGTGGCCACCGGCTTTGTCGATCTCGACCAGAAACTCGGCGGGTTGCATCCATCCGACCTGGTAATTCTGGGCGGGCGGCCGTCGATGGGCAAATCGGCGCTGGCCACCAATATTGCCTTCAATGCGGCCAAGGCCTACCGGGCCGGGCGGGCCGCCGACGGCCGGGTCATTGCCGAGGACGGGGCCGTGGTCGGGTTCTTTTCGCTCGAAATGTCGGCCGAACAGTTGGCCACCCGCATCCTCGCCGAGGAATCAGGGATATCTTCGGACCGGATTCGTCGCGGCGATGTCAGCCATGAGGATTTCGACCGCTTCGTCCAGGCGAGCCATCACCTTCAAGCGCTGCCGCTGTTCATCGACGACACCCCGGCGCTTAGCGTCGCTGCGTTGCGCACCCGCGCGCGGCGGCTGATGCGCCAGCAGGGCCTCGGCCTGATCGTCGTCGACTATCTGCAGCTGATGCGCCCGTCGGCCCAGCTGCGCAGCCTGGACAACCGGGTGCAGGAGATTTCCGACATCACCCGAGGGTTGAAGGCAGTCGCCAAAGAGCTCGACGTTCCGGTGCTGGCGCTGGCGCAATTGTCGCGCGCGGTCGAGCAGCGCGAGGACAAGCGGCCGATGCTGGCCGATTTGCGCGAATCGGGCTCGATCGAGCAGGACGCCGACGTGGTTATGTTCATCTTCCGCGAGGAATACTATCTATCGCGAGGACAGCCGCTGCGCCGAGCCGATGAAACCGACGACAAGTACAATGACCGCTACGAGCGCTGGCAGAACCGGTTCAACGAGGTGTATGGCCTGGGCGAGGTCATCATCGCCAAGCAGCGGCACGGCCCGATCGGCGCGATCAAGCTGCATTTCGAGGCCGAGACCACCAAATTCGACAATTTCATGGGTCCCGACCATTTGCCGGCCGGCGCCTGACCGGTTCGCCGCGCCGATCGAGGCCAGCCGCCGGTGAGCGTCGGCGTTCTTTATCTCCATGCCCTGGTCCGCGGCGCCGCGGCAGCGGAGGCGGTCTTTCGGGTCCTCGATGATCTCGCCATTGCCGCCTCGGCATTCGAGACCGCACCCGAAGAGTGGCGGCTCGAAGCCTATCCGCGCTCTGCGCTGCTGACCGCGGATCTGGCCGCGCGGCTGGCGCTCGCCGCCGCCGCCGCCGGCGGAGAACTGGTCGAGATCGGCGAGACCAAATTGCCCGAGCGCAACTGGCTCGCGGAAAACCAGCTCGCCTTTCCGCCATTGCGCATCGGCCGGTTTTTTGTCTACGGCTCGCACCATCGCGGCGGCGTGCCGCAGGGCGCGATCGGGATTGCCCTCGACGCCGCGACCGCGTTCGGCACCGGAGAGCATCCTTCGACCCGCGGCTGTCTGATGGCGCTCGAAACCCTGACGCGGCAGCGGCGGTTTCGCTATCCGCTCGATATCGGTGCCGGAACCGGGATACTGTCGATCGCCGCCGCCAAGCTGCTGCGGCGCAGGGTGTTGGCGAGCGATATCGATCGGGGCTCGGTCGCGGTTGCCCGCCATAACGTCGCGCGCAACGGCGTCAAAAGCCTGGTGCGGGTCGGCCACGCAGCCGGATACCGCGGCTCTGGGCTACGCCGGCGCCGCCACGATCTGATCCTGTCCAACATCCTGGCGCGCCCGCTGGCATTGCTCGCCGCCGATCTCGCCCGTAGCCTGATGCCGGGCGGGCGGGCGGTGCTGTCCGGATTGCTGCGCCGCCAGGAACCGATCGTGCTGGCGCCGCATCGCGGCTTGGGCATCGCGCTCGAACACCGGGTCGTCATCGACGGCTGGTCGACGCTGATTTTGCGCGCCGGGGCATTGCCCGAAATGGCGATCCGAGCCGCAGCCCCCATCTATGGTTCAGGCTCGGGTGAAAGATCGCTCAGGCCGCCTTCCGCCGAGCGAAAGCCGCCTCATTCTGCGAGGGGGCCAGCTGCACCGGGCCTGGGCGAGGGTCGCCGCCTTCCACCAGGGCGCGGATCTGCGAGCGGCGAACGCCAATATCGGCTAGCGAACGGTCGTCGAGCGCCATCAGCTCGGCATAGGCCCGCTGCCGCCGCCGCCACGCGGAAAAGGCTTTAGCGGTCGAAACGAAAAGGTTGAGAACCGACATGAGATACTCCGCGTCGCTTTTGCTGCACTGCAATAGGATTTGGGGTTGCGCCCAATATCCGCCAGAGCGTTGTTGCAATTCAGCTATGTCGAGGATTTGATTGCCGAACGCGGTGCGGGATCAGGAGCGGGTGCGATGGCGATGAACGGATCGGACCGGGGCGAACTGGCTAGGCTGCTGCGCCAGGCGCGGTCGGCTTATGACCCGGCAGGCGTCGAGGCGCTGATCGCCGGCGTGCTCGGCGCCCCGGAAGCGGTCGCCGACAGCTGGCACATGCTGGTCGCCAACTCGGTGACCCCGGCCCTGGCCGAGGCGCTCGAGGGGCTGCGGGCCGAGATGGCGGCCGGCTACCGCGACGGTCTTGGGCAGGAGGATTTCAAACGGCTGCCGCGGTCCGAGCGTGTGGCGCGGTTGCGCCGGGAGCTTGCGGCGCGCGAACTCGACGGGTTCGTCGTGCCGCGCTCGGACGAGCACCAGGGCGAATACGTGCCGCCGCGCGGCCAGCGACTAGCCTGGCTGACCGGCTTTACCGGTTCCGCCGGGCTCGCGGTGGTGCTGCGCGAACGCGCCGCGCTATTTGTCGATGGCCGCTATACCTTGCAGGCGGCGCAGCAGGTCGACGGCAATCTGTTCGAGATCCACCACCTGATCGACGAGCCGCCGGCGCGATGGATCGGCGCCGCGCTGACCGCCGGCGCGGTGCTTGGCTACGACCCGTGGCTGCACACCCCGCACGAAGTCGAGCGCTTCCGCATCGCTGCCGAGAAGGCCGGGGCGGAATTGCGCGCTGTTGCCGACAACCCGCTCGACCGGGTCTGGCCCGGGCAGCCGGCCGCGCCCTTGGCGCCGGTGGTGCCGCACACCGAGGCCTTTGCCGGCGAAAGCGCCCAGGCAAAGCGCACCCGGCTGGCACGCGACCTGGCCGAGGAGGGGGTGGCGGCGGCGGTGCTGACCATGCCCGAATCGATCGCCTGGCTGTTGAACATCCGCGGCGGCGACGTGCCGCACACGCCACTGCCCTTATCCTTCGCCCTTCTGCGCAACGACGCCACGGTCACCCTGTTCATCGATTCGCGCAAATTGGCGCCAGGCCTCGACCGCCATCTTGGCAACGGGGTCGCCATCGCCGCGCCCGATCAGCTGGGGCCGGCGCTCGACGCGCTCGCCGCCGAAGGCGGCCTGGTCCAGGCCGATCCGGCGAGTGCGGCATCATGGATCTTCGACCGGCTCCAGGTCGCCGGCGCCAAGATCCACCGCGCCGCCGATCCGTGCGTATTGCCGAAGGCGTGCAAAAACATGGTCGAGGTCGACGGCACCCGCGCCGCCCACCGCCGCGACGGCGCCGCCCTGACCCGGTTTCTTGCCTGGCTGATGCAGGAAGCGCCAAAGGGCGGCCTCTGCGAGATCGCCGCCAGCGACCGCCTCGAAGCTTTCCGCCGCGAGGGCGAATATTTCCGCGATCTGAGTTTCCCGACGATTTCCGGCGCCGGTTCGAACGGCGCGATCGTCCATTACCGGGCGATGCCCGAGACCCAAAAGCGGCTCGAACCGGGCACTCTCTATCTGCTCGATTCGGGCGCGCAATATCTCGACGGCACCACTGATGTCACTCGCACGGTGGCGATCGGCGAGCCCTCGGCTGAAATGCGCGACCGCTTCACCCGCGTCTTAAAGGGGCATATCGCCCTAGCCTTGGCGCGATTTCCTAAAGGAACCACCGGGACTCAGCTCGACGGCTTCGCCCGCCGCGGATTGTGGCAGGCCGGGCTCGATTACGACCACGGCACCGGTCATGGCGTCGGCAGCTATCTCGGCGTGCATGAAGGGCCGCAGCGCATCTCCAAGGCGCCGAGCACCCAGCCGCTGCTGCCCGGGATGATCGTCTCGAACGAGCCCGGCTACTACAAGACCGGCGCCTACGGCATCCGCATCGAGAATCTGGTGCTGGTGCAGCCCTCGAACGGCTCGGCCGAGCGCGAGATGCTCGGCTTCGAAACCCTGACCCTGGCCCCGATCGACCGCACCCTGATCGATCCGTCACTGCTCGATGATGACGAGATCGCCTGGCTCAACCGCTACCACGCCCAGGTCCGCGAAACCTTGACGCCGCTGGTCGACCCCGCCACCGCCTCCTGGCTGGCCCAGGCGACACAACCGATCGGGTCAGCGCCTTAAAGTCCCCGCTATTCCGATCCCTCCTTCGTCCCGCGAGGCGGGAGAGGGCCCGAGCGACGGCCTTCACCCTCCTTCGGCCTTCCGCCGGGCCTGCTGTGCGGCTTCCCAATTGCGCCCGTCAAAGAAATGGCTCGGCCGCAGGGTCGCCGGATCGACGCCGTCGAGGCAGCGGGCATTGACGCTGATCTTGTCCGGGTCCGACCGCGGCACATAGAACGGGTGCATCCCGCAGTGCCGGCAAAAAGTGTGCTTGGCCGTGTTGGTGTTGAATTGATAGGACGCGAGTTCCTCCCCGCCCTGCACCAGCTCGAACTCCTCCGGCGGCACGATCAGGTGCAGGATTCCCTTCTTGGTGCACACCGAACAATTGCATTCGAGCAAACTCGACAGATCGGCCCGCACCCGGAACCGCACCGCGCCGCAATGGCAGCTTCCTTGATAACTCTCGATCATCGCCAAACCTACCATCCCTGATCCCAGGGCGCATTCTAGCACGCCCATCGCGCAGTCATCGGCGATCCTCCCTCCCTGCCATCCCGGCGCAGGCCGGGACCCATTTCCGCCATGGGCGCCAGGCCCTCGCCGCTAAGGCGAGCAGCGCGGTGGGCTGCGTAAGGCTTCATCGGGATGTGCATGCAGTGCATGCCCAAATTTCGTCGTCGTTCACGCAAAAGCTGGAACCCAGGGCAACCTGCCGGCTGGGTCGCCGCTGAGGCGAGACGAATTGGTTGGGATCAGGCCGAAATAAACCGTTCGCAGAAACCATCTGGTCGTCATGCGCGGGCTTGACCCGCGTATCCACGTCTTGTTTCGAGTGTGAAGGCGTGGACGCCCGCGGAACTAGTCCGTGGGCGTGAAGGCCCATCCGTCAAGCCTGGCCGAAACGAAACCAAGAAGCGCGGCTCCCCCAACAACTCCTAAAACCGCGATGCGCGCGGACCGCGAAATCGCCGTGATTTTGGTTTAGCCTCTCTCCCGCGACAGGAGAGGCAGCACATGGGCGATCGGTCGGTTGACGCCCGCAACATAAGCCGGAGCGTCGTCGTGACCGGCAACCGCAACAATGTCGCGCTGACCTTCGGCGCCACCGGCATCGCTTTGCCGTTGCGCCGCAAGCAATTCCCGCCGCCCGAGCGCCGCCACCGACCGCGCGCGGGCGAGCCGCCGCGCGAACTCGACCTTCTCGTCGCCGAGGCCGGGAGACTGCCGCTGATCGGCCGCAAGGACCTTCTCGCCGACCTTCAGTTGTGGCTCGACGACGAGACCGACATCTCGGTCTATGGGTTGATCGGGCGCGCCGGAACCGGCAAGACGCGGCTCGCGATCGAATTCTGTCAGGCGATCGACAGCGACCCGACCGGAACAGGCGAATGGATCGCGGGCTTTCTGTCGCCGGCAGATCTGAGCCCGGTCGTCGAAACCCTCGCCACGCACAGCTTCACCTGGGATCACCAAACCCTTCTGGTCATCGACTACGCCGCCCAGTGTCACCAGGCCCTCGCGCGGTGGCTGGACCGGCTCGCCGACCAACAGCTCAACACCAAACTCCGCATCCTGCTGCTCGACCGCGAAGCGCCCGAGGCCTTCGGTTGGTGGCCCGAGCTGGCCGTCCTGGGCCCACCAAGTCGGTGCGATCTTTTTCTACACGTTGCGCCCGCGGCAATTGCCGGACTTGTCCGACCTCGCGCTCGACGAGGAAGAGGTCGGCGGGGCGCTCGAACGCGCGGTCAAATACGCAAAAGCGGCAGGCGATTTCACCGAGAACGCCGCAAAGCTGCTGCCTCCCCTGACCGCACTCGCCTCCTGGCTCGGACCGGTCGGGCACGGCCTGCTGTCGATGCTCGGCCTATCCTTGTGACGGCCTCGAACAATTCCCGGTTATTTCCCGGTTCCGCCTCACGGGAATTTGGGGGGCAAACGACTGATATAGGCGGTAATTTTGATGACCGGTATCGTCAATTCCAACATTTCTCGTTATTTTTCCCGGTTCACGGGAATTTGTGCGTGATGGTCGGCCAGCACCTGGGCGATCACCGTCGAGACCCGCTTGCCGGTCGGGATGTGCAGGAATTCGTTCGGGCCGTGCGCGTTCGAATGCGGGCCGAGGACGCCGGTCACGACGAACTGCGCCTGCGGAAACTTCTCGCCGAGCATCGCCATGAACGGGATGCTGCCGCCTTCGCCCATATAGGCGGGCGGCGCGCCGAACGCCGCCTGCGATGCCCGCGCCAGGGATTGTTCGAGCCAGGGCGCCAATTTCGGCGCGTTCCAGCCCGAAGCGCTCGAGCCAATGTCGAAGGTGACCCGGGCGCCGTAGGGCGGATCCTTCTCCAGCAATGCCCGCAGGCGCTCGCCGGCGGTTTCGGCGTCGAGGGTCGGCGGCAGGCGCAGGCTCAGCCTCGCCGCGGTATAGGGCAGCAATACGTTGCCGGCGTCGCCCGGGCTCGGCAGGCCGTCGATGCCGATCACCGCCAATTGCGGCCGCCAGGTGCGGTTCAGCACCAGCTCGGTGCGGTCGTCGGCCGCCGGCATCATGCCGGGCACGAACGGAAATTTGGTGTAGACCGTGTCGCCCAATGCCGCGGCGGCGCGGCGGGCCTGCGCCACCCGCTCGGGCGGGACCTGGGCGTAGAGTTCGGACGGACGGACGGCGCCGGTCGCCTCGTCCTCGAGCCGCGACAATAGCTGGCGCATGATGCGGAAGCTCGACGGCACCACCCCCGAGGCGTCGCCCGAATGCACCCCCTCGTTCAGCACCCGGATCTCCAAGGTGCCGGCGGTCATGCCGCGCAGCGAGGTCGTCAGCCATAGCTGATCGTAATTGCCGCAGCCCGAATCGAGACACACCACCAGGGAGGGGCTGCCGAGCCGCGCGGCCAGGTGATCGACGTAATAGGGCAGATCGGGGCTGCCGGATTCCTCGCAGGCTTCGATCAGGATCACGCAGCGCGCGTGCGGCACGCCCTGCTCGCGCAAGGCCAGCAGCGCGCTCAGCGCCCCGAACATCGCGTAGCCGTCATCGGCGCCGCCTCGGCCGAAAAGCTTGTCGCCGTCGAGACGCGGGGTCCACGGGCCGTAGCCGTCGGCCCAGCCCATCATCTCCGGCTGCTTGTCGAGATGGCCGTAAAGCAGCACAGTGTCGGCGCTTTCGCCCGGCACGTCGATGACGATGACCGGGGTTCGCCCCGGCAGCCGGACGGTTTCGAGGGTGGCCCCGGGCAAGGACGGCAGCGTTGCCCGCGCCCAGTGCTCGAACAGGGCCACCGCCTCGTCCATATAGCCATGTGCGGCCCAATCGGGGTCGAACGCCGGGGATTTGTTCGGGATCTTGATGTATTCGACCAGGGCCGGGACGATCCCGTCGCCCCAGCACCGATCGATGAACTTCTGGGTCCTGGCGATATCGATCACTGGCAAATTCCCCATTGGCAAATCCCCCATTGGCAAATCCTCGATCAATAGAGCCCGCCGCTACCCGGCCCCGGGCGCGGACTGTTCGGCGGCGGCGGGGCGGGCAGGGTAGTGACCGGCGCAGCGACAGTCGCGGGCGTCGCTGGCGGCGATGTCGGCAACACTGCCCGCGCCGCCACCCCGCCGGTGTTCTCGACTGCGACAGCCGCGACCGGTTCGGCCGGCGCGGTGTGCGGCGGGTCGCGGACGAAGTCGAACAAGACATTGGCCACGACGCTGACGATGACGGCATAGGTAAAGGCGATCGCCTTGCCAAAGGCGAGCCCCATCAGCCGGCTGCAGGCGCCGACAACCGCTCCGGCGACCGCCCCGGTCCACAGCACCGGCTTTCGCATGGCTCCCCGGCCCCGCCGATCCCGCTCCCACTGCATCGGCCAACTTTATAAAGTCGCGATCGCGTCGAGACAAAGGCGATCAGGAGGTTTTGCGGCGACCCTCGGTGACGTCAAAAGGTTTGTGTCAGCAGGAGCGGGGTGCTGAGGCGCTGGTTTTGGTTTTCGTGATGGAAGACGGCGAACAGGATGCGGTCCATCGAGGTGCGGTGTGAGAAGACGCCGATCGGCCGGGTTCGCCGGCGGACCTCGCGAAAGCGACGTTCGATGGCGTTGGTGGTGCGCACCCGCTTGCGCTCGGCGAGGGATTTGTAGCGCCAGCAGGTCAGCCGCTCGTCGAGATCATCGCGTAGGCAGCGTACCGCTTTGGGATAATCGTCCTGCCAGCGATCGGCGAAGCGGCGGGCGGCGGCCCGCGCCTGCGGCACGGTTTTGGCATTCATGACGGCGTGCAAATCGGCCTTGACCGCCGGCTGATCGGCCACCCGCACCTTGCCGAGGAGGTTGCGAATCTTGTGCACCCAGCAGCGCTGAACGGGGCTCCCCGGATAGGCGATCGGCAACGCGGCGAGCAAACCCGCGCCGCCATCGACGCAAATCATCTCGAGGCCGGCGCCGACGAGGCCACGGCGGATCAGATCGCCAAGGAAGCGCTCCCATTCGGCCGCGCTCTCGCTCTCGCGCCAGACGGAAGTCGATGATCTCCTTCTTGCCGTCGGGGCGCAGCCCGAGGGCGACTAACATCGGGCGCCGGATGGCGCCGGCGCCCGTCTTGCGGGCGAGCACGACGCCGTCGAGCATCAGCACGCGGTATTGATCCTTGAGTGGGCGGGCATGAAAGGCGGTGACCACCGCGTCGAGCTGCCTGGCGACTTGGCTCACCGTCGCCGGGCTGATCAGCCGGCCGAGGATCGGCAGCAACGCCTCGCCGACCTTTCGCGTCGACAGCCCCAATACAAAGCAGGGCAGGATCATGCGATCAATATCATGCGATCAATGTGCGCGCCGCGCCGCGCGTAAGCGCGCAGCACCGCGACCGGGGCAAAACGACGGGTCCGCGGCACCGCCAGCGCGATGTCGCCGAGTTCCGTCAAGACATGGCCAGAGTAAGAGCCGTTGCGCCGATCGGCCCGATCGAGCGCGGCCATCCGGTCGAGATGCTCGTCGATGGTCCGATCCATCTGGCCGCGCAACACATCGGCGATCGCCTGGCGGCCGAGCGGCCGATAGCTTTCGCCCCATTCCAGCCCGTGCGCCTGCATGCCCTTCACCAGTTCGAAGCGATGACGGTGGACACCGTGCAAGGCAGCACCGCGACCGAGCACATCCACGCCCCGCCGGCGGGGCCGCACGCGATCCACGGCTTCAAGGCCTACACCGCCGCCAGCCGCCACGAGCGGACCACCTGGATCGTCGTCGATGAAGCCTCCGAGCGGCGCCATCTCGCCAGCCGGTCGATGATCGGGCAGAGACCAGAGATTGGCGAGCCGGATGTGTGGCGCCAAATCGGCGAAAATCTCGGCCGCCAGCCGCAGAAGGCCAGCGCGCTCGACATGCTGCACGCGATGGCGGAGACGCCGCGTCAGGCGCAGCCGCGGATGGTACGACAGGGTCCGGCGCGCGTATGAAAGGGCACTACCAAACGTGTCGCATGCTGCGGCGGACCACAGCGGCTGATCGCATGCGCGGCCGCTGCGCCAGCAGCGTTGCGAGCCCAGGGCCGATCACAGAAGGGCAGGTGGCTTCAACGGCCGGCCGACCGGCTCGTGACTGCGTGGTGTTCCAGGTTGGTTTAAGGAAGTTCACAAACACAACCCCTTCGAGCCCGTTGCACCGACCAGGAGGGCAGATATTTCCCAAATCGTGATCCGCTCGACCTCGTCGAGCGTGCTACCATTTTCCGTTCATCGGAAAGGCGCTCGCGAGGAGGCGAACGTGACGGTGCAGCCAAGGGTGCGCAGGTCGATCGAAGACCTGCAGTATGACTATGAGCACGGCAACAAAAAGCAGCTCGAGGACCTGATGCGGGCATGGCGGGGCATCAAGGCGCTGCCGCCGGACGATCCTAATTCCTTTTTCGTAATCGGCGGCTATCACGGCGAGCCGTTCCGCGGCGCTGGCTGGGGGAATGCCAGCTTCTGGGGCGGTTATTGCAACCATGGCAATGTGCTGTTCCCGACTTGGCACAGGGTCTATCTGATCAGGCTCGAGGATGCGCTGCGCAGCATCCCGGGATGCGGCGAGGTCACCTTGCCCTTCTGGGATGAGACCAGCCAGTCGTCTAAAAGCAACGGCGTCCCCTGGGCCTTGACCGTCGAGACCTTTGAGCTGGACGGGCAGACGGTCCCCAACCCGCTTCGCTCTTTCGTCTTCAACAGGACGATTAAGGACCACATCAGCGGCGATGATCCCAACTACAGCAAGCCCGCCGGCTACGAGACCGTGCGTTATCCGCTCTCGGGACTGGTCGGCCCGAACGACATCGAGAAAACCAAGGCTCATAATGCCCAGTATCCGGATTTCAATCGAAATGTGGGCCTGCTGAACAACAACATCATCGACTGGCTAACCTCGTATATAGAGGTAGATCAGGGCGGCAAAAAGGTCAGGTACGACACCAACGTGGCGCAGAAATACGCCGACTGCCTGAACGCGCCGAATTACACTGTATTCTCCAACACGACTTCGGCGGCGGAATGGAACGACAACCTTCCTACGGGTGCAGCGCCGGTGGTGCCGCTGGAATCGCCCCACAACAGCATCCATCTCGCAGTGGGCGGCTGCGATGTTCCTAATTACGACCGCTCGCCGATCGAGGGCGCGAACGGCGACATGGGCGAGAACGATACGGCTGGCCTCGACCCGATCTTCTTCTTTCATCACTGCTTTGTCGATCGGGTGTTCTGGCTTTGGCAGAAGCGCCACGGCGCCATCGATCATCTCGACGTCATCAGCCAATATCCGGGAACTAACTCGGTCGATAGCCAGGGGCCAACACCGGGCGTTGCCCCGAATTCCTGGCTGACCTTGGATTCGCCGCTGGACCCGTTCCGTAAGGCCGACGGGCAGGCCTACACCTCGCGCGACTGCCTCAATATCGAGACCCAGCTCGGCTATAGCTATGGACCCGGCTCGCTGGAAGACCGGCCGACCCTCTCCGCCGCCCTGGCGGCCGAGCCCGTGCACCGCGTCCACGTGGCGGGGGTCAATCGCGGCGCCATCCGCGGCTCATTCCTGGTCTCGGCCTTTGCGGTGATGGATGGCAAGAAACAGCACCTGGGCACCGAGGCGGTGCTGAGCCGCTGGCATGTGGAAGGCTGCGCCAATTGCCAGACGCATCTGGAGGTTCGGGCCGCCATCCCTATCCGCGGGCTAGGAAGCGAGGCGGTGCAGGCAGCCCATATCGGCGTTGAAGTGCGCACCCGTGACGGCCTCCTGGACCAGCACCGGACGCTCGCCCTTGCCGCCGGCATGCCTGTCACGAGGAAGGCGTTCCGGTTCGAGGTGCGCTAGCGTCGCCCGGCGGACCAATCCCCGCCGGCCCGAGCGCCCGCGCCGCGGGCTGCACACCGCGACGATGTCCGAAGCCGAACCCCATCGCGCGCGGCTCGGCATGACCTTCGGCGCGCCACCGCTGCGCCCAGCGAATCGCCGTGCTGACACTGACCCCAAACCGCCCCGCCGCCACCGCTGCCGCCACGCGATTCCGCAAATCCCCCGAATATGGGGCCGGCATATCGTCCCCCAACGACATGTTGCGTCACCACCTTTGCTGCTCTGCTCCCCCAAGCAAAGTCTTTTCTTTTCGAATCACGCCAGGGAACCGGACCGCTTCGCTCATTGAGGGCATAGCGTCGGTTGTTATCTAAACAACGCTAAAAGTCGCACGCACCAGGAACATCCGGGTTTAGGCGGCCGCCCTCGATAGGCCCAGGCTCAGCGGCCGGCGTTTATCCGCGGTCGCGGCGGCACAATCCCACAGGAAATCGCCGGACAGGCAGATATGCTCCCAGCTGAGCGGCGATGTATGGGCGAGCCAGGCATCGGGGGTCGGTTCTGCTGCCGCGCGCAGGTGGGCGACGGCATCGGCGATGTAGGTGGAGTTCCAGAACACGATCGCGGCGATGACGAGGTTGAGGCCGGAGGCGCGGAATTGCTGCGCCTCGGCGCCGCGGTCGGCGATCCGGCCCTGCTTGAAGGTGCAGATGACCTGCGCGAGGGAATGACGCTGCTCGCTCTTGTTGAGGCCGGCGTGGCAGCGCCGGCGCAATTCTGGGCTTTCGAGCCAATCGAGCATGAACAGCGTGCGCTCGATTCGTCCCAGTTCCTGCAGCGCCAGGTCGAGCTGGTTCTGGCGACGGTAGGCTGCGAGTTTCCTCAGCATGGCGGACGGCGCCACGGTGCCGGCCTTCAGTGAGGCGACCAGGCGAATGATTTCGCCCCAATGCTCCCGAATAACGTCGGTCTTGATGTGCTGACCGAAAAGCGGTTCGAGATGGGGATAGGTAGAGGCCGGCGCGATGCAAGCAAGCTTCCGCTCGGGCAGGTCGCGCAACCGCGGGCAGAATTGAAAGCCAAGCAGGGCGCAGAGGATAAAGACGTGATCCGAGGCGCCGCCGGTATCGGTGTAGTGCGTGTCGATCTTCAGCCGCGTGCCGTGGTGCAGCAGGCCGTCAAGGACGTACGGCGCCTCGTGGTTTGTCGCCGACATCACCCTGATGCTGTAGGGGCCATGCTGATCGGAAAGGTGGGTGTAGAAGCTGAAACCGGGATCGTGCCCATAGCGAGCGTTGATCTCGCCAGCGGCATCGCCGCGCTTGGCGGAACGAAAGAA
>CAVZKP010000030.1:0-7535 GCA_963775875.1 uncultured Alphaproteobacteria bacterium
TCGACCGCGCCGGCGAAACCGCTGCGCCCGAGATCGTCCGCCATCGGATTGCCGGCAAGCGGGACCCAGATGCCGTTCGGGGTGTGGGCGTAGGTCGAAACCGCCATCAGCCGGCTCTCGCCGTTCCGGCCCATCGACTGGTACCGGCCGACGACCTGTGTCCCCGCCTCCATCAACAGCACGCCCTTGGGGCTGTAGACCGGCCCCGGCAGGTGGCACAGCAGCGGGCCGGGCAAGTCGCTCTCGATCGCGGTATCGAGCACGCAGGGCAACAGGCCCGGCATCAGCTGATAGGTCGTCGATCGCCGGCGACGCCTTGACGCCGGGCAGGCTCGACGCCTGGAACGTCAGGCCGGTCTGCGGTGGATCGGCCGGCGCCGCCGCTGCTGGCTTCGGGCCGTCGGTATGCGGCACCACGTAGGACAGCATCGCCGGCCGAACGGGCGGTGCATTCGCCGTCGTTAATTGACCGCGAAAGGCGGCATCGGCGGCGGCGCCGGCGCCGCTTCTGGCGCAGCGTCGGCGACTTGGACGGGGCCGGCGGCGATGGTGCGGGTTTCGCCGGCTGATAGGGCACCACGACGCCGATGAACGGCTCCTCCCCCTTCTGCCGTCTCCTGCGCGTGCTGCGGCTTGCCGCGGGTGAAGAGAACGGCCAGCAGCACTACGATCCCGAGCCCGATCAGCGGCCATTTCCGGCGTCGCCAGATCGGCGAGCGGCTCGGGCTCTTCGTCGTCCTCCCATTCATCGCTCGACGTGAAACTCGCTCATCGAGTTTTCGCCTGCAGGATGTCGCGTTCGACGGTCGGCGCCGTGGTTCCGGTGCCGGTCGGCTTGCCGGCCGGGTCGTAAGCGGTGTTGAGGATGTTCAGCAGATTGGGGGCCGAGCCGCAGCCGGAAGTGCGGCGCGATCTCCTCGACCACGACAAAATCGCCGGCGGCGTGCTGCCGCGGCTAGTGTTCGTGCCGTCGCTACCGACGACATAGACCGCCGGCTTCTCGGACTGAGGCCCGGGAACCGCATCAAGGTCCATTGCCCGTTGTCCATCGGGCAGCGCGGCTCGATCGGGCTCGGCCGCCTTCCCTTGGCCAGGTAGTGGCACGAGCCATCCGCCCCGTTGAAGGCGTCGGTGCGCAATCGCTCTTCGGCCGTCGCTTGCGCCGCAGCTCTCTGGCCCGCCGCCGGGCAGCCTACGCCCGGACAGCTCATGCCTTTCGGGGGCGGGCGAGGCCGGGTCCGTGCCGCGCCCCCTTTGAAGATCAGGTTCAGCACGACACCCGGCGCGTCCGCGGCGCCGTCGCTATCCGGCTTCGCCAGCAGCCGAAACGGATAGACCTTCTGGGCGCCCGCCGATGACATCGTGATCACCGTCATCGTGCTTTCGCCGGGCATGACCGGCCACAGGGTCAGGTTGTTGCCGAGCGGCGTGCCCTTGATCTCCGCCGGCGACGCCCCCTGCCAGCCCGCATCGGCCAAGGCGCCGGTCTTGTCGGGCCTGCCGGTCTGCACCACGCGATAGACGCTCTCGCCCGGCGGGAAGCGTGATCGTGGTCGGTTGCCCGATGACGCCGACGATCTCGGTGCGCAGCAGCGGCGAGTACCGCACGACCCGGATCTGCGTCGGGGCTTGTGGGCTGTCCTGGGCCGCGGCCGGATGGCTGATCGCCGCCAGCGAGACCGAGGCAAGGAGGATGGCGGCGGCGATACGCATTACTGCCGCCTCCGGTCCGGGGTGTCGGAGCTGGCGCTGTAGCCCAGCACCTGAAACCCGCCCGGATTGTCGGTGCGGTCATCGGGCCGCATCGGCAATTCGGGGTGCCACTGGAAATCGACGGTCGCACTCCACGCCTGTGTCGGATCCTGGTTCGCGCCGCGCCAGACCGTGCGATCGAACTGCACCAGGTAGCGCCGGGTCTCGCCGTCCTTGCCGATCGCCAGCGGGTGGAACCGGAAGTTCCCGAGGCTGACATGGCCGTCCTTGCCCAGCGCCTTCTCCGGGCTCAATGGCGCCACGCGGGCGGCCGCGTAGCGCGCCTGCTCGTCCGGCGTCGACATCAGCTTGGTCATGTGGTCGTTGCGCTCGTCCATCTCGGGGACCCACCCCTCGCGCGCCTCGATGTAGCGTTTGAGGTATTGCTGCTCGACCGCGGCGCCGAACAGCCTGGGTGCGTCCGTGAGGCCGACCGGCTCGGCGATGATCCCGGTCGACTTGTCGACCAGGAAGAACTTGATCTCGCTCGTCTTCAGCGGCAGCAAGGTCACCCAGCCGAAGATCGATGCGGCGAAACAGGCCACGCCGACGCCGCCGATCGCCCAGCCGGTGACGATCGCCGACCGGCCGAGGATCACCCGCTCCGCCGCCAGATCCATGACCGCGCGGAATTTGGCGTTCTTCGCCGCGTCGCTGAGCGGCTTTGCCGTCCACGGCGATATCTTGCCGATGGCGCTCACTGCGGCAGCGCTCCGAAGTCGAGGTGGTCAGGCGCCAGCCCCCAGGTCGGATCGTCGGGGTGCACCATCGGCAAGGCCGTGTCGCTGGTGTTGGCGCAGGCCGCCAGGAAAGAAAGGGCAAGCGCCAGCCATGCCGCTCGGATCATTTTTAACGATCTCCTCTGCTGAGTGAGCGGCCGACCGGGGCTTTTGTTCGCCAGGACACGCCGCCGCCGCTATCGCCGGGCGACCGCCGGCCATCCGGGCCACGCCGGATGCCGCCGCGCCCACGCCCCGAGCTACGCGCGGATGCAGCGCCAGCCAGCGATCTGTTTCGCCGCGCCGAATGTCGCGGCCTGAAGGCCTGCACTGCTATGGTAGACACCATGCCCGATGGCGCGAGAGATCGCGGGGACTTGCTTTACAGCCGCCGCCGTCAGCCCGAGCAGCATTGCCGACCTGTGCAAGGCCCCCAGGATCACGATGCTGTTGTTCGCGGCGGCACCCGGGGCGAAAACCCTGGATCATGGTAATTCGGCGGTTGCCATAAGCTGGATTACGCCAAGCGCCAGAACTTGCGTGATGCAGCCACCCACCAAGACGCTGAACCAGCCCGCGGTAAAGCGACGGGTGATGGGCGTGATACCCAAAATCAGAAATACGGGGCCGATTAGCACGGCGACCACGTTGATGATTGTCGCCGTCATGTAAACGGCAAAGCTGAAAAGCAGACACGTGATTGCAACAACCAAAATCACGATCAGACCGAGGCCGAGCGGGATCGACATTAATCCCCACGGCAACTGGTGATATCTTCAAACGTCGCCTTGACTACTGTATTCAAGACAAGGTCGAGCGAGGATGCCGGATTGGTTGTTGCTCCGAGGGCATGCCCCAGCGTGTTCGGTATGCCAGTGAGAAAAAGATCACTGATATATTGTGTATAATACGTGCTCGTCGCGAGCACGACGACGATAGCTGCAATCGCCACGTCCCTTTTGAACGCCCGAGAATGTCTTCTGCCCGAACGCGACCTCAGCACCGCTGACGGCGACCGCGATCACAGTCATCACCGTAGCGATCGGCGCCATGGTCGAGATCACCGTCCCGATCATCGCCTGAAGCTGCGCCAACAGCGGCGTGACGAGCGCGGTGTAGAGTGAGGCGAAAAACGTTGACGTGCTGATCATTGACGGGGCATCCACCAACTAGGCCAACAGAAGCCGATCGCCATCGCAGCAAGGCCGACTAACGCGATGAACCAGTGGCCGTGCTGGAACATGTAAATGGCGAGCAATAAACCACCAAACCGACGATCATTTCGACTTGCCTAGAAACGCGTCGAAGCTTCGGTCCCATTGAGCATGCTGAGCGTTGTCGCATTCGGCATCGGTGCTTGCCGCGCCAGGGTTGTCTTTGCACGCGGCGATCTTGGCCTGTAGCTCGGGAACGTGCGCCTTGAACCACGTCACGGTGCGGGCAACTGGTGGGCGCGGCATCATTCGGGGGGGCGGGGTGACCCAGTTCGCCGCCGGCGGCTGGCCGGGTACCACCAAATACACAGTCACGGCGAGCCCTGCAGCCGAGCAGAAGCCGATCGCGGCGGCAACGAGGAGCGGGCGAGATATGAGCGTCATAGTGCCCCTTTCGCGCGAGTTATGGGGTCGTGTCGCCGGTGAAAGCATCGAGGTCTTTCGCCAGTTCTTCGTTCGCCTGCTGCTCACGAGAGTTCGCGTTGCGCGGCATAGGCCGCGTTGACTGCTGTGAGCTGTGCGGCCTCGTTGGTCGACCAGGTCGTCTCGAGCTCGATTTGCGCCTGGGTGTCCTGCACGTCCTTGGGCGAGGTGGCGGTCGCGAGATGATCGCGCAGCGCCTGCAGCGCCGCCGCGTGGGCCTGCAAATCGGTGTAGGCCGCCTGCGCCGCGCCCTGCTCGCCGGCGATGCTGTTCGCGTTCGAGATCAGCTCCCGGCTGGCCCAGCTGGCATCGGTCGGGGTGTAGACATGGTTGGCCGAGTAGGCGCCCGCGGTCAGGCTCGATAGGCTCGACAGCACGCCCGAGATCTCCGGCAAGCCGTTCTCGCCATAGGAGCGGCCGTCGACCAGGTTCAAAACCGCATAGGCGTTAACCGGCAGGCTGCTGCCCAGGCCGGCGATGTTCAGCAGCCCCATCGCCGCGCCGAGACTTGGGTTGTGCACCCAATTCTGCAGCATCGCCAGTTCGTTGGTGTATTGCTGCAGCTGCACGGAATATTGTTGCAGCTGCTGGAGCCACTGCAAATTCTGGGTCGCCCAGGACTTGACCTCGCCGGCATATTGCTGGAGCTGGAGACCGTAGGCCTTGACGTCATTCGCCAGCTGCTGGGCCCGACTGGCCCAGGGCCGCCGTGTCGATGACCGGCACGTCGGCGGCAACCCTCGCCGAATAGCCGGCCGCGAGTGCGATGCCGGCTGCCGCGGCGAGGAGCGCGCGCCGGGCGCGGATCATTCCGCCGCCTCCCGCATTTCCTCGGAGGTGTCGGCAGACGCGGGTGCGATCGAGCCGTTGCAGGTCTTCCTCGCGCGCCGACAGCACGCGGATGAAGCGGTCGAGCCCGCGCATCGGCAGTTGCGCGACGACGCTCTTGCTCGCCCTGGACCAGCAGGAACAACCCCTCGCCGCCCGGCAATCCGCGCAGCGCCTCGAATTGCCCGCTGGTCAGCTTCAGGCCGCCCTCATAGTCCTCGCGGGTGCCGCGCGGGTTCGCCAGGTGAAACTGCGACGGGCACTGCTCGACCAGGATGTTGGCGATGCCGCTGTCGATGATGTCGCGCGGCGATTGGGTGATGAACACCACAGCGCCGTTCCGGCTGCGGATCGTGCGCAGCTGCTTCTCGATGATGCGGCGGAAGGTCGCGTCGATCAGCGCCCGCCAGCCCTCGTCGCACGGGATCAGCAGCGGCGTGCCGTCGAGCAGCAGCGAGATGCGGTGGAATAGGTAGGCCATCGCCGGACCGCGGGCCCGCGGGTTGTCCAGGAGCGCCGTGGTATCGAGCCCGTTCAGCTGCGCCGAACCGGACGGTATCGACCGGCGCGTCGATGACCCAGCCGAGCTCGTTGCCCCAGCACCACTTGTCGAGACGTGCGCCCGCCCCTTCCGGCTCGTCGTCGAAGAACGCGCGCAGCTCGCCGAGCCACCGGTCCTCGCGGCGGCAGCTCCATGATGGTGGCAGCCCGAGCGCCAGGCGGCGGCCCTCTTCCTCGGTCATCTGCGCCGCCGATGCAGCCGCGGATCAGGTCGGTCAGGAACTCGATGTTGCGCGGTGCTGCGTCGAGCGCCTTCAATGGCGCGAAGTGCGGCTCCCCTGCCCCGAGCACGGCATAGTCGCCGCCCATGCGATGGATCAGGAGGTCCCAGCCGCGCTTGTGGTCGAGCGCCACGATACGGGCACGCCCGGCCGTCATCGCGATCAGGAACGCCACCAGAGTGGTCTTGCCCGACTGCCGGTCGCGCCGGTCACCAGCGTGTTGCCGACATCGCCGACCTGCCAGTGGAAGCGATAGGGGGTGCCGGCCAGGGTGCGGAAGATCGCAATCGGCGGTCCCGGCCAGTACCCGCGCTCCTGGCCCGCCGGCCAGTTATAGAGCGGCGCGAAGGCGACAAAGTTCGACGACTTGACGAACCCCGGCCGCGGCCGCCAGAACGCGCCGCCGGGCAGCATCGACAGGTAGGCGGCCTGCAAGGCCTTCGTCATCCGGGTCGCGACCAGTCCGCAGGCCGCGAGGTCGCGCCAGGCCGCATTGCCGACCTCTGCGATGGCGCGGGGACTGTCGGCAAAGGCGATCAGCACCAGGCTATGGTCGCCCAGCACCCATTTGCGCGACATCAGCTCGTCGGCCGCCTCGGTCAGTGCCTCGGACTGGCTCAGGGCCTTGTCCCCGGCCGCCAGCATCTTGTTCTGCTTGCGTGCCGACCGCCGCCATCCCGGCCGCGTTGGACAGGAAGCGGTAGGACTGCATCAGGGTGCAGCGGTATGGCGCCACCGCCAGCCCGTGGAACATCCCGGGCCAGGTGGTCGCAGGATATTCCTTGAAGGCGTGCATGACGGCATAGGCCGGATCACCGGCGCCGTGGATCTCGACGTGCTTGCGCCGGAACCGCAGCGCCTCGGAGAACATGGCATGGCCCATGCGCCCGGTCGTGGCGCCGATCTGGCGCCAGGTTCCGGTCATGGCGAAGACAATGGCCTCGGCGATCTCATCGAAGATGACGCGCCCGCGCTGGACATAGCCAAGTCGGCGCAGACCGAATTCGCCCAGCTGCACTTGCAACAGATCGCAGATCTCGTTCAGCCGGTCCTTCCGTTCGTTGATCCCGGCCCGCGGGTCCGTGACCGCATCGGCCAGGAACCGTGACGACGCTTTGCGCCGCCACGTTTGGCGCGTGGATCTGAATCGCCAGAAACAGCCGATTGGAATACAGCGATCCGCGGAACAGGCTGTCCCGATAGGCCGCGTCCAGATCGCGTGCGAACTGCGTTCGGTGCAGCGCCACCTTCATAGATCGACGGGTCCGCCTCGCCCCGGCACTGATAGATCGTCAGCTCGACATCGTCGGCCGCGATGTTCTTCAGCGCGTTGTGCAGCCGGTCGAACCACGCGGCGATGTCGACGTCGTCAGCGGTGTCCGGGAACACCCCATCGGCTTCGAACATCGCCATGACGCCGTTGCCCTTCGTCAGGACAACATCGTCCGCGATATGATCCTCCAATGGGATCATGTCGCCCAGCAGGGCCTCGGCGATCTTATCCACTGCTCGCCACCTCGCGACCTGACCGCGCCCGTCGGGTTGGCAGGCTTTCCAGCGTGGTGCGCCCGGCGCACACCGTCAGCACCCATAGCCGGACCGTGCGAAACCAGTGGTAATCCCACGATGTGAGCCGCTGGAGCGCCATGTGGATCGGCACCGCTGCCGCCCAGAACAGGATCGGCGACCGCCAGATCGTCGGCGCTGACAGCTCCGAGGCCGGCGGCGAACGTGACCATCACGTTCAGCGCCAGCGCCTCGAACGGCACGCCCCATGTGAGGGCCGGGCGCGTCAATGCGAGATACAGCATCTCGCG
>CAVZKP010000031.1:0-104235 GCA_963775875.1 uncultured Alphaproteobacteria bacterium
ACCGGAGGGATACAGCGCTTCGCAACTATGTCGAGCAGATGTTGGCACCGACATTGTCTCGCGGCGACGTCGTTATGCTTGACAATTTGAGCAGCCACAAGGCGGCCGGGATCGAGATCGTAATCCAGGCGCGAGGCGCAAAACTTCTCTGCCTGCCGCCCTACAGCCCCGACCGCAACCCGATCAAGCAGCCCTTCGCCAAGCCCCCCTGCCCGCGCCAGGTGCATGGCAGCGGCCGTCGGTCGACATCACACCGCTATCGGAGTTCAGCGCCGGCAGCTTATACAACTGCCGCACGTTCTCTCGTAGCAGCCGTGACCGCGTCTCCTCCGACAGGTGCCCCAGGTCCCGTTTGATGACGTCCCAAGACTTGGGCCACGTCGAATTCGGATGGGGATAGTCGTTGGACCACATCAGATTGTTGCTGCCCCAGGCATCGAAGATCCAGCGAGCCGGTGGATCGTTGAAGAACGTGGCGTAGAACTGGCGGAGGAAGTACTGACTGGGGAACATCTTGAGCGGTAAGTCCAGATTTCCCCGACCCCAATACTTGTCGTACTGCGTCAGGTAAAAGGGAATCCAGCTCACTTCGTTCTCCACAAGCACGAATTTGAGCCGGGGATAGCGCTCCAGAACGCCCGTCATAATCAGGTCGGACATGGCGTTGGAGGCGTGGAGCAGCTTGCTGTTCACCGCGCTGCGCATGGTCTCGAAGGCCTGGCGTCGCCCGCTTAGGCCCATCGGGCGGGGCCAAGGGAAGGGCTGGCCCGTGAGGATGTGGAGGCTTACGGGCACCTCCAAATCCTGGGCCGCTGCCCATAGGCGCTCATAGTGGGTGGTGGCGAACGAAAGCTGCGGCGGCGGTGCCTGCCATACCAGTGCCCCGAGCAGCCCGCCCTTCCGGCAGCGCTCCAGCTCAGCCACCCCATGATCAATGTCGTAGGTGGGGATACAGGACACCCCGTAGAGGCGGTCGGGAGCAACAGAGCAATACTCCAGGATCCAGTCGTTGTAGGCCCGGAAGCACGCCTCCTGCAGGGCGGCGTCCTTGAGTCCGAACAGGTTCATCGCGAAGCTCGGGTAGAGCACCTCGCCGCTCACCCCATCCACCGCCATCTCTTTCACCCGCTCGTGGGGGTCCCACCCACCCGGGTGGGCCTGAAAGAGCCCGCCCACCTCCCGCTCGGGAAACAGCGGCGCCTGGTCTTTGAAGGCTGCTGGCAGCCGGTTCTCCCAAAAGTGCGGGTCCTCGACGATGTGCAAGTCTGCCGAGATCAGTAGCTCTTCACCGCGCGATGCCATGGTTTCACCTCTTAGTCCCTACGCACTTCATGATGCAAAGCCGCGGCACGCGACCCGGCTCGAATCATCGGGGCGCCAAAGCGCCTTGGCTTCACACCTGGGGAAGCTCGTATTCCTGATGTGTCCGCCCTGCCAACACTCGATGGCACTATTCCTTAAACTGGGCTGAGCGCCAGCGGACCGCGGCCGGGACGCCCTCGGTGGCGGCAATTTCACGGAACCGCGCACCGAGTTCGGTCGTCGTCGCATAAAGTGGACCGACGACCTCAAGCCCGGCGTAGAGCGCAGTGCGAAAACCCGCTGCATCGCCGACCCGGTTGACCGCGCGCTTTGTTGCAAAGAGCGCTTCCGGCGAAATCAGCGACAGGCGTTTGGCGTATTTGAGGCTTGCGCTAGGCAACTCGGCCAGCGGCACGACGCGGTTGATCAGGCCGAAATCGAGTGCAGTCCCGGCGTCGATCTGGTCGCCGAAATACAAAAGTTCTCGTGCTCTTTTGTATCCAATGATCATTGGCATCACAATCGCCGGCCCGACCGCAGAAAACCGCACCTCGGGCTCTCCGAAGGTCGCGTTATCCGCGGCGATCGTCAGGTCGCAGAGCATGACGAGTTCGCAGCCGCCCCCGAGCACATGGCCCTGCACCGAGGCGATGACTGGCTTGCGCATCAGCCAGGGCGTCATCTCGAATTCCAACTGCGGATGGAGATGTGCGTGCGCCTTGGTCGCGTCGGTACGCCAATCATCCGCACCGGGTTCTTTGGCGCCGATATCATAGCCGGCGCAGAAGCTGCGCCCATTGGCGCGCAGCAGCACAACGCTGGTCGCCGGATCCGCCTCCGCCATGGCGAAGGCCTCGGTCAGCGCATATTGCAGCTCTCGGCTGATCGCATTCAGCTTGTCGGGCCGATTGAGCGTGATGATGCCGACTTTCTCATCGACCTCGTAAAGAACGATATCGTCCGTCATTTGCGCCCTCCCTAATTGGCCTTGACGGCCAGCCGATCGATCGCGCTCAGCCCTTCGCCGAGGCCCCCGACGATCCCGACCCCATGCCCGCGTAAACACGCGACGAGCCCGCGATCCATAGTCCCGGGCCGCGTGGTCAGCAGGTAATGCGGCTTGCGGCTGTGTTCGGCAGCGCGCGCAAACATCTCGATGTAGCTCCGCGCGGTTTCGGGCTGATCAAAGAGTTGATCGTCCAGATTGTCGCGCAACAGGACGATCGCATCGTGGTCTTCGCTTGCATCGAACAATACCAGCGCCTTGGGCAGGTTCGCGGCGAAGGCGCCGCTGCCCCAGGCGTCGCACGGATTGCCGTCGCCGGTGATAAAGCCGATGCCGTCCTCGATCTGCGTTTTCTGCGCCGGCGATAAGGGCGGCAACACGAGGTCACGAGCGGCGGCAATGTCAAGGATCAGTTCGGACAAGCCGCCCGACGAGGTTATGATCGCGATGCGCCGCCCCGCCACGGGTTTCGCCGCTTGGAACGCGGCCAGCGTCTCGGTCAGTTCGACAAGATCCGGCACCTCGATGACGTGATGCGCCCGAAACAATTCGGCGACCTCGTCCATCTCTTCCGCCGGTCCGCCGGTGTGGGTCACGATTGCTCGCCGCGCACGCTCGCTCTTGCCGACGCGGATCAGCACGATGGGTTTGCCCAGCGCGTGGGCGCGGTCGAGCGCCGCCGCAAAGCGATCCTTATGGCGGATTGTCTCAATGAACCCGCCAATGATTTTCGTAGACGGGTCGGCAACCAGGTATTCGAGGAACTCGGCAATGGTCACGGCCGCTTCATTGCCGGGGGAGACAATGTGACTGAACCCGAAGCGCCTCGTATCGGCAAGCAGGCTGACGCACAGCCCGCCGCTATGCGAAACGATGCCAACATTGCCGGCGAGGCCGGTCGGGTCGCGCAGTTCCTGAAGATAGGTCGTGCTCCGGTGATGCGGGTTCAGGATGCCCATGCAGTTAGGGCCGCAGAGAGCGATGTCGTAATCTCGGCAAATTTCGGTAATCCTCGCCTGCCGCTTGCGCCCGAGCTCGCTGTGTTCGGCAAACCCACCGTCGTAAATGACAGCGGCCTTCATGCCACGCTTTGCCCCGGCCATAAAGGCATCGACAACGCGCTCATGACCGAGGCAAAACACCGCGACATCCGGGGCCTCGGGAAGATCAGCGACGCTCGCATAACAGGGTCGGTTCAGCACCGCCGCGTAATTCGGGTTGACCGGGTAGATGCGTCCGGCAAAACCCAGACGATCGAGCGAGTTGATAATCCGCTGGCCGGGCGTCGGTTTGTCCGACGCGCCAATGACAGCGATCGATTTCGGTTCGAACAGCGCGTCTATTTGCACGGCCAGTTACTCGGCACGCCTTGGATCATACCGATCCGCACATGACCCCCCAATCGTGCGGGAATTGCATTCGGCAGCTCGCTTTTCCCGATGTCGAGTGCGATCATCATCTCGCGCATCTGCCCTTCGTGTCACGAGCAATCCCGAGGTTTAGCTGAACGCCGTATGATCTCGTTTTCGGAAAAGGACTTGTCGAGGTCGAAACCGGAAGAATCGACGCTGATCAACTTGCCAACAAACGCAAGGCGTTGCCTGATTTGCTACGCCGCAAAGGCGGCGCCGGTATCGCGCGCACAACAACTGGGGGCGGGTCTACTTCGACGAAGCGTGCGCGGCGCGGATGGGTTTGATGGTCATTCCAAACTTTCGGTCGATTGTTTGCCCGAACTCATGTGCCAGACGCGGGCGGGCGAGAGCGGCAGCCGGTTCGGGATCGCTCCGAACGAAGCCAAGGCATTGGCGACGGCGTTGGCCATCAGGCCGCCGATCGGGATAATCGGCCCCTCGCCGGCGCCCTTAACGCCGAGCGGGTTGCTCGGAGAGGGGTGATTTTCGAGCGCGATCGCCCGGATCTTTGGAAAATCAGTCGCTGTCGGAATCAGGTAGTCGGCAAGGCTGCCGGCCAGCAGCTGGCCGTTTTCGTCATAGACGAGGTGCTCCAGGAAAGCGCCGCCCAGCCCCTGAACCATGCCGCCGATCGCCTGGCCATGGAGCGTCAACGGGTTGACGATGCGGCCGACATCCTCGACCACGAGACAGTCGAGCAACTCGACATCGCCCGTCCCCGGGTCGACCGTGACATGCGCCGCAGCCGATCCGTAGGTATAGGTCAGCCGGTTGTCGTTGCTAAATGCCGTCGTGACGTGCAGGCCGTCCGCCGCCAAATCGGCAAACGCGAGCGAGCGCCCGTCTGGAGCGCGGGCATATCCATCCGCCAGTTCGACCTGTTCGCCGGCACAGCCTAGCCGTGCGCCGGCAGCGGCGCGGATCTCCGCGAGCAGGGCATTCGCCGCCTCGAACACCGCCGACCCGCCGAGCACCGTTGAGCGGGACGCGAACGCGCCGTAGCCCTCGTCGAGCAATGGCGTCGAGCCGTGCAAGACGCGCACCTGCCCGAGCGGCAGGCCGAGCGTGTCCGCCGCGATCTGCGCCATCACCGTTTCGAGGCCTTGCCCGACGGCAGTCGAGCCGACGTAGACCGACACTGTGCCATCTGCCTCAAGCTCAAGCCGCGCTGTCTCTTTGGGGCCGGCTCCGCCGCCCTCGATAAAGCAGGCGACAGAAACGCCATGGTAGCGCCCGTCGATTTCGCGGCCTTGCAGCGCACGCTTCTCCTCCCAGCCGAACTCGGCGAGGCAGCGTTCGAGGGTTTCGCGATAGTCGCCGCTGTCGCACTCGGTATCGACCGCCGGACCGCCCGGCTCCAGCCGGGGCAGCCGGTACGGCATCTCGCCGGCGCCGATCAGGTTGCGCCGACGCATCTCGGCACTGTCGATCCCCAGGTCGCGCGCCGTTAGCTCGATCAGCCGCTCGCAAAAGAACGAGCCCTCATAGCGGCCGGGCGCGCGATAGGTGCCGGACGGGGTCTTGTTGGTGAGCAGCGCCGTAGAAGTCATCCGCACATTCGGCACGCGATAGGGACCGGTGAGGCATTGCGCCAGGGTGCGCGGCTGGATCAGACCATTGGTGCGGACATAGGCCCCGAGATCGACAAAGACCTCGCCGCGCAGGCCGAGGATCGTGCCATCGCTGCGGCAGGCGATCTCGATCTCGCAATCCGCCTCGCGCGCATGGTTCATCGCCGTCAGATGCTCACGCCGGTCCTCAAGCCAGCGGACCGGGTGGCCGACATGCCGCGCGGCGAACGGGATCAGGAAGTCCTCGGGATAGAACTCGCCGCGGGCGCCAAAGCCGCCGCCAACATCGTTCTCGATCAGGTCGACCTGGGCCGGCGACAGGCCCAGCATCGCCGCCAGGGTATCGCGGTTGAAGAACGGCACCTTCGCCGCGCCCAGCACCGTCATCCGGCCTTGCGCCGCATCCCACTCGGCAAGCACGCCGCGCGGCTCCATCGGCAGCGCCGTATGGCGCTGGACCGAGAACCGCTCACGCTTGACGTAGTCGGCATCGCGAAACGCCGTGTCGGCATCGCCCTTGACCCCGGTAAAGATCATCGCGGCGTTAGTGCCGGCTTCTTCAAACAACAGAATGTCGCCATGCCCGGAAGCGCGCCGATCCGGAACGGGCGGCAACTCTTGGATGTCGAGTGCGATCGCACCGACCCCGTCCTCGGCCAGCGCCGGGCTGTCACCCAGCACGACTGCGACCGGCTCGCCGACATAGCGAACCCGGTCGGCCGCGATCACCGGCTGCAGAAAGCGCTCGGTGCCGGGTAAGGGCAGAAGACGCAGCGGGATGCGCGGCACGGCCCCGATGTCTTTCGCCGTGATCACGGTGCGCACCCCTCCTATGGCAAGCGCGGCGCTGGCGTCGATTGCGGTGACGAGGCCGTGCGCTACCGGGCTGCGCAGGATGGCCGCATGCAGCATGCTCTCGCGCTGCAAATCGCCGACGAACTGGCCGCGGCCGCGCAAAAAGCGCAGATCCTCGATCCGCTCGATCGGGCTGCCGATATACCGGTTCGTCCCGATCATGGCTTTTCGGCCTCCCGGTAGGCGGCGCGCGCCTCGATCACCGCCTCAACGATCGGGATATAGCCGGTGCAGCGGCACAGATTGCCGGACAGGGCGGAGCGGATGCGATCGGCGTCCGCATTGGGTTCCTCGGTCAACAGCGCGTGCGCTGTCGTCAACATGCCGGGGGTGCAGAAGCCGCACTGCAGGGCGTGATGCTTGCGGAATGCGGTCTGCAGCGGACTCAACGCGTCGTCGCTCGACAGACCCTCGACGGTGACGATGCTGGCGCCGTCAGCCTGCACCGTCAGCATCAGACAGGCGCGGACCGCGGCGCCGTCGACGATGACGGTGCACGCCCCGCAGGCGCCATGTTCGCAGCCGAGATGGGTTCCAGTCAGACGTAGCACCTCGCGCAGGCAATCGGCGAGGTGGAGGCGCGGCTCGATGTCGACCGCGACGGGATTGCCATTGACCCGGAATTTTACCCGCATCAGGCACTCCGTCGCTGAGCAGCGGCCCGCAAGCCGCGCTCGACGAGCGTCGCCACGAGGCCGCGACGGTAGGCGACGTCGGCGTGCAAATCGTCCGGAGGGTCGACCTCTTCTGTGGCCATTGCCGCCGCCTGCCGGATCAGATCGTCGTTGATGGGGTGGCCGTTCAGCAGCGTTTCCACCTTGGTCAACCGATGCGGGCGTGGGCAGGCGCCGATCACGCCGATATGGGCATTGCTCACTGCCCCCTGCCGGTCCTCGTCATAAAACAGCAGGATGCCGGCGAGGGCGAAATCGCCCTCGCGCCGGGCATATTTTTGGAAGGCCCAGCGCCGGTAGCTCGGCCATTTCGGCAGGTGCAGCTCGGTGACGATCTCGTCCTGCTTGCGGAGCGTCGACAGCGGCCCAGTGAAAAAATCGCCGGCGCGCGCCGTGCGCGATCGGACCTTGCCGAAGAGGGTGATTTCGCCCTCGCAGGTCACCGCGACGCCGAGCAATTCGGCGGCCGGGTCGGCATGGGCAAGACTGCCCCCGACCGTGCCACGGTTGCGGATCTGATAATGCGCAACATGCGCGACGGCCGCGTGCAATAGCGGATGTGCCGCCGCCAACCGCTGATCGCCCTCGATGTCGCACCAGCGTACGAGCGCGCCGAGCCGGAAGCCGTCATCATCCACGGTAATATCGCCTAGCCCGGTCAGCCGCCGCAGGTCGACCAGCAGGCTCGGGGTCGCCAGGCGGAAAGCGAGAACCGGCATTAGGCTTTGTCCCCCGGCGATCACGACCGCTTCGGGGTTCGACGCAAGCAGGTCGACTGCCTCGCGAAGGCTGGCGGGAGCCTGGTAATCGAAGGGCGCGGGTTTCATTGCTATGCCTCGCGAGGCAAGACTGAACCGGAAGCAATTTAATACGTGGCGCCTTCGCGGGAGCGCCGCGTGCACGCCCCAACCGTCTCACGGGCATCGCGAACCCGCAACCGCGCTATCGTCGGGGAAAGAGTAAGCGCTCGGTGTAGGCGCCAGGTCAAGCGGCGGCACGCTGAAGGTCTGCGGGCTTCCAATGCCAGGGCAGGAGGTCGGTGATCTGCCGTGCCGGGTGATCGGCGATGCGGTTGAGCAGGTCGGCGAGATAGTGCTGCGGGTTGAGGCCGCTGAGCTTGGCGCTCTCGATCAGGGAGTAGATCGCCGCGGCGCGGTGGCCGCCGGCGTCCGAGCCGGCGAACAGATAGTTCTTGCGGCCGATCGCGACGCAGCGCAGCGCCCGCTCGGCGGGGTTGTTGTCGAGGGCGAGACGGCCGTTGTCGAAGCAGCGCAACAGCGCCTTCCAGCGCGACCGCATGTAGCGGAAGGCTTTGGCGAGTTCGGATTTGCGGGAGAGCTTGGGCAGGGTCTCCTCTGCCCAGGCGCGCAGCTCCTCGGCGATCGGCTTCGAACGCTGCTGGCGTTCGCGTCGCCGTGGGTCGGGCGGCAAACCCGCGATCGTCTTCTCGACCCCGTAGAGATCGCCGATGCGTTTGAGGGCTTCCCGGGCGATCGGCGAGCCTGTGGCGGCATGGACGTCGAAGAATTTGCGCCGGACATGCGCCAAGCAGGCGGCCTCGGTGATCCGGTTGCCGGTGAACAGCTCGTTGAACCCGGCATAGCCGTCGGCATGGATGACGCCGCGGAAGTCTTTGAGATGCACCCGTGGATGCTCGCCCTCTCGGAGCGCGCTGGTGAGGATTATGCGTTTCAAACCCGGAACCTCTCGACAACATCGGTCACGCCACGGTCACAGCGATCGGCGAGGGTTTACGGCCTGTTCACGCCCTTTAGAATGATTTACGACCAGCGTGGGGTGGTTTTCGACCATCTAAACCATTGAAATCACGGTAGGCGCGAAAGGGAATCGAACCCCTGACCTCTCCCATGTGCTAGGAGCGCTCTGCCACTGAGCTACGCGCCTGTCGGCCGGTGCCAGATCATGGTTCTGGCTCAGAGCAAACCGAGCTGCCCCGCCGCCCGGCTGTCGCGCAGCCCCGAGCGCGCCAGGCGAGGCAGTATCTCGGCGCAAAAATACGGCAATTCGTCGAGATAATTGACAAACGAAATAGCGATCCCGTTGAGCCCAAGCGCCGCCAGCCGCGATATCTCCTCCGCCACCCGGTCCGGGTCGCCGACCAATGGCAGGCCGCCCATGCCGTTGGCCTGGTGATCGCGGATGCGCTGGAACTCGGCGGGCGAATGGGTCTGCGGCGTGACGTTCTTCATCGCCAGGATGTTGTCCACCGCCGCCCAGTCGGCGTGGTCGACGACAGCGTGCCGGTAATAATCCTGCGCCTCGCGCAGCGTCGGCCGGCAGGTGACGACCGCCACCGTGTAGATCCCGATCTCGCGGCCCGCCTGGCGCGCCAGCGCCCGCACCTTGCCGATGTGATCCGCCGTCTCGTCGAACGAGATGCCGCGCGAGATGTTCGAAAACAATGCGTCGCAGTTGCGGATCGCGAAGGCCTGGCCGGTCGCCGAGGCGCCGGCATTCATGATCAGCGGCCGCGTTCCGCCATAGGGTTTGGGCTTGGCCCGCACGCCCTTCAATTTGAAGAAATGCCCGTCAAAATCGAAATCCATCCGCGGCGACCAGGCGAGCTTGACGATATCGAGCCATTCCTGCGCGTATTCGTAGCGCGCCTGATGATCGCGCAAGGTCGCGCCGAACATCTCGAACTCGCCCTCGTTCCAGCCGCACACCAGATTGAGGCCGAAACGTCCTTCGCCGATATGGTCGGCGGTGACGAACTCCTTGGCGGCGATCAGCGGCGGCAGCAGCGGCGCGTGCACGGTTCCGAACACGGTGAGCCGTTCGGTCTTGGCCAACAGCCCGCAGGCCCAGGCCACCGTCTCCCAGGTCGCGCCCTGGTAGTCGGTCGAGCCGCCATATCCCTTCCAGCGTCCGATCGGCAGCATGAACTCGATGCCGGCCCGGTCGGCCATCTGCGCCAGCCTGACGCAGTCGGGCCAGCTCCCCGACCAGCGCTCCGGCACCGTCGTGACCGCGCGGCCGGAGGAGCAGTTGGCGCCAAAGAGGCCGAGCTTGAGCCGATTGGCGCTGCCCATTGCCGCGCGCCGGGCGTTGCCGATTTCGGGGTCCAAGGTCGCACTCCTCGACTGTTCCGGCCCGGATCATACATATGCCAGGGCCGCGATCGGTGGCTTACTTCCGCCGGACCGCCGGCGGCTTAGGGCTTGCTCCATCGAGCCAATTCCTCGCGGGCGCTGTTGCGGCGCGGGCGCCACAATCCGCGATCGATTGCTTCGAGAAAGCGGCGGCTGGTGTCGGCGAGGGCGGCCGGGTTGTGGTCGGCCATGAACGAGCGTACCGCGTCGTCGGCCAGGTAGGCGTCGTAGAGCGCTTCGAAATGGGCATCGTCGACCGCCCGCGCGGTTGCGGCGAAGGCGAACAGGTAGTCGACCGTGGCGGCGATCTCGGCCGCACCCTTGTAACCGTGGCGCATCACGCCTGCGATCCAGCGCGGGTTGGCGGCGCGGCCGCGCACGACATGCCCGAGCTCTTCGCGCAAGCTGCGGATGCGCGGCGCCTCGGGCCGCGAATGGTCGTTGTGGTAGACCGCCGGCACGCGTCCCGAAAGCTGCCGGATCACCAGGGCCAGCCCGCCTTCGAACTGGTAGTAGTCGCCGCTGTCGAGCAGATCGTGCTCGCGGTTGTCCTGATTGTGCAGCACCGCATCGGCATCGGCCAGCCGGGCTTCGAGCATCGCGCGCTCCGGGCGGCCCTCGCCGCCGGCGCTATAGGCATAGAGGCTGCCGCCGAGCCAGGCCTCGGCCAGGCCGGCTTCGTCTTGCCAGATCCGCTCGTCGATCAGGCGCTGCAATCCGGTCCCGTAGCCGCCCGGCTTTGACCCGAAGACCCGGTAGCCGGCGCGCCGCGCCGCCTCGGCGGGGGCAATACCCTGGGCCTCGAGCGCAAGCCGGTCGGCGCCGACCCGGGCGGCGAGCGGGTTCACCGCGGCAGGCTCATCGAGAGCCGCGACCGCCCGCACCGCCGAATCGACGAGGTCGATCAGCCCGGGAAAGGCGTCGCGGAAGAAGCCCGAGACCCGCAACGTGACATCGACCCGCGGCCGGTCGAGCACCGCGGCCGGCATGATCTCGAACCCGGTGACCCGGCCGCTCGCCCGCTCCCATACCGGCTGCACCCCGAGCAATGCCAGGGCCTGGGCGACATCGTCGCCGCCGGTGCGCATATTTGCCGTGCCCCAGGCCGACAATGCCACGCGTTCCGGATAGGCGCCGTGTTCCTGGGCATGGCGCTCGACCAGCAACGCCGCCGATTTCCAGCCGAGCTGCCAAGCGGCCTGGGTCGGGACCGCGCGGGTGTCGAGCGAATAGAAATTGCGCCCGGTCGGCAGCACCTCGGGCCGGCCGCGGCTCGGCGCGCCGGAGGGACCGGGCAGCACCAGACGGCCGTCGAGCCCGGCGAGCAGCCCCGCCAGCTCGGCGGCCCCGCATTGCGTCACCACCGGGCGCAATTGCTGCTCGACCCAGGCGAGGACGGCGCGGGTGCGCTGCCAGCCCGCCTCGGCCGCAACCTCGCCGGCGACGAGGCGCAGCGCCAGCGCCTCCAGGCGCTCGACCGTGTCGCCGGCATTGCGCCACCGCCCCGGACCGGCGAGCACCGCCGGACGCGGCCCCCGCCACGGCTCGGCCAGGTCAAGAGCCAGCGGATCCTCGCCGAGATCGAGATCGGCGGCCAAGGCGCGCAGCAGCGAGGCGTCCTCGGGGGCCGCGCCACGGCCGGCCCGGGCAAAGGCGACCAACAAGGCGTCGAGCCTCTCGCCCGCGGGGCTTCGGCCGAACACATGCAGCCCGTCGCGGATCTGCAACTCCTTGATTTCGCACAGCAGCCCGTCGAGCTTACGCAGCGCGGTCGCCGGATCGTCGCCAGCGGCGATGCCGCAATCGCCGTCGAGCCCGGCGGACCGCGCCCGGTCGAGAATCGCCGCTCCCAGCACCCCGACCCGTCTCGAATCGCCGTGGGCGGCGTCGTAATACTCGTCGATCAAATGCTCGAGTTCGGCCATCAGCCCATAGCTGCCGGCGCGGGTCAGCGGCGGGGTCAAATGATCGACGATCACCGCCTGGGCGCGGCGCTTGGCCTGGGTGCCCTCGCCCGGGTCGTTGACGATGAACGGATAGAGATGCGGCAATGGCGGCAACACCGCCTCGGGAAAGCATTCGGCCGACAAGGCCAGCGCCTTGCCCGGCAGCCATTCGAGGGTGCCGTGCTTGCCGAGATGGATCACCGCATCGGCGCGAAAATCCTGCGCCAGCCAGGCATAGGCGGCGAGATAGGCGTGCGGCGGCGCCAATGCCGGATCGTGATAGGTCGATTTCGGATCGATGCCGTAGCCGCGCGCCGGCTGGATCAGCACCGCGACATTGCCGGCCCGAAACCCGGGGATCGCAAACCGGCCGCAATCCAGCCGCCCCTCGCGAAAAAACGGGTCGCGCTCGGCCGGACCCCACCGATCGAGCACGGCCTGCTGTACCGCTGATGGCAGGGTGGCGAAGAAGGAAGCGTATTCGGCGTACGAAAAGGTCTCCTCGGCCGCTGCGGCCGGGTTCGCGTTGGTCGGGCCGGCGCTCAGGCGCCCGATCAGCGCCGCGGGATCGTCGGGAATGTCGGCGACGCGATAGCCGGCATCGGCCAGCGCATGCAGGACCGCCAGCGCCGAAGCCGGAGTGTCGAGGCCGACGCCGTTGCCGATGCGGCCGTCGCGGTTCGGATAGTTGGCGAGGATCAATGCGACGCGGCGCTCGGCTGGCGGGCATTGGCGCAGCCGGACCCAGTTGCGCGCCAGATCGGCGACAAAGGCGATGCGATCGGCGACCGGCCGATAGCCGACCAGCGCAATTTCGGTCTCGGGGTCGCGGCCGAGCGGCGCCTCGCCCAATGGCGCCGTCGCCCAATGGCGCTTTGAACGACACGGCGCGGGTCAGGATGCGGCCGTCGATCTCGGGCAGGGCCACATTCATCGCCAGGTCGCGCGGGGCGAGGCCGCGGCTTCCGGCGCGCCAGCTATCCTCGTCGCTGCCGGCGAAGACGACCTGCAGCACCGGGCAATCGGCCGCCGCCAGCGGATCGTCGCCGGCGCCGGCGCGGACCGAAAACCCGGTCGCGCTGAGGATCGCCGCGGGCGGATGCGCAGCAAAGGCGGCGCCGATCAGTGCCGCGGCTTCGCCGTCCTTCAGGCTCTGCACGAAGATCGGCAACGGACGCAGCCGCCTCGCCATGAGCCCTTGGACCAGCGCATCGACCGGCGCCGTGTTGCCCGATTGGACCAATGCCCGATAGAACACCACCGGCACGACGCCGCCGGTGCCGCGCCATTCGGCGGCGATGTCAGCGAGGCTCGGAAATGTGCGACCGGGCCAATGGAGCCCGGCGCGGAGCAATGGCGCGGGTTCGGCCCAAATCGCCTGATGGCCGATCAGCGTGGCGGCATAACGCAGCAGATTCTCGATGTTGGCAGGGCCGCCCTCGCAGAGATAGCGCCACAGCCGGCGCCGGCTGTCGGGCGCGAGCGTCGAAAATTCGGCCAATTCCGGGTCGGTTTTGTCGTCGCCGGGCAGCAGCGCCAGCGGGATCTGGTTGGCATGGCAGGTCTCCACCAGCCGCTCGATGCCATAGGGCCAATAGGCGCTGCCGCCGAGCACCCGGGCGATCACCAGGCGGGCGCGGGCGACGGTTTCCATGTAGAGGTCGACCGAGAAATTATGGCCGAGCCGCAGGATCGGCGCCAGGCGCAGGCTCGGCGCCACCGGGTCCTGCGCGCGCCGCCGCGACTGGGCTGCGGCGAGCAATGCCAATTCGGTATCGGCGCTCGACAGCACCACGATATCGGCCGGCGTCTGGCCGAGATCGACCGCGGCGGCGCCGTCGGCGATGGTGCCCGGCAAGGTGGCGAGCAGGTGCATTCAGTTCGCCAGAGCGGCGGCGATCGCGGCCCGGTCGAGGCCCCGCTGGCCGATCACGACGAGCCGCGTCTGGCGCCGCTCACCCTCGCGCCACGGCCGGTCGAAATATTGCTGCACGCGGTCGCCCACCGCCTGGACGACGAGCCGCCTCCCGCGGCCGGGCTGGTCGACAAATCCCTTGAGGCGCAGGACACCGTAGCGGCGGATGACCGCGCCGAGGCGGGCAAAAAACGCCTCGCCATCGGCCACCGGGCCCAGACTTACGACAAAGCTTTCGAAATCGTCGTGGTCATGCGCCAGTTCGAGATCGTGCACAGACGGCCGCGCGGCCAGATCGTCCTCGGCATTCGCCGCCAGGCCGAGCGCCACCGCGGGCGCCACCGCGCCGTCTCGGGCGGCGACCAGCTTCACCCCAGGCCGCAGCCGCTCGCCGATTTCGCGGCACAGCGCCGCCAGGCGGTCAGGCGGGACCAGGTCGGTCTTGTTCAGGACGACCAGGTCGGCGCAGGCGAGCTGGTCGGAAAACACCTCATCGAGCGGATTGTCGTGGGTCAGCGCCGGGTCGGCCGCGCGCGCCCGGGCCACCGCTTCGGGATCGTCGGCGAACCGGCCGGCGGCGATTGCGGCGGCGTCGATCACCGCCAGCACGCCGTCGACGGTCGTCCGGGTCCGGATCTCGGGCCAGGCAAAGGCCTGCACCAATGGTTTCGGCAAGGCCAGACCCGAGGTTTCGATCAGGATGTGCTCTGGCGGCGCCGGGCGGTCGAGCAGCCGGCTCAGGGTCGGCAGAAAATCATCGGCGACGGTGCAGCACAGGCAGCCATTGGCCAGCTCGACGATGTCGTCCTCGGTGCAAGCCGCGTCGCCGCAGCCGAGCAGCAACTCGCGATCGATGCCGAGTTCGCCGAATTCATTGACCACGACGGCGAGCCGCCGCCCCTGCGCCCGCGCCAGCAGGTGCCGCACCAGGCTGGTCTTGCCGGCGCCGAGAAAGCCGGTGATCACCGTCGCCGGAACGCGGCGCATGGCTCAGCCCTCCTTCAGGATCAACGGCAGGCCGGCGGCAATAAACACAACCTGGTCGGCGAGCGCGGCGATCTGTTGATTGAGCGCGCCGGCGGCGTCGCGAAAGCGGCGGCCGAGCGGTGTCCCGGGCACCAGGCCCATGCCGACCTCGTTGGCGACCAGCACGACCGGCCCGGCGGCAACGCGCAATGCCGAGACCAGGTCCGCGGTCTCGTCTTCGATCGGTTTCCCGGCGAGCATCAGATTGGACAGCCACAGGGTCAGGCAGTCGACCAGCAACGGCCGCTGCGGCGACGCCGCGGCAGCGATCACCGGCGCGAGCGCCAGCGGCTCCTCGACCGTCTGCCAGAAGCGGCCGCGGCGTGCCCGGTGGGCGGCGATGCGCGCCGCCATCTCGGCGTCCCCGGCCTCGGCCGTCGCGCAATAGGTTCCGCCGGCGGCGGCGCCCAGGACCAGGCATTCGGCATAGCGGCTCTTGCCCGATCGGGCGCCGCCCAGCACCAGGGTCACCGCGGGCAATCCGCCGCGCGCCGGTTCCGCACTCGCCAACGGCATTGGTCCCTCCTCCTCCGCCCGAGGAATCGTCCCGTTTCGCGCGATGCGGAGGTCTCCTGGCTCGGGGTCGTCGCCCGCGGCGCCTTCCCGGCCGGGCTGCCGCCCGAGCCAGTGGCATAAGCCGCGGTCTCGCCGCTTACAGTTGCGGGGGCAGCGCCGGTGTTGCACCGGACTTCCCTGTCGCATCGCGGGGCGCAGCTTAGCATGCGGCGCCGGCGCCCGTCGTCGCAGATTTGTCGCACAAGCTCGATTATGCTGGGCGTTCGGCGTAGGGTGCGCCGTCAAGCAACAGGAGGGGCGAATGAAGATCGAAGGCGGATGTCTATGCGGCAAGGTGCGCTATTCGGCCGATGCCGAGCCGATCTTTGTCGGGATATGCCATTGCAGCAATTGCCAGAAAGCCTCGGGAGGCGCGTTCAACGTGGTGGTGGCGCTGCCGAAGCCGGCGGTCGACCTGAAGGGCAGGCTGGCGACATTTGAAGGACGCGGCGACAGCGGCAAGGCGACCTACCGGCAGTTCTGCCCCGAATGCGCCTCGCCGATCACCGTGTCTGCCGAGGTGATGCCCGACGTCTGGATGATCCCGGCCGGGACGCTCGACGATCCGAGTTGGGTGAAGCCGGCGATGCAGATCTACTGCGACAGCGCGCAGCCCTGGGTAAAGCTCGAAGGCGACATGCAGCGCTTCCCCGGAATGCCCAGCCCAGGTTAAGTGTCCGGCTCGAAATGAAACAACTGTCCCAATCCGTCATCGTCGCGGGAATGACGGGTAATCAATTCATATTGCGGGATTAATTATGTTTGGGCGCTCAGGGACTTAGCGCGCCGGGCGGTTGACGGTCACCACCCGCCAGCCGTGGCCCATGCCCGGGCCATCGACCCGGTCGATGCGGGTGATCGAGCAATTGTCGATCGAAAACGCGAGGGCCGCTTCCGGATCAAGTCCGAGAGCCAAGCCCAGCGCCGCGCGAATCGTGCCGCCATGCGCCACCGCAATCAGGTCTCGGCCGGGATGGGCCGCGACCAGGCGATGGATCGAGCGCGACACCCGCTCGATGACGGCGACGAAGCTCTCGCCGCTGGGCGGCGCCTGATGCGCCGGCGCATGCCAGAAGCGGTGAAAATCGCCGTTTCGCGATTGGCTCAGCTGGTCATAGGTCAAGCCCTGCCATTCGCCGAAATCCTGCTCGGCGAGATCGGCGATCGCCAGCGCTTCGGGTCCGGGGATCGGCTGCGGGCCGGGCAGCCCGGCGCGGATGATCGCCGCCGCCGTCTGGTGGGTGCGGCGCAAATTGCTGGTGACCCAGACGGCGTTACCCGGCAGTTGGGCGGCGAGCCCGGCGAACACGGCGAATTGCGAGCAGTCGCACGACAGATCGGACTGGCCGTAAATGCGCCCGTCATGCGCCACCGGGGCGTGGCGCACCCACCAGAAGCGAGTGGCAATCTCGCTCATCGCGCCGCCGCCGCCAGCAATATGACGATCTCTGCGACCTGCTGAAAGGCGCCGAGGACATCGCCGGTGTAGCCGCCGATCCGGCGATGGGCAAATAGGCCAGCGGCGAAAACCGCCCCGGCGGCGAGGCCGAGCGCGACGCCGCCGCATGCCGGACCGAGCGCCGCCAACGCGATCGCCGCGCCGATCGCGGCGGCGGCGACGGCGGTCGCCATTCCCGGTCTCCCGGCGCCCGCGCCAAGACCGTCTCCGCGCGCCGGCGCCAATACCCGCATCGCCGCCGGCAGCAGGCCGCGCGAGGCGGCGTGCGCCGCGACCAGCGCCAACCCGGCATAGAAGGCTTCGCCGCTTTGCGCGAGGGCGGCGGCTCGCAGGGTCACGCTCAGCACGAGCGCCAGAACGCCATACGCGCCAAGCCGGCTGTCGCGCATGATCGCCAGCCGGCGCGGGCGATCATTGCCGCCGAACAAGCCGTCGGCGGTATCGGCGAGGCCGTCCTCATGCAATGCCCCGGTCACGCATAGAGAGGCGAGCACCGCCAGCAGCGCCGCCGCGCCGGCGCCGAGGCCGAGCAGCTCGGCCACCAGGAACACCAGCGCGGCGATGGCGCCGACGCCGGCGCCGACCAGCGGAAAGGCCCAGGACGAGGCGGCCAGCCGCCCGGCGGCATCGGCCGGCGTCCCGATCGGGAGACGGGTCAGAAAGGCGGCGGCGATGGCAAAGCCGGTCGGCATCCGGGAATCTCGCAAAGGGTCAGCGGGCGCGGCCATCACCCAAGGATAGCCGATGCGGACAAGGATGGCGCTTCTTAACGCTTGGATCGGCGGCGTCTTTCGCCGACCATTGCGGCTAAAGGAGGATGGTTATGGACACGCCGAGTGCGACCCTCGACGAGATGCGCGCGCTGTTGGCCCATCTGCCGGGGCCCGACCGCGAATCCGAGGCCGCGGCGGCCCTGCGCCAGGCGCAGCTGACCAAGCCCGCGGGGTCGCTCGGCCGGCTCGAACAGCTGGCGATCTGGCTGGCGACCTGGCAGGCGCGGCACCCGCCCCGGCTCGACCATCCGCGCACCATCGTCTTTGCCGGCAACCACGGCGTCGCCGCCCGCGGCGTGTCCGCCTATCCGGCGTCGGTCACCGCGCAGATGGTGCAGAATTTTGTCGCCGGCGGCGCCGCGGTCAATCAGCTGTGCCGGGTCGTCGACGCCGATCTGCGGGTCTACGAGATGAACCTCGACGCGCCGACCGGCGACATCGTCGAGCGGCCGGCGATGAGCGAGGAGGAATGCGCCAAGGCGATGGCCTACGGCATGATGGCGGTCGAGCCCGGCATCGACGCGCTGGCGGTCGGCGAAATGGGGATCGGCAATACCACGGTCGCCGCGGCCTTGTGCGCCGGGCTGTTCGGCGGCTCGGCCGAGTTGTGGACCGGCCCCGGCACCGGGGTCGCCGGGGTCGCGCTCGAACACAAGCGCCAGGCCGTCGCCGCGGCCGCGGCATTGCACCGGCCGGCGGCCCGCGACCCGTTCGACCTGCTGCGCCGGCTGGGCGGGCTGGAACTCGCGGCGATTGCCGGGGCGGTGATGGCGGCGCGGCTCGGACGGGTGCCGGTCGTGCTCGACGGTTTCACCTCGACCGCCGCCGCCGCCGTGCTGTTCGCCGCCGACCCGCAGGCGCTCGACCATTGCGTCGTCGCCCATGTCTCGGCCGAACCCGGCCACCGCGTTTTGCTCGAACGGCTGGGTCAGCGGCCGCTGCTCGATCTCGGCATGCGGCTCGGCGAGGCCTCGGGGGCGACCTTGGCGCTCGCCCTTCTAAAAGCGGCCGCCGCCTGCCACAATGGGATGGCGACCTTTACCGAGGCCGGAGTGAGCGGGCCCGGCTGAACCGTCCGGACGGTTATTTCGATCGCCGGCAGGCGATTTCGCCGAGATCGGCGCGGCAATCTGGCGCTGCGGTGCAGAGAGGCAACAGGGGGACGATTTCGTGATCATGCTCGCAGCTTGCGGGGTGGTCGGCGCGCGGACGGCGCAGCAACGGGCGCTCGCGGAAAGCCGGAGCGCCGCCGGGCGAAGCTGACTGCCGGGGATGAGCCTCGATCCGGCTGAACCGGGGCCTGCGGCCGGCAGCCATCGCCGGCTCGACGCCGCTCCCTACCGGCCGGACGCCGCCTTCCCGCAGCGCCCGCGGCGCGGGCTGACCTGGCCGTTGCGCGGACTTGTCGCCGCGTCGCTGGCGGTCCCGCTGCTGCTGCTGGCGATTGCCGCCTGGCAGAATCTCCGCCTGGTTCAGCGCCAGGCCGAAGAGCGGGCGACGATCGAAGCCGGCGAATTGGGCGAGCACGACCTCACCGCGTTCAAGACCTACCCGCTGGTGCTCGGCTGGATCGACGACCGGATCCGCGGGCGGGATTGGAGCCGCATCCAGGACAGCCAGGAGCTTCACCGGCTATTGTCGGACCTTGAGACCTTGCCGCCGATCGATGGGGTCTGGATCGTCGATGCGGCCGGCCATGTTCGCGCCAGCGGGCGGTACTTCCCGGTTCCGGCTACCGCCGACAATTGCGTAAAAGAGGCCTTTCTCGCCCAAAAGCAACGCGACCGGCAGCTGCTGGTCGGGCGGGCGGAAACCGATCCAATAACGCACGATGCCGAATTCAGCATCTCCCGGCGCCGGTCAACGCCCGATGGGGGGTTTGACGGGGTCATCATCGTCTCCGCCAGAGCCCGCTATTTCAGCAAATTCTACAGTACGATTTCTGCCGAAAAGGGGATCGAGGTTTTTCTCGCGCGGAGCGATGGAGCGATCCTGGCCAGCTATCCCCAACGGCCGACGCCGGCTTTCGAGCCCAATAATAGCCCATTGATCAAGACGATGGCCTCGGGGTCGGCGGGCGGGACCTTCCTCGCCAGATCGGCGACGGATGCGATCGAGCGGATCTATGCCTTCCGCCAAATTTCCGGCTACCCGGCCGATGTCGTGTTCAGTGTGCCGACCGGCGAGGTGTTGCCGTCATGGCGCGCCAACCTCGTCAGCTACCTGCTGTTTGCGGTGCCGGCCTCGCTCGCGCTGTTCGGCATGACGTTTCTCGCGGCGCGACAGATGCAGCGGCAAAAGATCGCGAACTGGCGCTGGCATACCACGGCGCGGCGGCTGCGGCGCGAGATGGATCGGCGGGCGCAGGCCGAAGCCGAACTGCTCCAGGCGCAAAAGATCGAGGCGCTCGGTCAACTGACCGGCGGCATCGCCCATGATTTCAACAATCTGTTGGCGGTGCTGCAGGGCTGCCTCGAAATCTTGAATGGCCGCCAATCAAACGACAGGCTGCAGGCCCGGGTCGCTCTGGCGTTGCAGACCGTCGAGCGCGGCGAAAAACTGACCCGTCAGCTGCTCGCCTTCGCCCGGCGCCAGCCGCTCTCGGTCTCCCGGGTGGACATCAACGCCCAGCTGCAGCGGATGACCGAGATGCTGGGCCGCACCGTCGGCAGCGGCGTCACCATCGAAACCGATTTGGCGCCCGATCTCTGGCCGGTCGATGCCGATCCCACCCAGCTCGAACTCGCGGTGATCAACCTGGCGATCAACGCTCGCGATGCGATGCCCCAGGGCGGCCGGCTGCGCATCCGAACGGCAAAGGCGGCATTCTCCCAAAACCTGCCGGGGAGCCGGGCGGGCGATTTTGTCGATCTCGAAATCTCCGACACCGGAACCGGGATGCCGCCGCAAGTGGCGGAGCGCGCGTTCGAGCCGTTCTTTACCACCAAGAAGGCCGGCAAGGGCACCGGCCTCGGGCTCAGCATGGTCTACGGATTTGCCCGCCAAGCCGGCGGCACCGCGACGATCCGCAGCGAGGCCGGCCGCGGCACCACGGTAACCTTGCGCCTGCGCCGCAGCCCCGAGCAGCGCGCCGCGGAAGACGCGACGGGCTTGCCCGCAGGTGGCCCGGCATGAAACTCTGCGGGCTTGGCGATGATGGCGCCGGCCGAGGCCGGAGCGGTGCGGCGCCATCGCGTGGTTGCAAGTCGGAGGGAATGAGATGCGCATCGTCATCGTCGGCCAGCAGGCCTTTGGCAAGGCCGTGCTCGAGGCTTTTATCGCGCGCGGCGACGAGGTTGCCGGCGTGTTCGCCGCGCCGGACAAGCCGGGCGCCAGACCCGACCCGCTGGTCGTGGCGGCACAGGAGCGCGGGCTGACGGTCCACCGTTTCGCCAGATATTCGAGCGACGAGGCGCAAACCGCACTGGCCGATCTCAAAGCCGATCTCGGGGTCATGGCCTATGTCCTGTTGTTCGCCCCGCCCGAATTCTGCGCCATCCCGAAACACGGGATGATCCAGTTCCATCCTTCCTTGCTGCCGCTGCATCGGGGGCCATCCTCGATCCCGTGGGCGATCATCCGCGGGCGCAGCGAGACCGGGCTGTCGATCTTCCGGCCGACGCCGGGTCTCGATGAAGGGCCGGTGATCCTGCAAAAGCGGATTCCGATCGGCCGCGACGACACCGCCGGCTCGCTCTATTTCGACAAGATCTTTCCGCTCGGGGTCGAGGCGTTGGTCGAGGCCGCGGACCTCGTGGTCAAAGGACGGGCAACCGAGACCACCCAGGATGAAAGCCGCGCCACCTATGAGGGCTGGGTGCGCGACGCCGAGTCGAAGATCAACTGGGCGAGCCATGTCGATTTCATCTACGACCTGATCCGCGGCTGCAACCCGGCGCCGGGCGCCTGGACGATGCTGGGCGAGCAGAAGCTCTATCTGTTCGACGCGAAAAAGATCACCGCCCCGACTTTCGGCGCGGTGCGCGGGAAAAAGATCGGCGAGGTTGCCTCGGCGGGCGCCGAAGGGCTGCGCATCCTGGCGCAGGGCGGCTTTATCGAAGTCTCGCGGCTGCGCCTCGACGCCGGGCCCAAGATCGCCTCGGGCGAAGCCGGCATCGCCGCCGGAACGATCCTCGGCGGCTAGTCTCCACCAGCGGGTCGCGGCTTTCCGGTCATACCCCGCGCGAAAGCCGGCGTCCCGGTCATGCCGCGGGCATGCACGGACCCCGGCCTTTCATTGGGTCGAGTTCGCCCGTCTGCTCGCCGCTGAAATCGCCGGCTTCACGACACCACCCGGCTACGGATGAGCTGCAACCGTCCGGGTGCTTCAGGGTCAGGCCCGCGTCGGCGCCTTTGGGTGACGCAATCCGGCATCGCGTAGATCCGCCCACAGCCGGGCCAGGCCCTCGGGGGCGGCAGGAGATGCCGCTGAACTATGCCGGCCCCCACGGCTTCCTCGCCGGCGACAGCATGTCCTCGCGTTTCTTCAACCGGCTGGGCGCGACACAGCTCTACCGGCGGGCTCGTCCGGTGCCTCAGCCAGGCGCGGCGATCGGGTGCTGCAAGGATCGCCGGATCGGCTCCTGGCGACGGTAGCGCCGACATCCGCGTCATTTCGACGAGCATCGAGCAGAGCAAGGGGCGTCGGACGCAGCAACAGCGATTTGAGCCCAGATATCGCCTGGCCACCTTGCCTCCCTGCGCGCCACCCGCGAACTTCATCCTGGTCGCAGATCGGGGCAATAAATGTGACCGACCTCACAAACCACAGCCCACATTTCCAATAAATTCAGCCGAGGCGCCGAGGCGGCTCACGCTCCGACGGGCATGCGGTCTAGGGAGGATGTGACATGGCTATCAATGTCTTGCTCGTTATCGACGGCGTTTTCCTGTTCAAAACCAATGTTTCGACGCCGGATTTCACCTTCAATACGCTGGCGGGCATCCTGACGGGCGCCGGCTTTCAGGTAACGAAGGCCAACCGCGAAGCCGACCCAGACGCCGACATCCAAGATTTCAACTTCGCCACCAGCGCCAACTTGCTCGATTACGACGTCATCTGGATGGTCGGCGACGGTGGCTTCAACGACACCTCGCAGCCGCCCGTGATGGAAGGCACGAAACCGCCCCTCGACGCGGCGCAGCTCAACGCCATTGCCAACTTCATGGAGCAGGGCGGCGGCGTGTTTGCCGTAGGCGATCATTACAGCCTCGGCTCGGCCATGTGCGGCCAGATCCCGCGCGTGCGGCTGATGCGCAGTTGGTACGGCTCGGGCGATCCCAGCAAGCCGGCGGAGCTGGCTCTGGTCCCCGACAACTTCCCGGTATTCGGCATCGGGCGGGCGGATACGTCGCTCATCAATCCGTCGGGGACTTATCCCGCGACCGACTCGGTGAACAACCCCACTGTCATGCCGTATACCTATTTTGAAAATCAATCGGACGCGCGGCCACAAAGCATCTCGCCGACGTCGTCGCCCGCTCATCCGATCTTACGGAATAACGGGCACGATATTACTGTCTATCCAGACCATATGCACGAAGGAAACGCTTTGGATGTAGTGGGCGGCTGGGATTATACGCAGCCATCACCTTACGGAGACACTTCCAAGAGCGAGTTTCGACAGATCGCCAGTCATCGCGAAATGCCGCGGATAATCGCCATCGGCCAGACCAAGGCGCAAGCCAGCTACTATGTTGGCGATCCCGCGCCATCCGTGATCGACAGCACCGTCTCCGGCGCGTTCAACGTCAACACGCTCAGCGTCTATGACGGACGTGTGGCAGGCATCGGCCGAGTCGTCACCGGCTCGACCTTTCATCACTATCTGGACATCAATCTGTCCGGGGCGAGCGACGTCGATACGACGACGCTCAATTCATTTGTCGGCGGCGAGGCGGAAAAGGGCCAGGGCCTTCAAACCAATACTGCGGCTTTCGCCGACATCCAGGCCGTATACGTCAACATCGCCAATTGGCTCGCGCGGCCGACACCGGCGATCAGCCTCATCCTCGAGCGCAGCACCTTCAGCCAGGACGAAGTTACCGCGTCACCCAGCTTCCCCGCGGCCATTTTCGTGACAGTCGATGGCCTCAAGCCCAGCCAGTTTCCCAACGGCGGCATCACGACGCTGTCGCCTTCTCCGGCGCAGCTGACGCAGTGGGCGCCGGCGGTCAGCGTCAGCGGCGGCTCTCCTATCACGATCGCCCCGACCGCGGTCGCAAGTGACGACCCCACGCTCTCCGACCGTCTGCAGCGCTTCACCTTCACCTATCAGGTGAACTTCACCGGCAACGCTTTCGGCTTCGCCGGCAACGCCGCCACTGTGCCCGTCAACGCCTCGCTGACCACCAGCGCATCGCCGGCGCCGCTGACCGACATGGCGTGGATCGAGCTCATCAAGAGCGCGAACCCTTTCATGCTCGACCTCGCGGACGGAAACACCACGTCCTGGCTCAGTTCGGACATCAAGGTGTTTCACGTCGTTGCCGGGGACAGTTTCCAGGGCGTTCCCCTGCCCGCCAACGCGACCCGTTCCGATGCGCTGACATTCCTGCGCAGCGTCGTGTCCACCATCAACTCGAGCCAGTTCACCGCGTTGCCTTCGACCGAGGCCGGGTCGGTGCTCAGCGTGGCGGCGGTCACCACGGGCAGCCCGGCTAAGCTTGTCTATAATTTCGCGCTGGCCCGCGTGCGACTGAGCAGCGCCGGCGGCGACGCCAGTCCGGTGCAGGTGTTCTTCAGGACGTTTGTCACTCAAACCACCGCCGCCCTGACCTACCAGCTTGACGGCGGCGGCAACCCAACGGGCGGCTACCTCCAGACATCGAACGCCACGCCGATCGCTCTTCCCGGCACGCAGGATGGCGGGACGCAATGGCTGTCGTTCCCGTACTTTTCGGCGCTGCGCGTGGAGCCGCCCAGCGCCCAGACCGACCCCGACAATTCCAAGCTCGTTCAGGCGAGCGTCGGATATCGGATCTATGGGGCGTTGATCGACAACAACCTGGACGACCCCTACCTGACCCTGACGCCGGTGTCGGGCGGCGCGATGGTGTCCTTGCCGACGATCCTGATGGGTGAGCACCAATGCGTCGTCACCGAGGTCATCTATTCAGGCGCGCCGATCCCTAGCGGCGCCAACCCCGCGACGTCCGACAAGATCTCCCAGCGCAATCTGGCGATCAGCACAGTCGCCAATCCAGGGTTGAGCGCTTCGCGCGTCGCCATGCACACCTTCGAGATCGAGGCCACGCCAAGCCCGATCTCACCCGACCTCCCGCCTGACGAGTTGCTGTTGGCGTGGTCGAGGACGATCCCCAGCGGCGCTTATCTCAACCTCCATATCCCGAGCTGGAACGCTCAGGATGTGGTCGATCTGGCGGATCGCTTCTACGCGCGCCACGAAATCCGCGCGATCGATGCTCGTACCATCGAGATTCCCGCTGGTGGCGACCGCTACGTGCCCATTCCCAGGAGCTTGGGCCGCCAGACCGGCGTCCTGTCCGTCCAACTCCCGCTGGGGGTTCGCGAGGGGCAGCGGTTCGACCTCGCCGTGCAGCAGATCACCAACCGCCAGCGTATTGTCCAGCCACCCGCACCGCAGCGCGAAAAGATCACGCTGGAAGAGGCGAATGCGCTGCTCGAACGTCAACCCTCCGGTGCGTCAAGACGAAGGCGACGCGCCCGCGCGGCTCACAGCGCGTCGCGCGGCGTGTTCGACCTCGGCGATGGTCGATCGCTGGTGACGGACCTTTCGGTGTTCGATGCGGCGGGCGACTACGCGGTGATCGTGACTCACCCGGACCCCAAGCTGGTGCAAGCGGCGCAGTTGGATTCGGGACGCTGGCGCGAGCCCATCGGCGCGTTCCAGCTCGGCATTCCCGTGTCCATCAAAGAGGACATGCTTCTCTACTATATCCAACTGTTGTCGATCATGTACTGGCGCGTCGAGCATCTCGGTCGGACGAGTCCCTGGTATCCGACCATGGTCTACTATCTCGATCTTCTGATCGAGAAGGTCCGGGCGCTCGGTGGTGATCCTTACACCGTTCCACCGACGCCCGGCGGCAACATCCCCCAACCTCACGGAAGCGGCAAGGACGACGACGGGGGTGACGGTCGGGAGGTTGTGATCGTCAACATTTTCCCGCGCGGCAGAGATCACAAATAGAGCGGACGTAGAGGCCGGGGCGGCTCCGCCCAGCGGCGGGGCCGCTGCTTGTCACGGCACCGCCATGATCCAGCCATGGTCGGGGTGAGAACGCGTTCAATCAGCCCGCGAACCACTGCGATACCATCGCAGCCGCGGCCAGCCATGCGCGGCGCTTGTCGGGCAGCACGCGGTCGATGGCGTCAAGCTTGACCGGGTTCTGCAGCGTTGCGGCGCCTCTGGTTTTTGGGGCGGGGCGGGGCGGGGCTAGAGCGCCTGGTATACGTCCCAGGTCTCGCGCGCTGCCGCCGCCAGCCGGTCGCCATCCTCCGCCAGCAGCAGTCGCTCGCCAACCAGTCGATCCACGGCCGCGGCCAGTCGCGCGGCCCAGGCATCACGCGATGCGTAGCGGGTTTCGAGCGATGGCCGCGGGTCGTTCGCTCGCTGTCGTTCGGCTTCGGTCGCGGCGAACGGAATCATCGAACCCTGGATGGTGAACAGGTCACCTTTGCCGTAGCCGCTCGCGCGCAGCGACCAGCCGGCATGGGTGGCAAGAGGTGCGGTGAGCAGCGGATGGCGGATACCGCCATTAGCGTTGCCGTCGGCATCCGTCGATTGCACGAACACCGGGTACGGCGTGCTCTCGCTCGGCGGCTCGACCGAATGATCGCGCAGCCGTAGTTCGTTGAGGACGATTGGGAAGTTCACCCCCGGCAGCCTCGGAAAAGTCGCCCGCGCCTCGGCGAGCGGCACCAGCGTGCCGGCGGCGCGCGACGGGAACCGGCTGTCCGGCGGTGTGGTGCCGTGCGCCACCCATTCGAAGAGTGCGACCAGTAGCGCGCGCATGAACGCGCCGTAGCCGAGCCGATTGCCGGGCAGCTGCATGACCGGCTTGGTCAAGGGTCGAAACGGCGCATGCGGCACGCCACTCACCGTATAGACCCGCACCTCGTCAGGCATAGGGATGTCGGCGCCGCTCGGATCGGTCACGACCAGCGAACTGCGCGCCTGCCAGAAATCGCTTTCGGTATCGAGATGCAGCACCTTCGGGCACACGCCGGCATCGCGGGCGTGCTGCAGGATACCGGCCCTGCGGCCACTGATCGGATCGCTCAGCGTCGGGTAGCTGAACGGGAACTGGTCATCGCCGTACGAGTGGTCTTCGTGCTGGCGCGAATAACGCCCGGCCTGCGCAAACTGCCAATTGACGCAGGTGCGGCGCGATCCCGCCACGACGGGAAGGATGCCATCGAACACCTGGCGTCCCATCAGATCCTGGTTGAACCCGAGATGCACAAAGTCGCGGAGAACACGGCCGCTCTGCGAGATGCCGAAGCCCAGCGCGTGGCGGATGCGCGGCCGCTCCTGCGGCGCCAGCGGATTGGCCTTCGTTGCGTGCCGTAGGAACGAGACGATGTCGCGGATCGCGGCAAAGCCGATGCCCATCACGATCGGATCGCGCGCACGGTAGATGAACTCGAAGATCGCGCCGCGGTCGAAGCCCGGCGCGGTCGGCCGCGTGATCTCGACATGGCGGTCGTCGACTAGACGCCACGCGAGACCGGGTGGCGTGACGCGCGGATCGGCCTCTCGTTCCCGAACCGTCAACGTCGCACCGGTTGGATCGGCAATCGGATAGACGAGGGTGCCGACAAAGCGCTCTTCGGTCAGCTCTTCGATGCTGCTGTCGCCAAGCAGCCCTGTGGCCTCGGCGATGAACTCCTCCCGCACCATCCCGGTAATCCCAGGGATGGTGGGAAAGCGCGCAGTCAGGCGATCGGCGCCGGGCGGCACGTCCCCTGCCAGCCGCTCCACACCAGAGTGAAGCCGCGCCGCATCAGAAAGCCGTTGCCGGCGTGCTGGGGGTGGCCGCCGTCCGGCGCGCCGTTGAGTCGCGCCATGATCGGTTGGTTGCCGCGATTGGGCACGTCGCACACCAGGCAGCCATTGCCGCGGTCGAGATCGAGCGGCTTCAGGATGCGAAAGTCGCTCTGATATTCGACGTTGCCGCGATCGTTGCGCGCGGCCCGATCGAGGTTGACGATCCCGGCATTCAACTTTTGTGTCGGATCGAGTTCGCCGAATATCCTGCCGTGCAATCGCTCGTAGGTCCCTACGGCGCCGAATGCCGTGCCCTCGAATACCGGCGTTTCTCGCTCGCTCACCTCGATCCGCACGCTGCCGCCATTGCTCATGGTGTCCTCCAGACCGAGCCCGCCATCGGTGGGGAGCTTAGCAACCCTACAGGGTCACAGGAAATGACGCTCACCTGCCAGACGTGATGCAGCACGGATACCTGCGTCATCGGCGGAGCCGTGGACAGCACTACGCCCGCTGCAGCAATGCGCGCACATACGGAACAGGGTCGGGATCGCCGTCCAAGCTGTCCGCATCCTCTTTGGTCTTCACTTCAATTTGCAACCGGATACCGTTCGGATCGCGGAAGTAGAAGGTCTTGCCATACCCCCGTTCGATAATTTCGGTTACGGCGACCCCGTGATCCTTGAGTCGCTGGTAGGCGGCGTCAAATTCCTCAAGCGTGTCCACCGGCAGAGCCAAGTGATTCACATGTTGGCGCTCGCCCACCGTCGGGAGCTCGCCACCATCGAACACTGCCAAGGCATTGCCGCCACCGATCTCGATGTTATAATGCCGGCGCCCATCTGGTGTACGCGTGGTGCGGACTAAGCGCATGCCCAGTATACCGCAGTAAAACTGCAGCGTGGCTTCCATATCATTCGTGTTGATGCCGACGTGATCGATATACATGGCGGTTTCTCCTTCGCTGGTTCAGTCTAAGTCCAAGCCGAAGAGGTAGGCAACGGATCGACCCCCCTGTCGAGGGGGAGGGCCGTCGCTGCGAAAGTGGCTGCCGAACGAACCCAACGTCGGACGCGGTATCCTCACGTCTGGCGGTAAAACCGGTTGGCGTTGTCCCAGAAGAGTTTCTGCTGCGTTTGCGGCTTGAGGCTCTGCCAGGCGAGGATGTTGTCGATCGAATTCGGGAACTGGCATTCCGAATGCGGGTAGTCGGAGGCGTACATCAGCACGTCCTCGCCGAGGAAGCCGCTTACCATCTGGTACATTTCCTCGCCTTCCTGCCGCTCGATGCTGCAGAAATAGCGCCCGCTTTTGACATATTCGCTTGGCTTCATCTTCAATTCGGCGGTTGAGCCGACATAGGCGTACTGCTCGTCCATGCGCCGGGCCCAAAACGGTAGCCAGCCGAAGCCGCATTCGAGCGTGCCGAAGCGCAGTGACGGATGCCGGTCCAAAATGCCGCCGCCGATGAACGCCGCGACAAACCGCATCGCGCCCCAGGGGTGCGAGGCCAGCCGTCCCAGGAAGATGTTGTCCCACATGTCGTCGTGGCCCGGGTAATAGGGCGGGTTCCAGGTCGAGCTGTGGTGCACGATCGGCAGCCCGTATTCGGCGGCGGTGCGCCAGATCGGGTCGAGGCTCGGGTGATCGACCGGGATTTTGTCGACCTGCGGCTTGACCGCGACGGCCCACTTCGATTTCCCCCATTTCCTGATTTCCTCGACGGCGCTGTCAACGTCGCGCGTCGAGGCGACGATCGGTCCCTTGAGCCGGTCGGGATACTGCCCGCAGAAATCCGCCATGTGGCGATGGAAAGCGCGGATCATGCCGGTTTCGAGCGAGACGTCGTCGACGCCGATCAGGCTCGACCAGCCGCCGGGCACGAGGAAATGCACGTCGCTGCCCTCGTCGTCCATGTCGGCGATGCGGTTGGCGGCGTTGTCGTCCTGCACGCCGGGGCGCGGCACCTTGGCGCCCATCCACACCGTGTCGCGCCCGCTATGGTCGGGTCGCGGCGCCGCCTCGCCGAGCACCCGGCGATAGAATTGCGGCTCGATGCGATAGCCGTGCAAGGCGCCTTGATATTCGGCCGATTGCCGCATCGGGGTGCGGTAGGGCTCCAGTTCCTTGAGGCGCGGGCGGAAGACGGGATCGACATAGCGCTCGATGACTTCCGCCGCCGGCATCACATGCGTATCGGTGTCGAATACCTTGAAGCCATTTTTCATTCTCCGTCTCCTTTGCGCTTTTCGGCGCGGTAGTCCTCAAGCAGCCTGCGGCGATTATAGCGCGGAACCTCAAGCGCACGCCTGTCTCCCGCAGCGTGCCCCAAGAGCGATTGACGCCGAGCGTTCCTCCCGCGTCGAGGACCAAACCCGAGTGGAGGCGCGAGGCAACAGATTCCGAAGCGCATCTATCCGAATGCGCTGGGCCTTGGCCGATACCTGGAATACGCATCCCAGATTGGCGGTGCCTGGTAACGGCTTCTGGCCGGCGGTTCAGCAGGTTCGGGTTGCGGTGTGGCGGAGCCTTGCCGCCGGATGGTTGGCCGGCAAACGGGCCTGGCCGGCAGCAAAGAGTTTCTCGCGCAAGGTGCCCGGCGCGTAGTCGAGCTTATAGACGCCGCGCCGCTGCAATTCCGGCACGACTAAATCCACGATGTCCGAGAAAGTTTCCGGTGTGACCGCGTAAGCCAGGTTGAAACCGTCGATGTCGGTCTCCGCCATCCAGGCTTGTAATTCGTCGGCGATCTCGTTGAACGAGCCTACAATAACCGGCCCGCGCCCGCCGATTGCCGCGTGCCGGGCAATCTCCCGAACCGTCCAGCTGCGCTCCGGGTCCGCGATGGTGAAGGCTTCCAGCGCCGAAGTCATCGCATCGCGCCGGTCAAACCGTACCGGCTGGTCCGGCGGCAGGGTGGAGAAATCGACCCCTGTCCACCCGGACATCAAGGCCAGTGCGCCCTCCTCGCTGACATAGCGCAAATAGTCTTGCAGCTTCTCGTGAGCTGTCTGGCGCGTTGCTGCGGTAATAACAGTCATCATCGCGAAGATCAGGATCTGTGCTGGGTCGCGGCCGCACGCGGCAGCGCGGCGTCGAATATCAGCGACGATGTTGGCGATGACCTTCTTTGAGGGACCATTGATGAAAACGCATTCCGCGTGCTGGGCGGCGAATTGTCGGCCGCGGGTCGAGGCGCCGGCCTGGTACAGTACCGGCGTGCGCTGCGGGGACGGTTCGCAGAGGTGGATGGCGTCGAGCTGAAAATGCGGGCCATTATGGGTTACCCGGTGGATCCGGTCGGGATCGGCAAATTTCCGCGCTCGCCGGTCCCGCAGCACCGCTCCATCCTCCCAGCTCGCCTCCCACAGCTTGTAGACCGCCTGCAGGTAGTCCTCGGCGATCTCGTACCGCATATCGTGGCCTTCCTGCTTGCCCAGGCCCATGCCGCGCGCAGCGCTCTCGAGATACCCGGTGACGATGTTCCAGCCGATGCGGCCTTTGGTCAGATGGTCCAAGGTCGACATCCGGCGGGCGAACGGGTAGGGATGCTCGTAGGTTATGGCGCAGGTCACGCCGAAGCCAAGATTGCGGGTGACATAGGCCATCGCCGGGATGACCATCAACGGATCATTCACCGGCACCTGCACCGCATTTTCCAATGCCGTGCGAGATGAACCTTGGTAAACGTCGTAAACACCCAGCACATCGGCCAGAAACAGGGCGTCGAATTTGCCTTTCTCCAGAATGCGGGCCAACTCCACCCAGTAATCCAGGCTGTTGTACCGGTCCGCCTGGTCGCGGGGATGGGTCCAGAGCCCAGGCGACTGATGGCCGACGCAGCTCATGTCGAATGCGTTCAGGCGGATCTGCTTGGGCATCGCGATAATCAATACCCTGCTAGGGTGAGCTGCTGGTGATTTGCCGGGGTGGCGGTTCCCTGCAGGCATTTCGGTGTCGCGGCATGATATTTATTGCGCCGCTTGGCCCAGGCAGTGGGCGGGGACGAACTTGCCGTTCGCGTAGCCGTCAGGAACCCAGGGCACTCCCGCCTGGCAGGCATATGTCTGACCTGCATTTGTGGTCGGCGTGCACCCCGCCATTGTGGCAATCGCTGCGACGCGCATGATAAGGCCGGCGAACATCATGGCGAAAGAACGCCTGTCCATGACCCTTCCTCCTGCGGATGCACCCATTACCCGGCGCTCGCCTCGCGCGGCGAACGGTCGGGTATGCCGCGATGATAGGCCGGTCTGGCTGAATGGTCATGGCTAAACAGGTGGCGCCCTTCGCCCCGCCCGCCGTGCTTCGGCCTTCGGCGCGTCGGTGAGCTTCGGGGGTCGGCCCATGTGCTGGCCGCGCTGCTGCGCCCTGCTGCGGCCCTCGGCGGTGCGGGTGCGGATAAGGTCGCGCTCGATCAAAGCGGGGTGATCAGAACGCTCTACCCGCGGATTCCCTGCAACAACAACGAAAACCGCGGCGCGGATGGGCGGCGCAAACAGCTTGGGTTATGCTGCGCGGTCGAAGCGCCATCGAGAGGAGAGCCGCCTTGCCCCGCCGATTGAATGCCGCGGTGGCCCAGCTGGGGCCGATCCATCTGGCCGACAGCCGGGCCTCGGTGGTCAAGCGGCTGATGGCGATGCTGCGCGAGGCATATGGGCGCGGCGCGCGCTTTGTCGTCTTTCCCGAGCTGGCGCTGACCACGTTCTTTCCGCGCTGGTGGATGACCGACCAGGCCGAGATCGACCGCTTTTTCGAGCGCGAGATGCCCAACGCCGAGACCCGGCCATTATTCGATCTGGCCAAGCAATTGGCTGTCGGGTTCTACCTCGGCTATGCCGAGCTGACCGACGAAAACGGCCAACCGCGGCACTACAACACCTCGATCCTGGTCGATCGCGCCGGCCGCATCGTCGGCCGCTACCGCAAGATCCATCTGCCCGGGCATTCAGAACATTTGCCCGAGGCCCCGTTCCAGCATCTCGAAAAGCGCTATTTCGATGTCGGCAACGAGGGCTTCAAGGTGTGGCGGGCGTTCGACGCGGTGGTCGGCATGTGCATCTGCAACGACCGGCGCTGGCCCGAGACCTATCGGGTCATGGGGTTGCAGGGGGCCGAGATCGTGGCGCTCGGCTACAACACGCCGACCCTGAACATCCATCACCGCGAGCCGGAACATCTGCGGATGTTCCATCATCTGTTGTCGTTGCAGGCCGGGGCCTATCAGAACGCCGCCTGGGTATTGGCGGCGGCCAAAGGCGGCGCCGAGGACGGGTTTGCGATGATCGGCGGCTCGGCCATCGTCGCCCCCACCGGCGAGATCGCGGCCCAGGCGTTGAGCGAGGAAGACGAGGTCATCGCCGTCGATCTCGACCTCGATCTCGGCGACTATCTGCGCCGCACCGTGTTCAATTTCGAGAAGCACCGCCGCATCGAGCATTACCGCCTGATCACCGAGCGCACCGGGGCCGAGACCGAGGTTTGAGCGCGCCTGGTCGCGACAAGAACCTTAACCCGGTGTGAAGCGGTTCACGCAGCTATGCGGCGCCTCCGGTTACAGCTGTCTTGGCCCAAATGACCGGCCTGAGACCTGGAGGAGGCAATCCATGCCACGAAATGAAATCGGCAACCTGACCCTCAAAATCGAACCGGAAGCGCTGCGGGCGATCATTGCCGAGGGCAGGCTGCTCGAATTTGTCGATACCGCCGCCAACGCCGCTCGGGCGCAGATCGCCGCGCAGATCGTCGATCAGCTCGCCCAAGCCTCGCTCGAACCGGCCGGGGCGCAGGGCGGGGTCGCGGTCGACTTCGCGCTGCTTTTCGAAGGCGGCGACTACGGGACAAAACCCCACTGGCCGCATTTCGGGGTAACCCAGCTCGGCGAGGCCGAGGCCAGCGCCCTCAGCCGCGTCGCCGGCGCCGCGTCCCGCGCCGGGTAATCCTCACCCGGCGCCGTCACGATCGCCTGGTTCGGTTTCGGCCGGACCGGGCGAACCCGGCAGATCCGTTCGAAAGCGAGTAGACGACATGGACACCGCAAACGATCCCGGGCGGCGGCGCCGGCCGGGCACCCTGATGCTGCACCTGCTCGGCCGCTGCAACCTGACCTGCCGCCATTGCTACATGGACGGCTCGCCCGCCCGGCGCGAGGAACTGCCGCTGGCCCCGGTGCTGGCCGCGATCGGCGAATGCGAGGCGCTCGATATCGGCACGCTTTATTTGAGCGGCGGCGAGCCGCTGCTCTACCTGGGCATCGAGCAGGCTCTGGCGGCGGCGGCCAGGGTTCCGGGCCTCGAGATCACGGTCAGCACCAACGCCGTGCTGCTCACCCGCAAGCGCGCCGCGCTGATTGCGCAAGCCGGCGCGCGGATCAATGTGAGCATCGACGGCGAGCCCGAATATCACGACCATTTCCGCGGTCTCGCCGGCGCTTTTCAGGCGAGCCAAAAGGGCATCTGCAGAGCTGTCGATAGCGGCATCCGGGTAACCGTGATCAGCACGATTTCCCAGGGCAACCTTGGTTCGCTGCGATGGCTGGCGGAGTGGGCGGCGCAAATCGGCGCGGCCGAATTTCGCGTCCAGCCTTTGCTAAAGCTCGGCCGCGGGGTCGAGATCGCCGATCAGCGGCTGACCGCCGAGCAGACCCGGTCGATGCTGTTGCAGCTTTCCGATCTCGCCAACACCTACCGCCGGCGCGGCCTGAAATGCAGCCTGGTCGGGGTCAGCCGCGATTTCCTGCGGGCGCATCCCTGCGGCGCCTATGTCTGCAACGGCGCCGGCTGTCATCGCCGCATGGCCAAGGAGATCAAGAAGATCGTGGTTCGGGAGGACGGTACGGTGCTGCCCGAAATGACCAACCTCGCCCCCGCCTTCGCGCTCGGCAATATCTGCGAGGATCGCCTCTCGAACCTGGTGAGCCGCTATTTCGAAGATGGGTATGACAATTTCGACCAGCTCTGCCGCACCACCTACGCGGATATCCTGCCGAGCTGGGACTCTCCCGTGGTGCCGTGGGACCAGATCGTCGCGGACAGAAGCTATTCCTGGAATGCCGTCGATCCGGCGCCCGCCGCCGCAGCGCCGGCATGCTCGATGTGCTCGCCGCCGCACGCCGCAGCGCGCCGGCATCGCGAGGACCAGCGGCCGCCGCTGCAATAGGCGGAGGCATGCCCGCTCCGCCCTTTCACAACGGCACGGTGCCCCTGACCACGGTGCGGTGCAGGATGCGGCGCTCGCGGCCCATCTGGTAATTGGCGACGGCGCGGTGCAACAGGCAGCGGTTGTCCCACATCACCAGATCGCCGGTCTGCCAGCGATGCCGATAGACGAAGCGGGGCTGCGTCGCATGCGCCAGCAGCCCGTCGAGCAGGGTTTTGCCCTCGGCCGGCGAAAGCCCCTCGATATGCGAGGCGTGATTGCCGAGATAGAGCGCCTTGGCCCCGGTTTCGGGGTGGGTGCGCACCAGCGGATGGTCGACCGGCGGGCGATCGCGCCAGCCAGCCGGCGCCGCCGAGCCGGCGCCCGGATCGGCAAAGCCCGCTCCCCAGCGAAAAACCACGCGCAACCCGGCGATCCGCAGCCTGGTTTCCAGCGGCAGCGCGGCGTAGCCGAGCGCGGTGTTGGCGAACTCGGTGTCGCCGCCCGCCGCCGGCAGTTCGACCGCATAGAGCGTCGTCAGCATCGGCGGCACCGCGTGGTATGCCTTATCGGTGTGCCAGCGGTAATTGCTGACCGGGGAAGCGGAGCGGTCGACCGGGGTTCCGTCGCTGCCCAGATTGGAAATCACATGGGCCACGCCATACCGCTTGCCGGCAGCGGTCCGATCGCCATGCGGCTCGACCTCGCCAAACCCCGCCGAAAAGGCAAATTGCTGTTCCCGGCTCAGCGCCTGACCGCGAAAGATGACGAATTGGTGATCGCGGAAGGCGGCGAAGATCCATTCGGTCAGCGCCGGCGACAGGGGCTGCGACAAATCGACCCCGGCGATGACCACCCCGCCGGCCGCCGACAGGCGCGGCCCGATGGCGGGTCCGCCGGTTGCGGCCAGGCCCGCGGTTACGCCGACTGTCTGCGGCATCGCCATCCCCTCCGCCTCGCCGATGCGGGTCCGACCATGAGCCCGCCGCGGCGCTGCGGCAAGACGCCTCAAAAATCGGTGCAGCGGCCGTTGTACTCCCAATCGCCATAGCGGGTTGGTTCCGGGCCGGTCGGGCCGCCGATTTCCTTTGGCGCCGGGGCTGCCGGCAGCGGGACTAGTGGCGCCGGGACTAGCGGGGTAGGGACTGGCGGGGTGGGGACTGGCGAGGTAGGGACTGGCGAGATGGAGATTGCCGGCGCGGCGGTATCGGGCGCCGCGGGCGGGGATGGCGCGGTCTTTGGCGGCGAGCGGTTTTCCATGACCAAAATATGGCATCGAACCGGACGGCGGCAATTCCGGCCGCGCCACCCCATATCGCTCGGGAACCAAAACCGATCAGCGCCGTTTCTCCGGCACCTTCAGGAAACCGGCCCAGAACACACGCCCGCACATGCCGCACTGCCGCCCGTTCATGCGATACCCGTTCATTCATTAGAAGAACCTTCATGTCCCAAGCGCCGACTGCGCGTCATGCCGCCCTCGAACTGATCGGTGCGGTGCTCCGCCGCAAGCGCCCGCTCGACGACGCGATCGAGGAAAACGGGTCGATGCACCAGCTGTCCGGGCGCGATCGGGCGTTTGCCCGACTGCTGGTCGCCACCGCGCTGCGCCGGCTCGGCCAGATCGATGCGCTGATCGGGCTGTGCCTCAGCACCCCGCTGGCGCCGCGCGCCGCCGTGATCCACGACATCTTGCGGCTCGGCGTGGCTCAGCTGCTGTTTCTGCGGACCCCGCCCCATGCCGCGGTGGCAACCAGCGTCGATCTCGCCCACAGCCTCGGTTTTCTGTCGCACAAGGGTCTGGTCAACGCGGTGCTGCGACGGCTCAGCGTCGAGGGCGCCGAACGCGTCGGGGTGCAGGACGCGCCACGGCTCAATACCCCCGATTGGCTGTGGCGGTCGTGGAGCGGCAGCTATGGCGAGGATACCGCCCGGGCGATCGCGACGGCGCATCTCAAAGAGGCGCCGCTCGACCTGACCTTGCGCGAGGATGCCGAGGGCTGGTGCGGCAGATTGCAGGGAACCCTGCTGCCGACCGGAACCCTGCGCCGCCCGGCCGGTGGTTCGGTTGCCGCCCTTCCGGGCTATGCCGAGGGCGCCTGGTGGGTTCAGGATGCCGCCGCCGCCCTGCCGGCGCGGCTGTTCGGCGAGCTTGCCGGACGCGAGGTCGTCGATCTGTGCGCGGCTCCCGGCGGCAAGAGCGCCCAGCTCGCCAGCGCCGGGGCGCGGGTGACCGCGATCGATCGCTCGACCCGCCGGCTCGACCGGCTGATCGCCAATTTCGGTCGGCTCAGCCTGCCGATCGAGGCGGTGGTGGCCGATGCGCTGGCCTGGCGTCCGCCGCACCCGATCGACGCCGTTCTGCTCGATGCCCCGTGCACCACGACCGGCGCCATCCGCCGCCATCCGGACGTGCCGTATCTCAAAGCGCCGGAGGATGTCGCCCGCCTTTCGGTGGTGCAGGAAAATCTGCTGCGCGCCGCCATCGACATGCTGCAGCCGGGCGGCATCCTGGTCTATTGCACCTGCTCGCTGGAACCGGAGGAGGGGCCGCAGCGGATCGAAGCGCTGTTGCGGACCGGCGCGCCGGTAGCCCGCGCCGGCATCGACCCCGGCGAGGTCGGCGCCAACCCCGATTGGATCACCGCCGAGGGCGATCTGCGGACCTTGCCGTGCCACTTTGCCGAATTTGACGGGGTGGACGGCTTCTTTTGCGCGCGGCTGGTCAAGCGCGCCGCCTGCGCCTGACCCAGCGCCTGACCCCCCGGTCGCCGCCGAAGCCGGGTATTGCGGCATTCGCCGGCGCGGGTCCGGTTCCCCGCCCGGCGCCGATTCTTCAAATCCATCCCCCCTTTGCTCAGCCGAGGCTCGGGCCGTCGCGCCGCCCGGCTGCTTGACAAGCCCGGAGGCCGCCTCTATCTAGGCAGCACTCTCGGGTAAAGAGTGCCAATCGCAGTATTAGATCGTCGTTCGAGGAGGATTTCATGAAATTTCGTCCGCTGCATGACCGTGTGGTGATCCGGCGCGTCGAGGAGGAAGAAAAGAGCAAGGGCGGCATCATCATCCCCGACACGGCCAAGGAAAAGCCGATGGAAGGCGAGGTGGTGGCCGCCGGTCCGGGCGCGCGCGGCGAGGATGGCAAGATCCAGCCGATGGATGTCAAGGCGGGCGACCGGGTGCTGTTCGGCAAATGGTCGGGCACCGAGGTCAAGCTCGATGGCGAAGAGCTGATCATCATGAAGGAATCCGACATCATGGGGGTGATCGAGCACGCCGCCGCCGCGAAAAAGGTCGCTTGAGGAGAATTGAGGAATGGCTGCCAAGGACGTCAAATTTCATGGCGATGCGCGCGAGCGGATGCTGCGCGGCGTCGATATTCTGGCCAACGCGGTCAAGGTGACCCTGGGGCCGAAGGGCCGCAACGTGGTGCTCGACAAATCGTTCGGCGCGCCGCGCATCACCAAGGACGGGGTCACTGTCGCCAAGGAGATCGAGCTTTCCGACAAGTTCGAGAACATGGGCGCGCAGATGGTCAAGGAGGTCGCCTCGAAGACCAGCGACCAGGCCGGTGACGGCACCACCACCGCGACCCTGCTGGCCCAGGCGATCGTGCGCGAGGGCTCGAAGGCGGTGGCCGCCGGGATGAACCCGATGGATCTGAAGCGCGGCATCGACATCGCCGTCGAGGCGGTCGTCGAAGACATCAAAAAGCGCTCGAAAAAGATCTCGACCAATGAGGAGATCGCCCAGGTCGGCACGATCTCGGCCAATGGCGAACGCGAGATCGGCGAGATGATCGCCGAGGCGATGCAGAAGGTCGGCAATGAGGGGGTGATCACGGTCGAGGAGGCCAAGAGCCTCGAAACCGAACTCGACGTGGTCGAGGGCATGCAGTTCGACCGCGGCTATCTCTCGCCCTATTTCGTCACCAACGCCGAGAAGATGGTCGCCGAACTGGAAAACCCGTACATCCTGCTCCATGAGAAAAAGCTGTCCGGGCTGCAGGCGATGCTGCCGGTGCTCGAATCGGTGGTGCAGTCGTCGCGGCCGCTGCTGATCGTCGCCGAGGATGTCGAGGGCGAGGCGCTGGCCACCCTGGTCGTCAACAAATTGCGCGGCGGGCTCAAGGTGGCGGCGGTCAAGGCGCCGGGCTTTGGCGACCGGCGCAAGGCGATGCTCGAAGACATCGCCGTGCTGACCGGCGGCCAGGTGATCAGCGAGGAGGTCGGGATCAAGCTCGAAAACGTCACCCTCGACATGCTCGGCCAGGCCAAGCGGGTGCGGATCGAGAAAGAGAACACCACGGTCATCGACGGCGCCGGCAGGTCGGAGGACATCCAGGGCCGGATCGCCCAGATCCGCCAGCAGATCGAGGAGACCACCTCGGATTACGACCGCGAGAAATTGCAGGAGCGGCTGGCCAAGCTCGCCGGCGGCGTCGCGGTGATCCGGGTCGGCGGTTCGACCGAAATCGAGGTCAAGGAGCGCAAGGACCGGGTCGACGACGCGATGCACGCGACCCGCGCCGCGGTTGAGGAAGGGGTCGTCGCCGGCGGCGGCGCCGCGCTGCTCTATGCCGCCCGCGCCCTCGACAATCTGAAGCCGTCGAACAACGACCAGAAGGTCGGCATCGACATCGTCAAACGGGCGATCCTCTATCCGGCCCGGCAGATCGCCGAAAATTCGGGCACCGACGGCTCGATCATTGTCGGCAAATTGCTCGACAGCAAGGACCCGAATTACGGCTACGACGCGCAAAAGGGCGAGTTCACCGACATGATCCGCGCCGGCATCATCGACCCGACCAAGGTCGTGCGCCACGCGCTGCAGGATGCGGCCTCGATCGCCGGCCTCTTGATCACCACCGAAGCGATGGTGGCCGAAAAGCCCGAGCCCAAATCCGCGCCGGCGATGCCGCCGGGCGGCGGCATGGGCGGCATGGGCGGCATGGACTTCTAAATCCCGCCGCAGCTGCGAACCACAAGGGCCGTCCGTCCGCGCCAAACGCGGGCGGGCGGCTTTTTTTGTGCCCCGCGCCATCGCGGCGGCCGGACCTTAGCGAAATCTCAATTTCGCGGGTTCTTTATCCGGCGATCGATGCGTTGCGTTACGATCTCATCGTCCCGGCCTCGGACCGGTCCATTCGGTCGATCCCGCAGCAAAACCGTCGCCGGCAAAGCCTCGCCGCACGATTTGGCCGATTATCGGCGCGAACAGCCCGGCAGAGGATTTGGCAGCGTGTTTCTGCGCGCCCGATACGGCGGAAAGCGGGGGTTCGTTTGCCACTTGCGGGCGCTCGCCTTGATGCGGCTCGGCTGCTTGCGGCGCTATCGAGCGGTGAACTGGCCGCAGGTGGAGCGCCTCGTCTTTGTCTGCAAGGGCAATATCTGCCGCAGCGCATATGCCCAGGCCAAGGCTGCCTCCGATGGCTTTCCCGCCGTCTCTTTCGGGATCGAGGCGACCCCGGGCGCCGCTGCCGACGACAGCGCGATCGCCTATGCCGAAGCCCGCAAGATCTCCCTGCGAACCCACCGCACCACATCTTTGCCAAGCTACTGCGCCCGGCTGGGCGACCTGCTGGTCTGCATGGAACCCGCCCATGCGGCGCTCGTCGGCAAAATCTTCGCGCGGCAGGGTCTGCAGATCACCTTGCTGGGGTTGTGGTCGCAGCCGCGGCGGCCCTGGTTGTTCGACCCCTACGGCGCATGCCGCGGCTATTGGGGCACCGCTCTCGACATCATTGATAGCGGGGTAGAGCACATCACCGGCCTGATCAAACACAGCCGGGAGGGCGGCGCGCCGTGACGCCGCAGAACCGCTCCGCTTACGCCGTCCTCGTCCCGTCGGCGCATTCGACTGCCGCAATCGGCGTCATTCGCTCGCTCGGCAAAGCGGGATACCGGGTCCATGCGGCGGCGGCGGAGCCGGTCGCGCTGGGATTGCGTTCCCGCTATGCCGCGCAGCGCGTCGTTCATCCGCCAACCGGCTCCCCGGCGTTTGCGAGCTGGTTTGCCGATTATGTCCAACGCCATCAGATCGCAATGATCATTCCCGGTGGCGGGTTTCATCCGTCCCACCCGGTCTTGCGCGACTACGCCCGGCTGTTCCCGATCGGCAGCGATCCGGCGGCGCTCGAAGCGACTTTGTCCAAAGCCGAACTCTTTGCCCGATTGGCGCAAGGCGGCAAAGCGCACCGGGCAAATCTGCCGCCGCTGCTGCTGGTCGATTTCGACCGGGACCTGCCTGCCGAAGTCGAACTCGCCGAGCTTCCGGCGCCATTGTTCATCAAGCTCGATGCTGCGCTGGCCCGAGACGGCGCCGGCGATTTGGTCATTCGGGTCGACAACGCGGCCGAGGCCCGGCGCCGGCTGGAACCGCTGGCCGCGCGCTACCGCAAGGCGGTGGTGCAGGGATATGTTCCGGGCCGCGGCGCCGGGGTGTTCTTGTTGCGCTGGAACCGGCAGATTCGCGCACGAATGATGCATCTGCGCCTGCATGAGATGCCCCATACCGGCGGCGCCTCCTCGCTGCGCCGGACCTGGTGGCATCAGGCGATGATGCGCGATGCCGAGCTGAAACTGACGCATCTCGATTGGCAGGGCGTGGCCATGGTGGAGTACCGCTGGGATGCGGCGACCGATCGTTTTTATCTGATGGAGATGAATCTGCGCTTTTGGGGATCGTTGCATCTGGCGCTGTTTGCCGGGGTCGATTTTCCCCGGCTCTTGGCCGACGCCTTCTTCTTCGACGAAATTCCGGAAAATGTTGTCGAGAATACAAAACAGGTAATCTGCCGGAATACCTTGCCGTTCGAGCTCGGCTACCTGGTTTCCCTTTGGCGCGACCGGGATGTCCCGCTTGTGCGCAAGCTGTACGCCGGCCTCGAAGCCGTTACGCTCAGTCTGAACCCGCGGGTTCGCAACGATCTGCTTTTTCCAGGAGACCGAAAGCTGTTTTTTGCGCGGCTGAAAGATCTGGCGACTGGTACTTACCATATCTAGCAGTATAAACCCGCGACTTTCGACCGTCGCTCCCCGCTCCTGTCATCCCGGCGCGGGTAGCCGCAGATAGGTGACCCTTATCTGCCATCGGCGCCGGCCTCAATGATAAAATACTTTGATAATTGGATCACTACTTTAGCCAATAAATATAGTCTGTCCGGAATACTTTATTAATACATCTCGGCAAAATTGGGCGGATCGGCTGGCCGATCGCTCGCAAACCGACCACGGCGCGCACCGAATCCGCGGTCTACGGGAGACGGCCTGATCTCCTCCAGAGCAGGCCCGGATGAGAGAATTGTTATTGGGAGTAGCGCGGCGATGCGGAGTATACCGCCTCGCCCGACAGGTTACGCGCAAGCATCTGCGGATCCTCGCCTATCACGGGATATGGACGACGCCGGGCTATCAGTACGGCAATCATCTGTTCATCACCCCCGAAGCCTTCGAACGCAGGATGGCGTGGCTGAAAAATTCCGGCTATCCGGTGCTGCCGCTCGATTACGCCGTGCAGCGGCTCGCCGAGGGCGCGCTGCCGGACTACTCGGTCGTCATTACCATCGATGATGGCTGGAGCTCGACCTACAGCCACATGTTGCCGGTTCTGGAAGCTCTCGGTCTGCCGGCCACGGTTTATGTCACCACCTGGTACGCCGAGAACCAGGTGCCGATCATCAATGTCGTCATCGATTACATCCTGAAGCGAGTCGGCCAATCTGCGTCGCGGGTATCGGCTCTGACCCGCGACATCCTGCGCCAGCCTCTGGGCGAACGTCAGCGGGCATTGCGGCAACTGGCGGCCCGCTTTGATGTGAGCACCGACGAATGGTGGGAAACCCGGCAATTTCACCTGATGAACATGGCCGAAATCGGCGACGCCGCCCGTCGCGGCCTCGATATCCAATTGCACACGCATCGGCACACCATGGATGAACTCGATCGCGAGATCGCCGACAACAGAAATACCCTGGCCCGAGCCTGCGTCCGGCCGGCCTCCAGCTTTGGCCATTTCTGCTACCCGAGCGGCGAGTACGATGCTGACGATATTCCAATTCTGCGAACTGCCGGCGTCAAGTCGGCGGTGCTTGTCGATACCGGGACCAACGCCCCGACGGCGAACCCTTTCCTGCTGCGCCGCTTTCTCGACGGCCGGTCGATTTCCCAGGAATTCTTCGAAGCCTATTTAGCCGGCAGTTCGGAACTCTATGCGCGAGTTCGCCCGAAAAAGATTGCGGCGAGGGCGTCCGCTGCGGAAACCGTCGGAGACCGCGAGCGGCTACCCGCCGGCAGCTAGTGGTGCGAACCAGACGCTTACTCCCGGGTAGACCTGCGTCGAGATTGCTTCGCTTCGCTCGCAATGACATCGTAAGTGCTTGTCATTGCGAGGCGCACAGCGACGAAGCAATCTCGGTCAAGGTACGCACCGGAGGGAATCATCTGTCTGGTCTGCACAACAGAGTGGTACAATCTGAGCGATGGTAGCTCCGCTTATTGTCGTCATTCCCGCGGAAGCGGGAACCCAGGGCGGCCAAACACTGCGCCAGCGGCCCAGCTGCGCGGGGGTGACGGAAACGAAGAGGGTCACAACCACCGGCTGCTCGGGCGCAACCCCGCCAGCGGCATAGGGTGAGGCGGGTCGCTCCGCGCTCAGGCGGAGATCTGGTCTAGGGCAGGCGCGCCAGCCTTTCGGTCAGCAGCGCGTACAGCCGATCGGCGTCGACCGTGGTCAGAAAGCGGGCGTTGGCCTTGCGCCCGGTGACGCCCCACCAGTCGACCACGGTCATCCCCAGGGTCAGCGGGCTGGCGGTCTCGACCGCGATATTGACCTCGCGCCCGGCGAACAGCGCCGGGCACAGCAGATAGGCGACGACGCATGGATCGTGCAGCGCGGTTCCGCGCGTCCCGAACTTGCCGGCGCGGGTCTGCTCGAAAGCCGCCAGCAACGCGGCGACCGCCGGCCCGCAGCGATTGCCGAGCGCCGCCAGGGCCGCGATCCGCGGCGGCGTGCTGAGCACCTGATGGGTGACGTCGAGCGGGATCATGATCACCGGGATGCCGCTCTCGAGCACGATCTCGGCCGCATGCGGATCGGCATGGATGTTGAACTCGGCCGCCGGCGTGATGTTGCCGATCTCGAACCCGGCGCCGCCCATGACCACCAGCTCGCCGATCCGCCCGGCGATGTCGGGGGCCTTGACCAGCGCCATGGCGATGTCGGTCAGCGGCCCGAGGGCGCATACCGTGATGCTGCCGGGCTCGGCCGCGCGCAGGCTGTCGATCAGGAAATCGACGCCGTGCAGCGCCTGCAACGGCATTGCCGGCTCCGGCAGGCGCAGCCGGTCGCGCAGCGCGTCGCCATGAATCGCCGATGCGGCCGCTTGCGGGCGGACCATCGGCCGCGCGCAGCCGGCATAAACCGCGAGATCCGGGCGGCCGGCCAGCTCGCAAACCTGCCGCGCATTGCGCGCGGTCAGCGCCAGCGGCAGGTTGCCGGCAACCGCGACAATCCCCAGCACCGCCAATTCGTCGGGCGCGGCCAGCGCCAGCAGCATCGCCACGGCATCGTCGATGCCGGGATCGGTGTCGATGATGATCTTGCGCGGCAATCGCATTTAGCCCAGGTCGAACGGGCTGCGAACGTCAACCCCGAGCGGGTGGAAATGACGCAGGTTCAGCGTCAACACAACCAGTTCACGCGATTTGGCAATCGCCGCGATCGCGACATCTGCGAAGCCTGGATGATGCCCGCCCGCCCGAGCTGCATCGCCGAGAGCCCCGGCAATTCGCGCCGCAGCCAAGTCAAAGGGCAGTACCCGGTCTGCGTAAAAGCTCACGATGCGTTCGAACCATCTGTCCAGTTCGTCCGCTTTGCGTCCGGACCCAGTTCGGCGCAGTTTGCTGATGCCGGCTTCGATCTCCGCGGCGGTGATCGCGCAAAGAAACAGTTTGTCGCTGCGCTCGTCGAACCAGACGGAAATTTCGGGAGCGATAGCCGGCCTGCTCGGGGCAAAGGCGCTCAGGACATCGGTATCGAGCAGCCATCCGGTCACAGATCGGCCTCGCGCAGCGGCGACAGATCGCGCTCGATCTCCACCGCATGCGGAATCCGCATCAGCAGAGCAGCAAAGCTCGGCCTGTCGCTCGGATACAGACGGCGCGCGTCCTCCATCGGCACGACGACTGCGGCAGGGCTGCCATATTTGGTGATGACCGTGGCCTCGCCTCGCTCGGCTGCCTCGACGACGGCGGAGAGAGTGGCTTTGGCGTCGCGCAAACGAAGAATTCTCATGATTTGTGCCTGTTGTGACCATCTGTAGTCACATAGCGCGCCGGTCTCGCCGCGGCAAGTGCCGGCCGGTCAGCGGCTCAGCGGCGCAGCACCATCAGCTTTTTGATCTCGGCGATGGCCTTGGCCGGGTTCAGGCCCTTGGGGCAGGTGCGGGTGCAGTTCATGATGGTGTGGCAGCGGTAGAGCCGGAACGGGTCTTCGAGCGCGTCGAGCCGCTCGCCGGTCGCCTCGTCGCGGCTGTCGGCGATCCAGCGATAGGCCTGCAGCAGGATCGCCGGCCCCAGATAGCGCTCGCCGTTCCACCAATAGGACGGGCAGGCGGTCGAGCAGCAGAAGCACAGGATGCATTCCCACAGCCCGTCGAGCTTGTCGCGCTCCTCGACCGATTGCGGGCGTTCGCGGTCGGGCGGCGGCGCGCTGCTGCTCTGCAGCCACGGCTCGATCGAATGGTATTGCGCGTAGAGATGGGTCAGATCGGGCACCAGATCCTTGATCACCGGCAAATGCGGCAGCGGATAGATCCGCACCGTCGCCCTTGACCTCGTCGATCGCCTTCAGACAGGCCAGCGTGTTGATGCCGTCGATGTTCATCGCGCAGGAGCCGCAGATCCCCTCGCGGCACGAGCGGCGGAAGGTCAGCGTGGTGTCGATCTCGTTCTTGATCTTGATCAGCGCGTCGAGAACCATCGGCCCGCACTGGTCGAGATCGAGCGCAAAGTGTCGATCGCCGGGTTCTCGGCGTCGTCGGGGTTCCAGCGATAGATCTTGAACTCCCGCACCCGCTTCGCGCCGGGCGGCGCCGGATCGGTCTTGCCGGGGCCGACCTTCGAGTTTGCCGGCAGGGTGAACTCACCCATCCTCAGTACACCCGCGCCTTGGGCGGGAACGCCTGCACCTCGTTCGACAGGGTGTAGAGGTGAACCGGGCGGTAGCCGAGTCTTGACCGCGCCGTCGGCGTCGAGCCACACCACCGTGTGCTTCAGCCAGTCCGGTGTCGTCGCGGTCCGGGTAGTCCTCGCGCGCATGCGCGCCGCGGCTTTCGGTGCGGTTCGCCGCCGAATGCAGGGTCACCACCGCCTGCTCCAGCAGGTTTTCCAGCTCCAGCGCCTCGACCAGATCGCTGTTCCAGATCATCGAGCGGTCGGTGATGCCGAGATCGGCAAAGCTGCCGGCCACCTCGTCGATCTTGGCCACCCCTTCCTTGAGCACCTCGGCGGTGCGGAACACGGCGCAGTTGCTCTGCATCACCCGCTGCATGTCGAGCCGGATCTCGCCGGTCTTGCGCGGCGCCGTGCGAATGGCGCACCGCGTCGAGCCGATCGACCGCCTCTTCGCCGGCCGCTTGCCGCAGCGGCTTGTGCGGCGTGCCCGGCTGGACCAGCTCGGCGGCGCGATGGGCGGCGGCGCGGCCGAACACGACGATGTCGAGCAGCGAGTTGCAGCCGAGCCGGTTGGCGCCGTGCACCGAGACGCAGGCGGCCTCGCCGATCGCCATCAGCCCGGGGACGGTGCGCTCCGGGTCGTCGGCGGTCGGGTTCAGCACCTCGCCGTGATAATTGGTCGGGATGCCGCCCATGTTGTAATGCACCGTCGGCAGCACCGGGATCGGCTCGCGGGTCACCTCGACGCCGGCAAAGATCTTCGCCGTCTCCGAGATGCCGGGCAGCCGCAGATGCAGCACCTTGGGGTCGAGATGTTCGAGGTGTAGCAGGATGTGGTCCTTGAGCGGGCCGCAGCCGCGGCCTTCGCGGATCTCGATCGTCATCGCCCGGCTGACGACGTCGCGCGAGGCCAGATCCTTGGCGTGCGGGGCGTAGCGCTCCATGAAGCGCATCGCCCTCGCTGTTGGTCATATAGCCGCCTTCGCCGCGCGCCCCCTCGGTGATCAGGCAGCCGGCGCCGTAGATGCCGGTCGGGTGGAACTGGACGAACTCCATGTCCTGCAGCGGCAGCCCGGCGCGCAGCACCATCGCATTGCCGTCGCCGGTGCAGGTATGCGCCGAGGTGCAGGAGAAATAGGTGCGCCCATAGCCGCCGGTGGCGAGGATCACCAGATGGGCGTGGAAGCGGTGCAGGCTGCCGTCTTCGAGGTTCCAGGCCATGACGCCGCGGCAGGCGCCCTCCTCGTCCATGATCAGGTCGAGCACGAAATATTCGACGAAGAACTCGGCGTTGTGCTTCAGGCATTGCTGGTAGAGCGTGTGGATCAGCGCATGCCCGGTGCGGTCGGCCGCGGCGCAGGCGCGCCGGGCCGGATCGCCGTCGCCGTAATCGGTCATGTGGCCGCCGAACGGGCGCTGATAGATCCGCCCGTCCTCGGTGCGCGAAAACGGCACGCCGAAATGTTCGAGCTCGATCACCGCCGGGATCGCGTTGCGGCACATGTATTCGATCGCGTCCTGGTCGCCGAGCCAGTCCGACCCCTTGACCGTGTCGTACATGTGCCAGCGCCAGTCGTCGTCGTCCATGTTGCCGAGCGCGGCGCTGATCCCGCCCTGCGCCGCCACGGTATGGCTGCGGGTCGGAAACACCTTGCTGATGCAGGCGGTCTTGAGCCCGGCGACGGTGCAGCCGAGGGTCGCGCGCAGCCCGGCCCCGCCGGCGCCGACGACGACGACGTCATAGATGGTGATCGGTGATCTGATAGGCCGGCGCCATCGCGCAACTCCCGGTCGGCTAGCTCGCGGTTCCCAGCGCCAGGGTCAGCACGGCGACAATGCCGGCGACGGCAAAGGCGATACAGGCCAGGCGGGTGAGGATCACCAGGCCGAGCCTGGCGAGCTCGCCATGGATATAGTCCTCGATCACCACCTGGAGCCCGAGCGATGCGTGATAAAAGGTCGCAATCAGCAGCAGCACCAGGCAGATCGCCGGCAGCGGCCGGCCGGCCCATTCCTGGACGGTGTCGAAATCGGCGCCGATCAGGCCGATAATCGCGATCGCGAACCACAGGGCGAGCGGCACCAGGGCCACCGCGGTGATCCGCTGCGACCAGCCAGTGCTCGACCCCCTCCTTCGCCGAGCCAAGGCCGATCGCCCGGCCCAGCGGCGAGCGCATCCGCGATGCCGCCATCTCAGCCGACCCAGCGCGAGATCCCGGCGACCCAGGCGATCACGGTCAGGATCGTCGCCGCGGCGACGACGATCCAGCCGCCGATATAGGTGGATCTGAGGTCGAGGCCATGGCCGGTATCCCAGACCAGATGCCGGATGCCGTTGCACAAATGATAGAACAGCGCCGCAGCTCCAGCCGAGCAGCAGCACGATCCCGAGCCACGAGCCGAGAAAATCTGCGACCCCGGCATAGGCCTCCGGCCCCGACGCGGCGGCGACCAGCCACCACACGATCAGGATGCCGCCGGCGCTCAGCGCCACGCCGGTCGCCCGGTGCAGGATCGACAGAACCGAGGTGAGTTGCCAGCGATAGATCTGAAGGTGCGGCGACAGCGGCCGGTCGGCGGATCTCATCTACAGCGGTCCCGGCATCGACATTCCTCGGCAGTGCGGCGGCGGCCCGGTATCAACCAGGCAGCGTGGGTGACTTAGACCGCGCTCTCGAGAGTGTCAACGCACGCCCGTGCGCGGCAGCGCTTCACCGCGCGGCGGCGGACCGCTCGATCGCCTCGGCGATCGCCACCACCCGCCGGGCGTTCTCGACATGCAGGTTCTCGACGAGCCTGCCATCGACCAGCACGATGCCTTTGCCGGCGCCCAGCGCCTGCGCGTAGGCGGCGATGATCCGCCGCGACCAGGCGACCTCTTCGGCGCTCGGCGCAAAGGCGGCGTTGGCCGTTTCGATCTGCTTCGGGTGGATCAGGGTCTTGCCGTCGAAGCCGAGCTCGCGCCCCTGACGGCAGGCGAACCCGAACCCGTCCTCGTCGGCGAGGTCGAGATGGACCCCGTCGAGCGCCGCCAGCCCCGCTGCGCGCGCCGCCAACAGGATCAGCCCGAGCGCGCCCAGCAGCGGCCGGCGGTCGCGGGTATCGAGCGCGTGCAGATCCTTGGTCAAATCGGCGGTGCCGGCGACCAGCGCGGCGAGCCGCGCATCCGCCGCCGCGATGTCGCGCGCGTTCAGCACCCCCGCCGGCGTCTCGACCATGCACCACAGCGCCAGCCGCCGCGGCGCGCCGAGCGAATCGAGCAGCGCCGCGGCGAGCCGCACCCGGTCGCCGCTCTCGACCTTCGGCAACAGCACCGCGTCGATCGGCATCGTCGCCGCGGCGGCCAGATCGGCATGCCCCCACGGGGTGTCGAGGGCGTTGACCCGCAGCACCAGCTCGCGCCCGCCATAGCTTCCGGCGGCCAGGGCCGCCATCACCGCCGCCCGGCCCTCCTCTTTCGCCGACGGCGCCACCGCGTCTTCGAGATCGAAGATCAGCCCGTCGGCCGGCAAGGCGCGCGCCTTTTCCAGGGCCCGCGGGTTCGAGCCGGGCATGAACAGAAGGCTGCGGCGTGGGCGAGGCATCGGCGGCTCCGGCGTTCGCTTGCCTGGCGATCATAGCAGCAACACCCGCGCGGGCGGCGCAGATCCGTCAGGCCGGCAGCGTCGCGCCAGGCCCGGCGGGCAGGTCGGTGGCATGGATCTTGCGGAAACCGCCGCTGGGAGGAGCCGCTACGCATCAAGGGAGTACCCTGCCGATCGCCGCCCCTCCGATCGCCGCCCCTCCGGCCGCAGCCCGCCCGCTGCCGCTGATCCGCCCGTTTGCCGCGATCCGGCCCGCGCTTCCGGCGGGGCTGGCCGCCGCCGGCGCCCAGCTGCTGCCCTCGCTGCTGTTCCTCGGCTTCTTCTTTGTCCTGCCGGCGGTGATGCTGTTCGCCTACAGCTTTCTGACCCAGTCGGCGCAGGGCACGGTCGGGCTGCCGGTGACCCTCGAACACTACCGGCACTTCTTTGGCACGGCGCTCTACGCCCACGTCTTGTGGACCACCCTGGCGATCAGCCTGTGGACCACGGCGGCGGCGGCGCTGCTGGGCTATCCGGTGGCGCTGGTCATGGTGCGCGCCAGCGCGCTGGCCGCGCGTGCGATCACCATGATCGTCATCGCGCCGCTGATCGTCAGCATCGTGGTGCGGACCTATGGCTGGGAGATCATCCTCGGCAATGGCCCGACCGGGGTTCTCAACTGGCTGCTGCTGACCACCGGCTTCATCCATCAGCCGCTGCGCCTGCTCTATACCCAGGCGGCGGTGGTGATCGGCTCGCTGCACGTATTCTTTCCGCTGATGGTGCTGCCGCTCGCCTCGGCCCTGGGCAAGATCGATCCGTCGCTCGACGAAGCCGCGACCACCCTCGGCGCCACCCAATGGCGGCGGTTTCGCCGGGTCACCTTGCCGCTGAGCCTGCCCGGGCTCGCGGTCGGCGCCACGCTGGTGTTCTCGCTGACCGCCGGCTCGTTTGTAACACCTGCCATTCTCGGCGGCACCTCGGCGCAAATGTTGGGCATGCTGGTCGATCAGCAGATCCTGACGGTCTATGACTGGCCGTTCGGCGCCACCGTGGCCTCGGTGCTGGTCGCCATCGTGCTGGCGATCAACATCGCCTCGATGCGCATGCTCGACCGGCGCCGGCGGTTGCGCGCCCTATGAGCAGCCGGTTGCGCGGGACCGCTCGCCTGGCTGCTGGTGCTGGTCACCGCGGCGATGCTGATCTTCACCCTGGCGCCGCTCGTGGTAACCGTCGCGATTTCGTTTAGCGACACCGCCTTTGTCGTCTTCCCGCCGCGCGGCTTCACCCTGCGGTGGTACGGGCAGGTGCTGCACGACCCCGATTTTCTGAATTCGCTGACCTTCAGCACCGGGCTGGCGCTGATGGCGACCGCCGGAGCGTTGCTGCTCGGGGTTCCGGCCGCCTTTGCCGTGGTCCGCGGCCGGTTTCCCGGGCGCGACGCGGTCGCCGCGGTGCTGCTGGCGCCGCTGATCTTCCCGGTGCTGATCACCGGCGTCGCCCTGTTGCAGCTATTCGCGATGCTGCGCTCCGACAATGCCGCGATCAACCTGTTGATCGCCCATGTGCTGGTCACCACGCCCTATGTCGTGCGCACCGTCACGGCGAGCCTGAGCCTGGCCGACATTACCCTCGAAGAGGCGGCGCGAACCCTGGGCGCGGCCCGCTGGCGGGTGCTGCGCCGCATCACCATGCCGCAGATCGCCCCCGGTCTGGCCGCCGGCGCGCTGTTCGCCTTCATGGTGTCGTTCGACAATTTCCCGATCTCGCTGTGGCTCGCCGATGCTCAGCACAACCCGGTGCCGTTGCTGATCTTTCAGCGGATCTCCGCGGTTTTCGAGCCGTCGGTGGCGGCGATGTCGACCCTGCTGATCGGCTTTGCCATGGCGGTCGTGCTGGTGGTCGAGCGGGTGGCCGGTCTGCGCCGCGGGCTGGCGATGTAGCGTCACAAGGAGGAACCGATTGAGCACAAAAATCAGACGCCGCGCAGTATTGGGCGGCGCCGCGGCCCTTGCCGCTCCATTGATCCTCGGGCGTCGTGGCCACGCCGCCGAACGCTCGATCACGGTCGGCATCTATACCGGCCCGCAAGGCGATTACGTCCGGCAGAAAATCATTCCGCCATTCGAGGCCAAGCACAACTGCAAGGTCTACACCACCCTCGGCGTGACCCTCGAGCAGATTGCCGCATTGCGCGCCACCCGCAACAACCCGCGCTACAGCGTCATGTTCGTCGACGATGTCGGGGTCGCGCTCGGCAAGAGCGAGGGGCTGATGGAAAAGCTGCCCGAGGACAAAATCCCCAATATGCAGCGGCTATTGAAGCGCTTTCATTTCTATGACGGCTATGGCGCCGGCTTTGCCATGTCGATGGCCAGCCTCGCCTACGCCACCCAAAGCATCAAGCCGCTCGAAAGCTACGCCGAGCTGTGGGACGCGAAATTTCGCCAGCGCTTTCTGATGGAGACGCCAAAGGCGACGCAGAGCATCTATCTGCTTGATCGCCGCGGTCACCCTCGAAACCGGCAAGCCCTATGCCCAGGCGCAATATCTGATCGACCAGGCCTGGCCGAAAATGGCCGCGCTGAAGCCCAATGTGCTCAGCATCTTCGAAAACGAAACCGCGGTGATGCAGCTGATCCAGGGCCAGGCCGACGTCGCCGGCCTGTTCTATTCGAAGAGCGTCAACCCCTACACGGTAAAGGGCGCGCCGGTGGCCATGTGCTATCCGCGCGAGGGCACCTTCGCCGGGATCAACACCCTGACCCTGGTCAAGAACGCGCCCGACCGCGAACTCGGCATCGCCTTTATCGATTGGATGCTCGACCCGGGGGTGCAGCACGGGCTGGCCGAGGCGAGCCTCGCGGCGCCGACCATCAGTGGCCTGGAGTTCAAACCGGATGTCGCAAAATACATCGCTTATCCCGAAAGCAAGATGGACGAGATGGGGATTTTCAGCCCCGACTGGACCTTCATCAATCCGATCCGGCCCAAGCTCCTCGAAAAGTACAACCAGGTCTTCGAATCGTGAGGACGATCGCGGCGCCGTCGCCCTGCGCCTGCGCGAGCTGACCCGGGTATTCCGCGACACCCGCGCCGTCGACCGGCTGTCGCTGGCGATCGAGCCCGGCAGCATGGTGGCGTTGCTCGGCCCCTCGGGCTGCGGCAAGACCACCACCCTGCGGATGATCGCCGGTCTGGTCGAGCCCAGCGCCGGCGAGATCTTTCTCGACGATCGGCCGATCACCGGGATCCCGGCGCATCGCCGCAACATCGGCATGCTGTTTCAGAACTACGCGCTGTTCCCGCACATGAATGTCGCCGAGAACGTCGCCTTTGGGCTCGAGGCGCGGCATATCCGCGGCGAGGGCAAGACGGCGCGCATCGCCGCGGCGTTGCAGCTGGTGCAGCTCGCCGACTATGCCCGGCGGATGCCCTCGCAGCTGTCCGGCGGCCAGCAGCAGCGGGTGGCGCTGGCCCGCGCGCTGGTGGTGCGGCCGGCAATCCTGCTGCTCGACGAGCCGCTCGGCGCCCTCGACAAGAGCCTGCGCCAGGAGATGCAGGTCGAGTTGCGCTCATTGCAGCGCCGGCTCGGCATCACCACCGTCCTGGTCACCCACGACCAGGACGAGGCGCTGACCATGGCCGACCGCATCGCCATCATGCGCGACGGCGTGCTCGAGCAAACCGGATCGCCGGCCGAAGTCTATCAGCGGCCGGCTTCGCGCTTTATCGCCAGCTTTCTCGGCGCCGCGAATTTTTTTCGCGGCCGGGTCGACCGCGCCGAACCCGGCTGGGTGCGCATCGCCGTCGAGGGCGGAACTATTGTCACCGTCGCGGTCGCGCGCCCGCTCGGCAGCCCGGTCACCATCGCCCTGCGGCCGGAGGCGGTGACGGTCGCGCCATTGGCCGCCGCGGACGGCGCGGCCCCGGCCAACACCGCCGACGCCGTCGTCGAGCAGATCGTCTATCACGGCTTTGTCAGCCATCTCTATCTGCGCCGGCGCAACGGCGAGCCGCTGATCGCGTTCCAGCAGAACCAGGGCAATACCCCGGCGCCGGCCCTCGCCCCCGGCGTCCAGGTGCGCGCGTGCTGGGCCGAGGCGAGCAATCGCATCGTGCGCGAATGACCCCTCTCGCCGCAGCCGCGTCATAACCGGTTGCGATCGGCGCCGACCGGCGTGCATTGTCTCGCCACGGCTCGCAAGCGGGCCGGAACGCGGCAGTCGGAGGGGTTGGGTATGGCCGAAACGAGCCGGAGGCCGGAGCCGGGCGATCCAGCCTTCTGGTCCTGGCTCGGCTTTTGGGCCCAGTTCGTGGTGCTCGGCCTCTGCGTCGTGATCGGCGCGTTCGCCGCCAGCCAGGCCGCATCGCCCGGCGATTACGGTAGCGGGATCGTGCTGATCCTGGGCGCGCTGGCGCTCGCTTTCTTGCGGCTGAAGCAACGGTTCGACGGCGGCGCCGCGGGCTGGCGCGATTTTCTGCTGGTCGACGACATGACCAATTTGACGGTGGCGATCCCGCTCTTCGCGGTGATCGGGCTGGCCGGCCTGTTCGTCGCCCGCGCCTGGCCCGATGGCAGTCTGCACGATGCCGGGCTCGGTCTGTTCGTGGTCAGCGGCGTCATCGTCTTTCTCAACATCAAGCGCGTCTTCGACCGCATCAATTCGCACACCCATTGAGATGCCGGCCTGAGATGCCCGTCTGAGACGCCCGCCTGAGATGCCGGCGGTCCTTTCGATCCAGTCCTGGGTGGCCTGCGGCGCGGTCGGCAATTGCGCGGCCTTGTTTCCGCTGCAGCGCCTGGGGATCGAGACCTGGTCGCTGAACACCGTCGCCTTTTCCAACCATACCGGCTACGGCAAATGGCGCGGCGAAGCGATCCCGGCGCGGGTGATCGCCGCCCTGTTCGAGGGCATCGCCGAGCTGGGGGTGCTGCCGCGCTGCGACGCGGTGCTGTCGGGCTATCTCGGCGAGCCCGAAATCGGGCCGCTGCTGCTCGATATCGTCGCGCGGGTCAAACAGGCCAACCCGCGGGCGCTTTACTGCTGCGACCCGGTGATGGGCGATGTCGGGCCGGGCTGGTATGTCCGCGCCGGCATCCCCGAATTCTACCGCGACCGCGCGCTCGCCCTGGCCGACATCGCCACCCCCAACCGTTTCGAGCTCGAATGGCTGACCGGCCGGCCGATCGGCAGCGTCGCCGAAGCCGGCGAGGCGGCCGCGGCGTTGCGCCGGCTGGGACCCGGCATCGTCCTGGTGACCAGCCTTGAAACCGCGGCCGACCGGCTGGCCGTGGTCGCCGCCGGCGCCGACGGGGCGTGGGCGGTCGAAACCCCGCGCCTGCCGATCGAGGCCACCGGCTGCGGCGACGCGCTCGCCGCCCTCTTTCTCGGCTGGCTGCTGAAGGGAAAGCCGCTGCCCGAGGCGCTGGCCGCGACCGTCGCCGCGATCTGGGGCGTGGTCGAGGCCACATTCCAGGCCGGCGGCGGCGAACTGGCGCTGATCGCCGCCCAGGACGAGCTTGTCAGTCCCAGCCGGGTCCTGCTGCCGCAAAAACTGTAAAACCGAAGGGAATCGAGCCATGCAAACGCCGCCGAAAATCGCCGTCGTCACCGGAGCCGGCAGCGGCATCGGCCGCGCCTCGGCGCTGGCTTTGATCGAGGCCGGGTTCGCCGTGGTCTTGGCCGGTCGCCGGGCCAACATGCTCGAAGAAACCGCTTCCCTGGCCGGGCCTGCTCCCGATGCCGCGCCGCACACCCTGGTCGTGCCGACCGACGTCGCCGATCCGGCGGCGATCGCGGCGCTGTTCGATAAGGTCAAAAGCACCTACGGCCGCATCGACCTGCTGTTCAACAACGCCGGCATCAGCACCCGCGGCATCCCGTTCGAGGATCTGACCCTCGAGCAGTGGACGAATGTCGTCGCGGTCAATCTGACCGGGTCGTTCCTGTGCGCGCAGCACGCCTTTCGCATGATGAAAAGCCAGGACCCGCGGGGCGGCCGGATCATCAACAACGGTTCGGTCTCGGCCCATGTGCCGCGGCGCAACTCCACCCCCTATGTCGCGACCAAGCACGCGCTGACCGGCCTGACCCGCTCGCTGTCGCTCGACGGCCGCGAATACGACATCGCCTGCGGCCAGATCGACATCGGCAACGCCGCCACCAGCCGCAACGAGGACACCGCGCGCGGCCGGCTGCAGGCGACCGGAAAAGTCGAGGCCGAGCCGCGCATCGATGTCGCGCACGTCGCCCGCGGCGTGGTCTACATGGCCACCCTGCCGCTCGAAGCCAACGTCCAGTTCATGACGGTGATGGCCACCAAGATGCCCTATATCGGCCGCGGCTGACCCGGCCGCCGCACCGCGCGGATGGCGAATTGGCAACGGCGCATTCGGGCGCAATCCGGTCCGAACAAGCCGCGAATCCGCCGATCTGGCCAAAAACCACGCGGAAATCCGGCCAATCTGCCTAGTAAATAGTCAGCTGTGGCAATCCGCCACTACCGGATTGACATCCCCCATTGCTGCGCCGCAAGAGGTGATCTCGTGGGTTTCCGCGCAACCAGACAGTTTGTGCTCTGGGGCGCGGCGCAGAGCCCCTGCGTTGGTATGGGGTTTGCGTCGGCGAAGCCCGCAATAGGGTCGGTGGTGAGTGCCGATCGCCTGCCGAGATCATGCGCCCGTCCACAGTGGAATGACAATTCGAAAGGCTCTCTTCAGATGAACAACATCAAGAAAAGCAGCATCTCGGGCGCCGCCCTCGCCGCAGCCTTGCTCGGCGTCGGCTCAGCCTGCGCATGGGCCGACCAGCTCGCCCAGGCCCCGCTCGCGCCACCGCCGCCCGCCGTGGCCCCGGCGTCGGGCGTCCTGCCGCCGGGGCCACCCGGCCCGGTCGCTCCGGCCGCGGCCGCGGCCCCGGCAGCGCCGACCTCGCCGCTGATCGGGCCGACGATCACCGGCCCGCTGGCGATCCAGCTGCCGCCGCCCAAATACACCCTCGGTCCGCTTGGCGACATTTATGTGGACGGCATCGGCAGCGGTCTCGGCCAGTGGCAGAACAATCCATTCCCCGGCAACCGCAGCTGGGAGCCGGATCTGTCGAACGGCCAGCTCTTCGTCCAGAAGACCGACGGCATCTTCCAGTTTTACGTCGCAGGCCGGCGCCTACTCGCTCGCCTCGTTGGGAACGCCGTACATCTCGGCGGCGGAGGCGACCTTTGGCTACCAGGTGCCGGCATTTCAGACCGGGACCGGGAATTTGTGGGGCTGGTTCCCGCAGCGGCTTACGCCAAGATCGTCGCCGACCGAGCAATCTTCTCGATCGAGGGCGGCAAGCTCCCGACCCTGATCGGCGCCGAGTACGCATTTTCCTTTCAGAACATAAACATCGAACGTGGCTTGCTGTTTGGAACCAGGAACCGACGTTCAGCAAGGGCGGCCAGGTCAACTACACGATCGGCCCAGTCGCCTTGTCGCTGTCCTTCACCGACGGCTTTGATTCCGGCGTCTACAATTGGGTCACCGGCTCCGCCACCTACACCTTGAACAGCGCCAATACCTTCGAGTTCGCCGCCGGCGGCAACGCCGGAAAGACCAGTGTTTTTACCTTGCGGACCCCGCTGCTGCAGAACAACTCGCAGATCTACAACCTGATCTACACCTATAATTCGGATCCGTGGATCATCCAGCCCTATTTCCAGGCGACCCATGTCGCGGCCGATCCGGGGATCGGCATTGCGTCCAGTGCGTCGACCTTTGGCGGCGCGATCCTCGCCAATTACGATCTGGGTTCCGGGTTCAATCTGGGCGGCCGGATCGAATATATCGGCTCGACCGGCAGCAACAGCCTGCTCTACGGTCCAGGGAGCGGGGCCTTTTCGGCGACGATTACCCCGACCTTTCAGTGGCAATACTACTTCGCCCGCGCCGAGTTTTCCTGGGTCAAGGCCAATGGCGTCACCGCCGGGCTCGGGCTCGGCCCGAACTTCAACGGCAATTCGCAGACCAGGGTGATGGTCGAAACCGGCATCCTGTTCTGAGCCGGCCGGCAGCGGCGGCGCCCGATCGGCCGGGCGCGCGCCTGACCGCAATCGGGCGAGCAGCGGCCACAGCTTCGCGCCCCCTCGGGTATTCGGGCCAGGACCTTTGCAGCGGGCCGGGGATCGCCCAATATGTCAAAGCCGGTCCGCTTCCCGCCCGGCGGCGCGATGAAAGGCCCCGCGTGCCCGATCTGGTCATTTTCGATTGCGACGGCGTCCTCGTCGACAGCGAAATCATCTTTGCCCGCATCCTGGCCGAGTGCCTGACCGCGGCGGATTTTCCGGCGACCGCCGATGAGGCGCTGCGGCTCGGCTTCGGCCGGAACCGCGACACGCTGAGCGCCGCGGTCGAAGCCCGTTTCGGGACGGCGCTGCCGGACGGTTTCTTCGAGACGATGCGCGCGCAGACCGCGATCGCCCTCGAACGCGAACTGGTGCCGATGCCCGGGGTCGAGGCATTGCTGGGCGCGCTGCCGGCGGCGCGCTGCGTCGCCTCGAACGGCCATCTCGAGCGGGTGCGCGAGCGGCTGTCACTGACCGGGCTGCTGCGCTTTTTCGATCCGCATGTGTTCAGCGCGACCCAGGTCGCCTCCGGCAAGCCGGCGCCCGACCTGTTCCTGCTGGCCGCGCGCCAGCTCGGCGCGATGCCCTCCGGCTGCACCGTCGTCGAGGACAGCGTGATCGGCGTCGCCGCCGCGGTCGCCGCCGGCATGCCGGTCGTCGGATTTTGCGGCGGCAGCCATTGCGCCGGGGATCACGCCGAGCAGCTGCGCGCCGCCGGATGCTCGCGGGTGTTCGCGCGAATGCCCGATCTCGCCGCCTTCCTGTGCGAGGACCGATGCGGCTGATCCAGATCACCGATACCCATCTGAGCCGGGGCAAGCCGCATTTTGCCGACAATTGGCCGCCGCTCGCCCGGTGGATCGGCGAGCAACGCCCGGATCTGGTGATCCACACCGGCGACGTGACGGTCGACGGGGCTGAGATCGAGGACGATCTGGCCTATGCCGCCGGGCTGTTGCGCGATCTGGGGGTGCGCTGGCTCGCCGTCCCCGGCAACCACGATGTCGGCGATGCCGACCATCCGCGCCAGCCGGTCGACGCCGCGCGCCTGGCCCGCTGGCGCGCGCATCTCGGGCCGGACCGTTGGATCGAGGATCTCGCCGGCGCCGCGGGCTGGCGCCTGATCGGGCTCGACGCCATGCTGCTCGGCAGCGGCCTGGCGGAAGAGGCGGCGCAGGAAGCCTGGCTCGACGCGGCCATGGCCGGGGCCGAAGGCCGCCCGGTCGCATGGTTTCTGCACAAGCCGCTCTATCTCGACGACGCCGAGGAAGCCGATACCGGCTACTGGTCGGTCAAGCCGCAGCCGCGCGCCCGGCTGATCGCCCGGTTGCGGCGCCATCGGGTAGGGCTGGTCGCCAGCGGCCACCTGCACAAGGCAGCGCAGAGGGTGGGGCAGGGGACCCGGTTCGTCTGGGCCCCGGCTTCGAGCTTTCTGGTCGGCGACATGCAGCCGGCGATGCCGGGCGACAAGCGGCTCGGCGCCGTCCTCTACGAATTCGACGGGGCAGGGGTTTCGGCCCAGATCGCCGAAGTCCCAGGTCTGTCGCAGCACTGGCTCGACGACGTGATCGCCGAAGTCTACCCGCGCCCGCCACAGCGATGACGCCCCGCACCGGCCGACGAAACCTCGTGGACTGATCCCATCGCGGCCGATATAGTCATATCTTCCTTACCGGTCATGGAGGATGATCAATGACCTCCTTTTCGACCATCTCGGCGTCCGAGTTCAAGGCCAAATGCCTCGACCTTCTGGACCAGCTGGCAGCCCGTAAGCTGACCCGCCTGCGCATCACCAAGCGCGGTCGGCTCGTCGCCGTCGTCACGCCGCCTGACGATCAGGGCGCGCTGCGGGAGCTGCACGGTTTCATGCGGGGGAGCGTCGTCGCGCCCGAAGGGTTCGACTTCACCGCCCCCGCCCTAGACGAACCGCTGACCGCCGAGCAGGGGCGTATTTACGATTGATGGCTCGCACCCATTCCCGCGCCGTGCTGCTCGACACCTGCGCGGTGATCTATCTCGCGAATGGCGACCCGATGGCAAAACCGGCATTGGATGCGATAATCCATGCCGGTCAGGCCGACGGCATCTTTATTTCGCCGGTTTCAGCCTGGGAGATCGGATTGCTGAGCCGGCCGGGGCGGCCGAATGCTGTCCATTTTCTGCCGGATCCGAAAACCTGGTTCGCCCGCGTCCTGGCGGCCCCCGCGGTCAAGGAGGCGCCATTCACCTCCGACATCGCGATCGACAGCGCCCATCTGCCGCCGCCGCTTCACGGCGATCCGGCCGACCGGCTGCTGATCGCCACCGCGCGGCATCTGGGCATGCCGATCCTGACCAGGGATCGGCAAATCACCGCTTACGCCCGGTCGGGTTATCTTCAGGTGATCGGCTGCTGACCTCTTCCGTCGGCGAGATGGCCGGGATTAGCGACCTCCTGGACCGCGCCTTCGGCGAGCCGAAAGATCCGGTCCTGCGCAACCGGCAGGGTCAGCGCGACCGCTCTCGGCAGCCCGGCATAGAGCCCGCGCAGCACGCGGCTGACCAGACCGTGCGCGACGACGACGCGAAGACCCGGCCCGCCGGTCTCGCCCAGCCAATCGCCGAGCCGCGCGGCAAAGGCGGCGTAGCTCTCGCCGTCAGGGGCGCGGAAATACCAGTCGTAGCGCCCGTCGCCATCGAAAATGCCGGGGCAGCGCCTGGCGATATCGGCATAGGTCAGCCCGTCCCAGGAGCCGAGCGACAGCTCGCGCAGCCGATCGTCGATCTGCGGTTCGCCGATCGCGCCGAGCTGCGCGCGGATGATCTCGGCGGTGCGCCGCGCCCGTCCCTGCGGGCTGGCGACGATCGGGGCCGAGGCGATGCCGGGCAGCGTAGCCAGCAGCCGGCCGATCGCGCGGGCCTGGCCGGTCCCCCGTTCGGTCAGCGGCGAATCAAAGCGTCCCTGGAAGCGCCGTTCGAGGTTCCACTCGGTCTCGCCGTGGCGGACCAGCAGCATCGTCACGGCGGCGAGCCGGGGCGAGGCAGCCGGTAGAGGACATGGCGCCGCAGCGGGCCCGGCGGCAGGTTGGGATGGTCGAAATCGTCTTGCGCGGCGCGGCTCATGCCGAGCCGCTGCATGACCCGGCGCGAGCGTAGATTGGCCGGAACCGTGACCGCGACGATCTCCGCCAGGCCGAGTTGGTCAAAGCCGTAACCGAGCGCGGCGCGCGCGGCCTCGGTGGCATAGCCGTGGCCCCAATAGGCTCGCGCCAACCGCCAGGCGATCTCGATGGCTGGGGTGAAATGCGCCTGGTAGGGGATCGTGGCCAGACCGACGACCCCGATAAAGCTCGCCTCGCCGGGGATTTCGACAACCCAGCGGCCGAAGCCGTGCTGCCGCCAGTGAGCGCGCAGCCGCGCCGCCCAGGCCGCGCAGGCCCCAGGCTCGGACAGCGGCGTGAGAAACTCCATGACCGCCGGGTCGGCGCAAAGTTCGGCGAAGGCGGCAAGATCCGCCGCGCGCCAGCGCCGCAGCAGCAGGCGCGGGGTGGCGAGCGACACCGCCGCTACTATTTCTTTCGGCCGGCCCCGCCGGCCATCTGGGCCAGGAACATCTGCTGCAACTGTTCGAAACCCTTGAGCGTCGCCGGCAGCCAGGTCTCGACCATGGTCTTGGCGTCCATCGCCTTGATGTTGGCGCTGAGCCGCTCCTGGACTTCCTTCAGCACCGCCTCCTGCAGCGGCTGCACCTCGGGCAGCCCGAAAAATTTCCGCGCCTCTTCCGGCGTGCATTCGAAGTCCAGGCTGATCTTCATCGCGACCGCTCCTTGCCGCGCCAGTCGCTCAGGCGGTCAGCACTTCGAGCAGGTGGCCGTTCGGATCGCGGAAATAGAAGCCGCGGCCGCCATGACGATGATTGATCGCCATGTCCTCGGCCGAACGCGGCCCGCTGCCATAGGCCAGGCCCTCGCCGCGCACCCGGTCGTAGATGCCGTCGAACTCGGCCTCGCTGACCTTGAAGGCGTAATGGTGGTGCTCGAACTCGTCCCAATTGTCGAAATCGATGGTCAGCTGGTCGTTGATCCGCACCGGGGCAAAGTGCGACACCGGCCCCTGATATTCGAGGCCGAAGATCCGGGCGAAGAAGCGCGCCGATTGCTCCTTGTCGTGAGCCGGCACGATGGTGTGGTCGAGATGGATGGTCATCAGCCTCTCCTTGCCGTCTTTCCACCACAGATGAGACCGCACCGGCGCTTCGGCAAGCGGCTTCGATCCGAGCCCGCGATTCCGGCTCGGCCCGTCCTCTTCCGGCGTCAGGAAATCTTCTTCGAGCCGGGCGATGGCGCGCCGGACAGGCGGCGGGCGCGGCTGCGCATATAGGAATTGCGGCTGCGCGGCGCTGGCGGCTCGGCATGTGGCGCCGGGCGCGTGGCGGCGCTCCGGCTAGTGGCGGCGCTGCCGGCGGCCGGGGCTTGCTTGCCGTCATAGCGGGCCGCGAACGCCTCCTCGCTGAACCCTGGTCGATCGCCGCCCGCCTCGGCCGGGCTGACGCCGTCGGCAATCTCGACTGGCATGGTTTCCTCCGCTTGATGCGGCTCTGCGGCAGCCTCTATGGCGCAAGCCGCTCGCGCTTCCTCCCGCCGCGATCCCGGCTGCTAGGCCGATGCGCCGCGGACCGGGTTATTGCACGCCGGGTTATTGCACGCCCAACAGCTCGACATCGAACATCAGCGTGGCGTTGGGCGGGATCACCCCGCCGGCGCCGCGCGCGCCATAGCCGAGTTCGGGCGGGATGATCAGGGTGCGCTCGCCGCCGACCTTCATGCCGGCGACGCCCTCGTCCCAGCCGGCGATCACCTGCTGCGCCCCGAGGGTGAATTGAAAGGGCTGGCCGCGGTCGCGCGAACTGTCGAATTTGGCGCCTTTGGCGCCGTCCTTGTAGAGCCACCCGGTGTAATGGACGGAGACCTTGTCGCCGGCCGCGGCGGTGGCGCCATCGCCCAGCTTGGTGTCGGTATATTTCAAACCGTCTGGCATCTCGATCACCTGGTTGGCCGCCTGGCCCACGGTCGCGAGCGGCACGGCGGCGATGATGGCGAGCGCCGCAATGGCGCCGGCGAGGCGGATCGGTATCATGATTTTCCAGCCTTCGATATCGGATCGCAGCGGCGGCGCGGCGACTGGCGGGTTCTAGTCGATCCGGCCCGGCAGAGGAACCGGCGATTGCAGATCCAGTCGCGGCCAGACCAACTGAATGAACCGCACGCATGTTGTAAATGAATAATATTCATTGAAATTCGACACCAGCCGGACAGCACAATTTGTTTGTCGCCAGAATCGTCCCAATCGAGGGGAAGTTGTTGCTGCGCCCTGCGACGAAGCGTAGCATTGCCGTCGCATCTTTCGAAGGGTGCGGGGCGGGTCAGCAAGCCCGGGTGGGAAAGGGTCCGCCACGACGGCCCCAGGCTCGAACCGAGCGGGGCAATGAGGAGAAAGAATCATGGCGTATGATCTGTTGATCAGAAACGGGCGCGTCGTAGACGGCTCGGGCGAGCCGGCCTTTGCAGCGGATGTGGCGGTGCAGGACGGCAAGATCGTCGGGGTTGGCAAATATGCCGGCGCTGCCGCCAAGCGCACGATCGACGCCGCAGGCCGCGTCGTGGCGCCGGGCTTTATCGACCACCACACCCATTTCGACCCGCAGGCCGTGTGGGATCCCTATTGCGGCTCGTGGGTGCATAACGGCCATACCACCGTGGTCGTCGGCCAGTGCGGCCAGGTCATCGCCCCGGTACGCCCCGGCGATAGCGAGTGGTATCTCGAATTCTTCTCCGATGCGGAACAGATCCCGCTGCCGGTGCTGAAGGCCGGGGTCGACGTGACCTGGGAATTGGTCGGCGACTATCTGAATGCGCTCGGCAAAAAGCGCGGCATCAATGTCGGCACCCTGGTCGGCCATTCCGGCATCCGCCGCTATGTGATGGGCGAGGCGGCCTCCGAGCGGCAGGCGACCCCTGAGGAAATGGCTGCGATGCAGCGGCTGATCCGCGAGGCGATGCATGACGGCGCGCTCGGCTTCTCGACCGCGCCGAAGGATCGTGGCGACCCGGCCGGGGTCGGCAATGACGAGGAGCGCTGGGCGCTGGCCAGCGTGCTCGGCGAACTCGGCACCGGGGTGTTCCAGGTCGCCGGCGGCGCGCCGGGCGGCACCAAACAAACCCGCGAGGTCGCCCGCCAGCTGGCGGCGCGGACCGGCCGGCCATCGATCTACAACTTGATGTCGGATCCGATCGCCAATCCCGACGAGTGGGTCGAGCATCTGCGCTGGCTCGAGGACGGGTTCAAGAGCGGCGCGCGCTGCTACGGCTCGTGCCTGTCGACCGTTGCCGGCGCGATTTTTGATCTGCAGCGCGGCCTCAACGTGCCGCAGGATGAGGACATCACCCATCCCGAAGGCATCTTCCGCGGCATGCCGACCTGGGACAAGGTCATGGCCTTGCCCTATCAGGAGCGGATGCGGGCATTCCGCGACCCCGCACTGCGTCAGGCGCTGTCGGCCGAGGCGGTCGAAGGGACGGTCGAGCAGCAGGGCGGGATGACCGACCGGCGCGGCCGCGCGCGCGGCTTCTTCAACCGGCGCTGGGACCTCGTCGAGGTGTTCATGACGACGAAGGGGCAGAACCGGCATCTCGAGGGCAAGAGCGTCGCGCAGATCGCCAAAGAGCAGAACAAGGGCATCATGGACGCCTTCCTCGATCTGTCGCTCGACGAAGACCTGAACACCTGCTTCCAGGCGATCGACCGCAACGGCGATCCGAAGACGCAGAAGCACATCCTTGGCTCGCAATATACCGTGATCGGCACCAGCGACGGCGGCGGCCGGCCGCATACCGCCGACCGGCACGAAACCAGCACCAACCTGCTGGGCCATTGGGTGCGCGAAGAGCAGGTGATGACCCTCGAAGAGGCGGTCTATCGGCTGACCGGCAAGACCGCGCTGATGCACGACATTACCGATCGCGGCTTCCTCGCCGCCGGCAAGGTCGCCGACATCACGATCTTCGATCCCGATACGATCGCATCGAAGCCGCGCGAGCCGGTCGCGAACCTCCCCGCGGGCGGGGTGCAGGTCAGGCGCGACGCGGTCGGCATCGACTATGTCGTGGTCAATGGCAGCGTGCTGCTCGACAAGGGCGAACTGACCGACGCATTGCCCGGCCAGATCATCCGCGGCCCGCTTTACCAGGGCGCCCGCGCCTAAGCCGCACCGCGGCGCCGCCGAGCATGCCCGGGAAGGTTCCGGGCGTGCCGGCGGGCCAGCGGAGATTTGCCCGGCGGGGCGCGTGCGGCCCGGCCGGCAGTCGAATGTTACCCGCCCGTGGCCGGGCTCGACCCGGCCAGCCATGCCTTGAGGAGGGCCGCTATGCCGGATCGTGCCAAGCGGATCGAGCAACTGGCTCCGGAACTGGAGCGGATCGTCGCGGCCGCGCAGCCGATCGAGGATCTGGCCGACGGTTTCGGCGGCCCGCATGGCCCGGCCGAAGGGCCGCTGTGGTGGCGCGAGGGCGGCTACCTCGTGTTCAGCGACATCCACAACAACCGGCGCATGAAATACGAGCCCGGCAAGGGCGTGTCCCTGTTGCAGGAGCCGACCAACCGCGCCAACGGGCTGACCCGCGATCTGCAGGGCCGGCTCGTCGCCTGCGAGCACGATTCACGGCGGGTCACCCGCCAGGAGGCGGATGGCAGCATCACCGTCATCGCCAACAGCTTTCAAGGGCGCCAGCTCAACCGGCCCAACGACGTCGTCGTCAAATCCGACGGCTGCATCTATTTTACCGATCCATGGACCAGCCCCAATGCGCCGCAGCAATGGGATCTGACCTTTTCCGGGGTCTATCGGGTGACCCCCGATCTGGGGACCCTGAGCCTGCTGATCGACGATTTTATCGTGCCCAATGGCCTGGCCTTTTCGCCCGATGAGAGTGTCCTCTACATCAATGATTCGCGCCGCGGCCATATCCGCGCCTTTGAGGTTGCGGCCAATGGCACCTTGGCCAAGCACAGCGACCGCGTCTTTGCCGATCTGCGCGGCGCCGAGCCCGGCGTTCCCGACGGCATGAAGGTCGATGTCGAGGGCAATGTCTATTGCGGCGGCGCCGGCGGGTTGTGGATCATCGACCCAATGGGCAAGAAACTCGGCCGCATCGTCCACGGCGCCCCGGCCACCACCAACCTGGCCTTTGGCGGCGCCGACTGGAAAACCCTCTATTTCACCAGCCGCAACCACCTCGGTGCGGTCAATGTAAAAATCGCCGGAATTCCGGTGCCGTGTCGCCAAAAGTAGTCGCCCGGGAGGCGCCAAGTCCATCGAAAGAGTGAAACCCAGCCAACCAAGACAGACCGCACTTACGCAGAGGAGAAGTCGCCATGCCGATGCTACAACGTGTCCAGTATTCCGACGCCATCGAGCCGTTGGTCCAGTTTATCGAGGATACGTCTCCCGATGAGATTCTCGATCGCGCGCTGGAGAAGCTCCGCGCCGGGGTGCCGACGCAAACCATGCTGACGGCCTCTGCCCTCGCTGTAACCCGCTCCACCGATATGCCTGCGGGTCATCATGGCGGCCCGCTGCATCCCTTGGCAGGCCTTTATGCGCTCTCGAAGCTGGTCGACCGCCTGGAGGGCGAGGATCGCTTTGTGCCGGTGCTGCAGCACGTGGCCCTGACCAACAAGCACATCCACCATCCCGCGATGGGGCCGTACGGCCTGCTCGAATTCGAGCCGGAGGATGCCGGTGGGGTCGAAGCGAACAAGAAGGCGTTCCTCGCTGCGGTGGGTCGCGGCGAGTACAACAAGGCCGACCATGTTTTCCTGTGGCTGTGGGACCATGCTCCTCGGATCGAGGCCTTTGATCTGCTGCTGAGTGTGGCGATCCCGAAAAATTTCAATGACGACCATTACTTCATGTTTCCGGGCACCGTTTGGCGCGCCTTTGAGACCGGCGTGCTCGATAAGGCCTACCTGCCAGTGGTGATGCGGCAGGTCGTGCGTTTTGTGACCCGTTCTCCGGTTGCTCCGAACAATCCGATGCCTTCCCCGCTGCCGGCGATCGAGGCGCTGATCGAAGAGCATCAATTGACAAAGCGCATCCTGCGCCAACGCACCGGAGAAGATGAGACGGCGGCAATCGGTGAGCTCGGAGAGGCCATCGGACGGATAGACGTCTTTGCCGATATTCCCGTGCTGATCGCTAAGGCCTTGGCGGCGGGGCTCTCCTTGGAAGGCGCGGGCGAAGCGTTGTCGATCGGGGCTGCCGGGCTTTTCATCCGCTCCCACTGCGGGAACCCGATGGATGTCCATCTGCACACGAGCATCAACCTGCGCCGGTATCTCTTGGCGCTCGACGGGATCAGCCTCAAGAACAAGCTGATGTTGTTGTTGACCTGGCAGTCAGGCCCAGAGATCCGCTCGACCGCCCAGCGCATGGGGCCAGCTCCGCAGCCTGAGACGGCCGCCATCCCAGCCGCGCCGTCGCGGACCCAGGAGGAGCTGCTCGAAGCCATCAAGCAGAACATCTACAACCAGCCGCCAGTCGATTGGTCCACAGTATCCAATCTGGGGCAGATGCGGGCCGTGCCGGAAGTCGAGGAGGTCGCGAACTTGGCGCAGCAATATGTGCAGTGCCGCTATGACCCGCAGGCTTTCATCGCGTGCCTTGGCGAAATCGTGTGCCACGACAACTTCACCGAGATGCACGCGTTCAAGCATCACCAGTCGATCGTCGAAGAATTCTACACCACCCGCGAACCTTGGCGCTGGATGCACCTGGTCTGCGGCGCCAGGGCGGCGGCGGTTTCTTTCGGCAAGAATATGGCGGTCTATGAGGAGTATTTGGAACTCCTCCACGCCGCATAACTCTGAGGGCAAGCCAGGAGGCGTCGCGCCTCCTGGTTTGCACGCTTCCCGCCCGGCGGCGGTGTCGGCCCTTCAGAGGATCAAGGGCCTGGATCGGCGAGGTCTCAAATCAGCTCGGACTTGGCCCCGGTGGCCCTCTGCGCTGCCAGGTTGCGTCATATACGCACTGTCCGCTGACCCGGCCCCTGAGCACATAATAGGGGTCTATCTGTCCCACAAAGGTTTGGCCCGCCGGGGCCTGCATCCGCAACTCGCCTTGCGGAGTTACATATCCCTGAAACTCGAGGTCGAGCGCCGCGAACCGGGCAACGCCGTTGCGGATCGTCAGATGCGGTGCAACCCGCAAATTTGGGCACACCGAAACGGGCATCCCGGGGCTCATGTTCTGCGCAAAACTACCCTCATAGACTCCATCGTAGAAAGTCGTCGTGCTGGGGGCTGCCGCCGCGGCCTCGGGCGGCGGCGGGGGTTGCTCCGGGGCGCAAGCAGCGACCATAAGAAGCGATACGCACAGCAAGAATGAGCGTTTCATCTGTTCCTCCCTCTGGGTTCGAAGACCCGTTTCACGATAACCGGTTGAGTGGCATGCGCCAATACCCAACCGAATCGGATTCCGCCTCCCCTATTTAGCTGCCCGTTGGCAGCGGGATCTCGCCCCCCTGATTGGCGAGCGCATTGGGAACCACGCCGCATAGCGCCGCGGCCGCGAGCGGCCCATGCATCGCTTTGCATCTGCACGGCCCGTGCGGGTTGGACAGGCGGGCGCGCGCGGGATAACCTGCCCTCGGAAGAATTCAGAGATGGGAGGGACGGCGATGGCGGGGCTCGATGCGGTGCTCGAGACCACGGCGGCGGAACGGCCGGCCACCGGGTTTGTCTTTACCGAGGGGCCGTTGTGGCACCCCGACGGCTTCTATTATTTCGCCGATGTGCGCGCCAGCATGTTCTACCGGCTGCGGCTCGGCCAGATGCCGGAAACGCTCCGCAGCAATACCGGCGAAGGCAATGGCACGACCTTCGACCTGCAGGGCCGCCTGGTGATCTGCGAGGGCGGCAACCGCCGGCTCACCCGCTGGTCCGACGACACCCACAGCGAAATCCTGATCGACCGCTACGAGGGCAAGCGGATCAACCGCCCGAACGACGTGGTCTGCAAATCGGATGGCAGCATCTGGTTCACCGACCCCGGGCTGCGGGTGCCGCTGGCCGACAAGGAATTGGCGAATTCCGGGGTTTACGCGGTCAGTCCCGACGGCGCGAGCCGTCTCGTCGCCGAGTTCGAATATCCGAACGGGCTCGCCTTTTCGCCCGACGAGCGGGTGCTCTACGTCGCCAACACCCGTCACGCCCAATACATTCATGCGATCGATCTCGACAGCGCCGGCAACATGGTCAAGCGGCGCATCTTCGCCGACATGTCGTCGGAGGAGACCGACGGCGTTCCCGACGGCATGAAGGTCGACCAGCAGGGTCATGTCTATTGCACCGGCCCCGGCGGGACCTGGGTGTTCGCGCCCGACGGCAGCAAAATGGGGGTGATCCGCACGCCCGAGGTTCCGGCCAATCTCGCCTTTGGCGGCCCCGATCTGAAGACGATCTTTTTCACCGCGCGGACTTCGGTCTACACCTTGCGCGCCAAGGTGCCGGGCCAGCCGCACCCGTGGTACCGCCTGCGCGCGAAGTGAGCAGAGGAGAGCCCTGATGAAAGTCGGCATCGCTCTTAACATGCTGTCCGAACCCGGCCGCACCGATGTCGCGGTGGTGTCGGATCATCTGGCGATGGGCGATCTGGCCGAGCCGCTCGGCTTCGACTCGCTGTTCGCGCTCGAGCATCATTTCACCGGCTATGCGATGTCGCCGGCGCCGCTCCAGCTACTGGCCTATTTCGCCGGCCGCACCAAGCGGATCATTTTCGGCACCTCGGTCATCGTCCTGCCGTGGCACGACCCGATCCGCGTCGCCGAGGAGATCGCGCTCCTCGACATCTTGTGCGGCGGGCGCTGCCTGTTCGGCTTTGGCCGCGGTGCCGCGAGCGTCGAATATGCCGGCTTTCGCATACCGATGGGCGAGGCGCGGCCGCGCTTTGCCGAGGCCGCGCAGCTGATCCGCAAGGCGCTCAGCGAGCCCGAATTCGAGTGGCAGGGCGAGTTCTACCAGATCCCGCGCACCTCGATCCGGCCGCGCCCGATCTCGCATCCCGAACAGCGCTTTTTCGCCTCCTCGGTCAGCCCCGAATCGGCCGAGATCATGGCCAAGCTCGGCTTCGGCATCCTGGTGGTGATGCAGAACGAATGGCCCAAGGCCGCCGAGAACATCGTCGCCTATCGCGACATCGCGCTCAGCGTCGGCCACAACCCGCCGCCGCCGATCATCCTGACCAATGTCTCCTGCGCCGACAGCCGCGGCGAGGCAAATGACCGGGCGATGCAATGGCTCGGCAAGAAATGGGAGTCGATCGACAACCACTACCATTTCTCCGATGGCCATCTCGCCACGGTCAAAGGCTACGAGACCTATGGCAAGATGGCCAAGACCTATGCCCGGCTGCAAGACGACGCGGAACGGGTCCGGGCGACCGAGTTCTATGTCAAGATCCAGATCGTCGGCACCCCCGAGGACTGCATCGAGCAGATCGCCGAATTGCAGCGGGTGACCGGCACCGACCATCTGGTGACCGAATTCTCCTATGGCGGCATCCCGCATCACGAGGCCGAGCGGAACATGCGCCTGTTCGCCGACCGGGTATTGCCGGTCTTGCAGCGCGACAGCACCTTTGCCGCCCCTCCGTCGCCCGCGGCGCCGCAGAATATCGCCGCGCCCGATTTGTTCGCCCCGGCCTAGGACGCGGTTGCGCCATCGCGGCGCTCCGCCATCGGCGCGCCGGTCAACGCGGCGGCGGCTGCTCCGCGAACAAAGACGTGAGCAAGTGACTGCTCTCGACCGCGCCCGGGGTAGCCGCGGGACCGTTGCGTGACGCTTGCGGCGAGGCGGGCGAAGCGGATCTATTGGTTCCGGTCCCGCTTCAAGGCAGCCCGCGGCTGTCGGAGGTCCAGCGATGAAGGTCTCGTATTTCGAAACCGCGCGCTATCGAGCGCCGGGGAAGCTTCCGCCCGAATGGCCGGTGCCGCCCGCGGCGTACGATCTCGACGCCGGCGCCGAGGCTTATCGCGGCATGGTCGAGCGGCTGCAGCATGTCGAGCGCTTGGGTTTCGACTGGATCAGTGTCTCCGAGCACCACTATTCCCCGCGGCGGCTGACGCCGGCCCCGATCGTTGTGGCCTCGCATCTGGCGGCGCACTCGACCAGGATCAAGATCGCCGTGCTCGGCCCGATCGTCTCGCAAGGCAATCCGGTGCAGATCGCCGAGGAACTGGCGATGCTCGACAATCTGATGCCGGGCCGTCTGGTGGTGGGCTTGCTGCGCGGGACGACCGGCGAATACCTGACCTATGGCCTCAACCCCGAAGAGGCGCGCGATCGCACCACCGAAGGCATGGAGCTGATCCTGAAGGCCTGGACCGAGCCGCAGCCATTCGGCTGGCAGGGCCGCCATTTCCAGTTCCGCACCGTCGCGGTCTGGCCGCGACCGTCGCAGCAGCCCTATCCGCCGACCTACGCGCTCGGCACCAGCCGCGAATCCTGCGAATTCGCCGCCCGACACCATCTCGGCCTTGGTCTCTCCTATGCCCCGTTCGAGATCATCGCCAGGGCGACCGGGTACTACCGGGCAGCCTGTGCGCGCCACGGTTGGCAGCCGGAAGCGGAACAGATCGTCTACCGCGCCAACATCCTGCTTGCCGAAACCGATGAACAGGCCGAGGCGGCGCTAAAGGAACCGCAGACCCACTCGCCGCTGCCGATGCCCGCTGGCGTCCGCGACGCGCTGATCCGGCTCGATTCCCGCAACGTCGCCGGCGAGGCCCAGGACCCCCAATGTCGGCGGCGCCTTGCCGACGAGCTTCTTCGGCAGCCCCCAGACCGTCATCGGCCAGATCGAGCGCTGCCGCGAGCAGGCCGGTGTCGGCGTGCTCGACCTGTTCTTCCAGACCGTCGATGCCGATCCGGCCAGCCTGATCAGCACGCTCGAACTGTTCGGCGAGAAGGTCCTGCCGCGGATTCGCGAGGTGTAGCCGCGGGCCCGTTCCGTGAGGCTTGCGGCGAGGCGGGCGGACGGGATTTTATTGGTTCAGGCGCCGATCAAGGCGCATCGGGGGCGGCCGCCGCGCCGCCCGCCGGTGTCGGAGGTCCAGCGATGAAGGTCTCGTATTTCGAAACCGGGCGCTACACCGCGCCGCATCCCGTGCCGTCGCAATGGCCGGCGCCGGCTGGAGCCTATGACCCGGAGGCCGGGGCAAAGGCCTTTCGCGACATGATCGAACGCGTCGAATTTGTCGAGGCGCTCGGCTTCGACTGGGTCAGCGTGTCCGAACACCATTACTCGCCGCGCATCCTGACCCCGGCGCCGGCGGTGTCCGGCGCCTACATCGCCGCGCGTCTGAAACGGATAACGGTCGCGCTGCTCGGGCCGATCGTGCCGCAGAGCAACCCGGTACGCGTCGCCGAGGAATTGGCGACCCTCGACAACGTCGCCCAGGGCCGTCTCGTCGTCGGATTGTTGCGCGGGACGCCGAACGAATGCCTGACCTTCGACCTCAACCCCGCCGAGGCGCGCGAACGCACCGATGAGGGCATGGAACTGATCCTCAAGGCGTGGACCGAGCCGCAGCCCTTTGGCTGGCAGGGCCGCCACTATCAGTTTCGCAGCGTCTCGGTGTGGCCGCGTCCGCTGCAGCAGCCGCACCCGCCGACCTACGCGCTCGGCACCAGCCGCGAATGCTGCGAGTTCGCCGCCCGCCACCATGTCGGCCTCGGCGTCTCGTTCGCGCCGTTCGACGTGATGCGCAAATCGACCCAGTACTACCGCGATCAATGCACCCGCTATGGCTGGCAGCCGACGCCCGAGCAGATTCTCTATCGCGCCAACATCATCATCGCCGAGACCGACGCCGAAGCCGACCAATTGCTGCAGAAACAACGCAGCGGCGGGGCGGCGGCGTTCCCGATGCGGCAGGGCGTGCGCGAGGCGCTGATCAAGCTCGACAGCCGCAACATCGCCGGCGAAGCGCGCGCCCCCAATGTCGGCGGCATCTTGCCGACGACGTTCGTCGGCGGCCCGGACACGGTCGTCGAACAGGTCAGGCGCTGCCGCGAGGAGATGGGGGCCGGCGTGCTCGACCTCGCCTTCCAGAACCCCGGCGCCGCCGATCTGACCGATTTGATGCACTCGCTCGAACTGTTTGGTAAGCAGGTGCTGCCGCGCATTCGCGAGGTTTGAGACCCCGGTGGGGAGGCCTCGTTACCGACTATTCGATGGTTCCGGCCGGGCTTGCGCCGGGGCTCGATCCAGGGGGTCCGCCGGGCAAAGCCGATCCGCCAACTCGCCGAATGTTGCATCAGAAGGGGACCGCGACCGTGGCACAGGCAGCAGACAAATTGACATCGGCGCCCCCCGGCGCGGGGTTTCGCGAAGGGCATGTCGAGGCGGACGGTTTTCGCATCCGCTATCTGGAGGCCGGACAGGGACCGGTGCTGGTGCATCTGCATGGCGCCGGCGGGCTGCGACTGTCGCGCGGACACGATTTGTTGAGCCGCCATTTCCGGGTCATCGCCTTCGAGATGCCGGGCTTTGGCGCGTCGGCGGAGAACACCCGCTCGCCGGATATGCCGGCGCTGGCGGCGACGATGGCCGAGGCGGTCGCCAATCTGGGCATCGACCGGTTCAACCTGATGGGCACCTCGTTCGGCGGCAAAACCGCGCTGTGGCTGGCCGTGCAGCAGCCGCAGCGGGTTCTGGCGCTGGTGCTCGAAGCGCCGGCGGCGATCCGGCCGAAGGGGGCGCAGGCGCCTTCGGGCTCGCCCGAGGAGATGGCGCGCCGGCTTTTCGCCCACCCCGAACGGGTGGCGCCGCTGCCCGCGCAGGACCCGGAAGTGCGCGCCAAGGTCGCTCGCCTGGTACAGCGGCTGCGCGGCCCCGACCGCGACCCGGACCTCGAGCGCCGGCTGGGCGAACTGGCCACCCCGACCCTCGTCCTGTTCGGCACGCTCGACGCGGTCATCCCGCCGGAGATGGGGCATTTCTACAAAGAGCTGATGCCGAATTGCCACCTGGTCTTTGTTTACGATGCCGGCCACGCGATCAGCACCGACCGGCCGGAGGCGTTCACCGAGGTCGCGGCGGATTTCCTCGAGCGCCACGAAGCCTTTGTCATCAGCCGCACGCCGACGGTGATCAACCCCTGAGGCGGCGCGGACCGCGTCCGGATCGTATGAGGCAATCGAGGCCGCGCCGCGCTAGGATCGCCGCGATGCGGGCCGAGATGGGAGGATCTTGCAAATGTCCGGGGAAGCTCTCGACGCAAACGCGGCGCAGCGCCGCTATTGGAACACCGTTGCCGGGCCGCGCTGGGTTGCCAGCCCGGGGTTCAGGGAGCGGCGCAACCAGCAGAGCCTCGCCATGTTGCTGGCGCGCCTGGGCGTCGCCGGCGGCGAGAGCGTGCTCGAAATCGGCTGCGGCACCGGCGCCTTGACCCTGCCGCTCGCCGCCGCGGTCGGCGAGCAAGGCCGGGTCGTCGCGGTCGACATCTCCGAGCCGATGCTCGGCGCCGCGCGCCGTCGGGTCGATGAGGGTGGGCTGCGCAATGTCACCTTGCTGCTCGGCGACGCCCAGGTGTTCCCGCTCGAGCCGGCCGGCTTCGATCTCGCGACTTCGCGCATGGGCGTCATGTTCTTCGCCGACCCGGTGGCGGCTTTTCGCAACATCGGCGGCGCGCTGAAGCCCGGCGGGCGTCTGGTCTTCGCCTGTTGGGGGCCGCTCGCGGAGAACCGGCACTGGCTGATTGCCCACGACATCGCGCTGCGCCATCTGGGACCGCCGGCGCCGCAGCCCGCGCACGAGCCGAGCCCGCTCGCCTTTGCCGACCCCGATTATCTCCGCGCAGTTCTAAGCGCGGCCGGGTTCGCCGCGATCACGGTCGAGCGGGCCCATCCGATGATCGTCTGCGGCGCCCCCGAGGAAGAAGCGCGCCAGGCATTGGCCATGGGACCGACCGCCAGGCTGATCGAGGAGAAGCAGCCCGCCGAAGCGATCCGCCAGACAATCGCCGGCGAGATCGAAGCGGCGTTCGCCGCCGAGGTCAGCGCCGGCGAGATCCGGCTGCCCACGACGATCTTTCTGGTCGCCGCGCACCGCCCGCACTAGCCGGCCGGGCGGCGCGGCTCAATCCAGCAGCCACGGCGCGGCGCAGGCCTGGGCGATCTGGCGGATCTGGCTCATCAGGCCGGCGCCGACCGGGATGCCTTCGCGCATCCGCACGGCCGCGTAATGCCATTGCGGATCGCCCGCGACCATGACCGGCTGCGCCGGATCGACCGGTTTCGTCGCCCGCAGATCGTCGCAGAAACGGGTCACATCGGCGGTGAAATCCTCCCGGTCGCGGAACAGGCCCGGGTCGATCGCGATGAAGCAATGGCCGATATCGTTGCCCTGCGGCTTCTTCCCGGCCATCGGGTCGGTGATCAGGGTCGAGCCCGACAGGCAGGCGCCGAGGATGTTGACCATCACCGCCAGCCCGTAGCCCTTGTAACTGGAGCCATCCGGCGAACCGCCGAGCGAAGTCAGGAAACCACCCTTCTCACGCGCTACCTCGGGGTCGGTGCTGGGCTGCCCGTCTTTGTCCAATACCCAGCCGGGCGGACAAGGCAGCCCCTCATTGGCCTTGTTGCGAATGCGGCCGGCGGCCACCGTCGTTGTCGCCATATCGAGCAGAAAGGGCGGCCCGTTTGCCGATGGCGCGGCGAAGGACCACGGATCGGTGCCGAGCTTCGCCTCCTTGCCGAAGGTCGGCGCCACCTGGATGCTGGAGGCGCTGGTGCAGGCCATGCCGATCAGCCCTTCCTTTGCCGCCATCAAGGTGTAGTAGCCGGTGGCGCCGAAATGGGCCGAGTTGCGCACCGCGGCGATCGCGATGCCGGCTTGCTTGGCCTTGTCGATCGCGACCTGCATGCCGAAACGCGCCGGCACATGGCCGAGCCCGCCATCGCCGTCGACCAATGCCGAGACCGGCGTTTCCTTGATGATGCGCGGCTGTGCGTTCATGTTCGCGCGCCCGCTGCGGCGCAGCCGGTCATAGCCCGGGATCATCGACATGCCATGGCTGTCGACGCCGTGCAGATCCGCCCAGGACAGGATGTCGGCAGTCGTTTCCGCATTGTCTTCCGCCATCCCCCACGCCAGCAGGATGGCTTTGAGTTGGGCGCGATGGGTTTCATAGGGTGCAGGCATCGGGGTCTCCGTTAGACAGCGGGCGAAGCGGGCGCGACCCGCCGGTCAGGGCGCCGTGATTCGGTACACCCGCGCCGCGGTGCCGCTGTAAAGCGCCTTCTTTTCGGCCGCCGACGCGCCGGCGGTAATGCGCTTGAACGCATTCCACAGCTCGCTGTAGCCGCCCGACTGCTTGTCCGGCGGAAAGTTGCTCTCGAACATGCAGCGGTCCGGCGCCGAAGGCTTCGATGCAGGGCTCGATATACTGGCGCCACGCCGCGGCCAGGTCTTCGGAGGATGGCGGCATATCGCGCTCGTGAAAGTCAAAGCCGAACGAGGTCATCCCGACCCCGCCGAGCTTGACGTTGACGTTCGGGCATCTGGCCAGTTCGCCGATGTCCTTCTTCCAGCCGGCGAGGATCTCCGGCCGATGGCCGGCATAGGGGCCGACGCCGAGCACGCCGCCGACATGATTGAGGATGATCGTGGTGTCGGGAAAGGCGCGGGCCAGATCGATCGCATCCGGCAATTGCGGATGATACTGCCAGGATTCGAAACTGAGGCCGAGCGGAGCCAACTGGGCAAAGCCCTCGCGGAATTTGGGCTCGCGCACCAGATGCGGCGGCACTTCGCGAGTGGCGAATTTCTGGATTGCCTCGTTCGGGTCCCAGGATACGCCGTGGCGGATGCCGCGGAACCGCCCGCCGCCAAGCTTGATCTCGGCCTCCAGCACCTCGCGCACCGGCGCGCCGAGGGTCAAATCGGCATGGCCGACGATCGCCTCGGCGACGCGGCAGGGGCCGTAACCGCCGGACGCGCTCATCGCCGCGATGCCGTTGACGAATTCGACCTCGCCGACCGGCATCATCGCCGCCGGCCCGTCCTTGCGGTACATCGAGCGGCATTCGAGAAAAACCGTCGAGACGATGTTGTGCCCGCCGCCGCCGGGTCCGGCGCCGATATCGGCCAGCAATTCGGGCAGCAGATATCGCCCGCGCTGCGGCGTGTCCCAGAAATGATGATGCGGGTCGATGATCGGCAGTTCCGGTTCCAGCGCCGCCTCCCGCGGCCGCTTCTTGAGCCACGCCTCGAGATCGGCCGGGTTGCGGTGGGCAAGCCCCGGATATTGGCCCCTGGCATCCTCGGTCATAACTTTTCCTCCCCAGTATTTTCGCCGGAGTGAGGCCCACTATGCCACACCGCGACCGCGCGCGGCGCGACTCTTGCGGCGGCATTCCCGGTTGCGCGTCGTCGATCCCGGCTTAGCGTTCGGCCGATGCCTCGCCGCCCGTCAGGCCTGCCGCGGCGGCGCCACAGACGCAGTGGCTCAAAGGACGAGGGCCCTCGGTGGCACTCCAAAGGGTAGCGACCGGCGCACGGTTCTGAAACAGTGTGCGGCACAGGCGGTATCGAGATGCGGGATGCGGGTTCCGCTTCGAACCTCGCCAGGGGAGATGGAAGCATGGGCAAGCTTGAAGGGAAGGTCGCGCTGGTCACCGGATCGGGGCGCAATATCGGCCGTGCGACGGTGCTGAAACTGGCCGGTGAAGGCGCGCATGTTGTGGTCAACGCGCGCGCCAATCAGCAGGAGGCTGAGGCCGTCGCGCGCGAGGCCCGGGATCTCGGGGTCAAGGCCGTCCCGGTTCTCGCCGATATCGGCAAAAAGGCCGAGGTCGAGGCGCTGGCCGCCAAAGCGCTGTCCGAGTTCGGCCGGGTCGACATCCTGGTCAACAATGCCGCAATCCGGCCGCATAAGCCGTTCACCGAAACCACCGACGCGGATTGGGAGTTGATCCGGAATGTGGTTCTGGATGGTCCGCTCTACCTGACGCGGGCGCTGATCGAGCCGATGGTCAAGAATCACTACGGGCGCATTCTGTTCTTTGTCGGCGACGGCTCGATTTCCGCCAGCGGCAGCGGCCGCACCCATTTATCTGCGGCCAAGATGGGGCTGATCGGCATGGCGCGCGGGCTCGCCTCGGAATTCGCGCCGCATAACATCCGGGTTAATGTCGTGTCGCCGGGCAGCATCGATACGCGGCGCGATCATCCCGAGTGGTATCACGGTCGGCTGCCGAATGCTGCCGGCGTCCCGCTCGGCCGGCAAGGCAGCGTCGATGAGATCGCCGCGACCTGCCTGTTCCTGGTCAGCGAGGATGGCGGCTTCATCACCGGCCAGACGATCCATGTCAATGGCGGCGCGCACTATTACTGATTTGGCGCCGACCGCCTCGATCGGGCCAGTGCAACTGGCTCGAGCGGGGGCGCCCCGCTGCTGCCGCTCGGCCAACACGCGCTGCGCGGCATCGCCGCACCCTGCGCCGTCTTCACTCGGCCGGATGCGTGAGCGGCTCGTCGCCGGCGGAGCCGCGCGGCCTATCTGCCGGTCTATTGCGCTGCGGCGGCCATCTGGGTCCCGCGGAACGCCGGCATGACCTCCTTGGCGAAGCGGTCGAGATCTTCGAGCTGGACCTCGAGCGGGGTGCCGAGCGGCGTCGCGCAAATCACCCGGTCGACGCCGGGATAGCGCTTCTCGACCGCCTTCAGCTGCTCGATGATGTCCTCGGGCGTGCCGGTCAGGAAGCCGCCGGCCTTTACCGCATCCTCGATGCCCGGCAGCTTGACGGTGGCGGCGCGCCTGGGGTCGCGCATCGCCGCGATCTGCTCGTCGGAGAGCGCGCGAACCAGGCGCAGTTCGCCGAACATCTTCATGTTCTCTTCGTAGTGTTTCGCCGCCTCGCGCATGCCCTCCTCGCGGTTCTTGGCGATGTGGAACTGAAAGCCGAGCGCCAGCTTCTCGCCCAGTTCGAGCTTGACGCCGCGCCGGGCATAGGCGGCCTGGAACCCGAGCATGTGCCGCTCGACCGCGCCGCCCTCGGCGGAGCCGCCGCCGATCACGCCGCTAATGCCGTGCTTGGCCATGAAATCGAATGCCCGCTCCGAGCCGCTCTGGATCGGCTGCCAGCATTCGACCGGCAGATGTTCGGGCGCCGGCACCAGGGTGATCTGCTTCAACGTATAGCCGCGATAGGGCACCTCCGGCGGGATCGTGTAGTACTTGCCCTGGTGCGAGAACGGCTTGCCCTCGAACGCCTTGAACAGGATGTCGACGCCCTCTTCGAAGATCTCGCGGTTGGCGTCCTGGTCGAGCAGCGGCGAGCCGAAGGTCTCGACCTCGCGGGTGTGATAGCCGCGCGCCACGCCAAAGATCACCCGCCCGCCGCTCAAGACGTCGGCCATCGCGTAATCTTCCGCCAGCCGCAGCGGATGCCACATCGGCACGACGTTGAAGCCGCAGCCGATCTTGAGGTTCTTGGTGACGTTGACGAGGTGCATCGCCATCATCAACAGGTTCGGGATCAATTCCGTGCCCTCGGGCTGGAAATGATGCTCGGCCATCCAAAAGGTGTTGTAGCCGCGCTCGTCCATGCATTTGGCGTAGGCCACCGCCTTGTGCAGCGCCTGGGCCAGTTCCTCCTTCGGGTAGCAGCGCTCGTTGATCGGCGTGCCGCTGTAGCCGAGGTTCTTCATGTCGGCGGTGCCGTAGTAGGAGCTGTCGAATTTCGTGATCATTTCGTCCTCGCGGTTTGTTTTACACGAGCGGGCCGCGGCGTCGCGTCAACCCGCATCCAAATCGTCTTGGCCGGGCTTGTCCCGGCTATCCACGCCTTCCGGCATTTGCCAAACCAAAGACGTGGATGCGCGGATCAACTCCGCGCAAGCCGAGTTCCAATGCCTCTGCACGGAGAAGCCACATGCGATGGCTCACTCGGCTGCCAACGCGGCGTTTTCCGCCTGCCAGGTCTTCAGCACCGGCAGCACTTCCGCGGCGAATAATTTCAGCCCGCGCTCGGCGATCTCATAGGGCACGCCGCCAAAGCGGAACGCCGCGTTGAGCTCGAACTCGCCGATCACCGCGCGCCGCGCTTCGAGTTCGCGCAGGATGCGCTCGGGCGTGCCCCAGATCGCCGCCTGCATGAACCCGGCGACGGCGCCTTCGAGCCCGCCCTGGCGCGCGATCGCCGCCTTCTGCGCATAGGCGTCATAGCCCTTGACCGTGGCGAAATGGTCGCCGAGGAATTCGTAGTGGTGAAAGTTGCTCTCGACGAACTTGCCCATGTATTGCCGCGCATGCTCCTCGGCTTCCGCCGGGTCCGGCCCGCAAACGCAGAAATCGGTGATCATCAGGGCCGGCGCCTTACGCCCGTGGAATTTCTCGAACAGCTGGCGATTGCGCTCGATCGCCGGCAGCCGCATATGCCAGGGCCGGTCGGAAAACATCACCATATGCGCGCCGAGCCGGGCCGCCGCCTCGACCGAATCCTCGCTCGAGGCCACGGCATAGATGCGGCCGGCGAAATCGTATTTCGGCCGCGGCCGCAATTCGATCCGCGGCTGCCGGTAATGCTTGCCATTGCCCTCGATAAAGCCGGTGCGCAACGCCTCGACGATCATCGGCGCCGCTTCGTCAAAGCGCTCGCGGGATTCGTCCATGGTGCCGCGAAACGCCGCGAACTCGCGCCGCGCCAGGCCGCGTCCCAACCCCAGCCGCAGCCGCCCCTGGCACAGCAGATCCAGCACCGCCGCCTGCTCGGCCACCCGCAGCGGGTCGTGCCACGGCACGATCACCGCCGCGGTGCCGAGGCCGACCCCCGGACAAAGCGCCGCCAGATAAGTCATCAGCTGCAGATTGTCGGGGCAGAACGAGTAGTCGAAGAAATGATGCTCGGCCGACCACAGCACGTCGAAGCCGGATTGGGCGGCCAGCCGCGCCAAGCGGATTTCCTCGTCCCAAACCCGATCGTCGCCGATGTCCTGCCAGCCATAGCTGGCGAACACCATCATCATGCCGACATCCATGGCGTTCCTCCGGTTTCGGGTGAGCGGGAGCTTAGCACAGCGCGTCAGGCCGGTTGACCGGGCGCGGCGGCCTTCATCGCGCCATGCAGTTCGGCCAGAATCTCGAACGATCGCTTGCGTTTGGCGTGGTCGAAGATGTTCGCCGTCACCATCAGCTCGTCGGCGCCGGTGCGGCGGATGAAATCCTCGATCCCGCGCCGCACCGTGTCCGGGCCGCCGACCACGGCGCAGGAGAGCCCGTCATCGAGGATCGCGCGGGCGTAGGGATCGAGCCGCGCCTCGAAATCCTCGACCGGCGCCGGCAGCCGGCCGCGCCGCCCGGTGCGGTTGTTCAGCATCGACTGCTGCAATGACGAGAACAGGAACCGCGCCTCCGCATCCGACGCCGCGGCGACGACGGTGAGCCCGAGCATGATGTTGGGCGCGGCCAGCTGCGGCGACGGGCGGAACCGCTCGCGGTAGATCGCCATCGCCGGCATCATCATCGCCGGCGCGAAATGCGAGGCAAAGGCGAATGGCAGCCCCAGATAGGCCGCGACCTGCGCGCCATAGAGGCTGGACCCCAGGATCCAGATCGGCACCTGCAGCCCGGCGCCGGGAACCGCCTGCACCGCCTGGTCCGGTTCGGCCGGTTGGAAGTAGCCGATCAGCTCGACGACATCCTGGGGAAACTCGTCGACGCCGCCCTGCAGGTGTCGGCGCACGGCGCGGGCGGTGATCTGATCCGACCCGGGCGCCCGGCCGAGGCCCAGCTCGACCCGCCCCGGATGCAGCGCGGCGAGGGTGCCGAACTGCTCGGCGATCAACAGCGGCGCGTGGTTCGGCAGCATGATGCCGCCGGCGCCGATCCGGATCGTGCTGGTGCCGGCCGCGACATGGGCCAGCGCCACCGCGGTGGCGGCGCTGGCGATGCCGGGCAGATTGTGGTGCTCGGCCATCCAGAAGCGCCGGTAGCCGAGCGCCTCGACATGCCGCGCCAGGTCGAGCGAATTGCGCAGCGACTGACCGGCATCGCCGCCTTCGGCGATCGGCGAGAGATCGAGAATGGAGAGCGGAACCATCGGATCATCATCGCACCGCCGGCCGCCAACGCAAAGCCGTTCGCCCGCCCCTCGCTCCGCCCCCGCGCTCGCGCCGCCCGCTGCCCCACCGCCGCAGGCCCCCGCCCGAAACGGCGAAGGCATTTGACCGGCTTTGCCGCCCCGCGGTAAATATCCCGCCGGCGGACGGCAGCAAATCACGCGGAGATGGCTTGAATGCGGGAGTTTTTCAGGAGCCTCGCCATCCAGCGCCGTGTTCTCGGCGCCCTGATCATGCGCGAAACCTACACCCGGTTTGGCCGCGAGAACCTCGGCTTTGCCTGGATGTATGGGGAGTTCCTGATTTTCGCGATGCCGGTCATCGTGATGTGGCGGGTTGTCCGCGGCCATACCGAACATGGCTTGCTGGTGGTGCCGTTTGTGTGGAGCGGCTATCTGCCGATATTGCTGTTCCGCCACATCGGCGGCCGGATGCTGTATGCGGTAAGGGGCAACATTGCGCTGTTTTATCACCGCAACGTCACCCCGTTCGACGCGGTAATCTCCCGCATGGCGGTCGAAATCTTTGGCAATTGGGGCGCTGCGGTATTTTCGTTTTTCTTTCTTTACGCGATTGGCGCGATGGATTGGCCGCGCAATATGCCATTGCTTTTTCTTGGCTATTTCTACATGACTTGGTGGTGCGTCGCGGTAGGCCTGATCCTCGCCGCATTCAGCGAACGCAGCGTGATGTTCGAAAAGGTCTGGCTGCCGGCATCGTATATGTACCTGCCGGTTTCGGGCTTTTTTTATCTGGCCGCTTGGCTGCCGCCATGGGTGCGGCATATTTTGCTGACGGTGATGCCGGCGCTGCCGTGTTACGAGATGATCCGCGGCGGGATCTTCGGCCCGGTCATCCGCGTCTATTACGACATCCCCTAGCTCAGCTTCATCCTTGCCGCGATCACGCTGTTCGGTTTGCTGGGTCTGCGCGACGTGCGGCGCTATATCGTTAACGAGTGAGGGGACCGCCCGCGGCGACGCGGTCGTTTGGTGACCTTGCCGCGACGATCATCGACATCAGTTTCCGCCCCCGGCTGCGTGCGGGCTAGCTGCAAGCGACCTACTGTCCGCTATGGGCCCTTCCGCCTTCAGTCGCTCATATAATCTAAGATCTTCATATGACATAGCATGAAGCTGATGCAATATTCTTCTGGAGAGAGTTTCCATCGTAACATATTTACGAGACACGTTTTCACGCGCTTGCTCCCAGTCATGTTCTCGAAAAAGGTCTTCCAATGCGGTGATATCATACACCTCAATTCCCAGTTTCCATAAATTATCATATGCGGTGTCTGCATCCGCAGCACCAAGACAACCACACATGGGGTTTTTTGAAAGATAGCCAGCTAAGTATACCGAGTATCACGGAATCATCGAGCTCGACGCCTACCTCATGATCAACTTCAAATCCCATCGCACGGCGCATGTCCGAGATACCATGAGGAGGGGTTGCGTCGCCGACGAAGGTCGCAACACGCGTAAGCACATAATTCAGATAGGACACCATCAACGAAACCGGCTCACGCACGATCGTATAGATTCGGTCTTGGGCTCTCATCAGTCTGAACGTGACCACATGCTGTACCTGGAGGTGGTATTCGACAAAGATATAGCTGGCCGATGAGAATAGTTGACACGCACTTCGATGAAAATATTGAGGCCAATCCGGTATATCACTGATAGGTCCGAGGGGCGACCTAAGGACAACGAACCGCGGATCCTGCGCCGCCCTTGTGATAACCGAGTTGCCGCCGGTCTTGGGAATATGGATAAACAGATCCCGCTGAAAGTGAGGAAACTCGTCTGGAACAAGCACGCCGAAATTCTCTCGGAACTCTTCCGACAATGTGAAGGCACGCAACTCGGTCTCGAGCCCGCGAAACGGGCGCTGCGCAACCGTTACGCTTTCAGGGTTGCGTTTAAGAAAGCTACGGTAGAAATAACCCACATTTCGGATATCCTCGCGCTCTGCAAAGCGGCTACACAAACGTCTAATCCCGTCGTCATAACTGCCGGCCTCACGCATTTCCTCTAGGAATGTACGAATAGACAAGTGTTCGCGTAGTGGGTTCACGTAGTTGTTCCCAATATCAATCGGTAGATGCGACGTTTGATTGCTTTTTAACGTTAGCATCATGGCGATATCGGCAGCTTTGCGGTTGGTGGACGTTTTCCTTCAACATCTCTGGAGATCTGACCAGACACGCGCAGGTACCAGTCGCTTGGCAAATGGCATCCGTCGGCGTCGAGCGGCACGGTTTTTGGTTCACGCGGCATCTCCCGCGCGGTGGCGAGCTTGAAGAGCGCAGTGCCTTCGTCGACCTCATCGAACATCGCGGCGTAGAGCATGGTGGCGCCCAGCTGACGGTCACGGGCGGCCTGCGTCCAGAGGAACCGGCCGCAATCGCGGGGAATCTGGTTATACCGCATGTTTGTGTTGCCTTGGTTCGCGAAGGCATTGTGCCAGGAGAAGCCCGGAAAGATAACAGGCATATATTCGAGCCCCAGCCGATGGGCCTTAGCAATATCCGGAGCGAGCCGTTCTTTGACAAACTGGTCAAAGCTTTTCGCGTCATGGTAGCGCCCGACGGTCCATGGGCTGAGTATGTCGAATGAAGCATAGGCTTTGGCCCAGGCCGGATCACGCTTGGAATCGTGATCGAGCGTTCGCCAACCCGTTGCCGTCGACGCGATCAGCGTGACACCACCGAACGGCTTGCTCGCGTCGCGCAAACGCGCCACGAGATCGAGTGTTTCGCTAGCCGTTCCCGGTCAACTCGCGCTCCCAATCGCCGCGATCGCCAGCACCGGCCGGCCCTTGTGGTGTTGATAGCTCGGATGGCGTGTGACCCCCTGTGCGAGCAATCTCTTCCAATCGTCGACCAGCACATCCGCCCATCGGACCGGATCGGCGCCGGCGATGTCATACATTACATAGATGCCCCGACCCGTCGCGTCGGCGGCAGCTAGAGCATTGTTCAGGACGCGATCCCAAACAGCGCGTCCTCCCACGGGGTGTATCGGATCGAAACCAACGACGAAGCGCTGCAGTGCGGCCACGTCGATATCGTATTGCTGCATCCACTGGAACTGACGCAGCACGGTCTTCGGATTCTGATCGGAAAACAGATAGACCGGGCCATTGGCCGAGGTGAGCTCGGTCGGGCAGCGCTCGTCGGGCTGAAGCTCCGAGGTATCCGGCATCAGCTCAACGCGAAAATGCGCGGCGTCCGGCTTGTTGCCGGCAAACCAATGGACCCAGCCCCCGCCCGGGCGGCCGTCTCCCGGGCACATGAACCAGCCCTGAAAACCTACCACCAATTGATTATTGAGAGTGTCGTGAGGTGCCGCGGACGCGGATGCTCCCGAAATGAACAATAAAAAGCCAACGGCTGACCACAATCCCATGACGCGCATCACTGTGCCTCGGCTAATAGGCGGCGGTATTGTTGCCAGGACCCTATCAGGTACATTTCGGCGCGGGCCGTACCGTCTTATGGTCCGTAACGCACGTCGAGGTCAAGACGAGCGCGAGACGTGATGCGGACCCGGATTTGAGACCGGCGGCGCAGTTGGAACGCGAGCCATCGCGTCATTTTAGAAGGAGGGATGATGAGAACACTAGGTCACTCGCTCTTAAATATCACGGCTTGACCGGTGGGCAGCACAAGTGGGTGTGCGCCAGTCTCACGAAAATATTCGTCCACTGCAGCGCGCGCCCCCGGACAGCTCGGGAAGCCGTAATCGTCAAACACCATAAATCCACCAGGAGTAAGGCGCGGGAATATAAAGCAACAGCAATCCAACACTGACTGATAGATATCGACATCTATATGAGCTAGAGAAATTTGCGACAATTCGAAATCGTTGAAAGTATCTGGTATAAAGCCTTGGTGATATGAAACGACCTCTTCATGGCCTACTACGGCTCTAACTTCTTCTAATGAAGTGTCGCCAAAATCACCACAATGGTGCATATCTTTAGTCGGATCCGTGTCAGGCATTCCGGTAAATGTATCGAAAAGGTGGAGTCGATGCCTCAGGCCAGAAGGCGTGCGAGCGATAATTTCCGCTAACATCGCCGCAGTCCCACCTTTATATACCCCACACTCCCAAAAGTCTCCTTTAAGACCGAGAGCCTGCCGTGCAAGTGAGTAAAGTATATAGCATCGATCAGCAGACACCAGTGTGTTGGACGCAGCACGGCGATGGAACGCAGAAAATTCTCCAAATCCAATCCATGGACTAAATAGGGGCTGGTAAAAATCCTTGTCAGGAATCCCTTGCTCATTCACCTCAGATCTCAGGAGGTCGACCTCCCGATGCTGCGAACTGTCGGTGACCATGCGCGTACGATCGGTATCAATGTATTTGTGATAAAACCGTGAGAAGTTTGCAGAAAACTCGGGGCACGTGACGCAGGCACGGAGCAGCGAGGCGGGATCGGCACCCTCTCGCAATCGAGTTGAGTGAGCTCTTAACCCCTTTTCTTCGGGATCACGAAGCAAAAGGACACGATACATAGCCGTGACGATGCTTTCGGCATCAATCGTGACTGATCGAAAATTCTGCTCCTCGCTTTTTGATCCAAGCAAACCCCAATCCGGCTTCTGTATTTTCTGGATCACAAGCTCGATCTGGTAGCAGCCCGCGGCATGCTCGTCGGGTCCGCGCGAGTATCTGTAGTTTTGATCGTTGTCCCGCAAAAGACGGATTCTGTAGCTATTCGGCTCCAGAGATTCCTCGAATTCGCGCAGCAATGACGCTGGTGTATAGAACCGCTTGTGGTCGGAATTCCAAATAGAAGGAAGGTAGAACTTCTTTTCGTAAAGAAATTGATGGGGAACGACACACACGATGAAGCCCCCGGGCTTCAACGTGCGGTACCAATCGCGAATGGTAGCCTTATAATCGGGTGCATGCTCAAGCATATGGCTCGAATAGACCGTATCCACGCTGCCGTCAGCAAATGGCAGGGTGACCCCATCGTAGCCGGGGTAATCAACATCAACCCCAATTGCGTGGGGTAAAATCGGAACCGGATTCTCGTATTGGCCTCGGAATCCGACATCAATGATGACATCGCCCGCCATGTACTTGTGAAAAAATTCCCCCAGAAGATTCTCCCGGAATGTGGAGGCTGCTTCTCCCTGAACGGGCCAATCTTCGGGGACCCAATGATTTCCCAACTGGATCATCGAACGTACCTCACCATAAGAGCACTGCTTCGCGATTAACAGTGTTTTGATTAATCCTGACTTGCGTAGACCCGCTGGATCTTGACCGAGGATACCGCCAGCGGCGCCGCGCCGCTGGTCCAAACCCGCACCTCGATCGGTGCCGGCTCCGACTGATCCGGGGCGGCGGCAAGAGCGAACGACAGCTCGTGCTCACCCGCGCCGCATTCGCGAAAGGTGATGTCGCGTTGCGCCAGATAGGAATCGCCGCTCGCGGCTTCGAGCATGGCGATCATCTGGGCGGGTTCCACCCCGCCGGACGGCTCGGCTATGTCGAGGTTGACGTTCACCCGATATTTGCCGGGCGGCAGCCTGACATAGGGGCCGTACACGACGTGGCCGCTCATCGAGGATTTCGCCTCGACGACCCCGTCAACCCGCTCGGCTATGCTGCCGACCTGCATCATCGGCAGACATTCGACCGGCATGACCGGAAATAATTGGTCGCGCAGTTGCAACTCTGTCGGGCTGCCGGCGAGCCGCGCCAGGTCGGGCGAGGCTTGCGATGCTCGGCCGGGTGCGGCCCGATTGTCGCCGCCCTGGCCGCCTCTCGGCGCCCTTGCGTCCCGGGCTCGCGACAGGCTGGCGATTATTTCTTCCGATGTCCAGCCGAGCCCGAGCAGGTCGATCGTCGCACGGTGGCTCAGCGGGTCCAAGGCGATCGATTGCAGGTACGAGACCGCGGCTTCTTCAAGCTTGCCTTCCATTTTGAGCACACCGGCCAGCTGCAGATGCGTATCCGGGACGCTCGGATCCAAGCTCAGCGCCTGCCGATAGGCGCTCTCGGCGTTCTGGAAATGACCCTGCTCCTTCAGCGCGTGGCCATATTGGACCCAGATCGCGGCGTCGGCCGGAGCGTAATCGAGCGCCGTGCGATAGTGTCGCGAGGCGGCTTCCCAGTCGCGGGCATCCCGGGCCCGATCGGCCAGCGCAGCGGCTCTGCGGGCGGCGCGTCCAAGCCGCTTTTGCCGCAACAGGGACAATCCGCCCCAGCGAAACATCAACCTGCTGTTCGGGTCGAGACGGGGCGGCAGTTTCGACGATGCCGCGGCGGCCGGCTTTACATTGTCGGCCAGGCTCAGTTTGATCGCCTGGGTCGTCGCGGCGAGCCTGGCGCACTCAGCTTCGAGCGCGTCGCGTTCGGCGGCCAATTTCGCAACATCGCCAATCATGCCGCGAATTTTCGCGCGATTCCCCTGGGCTACCAGCGCGCGTTCCGCTGGTCTTGACCGCGCCGCTCCGGCCGGCAGGGCAAACGGGTACCCCGGTTCGTCGACGAACGGCCCGAGAAAGCCGCCCTTGTTGCGCCTCTCCTCGGAGTAGAACATTTCCGACAACACATCCTTCGGTCGGGCGCTGCCGGTGCTGAGCCGGTCGGCGAACGCGCGCGCGCCGATCGTATCGGACGGGCGCTCCAGCAAATAGCAGTAGGCGACCTCGACAAACGTTTCCAATCCAAAATAGTTGTAAAATTGCTCGACCGCTTCCTGATCATAGACTGCGTCAAACCTCCGCAGCTCGACCGCGTCGACCGGAAGTTGGCCACGAACAACAGCTGACTCACCAACCCTGAGATCCCTCATCGGTCGCTCGAAAAGGATGCGCCCGCTCCGCTTATGCCGCAAGGATACTGTCGAATTATAGGGAAGCAGATCGAGATCGGCCCTGGGCAACTTTCCGCGGAGGCCCACGAAGGCCGCTCGATTCCGCGTAAAATTAGGGCTGTATCTGTCGGCCAGCATCGTGCAACCGCAATCGGCGCCAATCCACAATTCCACCATCGCGGGTAATTCGTCGCGGCAGAACGCCCATCCCATTACCGTCCCATCCGCGTCAATAAGGTCGACCTTTCCAGCCAAGTCAGCGACCTTTGTCTTTGCCAGCACCCGGCGTGCGCCGTCGCGAACAGCGAACAGCGATACCTCCTCGTCGACATCAATGTCGCCCGCTGGCAGGCACGCTGTAAATTCGAGGCGCTCTATTGCCGCTTTCCCTGGAATGTCGATTGGCCGGTCGATGGTCACATCTTTCGACGTTTGGTCGCCGCAGCCAAGCTCTAACGTCCAGCCGTCCGGCGGTGGTTCCCCGGTCCAGCCGACCCAGCCGATGACGGTACCAAAATAGGCGGCAATATCAATATGCCCCGTCAGTTCGTCCATCCAATTCGATCCCTGCGCGGGCAGCGACACCCTCCACGACTTCCCGCACTTTGTCGTTGAAGGCAGACCAGGTAAAACGGGTGCCTTGGCGATAGGCGGCTAGCCTGGTTTCGGCATTGCGATGCGCCAGATCGACAATCACCCGCTAAATCGCGTGGTCAAGGCTCTCCAGACTGGAAGGGTCGAAATAATACCCTGCCTCTCCGGCGACTTCCGGCAGGCTGCCGCCGATCGAAACCACCACGGGAACGCCGACGGAAAGGGCCTCTGCAACCGGCGAACCGAAGCCCTCAATGAAGGACGGATAGACCAGAAACGAGGCTTCCTTCATCAGCGCGTATTTGAGCCGTTCGTCGACGAATGAGATAAATCGTATCCGATTGGCTCGGATAAAGCCGGCAATTCGGGGATTGTTTCGGCAGCGCTGATATACTCCGCCCCAACCCTCCGCACCGCAGAAGCAGAACACGAAACTGTCAAGTATCCGAGGATGAGTTATAAGATATTCAAAAACAATTTCCAAATTCTTTCTCGGTTCAAATGTCCCAAACAGCAGCACATATGGTTCAAAAATTGACTGCGTAATGGCTCGGTATACGGAAATATGGCTTTCAAACCAGTCAACTCCCGGATAGGCAACGGATGTGCACGTTCGGATCGATCCCAAAATATCGAACGAGGTCATTTCGGCTCGCTTCCGACACACAGATGAAATGGTCGAAATCCGGAAGATCGTGAAGAAAACGCCGGCTCTCCCACACCAGCAATTCCTCCGGATGAAATTCAGGAGTTAAAATCGCCGTCAAATCGTGGATAATCTGGATCTCCTGACCGAATATCTTCTCGCGGGTTGCCCGCGTATGCGGATATAGCGCTATCCCGTGTTTTAACGCGTCCGAGGGAATCGGGCGCATCGCGCGATAGTGCGAGCGCCGGAGGGCCCGAAAATAGCGGCCGGTTCGCTGCTCAACGAGTTGTTCGACGGTCGAGCCGTTCGATCTCGATATTGCCAACGAAAAACCGGGGCCTCGCATCCGATCTGGCCAACCAGTACCGCGCTAGATGCCAAGTTAACTGGGGAATTCCAGTGAACCTTCCGTCCATCAGCGGCCGAATGTCGATGTAAAGCATCGGCGCTACCCAGGTCCCACAGCGCGACCAGCCATGATATCCTGAAGGCGGATACTTATCTGGCGGGCGACTCCGGTGACGTCGTATTTTCCCGCGACGGCGGCTCGGGCCTGCTCTCTCTTTCTCTGTAGCTCTCCGGCGCTGATCGACGCCGACTTCGCAAGCGCTTGATATACGTCCTTAGTCGAGGCCTCATATCGAGTTACCGGCCCGACCGGATACCCGGTCGCCGTCTCGCCGTCGACCTCGATTGCGCGGAAGGCGCAGGGAATGCAGTTTTCCGGGGTGAGATAGTCCACCATCGCGGTATGTATCGGCGAGATGACGATCGTCCCCCGCGACATCGCCTCCAATACCGGTAGATTGAGACCTTCCGCAAAGCTCGTTGAAATATAGAAATCTGCGGCCGCAACGACCTCCAGCAGCTTGTTCTCCTCCAGAAAACCGTCGACAAACAGGACAGCATCGCTCTTCAGGATGCCATCCCCGATCAGACGAGATAGCCGTAGTCTGACAGTTCTCCACAGCTTTTGATGAAGCGGGATATCCGGCGAACCGACCAGCTTCACGATCAGCACCTTGCCAGGGCAGTCTTCGGCGAACCGAGCGAACGCGATAATGGAGGCTTCGACGTTTTTGCGCGAATCCGCAGGATTGATGATCGTGAGGTAAATCGTCGGCCGCCGCCCAACCGCACAGCGATAAAAGAAATAGCTGAACTGATCGGTAAATTCCTCAAGTACATCTTCGTTGTAAGCCTGAGGCATCGAAAAATCAAAGAGCAATGGCGCACAAGGAAGTGATCCGATTACTTCTTCAATTTTTGGGTTGCCTGGATAGGTATAATCTGGCACTGGGGCAGGAATGACATGGATATTTTTCAGTCCGGATCGTGCGAATGCGTGCTTTGCGAACAGCGAACCAGTCCATATTTCCTCGAATAAGCTGAGAACCCAATATTGATTCTCGCCACAGCGAGTCGCCATCTTGGGTGGCGTTACTGATCGACGCAGTATTCCCAGGCGACCCAGGCGATGTTGTATGCAGGTTTCAAAAGCCGCAGGCTGGAAAAATCGCCGACCGCAAGGTGAATGATGCGCTGATCAGGGTCGGCGAGAAATTTGCGGCTGAGATCGCTACTGTAAATCTCGGGTCGCAGTACTCGCAATGTCGGCAGGCGCAGCGCGGAAAAGGCTGCCAGAAAGCGTTGCGCCGACAAATGCAGCGAAAAATGCGGCGCCCCAATCTCCGGCTCGCGGAGCCCGGCTGCGAGACCAAGCCGGCAGCTATAGGTTACAACGAGATCGTGCCAACCCCGGTCGGCTGCTGGCTTCATTTGACCTGCTACGCCGTCCAAATCCAGAGCCCACGTCGCGTGGTCGACCGCCGCTGGATCCGACGCGCCGCCTGCTCCCTCATCCCCTGTCATCTGACCGTCAAGATCGTCATTTCACAAATCCTACCATTGAAAGCATCGGCATAAACTTCGCTGTCGGTTATGTGCGGCAGTCAGGCCCGCATTGACAAGGCTTTGCCTGCTACCAGGGAAATGCAGCATCAGCAGCGAGGAGGTCTCTCTGCTTGTCGCCGATCAAATTGCTGTGGACGCGGTCACATGGCCAGTGGCCGAACGGATCAAGAGCCATTCGGGGGCAGGCTGGTGCCGGTCGCTGTGCCGGGCGGCGGGCGGGATTCGGTGCATTCGGGTGATGCGGACAACAGCGCAAATCGTCGACATCAGCGCCACGCCGCGGCCCGCTCGGTCGCGAGATGGGCGTGGACGGCGCAAAGATCGTCTGTTGCACGGGAGCCGCGTCCGACCGGCCTGATCGGGTAACAATGCACCGGAACGGCTTGCTGTCGGTGAGCGTCTCGACCGCAGCTTTGGCTCCCCCGATTCAGCAACGCCGCGCGACCGAGCCGATATACCCATCATGGTGATTAGAGCACCCCATCGCGGTCGAGCCGGCGGCGGCCCGGCACTCAAGGCGCCGGGGATTTCGCGCTGCGGCATGCCAGGTCATCCGGCACGCCGACGTCGAGCAAATAGCTATCGTATCGGATACCGAGCAGGCAACCATCCTGTGCGGGCCGTGGGACAGCGCTCCGCTCGGGCCAACGTCATGGGCAGAGGCAATCAACCGGCGCCCGGCGGAAGGCGTCGAAGGCGTTGGTCATCGCGCTGATCCACGAGACCTGGATCGGCGGCGTCCTGAGCCGGCGGTCGTCGCAACAACGCAAAAGCGTCCGCCCCCGTCCTCGCCCCCGTCCTCGGCCCGAACCTCAGGCCTTGCGGCGGCGCTCGGCGGCCGGGGCGGGTTCGGCGGCGGCCTCGGCGCGGGCTTTGCGGCGCTTCGCCGGCGCCGGGGTTGCCGGCTGGGCCTCGGGTGCGGCTTTCGCATCGCGCCCGCCCGACACCGGCAGCAACAGCGCCGGCTGGCGCCGGTCGCCGGCCGGCCGCGCGCGCCTGGCCGCCGCCGCGCCGCCCCGGCCCGGCGCCGACGCCTCCTCGCGGGCGAGGCTGCGCTTTAGCGCATCCATCAGATTGACCACCTTGGGCGGCTCCTCGATCGCCGGCGAAGCGGCCGCCGCCTCGCCCTTGAGCTTGCTGTCGACCAGCTCGCGCAACGCCTCCTGGTAGCGGTCGTGGAACCCCGCCGGCTCGAACTTGCCCGATTTGCGCTCGATGATGGTCTCGGCCAGCGCCACCAGATCCGGATCGATCTGCGCTTCCGGTTTGCTGGCGAATTCCGCCGGGCGCACCTCGTCGCTGCTGCGCAGCTGCGACATCATCAGCCCTTCGCCGCGCGGTTCGACCAGGACCGGGCGCTCGCGGCCCGACATCGTGATCCGGCCGAGCCCGACCTTGTTGGTGTGCGCCATCGCCTCGCCGATCACCCGGAAGGTTTCGGCCGCGAGTTCGCCCTCGGGATAGACGTAATACGGGGCGTCGAGATAGAGCGGGTCGACCTCGTCGCGGCCGACGAAGCGGTCGAGATCGATGATCTTCGACGACTCGACCCGCAAATCCTTCAGCTCCTCCTCGCTGAGCGTGACATAGCGGTCGCGGTCGAATTCGTAGCCCTTGACGATCTGGTCGCGGCCGACCTCGTCGCCGGTCTTGGAGTCGACGAGACGCTGCGCCAGGCGGTTTCCGGTCTTCGAATTGAGCTGATTGAGCCTGATCCGCTTGGCTTCGGTCGTCGCCGGGGTCAGATAGACCGGGCAGGTGACGAGAGAAAGACGCAAAAACCCGCTCCAACTCGCGCGCGGCATGCCGATCTCCTATATTTCGGCCCTAGAAATGCACATTATCCGCGGCTCCGCAACGGCGCGGCCAGGGTCTATCATCGGATAACGTCTGCAGCAGGCGATCGGCGGCAATGGCGCTCAGCGAATACCGACGCAAACGCGATTTCGCGAAAACCCCCGAGCCGGCCGGCGCGGCGCCGCCGCAGAGCGCGGCTCGGCCCTTGTCCTTTGTCATCCAAAAGCATGCGGCGCGCCGGCTGCATTACGATTTCCGGCTCGAACTCGACGGGGTGCTGAAGAGCTGGGCGGTGCCGAAAGGGCCGAGCCTCGATCCGGGCGAGAAGCGCCTGGCGGTTCATGTCGAAGACCACCCGCTCGAATATGGCGGGTTCGAGGGCGTCATTCCGCGCGGGCAGTACGGCGCCGGCACCGCGCTGATCTGGGATCGCGGCATCTGGACCCCGCTCGATCCCGACCCGGAAGCCGCCTATGCCAAGGGCAATCTCAAATTCGCGCTCGACGGCGAGAAATTGCATGGCCGATGGGCATTGGTGAAGATGGCCGGCAAGCATGGCGGCCGCGACGGCGAGAACTGGCTGTTGATCAAGGAGCGCGACGCGGCGGCGCTGCCGCAGAGCGGCGATCGGGTCGTCGCCGACCAGCCGCGCAGCGTCGCCACCGGCCGCGGGCTCGAAGAGATCGCCGCCGACCGCGACCGCGTCTGGGGGCCGAACGGCGAGGAACGCGCCGCCGCCGAACCGGCGCCGCCGGCCGGGGTCGCGCGCATCCCCGGCGCCAAAAAAGCGCGGCTGCCGGCCGATCCCAGGGTGCAGCTGGCGAGCGCGGCCGACCAGGCGCCGGACGGGCCGCAATGGTTTCACGAGATCAAATATGACGGCTACCGGCTGATCGGCCGGATCGGCGACGGCACGGTGCGGCTGTTGACCCGCAACCGCCTCGACTGGACCGCGAAATTTCCCGCACTGGCCGCGAAGCTCGGCGAATTGCCGGTCTCCGCGGCGCTGATCGACGGTGAGCTCGTCCATCTCGAACCGGATGGCACCACCGATTTCGGCCATCTGCAGGATGCGATCGCCAACGAGCGCACCGATCCCCTGGTGTTCTACGCGTTCGACCTGCTCCATCTCGACGGCTACGACCTGACCGGGGCCGCGCTCGAAGACCGTAAGGCGAGGCTGGCCGGGTTGATCCGGCCCGATGCCGCCGGCACGCTGCGCTACAGCGACCATCAGGTCGGCCGCGGCCCGGAATTCTTTCGCCATGCCGCCCGCTATGGCCTGGAAGGCATCGTCTGCAAGCGCCGCGACCGGCCCTATCATCCGGGACGCAGCAGCGATTGGCTAAAGGTCAAATGCGCCAATCGCGACGAGTTCGTGGTGATCGGCTTTACCGACCCGGCCGGGAGCCGGCAAGGGTTGGGCGCCCTGCTGCTCGGCTATTATGACCGGCATGGCCGGTTGCATTATGCCGGCCGCGTCGGCACCGGCTTTGACGCCGCCCGGCTGGCCGAATTGCGGGCGCGGCTCGAACCGCTCGAACCCGTCGCCGCCCCGGTCGGGGCCTTGCCAAAGGGCGCCTCGCTCAAGGGGGTGCATTGGACCGGGCCCGCGCTGGTCGCCGAGGTGCGCTATGCCGGATGGACCGCCGACAAGGTTTTGCGCCATGCCGCGTTCTTGGGATTGCGCGAGGATAAGAGCCCCGCGGAGGTGGTGCGCGAGAACGACCCGCCGGACCCGCCCGTCCCCGCCGCCGCGGCCAAGCCGATGACCGCCCGGCGCGGCGCCGGCGGCGGCATCACCGAATTTGCCGGGGTGCGGCTGACCCACCCCGAGCGCGTGCTCTATCCCGAAGCCGGGATCACCAAGCTCGATCTGGCGCGCTACTATGCCGGGATCGGCGACTGGGCGTTGCCGCAACTGATCCACCGGCCGTTGAGCCTGCTGCGCTGCCCGACCGGCCTCGGCGGCGAGAGCTTTTTCCAGAAGCACGCCACCGCCGGCATGCCCAAGCCGGTGGGCCGCGTCGAGATCGATGGCGAAACCCATCTGGCGATCGAGGATCTGGCCGGGCTGATCGCGCTGGTGCAGATCGGCGTGCTCGAAATCCACCCCTGGGGCTCGACCGTCGATCATGTCGAGCAGCCCGACCGGATCACCTTTGACCTCGACCCCGATATCGGTCTGCCATGGTCGCAGATCGCCGCCGCCGCGCTCGAGATCCGCGACGCGCTCGAGGGTTTCGGTCTGCGCAGCTTTGCCAAGACCTCGGGCGGCAAGGGCTTGCACGTCGTGGCGCCGCTGACCCCGGAGCTCGGCTGGGACGAGATCAAGAGCTTTACCAAGGCGGTCGCCGATCACCTCGCCGCGCAGAACCCGCAGCGCTACACCACCAACCAGTCGAAACGGGCGCGACACGGCCGGATCTACATCGATTATCTGCGCAACGCCCGCGGCGCCACCGCGATCGGCGCCTATTCGACCCGCGCCCGCCCGGGCGCCCCGGTCGCAGCCCCGCTGTTCTGGCGCGAGGTCGAGGAGGCAGTCCGGCCCGAAGCCTTTACCGTCGCCACCGTCCCCGCCCGGCTGAAGGCGCTGACCACCGACCCATGGGCCGAGATCGGCACGGTGCGGCAGAGCATCGCCCCGGCGGTGCGCCGCCGCCTCGGCCTTCGGGTTTGACCCAAGATAATTTCCGCAGCGACTTATCGTCATTGCCGCGCAAGCGCCGAGGGATGGTCCGGGAATCTTGTCGGTGGCAAAAGCGATCGGATCGGCGCACCGGTGCCTCCCGCCCCAGCGCCGCAGTTTCTACCGGTCGCGCAGCGCCAGCCGCAGCCGCCGGCGATCTGACGGGCCACGCCCGACGATGATGAGCGCTATGTCTACGCTATAGCCCTATGAGCGGGCCGATCGTCGGTCGATGGGACCGGCCGGGATGTGATGCCAGTCAACCCAAGGTATAGCCCAACGTCGTTTTGACTGTTTCGCCTTTTACGGGCGAGCGACTGCTTAGGTCAACGAGTTCGCGGCTCATCGGTGCCACCGGTTTCAGGCTGAGATCGTAAGGATTGGGGAAACGCAGAAAATGGACTGGCTTCCCGGAAATGGCGGCGTCACGGGCGGGGCATGGAACGACGGTCTGAAACACCTCATTGCCGTAGGTAAGAATGAAGGTCAGATAGGGGACCGGCAGGTCATCGCTCAGCCGTCGCAGTAACATCGCCGCGATCCCGGTGAACGGGGCGGTGCCAGGAACAAAGGTATAGAGGACCGGAAAATCGTTCACGAGCCCCACCGAATGGTCGGAATTGCGTATCCACGAGAGGGCGGCCTGAAAGTTCGGTAGCTCCGCCTCAGGCAGGAGTGAAAGCGCCATCTTGGTAAACGCCTTCAAAACCGCGATCGGTGTGTAGGTATCGACGCCGAGCGTGAGCGTGATCTGTCGTGCATCCTCATTCACGACGGCGATCGGGTCATGATCCTGCGTGACCTGAAACCCACCATCCCTATGATCGAGACGCCAGCGACCGTTCGGCACCTTGTGGCGGGCACACCCTTTTTACCGCCGATACCGGACATGGTTCGCTGGGCCTTGGACCAGTAGCCGAAGTCGGTCTCAATGCCCGCGCCGAATAATGCGTTGCACTCGTCACACTCGTAGTCTGTGGTGAGGCTCCGATTGCCGATGCACTGCGGGATAGCGTGGGCTACCTCCCGGAACTTCACCTTGGGCTCACTCAGGCCACAAAACCGGCACGTGCCCGCGTGAGACGAGCGTAGAGCAATCTTCTTTTCCGGCTCTAGCAACCACTGGCCGATAGACGAGTAGTGTTCGTCATAGAAGCAGCACGCCGCGCTCACCTCGGGCAGTGCATCAGGGAAACTCTCTTGGAGCGAGGGCATCGCGTCGATCCTTGGGTTCATATTCAATATGGGCGAGCCCTAGTTTGTTAGCAACGGCGCGCACGGCCGCGCTAGGGACAGAAAACGGGACATCCACCACTTCGGCCCTATTCTGCCGCAACTTGATCAGACGTAGGGCCGCTTTAAGCTGAAAGATCAATGTTACTAGCCTGAGCGCCAACCGCCCTCCCCATAGCCACCGAATGCCTTCCCTTGCTCAAGTTGCTTCAGTGTGATAACTATATGCCGTGACGGAGCCGCTCGACCCGACCCTTGACGTGCTTCTCGACCTCGACGGGCAGGTTCTCGTGGTGGACCCGGAGGGCGGCCACTGGGTCCGGTTCGTCGTGACGCGGGTGCCGGTGTCGCCGGAGAAGCCGCACGGCATCGACTACTCGCTCACGCTGCATGGCCGGACGGCGAACGGCTGGTCGGCTTCGACAACGCCCATCCGGTCGCGCGGCAGAAGCGCGGCGAGCCGCAGGACCATCGCCACCGGCTGCGAAGCGATCCGGCCATACGAGTACCGGGACGCGGCGACCTTGCTCGCCGACTTCTGGGCGACGGTGGACGCGGTGTTGCGCGAGAGAGGAGTGATCCCATGACTACTTTGAAGGTCGGCATCGCTAGCTACGAGGAGATGAAGGCGCGCACCATGGCGGTGGCGCGGGGCGAGCGGCGCATTGAGGCCGAAGAGCCGAAGGTCTGGTTCACCTCGACCAAGTTCTTCGCCAAAATCTTGTCGGCCGGCAATCGCGAATTGCTCCGCGTCATCGCCGAGCAGGCGCCCGGCTCGCTCGACGAACTGGCGCGGATCACCGGCAAGGCCAAATCGAACCTGTCGCGCACATTGAGGACCATGGAAGGCTATGGCCTGGTCCGCCTGGAACGCGGCGAGCGCGGCCGCATCACACCGAAGGTCATGCACGACCGCGTGGAGCTGGACCTGCGGCTCACCCTTTCGCGCAAGGCAAGCTGAGACCGGCGTTCGCAGTTCTGTTCCGGTCTGGCGGAGGGGGCGGGATTCGAACCCGCGAGACGATTCATCACCGTCTACACACTTTCCAGGCGTGCGCCTTCAACCGCTCGGCCACCCCTCCATGCCGGCAGCCGCATCGGGTGAGGCTGGCCGGCCGCTACACTAGCCGCGGCGACAGGTGCGTGCAACGCGTCGGCGGCGGCGCACCGGGCCCGCGCGGCGCCGACCGGGCGAGGCCGCCCGGCGGCGGTTCGGCCATTTGCAGCTCGCCTCGGACCGCCGAATTGGAGGATGATCGGCACGGTCAGGGCGCGAATGCGGGGTGAGGGGCGATGAGCGGGATCGACGAAACCCATGATCCAAACCGGCAGAGCTGGGTGGCCTCGGCCAACGGCCACAGCGAATTTCCGATCCAGAACCTGCCGTTCGGGGTGTTCAGCCCGCCGGGGCGCGGTCCGGCGCGCGGCGGGATCGCGATCGGCGAGATGGTCTTCGATCTCGGCGCGGCGCTGGAAGCGGGGCTGTTCGCCGGCGAGGCGGCAAAGGCCGCCGAAGCCGCCGCGGGCCCCGCCCTGAACCCGCTGATGGCGCTCGCCCCCGCCTCGCGGCTGGCGTTGCGCCAGAGGGTTTCGGCGCTGCTGGCTGCCGACGGCGCCGAGCGGGCCAGGGCCGAGGGGATCGCCGCGCGGCTGTTGCACCCATCCGCCGAGTGCGTCCTCCAGCTGCCGGCGGCGATCGGCGAGTTCACCGATTTCTTCGCCGGCATCCATCATGCGACCAATGGCGGGCGCCGGCGCGATCCGCACAATCCGCTCGGCGCCAACTACAAATACGTGCCGGTGGCCTATCACAGCCGCGCCTCCTCGGTGCAGCCCTCGGGGGTGCCGATCCGCCGCCCCAGCGGCCAGCGCAAGGCGCCGGACGCGGCCGAACCCAGCTTCGGCCCGTCGCAAAAGCTCGATTACGAGCTCGAACTCGCGGTCTGGGTCGGCCCCGGCAATGCCCAGGGCGAGCCGATCCCGATCGCCCGCGCCGGCGACCATATATTCGGGCTCGGGCTGGTCAACGACTGGTCGGCGCGCGACGTGCAGGGCTGGGAATCGCAGCCGCTCGGGCCGTTTCTCGGCAAGAATTTCGGCTCGACGGTGTCGCCCTGGATCGTCACCAGCGAGGCGCTGGCGCCGTTCCGCGTCGCCCAGCCGGCGCGGCCCGCCGGCGATCCAAAGCCGCTTCCTCATCTCTGGGACGACGCCGATCAGCGCGACGGCGCCTTCGACATCGCGCTCGAAGCCTTTTTGCTGACCGAGGGGCTGCGGGCGAAGGGGCTGCCGCCGCATCGGATGTCGGCCAGCAACACCACCGACCTCTACTGGACCCTGGCGCAGCTGGTCGCCCACCACACCAGCGGCGGCTGCAATCTGCGCGCCGGCGACCTGTTCGGCACCGGGACGATCTCCGGCCCGACGATCGAAGGCTATGGCAGCCTGATGGAGTTGAGCGCCGACGGCGCCCGGCAGACGACGCTCGCCTCGGGCGAGACGCGGACCTTTGTCGAGAATGGCGACGAGGTGATCTTTCGCGCCCATTGCCGTCGCCCGGGTTATGCGCCGATCGGCTTTGGCGAATGCCGCGCACGCCTGATCTGAAGGCAAACCGCCCGTGCCGGGGAAAAGCATCATCCGGGGCAAAAGGTGCCAAACCCGCATCCGGCAGAGGACGAGGCGCTTCAGCAGGTTGGGATGTTGTTGCGGTTCGCGGCCGAGAACGCGACCGAGGTTCCGCAGAATGCGCTCCGCGATCTGGGGAGCTATAACTGGCCGGGCCAGTTAGGATGATGGCCCGGCCGCGATCAAGCCAACGCTGCCGTCTCGACCCTGCTCGAGCAGCACAGCCCCAGGCGCTCGCTACCGTTTGACGCCATTTACGGCGACGACGGTGAATTTCGCGTACTTCTCGCCAAGCTTATGCGCTGCCATGTACTCCGGTGAATAGCGCCAGCCCTTCAGTTGCTCCAGGCTGTCCCAGCGAAGAATGACAAAGCGCGTTCCCGGCGGCGATCCTTCAATCACCGTTCCCGGCCCGGCCGCGAGGATCACCCCGCCATGCGCTTTGATCGACGCCTGGGCGGGCGGAGCATACTCCTTGGCATAAGCCAGCCGGGTTGCTGACATCGACGAGGCCGATCATGTACACAGGCGGCTTGGTCTGGGCTTGCAGACCGATGTAGGCCCAATGCCCCCATGCCGATGCCGGCGAGCATTGCTAATGCGACGGCATTGCGGGTTTTCATTTAAGATCTCCTCCTGGTTCGGTCGAGCGTTCGTGGACTACGCGCATTCCTGCGCCTCTACCTGCGCCTGAGACCTTCGGACGGCTTCGGAGCACGCATTGGTATCCCCGCCGGCGGGCAAAATGCTTTACCTCCGGCTTTCTTCTTCCTTACGGTGTCCTTATGATTTGCTGAGGAAGCGGTCGACAGGCTTCCGGGGGACGGGAGTGGTTCTCGCGTTTGGCGAACACCGGCTCGACATCGAGCGCCGCGAGTTGCGCCACGGCGCCGATCTTGTCGACGTCGAACCCAAGGTGTTCGACCTGCTGGCCTTTCTCGTGCTGCACCGCGACCGGGTGGTCAGCAAGGACGATCTCTTACAGGCGGTATGGGACGGGCGGATCGTCTCGGAATCGGCGCTGACCACGCGGCTCAATGCGGCGCGCCGGGCGCTCGGCGACGATGGTGCGGCACAAAGGCTGATCCGCACCTTCACCCGCAAGGGCGTGCGCTTTGTCGGCGAGGTCACGGAAATGCCGGAACCGGCGGCGCCGGCCGCCGCCGACCAGCCGTCGATCGCGGTGCTGCCGTTCCGCAATATCAGCGGCGATCCGGAGCAGGAATATTTCGTCGACGGCATGGTCGAGGAGATCATCACCGCGCTGTCGCGCATCCGCTGGCTGTTCGTCGTCGCCGGCAATTCGAGTTTCACCGACAAGGGACAAGCCGTCGAGGTGAAGCGGGTCGGGCGCGAACTTGGCGTGCGCTATGTGCTCGAAGGCTCGGTGCGCAAAGGCGGCAACCGGGTGCGGATCACCGGGCAGCTGATCGACGCGGCCACCGGCGCGCATCTGTGGGCCGACCATTTCGACGGTTCGCTCGAAGACGTGTTCGACCTTCAAGACCGGGTCGCCTCGAGCGTCGCCGGCGTCATCGAGCCGGTATTGCAGGCGATCGAAACGGCGCGTTCAGCCACCCGCCCGACCAGCGATCTGACCGCCTACGACCTCTATCTGCGCGCCTATGCGATGTTCCTGTCGTCGGCGCGGCAATTCCCGGCGGCGCTGCGCCTGATGGAGCAGGCGATCGCCCGCGATCCGCATTACGGACCGGCACTCGCCTGGGCGGCGATCTGCTGCTTTCGGCTGATCCTCGACAGCCGCAGCGAGGACCCGGCAGGCGACCGTCTGAAGGGCGCCGATTTCGCCAGGCGAGCCTTGGAGGGAGCCGGCGACGATCCCGCCGTATTGGCGAACGCCGCCGTCGCGCTGGCGTTTTTCGGCGAGGACATCGGCGCCATGATGGCGCTCGTCGACCGCGCTCTGGCGCTCAATCCGAACTTCGCGCGCGGCTGGCACACCGGCGGCATGCTCCGGGTGTGGGCGGGCCAGTCCGACCGCGCGATCGAGTATCTCGAAGCCGCCCTTCGCCTCAGCCCGTGCGCCCGCATCGGCACCTCGGCCAATCTGATCGGGTTGGCGCATCTCTTTGCCCGGCGCTTCGACCAGGCCGTGCCAAAGCTGCTGCTCGCGATCCAGGACGATCCGAGCTTTCCCGCCCCATATCGCTTTCTGGCCGCCGGCTACGCCCATCTGGGCCGGCTCGACGACGCCCGCGAGACCATCGCGCGGCTGCTCGCCATCACCGCCGTCGTGATCCCGGATGCGAGCCATTTTCGCATCCCCGAGCATCGCGAGCTGCTTCTCTCGGGATTGCGCCTGACGCTCGGCGAATAGGCTGATCGCCGCCGATCGAGGCTCAGCCCGGGCGACGGCCGGGCGACCTGTCGCGGCTAGGCGTCGGGAAACCCGGCCTCGATCGTCTGCGTCACCACATTGCGCGCCACCTCGCGCAGCAGCTGCTTGTCCGCTGCCGGCGTCGCTGCCGGGGGGATGCCGGCCACCACCCGGTCGTGACCGTAGGTCGGCAATGCCGCCCCGTTCTGCAGGATCGGGTATCCCAGCGCCTCGCCATTGCCGACCGCGCGAATGCCGCGCCGGATCAGGTTGCGCATCATGATGATGCCGCGGTCGGTGGCGGCGAGATGTTCGAGCCCGTGCCGCGCCGTCCCGCCATGGATGCTGACCTGCGCGTCATAATCGCCGGGCACCCGCTGCCGCTCGGCATAGGGCCGGCTGGCATCCTGGCCGAACCCGGCGCCCTGCCGGAATTGCTTGCCCTCGGGCGCGCGGTAGTAGCCGATCTGCATCGTATGGCTGTCGTCGAGCGGCACCGCCCAGGTCGTCGCCATCGGCCGGTTGATCGAGTTGCGCTGCGCCATCGGGTCGGCGTTCGGCGGAAACTGGTGGATGTTGGGCAGGATGAAATCGGCGAGCCGCACCCACACCCGGTCCGCCTGCCGCCGGGTGTCGATATAGACCATGCCGACCGGGGTCTCCATCCAGTCCCACTCGCCGAGTTCCTTGAAATCCTCGGTAAAGCCCTCGCTGCCCGGCAAGGTGTGCAGGAACGCCAGATGCGCCGGGTCCATGCTGTTTTCCTTGACCTGCAGCCAGTTGCATTCCCACAGGCTGGGCGCGCGGGCGATCTGATGGTAGCCGGGCAAATTGTAGGTATCGAGGATCGGGAAATCAGGCATCTTGTCGGGCGGCCCCATATAGGCAAAGACCAGCCCGTTATGCTCGTGCACCGGGTAGGCGCCGTGATAGAGCCGCTCCTTCAGGGTGCTGTCGGCCGGTTCGCCCGGGGTTTCGAGGATCGTGCCGTCGCAGCCGAACAGCCAGCCGTGATAGCAGCAGCGGATGCCGTGGTCGCCGATCAGCCCGAATTCGAGCGAGGTGCCGCGATGCGGGCAATGCAATTCGAGCAGGCCGATCGCGCCGCTCTTGTCGCGAAACGCCACCAGATCCTCGCCGAGAATGCGCAGCCGCCGCGGCAATTCTCCCAGTTCGCCGGCCAGCACCACCGGCTGCCAAAAGCGCCGCAGATATTCGCCGCACGGCGTGCCCGGCCCGACCCGGGTCAGTTCCTCGTCCTCCGCCGGCCGCTCGCGATGGTGATAGGCGCTATAGGCTTGGTTCAGAAACGGCGCTCGCTCGGACATGATCTCTCCTCTCGACCGCGCGAATTTGGCCGGCGCACCGGGCGCCGTCAATCGCCATTCCAGGGACCGCGCCGTCCGGCCCGGTCGGGCTTGTTTAAGGTAGTCTGTGCCTTACTTCTGTTCAACAAAGACGACGCGGTGCGAGATGGCGCGCGAACTAACTGTCACAGCGAAGGGACAAGTCACCCTGCGACGCGCGGTGTTGGACCATCTGGGTGTGAGACCCGGGGCCAAGGTCAGCGTCTCGCTGTTGGGAAACGGACGGGTCGAGCTGGTCGCCGCCGCCACTCGCGGCGACATCAAGGGCCTGCGCGGCGCGTTGCAGCGACCGGGGCGTCGACCGGTCTCGCTCGAAGAAATGCAGCAGGCAATCGAGGCGGGCGACGGCCGGTGAGGCTCGCCGTCGATACCAAAATCCTGGTCCGTTATCTGGTATGGGATGATGAGGAGCAAGCGGCTGAAGCAAGCAGCGCGATCGAGGGAAGCGGACGAGATCGTCGT